>CAXTKE010000005.1:0-490095 GCA_964244845.1 uncultured Spirosoma sp.
ACCTGACTGAAATTGAAAAAGCCGTTCTCCCATGGGACAACGGCTTTTTTGCGTTAACAGATTTTGACGTTAACAGCAGATTATTTAATAGAACCGTATAGTAATTCCCTGATCTTATTTAACCAGGATGGTTGACGTTTTTCAGTAGCAGCAGTCTATGCAAAATCAAACTCGCTTAGAGCAGGCAAGATTATTTTTGACAACAATTCTTCCTCCAGTAAGTCTGCCCAAGCTTCCATATAGGCAATAACATCCGTACGTATATTGTATTTCAAAAACCTATTCTCAATAGGAAAGCGAAGCAGTACACGCCGGTCATCAAGTCTTTCAAGATGCTTTAAGTCCTCTAATTGTAATCCAGCATTAACCATTTCACTAATCAGCAAATCTATAGGCATTTGACTGGTTGGACAGTAATCCTCGACTTGCTCATTCCAATCCCCGTAGCGTTGCATGGCGTACTGATGGATTTGGCTCTTGTTTAATTTCGTCAATTGTTGGGCCAGATTTCCACAATTGCATCCTCCCATATGTCCCCATTGGTAAGGTGCCCCATTTTTTAGGTTGCGTGCCGTCTGGCGGAGAGCGTAAATTAATTCAGGCGTTGGACGAGCCATGGCTTTGGTATCGTTAGTTTATAATCCATGTTTACTTCCCGCGAAACAGCAGGTTTAGTCGTTTTGTTTCAATTACAATATAAAGGCCCGTTGTGTAACGGGCCTCCTATCAACGTATTAATTCCATTAAATCTTTATCATTAACTTCTTTGCGAATATCGGCCATATCCAGAAAGCGATTATATATGCCATCGAGTGTAGGCTTGTCGTACCGGAATCCCAACAGTTCAAGCCGGTGCTTTAAAGCATGACGTCCACTTCGGGCTGTTAATACAATAGAAGATTTTGGCACACCCACATCATGAGGATTCATAATCTCATAATTTTCCGAATGCTTCAAAAAACCATCCTGATGAATGCCCGATGAATGAGCAAATGCATTGCGACCAACAATTGCTTTATTGGCTTGCACTGGCATTCGCATCAGTTGAGATACTAAGTTGCTAACCGGAAATAATCTTGTTGAATCGATATTCGTATGGAAACCTAATTCCTTTTTTACTTTTATTGCCATTACTATTTCCTCAAGCGATGTATTGCCTGCTCGCTCACCGATACCGTTCATCGTTACCTCTACCTGCCTCGCACCGTTCATAACGCCAGCTAATGTATTAGCTGTTGCTAAACCTAAGTCGTTATGACAATGAATAGAAATTGTGGCTTTATGAACATTGGAGACGTGTTCGTAGATGTAGGCAATTTTTTTTCCGTATTCATCAGGCAAACAATAGCCTGTTGTATCGGGAATGTTGACCACTGTAGCACCAGCGTTGATAACTGCTTCGGTTAATCTTGCCAGAAATTCTAAATTAGCCCGTCCAGCGTCTTCGGCATAAAATTCAACGTCTTCTACGTAGGTCTTTGCGTGTTTCACAGCCGCTACAGCCTGCTCAAGAATTTTCTCCCGTGTGCTGCCAAATTTATTCTGAATATGAATATCCGATGAGCCAATACCCGTATGAATACGACCGCGCTTTGCCCATTTAAGTGCTTCGCCTGCTGCGTCGATGTCGCCAATTACAGCCCGGCTAAGGGCGCATACTGTCGGTTCTGTTATTGCTTTTGAAATTTCGACTACCGAACGAAAATCGCCGGGACTTGAAACCGGAAAGCCAGCTTCAATGATATCAACGCCCATTCGTTCCAACTCCTTGGCGACTACAATTTTTTCCTCTGTAGTCAACTGACAACCAGGCACTTGCTCGCCGTCACGTAAGGTGGTATCAAAAATATAGACTCGTTGGCTCATAATGGAATATTGATTGAAACAACTCTTGTTTATTATTACGCAAAAAGCCCCTTCTACTGGAGAAAGGGCTTCCTGTACTGAGTATGGCCTTTCTACCGTCTAAAAAACGCTTAGCAATTGCAGTCGGTAAATTGGGAAAATAGAAGCCATTGTAGATTGCGAAATTTCGCTGTCTGCGTAAATACGCTACAAAAATAATTGTTTTTACTAAGGCTACAAGTAATAAAGCAATATTTTTAGCGCGTAGCTTTAATCACATAATCAGGAAATTAATTGCTTCAGTACATGTGCCCCCATTGCTTCAGTACCTAAAATTTTGTCACCTGACGTAGTGCTATCAGCAATATCGCGGGTGCGGTAACCTGCCTTGAGAACAGAATCTACAGCATTAACAACGGCATTGGATTCATCTTTCATACCAAATGAGATCTCAAGCATAAGTGCTACCGATAGAATTGAGGCTAACGGATTCGCCACGCCCATACCCGTAATATCATGGGCAGAGCCATGGATAGGCTCATACAAACCCGTTGTATCGCCAATTGAAGCGGAAGCTAACATGCCCATTGATCCGGCAATCTGGCTGGCTTCGTCGGTTAAAATATCACCAAAGAGATTACCTGTTACGACAACATCGAAGCGTTTTGGATCTTTGATTAGTAACATCGCAGCCGCATCCACAAATTGATGCTCAACAGTGACTTCGGGATAGCGCAGGGCAATTTCCTGTACGACTTCCCGCCAAAGGCGCGATGACTCAAGAACATTGGCTTTATCGACCGAGCACAACCTTTTGCTCCTTGTCATGGCAGCGTCAAACGCTTTAATGGCAATGCGCTCAATTTCATAACGGCTGTAAATCATTGTGTCATAAGCCGTATCGCGGTCTTCTGAACGCCCTCTCTCACCAAAATAAACATCGCCCGTAAGCTCGCGGAAGAACAGAATATCCGCGCCTTTCAGAATTTCAGGCTTAATGCTTGATGCGCTTAGCAACTCATCGAATAACTTAATGGGACGCAGATTGGCATATAAGCCCAGTGCTTTTCGGATGCCCAATAACCCCTGTTCAGGCCGGACCTTAGCCGATGGATCATTGTCGTATTTGGGATGCCCAACGGCACCAAACAGAATGGCGTCCGATGCTTTCGATTTGGCAATGGTCTCGTCGGGAACCGGGTTGCCGGTGGCTTCAATGGCCGCATGGCCAATGAGAGCCGTATCGAAGGTGAACTCGTGGTTGTATTTCGTGGCGATGGCTTCCAGAACCTGCTTGCCAACGGCTGTTACTTCCTGACCGATGCCGTCGCCGGCAATAACTACAATGTGTTTTTTCATTTTAAAATGAGCGCACATACGAACAGGCAAAAAGGTGACTTGCACCCTTGGTTGTTCGTAGTTACGCTTTCGGAGGCTGGAGTTAAATTAATTGATAAACTTATTTCGGCCGGGTTGCTTCAGCAATGACATTCTTGCCAATAACCTGCCCAACCGTTAGTATGTCGAACACACGACTTATAGGAAAAATTATCCGGTCATAAAAGACAACGGATTCTTTTGTGATGCGTCCGTCTTTGCCAAGCCACTTATAAAGCAGTGAAATGAAGTAACCGGCGAAATCATAGTACCGGCAGTCTGTAACCTGTAATCCGGCATCTTCCAAAATCTGGCGAACCAGTTTTTTATCATAGCGCCGGTAGTGCCCGACATGCTCATCCATTTTACTAAAAATCTCCTGTCGAGCGGGCACGAAGACTTTGATACGACCACCGGGCTTAAGTTTTTTTACTAACTCTTTAACAATTTCGCCGTGGTGTTCAATATGCTCCAGAACGTTGATTGTGTAAACCAGATCGTACGTTTTTGTAAGTTGACCAATGTCTGTGTAGACGGGCTGTTTAATCAGGGGCAATAGATCTGGGTCAATTTCGGCGGCATCAACACGGCCCAATGGAAAACGATTTGCGTATTCGCCATTTCCAGCACCAAAATCCAATATGGTTTCGCCGGGGCGAATGTCGCGAGCTACCCATGTATAAAGGCCATTGTTATAATTAACAGCGTGGCTCATTATGGCCAGATTGTCTGACCCATTATACTCTACTTTTTCCGTCGTCTGTTTTGCTTGACTCATAAAAGACGAATTAAACGTGATGTCGTTTTAAGGGCTGTGAAACAAAAACACGAAGGTATTAAACGAATCCTTTCATACGGCTAAAATACGCTGTATGTATCATCATAAACCCTCTAATGACGATTAATCCAGCGCATTTAACATTTTCTGAGTTGCCTTGATGGCCGATACGGTTTGGTCCGAATCAAGGCCACGGGTTTTAAACTCACGGTTATTGTATTTCCAGGTGATAATAGTTTCGCAGAGGGCATCGGTTCTGCCGCCCGTAGGAATCCGCACAGCATAGTCGGTTAACAGAGGTAGCACTAACTTTTTTCGACCGTAAATTTTCTTCAACGCGTTCATAAAGGCGTCGTATTGCCCATCGCCCTGGGCGTTCTCTTCAAACAGTTCTGAATCAACACGAACACGCAACGTGGCCGAAGGCTTGAGGTCTTTTGAGTGCGTTAATACATAGTTAAGAATTTCCACCCGCGAGATTACCGAATTGGTATTGAGCACGTCAGCAATCACATAGGGCAAATCCTCGCGCGTAACGACCTCTTTCTGATCGCCTAACTCAATCACGCGCTGCGTTACTTTTTTGAGATCATCCTCCGATAACTGAATACCTAACTCACGCAGGTTATTCTCGATATTGGCTTTACCCGACATTTTTCCGAGTGCGTAACTTCGTCTCCGGCCAAAGCGTTCGGGCAATAAGGCATTGAAATACAGATTATTCTTTTTGTCGCCATCGGCATGAATACCCGCTGTTTGGGTAAATACATTATCGCCAACGACAGGCTTATTGTCGGGAATCCGAAGCCCGGAAAAGGTCTCGACAATCTTGCTGACCTGATACAGTGATTTCTCGACTACGCCCGTTCGCACATCCGGCATAAAATCGCGCAGTACCGCAATCGCGCTGGCCATTGGTGCGTTGCCCGCCCGCTCACCCAGCCCATTAACGGTCATGTGTATACCATGCGCCCCTGCCCGGATGGCCTCCATCACGTTAGCAATGCTTAGGTCATAGTCGTTGTGCGCATGGAAGTCGAAGTGCAGCGTGGGGTAGCGGCTTACCAACTGGCTGACAAACGTATAGCTTTCGCCCGGAGTTAGTATCCCTAACGTATCGGGAAGAAGCACCCGGCGGATGGGTTGCGTTTGAAGGAAATCCAGAAACAGAAGCACATACTCAGGCGAGTTTCTCATACCGTTGCTCCAGTCTTCCAGATAAACATTGACCTGAAAGCCCTGTTGCTGCGCTTTGCCGATAACCTGCCGGATGTCGTCGAAATGTTCATCGGGGGTTTTCTTGAGCTGGTGCGTCAGGTGATTCATTGACCCTTTGGTGAGTAGATTCATCACTTTTGCCCCCGATGCCCGCATCCAGTCGAGCGACGCGTCGCCATCGACGAAGGTTAGCACCTCCACTTTTTCGAGTAGGCCGACTCCGGCAGCCCATCGGGTAATTTGCTGAACGGCCTCCAACTCACCGGCTGATACCCGCGCTGATGCTACCTCAACCCGATCCACTTTAACTTCGGTAAGCAGTAACTGCGCCAGAGCCAGTTTTTCAGATGCAGAAAACGACACGCCACTGGTTTGCTCACCATCGCGGAGGGTCGTATCCATCGTTTCAATATAGCGACGTTTCATTTTTGAATGATTGAATGATTGAGTGATTGAGTGATTGAGTAAGCTGACGTGCATTTTGTTATTCAATCATTCAATCACTCAACCATTCAAAACTAAAAGGGTCTCGTTTCGGCAAAAGCTGCAATTTCTTTTTTCATCGACAATAGATAGTCGATATCATCATAGCCGTTGATGAGGTTGTCCTTCTTATACTCGTTAATAGCAAAACTTTCGCTGTCACCCGTAGCCAGGAGCGTAATGGTTTGCGCAGGCAGATTTATTTCTAATTCAGTTTTGGGGTCAGCGTCAATAGCTGCGAAGATTTTCTCCAGAAATTCGGGGCTTACCCGCACGGGCAAAATGCCAACGTTAATGGAGTTGTTCTGAAAAATATCCGCAAAGAAACTCGATACTACACACCGGAAGCCATAATCGTAAATGGCCCATGCGGCATGTTCGCGGCTCGACCCGCTGCCGAAATTTTTGCCACCAACCAGGATTTTGCCAGAGTAGGTTGGGTTGTTCAGGATGAAATCGGATTTGGGTGTGTTGTCTCCATTGTAACGCCAGTCGCGGAAAAGATTGTCGCCAAAACCTTTACGCTCGGTCGCTTTCAGGAAGCGGGCCGGGATAATTTGATCCGTATCCACGTTTTCATTCGGCATGGGAACGGCAGTGCTGCGGAGTATGGTAAATTTGTCGTAAGCCATAATAAGTTTGTCGTTCGTAGTTTGTTGTTCGTGATTATTAACGCATCAACTAATCTGCGCCAGCAACCACGAACAACAAACTACAAACTGTTTAGATGAACTGTCTTGGATCTGTTACTACACCAGTCACCGCGGCTGCGGCTGCTACCAGCGGACTGGCAAGCAGTGTACGTGCGCCTGGCCCCTGACGGCCCTCGAAGTTGCGGTTTGAGGTCGAAACGGCGTACTTACCCGCTGGAATCTTGTCTTCATTCATGGCCAGACAAGCCGAACAACCGGGTTGACGCAATTCAAAACCGGCCTGAGTCAGAATATCCAAAATGCCTTCGTCTTTGATCTGTTTCTCAACAATGTGCGAACCCGGCACCAGCCAAGCCGTTATATTGTCGGCTTTTTGACGACCTTTCACAATCGATGCAAATGCCCGAAAATCCTCAATACGTCCATTTGTGCAACTGCCCAAAAACACAAAATCGACAGGTTTACCTATCATGGATTCGTTTTCGGCGAAACCCATGTACTGCAAGGATTTTTTATAACTCGCTGAACCGTCTTTCACCGTTTCGGCCATCGGGATTTGGTGCGTTACGCCCGTTCCCAAACCGGGGTTTGTGCCATAGGTAATCTGCGGTTCAATATCGGCTGCGTCGAACGTCAGATCAAGGTCGAACGTAGCACCTTCGTCTGTCTTGAGTGTCTGCCAGTAAGGAACGAGTTTATCCCACTGTTCGCCTTTGGGAGACAGTTCACGGCCTTTCAGGTAATCAAGCGTAGTTTGGTCGGGAGCAATCATACCACCCCGCGCACCCATCTCGATGGTCATGTTGCAAACCGTCATCCGGCCTTCCATGCTCATATTGGCAAATACCTCACCCGCATATTCTACAAAATAACCTGTGGCTCCGCTGGCCGACGTCTGCGAAATGATATACAGAATTACGTCTTTCGGTAAAACGCCTTTGCCCGTCACACCATTAACGGTAATCCGCATTTTCTTCGGCTTTGGCTGCATGATGCACTGGGTTGCCAGTACCATCTCCACTTCCGACGTACCAATACCGAACGCAATAGCCCCAAACGCGCCGTGCGTTGAGGTGTGCGAATCGCCACAAACAATGGTCATACCCGGTAACGTAATGCCATTTTCGGGGCCTACTACGTGAACAATACCGTTTTTGATGTGGCCCAAGCCCCAGTGAGAAATGCTGTATTTGGCCGCATTGCGCTCCAGTGCCGCTAACTGATTAGCCGACATGGGGTCCGCTACCGGCAGGTGCTGGTTTAGTGTCGGGGTGTTGTGGTCGGCGGTAGCGAAAGTGCGCCCGGAAAACAAAACGGGTGCGTTACGTCCTTCGAGACCCAAAAAGGCTACCGGACTGGTTACTTCATGGATAAAATGCCGGTCGATAAACAGCACATCGGGTCCGTCTGTAACGTGCCGGATGACATGCGAATCCCAGACTTTATCGAACAGGGTTGTTGGAGCACTCATAGCTGACGAGGATAACAAATTGGTGTATTTTTATTAGGTTTCTCTACGCTTTAGTCAGTAGAGAAATACGACTGCAAAATTGCTTACTATTATTGACTCACGTATCCCGTCATTCGTCCAGTAAATAGCGATTTTAGTTCATAATGTTCTTTTGGTTGTAAAACCGTATTAGTAGATAAACAGAAAATAAGGGTGTCCGTTCTATCAAAGCGACAAAGCAACCAGTTCGCCGGGATGACCGATAGCCCCAATGGCCACAACAATGTATTGTTTATCATTGATAGAATACGTCATGGGTATACCGGATTGATTGGCTGGTAATTCGATCTCCGAAATGATTTGACCAGTTTGTTTGTCGTATGATCTAAACTTGTTTCCACCACCGCCATCCGAACCATACAGACCTGCTCCTTCTCCGGCAAATAATAGAGTTTTCGTAACCAGCATACCAACCCGATCTGGTAAACCGGTTCTGGGAATCTTGATGCCTTTCAACGCTGGAATATTCTTTACCCAACTCGGCGTGTCGGCATTCGGCACCATCCATTTGTGATCGCCGGTATTCAGATCTATGGCTGTGATTCGTCCGTAAGGCGGTTTGACAAGGGGTAACCCATACGGGCCAATGCGCGCGTTTCCCATGTAAGCTATGTAATCCATATCCGACAGATTGGGAGCTGACTCTAAACTCATTGGCCGGATAACCGTACTTGACGAAACATAAAGAATTCCGGTTTCCGGGTCCAGAACACCGCCTTGCCAATTAGCACCACCCACGGCATCGGGGAGCATTAAAGTGCCTAAATTGTGGGGTGGATTGTAGGTACTAACGGGCGTGTAAAGCGGCCCTTTTTTATAACGACTGACAATATTCAAAGCTGCTTTTTTAATTTCAGGCGTAAAGTCCACAAGAATATCATCAGAATACCCTTGTCGGTCGAAGGCGGCTGGCCTGGTAGGAAACGGTTGTGTAGGCGAGGTCCACTCACCTTTAACATCACTCCGGGGCACAGGCCGTTCGTCAATAGGCCAAACGGGTTTTCCGGTAACTCGGTCAAATACGAAGGCAAACGCCTGTTTGGTAACCTGAACAACCGCTTTGATGGCCTTTCCATCTACAGTAATGTTTGCCA
Source organism: uncultured Spirosoma sp. (assembly GCA_964244845.1). GTDB lineage: Bacteria > Bacteroidota > Bacteroidia > Cytophagales > Spirosomataceae > Spirosoma. The sequence continues at coordinate 8,959 of CAXTKE010000005.1, forward strand.
GAATAGGGGGAGCGGGTAAATCATAATCCCAGATATCGTGGTGAACTAACTGGTAATGCCAGACTTTTTTACCCGTTTTAACATCTAAACAAACCAGGCTCTGAGAAAATAGATTATTGCCGGGTCTATGACCACCGTAGAAATCACCCGTTGCTGCCTCCAGCGGCAAATAAACATAGCCTAACTCAGGGTCTGCCGTCAGCGGTGCCCAGGCTCCGGCATTTCCAGTGTACTGCCAACTGTCCTTTTCCCAGGTTTCATTTCCGGCTTCTCCCTGCTGTGGTATGGTGCGGAAAATCCATAACTGCTTCCCTGTTTTCACATCATAGCCCATGATGTCGCCCCGGATTTGTTTTTTAGAAGCGGGGGCCAGACCAACGGGGAAACTTGCTCCCATGATAATCACATCGTTAACAATGATGGGCGGAGACGTGGAGCCAATAGTGGATGTAATTGGGTCAACATGCGGGCCTAGGCCTTTTTTTAGATCCACAATCCCATTATCTCCGAAATCGGGGAGTAAATGCCCTGTTTGAGCGTTTAAAGCAATTAGCTGAAAACTGGGTGTTATATAAATTACCCGATCTTTCCCTTTTTCGGGCGAGGTCCAATAGGCGACTCCTCTGCCGGAGTTCTGGCGAGGGACATACGTTTTTCGATCTTTTTCGTCGAATCGAAACGTCCATAATGTTTCCCCATTCTCTGCATTTATGGCGGCTACAGTTCTACTCAAGCCTGCCGTAGTAAACAGGACGCCATTCACCATTAAGGGCGTAGATTTAAAATAAAACTCTGTGCTTGCTCCGAAATTATCTGTTTTCCATCGCCAGGCAATTTTCAGATTTCTTGCATTGTCTTTATTAATTTGTCCCAGAGAAGAGTAATTTGAACTTGCGTAATCGCCCCGATGCTGTCGCCAATCGCCTTCAATGGTGGTTGGTTTGGTGGTGTATTCAACGGGTTTAAACTGCATACTTACCCTCGATGATACGGGCGGAATACCTATCGGAATTGCCTTTAACTGCGCTGTAGTTGAAGGCAAAGAAACGTCACCTTCTGGAAACCCGTTGGCATTCAGGATAAACGCTATGAGCGACGAATACGAGCGATCATCCAGCGAATGTGGATTGGTTTTGGGCATGGTCGATTTGGTTAGGTCGAACAATTGCCCTACCGATTTATCTTTCCATTTGCCGACAAATCGCTCACCAACTAAGGCATTCCCACCTTCGGTTCCCCGTAAATCCCGACCGTGACAGGCAGCACAATGCGTTGAAAACAGAACTGCCCCCAACTCAACCTGGTTTTTTGTAAAAACGCCCAGATTAGTGGTTAGCCCTGCTTTTTGATTTGAGAGTTGTTGGGCTTTTAAGCATGAATAAAAAGGTAGATTTATTGCTACTGAGCAAACTAATATAAGTAGATTTTTCATTTATCCAGGGTTACAAGATGCTCCATTCTAATTAAAAAGTGAGTTTGAGAACGGTATATATCGCTGAGCAAAGTTTTCATACTGTTGTGCCTGGAAACCAGTGCTCTGAATGGTTGAGTCCTGATTTTCTTAAATATTCCGCTTGGGTGTAAAACCGTATTGTTGTTTATAAGCTTTAATAAAATGGGATACGCTTTCGTAGCCGATTTCCATGCTCACTTCCGATACGTTTTTGTTGGTATTACGAAGGAGAAAATGCGCGTGCTCAATCCGTCTTTCGCGGATCCACTGGCCGGGCGATGTGTGAAAATGTTCTTCAAAATCGCGCTTAAACGCTGATAAGCTCCGGCCTGATAATCTCGCCAATTCGTTCATTGACAGAGGTTTAAGCAGGTAAGTACTCATCAGGTAGCTGAGATCGGTTTTTTGTCCCTGATAAATGTACAGCAACATGGCCCGTAACTGTCCCGACGTATCGAGTTCGAGCAGATGTAACAATAACTCCTGGAATTTAAGCCGAAGCAACTCGTTCAGAAAAGGCGTTTTAGCACCAAAGTAGGGTAATAGCGAGTCGATAAACGTTGTGAATGTGGACGACGACGAGAAGCTTAGAATAAGATCGGCCGGTAAGGAAGTCGACACAGTCTGAAACAACGCCAGATTTTGGCCCACAAACTCCTTCAACAACTTTTCATTCACAAAGAAAACCAGACTTCGGTAACTGGAGTCGATGGATTCGTTCATGGAGTAACAGCCCCGCTGAAAAAATAGAATCTGTCCCTTCCGTACGTGTAGCTCCTGCGTCGGCGAACTGAACTTTTTTTCGCCTTCCAGCACCACAATAACGGCGTGTTCCTCGAAAAATACTTCGTTCCGTTCTGGATATACGTCGCTGCGGTACGCCACAAATGTCATCTCCGACGCGTCGGACTCAACCGCAGTAGCACGCTTAATACTCAGCGATTGAAACTGGTCGGGCTGGATGGAGGAGGGAACGCGGAGCATGAAGATTTATTATTGGGGAATTATACCTTGGCCAAAACTTCGCCCTCGATATAATCTCTCAAATAAGTTGGGTCAAAATCATATCCATTAGGCCAGTAAATACCTCGCCCTTGCTCGTATAAACGCACTTGCTGGAAATAACTATAATCGGCTAAAGGCTTGGTAAGTGAGTTGTCCTTTATGTACGGTTTAAAATCAACTATTTTTTCCAACCCATCAGTAAAACGGAAATGAATACGATAGTTTTCTAAAACGTACAGATTTTCAATTTGTGCCATATTCACAAATCAGTTTAGTGGTTCAATTGGTAACAAAGTTTCTGGTTGACGCGCTTTCTCCCAATTAGCTAACAATTCATCCCGGTGTTCGATTGTCCATTCGGTTACTAATGTTCGCGCACGTTTGGGAAGCTTGCCCTCCACATAATCTAACGTTTGAATATTAATCAATGCTTCATCGTTGCCATAAATCGCGTGGAAATGTGGAGGACTATGGTCGTTATAAAACAGGCGTATAATGATTCCATAAAAACGGCTAATCTCTGGCATCTCTTACATTTATCTACACCAAAAACTGAAACAAATCAGGTTGATTATTGAGGTACTCGAACACGATATTTTGCTCCTGCATACGCTGAATGAGCGGCTCAAAATCCTCGCGATGTTTCAGTTCAATACCCACCACGGCCGGGCCGGTTTCCCGATTGGTTTTCTTGGCGTACTCAAAGCGGCTTATGTCATCGGTGGGGCCAAGCACGTTCAGAAAGTCGCGGAAAGCACCGGACCGCTGCGGAAACCGGATAATGAAATAATGCTTCAGGCCCTCGTATAGCAGCGACCGTTCCTTAATCTCTTCCGTGCGGGTAATGTCATTGTTGCCGCCACCCACCAGACAAACTACGTTCTTGCCCCGAATTTCGTCTTTCAGGAAATCAAGCGCGGCAATGGTCAAGGCTCCGGCAGGTTCGGCCACGATGGCTTCTTCGTTATACAGTTGCAGAATGGTCGTACAAACCTTTCCCTCCGGCACCAGTATAACCCGATTTAAGTATTTTCGGCATATTTCAAATGTCGTATCGCCAACGCGTTTCACGGCGGCTCCGTCTACGAATTTGTCGATCTCATCGAGCGTTACTACGTGGCCTTCGTCGATGGCAACTTTCATGGACGGTGAGCCAAGCGGCTCTACACCAATAAGTTTGGTTTTTGGGCTGAGTTGTTTGAAAACCGTTGACACGCCCGATGCCAGTCCGCCCCCGCCAATGGCCATGAGTAGATAATCAATTCTGAAATTCGAGTCTTTGAAAATCTCCAGCCCAACGGTTCCCTGCCCTTCCATGACCTGCACATCATCGAACGGGTGAACAAATACGCTCTCGTGCGTCTCGACAAATTCCATTGCTGCATGATACGCATCGTCGTACGTGTCGCCAATAAGCACGACTTCTACGAACTCCTTGCCAAACAACTTTACCTGCTTCACCTTTTGGTTGGGCGTGGTCGTAGGCATGAAGATCTTGCCATGCACGGCCATTTTCCGGCAGGCATACGCCAGTCCCTGCGCGTGGTTACCGGCACTGGCACAAACAACCCCTTTTGCCAGAGACTCGGGTGGGAGACTGGCCATTTTGTTATAGGCCCCCCGAATTTTATACGACCGCACAACCTGCAAATCCTCTCGTTTCAGGAAAATGTTGGCTCCGTAACGGTCCGACAGATTGATGTTTTCCTGCAATGGCGTATGCGTAGCCACTCCTCGGAGCCGTTCGGCGGCTAAGTAAATATTATCGAGGTCAGGAAATATGATCTTCTTATGGTCTTCAACTACCGTGCTCATACCGTAAAGTTACGCAAACTAACGAATGAAAACGCGGCTGAACGGGCACATCAGGATTTGGTGTGCCCGTTCAGCCGCGTTTTCATTTGTTGAGCGTAGTCTCAGACTACGCTCGGGTGTTATCCGGTCTCCGACCGGCGTAAAATGACGCCAGACTGCCGGTTGGAGACCGAAGCGTCAGCCCGGCGGACAACACATCGAAGAAGTTAAAAACTTCACCGAACCCTATCAAAAAAGCTAATCGCACCGGCGACCCGGTCAAACAATTTCTGAAACTAAGCCCGCTCCGGACGTAGCGACCGGACGGCCTTACCCGCCTGCCACATTTCCGAATCACGTAATTCGGCCAGTTCGACTTCGAGTTTTTCGCGGTAGTCGGGCTGCGAGTTGCGGGTGATGCTGATTTCGGCCTGTTCCTGCGATTTTACCGAGTTATACAGTTGCTCAAAAACGGGCTTGGTTGCGTCGTGGAAGGGTTTCCACCAATCGAGCGCACCACGCTGGGCGGTTGTCGAGCAGTTGGCATACATCCAGTCCATCCCATTTTCGGCCACGAGCGGCATCAGCGATTGGGTTAGTTCTTCAACCGTTTCGTTGAACGCTTCGGATGGGCTGTGTCCGTTGGCCCGTAACACTTCATACTGAGCCGCGAAAATTCCCTGAATAGCACCCATCAGCGTACCACGTTCGCCGGTTAAATCAGACGTTACCTCTTTATAAAAATCCGTCTCGAACAAATAGCCTGAGCCTACGCCAATGCCCATCGCGATGGCTTTTGTGCGGGCATTGCCCGACGCATCCTGATAGATAGCAAAGCTGGAATTCAGCCCTTTACCTTCAACGAACAACCGGCGCAGCGACGTACCGGAACCTTTGGGAGCAACGAGGAATACGTCGACATCGGCAGGCGGTACGATACCTGTTTTCTCTTTATACGTTACGCCAAAGCCGTGCGAGAAGTACAGCGACTTTCCGGGTTTGAGGGCGGCTTTCACGGTCGGCCACAGTTCAATTTGAGCGGCATCGGAAAGCAGGAAACAAATGATCGTGCCTTTTTCGAGGGCTTCCTCAATCTCGAACAATGTTTCGCCCGGAACCCAGCCATCGGCAATTGCCTTATCGAACGTTTTGCCTTTACGTTGCCCAACAATGACGTTAAACCCATTATCGCGCATGTTGAGCGACTGGCCGGGGCCTTGCACACCGTAGCCGATAACGGCGATGACCTCATTGGCCAGCACGTCGCGGGCTTTTTCCAACGGAAATTCTTCCCGTGTTACAACTTGTTCTTCAACTCCTCCGAAATTAATCGTTGCCATGTTTAATTGGTTTTGTACTCGTATTAGGGGTTACTGATTGGTTATAAATAATACGCCCATTCTGACTCAGGCAGGTACTCGACTAAGCCTTTTTCGGTCTTGCCAACGGCCACGCGACCTGAGCGGACAAATTCCAGAATTTCGTATTGTTTAATGTAGGAGAAAAACGCAAAAATCTCGGTGTCGTTGCCGGTTTTTTCGATCACGACGTAATCCAAGCCCCAGTAAACGACCCAGGCTTTGTATTCTTTATTAATCGTTTCTACGTCCAGCGACTTGCTGCCCAGTGGTGTGGAAATTTTGAAAAGCGCGATTTCGTTATACACAATCTCGTCGTTGAGGTAGCCGAATACGGCCATTACCTCCACGATCTTGCGAATCTGTCGGACAAGTTTTTCGACTTCTTCACGTGAGTCATGTTTAATAACAATGGTAAATCGTGATACGCCTTTTCGCTCGGTTTCCGATACGGTCAGGCTCTCGATGTTGACCCGTCGGCGCGTGAAAATAATCGTGATGCGATTGAGCAGCCCGATGGAATTTTCAGTGAATATGCAAATGGTGTAGGTTGTCATGCACAGTTTGTGGTTTGTTGTTCGTAGTGTGTGTGGTTCGTAGTTCTCTCACTGTAAACTACGAACCACACACCACAAACTATTTCAATCTTATCTGCGCTACGCTGGCACCGGCTGGCACCATCGGGAACACATTTTCTTCTTTTTCAACGATTACTTCGAGCAGAAATGGCCCGTCGTGTGCCAGCATCGTGTCGAGCGCGTCTGAGAGGTTATCCCGCTGATCGCAGGTTTGTCCGTCCATACCGAAACCGCGAGCAATCGTGATAAAGTTGGGGTTTTGCAGTTCCACAAACGAGTAACGACGTTGATGAAACAACTGCTGCCACTGGCGTACCATGCCTAAGAAGTTATTATTCAGGATAATCGCCTTAACGGGTTGCTTATTCTGAACAATCGTGCCGAGTTCCTGCAACGTCATCTGGAAACAACCATCACCAATAATTGCCACCACCTGGCGGTCGGGTGCGCCGACCTGTGCACCAAAAGCGGCTGGTAGCGCAAACCCCATCGTGCCCATGCCGCCCGACGTAACGAGGCTGTTGGGTCGGCGGAACTGGTAATAGCGCGACGCCATCATCTGGTGCTGGCCCACGTCGGTCACTAAAATGGCTTCGCCTTTTGTCTTTGTCGAAAGCATGTCAATTACCTCGGCCATTCTGATTTTACCCTCGGGGCTGGTCAATTCAGGGATCGTAATGGTCTCATTTTCAATCGCGTCGTATTTCCGAAACTCATTCCGCCAAACCGTATGATCGTTTGGCTTGACAAGCGGGATCAATGCTTTCAGAGCCTCTTTTGCGTCGCCCACAACGGGTGCATCGGCCCGGATAATCTTGTCAATTTCCGACGGGTCGATTTCGATATGAACAACTTTCGCCTGTTTGATGTATTTGCTGGCGTCGCCCGTTACGCGGTCATCGAAACGCATCCCAATAGCAATAATAACATCGGCATGGTCGGTCATGACGTTCGGACCGTAGTTGCCATGCATACCTAACCAACCCACATACAGCGGGTGATTGGTTGGGATGGTGGACTGGCCTAAAAGGGTCGTGGCGACGGGAATACCGGTTTTTTCGGCAAATATTCTGAGTTCGTCTTCGGCTTTAGCAATCTGAACGCCATGTCCAACCAGAATATACGGTCGTTTGGCCGAATTAATCAATTTCGCAGCGGCTTCGACCTGTTCCTGCTTGGGTACCCGCCGTGGCCGATAACTGACCAGACTCTGGCAGCGTTCGTACACGTACGGCTTAGTCATTAACTCTAACTGCGCACTTTTGGTAATGTCAAGCAATACCGGACCCGGTCGGCCCGACTGCGCGATGTAGAAGGCTTTTGCCAATATTTCGGGCACTTCGTTGGCGTCCGTAATCTGGTAATTCCACTTGGTAATCGGCATGGTAACACCCATCACATCAGCCTCCTGAAATGCATCCGTACCCAGCAGTTTTTTAGCAACCTGACCTACAATACAAACCATCGGCGTCGAGTCGATAAGCGCATCGGCAATGCCCGTTACCAGATTCGTCGCACCCGGCCCGGACGTAACGAGACACACGCCCGCCCGACCCGTAACGCGGGCGTATCCTTCGGCAGCATGAGCGGCACCCTGCTCATGACGTACCAGAATGTGGTTTAGTTGGTCCTGATAGTCGTATAGCGCATCATAAACGGGCATAATGGCGCCACCCGGATAACCAAAAATGGTATCTACACCCTCGGCAATGAGGCCTTTCATGAGGGCGTGAGACCCGTTTATGTAAGCAGGCGTTGTGGGTATTTCCTCCGGTATGACGCTGGTCAGTACTTCCATGACGTGTGGTCGGTTTTAAGATCGTTTCAGTTTGTTGTATTACTGGTCTTGTTCTTTTTCAAGAGTTTCAAGAATTGTTTCAATGGAAATCAAAAGTGGCGTTGCATTTTCGGTAATAACAAGCCAGACAATCATCAAATCGACATCAACATATTGGTGAATAAGTCGATCCCGCATTCCGGCAATATCCTTCCAGGGTATGTCGGTAAAGCGTTCACGTACTACCATTGATAACCGTTTGGTAGCTTCACCAGCAATTTCTAACTGCCTGACACAAGCATCCTGCGTCTTGGAATCATTTAGAAATTCTGCCAATGTCATCTCTTCAGCATATTTCAGTAGTTTTCTGAAACTGTTAGCAATGTGATCTAAATAAGTCAGGTCGTCCTTCATGATGAAATTAGTTTGAGGTCGCTTAAAACGCGCTTCCGCATACGCTCATTTTTAAGCCCCCCTTCCGAAACTAAATCGACCTTCAGATCAAGCATCTCCGAGAGTTCGCGTTCCATCCGAACGAATGTTAACAGCGAAACCGGTTTGATAAACTTGATCAAAATATCCAAATCACTTTCCGGCCTATTCTCGCCCCTTGCCCACGACCCGAAAATTCCGACCCACTCAAGCTGGTAGGACTTTAGGTAATTCAGGATTTGCTGGTTTTGGGTTGGCGTTGTCATAATTGGCTAATGATTTCTACTGTACTCCAATGGCACTCACAAATGAACATGCTTGAAGAACATTGAGTAATATTTTCAACGGTAACTTCTCCTAATTCATCCGCTATATTAGACTTCACTTTAAAGCTTAACTCATTAAAGTGAGGGTCCCTTACTTCTTGACTTGATAGAATGAATCCGCGACTCACTACTAATGTTAAAAACTCTATTATAGGAACACAGGTTGGAATGGAGTTTACGATTATCGGATTCATTAGATTTAATAACTTACCCCTCATCTGTTACGCATCCCTCACTTGCCGATTTTACACTCCGAATGTATTTTCCAAGAACGCCTTTTGTAAAGGGTGGTGCGGGTTGTTTCCATTCACTCTTGCGATACGCCAACTCCTCATCCGAAATGTGAAGTGTTAACTGGCGCGTTTCGGCGTCGATGGTGATGCGGTCGCCGTTGTGGACGAGGGCGATTGGGCCACCGTCGAAGGCTTCGGGCGTTACGTGACCGACCACAAAGCCGTGCGTACCACCCGAAAATCGGCCATCCGTAATCAGAGCTACTTTATCGCCCAGACCCGCGCCCATAATGGCCGAGGTTGGTTTCAGCATCTCGCTCATACCCGGACCACCTTTCGGACCGGCGTTGCGGATAACGATCACTTGACCGGGCAGAATTTCGCCTTTTTGAAGGGCCGCGATTACTTCGCTTTCGTGTTCGCACACTTTGGCAATGCCGTCGAACTGTAGTCCTTCCTTGCCCGTAATTTTGGCGACCGAACCCGTTGGGGCGAGGTTGCCGCGCAGAATCTGGATGTGGCCCGTTTTCTTGATCGGGTTGCTCAACGGACGAACAATATGCTGGGTCTCGAAATCTAAATCAGGGGCATCGGCTAAGTTTTCGGCAACGGTTTTGCCCGTTACGGTCAGGCAGTCGCCATGTAGAAGCCCATTCTGGTACAGGTATTTCATCACGGCGGGTACGCCCCCAATTTCGAGCATATCCTCCATGTAATATTTGCCGCTTGGCTTCAAATCGGCCAGGAACGGCACTTTGTCGCTGATCGCCTGAATTTCATCGAGTGTCAGCGTAATGCCAGCCGCCCGTGAAATCGCTAAAAAGTGCAGGACGGCGTTGGTCGAACCACCCAGTGCCATCACAACCGTCAGCGCGTTTTCGAGGGATTTGCGCGTGATAATGTCGGCGGGGGTTATGTTGCGTTCGAGCAGAATACGCATAGCCGCACCAATTTTTTTGCATTCTTCCTGTTTCCCTTCATGCGTGGCCGGGTAGCTGCTGCTGAAGGGCAGACTAAGTCCCATGGCTTCAATGCTGCTCGCCATTGTGTTGGCCGTGTACATACCACCACAGGCACCCGCACCCGGAATCGAGTTTTGGATAACGCCCTTAAAATCTTCGTCTGAAATGTTTCCGGCGTATTTTTTACCGAGGGCTTCAAATGCCGATACGATGTCTAATTTTTGTCCTTTATAATGGCCTGAGCGAATGGTGCCGCCATAAACCATAATTCCCGGACGGTCTAAACGGGCCATTGCCATCACGGCACCGGGCATATTTTTATCGCAGCCAACCACCGTTACCACGCCATCATACCACTGAGCCGCCACAACCGATTCGATTGAATCGGCAATGAGGTCACGGCTGGGAAGCGAGTAGCGCATTCCGTCGTTGCCGTTCGTCATGCCGTCTGAGACGCCGATTGTATTAAAAATCAAACCGACTAAACCGCTCGCCTGAATACCCTGCTTCACATAAACCGAAAGGCCATTCAGGTGCATATTGCAGGTGTTCCCCTCATAACCCGTGCTGGCAATGCCGATCTGCGGTTTTTGCATATCGGCTTCTGTCAGCCCTACGCCATAGAGCATGGCTTGAGCAGCCGGGTTACTGATATCCTGGGTTAAGGTGCGGCTGAAACGGTTTAACGTAGGGGTAGTCTCTTCGGCAATCATAATTAACATTTAGCGAAATTTCGCTGATGGTGTAATAACGCTGTAAATAAAGGTCATGTTTCTTGAAAAGGCAAGAAAATGTAGATTATTTGTCTGTTAAAATCAGTACGTATTACTTTTGGGCCATGACAACAGAAACCACGTCCCACTACGACCATCTGGAGCAAATGTCGGTTCACGACTTGCTGATTCATATCAATGCGGAAGACAAGACCGTACCGCTTGCCGTTGAACGGGCTATTCCGCAAATAGAAGCGTTGGCTACGGAAATTGTCAAGCGCATGAAAGAAGGCGGTCGGTTGATTTATATCGGCGCGGGTACAAGTGGTCGGCTGGGGGTGGTCGATGCATCGGAGTGCCCGCCTACATACGGCGTTCCGCCCGATTTGGTGATAGGCCTGATGGCCGGTGGCGACGGAGCGATTCGAAAAGCGGTTGAATTTGCGGAAGATGATGCCGAACAAGCCTGGAAAGATATTGCACCGTATCAGCCCGACGAACGCGATACGGTCATTGGCATTGCCGCTTCGGGCCGGACACCTTACGTGATTGGTGGCTTGCAACAGGCGCAAAAGGCCGGACTTTTGACTGGCTGCATTGTCTGTAATGCCGATTCGGGGGTGGCACAGGCGGCTGAATATCCGGTCGAAGTAATTACGGGGCCAGAGTTCGTTACAGGCAGCACGCGCATGAAAGCCGGCACCGCCCAGAAATTAGTACTGAACATGATCTCGACATCGGTAATGATTCAGTTGGGGCGGGTAAAGGGCAACAAAATGGTCGATATGCAACTGTCTAACATTAAGTTACAGGATCGGGCGGCTAAAATGGTCATGGGCGAAATTGGCGTTGACCGAGCCGAGGCCGAAGCATTACTAAAGCAATTTGGCAATGTTCGCGGGGCAATCGACGGGTATGCTCAGACGAAATAAATCATTTTGGCGTAAAAGGAACACCTGCCCGGCCTGTTCGCTCCACTGGTTGAATCGGCTCACATTTGGCCAGTGTTTGCGCGATTTCGGTCAAACAGCGAATAAGCGAGAAGCAACCCACCGACGGAATTGCTTTGGCTCCTGTACACGGTTGTGCATACTGGTCAATTACCAAATGCCAGCCCAGATGCTTTGGGTCAGGAAAATGGTGGAACGTATAATCGTGAATGCGCTTAAACCACTTCAGGCAATCGGGGTGGCGCGTGTGTACATAGCCTTTTATCAGCGCGGCAAGGGCCTCGACCTGTACCCAGGCCCATTTTTGTTGCCAGTCCGGAAAAATAATTGACTGCTGCTTCAGGTCAACGTACTGATTTAGACCGCTATTCACTTCATCCCAGGCTTGCTCACACAGTGTAAGGCACCAGGTGACAACCTGCATGGCCTGCTTTCGATTTGTGGTTGCCGCTGAGACCGTTCCCGTTTTGTGAACCGTATTGCCAGCGTAGAAATCGAGCAGATAGTTCGCTGTCTGAAATGTTAGGCCAACGGGTAATCGTCGGCCTTCGGGCGTATTTAGAAACGCTCCTTCGGGTAAAATGTACTCGCGGAGCGTATCGGTACGCCGGTCCATAAACTCATGGACCAACTCCTGCGTAACCAGTTCAGTAGTTTGTTTCCACGTCTCTTCGTCCAGCAGAGGCTGCATGTCAAGCACCGTTTTCAAGACGGCTATTGGGTCGCTCAGCTTTTGAATCTGACGGAAGCCGCCAATCGATGATCGCTGCGCATCGCGAATAGCAGCCCGGCGATGGAGTACTGTAGAAAATGCTTGTTTGGCACGGATTGCCCACTCTTCTTCGCCGGTAGCGCGGTAAAATTGGGCGTAGGCCATAACCATAGAACACGCCGGTATACTATCAAAAGCCGGTGAAATGGGATGACCCCGCCGGTCGAGTTGCGCGTAACAGGCCGTTGTATCATCATGAGCAAACTGACCCAGAAAAGTGGCTCCATGCCGGGCATGTGCGAGCCACGAAGTCTGGGCATCGACCGTATTATAGAGGCATGAAAAGGCCCAGACCTGCTCGGCTTGGCGGGCAACAGACTTATCACCGTCAATAACGTCACCCGCAGCGGACAGACTATCAAAATATCCTCCATACGGATCATCCCGGCTAAATTTTAGCCAGAAGGGGGCAACCTGACGAAGCAGGGCCTGTTGATACGTTGCGGAGAGTTTTTGAAAATCAAGCACGATGTAAAGGTAAGAACGCGGCCCGACCGGCACACCAGTCAAGCCGCGTTCTTACCTCGTCAAACAAAAATCAATAGATTCGTTCTACTTCGCGCTGTTCCTTCCGGTACGCCGGATCATCTTCAGGGAGCACAAATTTCATCGGTTTACCAACCTTACCCGGCAAAAGTGCGATGTCGAGCACCTGATCGACCGTATCGGCGTAATGGAACGTTAAATCTTTAATATAACTCTGGTTGATTTCGTCGATGTCTTTGCGGTTTTTCGAGCAGAGGATAAGCTCTTTAATGCCCGCCCGGTTAGCCGCCAGAATCTTTTCCTTGATTCCCCCCACCGGCAACACCTTACCCCGAAGCGTCACCTCGCCGGTCATAGCCAGATACGGCTTCACCTTACGTTGGGTATAAATCGAGGTCATTGAGGTGAGCATCGTAATCCCGGCAGACGGCCCATCTTTCGGGACCGCCCCAGCCGGAATGTGGATGTGCAGGTCATAATGGCTGAAAATGCGATAGTCAATCCCCAAATCATCGGCGTGTGCTTTGAGGTAGGAGAGGGCCGTAACAGCCGACTCTTTCATTACGTCGCCCAATTGACCCGACAGGGTCAGTACGCCTTTGCCCCGGCTCAGGCTTGACTCAATGAGCAGAATTTCGCCCCCAACCTGTGTCCAGGCTAAGCCCGTTACAATACCCGCAATGTCGTCGTCGGCGTAGAGTTCCTTATCGAAAATTTCGGCACCAAGCATTTTTGAAATATCGCTGGCCTTAATCGTATGGTTATAGGCTTCTTCCATCGCAATGGATTTGGCAATTTTCCGAATCAGCGCACCAATTTTCTGCTCCAGATTCCGAACGCCCGACTCGCGTGTATAGCCTTCAATAATGCGCAGAATGGCTTTGTCATCAATCAGCAGGTCTTTGGGTTTCAGGCCATGATCCCGGCGTTGTTTCGGCACTAAGTATTTTTTGGCGATCTGTACTTTCTCTTCGACCGTATAACCGGCTATGTCGATAATTTCCATCCGGTCGCGCAGGGCGGGGTGGATGGTATCGAGCGAGTTGGCCGTTGCAATAAACAGCACCCGCGACAAATCGAACTCCGTTTCGAGGTAATTATCCATGAACGTAGAGTTCTGTTCCGGGTCAAGTACTTCGAGCAATGCCGACGACGGATCGCCCCGAAAATCAGAGCTTACTTTGTCGATTTCGTCTAGAATAAACACTGGGTTAGCCGTACCGCACTTGCGGATATTCTGGATAATCTTGCCGGGCATAGCACCGATGTACGTTTTGCGGTGACCACGAATTTCAGCTTCGTCATGTACCCCGCCGAGTGCCATCCGGCTGTATTTTCGACCCAACGCCTTCGCCACCGACTTACCAAGCGATGTTTTACCAACGCCCGGCGGGCCATAGAGGCACAGGATCGGGGCTTTCATGTCGTTTTTTAGTTTCAGAACGGCGAGATACTCAATAATCCGTTCTTTCACCTTCTCCAGCCCAAAATGGTCCGTATCTAATATTTTCTGCGCCCGTTTGAGGTCAAAGTTATCTTTCGTATACTCATTCCAGGGCAGGTCAACCATCAGCTCGACGTAGTTCATCGTGACCGGATATTCGGGAGCCATGGGGTTGATGCGCTGTAATTTAGTCAGCTCTTTATCGAAATGACTACGTACTTCGGTCGGCCATTTTTTGCGATCGGCCTTCATGCGCAGCTCGTCAATTTCGCGGTCAGGATTGTCTATACCCAGTTCATCCTGCAGGACTTTCATCTGCTGACGCAAATAATAATCGCGCTGCTGCTGGTCAAGATCCGATGAGGCTTTGGACTGAATTTCGCGCTTAAGCTCCAGCAACTGAACCTCCCGGAGCATGTATTCGAGCAACAGATTCGCCTGCTGATTGCCTTCGAGCGTTTCCAGAAGCCGCTGTTTATCAGCCACATCGGCATTAACGTTTGACGACAAAAAGTGCAGTAAAAACGTTGGGCTTTCGATGTTGTCGAGCGCAATGCGGGCTTCCTGCGGAATTTCGGGGTTGAGCCGCAGCATTTTATAGGCCGCGTCTTTCAACGATTGAAGCAGGGCTTTGCCTTCTTTCTTATTTACGTTCGGAAAGGCGTCGTCAATTTGGCGAACCTGTGCCGTCATGAAGGGCTCTTCCTGCGTAATCTGCTGAATTTCAAATCGTTTCTTACCCTGAATGATAATGGTAATATTGCCATCAGGCAGGGTAATCATTTTTATTATGTAGGCTACCGTCCCGAACCGATACAGGTCGTCGGCGGTTGGTTCGTCTTTTTGCTGATTTAACTGGGCGGCTACACCAATAATTCGGTTGCCTTTATAGGCTTTCTTAACCAATCGGATTGATTTAGACCGACCAACCGTAACGGGAATAACCATACCCGGAAACAAAACCGTATTGCGAACCGGCAGAATAGGCAGGTTAGCTGGTAATTCGTAATCTTCATCTAACCCCTCCGGCGACCCGAGCGGTACAATCTCTAAATTGTCCGAATCAAAATCGGCCATCAGAAGACGGGTAGCTAATTCTTGGTCTGAATGCATAAGTACACTGCCAGCATGGCAGCTTTGAGTATATGGTGCCTGAAATCTATTAGAAAGGTCGGGGAGCAGAGTAGGTGCAAGGCCCGTGCCAGTCGCAATGTTATGACGAAATGTCGGGCTAATTGTTACAACTACAAAATTAATGAATTGGGCGGTTTAGTTACCCATAAATTTATCTATCGAACACGAGAGTCTGGCTCGATTGGTTTTTGCGGAATACGAATGTTTTTTTCTGGCTCTGGTACTGTATATTAATCATATTCACCTGATCATCAAACAATTCCATCAGGGCGTTTTGCTTTAGAGTGCCACCTGTAAGTGATTCTGTATAAGGCATTTCGAGATAAAGCCAGTTGGCGTCTGCTTCAATCTCATGACCAATATACTTAATGGGAACGCTTTGTTTTTGCGGGTTTACGTAGCCAAAGTGCGATTGAATATATTTTCCGATTAATGCGTCGGTTTTATCATTCGCAGCTAATTGGATTTTGGTGTTTGATGCAGCAGAGAGTGCTTTTTCAAAATCATCCGTGAATATCCGAATACTGATTTCAAACGTTTTCTCCTTCTGATTATACACGATCTGGGTTATACTGGCATGAAAATCGTGTGCCTGACGGCTGGAAGTCAGGCTAATCAGTAAAACACCAAGGATTAATTTTCTAAACACTAATAACACATCGTTTAAGCGCAGAGAACACAAAACGCCATAATCTTATATCAGGCATCTATGTGTTCTCTGCATTCAGGTCATCAAAAAAACGCTTTAAATACATCGTTGAAAATGGCAAAAGCCATCAAACCAAGCAGCATAACCATACCCACGCGCTGTGCGCCTTCCAGGAAGCGGTCGGACGGTTTGCGGCCTGAAATGATTTCGTAGCCTAAAATAGTCACGTGTCCACCATCGAGTGCTGGAATGGGCAGGGCGTTCATGAACGCAAGTGCCATCGAGAGCAGACCTGTCATTCGCCAAAAGTTTTCCCAATCCCAGATGCTGCCATATAGATTTTTCGCAATGCCAATTGGACCACTTAACGCCTTGGATGCTGATACTTCGCCCCGGAAAATCTTGCCGAATCCTTTAATGTTGTCAAAAACAACCTGAAAAGCACGCTGTGTACCCACCGATAATGCCTCGCCGAACGTATAATCAATATGTGTCTGTTTCAGCAGAAATTCTGGTATGAACCCGATTTTGCCTTCTGCGGTCGTAGTCATAGTCAACGTTAATAACTGACCCGCACGGTCAACACTAAGACTAACTGGCTTATTAATCAGTGGTTTTACGATCTCCGTAAATTCATGATAGAACTTAACTGGCTTTCCGTTAACGCTTGTAATAATATCGTCCGGTTTCAACCCCGCTTTGATAGCAGGTTGGTCGGGAGCTAACTGAGCTACCTTAAACGGTCGAATTGGCTCAATAAATGGGTTGTCTCCTTTCTTACTATCGGATAACTTATTCAGGAAGTTATTCGGAATGTAAATATCCTCCGACTTACCATCCCGTTCTACCGTGTAATAGCTATTGTTTCCCAGCAATACATCGGAACTATATATATCAGCGAAGTCGCTGAATGGCTTGCCATTAATTTTTACGATTTTATCCCCTGTCCGGAAGCCGATTTCTTTTCCCAGCTCATTCGCTACAATGCCGTACTTAATATCTTGACTTGCTAAGTATGTATTCCCGTTTTTATAGGCCAGAATTACGAAAACCAGGATACCAACAAGCACATTGACGATAATACCGCCCAGCATAACGATGAGCCGCTGCCAGGCTGGTTTCGCCCGAAATTCATACGGTTGCGGTTCGGTATTGGTGTGGGCGGTGTCAAGCGATTCGTCAATCATGCCCGAAATTTTTACGAAGCCACCGAGCGGAATGGCGCCAACACCATATTCGGTCTCCCCGCGTTTGATACTCCAGACTTTGGGCGGGAAACCAATAAAATACTGCTCGACCCGCATACCGAATGCTTTAGCCGCCAACAGGTGCCCTAACTCGTGTAAACCGACTAAAATGGACAAACCCAGAATGAGTTGTCCTGCCATTATTAAAATTTCCATTGAGAATTTAAACGATAATGCTGATTAACTAAACTGATATGTGGGAACGTGCTGTTTTGGCTTTCGGAAATTAACGTCCAGTAATCTAATAATCTATATGATAACAACGAAAATCAGAAACCAGGCCGGTAATTATTTGAAGTTTACTCTCTTAGTCGACGTTACCGTTCATTATTATAACAATTAGACCAGACTTTTAATTCGCTCCAAAGCCAGTCGGCGGGTTTCGCTATCTGTACGAACATAATCGTCGTACATTGGACTTTGCACGAAAGTCGCTTTAGCTAAGCACAGTTCAATAACCTCTGAGATTTCCAGGAAACCGATCCGGTCATGCAGAAAAGCCTCTACCGCTACTTCATTAGCCGCGTTGATAATACAGGCTGCGTTTCCACCCCGGTCGAGGGCATCGAACGCAAGTTGCAGATTGCGGAATGTTTCGAGGTCGGGCTGCTCGAACGTCAGCGATGGATAATCCATGAAGTTAAAACGCGGAAAATCAGATTTCAGCCGGTTCGGATACCCCAGCGCGAACTGAATCGGCAGACGCATATCGGGTAGGCCCATCTGCGCTTTCAGACTCCCGTCTTCAAACTGAACCAGCGAATGAACGATACTCTGCGGATGAACCACGACGTCGATCTGATCGGGGCGAAGGCCGAAGAGCCATTTAGCTTCGATTACCTCTAAACCCTTGTTCATCAACGTAGCGGAGTCGATGGTAATCTTCGCACCCATTGTCCAGTTCGGGTGTTTGAGGGCCTGCGCCTTCGTAACGGTCGACAAAAATTCCCGCGACTTCCCCCGAAACGGTCCACCTGACGCCGTCAGAATGATTTTTTCAATCGGGTTATGAAATTCGCCCACCAGACACTGAAAAATAGCCGAGTGTTCCGAATCGACCGGGTAGATATTAACGCCTTTCTGGGCGGCCAGTTGCGTAATGAGTTCACCCGCTACAACGAGCGTTTCTTTGTTGGCCAGCGCAATAGACTTCCCCGCTTCGATGGCTTTGATCGTTGGCAGCAAACCCGCGTAGCCAACCATTGCGGTCAGCACCATATCGACGGTATCCATCTGCACGACCGATGAAAGGGCTTTTGAGCCAGCGTAAACCTTAATGCCCAGCGGGTCAAGTGCCGAAAAAACCAGATCGTACCGGTCCTCATTGCAGATAACCACTACGTTCGGTTTCAACTCAACGGCCTGTTGGATAAGCAGTTCGGCGTTGTTATTGGTTGTCAATACCTCAACCTGAAACCGGTCGGGATGCGCCTTTATCACGGCAACGGCCTGCGTTCCGATGGAGCCGGTCGAGCCGAGGATAGCGATATGGCGTTTTTTTAAATCAGTCATTTAGTTTGTCGCGGAGGTATTGAATGTGCCGGTAGTAAGGGGAATCTAACGCTTCGATGAGCGCCCCATCTTCATAATCTACTTTATCGATCATGTCAATCAGCACATCTTTCAATTCGATTATACTAACCCGGCTGGTCTTGTAGACCAATTCTTTATCGACACCTCTATAATCGTGGGCAAGATAGTTACGCATACCAGCCATTTGCTGCCAGTGAATTTGAGGATAATGACTTTTGAGTCTATCCTCCATTTTTTTGGATTCTTCGCCCACAACGGGTAATAAACCCCAAGTAGCGTTAAAATTCAACTGGTCATTTGCCCACGCTAATTCATCGGCATCTGAAAAGCCATTACTGTACATGGAAACTTTTTCAATACACTCAAGTATGGTACAAATGTGAGTGAGATTACGACTATTAAACATAAATTACATCTTTACGCATATAGTATTTGACAAAGGGATTCATGTACTGATACGCTACTAAATCCAATTTTCTGTGAAGTTTACGTCTCAGAATGCGGTAGAGACGTTCTTTTTCGGCCCAGGGTAATGTTCGCCCTTTTTCTAGCTCATACACCAGATCAATATCACTTTTCTCGGTCTGTTCGTTTCGGGCGAAACTACCGTATAGCCCAATGCGTTCGATGCCAAATTCGTTACGCAGCCGCTCGCGGTTAGCCCGGAGCGTTTCCAGAATAAATTCCTGATTGATGGCTACAGTTTCCATTGTCTCAAACCGTTTGTCCAATTTCCAATAATCCGTCGGCAATTTTGCGGTCGTTTGCCAGGCGGGGTACTTTGTTCTGACCGCCTAATTTCCCCTGAGACTTCATGTACCGCTGAAACGCCCCGCGCGGCAGACTCGATAGTTTGAGCGGTTGCAGAATGGAGCCGGTAATGAGGTCATCGTAATAAACGTTCAATTCGGTCAGGCGGGTATCCACATCGCGGGCAAAGGCAGCCGGGTCGTGCGGGGACGTCGCGAACTCGACCAACCATTCGTGATACGGCAAGCCTTCTTTCGGGCTGACCATCGGGGCAACGGTGAACTCGACGACTTCTGTTTCCGGGTGCTTTTGCATCGCATCCTTCAACGCCCGCTCAACTTCTTCGCCAATAACGTGTTCGCCAAAGGCCGAAATAAAGTGTTTAATACGTCCCGTCACGAGCAGCCGATACGGCTCCCGCGATACGAACTTAACCGTATCGCCGAGGGAGTAACCCCACAGCCCGGCGTTGTTGTTGATAATGACCGCGTAATTCTTTCCCAACTCAACTTCGTCAATCGTCAGTCGGCGTGGATTTTCGGTGAAATAGTCGTCGGCGGCAATGAACTCGAAGAAAATGCCACTGTCTAACAGCATCAGTAACCCCTCTTCATTCTGGCTATCCTGAAAAGCAATAAAACCCTCCGAAGCGGGGTATGTTTCTATCGAATCAATACGTTTGCCGATGCTGTCGAACAGTTTGGCGCGGTACGGTTCAAAATTGACCCCGCCATAGACGAACACCGAAAAATCGGGGAAAACGTCTTTTATTAACTTGCTCGTCCGCTCCTGAATCCGGTCGAAATACATCTGCACCCAGGGCGGAATGCCCGAAATGAGCGACATCGGCTGGGCAATTGTTTCGTCGATGATGTGCTCTAATTTCGTTTCCCAATCCTCAATGGTATTCGTTTCGTAGCTGGGCAGTTGGTTCGTACGCAGATACCCCGGAATATGATGATTCGCAATACCCGATAGCCGCCCGATGTTGATACCTGCTTTTTGAGTCAGTTCGGGACTGCCTGATAGAAAGATCAGTTTCTTATCCAGAAATGCGCTGTTGCCGGTTTCGTTGATGTAATTCAGCAGGGCATCGCGGGCGGAGTCGATGTGGTTTGGAATCGAGTCGTGCGTAATGGGAATGTATTTTGTGCCCGACGTAGTGCCGGATGTTTTGGCGAAATACAGCGGTTTTCCTTTCCAGAGAACGTCGCTTCCACCGGCCAGAATCTGCTCGATGTAGGGTTTCAGGTCTTCGTAATCCCGAACGGGAACGGCTTGCCGAAACTCATCAATCGTCTGAACATCCCGAAAGCGGTGGTCGCGGCCAAAGACGGTGTTTTGCCCGCCATCAACCAATTGCCGAAACCAGCGTTGTTGCGTCTGGGCGGGTTGGTACATCCAGGCTTGCTGACGCTCCACGACCCACTTAGCCAATGGCTTACTGACAACCGAACGAATTCCCATAATAATGCAAAAGTAATGTTTAATAAAGAATGTATGCCGAAGAATGTGCAGTGAGCCGTTTCCGGCTGTGTTTCGCTGTCAGGAAGAGGGTGGGCCGTACGCTCCATTATTTATAATTCGTTTTATTCTCTTAAATAATCTATATTTTTGCAGACTTTTCAAAAATATAGACTTGTAATAAGGCGTTTTTCGCCGACCTATAATGGGACTTTTCAATTTTTTAACAAGCGACATTGCAATTGATTTAGGCACGGCGAATACCTTGATTATTCATAAGGATCGGATTGTGGTGGATGAGCCTTCGATTATTGCAATGGATAAACTCACCGGCAAGGTGCTGGCTATTGGTCACAAAGCCATGCAAATGCACGAAAAGACCAACGAAAATATCAAAACAATCCGTCCCCTTAAAGATGGTGTAATTGCCGATTTTACAGCCGCCGAGCTGATGATTCGGGGTATGATTAAGATGATTGATACCGGTAGCAAACTCTTTTCGCCATCGCACCGGATGGTCATTTGCATACCGTCGGGCATTACGGAAGTGGAAAAACGAGCCGTTAAGGACTCCGCCGAACATGCGGGTGCGAAAGAAGTGTATATGGTGCATGAGCCAATTGCAGCCGCTATTGGTATTGGTATCGACATCACACAGCCTAACGGCACCATGATTGTCGACATTGGGGGTGGAACGACCGAAATTGCGGTCATTGCCCTGTCTGGTATTGTTTGCGAACAGTCGATTCGGATTGCCGGGGATGTGTTTACGCGTGACATTGTGGATTACATGCGCCGGGAACACAACCTGCTCATTGGTGAACGCTCGGCTGAGCAAATTAAGATGGAAGTTGGCTCGGCACTGCCCGAACTCGACAATCCACCGAATGATTATGAAATCCGGGGCCGCGATTTGATGACGGGTATTCCGAAAGAAATCAAGGTTACGTATAGTGAAATCGCTTACGCGCTCGACAAATCCATCTCTAAAATTGAAGAGGCTACGATGAAAGCCCTTGAAATTTCGCCACCGGAACTGTCGGCCGACATTTATACGAACGGTATTCACCTGACGGGGGGCGGTGCGCTGCTGCACGGTCTGGATAAACGACTGGCTGCCAAAACAAAACTGCCGATTCACGTAGCTGATGATCCGCTCAAGGCCGTTGTGAAAGGTACAGGCGAGGTAATCAAGAATCTGGATATGTACCGGTCGGTACTGATTAGTTAAAGTAACGCGGGTGGGAACCCGCTGCCGTGAGTACCTTAGTTTTGCAGAGCTATTTCATAGAACGAGGGTACTCACGGCAGCGGGTTCCCACCCGCGTTACTTGTTCTCATGGGAGAGTTAGTTGACTTTTTCGTCCGAAGCCGCCATTTCATACTGTTTGTGTTGCTCGAAGTACTCTGTTTTTACTTCATCATCAACACCAGCAATTACTGGGGTGTTACGTACTTCAACACATCAAACCGCTATGCGGCTCAGGTATTGGCGTTGTCGAATGCGGCCAACGAATACGCTAACCTGCGGAACGTGAACGCTGAGCTTGCCCTCGAAAACAAACGGCTCAATACGCAACTGACAAGGCTACTCCAAAGCAAACCGGTCGCCCCTGCCGAGTACCAGGCCGATTCGGCCTTTGCCAACCGCTTTAAATTTTCGGTAGCCAAAGTGGTTGACAACACCACACAATTTGCCAATAACTACATCACGATTGACAAAGGCACCGACGACGGTATTCGGCCCGGCATGGGCGTTATCTCACCAACGGGCGTAGTCGGTAAAGTAAAAGTCTGCAACCGGCATTTTTCAGTCATTACGTCCATTCTGCATTCCGAATATTTGGTTTCCTCTTTTTTAGTGAAAGCGGGCGAAACGGGGACAGCTAAATGGGACGGGGTTGACCCACACTTAATCAAGCTGAATGATATTTCGCTGACAAAGCCCGTTACTAAAGGCGATTCGGTTGTAACATCACAATTTAACTCGACTTTCCCGCCGGGTATTTTGGTGGGCCGCGTTCGTACAGTTGGCATTCAGCCGAATCAGACGTTCCATGATATTACGCTCAATCTGGCGACGAATTTCAGCAACTTATCCTTTGTGTATGTCGTTGAAAACCGCCTGCAAGCCGAACAGGAGCAGTTAGAAAAACAAATTGAAAACGAAAAATGAGTTGTTGTTTGTGGTTAGTAGTTTGTCGTTATGTCAAGCGTTCGCAACTGGAAACCACTAACCACGAACTACTTTAAAAAATGACCCTACGCGAGATTCTGACCACGGTTTTCCTGTTTTTGCTGTACTTAGTGCTGCAAATTCTGCTGGTACGGAATCTGGTCCTGTTCGATTATGCGTTCTGCTTCGTTTACATCGCCTGCATCTTGCTTTTGCCGAATGAAATCAGCCTGACATGGCTGCTGCTCATTGCGTTTGCGACTGGTGCTATCGTCGATATGTTTTACAATACGCTCGGTATGCACGCAGCCGCTACGGTGCTGATGGCCTATTGCAGACCCTTAATTGTCCGGTCGCAAATTGACGTGCCGGGATTAGAAACAAGAATCGAATTTTCGTTGCGCGAGTTGGGTGCGGGTGCCTTTTTTCGATACGTACTCATCTTGACGCTGATTCATCACAGTGCTTTGTTTTTCATCGAAGCCAGCAGTCTGACACTCCTTGTTCCAACGCTGATTCGGGTGGGTGCCAGCACGTTGTTTACCACCGTTAGCGTTGTGCTGATTCAGTTCTTTACCCGAAATTAAGCATGGCAGAAACACTTATTCTTCCCCAAACGGGTGATCGGCAGGCTATTTACGATGCCCTGATTCCGCAGGTGGCCGCGCTTGTTGAGGGCGAACCGGATTTGATTGCCAACCTGGCTAATATCGCGGCTGCGCTCAAAGAAGCGTTCGGTTTTTTCTGGGTTGGGTTTTATCTCAAAAAGGCTAACCAATTGGTGCTGGGGCCATTTCAAGGGCCAATCGCCTGCACTCGTATTGCCTTCGATAAAGGCGTTTGCGGAGCGGCTTACACCCGCCGGGAAACCATTCTTGTGCCCGATGTCGAGCAGTTTCCCGGCCATATTGCCTGTAGTTCGGCGTCAAAATCCGAGATTGTTGTTCCCGTGTTTGACCGGGCCGGAAACGTGATAATGGTACTGGATGTAGACAGTGACCAGTTGAACGATTTCAGCGAGATTGACGCCGTAGGGCTGGAGCAAATTGTGGCGTTGATTAAAACCGTTGAGCCTGATTAAGGACTCATTAAATTGCCCGATGGCATTAAACCATCGGCTCTCATGCACCGTCTTAGGTTCGGATATAACCAACACGAACCATGTTTAAGAAAATTGCGCTGAGCGGCTTACTGCTCTCTATCTTCTCGCTTCCTTTATTGGCGCAGCAAACCGCCACGCCCGATGCTCCGGCTCAGGCCACGACCCGGATGGGTAAAAACCGGTCTATGCAGCAGCAGCCGATGGGTGACCCGACCACCCGCGCCCAAAAAATGACCGACCATATGACGAAGCAGTTGGGGCTTGATCAGGCTACCTCGCAGAAGGTCTATGCCGCTGCTCTGGTCCGTACTCAGAAAGTCGATCAAATTCAGGCCAGTTCGGATAATGGCCGCGCCAAAGCACAGGCTCTGAAAGCCAACGCCGACGAGTTCAAAACAACGTTGCAGGGTATTTTGACGCCTGACCAGATTACTAAACTGGAATCAATGAAAGGCCGTATGCGCAAAGGGCGGGGCGGCTTCGGCGGTGGACAGGACGATAAAGAGCAAAAATAATGTCCCGACGTAAGAACAGACCGGATATTGACTGTTAATTGACAGTCAATATCCGGTCTGTTTTGTTAAGAACGACTGTAGCGATAGTTGCTTCATTTGCAGTAAATTGGTGTCATTGAGGGCTTTATTGGTAAATCTGATAACGACATTATGGCTTCTCCACTTTCGCGCCGGTCATTCATGCAACAGGCATCCGTGGCAACGGCGGCCGGTATTGCGCTCCCAACGATACTGACGGCTAAATCAAACCGGAATCCCGCCGAACAAACCGTGCTGGGACATAATGGTTTCCGGTATCGGGTGGTGCCGGGCTGGGGCGTTTTAGATGCGGGCAAAAACCCCGTCAACGACTGCCATGAGATGGTTCAGGATGCGCAGGGACGGATTATTCTGCTAACGAACGAGACAAAAAATAATATTCTCATCTACGATAAATCGGGTAAACTGCTCGAAACCTGGGGGCATACCTTTCCGGGTGGGCATGGCCTGACGCTTGGCGGAGAAGGCAACGATCAGTACCTGCTTATCTGCGATACAGACCGGCATCAGGTCATTAAAACCGATTTGAAAGGCCGTGAGCTGATGAAATTGGAGTACCCCAGAGAAACTGGTAAGTATGACTATCCGGCGCAGTATAAACCAACCGAAACAGCCATCAATCCCGCTAACGGTGATATTTATGTGGTCGATGGCTACGGTCTGAACCACGTCATGCAGTACGACAAGTCGGGTAAACTGATTCGGTACTGGGGCGGCAAAGGCGATGCCAACGACACATTCGACTGCTGTCATGGCATCGTGGTGGACCGTCGTGCGACTACCAACCCAACCCTGCTCATTACCGACCGGCGGCATAATGCGCTTAAACGATTTACGCTCGATGGAAAGTACGTGTCGACCATTGCCCTGCCAGGGTCATACATCTGCCGACCGGTCATTCATGGCGAAAATATTTACGGAGCGATATTTCGCAGTACGTCCGATTCGTATCCTGACTCGGGCTACATCACGATTTTAGATAAAAACGACCGCGTAATTTCGACACCGGGCGGTAGTGAACCCATCTATCAGGATGGCAAACTTGCCGAGCAGCGCAAGGACCGGAGCAATTCGCCCTTTCTGCACCCGCATGACGTACTCGTTGATTCTGATGATAGTATTTATGTGGCGCAGTGGGCCTCTAAAAAAACATATCCCATCAAACTGGAGCGCGTAGCCTGATTGGAAGGCCTGATTATGACTAACTTAATCTTGTTGCAAGCGAATTCGGCAGGCCCATCGGACTGGGTGTTGTTTTTTGGCCATTTCCATCCGCTTATCGTTCATTTGCCCATTGGTTTCCTGCTCATTGCCGGACTACTCGAACTCGACCGGATTACCCGCCGAAACTCGGTCAGCCCGCATACTATTACGCTCATTCTGTTCTGGTCGGCGGTGAGCGCGACAATGGCCTGTGTATTTGGGTACATGCTCTCGTTAGGTGGTGGTTATGAGGCTGATACGCTCGAAGAACACCAGTGGCAGGGCATTGGCGTCGCTGTATTTGCGTGGGTGGCCTGGGCTGTAAAATCCGAAAATCTGGGTCGCATTGTTCCTTTCGCACAGCTACTGTATCTGCCCGCGCTGGGCGTATCGCTGGTGTTACTGCTGGCCGCCGGGCATCATGGCGGCAACCTGACGCACGGTTCCGATTACCTGACACAGTATATGCCCGACCCCATCAGGACGCTGGCCGGTGTGCCGCCTAAGCAGAAAGAGTTCAAGGTTGAGCCAATTACCGATATTGATCAGGCGATGGTTTATCAGCAAATTGTCAATCCGATTCTGCAAACCCGCTGTGTGCAATGCCATAACGCCAATAAATCGAAGGCCGATTTGCGGTTAGATACACCCGACATGATTAAAAAAGGGTCGGAAGATGGGCCTGTTTTTGTAGCCGGAAAAAGCTTGGAGAGTGAGTTGGCAAAAGTTTGTCTGTTAGATGAAGACGACGATCACCACATGCCGCCCAAAGGCAAAACGCAGCTAAAAGAGGGTCAAATTGCTTTATTGACCTGGTGGATTGATCAGGGCGCACCTTTCGACAAAAAAGTGGCCGAACTGAAGGTGAATGATGCGATTCGTCCGGTTTTAGCTTCCCTCGGCGGTGGCGGTTCGATAGAATCCGGTACAGGTGTTGCCGGAGGGCAAACGCAATCCAAACCGAGTGTCGATTCGCCCGTGCTTACTATGAAAGTTCCGCTTGCCGACCCGACCGTTATTGCCGAACTCAAGAAAACGGGTTTGCTTGTTCTGCCGCTCTCAAAAGAGTTGAATCAATTAGAAATCAGTGCCGTAAACGTTCGCAGTTTTACCGATGCGCAGGCGGCTGCTCTGCCCAAACTGAGCAATCAGATTGTGTGGTTGAAATTAGGCGATACGCAGATTTCAGACGCTGCGCTGACGCAGGTGGCTAAACTCAAAAACCTGCAAAAACTGCATCTGGAAGAAACAAAAGTGACCGATGCTGGCCTGAAAAACCTGAAAGGCTTAACCAATCTGGAGTACCTGAATCTGTATGGTACGGCCGTTACGGATGCCGGTTTAGAGGCATTAACCGATTTGAAAAGTCTGAAAACCGTTTATCTCTGGCAAACCAAAGTGACGGAGCAGGGCATCGCGAATTTGAAAAAAGCCATGCCCAATCTGGAAATTATCGGCGGTATCAGTGAGCAGACCCTGGCCGAATTCGCCAAAGCCGCCCCCGCCGAATCTAAAGCGAACGACCCGAAGAAGAACTAACAAGCAACTCATTCGTTGTTTTAGTGCCCGCAAATTCTACGTAAATTACGCAACCATTCAGTTTGGGTAGTCGTCTCATAATCAGTTGGTTTATATGCCTATCTGGTCTGGTGCTTCCTTACGATACCTGATGCTCAGCGTAATGGCTGGTCTGTTTGTGGCGTCGGTCTGGCTGACAGCCTGCCGCAGTTCAATCGACAAACCCGCCGACATTATGGCTGCCCAGGCCAGCCTGCCCCAAACGGTTGATTACAACCTGCACGTCAAACCCATCCTCTCCGACCGTTGCTTCGCCTGCCACGGCCCCGACCAGGCCAAGCAACAGGCGGGTTTGCGCTTGGACACGCCCGAAGGAGCATATGAAGCCCTGACTAAAAGCGGTCATACAGCCATCGTGCCGGGCAATCTGGCTAAGAGTGAGTTGGTACACCGGATTTTGAGCACCGACCCGGAGGAGATGATGCCCACGCCCAAATCGAACCTGAGCCTGACGGGTGAAGAGAAAGCGATGCTGGTGCGATGGGTCGAGCAGGGGGGCGAGTACAAACAGCACTGGTCGTTGCTGGTGCCCACGGTAGGGGCGTTGCCCAAAGTCAAGCAAGAGCCGTGGGTGCGGAATGAGATTGACCGGTTTGTGCTGGCTAAGCAGGAGGCCACTCATCGGGTCCATGCGGGGGAGGCCGACAAGGCGACGTTGCTGCGTCGGGTGAGTCTGGACCTGACGGGACTGCCGCCGAGTCCGGCCGAGGTGGACGCCTTTGTGGCGGATAAGTCGGCCAATGCGTACGAGAAGGTGGTCAACCGACTGCTTAATAGTCCGCATTATGGGGAGCAAATGGCAACGGCATGGCTGGATATTGCCCGCTACGCCGACACACATGGCTACCAGTTGGATGTCATGCGTACCGCCTGGCCGTATCGGGACTGGGTAATTCGGGCGTATAACCGCAACTTATCCTTTGACCGCTTCATTACCTGGCAGTTAGCGGGGGATCTGCTGCCCCAGCCCAACGGCGCACCGCCCAACAAAGACCAACTCATTGCCACCGCCTTCAATCGAATGCATCCGCAAAATCAGGAAGGGGGCATTGTTGAAGAGGAATATTTGGTCGAGTATGCCGTTGACCGAACCAACACGTTTGGCAAAGCGATGCTGGGCCTGACGGTCGAGTGCGCCCGCTGCCACGACCATAAGTACGACCCCATTAGCCAAAAAGATTATTACTCGCTGTTCGCCTTTTTCAACAGCAATAATGAAGCCGGACAGGTCCCGTTTCACGGCGAGTCCAGTCCGACGCTCATCCTGATTGACCGAAAAGCGGAGGAACAGTTGCGGTATATTCAGCATAAGATTCACCGGATGGAAAAGCGTCTGTCTTCTACCGAAAAATCATCCGCTCCGCTTAAATCAGCGACAGTAAGAACAGCCCCGATAGCTCGCTATACCTTCGATGATACAGCCCGTTACTGCCTGACGAATCTTGCCGATGATGGACGTCCGGCCCGGATTACGGGTAATACGGACCTGCCACCGATTGTGGGGCCGGGCCGGTTTGGGCGTGCCCGCTTCGTGAACGGCGAAGGCAATATCGACCTCGGTCCGAAATTGGGGTTTTTTGAGCGAAACGAGCCATTTACGGTAGGACTGTGGATAAAGCTGTTGGCGAAAAATGGAGTTCTGGCCAAACGCGGACCAATTTTTAGCCGCTCAAATGGCCTCGACAACGGCGACCGGGGTTACGAATTAAAACTGAACAGCGATGGTACATTGAGCTTCAATCTTTCTCATGCGTATCCTGACAATGCCATTGATTTACACACAGTTAAACCCATTCCAGCCAATCAATGGCTGCACGTTGCAGTAACCTACGACGGCTCTGGTCGGGCATCAGGCACGCATCTCTACCTGAACGGTATGCTGGCACAAACGCGGGTTTTTGCTGATAATCTGAAAAAAAGTATGCTATATGGGCCGGGTCACAAAAACGGGTTTAACCTGATGCTCAACTTTATGATTGGAGCCAAGTTTCGTGATTCGATGGCCGATTTCTGGGTCGATGAACTGAACCTGTTCGACCGGGCTATCGAGCCGGATGAGGTGCTGGCTCTGGCTCGGAATCAGGGTTTCCCAACGGCTGCATTCCGGCCCGCGCCCGCTACCGACTCGACTCTGGCGCAGCAACTTGGTGCACTTCGCAAAACAGAAACGGCACTTTACGATGCGCAGCCTGAAGTGATGATTATGCACGAACGTCCTTACGCCCGACCAACGCATTTATTAAAACGGGGTGCCTACGATGCGCCCGGCGAACTCGTGACTCCCGGTGTGCTCCATGCATTGGGAAGTATGCCAGTGGAACTACCCAAAAATCGGCTTGGTTTAGCGCAATGGCTCTTGGCACCCGAAAATCCCCTGTTTGCGCGGGTAGCCATCAACCGGTTCTGGCAACAACTGTTTGGGCAGGGTTTAGTGAAAAGCAGTGACGATTTCGGAAATCAGGGAACAATGCCAAGCTACCCAGAACTACTTGATTATCTGGCGGTTCGCTTTCGGGAAGGTACAGGAAAACCCGGTTCGGCGTGGAATGTAAAAGCACTGATTCGAGACATAGTGTTGTCGAACACCTACCGGCAGGCTTCTGCGGTGAGTACCTGCCAACGCGACGCCGACCCGGACAATACATTTCTGACGCGTGGCCCCAGTTATCGGCTATCGGCGGAGCAGATACGGGATAATGCACTGGCAGCCAGCGGCTTGCTGAATCGGCTTGTAGGTGGGCCGAGCGTTTATCCGTATCAGCCGGGTGGCATTTGGGAAACTTTGAATCAGAATACAAAGTATCGTCAGAGTCACGGCGACAGTTTGTATCGCCGGAGTTTGTACACCATTTGGAAACGAACGGCTCCCCCACCCATGATGCTCAATTTCGATGCCGCTGAACGACATAGCTGTACCGTCAAACGGCAGAAAACCAGTACGCCGTTACAGGCGTTGGTAACGCTCAATGACCCGCAGTTTGTGGAAGCCGCGCGGGTGCTGGCAACAACTGTCATACAAAAAACAAGTACTTTACCTACCTGGGGAAACCGACCTAAGCCGGTGGAAAACCTGTCTGTTCGGCCAGAGATAGCCATTTTGGCAATGGTTAAGCAAGCCCTTGGCCGACCTGCCAGACCCGAAGAAGTTCGGCTGTTGAGCAGGTTATATGCGGAGGAACTATCGTCATTCAGGGGGCAGCCTAAGCGTGCAGCCGCTTTGCTGACGGTAGGCGAATACCCGCTCACGCCATCCATCAACAAGGTTGAATTAGCCGCACTGACCGTTGTTGGCAGCACTATCCTAAATATGGATGAAGCGTTAATTAAACGATAAGATTGTTTAATAACAGGAGATAATAGCACTATTTTTCTGCCCGTTATGTTGTTATTTTTGCTGAATCGTTCATACTCAACCTGTTCCTATATATGCTTGCCCGGTCTGCTGTCTACCTGCGTTCTGTACTGCTCTATGCCACCACCGGCCTGTTTGTGGCGTCGGTTTGGCTGACAGCCTGCCGCAGTTCAATTGACAAACCCGCCGATATTGTAGCCGCCCAGGCCAGCCTGCCCCAAACGGTCGACTACAACCTGCACGTCAAACCCATCCTCTCCGACCGTTGCTTCGCCTGCCACGGCCCCGACCAGGCCAAGCAACAGGCGGGTTTGCGCTTGGACACGCCCGAAGGAGCATATGAAGCCCTGACTAAAAGCGGTCATACAGCCATCGTGCCGGGCAATCTGGCTAAGAGTGAGTTGGTACACCGGATTTTGAGCACCGACCCGGAGGAGATGATGCCCACGCCCAAATCGAACCTGAGCCTGACGGGTGAAGAGAAAGCGATGCTGGTGCGATGGGTCGAGCAGGGGGGCGAGTACAAACAGCACTGGTCGTTGCTGGTGCCCACGGTAGGGGCGTTGCCCAAAGTCAAGCAAGAGCCGTGGGTGCGGAATGAGATTGACCGGTTTGTGCTGGCTAAGCAGGAGGCCACTCATCGGGTCCATGCGGGGGAGGCCGACAAGGCGACGTTGCTGCGTCGGGTGAGTCTGGACCTGACGGGTCTGCCGCCGAGTCCGGCCGAGGTGGATGCGTTTGTGGGAGATAAGTCGGCTGATGCGTACGAGAAGGTGGTCAACCGACTGCTTAATAGTCCCTATTACGGCGAACGACAAGCCATTGAGTGGCTCGATGTCGCCCGCTATGCCGACACAGACGGTTATCAGGATGATGGATTGCGGACCATCTGGCCGTATCGGGACTGGGTGATTCGGGCGTATAACCGCAATTTGTCGTTTGACCGCTTCATTACCTGGCAATTGGCGGGTGATTTATTGCCGAAGCCAAATCGGGACCAACTCATTGCCACTGCCTTCAATCGGAACCACCAGCAAAGTCAGGAAGGTGGTATCGTTGACGAGGAATACCGGACGGAATACGTTGCTGACCGGACCAACACGTTTGGCAAAGCGATGCTGGGCCTGACGGTCGAGTGCGCCCGCTGTCACGACCACAAGTACGACCCCATCAGCCAGAAAGATTATTACTCGCTGTTCGCCTTTTTCAACAGCAATAATGAGCGGGGACAGATTCCCTACAATGGCGAAGCCGCCCCCACCATTACACTGACCAAACCCGAAACGGACGCCAAACTGAAATTTATTCGCGAGCGTTTAACCCCACTCGAACAACAACTGAACCCCAATCGGCCCGATTACCAGCAACGATTTGGTCAGTGGCTGGCGCAGACGCGTTCGGTATCCTCGCCCGATTCCGGCTTATTGGCGCACTATTCGTTCGATGAAGCCGACCGGACCGACATTGGTGCGTATGTGAAAGCGCAGAACGAAAAGAAAAAACTTGAAGACGCGAAACGGAAAAAAGAAGAGGAAACGAAGAAAGTAGCCGTTAAGAAGCCCGAAAAGAAGGAGGCTCCAAAGCCAAAAACGAAGGAAGAACTCTGGAAAGACCCGCGCAACGCTTTTGCCAATTTGGTAAACGACACGCTTCCGGCCCGGTTGGGTGGCGACCCCGACAAAGTGCCGTATGCCGTGCCCGGCCGTTTCGGGAAAGCCCGTTATCTGCCCGGTGATAGTTATATCGAATTGCCCCGCGATTTTGGGGCATTCGAGCAGAATGAACCATTTACGGTCAGTAGCTGGTTCAATCTGGCCAAATCCGGTATGACGATGACACTCATGGGCCGAACGACCGGACCAATGGACGGGCAGCGCGGCTATGAACTGAATTTACTGCCCGATGGTCGGCTAAAGCTGGCGTTTAGTCATGTCTGGCCTGCTAATGCCATCGACATCGAATCAGTTGATAAAGTGCCGGTTCATCAGTGGTTTCAGGTTGCCTTTGCATATGATGGAACGGGGCAGGCAAAGGGTATTTCGCTCTACCTGAATGGTCAGCCTTTGCGGATGAAAATTGTTACGAACCACTTGATTCACAGCATGGTCTACGGAAAAGATCGTGGTCACCATGCACAGCATTCGTTCTACGTTGGCCGGATGCACGACTATTTCTATAAAGACTTTGCGGTCGATGAACTGCGGATTTATAATCGCTGTCTGACCCCACTTGAAATGCCTCAACTCGCCGGGCAACCCGACGCGCTGGCAACGGCCTTACGAACACCTGTTGCTAACCGGACACCCGCACAGCGAGCCGGTTTATACACCTACTACGTGAAAACGCAGGACCCTGTTTATCGCGCAGCGTATGCCAAAGCCATGAAACTGCGCGGTGAGCAGATTGAACTATACACCAGTTCCGATCAAGTGATGATCATGCAGGAACGGACAGTACCGCGCGAAACGCATTTACTGAAACGGGGTGCCTACGATGCGCCCGGTGAAGTTGTCATGCCTGCCGTTTTGCACAGCCTGAACCCGCTGACCGAATCCATGCCTAAAAACCGGCTTGGCCTGGCACAGTGGCTATTAGCTCCCGAAAATCCTCTGTTTAGCCGGGTAATGGTGAACCGCATGTGGCAACAATATTTTGGTCAGGGGTTAGCAAAAAACAGCGACGATTTCGGCAATCAGGGCGCGTTGCCGAGCCACCCTGAACTGCTGGATTATCTGGCCGTAAAATTCAGAGAAACCGGCTGGAACGCCAAAGCGATGCACAAACTGATTGTCATGTCGGCCACCTACCGGCAGTCGTCCAGCGTGCCGGAGCGTGCGCGGGAGTCGGACCCGGACAATACATTTCTGACGCGGGGTCCCAGTTACCGGATGTCGGCGGAGCAAGTGCGCGATAATGCATTGGCGGCCAGTGGATTACTGACGAAACGTATTGGTGGGCCGAGTGTTCTGCCCTACCAACCATCGGGTATATGGGAAGCACTGGCTACGCGCAATGCGGTTAAATACGTTCAGAATCATGGCGATAGCCTCTACCGACGATCTATGTACACGATCTGGAAACGGTCCTCACCCGCGCCGATGATGCTCAATTTTGATGCCGCCGAACGACATACCTGTGTGGTCAAACGGCAGAAAACCAGTACGCCGTTGCAGGCGTTGGTAACACTTAATGACCCGCAGTTTGTAGAAGCCGCACGGGTACTGGCGCAAAAAGAGGGAGGAGTTAAGGATAAAAAAGACGAGGGGAAACTAATAAACAGCTTCTTCAAGGCCGTTGTCAGCCGCCCCGCCCGCCCACAGGAGGTGGCACTACTGCAACAACTGTATGCCGAAGAACTGGCCGACTTCAGAAAAAACCCGAAGCGGGCAGCGGAGCTATTGGCCGTCGGTGAATATCCGGTTGATAAAAAACGCAACCCCGTCGAGTTGGCCGCCTGGACAGTGGTGACGAGTACGATTATGAATTTCGACGAAGCAATCATTAAACGATAGGCAGATGTTGTCAAGAATAGTCGGGATTGGTTTGGCAATACCTGACCATCTCTGACCACTCTTGACCCCTTCTGACAAACGAATTCAGTTATGGACATTCAGGACCAAATACACGACCAATTAAGCCGCCGGAATTTTCTGGGACAAGCAAGTGCTGGTTTAGGGACCATTGCGCTTGCGTCACTGCTAAATCCGGCCAGCCTGTTCGCCGGGTCACCGGGCGAGAATCCGGCTGTTGGCAAACCCCACTTTCCGCCGAAAGTGAAGCGCGTTATTTATCTATTTCAGAGTGGCGCACCTTCGCAGTTGGAGTTGTTCGATTACAAGCCGAAACTCGAAGCCATGTGGGGACAGGACTTGCCCGAATCGGTGCGGAAAGGCCAACGACTGACGGGCATGACTGCCGGGCAAAGCCGGTTCCCACTGGCCGCATCGAAATATAAATTTGCGCAGTACGGTCCCGGTCAGATGAACATCAGCGAGTTGCTGCCCCACACGGCACGCATGGCCGGTGACCTGACGTTTATTCGTTCGCTCCACACCGAGGCCATCAACCACGACCCCGCCGTTACGTTCTTCCAGACCGGAAGTCAGCAAGCTGGCCGACCCAGTTTCGGCTCGTGGATTAGTTACGGGTTAGGGTCTGATAATCAGAATCTTCCGGCTTTTGTTGTATTGTTGTCCAAAGGTCGGGATGGCGACCAGCCCTTGTATGCCAAACTGTGGAGCAATGGATTTTTGCCCTCCGTGCATCAGGGCGTCGTATTTCGGTCGGGGCCGGACCCGGTTTATTACCTCAATAACCCGCCGGGAATCGACAAAAGCAGTCGCCGACGGATGCTCGATTACCTGACCAAACTGCATGACGAGCAGAACAAACATGTGCTGGACCCGGAAATTAACAGCCGCATGGCGCAGTACGAAATGGCTTATCGAATGCAGACATCCGTGCCCGAAACGCTCGATATTTCCAAAGAACCCGACTATATTTTCGATATGTACGGCCCGGACAGCCGCAAGCCCGGTACGTTTGCGGCTAACTGTCTACTGGCCCGAAAATTGGTCGAGAAAGACGTTAAATTCGTGCAGTTGTATCACCAGGGATGGGATCAGCATGGCAACCTGCCCAATGATATAAAGACCCAGGCCAAAAGCGTTGACCAGCCCTCTGCCGCACTGATTATGGACCTGAAACAGCGTGGTTTACTCGACGATACGCTGGTGATCTGGGGTGGCGAGTTCGGACGGGGACCGTATTCGCAGGGCAAACTTACCCGCGATAACTACGGTCGCGATCACCACCCGCGTGCCTTTTCGGTCTGGATGGCGGGAGCGGGTGTGAAAAAAGGACTGGTCTATGGGCAAACGGATGACTTCGGCTACAACATCGTTAAAGAACCCGTTCACGTCCACGATTTTCAGGCAACTATCCTGCACTTACTCGGCATTGACCACGAAAAACTGACCTTCAAAAGCCAGGGTCGGCGGTATCGACTAACGGATGTTCACGGAAAAGTCGTGAAGCCGTTGCTGGCGTAGAAAAGCAGCGATGTCAGGTTATAAATAAGGTCTACGCGGTTGTAAAAATCGTGTAGACCTTATTTTTGCACTATGCTACAACAACTCGATACCTGGATACGCGCTGCCGTCCGCTGGTTTGGCTACGTGCCCAACCGCGATTTGTCGGGATGGGTATTGCTCCTGATGGCGGTAGTCATTGGGTTAGCGGTTGATTTCGTCGTGACGCAAATCATTCGGTTTGTGGTGCGTCGTCGACCATTTCATACGCTGGCTCTGCTCAAAAAGTATGCACGCTGGGCGTTCTGGGTATTCGTGCCGTCTCTGTTTTTCCTGCTGGCAACGAATGTGCAGTCCGAGCGGTTTCTGCGTCGGCACCCGGTAGCCGATAAAACCGCCGAAATTCTGTTTCTTATTGCCACAACCTGGTTAGTTGTTCAGTTGTTGAAAGTCGCTGAATTGCGGTTGATTCATCAGTACGATACAACGAAGGACGTTAACCTGTCGCAGCGGAAATTTGTCACGCAGGTTCGGTTTTTCCGGCGGATGGTGTCCATTGGCGTCATCATCGTTGGCGCGTCGCTCCTGCTGATTACGTTTCAGGGAAGCCGAAAAGTTGGATTGAGCGTACTGACATCGGCGGGGGTCGTATCGGTTTTGATTGGTTTTGCGGCCCAGAAAACGCTGGCAAACCTGATGGCCGGTATTCAGATTGCCTTCAATCAGCAAATCCGGTTAGACGATGCCGTGGTCGTTGAAAAAGAATGGGGACGGGTGGAAGAAATCAACCTGACAAGCGTCATTGTACGGCTTTGGGACCGTCGGCGGCTTATTTTGCCGATCACGTATTTTGTCGAGACACCCTTCGAGAACTGGACCCGCTCCGATGCCTCCATCACAGGGTCTATCCTTTTGTATCTTGACTACAACACGCCGATAGAAAGAATTCGGGAGAAAGGTCGGGAATTTGCCGAAGCCGACCCGCTCTGGAATGGCGACGTATTTGTGGTTCAAGTGACGGACACACAACCAACCTGCATTGTTGTTCGGGTATTGGTATCGGCGCAGGACGCGCCCTCGGCCTTTGATTTACGCTGTCATATCCGCGAAAAACTTATTGCCTTCCTGCGTGATGAATACCCGCAAAGCCTGCCCCAAACGAGGCTGATGCTGGCGGAGGAATTACGTCCGAAAGAAGGGGATATGCTGTAAAAAAAAGGTGGTGTCAGTTTTGAGAAACTGACACCACCTTTTTTTACTCCTCCCAGCCAAAGGAACGCTCGATGGCTTTCTGCCAGCCGCGCATCAATTTTGCTCGCTGAACGCTGTCCATGCCGGATTCATACGTTTTGGCGATGCCCCAATTCTGTCGTAAATCGTCTAAATTCTGCCAGTAACCAACGGCCAGTCCGGCAGCGTAAGCCGCACCGAGGGCGGTGGTTTCGGTCATGCGCGGACAAACAACCGGGCCATTCAATACGTCGGCCTGGAACTGCATCAGCAACGAATTAACGACCATACCCCCATCGACCCGCAACGACTTGAGCGATACGCCCGCGTCCTGTTCCATCGCCCGAACAACGTCAACGGTCTGATAGGCAGTCGCTTCCAGAACCGCCCGCGCCAGATGGCCTTTCGTAACGAAGCGCGTTAGCCCGGCAATAACGCCCCGCGCATCGGCTTTCCAGTGGGGTGCATATAGCCCCGAAAAAGCCGGGACAAAATAAGCTCCGCCATTGTCGTCGACCGAGCGGGCGAGTGATTCGATTTCTGTGCTTTTCTTGATAATGCCGAGGTTATCGCGCACCCACTGAACCAGTGCCCCGGCAATGGCGACACTGCCTTCGAGTGCGTAGTGAACCGGCTCATTTTGAAACTGATACGCTACGGTCGTTAGCAATCCGCAGGTTGACGGCCGTAGTTCGATGCCGGTGTTCATCAGTAAGAAACAGCCCGTTCCGTAGGTGTTTTTAGCCTGCCCCGGTTCGTAGCATGTTTGCCCAACCAAAGCGGCCTGCTGATCGCCGAGGATACCCGCGATGGGCACACCCGGCAAAACTTCCGAAGTCACCGTACCATACACTTCACTGCTGGGCCGGATTTGGGGAAGCATGGCGCGGGGAACCGTGAAATCATGGAGCAGCGAATCGTCCCAACTGAGCGTTTGCAGGTTCATGAGTTGGGTCCGGCTGGCGTTCGTTACGTCGGTCAGGTGCAGGCCGCCGTTTGTTCCGCCGGTCAGGTTCCAGACCACAAACGAATCCATATTGCCGAAGAGCGCGTCGCCCCGTTCGGCATCCTCGCGCAGGCCCGGCACGTTGTCTAACAGCCACTTAAGTTTCAATCCACTAAAATACGTTGCCAGCGGCAACCCGGTTTGCCCCCGAAAACGGTCCTGACCATGCCCATCTGCCGAGAACTCAATCACGAGATCGGCGGTACGCATATCCTGCCAAACGATGGCATTGTAGTAGGGCTTGCCCGTCCGGCGATTCCAGACAACGGTCGTTTCGCGCTGGTTGGTAATGCCAACAGCCGCAATATCCTGGACCGATAGTTTTCCTTTTATTCGGGCTAAGGCAATGACTTCGAGCGTATTGCGCCAGATTTCTTCGGGGTCGTGCTCTACCCAACCGGGTTGCGGGTAAATCTGTTTATGTTCTTTCTGGGCCAGCGAAACAATCTGACCCTGCCGGTCGAACACGATGCAGCGCGTACTGGTGGTTCCCTGATCAATGGCGGCTACGTATTTTTGCATAGGGTAGTGTGTGAGAAATTATTCTTTATTCGTCAATACAGTTACAAGAGAATCCCGTAAATTGCCCATTACCTAAACCATAGCGTTAATGTCTGAAGCAGAAAGGCAGGATTGGCTTAACATGAAGGCAATTTTACAGCAATATCTAATTGAAGTTGACAGAGAAATACTGCGATATTCCGTCCGGGATGATGATGAAAAGCATAGTTTTCTGATTAAGAAAGCGGTAGAATACCGAAATAGCATTATCAAAATTGACCAGCTTTTAAACAAATAAAAGGCTATGAACCACAACGTGACCAATAGAACAGAACAATACCACTGCCAATTTCAACAGGCCCATACCGATGCCGAACGCCAACGACTGGTAGCTGATTACAAAACATATTATGCTCAATTGTCGGCTATAGATAAAGCAGTCGCTGATAAATTACATGATGAACACTTCGCTGAAACAGAACAGAAAGTGAAAGAGATGGAGCCGGTATTACAACGAGCAAAGGAGATGTTGAATCATCATCTAAAGGTTACAGGGCGTACCACCGAATCAGCAGACCGCCAATAATGGCCCCGACCAGCGGCCCGACAACGGGTATCCAGGCGTAACGCCAGTCTGATGAGCCTTTGCCCGGAATGGGCAGCAACGCGTGAGCCAGACGCGGGCTAAAATCGCGGGCGGGACTCATGGCGTAACCGGTTGTGCCACCGAGCGAAAGACCGATACTCCAAACCAGAATACCAACCAGATACGGCCCCACACCAATGGCCAGTTCGCCTAAGTGTTTGGATGAGATACCGGCTAAACCAAGAATGAGTACCATCGTTGCCAGCATTTCGCTCAGGAAATTTGGGCCTGCTTTTCGGATGGCCGGGCCGGTAGCGAAGCAGGCTAATTTGGCGGCAGGGTCGGGGGTGGCGGCCCAATGGGGGAGGTATTGCAGCCAGACTAATACGGCACCCAGAAAAGCCCCGATAAGTTGTGCGGTGATATACGGGGCAATATGGCTGAAATCATTCGTGGCTACGGCAAAGGCAACCGTTACCGCCGGATTCAAGTGAGCATCGACACTGCCAAACGCCCGCGCAACGAAAACGCCCATCGTGACAGCAAACGCCCAACCGGCGGTAATAACAATCCAGCCGGAATTTTCGCCTTTGGTTTGCTTCAACACCACATTGGCAACGACTCCATCACCCAACAGCAGTAGCACCATCGTGCCAATCAATTCACCAAGAAAAGGAGACGTTTGCATGGAATCAGGTATAAATCACAAGGTCGTAAGTTATAAGTGCTCATCAACGAGTTACTTACCGCTTACGACCTTACGACTAAGTTCAAGGTTTAGGAATAGTTTGTGCGAATTAAGTCATATTTTTGCCCTTATTCCAAATAAAGCGTAAAATCTCCTTCTTCGTACGCGCATTCTCTCAAACACAAATTCGCTAATTGTACAAAAAATAGTCTCTAACGGTCAGCGACCCGTTCACTCAGTAACCTATGAAAAGCATTCTCTTTGAACAGACCGGTAAGCCCGGCGACATTCTGAAAGCTACCGACGTACCCATGCCCGAACCGGGTCCGAATGAAGTCCGTGTCCGGGTCATTGCGTCGCCCATAAATCCGTCGGATATAATGTTCGTACAGAATCTCTACGGCATCCGGCCCCAGTTGCCATCGGGCGCGGGTTTTGAAGGCATGGGCGTTGTGGATGCACTGGGCGAAGGTGTTCAGATGCAAACGGGTACGCGCGTGAGTTTTACCAGCGTCGGCACCTGGGCAGAATACGCCATTGCCCACCAGCGCAGCCTGATTCCGGTGCCCGATGCCATGTCGGACGAAATTGCGGCTCAGTTATTCGTCAATCCGTTTACAGCTTATGCAATGGTGCAGGACGCCAACGTACCCGAAGGCGGCTGGCTGATGCTGACAGCCGCCGGGTCGGCGTTTGGCAAAATGGTGATTCAGTTATGCGCCATGCGCGGCATTAAAACCATCGGTACTGTTCGGCGTAACGACCTCAACGATGAACTGAAAACGCTCGGCCTGACGGAAGTTATCAATACCG
The DNA here is from genome assembly GCA_964244845.1 of uncultured Spirosoma sp. GTDB lineage: Bacteria > Bacteroidota > Bacteroidia > Cytophagales > Spirosomataceae > Spirosoma. The sequence goes on from CAXTKE010000005.1 coordinate 49,838, forward strand.
AAACTGAAAATATGGCGGCCCGCGTCAAAGAAATTACGGACGGAAAAGGCGTTGCCTGCGTACTCGACGCTGTGGGTGGACATACCGCAACCGAAGCGTTGACCTGTCTGGCGAAGGGCGGCACCATGATTATTTACGGCCTGATGAGTTTGCAGGACCCAAGCCTCAACGCAGGTCTTTTAATATTTAGGGAGTTGACTGTCAAAGGGTTCTGGCTGACGGACTGGATGCGCCGGGTCGATAGCCATACCCGGCAGGACGTAGCGAAAAATGTAATTAGTTTGCTGGCTTCGGGCCAAATTCAACTGCCTGTTGAAGCATCGTACCCGCTCGACCAGATTGTTGAAGCCGTTGAACACGCCGACCGGCCCGGACGTTGGGGTAAGATTCTGGTAAAGCCCTGACAGTCTTGCCGCATTCGGGTTGCCGACATCAATGGATTTGTTGTAAAGCGGTAGGAATCTATAATTCCAGGACTTTCGCTCGGAGCCGTGCCACGGTTACGTTTAACTCGCGTAGGAACCGTGGCACGGCTCCGAGCGAAAGTCCTGGAATTAAAATCATAGAATAGAATAATCGCGGGTTTCCACCCGCCTTACTTCTACCATAACGAAGGCTTCGTTATCTTTGAAACAATATCCGGTGAAACCAGCGCGTTTGTTTCAATAACGACTATTGGTTTTACCCTCATCCACTTACCCGACTCGTTCGTATGCTCTTGCTCCAGGTTCCGGCCATCGACACTACGGCCGCATCGCTGTCGGCCACGACGGCTGCTCAACCCCAAACGCTTCAACTGTTCGATTTGATTGCCAAAGGCGGTTGGGTGATGATTCCCATCGCGTTTCTGTTCTTTGCTACGCTCTACCTGATTTTCGAGCGGTTTTTTGTCATTCGCTCACAAACCCGCGCCGATGCTAATTTCATCGACAATATTCGGGATATGGTGGCACAGGGAAACATCAAATCGGCGGAGTCATTTGCCAAGAATCAGCGTACCGCTATGGGCCGTGTATTCGAGAAAGCCATTGGCCGGATTGGGTCGCCCATTAAAGACATTGAAAGTACCGTCGAAACCGTTGGACAGATCGAACTGTCTCGTTTAGAGCGGAATATGGGCTATCTGGGTATCATTGCCGGTATCGCGCCCATGCTTGGATTCATTGGAACCATCTCCGGGATTATCCGTATTTTCTACGACATTTCGCTCTCCGACAACATTAGTGTCGGCATTATTGCCGGGGGGTTGTATGAGAAGATGATTACGTCCGGGTCGGGTCTGATTGTGGGTGTTATTGCCTACACGGGCTATCACCTGCTGAACATGATGATTGAGCGGTTCACGCTTGCTCTCGAAATGAACGCTTTCGAGTTTATCGAAGTCCTTCAGAAACCAACCACCGAACCCGCCCGGATGCGGTAAAATTGGGTCAAAAATTGTCAAACCTGGTCAAGCGTAGTCAGGCATTATGCAACACTTGACCAATCCTGACTACCCTTGACTAAACTTGACAGTTTATGAAACTCCGTCGAAAACAAAAGTTTGCTGCCGAAGTCGCGACCTCCTCGCTGAACGACATCATGTTCTTTTTGCTGTTGTTCTTCCTGATTATCTCGACCGTAGCCAACCCGAACGTCATTAAACTGCTGTTGCCCAAAGCTGCATCGTCGCAGCAGTTGAGCAAGAAGCAGGTTACGCTGTCGGTCGATGAGAACAAGCAATACTTTATCGACAAAAAACCGGTTGACCCGGCCACGCTGGAAACCGAACTGAAAACCATCATGGCCGGAATTGCCGAGCCAACCGTTGTGGTTCGATTCGCCAAAACGCTGACCGTTCAGGATTTAGTCGATGTGCTGCAAACGGGCGCGAAGCTTAATATCAAGATGGTGATGGCGACCTCAAAATAGGGCGCGGATACATTGTGAAGTTAGAAAAACAGGTAGCGAATAAACATGCCGTAATTGTCTTTCTCAAGTTTCGCCGGTCCATACCAGTCGAAATTGGCCGCCAGCCCCAGTATGGTTTGTTTCCATTGGCCCCCAAGGCGCAGGTTTATATAGCTTCGCTCGTGCTCTTTCTCCTGAGCATTGTAATTATATAGGGCCTGGAATCGGCTATATAATCGCCAGTTCTGACTCAGCGCGGGCTTATATTCAATCACCGTCAGCCCTTCAAAATTATGGTTGTGTGTCAGGTGCATGTTGGGCGTGAAGACCAGCAGCAGTGACGGCCTCACCCGCACATACTCAATTCCCGCAACGGGTGTGAAGCCCGCGTTGGCATTCATAGACATACCGACCGCCAACCCGAAATTTTTATATACTTCATAACCCACCTGCGAGTTGGTAATGAAATCGCGGTTGTTCGGCGTGTTATCGTAAGCGGAAGCAAAACTGGTAACCGATAAAAAACTAAACAGGCTGGCGGGCGTAAAACGTCTGTTGATAAGCGTTTGCAGGTTAAAACGGTTATTGCCAAACATGACCTCTACGGGCAGTGGACTGGAAATTTCAGCGTGTTTGTCGGTCGTGTCCTGTGCAAAAACACTTGATGGAGTCAGGACAAGGCCGACCAGCCAATAGCCAAGAAATCGCCCTATAGTACGTATGTTTTTCATGAGAATGGATTAGCTAAAAGCTGTTTCGTAAGAAGGTTGCGTGGGCAGTTGAATGATAAAAAGCAGGGTGTCCGCTTTCAAACTGATCGTAACCTTAGAGGGTCCGGCTATTTTTATACTATCATCCGTTTCGGCCAAAGCGTCCCCAATCTGTGCTTTGCCATTCAGGACGTAGAGATGATACGACGTGTCAGCGTCCAGCGATATAGTCTGTGTGTGATCCTGAGCCGTGGTATAGGTTTTGATCGTTACCCCTTCTGTTGCGGCTTTGGCCGGACTATTACCACCAATGTAATAGCGAACCGTGAAGCCGTCTTCAATCACTGTTGACCAGTTGTTTGGGTTATAATCGCTGTATGAGGGCGTTTGCTGCAGCGAATGGGCAAAATTTGGGTCGAACCAGATTTGAAACGAACGGGTTCCGGTACTGATTTTCTCGGCATGTTGCAGCCCGCTACCCGATTGTATAACCTGAAACTGACCCGCTGCCAAGGGTGTCCACTTCTGGGAACTGGTGTCGTAATGGATGTTTTCACCTTCCCACACAAACGACATGATTTCAAACCCTTTGTGCGGATGTAAACCAAATTCGACCGGGCCTGTTGCTCGTGCGTGGCTCCAGTAAAACAGGCTTGAATACGGCAATGAAGCGGCCTTAGGGCCTTGCGCTACGGGTTTATTGGTGATGAAGTTTCCGCCAAACATAGTAGCTCCTACCTGTTCTTTTTTGCGAATGAGTTGAACCATATTCATGAAATTTTAGGCAATAGACTAACCAACCGCCCTGATAGGCGAGATACTAAATGCAATAAATAAACTTGAGTTATTAAGCCTTTTCAGACCGTTCGTCCCGCAAGGCTTGTTCTACGTTCTTATCGGGAATGAGCCAGATAAGCGATTGGACCAGAAACAAAACGCCTGAAATCAGCGGGTTCACAAACGCTGCCGGAATGGCTAACAAACTGGACACGACGGATACGATAACTTTAGGGGTTTGTTTACGGATGGCCGTCTGCAAGGGCGATTCGTGCGATGTACTTTTCAGGATTAGGTTCTGAAGAATGGCATACGCAAGGCCGCACAGGATTGTAATCACGGCATACAGAACGATGGTATTCGGCGCAAAATGATTCTCGCCCATCCAGCCCGTTGCTACCGGCAACAGAGAAAGCCAGAATAACAAATTGAGGTTGGCCAGCATAATTCCCGAATTTACAGTCCGAATCGTATGAAGCAAATGATGATGGTTACCCCAATAAATGCCTACGAGGAGAAAGCTGATTACATAACTAAAAAAAACAGGCAACAAAGGCTTAAGCGTTATCCAGTCTGTGCCGTGTGGCACTTTTATTTCCAGCACCATAATGGTGATAATAATGGCCAGTACACCATCGCTAAAGGCTTCTAATCTTGCTTTGTTCATAATCTGTGTTTTTGACACTATCCGTCAAACGTAGAATAAATTTGTTGAGGATTGTGTGCTCTGCTGCCTGTTTTCTGAATCGTTATTTACCCATTTTCGAGACAACTTCTTCTAAATTGATTTGCATCGCTTTCTGACCGTCGGGCGTGCCAAAATCGTTATACAACTCCGACAATACCGAGTTCCCTCCCGTGACCGTAACGCCCAGTCCGCGCAGGTAAGCATAGGTCAATTCGTCGGCTAAGGGCGTCATGCTGCCCGATGCATCGGCAACGACCCAAACAGCATACCCTTCGCGAACGGCTCCCTGCACCGTGTGCATCAGACAGATGTCGGTGGTTAATCCCGCAATAATGAGGTTTTTGCGGCCCGTTGCCTTCACCGCGTTTTTGAAGTTGGCATCCAGAAAACAGTTGATCGTGCCACCTCTTTTCACGCGGGCGGCATATTGCGTCGGTGCCAGATGCTGAATATCCTCCCAGGTTGCGCCAACCTGTTCTTCCATCGTGGTGGTGATGAGGAGCGGAATTTTCTCCTCAACACCTAAGCGGGCCAGCATCCGAATATTCTGTTTTACCGTTTCGGCAGGCAGACTTTTAATCCAGCCCATTGTCATCTGCTGATGATCGACCAGCAAAATAGCACTATTTTGGGGCGTAAAACGCTCCGGCATCTTCGTCGTTTGGGCGTTCGTGGTCAGTGCAACGGCTACAACCGTTATAGCAGCTAAAATGATCTTTTTCATTTGTGTGTTTGATTATCGAATGCAAACGTAGCTACCTTTGCTTACCAAAAGATAGGTGTTACCTTTTGGTAACCACTTACCAGAACGTAACGAAGTCTAAAAAACTCATGAACAAACGCTCCATTCCAGCCTGTCCCCTTCGGCAACGTGCCAGCCGGGACGCCCTCGATGCCATCAGCGGCAAATGGAAAGTGCCGATTATTATCTCACTGACGTATGGCGTAAAACGGTTCGGCGAAATTCAGCGGGATGTCGATACGATTTCCCCCAAGATGCTGGCCCAGGAACTAAAAGACCTCGAAGCCGGGAAATTGATTACCCGCACCGTTCATGACACCATGCCCGTAACGGTTGAGTATGCCCTAACGCCATTGGGTCAGTCGCTGCAACCGCTGCTGGATGTATTGCTGGACTGGGGCACGTCGTATCGGAAGCAAATGCTTACGACTGAATAAGGATGACCGGCCACCGGTGCGAGTTAAGCCGATACCGCGTCAGTATGCCAAAAACCTGTTTACCTTTGTAGCCCGACCGTGCGAAACCCCCGGTTTGTCATGACACATCAACTTATACTCAGAAAGCCGCTTGCGTTTTTCGATCTCGAAACGACCGGTATTAACATCGCTAAAGACCGCATTATTGATATTTGCATCATTAAAGCGTTGCCCGGTGGCGAGGTCGTTCGTAAAACCCAGCGCGTACATCCGGGTATGCCCATTCCGCTGGAGTCGAGCCTGATTCACGGTATTTACGATGACGATGTGCAAGATGCTCCGCCTTTTAAGGCTGTTGCCCGCACACTGGCTCAGTTTATTGATGGGTGCGATCTGGCGGGTTTCAACTGCAACCGGTTCGACGTGCCGCTGTTAGTCGAAGAATTTTTGCGGGCTAATGTTGATTTCGATATGAAAAATCGTCGGATGGTCGATGCCCAGCGCATTTTTCATCTGATGGAGCCGCGCAACCTGTCGGCAGCGTACAAATTTTACTGCAACAAAGATTTAATTGGTGCTCATGGTGCCGAAGCGGATACCATTGCTACCCTCGAAGTGCTCGACGCGCAGGTGCAGCGGTACATGGGCATGGTTGCCAAGTCGGATAGCGGTGCAGAGCTTGTGTTCGGGAATGACGTCGATATGCTGCATAATCTGACGGCAAACAAAAATGTTGACCTCGCGGGCCGTATAATTTTGAATGATAAAGGCGAGGAAGTCTTCAATTTTGGTAAACACAAGGGCTTGTCGGTACTGGACGTGCTAAAGAAAGAGCCATCCTTCTACGACTGGATGCAGAAAGGCGAGTTCCCGCTCGATACCAAGCGTCGGCTAACTGAAATCCGGCTACGGATGTTCAGCAACGGACTGGCTACCAGCGGCAAACGATAATTATTTCGTTGATACGGTCAATTCGGTAACCACCGGGATATTCGACGTATTCTTGCCCGCTATATACAATTTCTGCCCATTCGAGAACAGATTGGCGTAGCTGGGTATTCCCTCCAGCTTAATCGGGTCCGTTGCCCATACGTCTTTGGCGAGGTCATAAATGTAAACAGACTGGTTCTGGAGCAGGTACAGGTTGTCGCCCAATACCGCCGAGAACACGTTTCCGTAGTTACTGGAGACCTCAAATGGCGTGTCTTTTACCGGCGTCCAGGTCGTTGTGCCGGTCGAAAAATACGCCATTTTCTGCTTTGCCCCCTGTCCACCAAGCACATACAGTCGATCTTTGTAGGTGGCTAATTCGCTGCTGGTAGTGGGATACAGGTAGTTAGGTGCCGTAAACCACTTATCCTGACCGATGCTATAGTATTTAAACAGGGTAGTTGGCGTGCGTCCGCCAATAAAATAAATATTGCCATTGTAATACGTCACGCCGGCTTCTCCGGCATTGTCTTTAGCGGTTGCCGGATACGATAAATTTGTCCAGGTATTGGCAGAAGCCGTGTATTTGGTGGCATCATTAGCAATAAAAAAAACATTGGTTCCGTCACTAACTAATTTGCTGCTGTAGCCGCATCCGCACACATTAGCAGATTTTGCCAAAGCCGACGAAAACGCATTAGACGACAGGTCGTAACGTACGAAAAACTGATTTTTAGCTGTATTTGAGTAATTGCCAAAGTAAATGCTGTTACCCACCATCACCGACTGAATTGGGTAAGGCCCTGTATCGTATGTGCTTAAGGGGACACTTAACTGTTTGGCAGTCAGCACAATATCGTTCACTGTCTTCTCAGGTGCGGCTGGTGTGTCTTCCGCCTTCTTACAGGCGGCAACAAGAAGAAGAGTCAATAAGAATACGTGGCGTTTCATGGTTGAGATGAGCGTTTAGTAATTTATGGATAGTCAGAGGATTATCACTCAAAAGTCTAAATAAAGCAGCGGGATTTTTAGCGTATAAGTACGGAATCTCAACCGCAGAATCCCCTGAATAAGAAGTCAACAGGGTCATACTTTTGTGAGGGTATCTATACGCCGTCAGATGGAAACGAAACGGACATTTAATCGGCATTTAACCAGCACACTGCGCCGGTACGAAAAACACCTTTACGCCAATTCCGAATAATCTTTACCTTTGCGGAACTTTGTATTAACCGGCAACCCATGCAACCCACGCAGGACGTCCTCATTCCGGAAGTCATTCAGCAGATACCGCTCACGTACTATCTGATTCTTAGTACCGCACTCTTCGTTATCGGTATTATCGGCGTACTGACCCGGCGCAACGCCATCATCATCTTTATGTCCATTGAATTGATGCTGAATGCCGTCAATCTGTTACTCATCGCCTTTTCTTCATATCGCTCCGACTCAGCCGGACAGGTATTCGTCTTTTTTATTATGGCCGTTGCTGCCGCCGAGGTATCGGTCGGTTTGGCTATTATTGTCATGATTTACAGAAATACCCGCTCAATCGACGTGGGCTTGCTTAACAAGTTGAAATGGTAAACTTTGGTTGTAAGTCCGTAAGTCGTACGCTATAAATGGCTGACGCAGGTTTTTACTTACCACTAAAAACTTACGCCTATTTTTATGAGAATAGAATTACTCTGTGCCTTAATTCCGCTTTTCCCGCTAATTGGCTTCCTGATTAATGGCATCGGCTTTCGCCGGATTCCGAAAGGTTTAGCCGGAGGAATCGCGACTGTAGCCGTACTGGCATCGTTCCTGATGTCAATCTCCCTGTTCCTTGGTTTTTCGTCTGGTGAGCATAACGCCATTGTAGCGACCTTATTCGACTGGATCAGTGTCGGTGATCTGCACATTAACTTTTCATTCCAAATTGACCAGCTATCCCTGCTGATGTTGCTCGTGGTAACGGGCGTCGGCTCGCTGATTCATCTGTACAGCATCGGCTACATGAATCACGATGAGGGATTTGGCAAGTTCATGTCGTTCCTGAACCTCTTCATCTTTTTCATGCTGTTGCTGGTGATGGGGTCTAACTACGTCATTATGTTTATTGGCTGGGAAGGAGTAGGGCTTTGTTCGTACCTGCTCATCGGCTTCTGGAACAAGAACACTAATTATAATAATGCCGCCCGCAAAGCCTTCGTTATGAACCGAATCGGTGATTTGGGCTTCCTGCTGGGTATATTCATGCTCATCAACACCTTCGGCACGGTTGAATATGTAGACATTTTCAAACAGGCTACGAGTTTAGCCGTCAACGACAAAACAATTCTGGCCATTACGCTGCTGCTGTTCGTTGGCGCGATGGGAAAATCGGCGCAGATTCCGCTTTACACATGGCTTCCCGACGCGATGGCCGGTCCCACGCCCGTATCCGCCCTGATTCACGCAGCTACGATGGTAACGGCGGGGATTTACATGGTTGTTCGCTCGAACGTACTGTACACATTGGCTCCGCTCACACTCGACATCATTGGTGGTATTGCCATTGCAACGGCTTTACTGGCCGCTTCCATCGGCTTATTGCAGAATGATATCAAAAAAGTGCTGGCCTATTCGACTGTTTCGCAGTTGGGTTACATGTTTTTGGGCCTGAGCGCGACGGCTTATACGGCGGGCATGTTCCACGTTATTACCCACGCGTTTTTCAAAGCATTGCTCTTCCTCGGTGCCGGTAGCGTTATCCATGCCATGTCCGATGAGCAGGATATTCGGAAGATGGGTGGACTTCGTAAGGCGTTACCCATCACGTTCGTTACGTTTTTGATTGGCACCATCGCTATCTCGGGCTTGCCACCGTTTGCCGGTTTTTTCTCGAAAGATGAAATCCTGGCGCATGTTTTCGTGCACAACAAAGTGCTCTGGGCATTGGGCGTTCTTGGTTCCGGTCTTACGTCTTTCTATATGTTCCGGTTACTGTTCCTGACATTCTTTGGCGAGTTTCGGGGCACGGAAGACCAGCGGCATCACCTGCATGAGTCGCCCGTTAGCATGACCGCGCCATTGGTTGTGCTGGCTATTCTGTCGGCCATTGGCGGACTGCTGAATTTGCCCGGTGGCGGCTGGCTACACCATTTTTTAGAGCCAATATTTGCCGGATCGCAACAGGTGAATCCGACAGCACTAACGCTGGAACTTGATCACACTACGGAATATACGCTGATGGCCGTTTCGGCGGGTGTTGCCCTGCTGGCACTCGTTCTTGCTTATATGACCTACATTAGCCGCGCGGCTGTTCCCGCTCCCGAATCGGCTGAGCGGTCGCTGCCAGCGCAGGTCGTATATAACAAATACTACGTCGATGAACTGTATGAAGCCATTATCATCCGGCCAATTCGTGGTCTGGGCGATGCGCTGTACAGTTTTGGCGAGGGTTTGGTCGATGGTGTTGTGAATGGCATCGCCTGGCTTGTTCAGGGAAGTTCGGCCCAGTTGAGACGGTTGCAAAGCGGTTCTATCGGGTTTTACGTGCTGGCAATGGTTGTCAGTATTGTACTCATTTTCGCCTTTCGGTTCTTTGTCCGACTATAATATAGGTTGCGGTTGTCGGTTAAGTCGTTAACCAGCCGAAAACCAAAAACTAAAAAATTCCGGCGGGCAACCGCGAAAACGTATTTAACATGCTTACTCTGTTCCTTATTCTTTACCCGGCTTTAGCGGCCACCCTGATTTTTGTTTTTCGGGGCGAACGGATAAAACAAGCTGCCTTAGTGGCCGCTTTGGTTGAGTTGGCCTTTGCCGGTTGCGCGTTTGTCGGGTTCAAAGCCGATGCGACCTCGCAGTTTGGTTTCGATTATCCCTGGATAAGCTCGCTGGGCATCCGGCTTAGCGCGGGCATCGACGGGATCAGCGTGTTGCTGGTGTTGCTAACGGGCTTGCTGGTTCCATTCATAATCCTTTCGACGTTTAACCGCAGTTACAAACAACCATCCACATTTTACGCCCTGATTTTGTTTATGCAGGCCGCGCTGATGGGTGTTTTCACGGCTCGCGATGGATTTCTGTTCTATTTCTTTTTTGAGGCCGCACTGATACCGATTTATTTTCTGGCCGCCATGTGGGGTGGCGAGAATCGGGTGGCTGTTACGTTCAAATTCTTTGTTTATACCATTTTTGGTAGTTTGTTCATGCTGGTCGCGCTGGTGTACCTGTATTACCAGACGCCCTCAACGAGTCTCTCTGCCCATTCATCGGCCATCGCCGATTTCTATAACCTGAACCTAACCCCCGGAGCGCAAAACTGGCTTTTCTGGGCGTTCTTTATCGCGTTCGCCATCAAAATGCCGGTGTTTCCGTTTCACACCTGGCAACCCGATACGTATGTTGAATCGCCAACACCGGCTACTATGCTATTGGCCGGTATTATGCTCAAAATGGGCGTTTATGGTCTGATTCGGTTTATTCTTCCGATTGTACCGCTCGGCGTTGAAACCTGGGGAAAAACGGCGATCATTCTGTCCGTTATCGGTATTATTTACGGAGCTATAATTGCTATTCGCCAGCGCGACATGAAGCGGCTCATTGCCTACTCGTCTTTCTCGCACGTTGGGCTGATGGCGGCTGGTGTGTTTTCCCAAACCGAAACCGGTTTACAGGGAGCACTAATTCAAATGCTTGCACACGGGATCAACGTAGTCGGCATGTTTTTCGTCGCTGATATAATCTTCTCGCGCACCAACACCCGCCAACTCGACCAACTTGGTGGGATCACGAAATCGACGCCTAAATTGACCGTCTATTTTATGATTATGCTGCTGGGTAGCGTGGCTCTGCCGCTTACCAACGGCTTCATCGGCGAATTTTTGTTATTGCATGGCGTCTTTACCTATAATCACTATTTGGGTTTGGCCGCTGGGTTCACCATAATTTTTGGAGCCGTTTATATGCTCCGAATGTTCCAGAAAAGCATGTTTGGTCCAACAACAGCGCGTACCGAATCGGTTGCCGACCTGACCAGTTCAGAGAGCTGGGTATTTATTCCGCTTGTCTTTATGGTATTCTGGATCGGTATTTACCCGCATTCGTTCCTGAAAATAACCGAACCGGCCGTTGCCAACATGATGAAATACATTGGCACAACGGCCGTGTCATTGAAATAAAAAATAGTTTACGGTTTGTCATTTACGGTTGTCGAAAAGTCATACCGTGAACGACAAACCGTAAACCGTAAACCAAAAAAATATGCTTCCCATCGTTCTGTTATCGGTTTTCGGTATTGCTTTATTGTTTCTTGGCTTCCTGAAGTCGAAAGCGATTCTGTTGCCAGCCACACTGTTTTTCCTCCTCCTCGCGGTGGCGGTTAACTTCCTCGACTGGAATAAAACATATCTCTATTTTAATGATATGCTGCGGACCAATAACCTATCCATGGTCTTCACCGCCATTGTGCTGGGGTCCGCGTTTTTGGTTGTAGCGTTGTCGGGCGGTTTGATGGATGATGACGAATCACAACCGGCTGAATATTACAGCATTATTTTGTTCTCGCTGGTGGGTGCCATCATGATGATTGGCTTCGAGAACCTGATTATGCTGTTCGTTGGTGTCGAAATTCTGTCGGTTGCCATGTACGTACTGACTGGCAGTGACAAGCGCAACCTGCGCTCCAACGAAGCCGCACTGAAGTATTTCCTGATGGGTGCTTTCGCAACGGGTATCATGCTGTTTGGTATGGCACTCCTCTACGGTGCCACCGGTTCATTTACACTGGCGGGCATTGCTGCCTACACGGCTCACCCGCAACAGGGTCTTTCTCTGTTACTCTACGTTGGTCTGCTGATGCTGTTAATTGGTTTACTTTTCAAAGTATCGGCGGCTCCGTTCCACTTCTGGACACCCGACGTTTATGACGGTGCTCCAACAATTTTTACCGCTTTTATGTCAACCGTTGTTAAAACGGCTGGCTTTGCGGCTTTATACCGACTACTGTCTGTGTCCTTCGATGGCGTATACGGGTTCTGGTGGGCTATTCTGGCCGTTATTACGGCGATAACGCTTGTCATCGGCAATATCACGGCGGTTTATCAAAGCAGTTTTAAGCGTATGATGGCCTACTCCAGCATTTCGCACGCGGGTTATCTGCTTATTGGACTGGCCGCGTTGGGCGCACAATCCAGGCAGGCTATTGTGTTCTATTCATTGGCTTACTCCGTTGCAACCATATCGGCGTTTGGCGTGCTGTTACTGGTTTCGCGGCAACGAACTACGCAAACCATTTCCAGCGAAGGCGTAACAACCGAAAATTTCGATTCTTTCAATGGCTTGGCCCGGCAAAATCCGCTTTTGGGCTTTGCTATGACTGTTTCTATGTTATCGCTGGCGGGTATTCCGCTAACTGCCGGTTTCTGGGGTAAATTTTACATGTTTTCAACAGCCGCTGAGAAGGGTCAAATCTGGTTGTTGGTTGTTGCGGTATTGATGTCGGCGGTCGGCATTTACTATTACTTCCGGGTTATCATCGCCATGTATTTCCGGGATGGTGCTACGGAAGCCATTCGCGTAGCCCCTTTTTATCAATATGTATTGTTGGCTGCTACTATTCTGACCCTGGGTTTAGGCATTGCACCCGGCTTACTACAAGGCCTTTTTTAAATTCTATACCGTTTGTGACCATACCATATCCTAAGTAATAGTTTTTGATAACATAAACATTTGGTATTGAGTTTGTAATTTTGGGATGCTAAGTAGCCGCCTATTCTATAAATTCGACATTTTCTGTCAAGTAAAAAAGTGAACGTGAGCAGTATCGAACAGTCGAAATACAAAAAATATAAAAGTTTCTTTTCGTTTTTTTTGACGGCTCTCTTTGGTGCCTCCGTTAATTTCTTTAGCCAGATTTTATATCGGAAATCATTCGATTATTCCACCAGTGTCTTTCTGGGCTACCTGACGGCCACCGTCGTTAGCTTCGTACCAACAAAACTTTTCGCCTTCTCCGCCAAGCAAACCGGCAACACGGGCCGGGAGATGATTAAATTCGTCATCATTGCGCTGGTAGCCTGGGGTGTTCAGGTAGGTGTGGCTGTCGCAACGCTTGAGTGGATTGCAAATCCATATTTTCCTTCCGTATCGACGTTCTGGCGCGAAAAAGGGTCGCACGTGGTGGGTATGGGCTTTAGCTTTTTAGCCAATTACTTTGGCCATAAATTACTCACCTTCCGCAGTACGGGTATGTACGATAAAATCCGCTCCCGTTCGTCCAGACAGGAAGAGGAACAAGTATAAGAACGGATAGATAGTTTTTAATTTATTAATATTAAAATAGGATTTTATGACTGCAAGAAGCCATTTAGATGAAATTAGTAGGGTATAATATAGGACTAATCAGAAAAAACTTATATTTGCGTCCAGAAACCTAAAAAATCACTGAAGAGAAATGAAAAAAATGATCACCTTGTTGTTCGTTGGCAGCATGCTAACGTTGGCAGCTTGCCAGAGCAAACCAAAAACTGAAGAAACCAGCACAGATTCGACGGCGACTATGTCAACCGACACCACAACGATGACGTCGGATTCAACGTCGACCATGTCAACCGATTCAGCCTCGACCATGTCGGCTGACAGCGCGAAATAGTTATTGTACTCTCGATACTCTGTAGGAAAAGCCTTATTTTTATAAGGCTTTTCCTGTTTTTATACCTTGACAGATCCCTTCTTAACCTATTTTCCATCGGCTGCCTCAACCTACTGTCGCCAGCTTTGGCAGCAGTATGGGTTTATCTTTCGAGTTACTAAACCGCGTCGGACGCGGTTGGGCGACTTTCGGGTATTGCCCAATTCGCAGACGCAGATCACGGTAAATGCAAACCTGAATCCGTACGCGTTTCTGATTACCTACGTCCATGAAGTGGCTCATGCCGACGTAAATCATCACTATAAAAGGCGCGTTCTTCCACATGGAAAAGCATGGCAAACGGCCTTCCAGCGGATCATGCAACCCCTGCTCACAACAACTGTTTTTCCAGACGCAATTCTCGATCCGCTCCGGCAGTACATGGCAAAACCAGCGGCTACAACCTATGCGAATCCGCTTCTGATGATGGCCTTGCGCCAGGCGGGTGCGGATACGACGATTGGAGCAGCTCATGGCCAGCGATTATTGAGTGATGTGCCGGAAGGAAAACAGTTTCAATTCGCCAAAAAGACCTACATCAGAGGTACGCTTCGCCGGACCCGCGTCGTTTGTAAAGAAGTGCTGTCGGGTAAATTATACGCAATTCTCGCTCATGCGTGGGTAGAAATCAATGAAGAGTGATGAATGTAAAGTAATAAATAAACGAGAGTCGATACAAACCTATCGGATTGGCTTGGCTATGCAGTTTATTTTTCACTTTTCACTTTTCACTTTTCACTCGACCACACCAACCCTGGCTCAATCGGTTTTGAAGACCGGAATTTGGGTGAAAATTGGCGTTACACAATCCGATGTTTATCGGCTCAACCAGGCGCAGTTAGTCCGACTTAATCCAGCTTTTGCTACGGCCAATCCCCAACGATTGCAGCTTTATGGTAACGGAGGAGCTACGTTGCTCCAATCCAATGCCGCTCCCCGATCAGTCGACCTGACAGAAAACGCAATTCAGGTATCAGGTGAAGCCGACGGGCGGTTCGACGGAGAGGATGCCGTCGTGTTTTTCGGCCAAAGTCCGCACGTTGTTCGCTATGATTCGACCTGCCGGCGGTTTACGCACCAACTCAATCCTTATTCAGATACAACTTTTTATTTTTTGACCATTGGCAACGCGCCCGGTCTGCGCATTACCGACCGGGCAACCGGAAATGTGTCGGCATCGTCAACGGTTACCACGTTCGATGACTACCAGTTTCATGAGCAGGAGTTGACGAAAGTGCCCTCGGTTCGCTCCGGTCGCGAGTGGTTGGGCGAGTATATGACCATCGACACAACACAAACCGTTTCGTTCGATTTGCCCGGTCTTGTGCCAGCCGTACCGCTTCGGCTAACGGCTTCGGTGGTGGCAGGGGCACAAGTGTCAACGCAGTTTCGATTGCAGGTTAATGACCAGTTGGCGGGCACGATGACAATACCATCTATATCGGGGTATGAATATGATTATCAGGGAGTTGCCCGAAGTGATACCTTCCTGGCCAAACTTACCGCGGCTACTAATCCAATTCGGTTAGGGCTGACGTTCCGGAAAAATGGCCAGCCGTCGGCACAGGGCTATTTGAATTACATGGCTGTTCAGGCCCGGCGCGAACTGCGGCAGTATGATAAACCCGTCTGGATACGCCGGTTAGAAGTCGGTCAGTGCGCCATTCGGCAGGCGAGTTCTACGTTGCGTGTTTGGGACGTTACAAATCCGATCGCGCCTATTAATCAGACGTATACGCTTTCAGTCGAACAGGAAGCCCGTTGGGCAAACACCACTGCCGGCGATTATTTTTTATTCACCGATGCGCAGTCGGTATCCCCTGTTTCGCTGGCAACCGTAGCGAATCAGGACATTCGTGTTCAGTCCGTACCCGACTTGCTGATTGTTACGCCCCTTGCCTGGCGCGAACAGGCCGACCGGCTGGCCCAGTTTCGGCGCGACCATGATAAACTGTCGGTGCTGGTCGTTACCACGCAGCAAGTCTACAACGAGTTTGGCTCCGGCCAGCCCGACCCAACAACTATTCGGGATATGGCCCGGTACTTTTATCAGCAACAACCGACCCGATTTCGCTACCTGCTGTTATTTGGCGATGCAACTTATAACTATCGGAACATTGGGGATGGAGTAAGCCCAACGCAATTGGCGAATATGGTTCCGGTTTATGAAAGCCGAGAATCACTGCATCCGGTACTGAGTTATTCGTCCGACGATTATTTCGGCTTTATGGACGCCAGCGAAGGGGAATGGCCCGAAAGCCAGTCCGGCGATTACAAAATGGAAATTGGCGTAGGTCGATTGCCGGTGAAATCGGTGGACGAAGCGCGTACGGTTGTTGATAAACTTGTTCGCTATAATGCTGACCCCTCATTAACCGGCGACTGGCAAACTCGCCTGATGCTCATTGCCGATGATGGCGACTATAACATTCATCAGCAGGACGCTGACCAGATGGCACGAAGCGTTGAAAAAACGGCTCCGGCTTATCGGCCACAGCGCGTGTTTTTAGATGATTACCCGCAGGAAAATACAGCCAACGGACAGAAAGCACCCCTTGTCAATCAACTCATCAACCGGGCAATTGCCGATGGTCAGCTTATCATCAATTACAGCGGGCATGGCGGAATTTTGGGTTTGGCCGATGAGCAGATTATAACGCTTCAGGATATTCTTTCCTGGAAAAACCAGCGGCTTCCGCTCTTCGTGACGGCCACCTGCCAATTTGGACGATATGACGACCCGGCGGTTAGCTCGGGTGCCGAACTAACGCTGTTGAGCCGAACGGGTGGGGCTATTGGCCTGCTTACGACCACGAGACCCGTTTATGCCAACACGAATTTATTACTGAATCAGGCTTTCTATGACGCTGTATTTAAGCCGGTTAACGGCCAGATGCCCCGATTGGGTGATGTGATGCGCCTGACAAAGAACAACAGTTTGAGCGGCCCCGTCAATCGTAACTTTGCCCTTCTTGGCGACCCATCCATGCAACTGGCTTACCCAAAAGCACAGGCAGTGCTTACCTCAGTGAATGGTAAAACCCTGACTGCCAGTCGGCCCGATACGTTGCGAGCCTTGCAAACGGTTGAACTGGCGGGCCAAATCCGGCAACAGAATAAAAAGCTGTCTAATTTTTCGGGGACGCTCCGGCTCACCTTATACGATAAAGTAACAACCCAATCGACACTCGGTGCCGAAGCCGGTAGCCCTGCGATGACGTATCAGGCGTTTAAAAACCCAATTTTCACGGGGCAGGTGCCGGTACAACAAGGGCAGTTTACTATGCGGTTTACCATGCCAAAAGACATTAATTATACCGTCGGCAACGCAAAAATATACCTGTATGCGGTGCAGGCTGATAGTGTCCTCGACGCGTTGGGCAGTTACGACAGTCTGCGCGTTGGGGGAAGCGTTTTAGCGGATAGTATTGATAATCAGTCGCCTGTAGTCGCGCTTTCGCTAATAGGGGGCGCAAAGGAGAGTGACCTAACACGGGTAACCGGGCCAGACGTTACGCTGCTTATTCGTTTATCCGATAATCGGGGAATTAATATTGCCCGGTCGGGTTTGGGTCATGAATTAACGGCTCAACTGAACAGTCAGCCTGCGGTTGTGCTCAACGAAAATTACGTTGCCAATGGTGCTGATGGGCGGGAAGGCGACGTTCAGTACACCTTTCGCGACCTATCGCCGGGAACGTATACGATTCGGGTCAAAGCGTGGGATATAAACAATAATTCAGCGGAAGGCACGTTGACCATAATAGTTTCTGCACGGCCAGAGCTGGCCGTGCGTGTACTGCGGGCTAACCCAAATCCAGTTGGTGC
This sequence comes from uncultured Spirosoma sp., assembly GCA_964244845.1. Lineage (GTDB taxonomy): Bacteria > Bacteroidota > Bacteroidia > Cytophagales > Spirosomataceae > Spirosoma. Next base: position 67,479 of record CAXTKE010000005.1, read on the forward strand.
ACAAACGACATTTACGGCCCAACTGAACCGGTCTGGTGAACCGTTAGACTGGACAATAGGTGTCTATGACCTCAATGGCCTATTAATGAGTGAGCAGGCGGGGCAGTGTACGAATTGTGATGCCTTACTGGACGTGGGAGTTTGGAATGGCCTTACCAACACAGGACAACCGGTTTCCGATGGCATCTATATCGTTCAGTGTCAGGTTCGTTCGGCGGTCGATGGGTCCACCGCCAATAGTAGCTGTCGAATCGTTGTAACAAAATGATTTCATTGACTTAAAAGCACCGCATTTTTTCTTATCCAACCTTTCATTGTAATTTTGACCGCGCAGAACTGGTCCATTCACTATTATCAGTTGCTGTCGTTGACCAACAATCGTTATATGAACCGTAATTTATTTCGTATTTTTCTTGGCGTCTGTAGCCTTTTTCCATTCGTCGTCTCCGCCCAATCCACGCCAATTAATCTCGCCGGCCAGCCACTTAATGTTCCAACTTCGTCGGTTCCCTTTCTAAACTTCACGCCCGATGCCCGCTCAGGCGCATTAGGTGAAGCTGGGGTTGCGCTCGGCGATGCTGATGCGAATGCCATTTTCTGGAACCCGTCGAAATTAGTATTTGCCAAGCAGGACAAAGGTGCGTCCATTTCCTATACGCCCTGGTTGCGAAACCTGATTGGCGATATGTATTATACCTACCTGAGTGGGTATTCTAAAGTGGGTAAAAACTCGGTTGTTGGCGGTTCATTGATGTATTTCGATCTCGGAACGGTTGATTTTACAACTGCAACGGGTGTAGCTGCCGGTACATTCAACTCCCGCGAGTATGCTATCACGGCCTCATTTGCCCAACGGCTTTCGCAAAATTTCGCGCTCGCTGTCGACCTTAAATACCTAAGTTCCAACTTAGCCGCCGGGAGCAGCAATCCTGGTTTAAAGCCCGGTTCGACCGCAGCCGCCGACATTAGTGCTTATTACCAGAACGAATCGCGCGATAACGCAACCGGTAAAGGCATTGGCTGGGCGTTTGGTGGTATGATTTCCAACCTCGGTGGCCGAATCAACTATGGCGGAACCCAGAGTTATTTTATTCCAACGAACCTGCGTTTAGGAACCCGCTTTACCCTGTTTGCCGACCAGTACAACAAATTCAACTTTGTGCTCGATGCCAATAAGTTGATGGTGCCTACGCCTAATGTGGTTAATGGCGTAAATCTGAATGCCAACAAAAATTATTTCAGTTCCGTTTTCGGATCGTTTGCCGACGCACCGGGTGGTTTTAGCGAAGAACTGAAAGAATTTACGATTTCAACGGGTGTCGAATATTGGTACAACGATCAGTTTGCTGCCCGCGTTGGTTTCTTCAACGAATCGAACATAAAAGGGGGCCGTAAGTACGTCACAACAGGTATCGGTCTGCGACTGCAAGACCGTTTTGGGGTAGATTTCTCTTACCTGCTTCCCATAAAACAAGGTAGCCCACTATCCGAAACTTTCCGGATTTCGCTCCTGCTGAACCTCAATAAAGGCAACCGGATTGGGGATGAGGAAGCCCTGACAGACGATTCCAATTAAAAAAAAGAGTGAAAGAATGAAAGAGTGAAAGAGCGAAAACCATCCGGTTCATTCGCTCTTTCACTCTTTCATTCTTTCACTCTTTACACTTATGACGCTCGATAGAACACAGCCGCCTGCCTTTCAGGCCATTCAGGAAATACGTTTACCTGCTGTTCAGTCCCACCGCCTGGCGAATGGCATTCCCCTGCATTTAATCTCGGTCGATCATCAGCCTGTCCTGCGGATGGAATGCGTATTCAACGCCGGAACGTGGTACGAGCAGGTGCCCGGAAGCGCGTTTTTTGCCATGAAAATGCTTGCGGAAGGCACGACTTCGCGCTCATCGGCACAGATTAGCGAATACATTGACCGATATGGCGCGTTTCTGGAACTTAACAGCGGCCCCGACCGGGCAAGCGTTGTAGTCTATTGCCTGACCAAGTTCCTGCCCAATGTATTACCGCTCCTGCGCGAGATGTTCACCGAGCCAACATTTCCACAAAAAGAATTAGACGATCTTCGGAACATTACGCTCCAGAATCTGCGCGTCAATTATGAGAAAAACGCCTACCTCGCCGGTATTTTGTTTCGGGAAAAACTCTTCGGCTATGACCATCCCTATGGACGAAGCCAGCGTCCGGAAGCCGTTGAGCAACTATCGCGGCAAGGGGTAGTCGATTTTTTCGAGCGGGTTATCCGTAACCGGACTTTTCAGATAATATTGGCGGGTCAGGCTTCAGATAACGAGATAGCCCTTGTTGACCGGGAACTCGGCCAACTGCATATCCGTACGGACGACCTGCTTTCTGCTGCAACCGATCCACTGCCCGGCAACGACCTGCCCGTGTTCACCGAAAAACTCGATAGTGTACAGTCTTCGATACGAATCGGTCGGCGTTTGTTTACGCGCTCCCACCCCGATTTCTTCAAAATGCTGGTCACCAATGAGATTTTGGGCGGCTATTTCGGGTCGCGGCTCATGAAAAATATCCGGGAGGAGAAAGGCTTCACCTATGGTATTTCGTCAAATATGCCGTCGTTTCGGCACGATGGATATTTCCTGATTGGCACCGATGTCAACAAGGAAAACACCCAGCAAACAGTAGACGAAATTCGGAAGGAAATCAATATCCTGCAAACGGAACCGGTCTCGGCGGATGAACTGGAAACGGTGAAAAACTACATGGCCGGTGAGTTCGTTGGTTCGCTTAACACGCCCTTCGAGATTGCAGACCGGTATAAAGTAATTTTGCTGGATACTATGCCCGCCAATTTCCTGACGACCTATATCCAAAATATACGCGCTGTTACGGCAACCGATATTATGGAAACCGCCACGCGCTACTTATCGCCCGATAGCCTGCGCGAAGTAATTGTTGGGGGGAAATGAAATTTCACCGCAATGTATTTCAGAAGTTAGAAAGGTTGGTGGTTTAGTAACAATCCCTTAATTTTGGGGTTACATACTCTTTGACGGAGAACCAATATCGACGGTTACTCCTCTTTATCCAGTAACTTTTTCATTCTTTTTTGTTGATGAATATCTTTCTGATTAGCATCACAACGGTTGTTGCCTATTTGTTAGGCTCAATTCCTACCGCTGTGTGGTATGGACAAGGCTTTTTTGGCCTCGACATCCGTCAATACGGCAGTGGCAATGCTGGAGCCACCAATACATTTCGGGTTTTGGGAAAACGGGCTGGCACCATCGTCATGCTTGTCGATGTTCTGAAAGGGTACACAGCCGCTGTTTTAGCCACGCTGCTTTGGTATGCCGATGTTATCACAGAAACCGAAGTGCTAACATTCAAAATTGTTTTTGGCCTTGTCGCCGTCATCGGACACCTGTATCCCGTCTTTGCTAACTTCAAAGGCGGTAAAGGCGTAGCCACGTTATTGGGAATGATGCTGGCAACGCACCCCGAAATGGCCGTTGTCTGCATCGGTATTTTTCTGCTGGTCGTTATTGCCTCACAATACGTATCGCTGGGGTCGATTATGGCCGCCCTTGCCTTCCCGGTGCTATTACTGCTTCGTATATTTGGCCAGAAAGAGAGTCCGCTCCTTATTGTTTTTGGCTTTGTCATTTTCGTACTGGTCGTGCTGACGCACCAGAAAAATATCGGTCGTTTGCTGCGTGGACAGGAAAGCCGCACCGTCCTGATTCGTCTCCGAAAAAAGCGGCAAGCCTAAAAACCTATTTCCTGATACACTACAACGCCCCGACGTTGCGCGAAAAGTGCGTAACTTCGGGGCGAAATTTTGGACGGCATCTAACCAGATATGACCACGTACCTCGAAACAAACAAGCAGCGGTTTTTAGACGAACTGCTTGAATTACTACGCATTCCATCCGTTTCGGCTGATTCTTCCTTCAAAGGGGATGTTCGCAAAGCCGCCGAATTTGTTAGAGATAAATTACAGGCTGCCGGTCTGGACAACGCCCAACTCTACGAAACACCCGGCCATCCAATTGTTTATGCCGAAAAGTTCATAGACGCCAGCAAGCCTACGGTGCTCGTATATGGTCATTACGACGTGCAGCCTGCCGACCCGTATGAACTCTGGCATACGCCCCCGTTTGAGCCAACCATTCGGAATGAACGGATTTATGCACGCGGTGCCTGCGACGATAAAGGCCAGTTTTACATGCACATCAAAGCGATTGAAGCGATGGTGGCAACCGATGGCCTGCCCTGCAACGTGAAAGTGATGATTGAGGGCGAAGAAGAAGTTGGTTCAGACCATCTCGGCACGTTTGTGGCCGCCCACCGCGAGATGCTCAAAGCCGACGTGATTCTGGTATCAGATACGAGTATTATATCCAACGAGACACCTTCGCTCGAAACGGGGCTGCGGGGCCTTTCGTATGTAGAGGTGCAGGTAACGGGGGCTAACCGCGACCTGCATTCGGGCGTGTATGGCGGGGGCGTCGCCAATCCGATCAACGTGCTGTGCGATATGATTGCGTCGCTGCACGACGAAAACGGGCAAATTACCATTCCCGGATTTTACACGAATGTGGCGGATTTGAGTGATGCTGAACGCGCTGAATTAGCCAAAGCTCCGTTCGATCTGGACGAATACAAACGTGACCTGGGCATCAACGACGTGATGGGCGAAACCGGTTATTCGACCAATGAGCGCACCTCGATACGTCCAACGCTGGACGTTAACGGCATCTGGGGCGGTTACACCGGCGAAGGCGCCAAAACGGTACTCCCTTCCAAAGCATCGGCTAAAATCAGTATGCGGCTGGTTCCCAACCAAACGCCCGACGAGATTACCGATTTATTCACTAACCACTTTAAATCTATTGCGCCCGCCGGTGTCACCGTAACCGTTGCCCCGCATCATGGTGGTATGCCGTACGTTACGCCCGTCGATTCCATTGAATTTGAAGCAGCCAGTAAGGCATTTGAAGACGCCTGGGGAAAGAAACCCATTCCAACGCGGGGCGGGGGGAGCATCCCCATTATGGCTCTTTTTGAACAGGAACTTGGCATAAAATCCATCCTGATGGGATTTGGCTTAGATAGCGACGCGCTACACTCGCCGAACGAAAGCTACGGACTCTTCAATTTCTACAAAGGCATTGAAACCATTCCCTATTTCTACAAACATTACGCAGCCCTCAAGCAAAAGTAATCAGGTTCGCAAACGTGCCTGATGAGCGTAAGTACATAACACGAGTAACAAATTCCCGAAAGTCTTTACCCGCCCTGACTTTATGAAAAAAACGTTGTCGGCCCTTTTACTCAGTTTCTTGCTGTCAACCTGGGCCTTGGCTCAGCAAACGCCAACAACCCCGCCCGCTCGTGTGCTGACACCTGCCGAACAACGGCAGAAGAAAAAAATAGACCGTGAAGTACAGCGTGAACGCCAGATTCGAGCCGAATGGTTGCAAAAACAACGCGACTACGAAGCGAAACAGGCTGAAAAAGAGCGGCAGCGGCAAGCCAAAAAAGCGGGTAAAACACTTGAACAGGAAGCCGTTAAGCCTGCTCCCGTAAGCACACCGGCTGCTACACCAAAGCCCGTAGAAACAGCCCCAGCCGTTGCTGAGCCTTCCCGGAAAGAGAAAAAAGAAAAGCGCAAAAAAGAAGCGATTACCGAACCGGCCCAACCCACGGTTAGCGTTCCCATAGCTGAGCCAGCAATTACTGCACCGATTAACGTACCAGCCAAAGTCGCACGGCCCGAGCGGGTCAAACGGGAGCGAAAAACGCAACAAGTTGACTCCGTTGCCGTCGCGCCTGACAATAATGGTATGGCAATCGTCAGTCGGCCCAAGCGCGAGTTTTTACCGAAAGGGCATTTGTTTGAGCCAATCTTGCTGGACCCCCTTGAAGCGCAAACGTATGGAAGTGTGTTGCCGGGTTACTGGACCGAAGGGCAGAAATACAAGGGCAGCATTGTGCCGTTTGCTTTTGGGTTTGCCAAGCCATTTTATCGCCGTACCACCGGACCAGGCCGAGCCGATGAGTGGGTACTGGATTTGGCTTCATTCACGCAGTTTGAAGCCTACCATGATTATCAGTTGGGCAAAGCGCGTCGGCAAATTATGAATACCGATTACAAAATCAGCATCATTTATAATCTCCGGCGTGGTGAAAATAATTACCGGTTTCGGGTTTATCACCTCTCGTCGCACTTGGGAGACGACTATATTTACCGCAATAAAATAACGGCTCCTTCGCCTAATTCCGTTAACTACGAGTTGCTGGACATAACCTACAGCCGAACCGTAATGAACTGGCGGCTATATGGCGGTTTAGGAGTTGTATTGCGCAAATCGGAGGAGCGGAAGCCTATTAGCGCACAATTGGGTGCTTTTTACAAAAAACCATCGACCAACGCAGCTCGGTTGGTGGGTGGGGTCGATATTAAATTCTGGCAGCAAACCAGTTTTCGGCCCGGCATTCACGGGGGCGTTGGTATTGAGTTGGGCCGTACACAAAATAACCTGACATTTCTGGTCGAAGGTTATTCCGGTTTTCGGCCATACAGCCAGTTTGAAAGCCAGCAAACGGCCTGGATGGGCATTGGCCTGTATTTGAATCCATTTTGATGTAGAGCGTAATTCCTTTATACCATACACCATACATCGTTTCATGAATTTATCTGCACTGACGGCTATCTCGCCCATTGATGGTCGCTATCGGTCACAGGTTGACGCGCTGGCACCTTATTTCTCCGAATTTGGCCTGATTCATTACCGGGTACGTATCGAAATCGAGTATTTTATCGCGCTCTGCGAGTGGCAAATTCCACAGTTAACTGCTGTCGATTCATCGCAGTTTCCGGTGCTCCGCTCGCTTTATGAGAAGTTCTCGGAAGGGGATGCGCTGCGGATTAAGGAAATCGAAAAAACCACCAACCATGATGTCAAAGCTGTCGAGTATTTTATCAAAGAAAAACTGAAAGATTCGCCGGTTGAGCCATTTCTGGAGTTCGTTCACTTTGGCCTTACCTCGCAGGATATCAATAACACGGCTATTCCTTTATCGTTAAGGGACGCGCTCGACACCGAAATTGTGCCGCTTTACCGGCAGATTTTCATGCGCTTGCAGGAATTGGCCGAACAGTGGAAAGATGTGCCGATGCTGGCCCGTACGCACGGACAGCCCGCATCACCAACGCGATTAGGGAAAGAGCTAATGGTGTTTGTCGAACGAATCGAGAAGCAACTGCATTTGCTGTCCGACATTCCAACGGCGGCTAAATTTGGCGGTGCAACCGGAAATTTCAATGCCCACGCGGTTGCTTATCCGCTGGAAGACTGGAAACAATTCGGGGATAAATTCGTGGAAAATCTGGGCATGGTTCGCAGTCAGTTTACAACGCAAATCGAGCATTACGACATGCTGGCGGCAACCCTCGATGCGTTTAAACGGCTGAACACCATTCTGATTGACCTTGACCGCGACATCTGGACTTACGTGTCCATGAATTATTTTAAGCAGCAGTTAAAGGCTGGCGAGGTCGGTTCATCGGCAATGCCGCACAAGGTAAACCCAATTGATTTCGAGAATTCTGAAGGAAATCTGGGCATTGCGAATGCCTTGTTTGAGCACCTTTCGGGTAAGTTGCCTATTTCGCGGCTTCAGCGTGATCTAACCGATTCGACTGTATTGCGGAGCATCGGTGTTCCTTTTTCGCACTCGGTCATTGCGCTGAAATCGCTCTTGAAGGGACTGAATAAACTCGAACTGAATCGGGACGCGCTCCATGCCGACCTCGACCATAACTGGGCGGTTGTAGCCGAGGGCATTCAGACCGTTCTTCGGCGCGAGGGGTATCCACAACCGTACGAAGCCCTGAAAGCCCTCACCCGGACGAACGAGAAAATCACGGAAAAAACTATTCAGGATTTTATCAACGAATTGAACGTATCGGAAGCCGTCAAAGGCGAATTACGGACCATCACGCCGTTTAGTTACACAGGTTTGTAATTGTCCCGAACAGCAGGATGCTGTTTGCCTATCGAGACAAAACAGGAGGATACTGTTTGGGACTGAAGCTTACCCTTTTGACAGCTCCGTTGACCGCGCCTGAGCGGCTTTGATTCCAGCAACAAGCGTTTCTGACAGAGAACCGGCCTCGAATGCGCGGAGGGCGGCTTCGGTTGTACCCCCTTTGGAGGCTACGGCTTTAATCAGTTCGTCCAATGATTTGTCGGCGGTGTTGATGAGGTGATACGCTCCGAGCATCGTTTGTTTGACTAACAAAGCCGCCACCGCATCATCGAAACCCATCTGCTTCCCCGCGTCGATCATGGCCTTAACAACGTAATAAAAGTAAGCCGGGCCGCTGCCGCTGAGTGCTGTTACCGCATCAAGCATCGACTCATCTTCGAGAAAAATAGAGCGACCCGTTGCGTTGATGAGGTTTTCGACCCGGCGCAGGTTGGCTAAATCCACTTCCTTCGCGGCCGTGAACCCGGTGATTCCCATGCCCAGCATAGCAGGTGTGTTTGGCATAGCCCGCACTACCAGCGGATGGCCCAGTTTTTCCTGAATTTGTGCGATGGGAATGCCCGCCATGATGGACAGAACCAGTTGATTCGGCAGAATAACGGCCTTTAACTCCTCATGAACACTATTAAAATCCTGTGGCTTAACCGATAAAATAATCAAATCGGCTTCACCAAGTCGAGCACCAATCGTATCGACAACAACGCCCGCCCGCTCTTTTTTAAGCATTTCGGAGCGTTCTGCACTCTTTTCGATAAGCAGAAGGTCATCTTTCTTTACCAGATTATATTGTAAAAACGATTTGGCAAAGGCCATACCCATGTTACCACAGCCAATAATTGCAATTTTCATTTTTTACGTAGTGAATAAACGACAGACAGGGTCGCTGTTGTACTTAACAAATCGTAGTTGATGAAGAAATGAACTTGATTTTTTTGAAAGCTATTACTTGCCGAAACGACACAAAAAAGGGGCAGGTTTTATGAACCTGACCCCACAAAACTAATAACTTGCCGCCAAACTCACTGACCGCCTTTAAGAACTTCCTCCAATTTTTGTTCCAGGGCATCGCCACGCAGGTTTTTGGCGATAATTTTTCCGTCTTTATCGAGCAGAAACGTGGCCGGAATCGCTTGAACGCCATACTGTTGCGCAGCCGCCGACTGCCAGAATTTCAAGTCCGAAACGTGCGTCCAGGTTAGGTTGTCGTTGCGAATGGCTTTTGTCCAGTTTGCTTTAGCCTGGTCGAGCGAGACACTGTAAATGGCAAATCCTTTGTCTTTGAACTTGTTGTACATCCGCACCACGTTCGGGTTTTCGGCCCGGCAGGGACCGCACCACGATGCCCAGAAATCGACCAAAACGTATTTCCCGCGCAATGACGACAGCGCAACAGGTGTGCCGGTCGTATCGCTGAGGGTAATTTCCGGGGCGGCTGCACCAACCGATACGCCTTTGATACGGGCCACGCGGCCAATTAGTGATTTGGCGTGGGGACTATTTGGGTTCTCTTTCTCAAAGCGTTGGGCCAGCGATTCGTACGTAGCAAAATCGCTGTCGATATTGATGAAGTTCAGCGCAAACAGCGAGACCAGCGAGGTGCCCATTTCGGGAAGCATCGCTTTCACCTTATTGACAACGTCGGCTTCGGCGATTGTATAATCCTGCTCGATCTGCGCAATTTTCTTGTTGTCTTTTTTCTCCGTAGCTGCGGCCACCTGCTTATTCCAACTCTCCACTTTCTTCTCCATGTCCGTGCGAAGGGTATTCAGTTTTTCGTAGTAGGCCATGTTTTTGGAGCCGGTTACGGTTGCTTTGCCCATTTGCCCGGTTTTGGCGTCCATTCGATACCCATCGGCTACTACGTTCAGGGTTTCGCCCCCTTCAATAAGCAGGGCTAATTTCTGCCCACCGCCTACGTTTAGCACGAGCACTTCTCCACCATCGGCTACTTTGCCGTTCAGTGTGAAGGTATTATCTGCCCCTACTTTGGTTGAGTCGATTTTACGGGTGGGTTGCGCATTAACTTCTAAATAAACGAAACTGCCCGGTGCTGCTTTATTGACTTTACCCGTCACCGTGAATGGTTTCGTGGTTTGGGCACTGGCCGTCAGGCTAAGAGCCATCAAACCCGCTAAACTGAAAATCAGATTTTTCATACGTGTTGTAACGTCTTTATTACTAATGCATTGACTAATTTAGGGTCTGCCGAGCCTTTCGACTTTTTCATCACCTCGCCGACAAACAAACCCAGTAAATTCTTTTTGCCTTTTCGGTACTGCTCGACCTTATCGGGCCACGCGGCCAGTACTTCTTCTACCAACGTTTGGAGTGTATCCGTATTGCGATTCTGAACCAGGCCATGCGTTTGAGCCAGGTCGCCAGGGGATGTGCCGGGTTGCTCGGTCATGAGCGTAAACACCTGCTGGGCTGCCGTTTGGCTTACTGTACCGGCATCAATTAATATAATCAGTGACGCTAACTGCTCTGCCGATACGGGAAACTGGCGGTCGCGCAGATTTTTTTCATTGAGCTGCCCTTTCACCGGCCCCATAATCCAGTTCGACGCGGCTTTGTAGTTGGTCGTATGCTGGCAAACAGATTCGTAATATTCGGCCAGTTCTTTGGCGTCGGTCAGTAACGCAGCGTCGTAATCGGGAAGGCCATAGGTCGTTATGAACTTCTGGTACAGTGCCGCCGGAAGTGTGGGCATTTGCGCCTGAATATCAGCCAGCCACGCGTCCGAAATAACAACCGGCGTCAGGTCGGGGTCAGGAAAGTAACGGTAATCATTCATCGTTTCTTTCTCGCGCATGGCGTAGCTAAGGCCCGTTGCGGCATCGAACGTGCGAGTTTCCTGCACAATCCGCCCACCCGATTCCGTTAGTTCAACCTGCCGCAGAAATTCGCTGTCCACGGCCCGCATTACATTCCGAATCGAGTTCAGGTTTTTTACTTCAACCTTCGTGCCGAGATGCGTCGCGCCTTTGGGCCGGATAGACACATTTACATCGCAGCGAAGTGACCCTTCTTCCATGTTCCCATCGCAAATGTCTAAGTAGCGAACCAACCGCCGGACTTCAGTCAGGTATTGACCAGCTTCGTCGGCCGTTCGGATGGTGGGGTCCGTCACCATTTCGATGAGGGGCGTTCCGGCGCGGTTGTAATCAAGCCGGGTCACGCCTGACTGCGTGGCCCATTCGTTGCCGTCGTGAATCGACTTTCCAGCGTCTTCTTCGAGGTGAATATGATGAAGCTGAATCGTCGTCTGATATGATTTCCCGGTTTGCGGGTCTTTAGCCGTTATCGGAATGCCACCACCAACGCAAATTGGTCCTTTGTCCTGCGACAACTGGTAACCTTTGGGCAGGTCGGGATAAAAGTAATTTTTCCGGGCAAAGATATTATGACGTGTTATGGCACTGCCGCAGGCCAGCCCCATCCGAATGGCGTATTCAACGGCTTTGCGGTTCAGTTTGGGGAGCGTACCGGGATGCCCCAGCGTAATGACGCTGATATTGGTGTTCGGCTCAGCACCGAACGCATTGGTATCAGCGGCAAATATTTTGCTTTGTGTCAGTAACTGGCAGTGAACTTCCAGCCCAATAACGGCTTCGTATTGGGCCAGCACATCTGGCGAAAGGGTCGCTTCGGCTACCATTATCAGAAAAGAGTGATTTTAAGGCAAAGATAGGCAGAAATAAAGCAGGGGCGGGTTACATTGGCTGGCTTTACCCATTGTCTATAAACTACCGACTGATAAATAGATTGGCTGGCGGCTACCTGTTTTTATAAATAAATAGTCTAAAAGCTAACTGGTAATTATAGCTACATACCTACCTCTCAAATGACTACCCATACCGTCGAATTAGTTCGCGAGAAGAATATCGTTGTCGAAAAGAAGTACCAGATGAGTTACGACGAGTTTGCTAAAGAGCACCTTTTCGCGAATTATCCGGTCGTCATTGGTGATGCTTGCGACGCCTGGTCGGCAAAGACCAAGTTTACACCCGAGTTTTTCAGGAAACACTACAGTGACCGGGAGGTGAGCATACGTGATAAAACGTATAATTTCGGTGAGTATATTGACTGGATGCTGACCGGCACTGAAGCGAACCCGGCACCTTATCCCTGCACCCTCCAGATTGAGCAGGATTATCCCGAATTGTTACCCGATGTACTGCCCCGGCTCAAATACGCCATGCCCGACCGAATTCAACACAAGTTTTTCCCGAAACGGTTACTGGCAGGGGCTAATACGCTGGAGATATTTTTTGGTAGCCCCGGTGCCCGATTCCCATACGTTCATTACGATTATATGAGTTTACACGCGTACATCACGCAGTTGTACGGCCAGAAAGAGTTTACCGTTATTCCGCCTGACCAAACCCCTTATGTGTACCCGAAGCCGGGAGATACGTGGGTGTCGGAGGTAGATGATATCTGGAATCCTGATCTGGAGAAGTACCCGCTCTTTGCTAAGGCAACACCCGTTAAATTTGTGGTTGGTCCCGGCGAGACGTTATTTATTCCCTGCGGCTGGTGGCATACCGCCCGTTCGCTTACACCCACTATATCCGTCGCGCTCGATGCACTGAATGCGTCCAACTGGAAGAAATTCAGTCGCGAAGTGAATGACAACATGAAAGTGCGAAAACCCGGTTTAGCGAAAGCGGTTAACCTCTATTTATCTGTTCTGGGAGGAGTTTTTGATGTCGTCGAGAAAGCGGGAAACTAAAACCAAATTGTTTCAACAGCTATCGATGCTACAATTTTTGGGTCATTCGTAATTAATTCGCAGTGCAAGTACAATGCCGTAGCTGCAATCAATCGGTCATGCAATTCAGGAATGTCATAAATCTGAAAGCAAGTCTTTATGATCTCAAAATCAATCGGGTAGATACTTACAGTTTGATAACGGTCGATGTACGAATTCACTGCATTTATAGAGGCCTCAATTCGATTCTTCTCTGACAGATAACCAATTTCTGCCAGTGTCATCGCTGGTATAATCAATTGTAAATCTCCACTCTCTGCAAGGCTAAACAATTGGCGGGATCGTTCTGGCATACGCCGATTCTCCAACCGGAGAACCAAAGCCATGGTATCAACTACTATTTGCTTAGTCAACAGGATAAAGTTGTTTATAATCGGCAAATTCGTCTTCGAGATGTTGTTGCTCCGATAACGACATTCCAGATAGTGATACGTCTGTAGGGTGGACGTACTTTGTTTTTAAAAAAGCTACAAAGTCCGCTACCTCTACTAATAATTGCGGAGGAAGGTCACGGGTCTGTTCAACAATACGTTGCTGGAGTTCGAGCGTTGACATAGCTTCTAATGTAGAGAAAAGGTTGTCTGCCTTACAAAGATAAGGAGCCTGTTTAAACTTTTCTTTTTGGATAAAAAACTGGTCGGAATGACAAACAAGCCCAATAGTTTTACGGGACAAAACAAAGTTTAAACAGCTACAAGTAAAAATAAAAGGTTAAGAATTCTGAAAACCCGAATTACAATACATTCAGCCGGTATTTCAGATAGGTCTGGGCCAGCAGGGCGAATTTTTGTGGATTGGGCACCCGAACCCGCTCATTCTGAATGCGGGAAGCTGTGAGCTGCTTAATCTTGTTGAATAGCGTCTGGTAATACATATACGCCAGATAAACGCCCATTCTGGCTCCGCGCGGCAGATTCATGATGCCTATATACGCTTCATCGAAGTCGCATTGAATGTCAGCTTCGATGCGTTGCTTGGCATCAGGACCGAAGTTCTTAAAATCCACGCCGGGAAAATACGTTCGGCCCCGATCCACGAAATCGCTTTTTAAGTCGCGAAGGAAGTTCACTTTTTGGAAAGCCGAACCCAGTTTGCGGGCGGGTTCGCGCAGGCGGTCGAAGTCAGTACAGTCGCCCTCGCAAAAAACCCGCAGACACATTAACCCAACGACCTCGGCTGAACCGTAAATGTATTCAGAATACCCGTTGGCGTCGTAATCCTGATAATAGAGGTCCATTTCCATGCTCTTCAGGAAAGCCTCAATCAGTTCGTGGTCAATTTTGTACTCGTTGACAATCAGTTGAAATGACTGCAATACCGGATTTAAGCTGATGCCTTCGTCAATAGCCTGATAGGTATCGTGTTTGAATCGTTCCAGCAGCGTTTTTTTGTCGAATTCATGAAATGTGTCCACAATTTCATCGGCGTAACGAACAAACCCATAGATGGCATAAATGGGTAAGTGGAATTTGCGGTCAAGCGTTTTAATGCCTAATGTAAATGACGTGCTGTAATGCTCGGTAATAAGTTTACTGCATTCCAGCGCGGTTTTGTTGAACAACGCCATCATAGGGTTACTGGAGAAAGAAGAAAAACTAAGTAAAACCTGAACGCAACGTTATGAAAAGACTGACCTATAAAATTAACTAAATTCTTTGGCAACTTCATCGGCCACGACCAATCCAGAAATGAGTGATGGCGGAACCCCCGGTCCCGGCACGGTTAATTGACCGGTGTAAAACAAGTTGCTAACGTGTTTATTCTTCAGCGATGGCTTTAGCAAAGCCGTTTGCCGCAGGGTATTGGCTAATCCATAGGCGTTGCCCCGAAACGCATTGTAATCCTGCTTGAAATCGCTGTGGGCATAGCTTCGTTTAAAGACGATGTGCGAACGAATATCCTCCCCAACGTACGCTTCGAGCCGGTCCATAATCATGTCGAAATAGCGTTCACGGGTAGCGTCGTCATCGACAAGGTCGGGTGCAACCGGAATCAGAAGAAACAGGTTCTCACAGCCTTCGGGTGCTACGCCGGGGTCGGTTTTCGACGGCGCGGACGCATAAAATAAGGGCTTCGTGGGCCAGCGGGGCGTTTCGTAAATTTCCTGAGCATGTAGCTTAAAATCCTCATCGAAGAATAAGTTGTGGTGTTCTAACCGGGGAACCCGTTTGCTGACGCCGAGGTAGAATAACAGCGACGAAGGGGCCATAACGCGTGATTGCCAGTAGGCCTCATCATAATTCCGGCTCCCGGCATCGACCAAACTGGTTTCAACGTGGTTGTAATCGGCACCCGCCACAACAATATCCGCTTCAAAAATTCCCTCACTGGTTATAACCCGCTGGGCTTTGTTAGCAAGAATATCAATTTTCTGAACGGTCTGGTTAAGCAGGATTTTGACACCTTTGTCCTGGGCCAGACTAACCATCGCCTTCACAATCTCGTGCATACCGCCCATTGGATACCATGTGCCTAAGGCCATCTCAGCATAATTCATCAGGCTATACATGGCCGGTGTATTCTCAGGCGTTGCGCCCAGAAACAATACTGGAAACTCAATAATTTCGAGTAAGCGCGGATGTTTGAAAAATTTGCGGGCGTGGGTAGCAAACGACTGAAAAACATCGAGCCGCGTAACGTCATATAAAAGTTTCAGACTCAGAAATTCGGTAACCGACCGGCTTGGCTTCCAGACTAACCTGTTCATGCCGACCTCATATTTATAGGCCGCCTGTTTCAAAAACTCCCGCAGTTTGGGGCCACTGCCGGGTTCTAACTGCTCAAAAAGGGATTCTATTTTGTCTAATCCGGCAGGAAGATCAACGGCTTCGGTAGCACTAAAGACAACTTTATAGGAAGGGTCCAGCCGAACAAGGGTATAATAATCAGCCGTCTTTTTTCCGAAGTGGGCAAAATATGTGTCAAATACGTCGGGCATCCAATACCAGCTTGGTCCCATATCGAAGGTAAATCCTTCGGCCTGAAAAACACGCGCCCGGCCACCGGCCATTGCGTTTTTTTCGAGGAGAGTAACGTCGTAACCTTTGTCGGCAAGGCTGGTCGCAGCGGCCAGCCCGGCAAACCCGGCTCCGATAACGAGAACGCGCTGGGGCATTAGAAAAAAATAATTGATTAAGAGACTGAAAAAGTAGTTGACGAAGGAATTTGTTTGAGCGAAACTATCTAATTTTTTCGATCAACATCGTTTTGGAGCGTAAATGAAGTGATGTCCGGGGGCTTTTTAACCCCCTAAAACCAGCCCGATTAGTGTATGCCGAATGGTCAGGAATCGGGTGGTCAAGTGTGCAGTAACCTCTATATTATCTATTGATTTAGGGTTAATGGCTTGATAATGAACTTCTTAAAAACGAAAAAGTTGGACAGAAATCTATCCAACTTTTTGAACCTTCCTCTTTTTTAACCAAAAACTACTCAATCAATAAATCTTAGACGCAAGACATTCTAAAAAGTCTCGCTTAAGCACTAAAATATGCGTAAACTTTTAATTGGCCTTTCAATTCTTTGCGGGCAATGTGAATTCTGTTCTTCACCGTTCCGATGGGAATATTCAGTTTTGCCGCTATCTCATGGTACTTGAACCCCCGGAAATGCATCATAAACGGAGTCTTGTATGTATCGTCGAGGCCATTGACCGCCCGGTTTATATCATCCTGTGCGAAGGAAGAATAAGCCATGTTATCAGTGCTGCTCTCCATTGAGTTAATGTAATGCAAGTTGTCTGTTGTGTCAATAAACGTATTCTTACGAACCATACGCTGGTAATTAGTAATGAAAGTATTCTTCATGATCGTGTACAACCATGCTTTAAGATTTGTGCCATCCGTATATTTATCACGGTTCGTAAACGCTTTCAATAATGTGTCTTGTAAAAGGTCGTTTGCATCCTCAACATCTTTTGTAAGGCGAAGAGCAAAGGGGCGTAAGGACTTAGACACTTTGCCGATATGATTGGTAAATTCGAGAGCGGTCATGGCTGCTTAAGTTTTTCAGTTGAATCAGTTATGATAAACATTTAAACAAAAAAACGACCAGTCTTTCAGCGGAAAGTGAAGCGGAGCAGTTAACACGGGCTAATTACTTGTAAAACAAATAATTAGCTCATATTAAATTCGTTAGCTTGCTGGTACACTTCGAACAGGTCATTTGGGGATTGTGGAATAATTCCCCCATTGTGGGGAATCAAAGGTGGGGATTTTGTTTAACATATCAAAGTATTCGTTAAACAAAATTGCTGAAAGGGGGAAATTATTCCACACCCCCAAATAGAAACAGGGGCAGGTAAAATGGAGGAACGATCAGGCGTTTATTAAACCAGTCCCTCCCGTAGTAAATCGTGCAGATGAACAAAGCCCAGAACCCGGCCCGTTTCGGCCACAACGAGTTGGGTAATATTCCGCTCCTGCATTACCTGCAAGGCCACTACGGCATACTCATCGGGGTTTACACATATGGGTGTGCGGGTCATAACGTCCTGAGCACAAAGCTGCCAGAATGAATTATGGTCGTATGCCGTCCGTCGTATATCACCGTCCGTAACTATACCAGCGAGCAAACCATTGTCATCAACAACGGCCGTTGCGCCCAGCCGATTCGCCGAAATGGTAAAGATTACATCCCTAACTGACGTGCCGGGAGCTACCTGCGGACATTGATTGTGTGGAAAAATATCCGCTACTTTTAAATATAATTTTTTGCCAAGGGAACCGCCTGGGTGATTTCGGGCGAAATCCTGCCGGGTAAACCCTCGCACTTCCAGTAAACTAACTGCCAGCGCGTCGCCAATGGCCAGCGCCACGGTTGTACTGGTTGTAGGAGCCAGATTGAGCGGGTCGGCCTCACATTCTGCATAGGCATGAAGAACATGGTCAGCGTGCTCGGCCAGATACGAATCGCGGGCACTTACCAGGGCAATCAGCCGCACCGCCGTCCGCCTGAGCAGAGGAATCAGTACCTTAATTTCAGCCGTATTCCCGCTTTTGGAAATCAATAGAACGACATCGTTGTCCTGAATCATGCCCAGGTCGCCATGAATAGCATCGGCCGCGTGCATAAACAGGGCTGGTGTGCCCGTGGAATTCATTGTCGCCACGATTTTTTGACCAATAAGCGCACTTTTTCCTACGCCCGTTACGACCAATCGGCCTGCCGCATTCAGAATTGTTTCAACGGTCGCGTCGAAATCGTCATCGAGCAAATCAACGGCATTTCGGATTGCTTCGGCTTCGGCCAGCATAACAGACCGGGCAATAGTCTTAGGATTTTTTATTACTTTCAACGTCAGTTTTGGTAATGAAGAATAGTTTGCTGTGTATATTCGCTAACTTTATATAGCAAAGATACGGGAAGCAGATAGAGTAAAGTAACTTTTGTACGATTTGTAGAATGATGCAGGTTGATCAGTCGGTCCACGTAACGCTTAGAGAGCGACTAAAGGAAATTTTTGGATACAGCCAGTTTCGGGGCGAGCAGGAAGCCATCATTTACAGCATCATGGCGGGGCGTAACACGTTCGTTATCATGCCTACAGGTGCTGGAAAGTCGTTGTGTTATCAACTCCCGGCGATTGTCAGCGAAGGAACGGCGGTCGTTATTTCACCCCTGATTGCCCTGATGAAGAACCAGGTTGACCAGCTAAATGCCTTTGGTATCAACGCGCAATTTCTCAACTCAACGCTCTCCAAAGCCGAGATAAACAAGGTCAAAAAGGATACGCTCAACAGTACGCTCAAACTGCTCTACATTGCCCCTGAGTCGCTGACCAAAGAAGAGAATTTGGATTTTTTGAAGAAAGCCAATATTTCATTCGTTGCCATTGACGAAGCGCACTGCATCTCCGAGTGGGGGCATGATTTCCGTCCAGAATACCGAAAAATTCGCGGTATTGTCGATAACATCGGGAATCTGCCGGTCATTGCCCTCACCGCCACGGCTACGCCCAAAGTGCAGCAGGATATTCAGAAAAACCTGCAAATGGAGGACGCCAATCTCTACAAAACGTCGTTCAACCGGAAGAATTTATACTACGAGATCAGGCCGAAAGCAGACGCCAAAAAACAACTTATTAAATATGTCAAGCAGAACAAAGGCAAATCGGGCATTATTTATTGCCTGAGCCGCAAAACCGTTGAGGAAATTGCCGAATTGCTGTCCGTTAATGACGTAAAGGCGTTGCCCTACCACGCCGGACTGGACCCCGTTACGCGGATGAACAACCAGGATGCGTTTTTGAATGAAGATGTAGACGTTATCTGCGCCACAATTGCCTTTGGCATGGGAATCGACAAGCCCGACGTTCGTTTTGTTATTCACTACGACGCACCGAAATCGCTCGAAGGGTATTACCAGGAAACAGGCCGCTCCGGTCGCGATGGGCTGGAAGGTAACTGCCTGATGTTCTACAGCTACGACGACATCGTTAAGCTGGAGAAATTCAATAAGGATAAGCCCGTTACCGAGCGCGACAACGCCAAGCATCTGCTGACCGAAATGGTCTCTTATTCTAATCTTGGGGTTTGCCGCCGTCGGCAACTATTGGGCTACTTCGGCGAATTCATGGATAAAGATTGCGGTTTTTGTGACAATTGCCTGAAGCCGACGGAAAAATACAAAGCACAGCATGAAGTGGTGCTGGCCCTGCAAACCGTATTGCAAACCGACCAGCGTTTTGATGCCGCTCACCTGGCCGACGTGCTTACGGCTACCAGCAATCAGTACGTGACGAGCTATGAACATGACAAGCTCGACGTATATGGAAAAGGACGGGCGTTCAGCGACGACTGCAATTTCTGGTGTTCACTCATCAAACAGATCACTATTTACGGGTATCTCGAAAAGGACGTTGATAACTACGGCATTCTGCGATTAACACAGCGTGGCATGAGTTACATTGAGGACCCCTATCCAATGTCGTTGTCGAAAGACCACGATTATGAACAGCAGGCCGCCGATACCAAAGAGGACGAAGACCGGGATTCTTCACCGTCGTCGGGTGGCGTGGCCTACGATGAAGAGCTGCTGGGCCTGCTGAAAGCCCTGCGGAAAAAAGTTGCCAAAGAGAAAAATCTGCCGCCCTACGTTATTTTCCAGGAGACATCTATGGAAGAGATGGCGACAACCTACCCCACCACCCGCGAGGAAATGGCGCAGATCAATGGCGTCGGGATGGGGAAAGTGCAGAAATTTGGTCGGCAGTTTATCGACCTTATTACCAAGTACGTCGAAGAAAATGAGATAGAAACGGATAAGGACGTGGTTATCAAGTCCACCGTTAATAAATCGAAAGTAAAGATTTTTATAATCCAGCAGATTGACCGGAAAGTTGACTTAGACGAAATCGCCGAGTCGAAGTCGCTCTCGATGGAAGACCTGATGGAAGAAATTGAACATATCTGTTATTCTGGTACACGACTAAACCTTGATTACTACATTAACCAGGTAATGGATGAAGACCGACAGGACGAAATCTTCGAGTATTTCATGCGGGCAGAAAGCGATAACATCGCCATTGCCATGCGCGAATTCGGGGGCGACGATTTCACCGAACAAGACCTGCGCTTGATGCGCATCAAATTCCTGTCGGAAGTAGCAAATTAATTTATGAATGATGAATGATGAATGATGAATTACGGGTTGGTTGAAGACCGGCTGCCGTAGTTTTAATTCATAACTCATAATTCATAAATCATAATTAATTTATGAATATACTTATACTTGGGTCGGGGGGGCGTGAACATGCCTTTGCCTGGAAATTAGCGCAAAGCCCGTTGTGTGATACACTCTTCGTTGCACCCGGTAACGCCGGAACAGCACAGGTGGCTACTAATTTGCCCATTGGCTACACCAACTTTTCGGAAGTTGCCAATGCCGTTCGGGATAAAAAAATCGACCTCCTAATTGTTGGCCCCGAAGAGCCACTGGTAAAGGGAATCGTCGATTTTCTGCGTCGGCAACCCGATTTAGCCGGTCTGAAAATTGTCGGCCCTGATGCTCAGGGTGCTCAGTTAGAAGGCAGCAAAGATTTTTCCAAGCAGTTTATGAGCCGCTACGGTATTCCGACGGCGGCCTCGAAAACGTTTACGGCTGAGACCTTACAGGAAGGGCTTACCTATCTGGCAACGCACCCCTTGCCAATCGTAATCAAAGCCGACGGTCTGGCAGCCGGAAAAGGCGTGATTATTGCCGAAAACACAGCCGACGCACAAACCGCACTGCGGGAGATGCTCGACGGACAGAAGTTCGGTGAAGCCGGCAGTAAGGTTGTGATCGAACAGTTTTTGCGGGGAATCGAACTGTCCGTGTTCGTATTGAGTGACGGTATTAACTATAAAATTCTGCCCGAAGCCAAAGATTACAAGCGCATCGGTGAGCAGGATACCGGCCCGAATACGGGTGGTATGGGTGCAGTTTCTCCTGTTGTGTTTGCCACCCAATCGTTCATGCAAAAGGTTGACGATAAGGTCGTTAAGCCAACGTTAGCGGGATTGCAACAGGAAGGTATCAATTACAAAGGATTTATTTTTGTGGGGTTGATGAAGGTAAACGGCGAGCCATTTGTTATTGAATACAATGCCCGCATGGGCGACCCCGAAACCGAAGTTGTATTGCCCCGGATTCAAAATGATTTTGTCGAACTGATGGCGGCTACTGCCGATGGTGAACTGGACAAAATTGTTGTACAGGTGTCACCGCAAACGGCCGTAACAACCATGCTGGTGTCAGGTGGTTATCCCGGCAACTACGAGACTGGTAAAATCATTTCGGAGTTAGAACGTTTAGAGGATGTAACGGCCTTCCATGCCGGAACAATGGAAAAAAACGGTCACGTGTTGACCAACGGCGGACGCGTTCTGGCTATTACTGCTCAGGCCAACTCGCTGGAAAACGCCGTCAGGAAGTCGCAGGAAGCGGCCCGGATGGTGCAATTTGACGGAAAACAGTACCGCAAAGACATCGGGGTTGACCTGATTCGGTACTCCGACTAACGAAGTTGTAAAGTTATAGAGTTGTCTGGTTATACAGTTGCCTTCGGTGCTGTAAACTCGTCAACTTCAACGATTACAACTCATCAACTATATAATTATGTCCTGCAAATCTTGTGCAACTGGTGGGTGTGGAACCCAGCGTGGCGCATCCGACGGTGAGAAGACAGCCACTACCGGATGCGGCAGCGGAGGGTGTAGTACCGGAGGCTGCAATAAACTGAATTCATTCGACTGGCTGAGCGACATCGCCATGCCAGGGCTGCGATACGATGTTGTTGAGGTGAAATTTAAAGGTGGACGGAAAGAATATTACCGGAATGTTCACCAGCTTGACCTCACTACCGGCGATTATGTTGTCGTTGAAATGCAATCGGGTTTCCATGTCGGCGCGGTATCGCTGCAAGGCGAACTGGTCCGGTTACAGGTGAAGAAACGGGCCGTTAAAATTACCGACGATACGAAAGTTATTCACCGGGTTGCTACGCCGAAAGACCTCGAACGGCACGAACAGGCTGTTTTGCGCGATCTACCGGCTCTGTACCGCTCCCGTGAGATTTCCCGTGAGCTAAAATTAAACATGAAACTGTCCGACGTTGAATTTCAATCGGATAGTACGAAGGCTACGTTTTATTACTCGTCTGAAGAGCGGGTCGACTTTCGGGAGTTGATTAAAATGCTGGCGAGTGAGTTTAAAGCCCGAATCGAAATGCGGCAGATTAGTCTGCGGCAGGAAGCCGGACGGTTGGGCGGTATTGGCTCATGCGGCCGTGAACTTTGCTGCTCGACCTGGCTAACTGACTTCAAAAACATTGCCACATCGGCGGCCCGGTATCAAAACCTCTCGCTGAACCCGGCCAAATTATCGGGGCAATGCGGACGGTTGAAATGCTGCCTGAACTACGAATTAGATACGTACATGGACGCCCTGCGCGACATTCCGACGATTGAAAAACCGCTGGAAACGCAGAAGGGCCGGGCGTATTTACAGAAAACTGATATTTTCCGCAAACTCATGTGGTTTGGCTACGGAGCCGAAAGCACTTGGCATCCACTACCGATTGTGCGGGTACTGGAAATTGTTGAGCTGAATAAAAACGGCATTATTCCCGAATCGTTCGATGTGCTGACACCCATCGGCGAAAAGGAACCGATTGTGCTGTCCGCGCTGAACAGCGACTTGCAGAAGTTGGACGCGAAATACACGACGCGGACGGCCAAAAAGAAAAAGAAGAAACCGCGAGGACCGGAAAACAACGCACCGCGTCCTGCACCAAATAACAAAGCGAGTTAACCAAACAACCCCGGCCTAATCAGTCGGGGTTGTTTGCTTAAAAAACGGATGTGATCAAAAATCGCCGGTATAAAACGGACTGAATACGTAGTAGCTGCTATCCCGTTTCGCGCGTTTGGGAGCCGTCAGAATGTGCAACTCGAAGCGGGGCATCGGATTATCCGCGCGAAACCACTCAAGGTAAGGCCGCTCTTTGGTGTACAACCGGGCCACTTCCCGAACATGAATCGTTTTCACCTCATCGGGTGTGGCCGGTAAATTATTGATAGACACCTCCACCGCCCCGGCATAATCGTCGTAGATACGCAGATGCTCATTTTTGGTTCGCTCAACCAGCGCGTTTTTGTTATGAAAAAACGTGGCTTCGAGCAACTGATTCATAGTAAAGGAGAAACTCTCGCCCAGCGGATACTTCGATACGGCAGCCGCTTGCAGGAGCGTAAAAAACTGCTTGCGTTTTCCGGTAAATCGGACCGGTTTGGGGCTGGTTTGAATCAGCACCTGATACGGTTTTGCCTGCGTGTCGGTATTCGCCATGTTCTCCCACTGGTGCATAACGAACACTTCGCTGACAAACTCCGGGGATAGCGTTTCCAGCGTTTTAGCCGGAACCTCTTTGCCGTCAATATAAACCGCCGACTCATAGACGTGTTCGTCCGAAAGTAGGAACTGATTGCCTTTAAGCTGTAAAATAATGGGCTTGATTTGTATGCTTTCGCTGCCAAACTTCGTACGGAACAGAGCCAAATGGCGATACCAGGTGCCTTTGCTTTCAAGGTCGGCCACCCGTGCCCGAGTTGGACTGATTAACGGAAACAGGGAGTTAGGTTGTTTAAACGCAGTTCTTTCAGAGTCCGTCTGCCGATGGCGACAGGCCAGTGCCATCGTACCCAGTAGCAATAACCATACCCCATACCGCCACAGAGATAACGAACCGGACCGCTGGCTATTCATCATGCCAACCCGCTGGCGTAGGGTCGGGCCGCTGAACTGGTTGGTAAAGGAATACATGATTAGGGTTGGGTGAAAAGTCCGGGATAAGCGATTTCTAATAAATGCGTTGATGCGTACTTGTCTCGAATAGCAATGTTTTTCAATCGTGACAATAAGATAAGACCGTTTTTAGCGCGAACATCACCTAAGCGCGTAACAGCAGCATCTCCCTTAAAAACGATTACCTTCTTCAAATCAAGCACGTTAAACGTAGCTAATTCGTTGTGGTTAATTTCCTGTCCATCCAAAAAGACAACTGCGTTTTTGAACTCAGGGTATAAATCGAGGTGGTAGTCGGCGGTCATACGAATCGCCGTATTGTGCAGCCCGAAGTAGTTACTTTCCAAAAAATCATTCCTAAAAAATACTCTGTATAAGCCAAAAGCTGCGTTTGCATCGGTGAACGCAGCCTTTTCCAATGAAGCTCCAGACGACAACGCAATACCTTCCCGGATGGCTACCTGTTGCAGTCGTTTAGGAAATTTGTCGTTTATATCACTCAACTGGCACCCCCTGTCGTCGCAGCGCAGACCAATAGCGGGAATTGCCGACTGACCCAGCGATGACCCCATAACCGCGTCTATCGGGTGCCCCGGTTTTGGGACCGTAACTGTTAGGGCAAGTTGCTGTATTTGCCCATTTGCAAGCCGGATAAGTTTGGGAATGCCCAACTTAATTTGCCGCTGGTCGAGTTCCCGACGCAGCGTATCGAAATCCTGCGCCGACGTTTTAGCCGTAATAATGCTATACAGAACGTCGCCGGATTGCTGAATATATTTGTGCGATGAGTCGGACTGAGTTAGTTGACAGGCGAAGGCGGTTATAAACAGGATGAAAAAAAGCCCGGCATACCGCAGACTGGCGAACTGCCCTGAGCGATACCGGTTCATCATACGAATGCGCTGTCGTACACCGGGGCCACTGAATTGATTCGTGAACGTGTACATCGGTTCAGTTATCTTTATTGACGTAGAAAAACAGGTAGTTTGTTCCGTTTCGTTTGTTGGTTGCGGCATCATACCCTAATATCACAGCGACAGTGTAAAGCTGATTTATTTTCAATCGTTGTATATTGTCTAATGTCGTTGGTTCATTGTTAATAAATGCTTTGATAATTCCGGGGGCTTCGTTAATGACAATTGAACCGTCAGGTTTAACACTTATAGCACTGTTGGGAGTAGATTGCTTTTTGATTTCCTCTTTACTGAACCTACGAAAGCCAATGCCCAGAGGACCGTATTTACGATTGCCTTCCGCTATCAGGCCCTCCATTTTTTTATCATCGGTTAACTTAGCGAAGGATGATTCTTCATTGCGGGCAATTTGTATGAGTTCCTGAGGGATATGCAGAAAATCGGCGTTGAACGGGTAAGACCCCACGGCGGCCACAGTATTCAACGAATTTATACCGTTATAGCCTCCATGTGACCGTATTGGCCCCCCATCCACACCCGTTTCTTCAAAGTCACTGACACCTACTATTGGTCTGATAACTTTTACCTTAATGTCAGAGATGTACGTATTCAGCGGGTCATATTTCAATGTCTGAACCTGCATCTTGTACCCATGACGTGCAAATTCCCGCTTCATGATTGCCAAGTCATCGAAACTTGTCTTTGGCGTAATAATCCAGAACAACTTATCACCGTCATACTGCATATACCGCGATGGGCTAGCTTGTACGGTATCAGGCGAAGTGGTCGATTTCTGCACCGTATCGGCTGGTAACGCTCTATTGCTAACCAGCGGTTGAGTAGCTAATTGTACAGACTGTTGCCGTCCTGTAAATGCAGACGCGGCAAATTGTGGCTTCTCCGCTTCTGTATCAACTACTGTAGCCAGCATTTGAGCGGCTGGTCGGGGTAAAAACTTCGCCATTGTATGAGCGTTCGGTCGGGCGAATAAGGTAGCAACAGAGAGCGTAGCCAGTAGTAATGCCGGATACTTCAACCACGTAGCGCGGGTAGAGCGGGAGCGGTTTATCATGTCGATTCGGGATTTAAGCTGTGACCTACTAAAATGATTCGTGATGACCGACTGCCCTTCCGACAAACTCACTCGCAGCAGGTTATATTGATATAGTTTTGCGTCGATGCCTTCGGCCAGAACGGCCCGGTCGGCACTGAATTCGAGGGTTTGGTGGAGCAAATGCCGGAATAAATAAGCCGCCGGATTGAACCAGAACACAATGCACACCAGTTCCGCCCCCAGCATATCGACGCTGTGCCGGTCCCGCACATGAACCCGCTCA
Source organism: uncultured Spirosoma sp. (assembly GCA_964244845.1). Classification (GTDB taxonomy): domain Bacteria; phylum Bacteroidota; class Bacteroidia; order Cytophagales; family Spirosomataceae; genus Spirosoma. The sequence goes on from CAXTKE010000005.1 coordinate 93,827, forward strand.
TGCCGCAGAATCTGCTCCAACTCGTCGGGCGTGTGCTGGTCGGGGTTTAAAACAACCCACCGGAAAAATGAAAAAGGGGACGTAACGGCTTCATTGCGTACGAGGATAAAGTCGTCATAGGGTTCGTTCGCCGATTGCCGGATGAGTTTTCTGAGCGAGAGCAGTTGATAGCCAAATCGAATTAGTAGCAATAGAACGCCGAGCAGGTACACGCCAATCAGCCCGAATTGCCACGACCACGCAACCGGCGTTTGCGTTTTCCGAAATGCCGGAACCGTCTGCCCATTCGGGAAAGTAATGGTTACGTCGGGTTGCGGGGCTGTGTTTGGCAACACCTTCGGCACGATGACCTGCGCTGTTCGCTGCATGGCGGTTCGTATGGGCTGCGGACGCCAGTCGGGCAATTCGAGTAGCGGCAGTACAAACGCCCCGGCCAGGCCAAGCCATAAGGCCAGCCGGTTGGCACCAAAAAATGTTTCGCGCCGGAGCAAAACATAATAGGCGAGGCCCACAACGGCCAGCAGCCCGTTTACCAGCACAACATAGCGCAGGGTTTCCATACAGCATAAGGGGTCAGAAATAGTTAGAGTTTGTCAAGTGTGGTCAGAGACAGCCATTGGCCGTACCTGACTGTTCCTGACTACACTTGACTATTTTTTCTCAATCATTGCCAGAATTTCCCGTAGTTCATCCGCCGAAATCTTCTCATTCTGCGCGAAATAACTCACTAAGTTCTTATATGAGTTATCAAAATATTCATCGACCACTTTCGTCAGCACGAACCGATTCTGGTAGGCTTCTTTGGTGATAATGGGATAATATTCATGCGTATTACCGTACGCTTTATGGCCCACATACCCTTTTTCTTCGAGGTTGCGCACAATGGTCGAAACGGTGTTATAGTGCAGGGGCGGATTGGTAAACTGCGGCACCATGTCTTTCACATAGCCCTGCTCCATTTTCCACAGCACCTGCATCACTTCTTCTTCTTTGGCGGTTAGCTTTTCCATAAAACAAACTTAAAACTATTTTTCTCGTTTACAAACTATTTGCGTAGTTTTTTATTGCTTGAAAAGCCAGCACCAGCGTTGTAGCTTTGCAGACTATTTTGTGGGCGGTATGAAACAAATCGGATTGGTGCTGTTGTTGGCGTTGCTTATTGGCGGCTGCGACACAAACGCGGTTTATAAAGAATATACAGACATCGAAGACGGGAAATGGTACATCAAAAATGCGCCATCGTTCACCTTCGAGATTACCGATGCATCGGTGCCGTACAACATTTACTACAACCTCCGCAATAGTCTCTCTTACGGCTACTTCAATCTTTATCTGACCCGTTACCTGCGCGACGCCAACGGCAAAGAACTCGAATCGCGGCTGGATGAACTGCTCCTGATGGACGCCAAAACCGGTAAACCCAATGGCGACGGTCTCGGTGATTTGTTTGACCATAAGTTTCTGATGAAACGGAACTATCGCTTTCCGAAACCCGGTAAATACACGCTGCAAATTCGGCAATACATGCGCCAGGACCCGCTGCTCAACATTCTGAGCGTCGGCATAACCGTCGAAAAGGCTACTCCTGTCAAATGAGTTTTGTCATCCCGTCTGGGGCAACAACCGTTAGCAACTGATGCTGTTGGACTTAGTACGCAAAAATTGGCTGTTTTTTCTGCTTTACGCGCTGGCATTAGCTATCGTTGGGCTGCTTCAGTTGGTTTACTCACAGGAGCAACTCATGCAGTGGGTCAATTTCCGAAACAGCGAACCGGCCGACTTTCTGTTTCCGTACATCACCTACATGGGCGATGGCGCGTTCTCTGTGCTCGTTTGCCTATTGATACTAATCTATAACTGGCGTATTGGCCTAATGGCGTTTGCCAGTTTCGCAGTCTCCGCGCTTACTTCTTTATTTTTGAAGAGCGTCGTCTATCCCAATTCGCCCCGGCCATTATTATTTTTCGAGCATTCGACTTACGAATATCACATCATAAAAGGGCTGGATATTTATAGCTACGGCAGTTTCCCGTCGGGTCACACAACGACCGCATTCGCCTTGTTTACTATTCTGGCTTTCCTCGACAAACGAAAAGGCCGGGCCTGGGTTTGGCTGCTGCTGGGAATCCTGACGGGCTATTCGCGCGTATATCTGTTTCAGCATTTCGTTGAAGATGCCTACGCGGGTTCGCTGGTTGGTACGCTGTCGTCGGTGCTTATTTATTTGCTGATGAAACCCTGGATGCCGAAAACGACCCCGCTTAATCCCAATTAGCTTATCGTTTTTGTATACCTTTGTTTGGCTTCCTGCCGAACCCTTTTCAAAAGGGAGCCGTTACTTCGTTACACGCTAAAACTTACTTCGCTTCGGCGACACCCTCATGAGCGACGCCATCAAACATGAGTGCGGCATAGCCCTGATTCGGCTCCGCAAACCGTATCAATATTACATCGACAAATACGGTACGGCTCTTTATGCAGCCAACAAGCTTTACCTACTCATGGAAAAGCAGGTCAATCGGGGACAGGACGGTGCCGGCATTGCCAACATCAAACTCGATGTTCCGGCCGGTCACCGCTACATAAGCCGCTACCGTTCGGTCGATCAGCGACCCGTCACAGACATCTTCGAGAAAGTCAATAAGAAATTCAGGAAAGCTTTAAAAGGCAATAAAGACAAGGCGAAAGACGCTAAATGGCTTCAGGAAAACATAGCCTTCACGGGCGAAGTCTGGATGGGGCATTTGCGTTATGGCACCCACGGGGCCAATGAGATCGAAAATTGCCACCCTATGCTTCGGCAAAGCAACTGGCGAAGCCGGAATCTGGTCGTAGCGGGTAACTTCAACATGACCAACGTTGAAGAATTGTTCGACAAACTCGTCTCGCTGGGTCAGCATCCGAAGGATAAGGTTGACACCGTAACGGTGATGGAGAAAATCGGGCACTTCCTGGACGAAGAAAACCAGCGCGTATTCGAGCGATTCAAAGGTATTTACGAAAACCCCGATTTGTCGGATATCATCGAAGATAACCTCGACATGCAGCGCGTTCTGCACCGTTCGTGCCGCGACTTCGACGGTGGCTACGCGATGGTGGGTATGACCGGCTACGGTGCTTCGTTTGTGGCTCGTGACCCCGCTGGTATTCGCCCGGCTTATTACTATGCCGATGATGAAGTGGTGGTTGTGGCGTCGGAGAAACCGGCTATTAAAACCGCTTTCAATGTCGAATACAGTGCCATTCAGGAAGTTAAACCCGGTCACGCGCTCATTATTGACAAATACGGCGAGTATGCCGAACAGGAATTTGTGAAACCCATCGAGAAAAAATCATGCAGTTTCGAGCGGATTTATTTCTCGCGGGCCACTGACCCCGACATTTATAACGAGCGCAAAACGCTGGGAAAACTGCTGATTCCGCAGATTCTCAAAGAAATCGACTACGACCTCGAAAATACGGTCTTCTCCTACATTCCGAACACAGCCGAAACGGCGTTTTTCGGAATGGTTGAAGGCTTGGAGGATTATCTGGCTAAACAGCGAAAGAAAGCCATTATGGAGGGCATTCTGTTCGAGGAAGAGCTGGACCGGGTGCTGTCGTTCCGGCCACGAATTGAAAAATTAGTGGCGAAAGACGTCAAACTCCGAACATTCATTGCCGATGATGCGCAACGCGACGACATGGTGGCACACGTGTATGACACCACCTTTGAAGTCATCAAAAAAGGCAAAGACAATGTCGTTGTTGTCGATGATTCTATTGTTCGGGGCACCACCCTCGAAAAGAGCATCCTGCGAATGCTCGACCGTTTAGGTCCCAAAAAAATCATCATCGTTTCGTCGGCTCCCCAAATTCGTTTTCCTGACTGCTACGGTATCGACATGTCGAAGTTTAAAGAGTTTATCGGCTTTCGGGCCGCGCTCGAACTCTTGCGCGAACGCGGAATGGAAGACCTGCTCGATGAAGTATATGCGCAGTGCGTTGTAGCCATCGAATCCGGTAATGCCAGCAGCCAGAACTACGTGAAAGCCCTGTTTGAGCCGTTTACCCACGAAGAACTGTCTAAAAAAGTAGCGCAGATCGTTACACCTGCTGACCTGAACGCCGAAGTAGCCGTTGTGTACCAGACGGTCGAAAATCTGCATAAAGCCTGTCCAAACCACTCCGGCGACTGGTATTTCACGGGTGACTATCCCACACCCGGTGGCAATAAAGTTGTGAATAAAGCCTTCGTTAATTTTATGGAAGGAAAGTTGGTCAGAGCCTATTAGTAGTTTGTGAACTAAGGAAAGTGGGTGGAGTAGGTGAGGTAAGTAGTTGCATACAGGCAAGACTTACTTTATCTACTCCACCCACTTTTCGTTCTCTTTTTAGTGTAAATTTGATTTCCTGTAATCTCCTCTGTTGATGCGTATTCCCGAAGAAACTGTTGAACGAATACGACAGTCTGCCGATATTCTGGAAGTGATAAACGACTTTGTTTCGCTCAAGAAGCGGGGTAGCAACTACATTGCCTGCTGCCCGTTTCATAATGAGAAAACACCGTCGTTCAACGTCAACCCGACCCGGCAGATTTACAAGTGCTTCGGTTGCGGCAAAGCGGGCGATGCCGTGCGGTTCATAATGGACATCGAGAATATCGGATATGGCGAAGCACTGCGCTATCTGGCAAAAAAGTACGGTGTCGAGATTGAGGAGCAGGAGCAAACGCCGGAAGATCTGTTAAAGCAAAATGAGCGCGAAAGTCTGCTTATCGTGCTCAATTTCGCGAAAACCTTCTTTCAGGAAACAATACAAACAACCGATGAAGGCAGGAGCATTGGACTTAGTTATTTCAGGGAACGCGGGTTTACCAATCCAACTATCGACGCGTTTGAGTTAGGCTACACCCTCGACCAGTGGGACGCGCTGTTGCAGGAAGGTCAACGGCGGGGCTATAACCGCGATTTGCTCGAAAAAGCGGGCCTAATTCTGATTAAAGAGAGCGAAAATGGTGGCCCGCAAAAGGTATTTGACCGGTTTCGGGGGCGGGTCATGTTCCCAATCCACAACGTATCGGGCCGGGTAATTGCGTTTGGTGCCAGAATTTTAAAGACCGATAAGAACCAGCCAAAGTATCTGAACTCGCCGGAAACGACGGTTTATCACAAGAGTCAGGTTCTGTATGGCATTTTTCAGGCCAAACAGGCAATCCGGCAGGAAGACGTTTGTTACCTCACCGAAGGCTACACCGATGTAATTTCGCTGCACCAGGCAGGCATTAAAAATGTCGTTGCCTCGTCGGGCACGTCGCTCACCACCGAGCAAATCCGCTTGATTGCCCGTTTCACCCCAAATGTTACAATTTTATATGATGGCGATGCGGCTGGTATAAAAGCAGCTTTGCGCGGTCTGGACATGGTTTTAGAGGAAGGGCTGAACCTGAAACTGCTGCTCCTGCCCGATGGCGAAGACCCCGACAGTTATGTTCATAAAGTTGGGGCCGACGAATTCAAAAAATACATCCGTGAACAATCGCAGGATTTCATTGATTTCAAGGCCAGCCGATGGTTAACGGAAGCAGGCGATAATCCGTTAAAACGGGCGGAGGGTATTTCCGATGTTTGCGCCAGCATTACCCGGATTCCTGACCTTCTTAAACGCCAGACGCTGTCTCAGCGCGTGGCGCAGGTCTTTCATGTGAGCGAACAATCCGTTATTTCGGAAATCAACCGACTGCTCAGGAAACAGCAGGAGCAGCATGTAAAAGACGCAGGTCGCCAGCAACGGCAGGCAGATTTGGGTAGGCAGCAAACCGTTTCAGGCACGGGATCTGGTCCGGCAGAACCATCCATTGATGATATAAATTCGCTGCTTGATGGATTCGCTACTGAAGTGCCGGAAACCGGCTTCTCCGACACGCCCGCATCAGTAGGACAATCCGTTAAGCATGAGTCGGCAAAGTCCGTTAGAACGCCTATATCCTATCAGGAAGAGGAGTGTGTGCGGCTGCTGATGAACTACGGAGTACGGGAACTGGAACCGGGTATCACGCTCTGTCAATACGTACTCAGCGAACTGCACGAAATTGAATTCCAGACCCCACCTTACAACCTGATACTCACCTTATTTCGGGAAGCGTATGGCCGGGGTGATATTCTGACCGCCAATGATTTTATGAATCGCCGTTCTGCCAATGAGGTCGAGATGCAGAATGAGGCTATTCACCTGACTACACCCCGCTACGAAATTAGTGAAGGATGGCTCAGGCATGAGATTCTTGTGCCCTCGGAAGAGGAGATTGGGATACTGGCCGACGCGGCCTACCGGAATATTCTGCGAATAAAAAAAATGCTGGCCGAACAACGCATGGCCGCTTTGCAACAGCTCCTGCGTGAATCGGGCAATAAGCTACCTGAAGAAGCCGATAAGCTATTGGCTGATTTTATGCATTTCAAACGAATTGATATTGAAATTTCCAGTCTGCTCGGTACGGTTATATCCGGATAAATGGAATTGAACCGGTGAGTAATTAAAAAGCCCCGACCTTAGAGGGCGGGGCTTTACCTTTATAACAGGGAGGGTGAACACTATGCTTGGGCTACCGTCGAGACGCTAACCAGTTCAACATCTATCTGCCGATTCAACTCATCCAGCAAACTTGCATGTGAGTGGAGTTGACCAGGCTTAGAGAGTTGTGTCGATCGGCCGGGCTTTTGTCCCGACATATCGAGCAATAAAGTCATCAGAACATCGCCCATATGTTGACGCAATTCGATGAGACGGTTCAGACGCGCCCGGTATGTCGCTGGCTGCCGACGGTTGGCTGTCTGTAAAGTTTTGATGAGTCGGTCCAGTTTAGCAAAGCGAAAATGGAACGCTTCCGTTGCTTGAGCCCAGGCTAAAATCACTTTTTGGATCTCCTCTTCTGAGGCTTCGTAGCCCTGTGTAATTCCTGATAGTTCCTGATTCATAACCCAAGAGTCAAAACTGTTTTACTTACTTCGATAATCAAAAGTAGGTGCGTCTCTGGGCTGAAAGCAAACCGTTTTGCGTGAAATCACCATTTTTCCGGACGAAATCACCCAAAAAGATTCAACTAAATGGTTGATTTCGTCCGGGTAAATGGTGATTTCGTCCACCTCGTGTTACCGAATTGATAGTTGCAGTGTTACATTCATCCACCTATATGTGGAAACAATCATGGATCAGTTAGCCAGTGGTGAAGAGATCACTAAAAAATTTGCTATTCGTCGCCGGGATTTTTCGATTCTGGTGGCGCAATCAGAATTGTTCAACTGTGAGGTATTGAGCCAACTCCTGAAAGAGCAGGGGTATAACGTGGTGGGCCGTGCCGTTGAGATGGAAGACACCCTGCAGCAGATTCGGGTGAAGCGGCCGCAGTGTGTTATTCTGGAATCAGAGATGTCGGGTCAGCGGAGTTTCGATATTGTTGAACAGATGCAGCAATCGAATCAGCAGACAAAATTTATTTTATATACCCGAAATCCTGATATGCGAATGATAGCGAGCGCTATGCAAATCGGCTTCTTTGGATTTCTATATGCTACAGACGGATTGGACGAGTTATACCGTTGTTTCCAGACCGTCAGTAATGGAGGGTGTTACTATAGCCATGGTTTTATGGGTTTGCTTAAGAATTTTGGGATAGACGTAATCTCGGATACTACCCGCGAACAGCTCAGCCGGTTGACGCATCGGGAGCGGGAGGTGCTGCGTATGGTGGCCAATGGCGATACCTCTACTGATATTGCTGACCAATTGAATATAAGCTACCGCACGGCTGTAAACCATAAGGCACATATTGCCAAAAAACTGGAATTAAATAGCTGCCGGCAGTTACCCCGATACAGTATTGCAGTCAAAAATTATTTATAGCGTACGATCAGGAGGTTAATTCGAATGGTTCGCTGGTGGCGTAAGGTCGTTGATTTCCCTGTAGCCATTCCCGGAACTCGTGCATTCTGGCTCGGGGCACTATAATATCATGGCCTTCGGGCGTGTTTAACCGGACAATGTATTTACCATTTTCCCAATAGGCGTAATTGAGCACAGCCTGCCTGTTAACAATATAGTCGCGCTTTATCCGGAAAAACTGAGTAGGATCGAGGTCATTTTCCAGATCATTCAAGGTTTTACTGACTAAATAACGCCCTTTAGCTAACTCAGCGTAATAAAATCGTTCTTCTATGGTAAAGTAATAGACATCGTTTACCGGAAAGTCCAAATCGCCTGTTGTATTCTTTCCTTTAAGGTAGCTTAAATAAGGAGAGGGTATTATCGGTTTTGGTGAAAAGGTAGCCGACAAGGCTAAAGCTTCCTGGGATACTTTTGCCGCTTCGGCTTCAGCAACTTCCTGCGCTTCGCGACGCTGCTTTAAGTAATCCTTCAATAACGAGGTATTGAGGGCTATGTAACCGATAAGAAGTATTGGGAATAAATAAGTAAAGTAACCGGACCAGCTAAGTGTATGGTGCAGATACGTCCGCCAGTAATCGTCGAATGAGTACTCTGGAAACCGCATCAACAAATAGCGAATTGTTTGTGTAACAGGATTAAACACCCAGAATGAGATTAACAAAACAGGAAGTACGCTTAATTCATACCGGGCTATAGATCGCCAGTCATTATCAATAGCCCGTAGCCGAACCCATCTGTGGAACAGGTTAATAAGGGCTACTGTGATAGAGAGAGTAGCTAATTCCGGTATAATCAACGAACGTGTCCATAAACCGACATAGTCCAGAAAGCCACCCGCTTTCTGGACTTTAGCAGCTTTTATGTCGTACCCAATTGACCAGGACAGAGCCTCGATTAACAGCACGATGCTCAGCAGGATCAGTACGCTATTTATCGGTTTTCTCAGGAAGTCCCGAGTCAGTCGAATTTCCTTCATGCTGTCCCCTTATTCAAAACTCGTACTAATATACAGGTAAAAATTAACTAATTCCAATGCACTTAAAGTGACTTTCCGCTGATTGATGAGCCTTGCTTGGGCTGGTAGCTTTGTATCAACAAAAAAGGCATAACAAATGCCCTACTTAAACAAGCAACTAATCAATCCTTCAAACAATAAGTCACTATGAAAAAGCAATTCGCCATCAAATCTGTACAAGTAGTAAAAGAAATCGCTCAATCGGTCGCCAAAGCAGAAACGGCTAATATCCTCAAGTTCCTTGCCGACGGCCCGATCTGCTGCAGCGAGTGGGATTTGACACCTGTCAAGAATATGGTAGCCACCCGCTAAATTAAGCCTGTTATGCTAACCGCGAAGCAACTTTATAAGCAGGAACTGAAAAACTGCCGTGAACACTTTGAACAGGTAGATCTACCCAAAGAGAGGGGGTATTTAATGAAATTCACCACTTTCTCAGCTACCGTTCATAACCTGATGCCTTCAGTACCACGTCAGGAGCATGAAACAATGTTTCGGAACCTATTGTTGCAACAACTCTTCACCACGTTCGATCAGCAATGCCTAAGTGCCGGAGATCTTGTAAAGTTGCGCGGAACGCACAAGCTTCTTAAAAAAGCAGATGAACCTCGAATTTACTGCACTTACCACCTGGGTTCGTACCGTCTGCTAACAAGTGTGCTTTTTCGGCAGGGAGTAGACTGCGTGTTGCTGGTGGGTAGCAACATGAACCGGACGCAGGGGGACGGCATGGCCGAACACATTGAGGGGTTGCGCCAAAAACATGGTTTGACAAATGTCTTCCGTGTTGTTGAAACAGGTAACCCCTCTGCCGGACTAACGGTTTTACGCGAGTTGAAGGCAGGACGCTCCTTAATCGTTTATGTCGATGGTAGTCCTGAAACAGCGCCAGAGCCTGGAGAAGAGACGCAGTTTCTTTCTGTGCGCTTTGGAAATCGACGGGTACTAACCCGTAAAGGGGTTGGGTACCTCTCACACGCGGCTGGTGTTCCTATTGTGCCAGTAGTTGGCTATCGCCAGCCTGATATGACAAATGTGCTGCACTGCCTGAAGCCTATTCTGCCCATTGTGCGAAGTGATCGGGAGATTTATTGCCAGGAGGCTATGCAACAGCTATACGACGCATTCTGGCCATTTTTGAATCGTTATCCTGAACAGTGGGAAGGCTGGAATTATATTCACTCCTTTTTGGAGCCTGAAAAACGTACCCATAAATCAGCAGGAGGGCCTATACACCGCCCAGCTTTTAATGAAGAACGGTATTCATTATGCGATTTTCAACAGGCCCCTGTTTTATTTGACCGTCAACTGTATCAAACGTATGAGATTACTCAGGATTTGCGCGATCTCCTTTTAAATCTGAACCAAGTTGCGTCTATTGAAGATCTCGTTGGTGAAGATGTATTCGGTGAATTAATGGAATTAGAAGTACTTCATTGAATAAACCAGGTAGATCATAAACCGAATGCCCGAATCAATGTACTGATTCGGGCATTCGGTTTATAAGGCGTAGTAAAATTTTACTACATGACTACACATTTGTCAGTTCAATCTCCTCACCTGACTTATTGAAAAATTTGAAATTAACGATACCCAGTGAACTGTCTTTAACAAGCTTAACCCATGTTTTATATTTCATATACCACTGCATCTGTTTTGAATACAAGCCTTTGGTATAGTAAGCGTATAAAAATGGGTGCATTGAAATGGATATGCCCTGCTCGTTCTGCTTGGTCAGGATATAATCAAGGTTGTTCTCAATAACATCCGTGACTAACACACTGGCCTGAATCGTTCCGGTTCCGTCGCAGGTTGGACAAACCTCGCGGGTAACGATATTCATTTCGGGCCGAACGCGTTGGCGCGTAATCTGCATCAGCCCGAACTTTGTTAAGGGCAGAATGGTATATTTCGAGCGTTCGGGTTTCATTTCATCGCGCATGATGTCCTGCAGGAGTTTTTTATTCTCTGCTTTCTTCATGTCAATGAAATCCACCACAATGATGCCGCCCATGTCACGAAGTCGGAGCTGCCGGGCAATCTCCTTGGCAGCCTCACGGTTCACACTAACCGCTGTGGCTTCCTGGTCTTCTTCTGAATTGGATTTGTTGCCGCTGTTCACATCGATAACGTGCAACGCTTCCGTATGTTCAATAATCAAATAACCGCCACCCGGCAAACTCACCGACCGGCCAAACAATGATTTAAGCTGTTTTTCTAAGCCTAAGGCTTCAAAAACCTTTTGCTTGCCGGTATGAAGCTTAACGATTTTCTCCTTGTCGGGGGCAATAGTGTGAATGTAATCCCTGATTTCATCAAATGACTCGCGGGTATCGACTGTTATGCTCTCAAACGATTCATTAAGCATATCGCGCAGGATAGACGAAGCCCGGTTCATCTCACCCAGCACACGGTCGCGGGGTTTGGCATCCGCCAGGGTTTTAATGGCCTGATCCCATTTGGCAAGCGAATTTTGCAGATCACGGTCAAGTTCCTCAACATCTTTATCCTGAGCAACTGTCCGAACAATGACGCCGAAGTGCTGCGGTTTCAGGGATGACATCAGGCGCATCAACCGCGACCGCTCGGCACGGTCAGTAATTTTTTTAGATAGGTTAACGCCATCCGAAAATGGCACCAGTACTAAATAACGGCCCGCAATGGAAATGTCGCAGGAAAGGCGTGGACCTTTGGTCGAGATGGGTTCTTTAACCACCTGAACCAGTATGGGAGCGTTTTTTGTCAATACTTTATCGATTTTCCCAATTTTATCGATAACCGGCTCCAACTGATTGCTGTTGAGCCGCCCGGTAGTGACGCGCTTGGCAATTACATCTTTAGTAAGCTTGTTGAGCGAATTGATATTCGGCCCCAAGTCCTGATAGTGCAAAAAACCATCCTTTTCGTGACCAACGTCTACAAAAGCAGCGTTGAGTCCCGATGATAGTTTCTTGACTGTTCCTAAGTATAAGTCGCCAACGGTGAAGCTGCTGTCTAACTCTTCTTCGTGATACTCCAGCAATCTCTTGTTTTGCAAGAGTGCAATCCGATCACCTTTCTGAGTCGAACTGATAACTAATTCATTACTCACAAGATGAATGTACGGTTAAGAATGGCAATATAAAAAGAAAGAAGCCACGTTCGGACTTTTCAGACCGGCCGAGGCTTCTAATAAAATAAGGCTACAGTTTCGGGTTTCCGGTTTCCGGCTGGCTGACGCAAGAGTATAATGCGTCAGCCAACCGGAAACCGGAAACCCGAAACTGTAAAACTATTTTTTCTTATGCCGATTTTTTCTTAGCCGTTTCTTCCGCTTGTGGGTAGCAATCTTATGTCGTTTCCGTTTCTTACCGCAAGGCATAGTGTACCAGTGTTTAATGGTTGAAAATAGGTGTCGGCCAGCCAACCGGAAGGCCCATTTAGTTTGATGTTCATAATTTTAGGCCGGTTTCTGCTGAGCAGGACCGTTAAATTATAAACCCTTTAACTCATTTCAGTCGGTCTTCGTATTCACGAACAGCGGCCAGAATCTGAGGATCTTTTTCCTGTTGCTTTACCTGCGCCAGAACTTTCTTTGCCTCATCTTTCTGACCGGCTTCGGCTAAGCTAACGCCCAGATAAAACTTCGCTTTCCGGCTTGTCGGGTTGTTCACCAGAATCTGCCGGAACCGTTCTATAGCCCGCTCGTACTGATTGGACCGCATGGACAGCAAACCTAAGTTGAACAAAGCCAACTCATTGGTCGGTTCCTGCTTAATTACCTCACGCAGGAGCATAATACCCTTCATAGGCGTGTCGGTATTGACATAGGTCATGGCCATATTAGCCTTAGCCGACAGGAGATTTGGGTTTTTTGCCAGAGCTTGCTCATAAAACTGACGCGTTTTCTGACCGAGCATTACCGTTTTTTTATCATTTACGGCAAAGGTATAGGCCTCGAAGTACTCATCGCCTGCCCGCAGCAAGGTTTGCTCGGTAGGCTTCGCTATAGCCAGCAGTTCAGCGTAATGGGCTGCGCTGTCGTAGCGGGTAGCTTCATGAAAAAACTTGATCAGTTTCTCGCCAATGACTTCTCGTTGAACCGGGTTTGCTGAAGCAAATTCCGCTTCGAGTGTTTTCGCACGGTTCAGTTGCTCAACCGATAGCGGTTTCTCATGGATAGCCGCATCGTCGGCTGCGCCAGGAGCAGATGCATGAGCACCCGCCTGATCAGCCATAGGCGTTTGCGTCGTGTGGCCTCCTTCTGTGGATACGCCCAATTGTTTGCTTTCATTGCGTACAACCACTTTAGGGCGGGTATACAACCCGACCGTTAAAGCCGAAGCCAGCAAAATAACGAACAATACAGACTTATTCATGAGAGGAGATTGGCACGATGCAAACGCTCAGGCCTGCTTTTGGCTACGTAGATTACTCAGCCGTTACTTTGGCTTTGTCGCTGGTTTTCACCTGCTCAACAAACACCTTGGCGGGCTTGAAGCTCGGAATAAAGTGCTCGTCAATCACCATAGCGGTGTTTTTCGAGATGTTCCGGGCTACTTTCTTCGCTCTTTTCTTGTTGATGAAGCTGCCGAACCCTCGCACATAAATGTTCTCTCCCTCGGCCAGCGAGTCTTTAACTACTGAAAAGAACGTTTCCAGTGTGTTTGTCACTTCTGCCTTGTCAATTCCGGTCTTATCGGAGATCTCGGCAATTACATCTGCTTTCGTCACGACTTCTTAAACTTTAACGTTTACTGTATTGTTGAAAATTGGGGTCTCAAAATTGGGAGCACAAAGGTAGGGGTTTCCTATAAACTATAAAACTCCATGTGCCCGTTTTATTAAGGTAACGACTTATTTTTTTGTTTATTTTGAATTGGCAATCAGACCTTAACGGAATTGAAACACGCTTCGCTCCTGTTCTTGAACAGTGGTATGAGGTACATAAACGTGACCTCCCCTGGCGTCATACCCGTGATCCGTACCGGATTTGGTTGTCAGAAATAATTCTCCAGCAAACCCGAGTGGCGCAGGGAAAACCGTATTACGAACGGTTCATAGCTGCTTACCCGACCGTTATAGACATGGCCGTCGCCGATGAACGTGAATTACTCCGTCTTTGGCAAGGATTAGGCTATTATTCCCGCGCCCGAAATCTACATCAGACTGCCCGGTATGTAACCGATCAGTTAGACGGTAAGTTCCCCTCTTCGTTTCATGACTTGCTGAAAATGAAAGGGATAGGTGTTTACACGGCCGCTGCAATCGCTTCATTTGCGTTTGGCGAACGGGTGCCGGTTGTCGATGGAAACGTTTATCGAGTGCTTGCGCGGGTATTTGGTATTGAGGAAGATATTACAACCACAACCGCCAAAAAATTGTTTGCCACGTTGGCGATGCGGCTGATTCAGGCAGCTACTGATCCGGCGACGTATAACCAGGCCATTATGGAATTCGGGGCGATTCACTGCACACCCGTTGCGCCGGACTGCCTGTTGTGTCCAGTGCAGCAGCAGTGTGTGGCTTACCTGACCGGGCGTCAGCATCGCTTGCCTGTTAAAGCAAAAAAAGCACCGGTGCGCGAACGATTCTTTACGTATTTAGTTTTCCGACATGCCGGACGATTCGGTCTTCGTGAACGCATTGATCGGGATATCTGGCAAAATCTATACGATTTCTACCTGCTGGAAACTGATGAGCCAAAAACTGCGTTTCGGGATTTACCACTGGCCGATCAGGTTCATCAGTTAGTGATGGACGGTGCCGTAACGACTGTACCCATGGAGGCAACACAGCTTCTGTCGCATCAGCGAATACATGCTCAATTTTACCTGATCGACGTGCCGGATGGGGGAATATATGGCTTGCCGGCGGAGTTACAATGGTACTCGTCAGACGAAGTTAGTAGACTCCCAAAGCCTGTTTTGATTACAAACTATTTGGAAAAGCTACTTGGATAACTCGGTATAATTCAGTATCTTTAATCCTCTTAAGCACTGTACATTTTTCTACGTAACCAACAAAACAAAGAGTATGGCAAGTCTTAACAAGATGACAATAATCGGTAACTTAGGTGCCGATCCTGAAGTCCGTTATCTGGATGGTGGTACTGTTGTCGCAACGTTCAATGTCGCAACTACCGAAAAATACACCAACCGGAGTGGCGAGAAAGTAGAGCAAACCGAATGGTTTCGGGTTGAATTATGGAATGATCAGGCTAAAGTCGCTGAAAAATATTTGAAAAAAGGTAATTCTGTTTACGTTGAAGGACGATTACGGACAGAATTATGGACCGATAAAGAAGGCAAGGAACGTACTTCACTGCGTGTGCGGGCCAATACCATGCAGTTGCTGGGAAGTCCCAACAGCGATCGCCCGGACGACGTTCCGTATGAGGCTCCCCGCCAGCAGGCAGCACCGGCTCAACCGGCTGCGGCACCTCGCCAGCAAGCAGCACCGCAGCCTGCCCCAGCCCCGCGTCAGCAGGCTCCGGCGGCCCGCCGGGAGCCGGAACCTGTACCGTTCGAGGGCAATAGTGGCGACGACGATCTGCCGTTCTGATTTATGCCACGCGCTCAATTGTTGAACGAGATTTAATATACATGGACCCTGGTGATCCTCTTCCTCGACAGGTGCTCCTGGCCACAGACGGCTGGGGCACCTATTTTGATTTATACGGGCCTTACTTAGCCCTGATTCTGCTGCTGCTTACACTCGCCGGTTTAGTATCAGCTTCAGAAGCGGCATTCTTCTCACTCTCGCCCGATGACCGCGCTCAATGCCGGCAAAGCAGCCTGACAGACGATCAGCGTATTGCAAGGCTCCTCGAACGGCCCAAACGCCTGTTGGCCTCGCTGGTTATCTTCAATAACTTGTTGAACATAGCCATCGTCGTCATTGTCACGTACCTTACTTGGGAGCTTTCACAAAAAATACAGGGTCTGGAGTGGGCACTGCCCGTAGCTGCCGTAGCCACAACGGTGGCTATTGTACTTTTTGGGGAAATTGTCCCTAAGGTATATGCCAGCCAGAATAACCTGACGGTAGCCCGCCGAACGGCTTCGCTGGCGCAGGTTGGGCTGGCTGTGTTCCGTCCGCTGGCCTTGGTGCTGGTTAGCCTGAGTAACCAGGTAGATAGCCGGATTCAACGACGGGGCTATAAATTATCCGTCGAAGAATTGAGCCAGGCGGTCGAACTAACGGGGGCAAATGCTACAAACGAGGAAAAGGAGATACTCAAAGGCATTGTTAATTTCAGCAACCTGACCGCCCGGCAGGTCATGCGGGCGCGAGTCGATATTTCGGCGGTGGAAGACGATTTGCTATTTAGCGAACTGATGGCGCAGATTAACTTGTCGGGTTATTCGCGGGTGCCGGTTTACCGGGAGTCACTGGACCAGATTGAGGGAATTTTATACATTAAAGATTTATTGCCGCATATCCATCAGGATGACTCGTTCCATTGGCAATCGCTGCTTCGGCCTGCGTTTTTCATTCCCGAAAATAAAAAAGTCGATGATCTGCTACAGGATTTCCAGAAACGCCGGGTTCACATGGCTATCGTGGTTGACGAATACGGCGGAACCCGGGGTTTGGTAACGTTAGAAGATATTATTGAGGAGATTTTTGGTGATATCAACGACGAGTTCGACGACGAAACGCCAATTGGCTACCGGCGCGAAGACGATCGAACGGTTGTATTTGAAGGCAAGATACCGTTGACAGATGTATGTCGTGTGTTGAGTGTAGAAGCGAATACGTTTGAGGCTGTACAGGGCGATAGTGAGTCGCTTGGGGGGTTGCTGCTTGAGCTATTTAACCGGCTCCCTAAACCCGGCGAAGAGGTGATTTATGCGGGTTTTTCATTCCATGTTTTATCGGCTGATGATAAACGTATTCACGAGGTACGCGTCAAAAAGAATGATTTAGCAACCCAGGTGCAGCCTGAACCTACTGTTTAGAAGAAGGGTAAAGTATATATGTAAGCAATCATACTTTGTGAGGTGAATAAAATTTGATAGTTTAAACCAGAAATTATCTACACAAATGTATGTCCAGCTTATTTGCTAAATTAAAGTCTGTTGCTAAACAGACACTCATGCCCGAAAAACAGGTTACGGAGTTTGCCTACGACACGTTGCCCTGGATCGATAAGAAAGACGCTGATATTGCCGCATTTGTACGGCAGCATCCGGCAACTAAAAATTTATCGTACAATCTGGAAGAGAAATTGAACTTCTGGAAAGAGAATGGGTATGTAATTCTGGAACAAGCCATTCAAACCGCCTGGCTCGACCAACTCTGGAGCGAAATCGAAGAGCTGGTTAAACACCGTGAGAAGTACCAGACGCTGGTTCGCATTGACTTGCCTGAGTATCAGGCTAACCCCATTCAGCCTGTAAAAGACGTACCAGAATCAGTTTTAAATGGCCCTTATATTAAATTCAACGATTTTCACGATAATTCCGTGATTGGTAAGAAGATAATGCTCCACAAAAATATCGTGACTTTTCTGGAAGCGGTCTTCAATGATAAAGTGATTGGTATGCAGAGTCTGCTGTTTAAATACGGCAGTCAGCAGGCTACGCATCAGGATTTTGCCTACGTTGTATCCGAAATACCAAGCCATCTGGCTGCCTCCTGGATTGCTCTCGAAGATGTGCACATTGATTCTGGACCGTTATTTTACTATCCGGGTTCACACAACATACATAAATTCAATTTTGGAAATGGTATCTTTTTTAACAACAAATCGACGCTGAATCCAAACGACTTCGCAAAATACCTTGACGAAACCTGTCAGAAAGCAGGTCTGCAAAAGAAAACGCTGTTGATTAAAAAAGGAGATGTATTGATTTGGCACGCAGCTCTGGCACATGGGGGGGATGCAATTCAAAACATGGAATTGACCCGTAAGTCATTCGTGTGTCATTACTCATCCGATAAAGCCTATCGGCATCACCGTCAGAACCCAAATGCTGAACCCATTCGGCGTACTCTGAATGGGGCCGATGTGTTCGTTAATCCGCATATGCCCGACCAGGAGGATATTTTCACCGTCGGCAAAACGATGTAGGGTCAATAAAAGCATGGCTTATGAGTATAAATTAAAGTGTGGCATCAATGATGTTTAATTTATACCCACAATCCGTTTCCCCGGTTGTAGTCGCTCCCCACCCGGTTGATTTCGTGAGATGAATGGGTCAATAATCCTTTCTTGCGTAACGCACGCAACCGTCTTTTCTCCAGCATCGACACGTTGCCGTCTATTAGCACGCCAAAAACGATCAGGCGTTCCAGGCTTTGGCGTATACCAATAGGAGCCTGAATGGCGTGTTCCAGAAAGTTTTCAGTTAATAGACTATCGGTTTGAAGCTCGAAACGGTCTATAAGGGTTTCCGTGAGTAGAGAATGAGCATAATTGGACTGCCGCTTTAAAATAGCCATGTAATGCAGTGCTTCCAGAATTAATGGGCGAAACTGATCGTTTTTTCCCCATTCTTCGTACAGTTCATGCACAAATTCACGGATCGTTGTCGGAGCCATTACCCGAATTTGGGCTTCATGCAACACCTGCCACGAGGCCCACGCATTCCAGAAGGCATAGACAGGCATGGCCACCAGATCAATTACCTGACGGAATACGTAACGCCCTAAAAACTGCTTTACTAAAATCGTTAGGGTCAGGTTGGTCAGGGCGGCTTTGACCATATTCAGCAGAAAGAAAATCGTTAATCCCCAGTGGGGCATTGTTAAATACGGATCAATGCCAACATGCAAAATACCCCTGCCTGCTTTTTTAAGAACTGCATTGGCCAACGACTGCAAGTGCCGCTCATACTGGGCATCGTGAGCGTTCGGGAAATGACAGACACGCATAATCGCTTTTACTCCCCGTAAGTTCAGAGCCAGCAGTAAATTCACGTCTATATACACCAGCAATATCCCATATAATATTGTAATGAGCGATACATTATAGACATCGCCCAAAAGCCGGACGGGGGTACCGGGAAATAAATCCGGCCACATGTATTGTGGTCCATAAAGGAGAAGAACGCCCATGATACCAAGCAAACAGGCCATGATGAGCGTGCTGATTTTTATTCGGCGAATGACCCGGCTTTCAACAGCGTTCAATACATACGGTTCATCGGCTGGGTGTGATGTGTCGAGCGACTGCCGCAGGTAGCGCAGCGACAGGTGGTCAAATGGACCTGTGCTATCATTCGGCGTAGGTGGTCGGGTGGACATTAGCGTAACGTTGACAGTGAGTTAATCTGTAAACTGACAAACCGTTGCTGTTGTTGGCAAAACGGTTGCATATCGTGCAAATCATTTGATTAAAAGGCAATTACAACTGTATAGGTAAATGCTGTTGCTCTTCTGCTTTGTCAGTTACCAATCAATATGTCTGTTATGAAACGCTTTATTTTCTGTTGGCTGCTAACCGGTCAGGTTCTGGCTCAGCATACGGCTACTCCACCCAAGCAGGTAGCTGCTCAGCAACGGGTAAAAGACGAAATGCTTGACGCGGCCACGTCATTTTTAGCAACGCTCTCGCCCGAACAGCGGAAACAGGCTACCTACCCGCTCGACGACGTTGAGCGATTCAACTGGCACTTTGTTCCCCGCGAACGAAAGGGATTGCCCCTGAAACAGATGAGTGCCGATCAGCGACGGGTGGCCATTGCCATGCTTAAAACGGCCTTGAGTCAGCAGGGTTATGACAAAGCAACGTCCATTATGGACATGGAAAATGTGCTTCGGGTAATTGATAACCGCCCACCCAACGACACCTATCGTGACCCCGACAATTATTCCTTTACTATTTTCGGCGAACCGGCCGCATCCAGCCCCTGGAGCTGGCGAATCGAGGGGCACCATCTTTCTCTTCAGTTTCTGTCATCGACTGGAAAGGTGCTGGCGCAAACGCCTACTTTCTTCGGCAGCAATCCGGCAATTCTGACCTACGACACACACATGGCCGACAAACGGATGTCTGACCCGCGCGTGAATGAGTTGCCTCAAAAAGGAAGACAGATATTGAAACAGGAAACCGAACGCGCCTTTTCCTTACTGAAAACACTTGATCCCGACCAGCGAAAAAAAGCCGTTTTAGCGGGAGTAGCCTATCCTGAAATTGTTACAAGCAACCGGCGTGCGGTATCGCTGGAAAAAATGGACGGGTTAATGCTGTCTGAAATGAATGCTGAACAACGCAAACTGTTTCTGGCCTTATTAGATACCTATCTGACCAATTACCACATTACGCTGGCAAAGCAGCAGATGAAAAAGCTGGAAGAAGCGGGATTGGATAACCTGCGGTTTGCGTGGGCGGGCGACCTGACGCCGGAGTTAGGGGAGGGCAAAGGGTGGTACTATCGGATTCATGGCCCTACCATTCTTATCGAGTACGACAACACCCAAACCAACGCCAACCATGTGCATACCGTTGTGCGGGATCTGACAAATGATTTTGGCGAAGATATCCTGCGGCAGCATTATCAGAATACCAGCCATAGCAAGCCTTAAGCAGGATTAGTGGGGTGTTTAACAAATTTTAAGCCAAAATTAAGTCGGTTTCTTCGTAATTTGTAACGATTTTTTGTTCTCAATTCATGAAGAAACTCCTTTTTAGCGCGTCTGTTTGTCTGCTCTCCGTAGCAGCATCGGCGCAGGAAACGCAATGGTATCTGCGTGACAAAACTGATAAAACGGCTGGTATAAGCGTTGAGCGTACCTACCGCGAACTCCTTAATGGCCGTAAACCAACACCCGTCGTTGTGGCCGTTATTGATGGCGGTATCGACACCACCCATCAGGACCTTCGTCGGGTTTTGTGGACCAATCCGAAAGAAATTGCGGGAAATGGTCAGGACGATGATAAAAACGGTTACGTGGACGATGTTCACGGCTGGAATTTTATTGGAGGTAAAGACGGTCGTAACGTAAGCTACGAAACCGCCGAAGTAACCCGCCTTTATGTGCAGCTAAAGCCTAAATATGAAGGAAAGTCTGAGGCTGACCGAAAAGCTCTCAAGCCTGAACAGCAGAAAGAGTATGACCTGTATGTAAAAACGAAGGCGGAGGTAGAAAAAAATCAGGTCCAGTATAAAGCCCAGTATCAGGGCATAAGCCAGGCTTACACGCAGTATTCATCGGCGTTTACTATGCTGAAAAATGCACTGAACGTGTCAAGGCTCGATACCGCCACCCTGCGTAACGCAGCCGATACCCTGAAAGATGTTACGCTGAAGCGGCCAACCCTTGCTATTCTGCAACTACTGCGCCAGCAGGGAGCCGCTGATACCGATGTGGTAATGGGCGAAATTGAAAAAGCAAACGAGCAGTTAAAATCGCGTGCTGAGTACAATTATAATCCCGAATTTGATGGACGGGCCATTGTAGGCGACAACCCCACTGATGTAAACCAGCGTGACTACGGCAATGCCGATGTGTCTGGTGCCCGGCCCGATCATGGTACGCATGTAGCGGGCATCATCGGTGCCGACCGCACGAACAATCTTGGCGTATTGGGTATTTCCGATGCTGTCCAGATTATGGGTGTTCGGGCCGTGCCGGATGGCGATGAGCGCGACAAAGACGTAGCCAATGCCATTCGGTATGCCGTTGACAACGGTGCCCAGATTATTAACATGAGTTTCGGGAAAGATTACTCGCCCCAGCGCAAAGCCGTTGAAGAAGCCGAGCGGTACGCACTCTCGAAGGGGGTGTTGCTGGTGCAGGCTGCCGGAAATGACGGTCGGAATATTGATGCGACAATGACTTATCCATCGCCCCGGTATATTGACGGTTCGGCCATACCCAACCTGATTGTCGTGGGAGCCAGTGCTGAGTCCAATAACGCTGAACTGGCTGCCAGTTTCTCGAATTACGGGAAGCAGACGGTGGATGTGTTTGCACCGGGAAGGTCTATTTATTCGACTGTGCCGGGCAGTAAATATGAAAATAACGACGGTACCAGCATGGCATCGCCGGTAGTAACGGGTGTGGCGGCTGTTCTGAAATCGTATTTTCCGAAATTAACCTATGCTGACATCAAGCGGATTATTGTGCAGTCGGTAACGCCTTACACAACCAAAGTCACTAAACCAGAATCGACAGATGTAGTTGATTTCTCAACATTATCGAGATCAGGTGGGGTTGTTAATCTGTACGATGCTGTCAAACTGGCCTTAGCGCAGGAAGCGGCTTCTGTGAAAACGAAGTAATAATTGCTGACTAACGGTTGGCGAATTTGTCACCGATATAAATAAAATCCGGGTCAGTTCATTGCCAAATCGCAGTGGGCTGACCCGGATTATTTGTGAAAATACAAAACGGGTTATTATGCCGGTGCAAAAGGCATAATAACCCGTTTTATATTAGTCATTCGAACGGCTGGCTATTGCTGTTGCAACACCGTGTACTGTTACTGCTTGCGAATACGTTTCACCCGTGCACCCTGTCCATCATTGCCCTCGACAACGACAAAAAACGTACCGCCCGCTAAATCTGTCACATCAAAAATTGTCGAGTACTTTTTCCCTTCACGCTGCATTGTCGCGGTGCGCACGGTCATCCCGCGTACATCCGTCAGACGAACGGCCGGTGCTTTCGGCGACGTAGCCTCCATCGAAACGGTTATCTGTCGCGTAGCCGGATTTGGATAAACGCTCAATTCACCATCGTCTGTTGGCTCCGTCGCCAGAATGGTCAGGAATACATCGTCCGAAACAGCTTCACCACAACTATTCACACTGCCTTTTACCGAGTATCGCCCCGACTTCGTAACCGTATAGGTAGGTGCTGTAGCACCCGGAATGGGCACACCATCGACCAGCCACTGAATGTTTGCCGTAGCGTTAGAGGTAAGGGTGAATCCATTCACTGTAATGAGGGGTGTTTGGGGCGTTCCAACCGCCACCGTCACGGCTGAAGACCGCACCGGCAAACAGGTATTGGCTACCTGTACGGCATAGTTACCCGCGCTGGCTACCTGAATCGTACTGTTGGTGGCTCCGGAAATTGGCTGACTGTCGCGATACCACTGGTAGGAAAGCCCGGCTCCTGTGTTGGCAGAAAGTGTCACGTTCGACCCCTGGCAAATACTTGTTGACCCACTGGCGGTTATCGTTGCCGTTGGCGACGTGCCAACTGTTGGCGAGACCGCCGTTCGCTGGGCTGCGGGGCATCCGAGCGAACGAATCTGAATATTGTATAAATAATACCAGGCCGTAGTCAGTGTATCGGTTTTACCCGTAGTTGCGTTCGGAAACAGGGACCCTTTTGTCGAAATAATATTCGGAATGGAGAATGGGAAACCCGTTACTGCCGTATTGCTTCGGAAAATAGTTACCCCATCACCGTTGCGAAGGGTATCACCCGCCGGGTTGAGTGTATAAAAACCATCACCCAGATTGTAGTCCAGTGTAAGTTTATACTCGCCAGCCGCCGGGATTTGCAGATTTAACGGATACTCGGCACCCAAATCGTTGGGGTCGTCTGTTAACTGACCACCCGTGGCTGTTGCCGATGTGGGTAAGGTTCGGGTTGTTACAACGTCCAGATCAACGCTCGATACGACGGTTTCATCCAGTCTTTTGACTGAGAATCGAATACGGCCCGGTGTGCCGATATACAGCCGTGCGCTCTCAATAACCAAGGGTACTTTTACTGACAGCAGCGGTTCCGGAGCGAAACCACCCCCGTAACTGCCTCCGCCAAATTCCTGTTTGCTGGCCGGTCCAAGTCGGCCCGAGAAATCATTCAGGGCAGCATAGTACGTGGCCCGGCTGGGCGCACTGGTTCGGTTGCCGGATGCCAGCAGGTTGCCGCCAGACATACTGTCATACCAGTAGGCCACACCAGCCCCCGAATTATTCAGCGAAACAGCCGTATCCGCACTGCATCGGGCGGCAGAAAACAAGCCCGTCACAGAACTGGGTGCTAACGTTGTCCGGGTGCTAACCAATTGATTATTCGTTGCTACCTGGTCATTGGCTAACAGCGTTGTGACGGTAAATGTATAGGTCTGGCCCGGAATCAGTTGCACGGTAGCCGGTGTGCGGAGTGATACAATGGCTTCGCTATACGCATTCAGGGTCGCTATAGTACCCGTCAAACTGGCTATTGCGGTATTGGTGGCATTGGTCACCTGTACCACTACCGGAATAGTCAGTTGTGTTACGGAACCGTAATTGCGAACCCGAACGCCAATAGATAAACCACCAGCCGATGTGGGGCTGCAAAAACTTGACTCAGGGGATGTCAGCGCAACAACGCCCACGTCGTTGACAGGCCGGACATAGCGAAGTGTGAATTCCTGCGTTTCACCTACGGAATAGGCTCCGCAGGACGTTACCGTGTTCGGGTCTTCGGTGGCCGATAAAACAAGTCTTAATCTTGTCAACTGACCATCAACAACGGATGTTGGTATAGCCACCGTACCTGCGAATACCCCGCCACTCGCCAAAACACCCGACGTGGCAATTGTTTCACCGGCATCCTCAAAATCGCCGTCCTGATTCCAGTCGGCAAAGGCTTTCAGAATGGTGTTGCGGGCGGCTCCGCACGTTCCGGCCGTTACGGACAGGGGCAGCGTTTGACCCGCCTGCACGTCGACCACCGTAGCGAGGTTATCCGTATACGAGGTACAGCCATCGGCCCCGGCTTTGTTAACCGTGCCAATCTGAACGCGGCTGATTTTGCTATCCGTTTGTGTGCTGGCGGCCGACGAACAATAAGCCGCTCCGCCTGCTCCACTAACCAGCAGGACGTAATCCTGTTTCGCATCTTTCAATGTTCCCTTATGCGAAACAGTGAGTGTATACGACCGGCCCGGCACGGGGTTGCTGATCAGAACCTGCTCAACATTGTCGCGAACATTGTCGCCGGGAGCAGCCGCCTGACCGGGTTGGTCGGGGTTTAACGTCCAGGGTAAATTCGCCTGCGTTCCGCTGGCTACGCGTATGTCTAAATCATTCACCAATTTGGGCGTACGGCTGTTCAGGCTGGATTTTGAAACGGCCGAGGGCGTACCTTCCGGGTCGGTCCAGCAGATGGTTACTCGAAGTGGCCCCTTCCCCGACGCAACAACCGGCAGCGTATAGGTATCTCCCTGATTCAGCGTTCGCTCATCCAGAATGTTTGTTTTGTCGGTATTGGCAATGACGCGGGCAGCCCGTTCGGTATTGAGCAGACCCCACCCAAACCGGTAATCGGGACCGGGAGAAATACCCGTTTCATCGGCGGTGTGCAGAATAAGTCCCTTGAGCGTTGACGCCCGCATGTACTTACCTGCGTTCAACTGATTATAATATTCCTGTAGAAGAAGAATGGACCCCGCCACATTGGGCGATGCCTGCGATGTGCCGCTCTCGATAACGTAGCTACTGTCCGAAGCGTTGCTGGCCGATAGAATTGCCAGACCGACGCCCGTAATGTCGGGTTTAATACGGCCATCGTCGGTCGGTCCCCAACTACTGAAATAAGTTAGCTGGACATCTTCGGGACGCGTGTATTCATTCTTGAGAATCCCGGCAGCGGCTACGGTCAGGGTGTTTTTTGACGTTTGCCCGCCGGCCGTTATCTGGTCATATCCCGTCTGGTCATTGCGCGGCAGCGTACTGACGGTATTGCCGTTGTTCACCAAATAATAGGACGTACCGGCTGTTGGGCTGTTGTAATGGTCGTTGCTGGCTGCCCAAACCGGCAAATAGTAAGGGGCATTATAAACGACGCGGTCAAAACCCTGCGCATTGGAGTCATAAAAGCCAAACTTGTAATCTTCCGTCTGGCTAACCGTTGTGTCGCCAAGCCACGACCATTTTACGGCACCCGTTCCGCCGGTATACCGAAAACCAGCCTCATACCCATACGAGTGATTCGAGACCAGAATCGTAGTCGATGCCGCAGCCGTTTCCGACAAATCATTGGCCGATGTATATGCCTTGAGGTTTGCCCCAAAGGCCATGCCCCGCACCAACGGATTTTTTCCGGCTCCAATTAGAATGGTGCCTACGTGCGTAGCGTGCTCTCCGGCATCGCCGGTTGAATTGCCCGATGCATTATCACTCTGAATAACGCGGCCTTTTAGTTCAACATGAGTCAGTAAGGGTCTGCTGACCTCCCAGTAGCCAAGCCGGTCTTTTACCGACGCGCTGTTTCCTGACAAGTTCAGCCCCAGCGAACCACCCGCATACAGGCTCGACGTACGGGTAGAAACAGCCGCCTGCGTCACGCTGTTGGTTGTAACATAAAGCAGGTTGCCTAAATCGTCGAGACCGTGCAGAACACTAACCCGGCCATTGCCGTACGAAACAGGGCCAATGGGCCGTCCAAGCCGGGTCGCTAATCGGACCGCCTGCCGGTAATTTTCAGTCTGGGTTTGTTCGAATGTCTGTCGCAGTGATTCAAGTCGTGACCGCTGCTGTGTGCTGTATTGAGGCAGTGATTGAGCCTGTGAAAGCATGATGGCCGATATTCCCAGAAAAACGGTTAACCAGCCCGTACGGGACCATAAACGTTGTAGCATACGAATAAAACGAGCCGGGTAAAGGCCCAATGACGAAGGTACGTAATCGGTACGAAAAAAAGGTGATTTGCGTTGCGCACAAAGCCAATATTTAAGGGCTTTAAAACGGTTGTTTATCCCGAAAAAACACAGTTGATTTTTAAACAAAGCAGGACAATATGGAAAAATAATAAATGGGGCACTATCGGTTTAGAAATACGAACAGCCAGACGATACAAATTTCATGGTTGTTTACAGCGGATGCATTTTTAATCGGCTGTCTATTAAACGCTTCGGGCTTAAACTTGTCCTATACCTATAGTGAACGCTTATCAGGTATGGATAAACTGACAAGACAACAACAAACCCGCTACCTGTTCAGCCGGGCGGGCTTCGGAGCAACGCCCACAGAACTGGACGAGGCTTCCCGTAAACCCCTGCGGAAAGTTGTCCGCCAACTAATCAGCGACAGCGAAGCCGTAACGGAACTGAAAGTCGTTGAGCCGGAAGAAAACGAATCGAAGAAGCAGTTGAAAGGCATGTTTCGCGAGGGGCAACTCGACCAAGACATGTTGAAAGAGCGCATTCGGCAAAACACCGAGAAAGTGCGCGACCTTAATTTGCAATGGCTCGACCGGATGGCGACCGGCAAATCGGCCCTGCGCGAAAAAATGGCCCTGTTCTGGCATGGACATTTTGCGTGCCGGACAATGGGCCGTAATCCGCTGTTCATGCAGCAGTACGCCAATACGATTCGCAAAAATGCGCTCGGCACGTTTGGTGATTTGCTCATGGCGGTGTCGAAAGAACCGGCCATGCTGCAATTTCTGAATAATCAGCAAAATCGGAAAGATGCCCCCAACGAAAACTTCGCCCGCGAGGTGATGGAGTTGTTCACACTTGGCCGGGGTAATTATTCGGAACATGATATTAAAGAAACGGCCCGCGCCTTTACGGGCTGGCAGTTTACGCCCGAAGGTCAGTTCGTTTTTCGCGAACGGGTCCATGATGAAGGTGAGAAGACGATTTTCGGAAAGACCGGCGCGTTCACCGGCGAGGATGTGGTGGCGATGCTGCTCCAAAATCAGCAAACGGCCCGGTTTATCACGGCAAAAATTTACCGATTCTTCGTCAACGAAACCGAAGACAAACAGCGGGTCGATGAATTGGCCGCACAATTCTACAAAAGCGGCTACGACATTGCCGGGCTGATGGAGGCCATTTTCACGGCTGACTGGTTCTACGACCCCAAAAATGTTGGTGCCCATATCAAATCGCCGGTCGAATTGCTGGCCGGGTTACGGCATACCCTCGGCATACAGTTTGAGCAGCCGCAATCGCAGATTTTCGTACAGCGAACCTTAGGACAGGTTCTGTTTTACCCACCGAACGTAGCGGGATGGCCGGGCGGTAAAAACTGGATTGACTCATCGAGCCTGCTGTTTCGGATGCAGTTGCCCAATTACGTGCTGAAATCTGCCGATGTGCTGGTGCGCCCGAAAGATGATGGTGACGTAAATACGCAACCCCTCGCGCGGAAAGGCGGACAGCAGTTTCGCACAACCGTCAACTGGGCCGATTTCGAGACCGCCTTTGCCAAAACGCCCGATGCCGACCTGACTAACGCCATTGCCGGTACGCTATTGCCGTTTCCGCTCCGCGCTGAGCAGCAGTTACTTATCGAAAAGCAGACGAAGCCCGGACTGAATGGTCTTGACCAAACACGCTCTGAACGTATTTATATCCTGACGGCGGCCCTCATGAGCCTGCCTGAGTATCAACTCATTTAATTTTGAATGATCGAGTGATTGAATGATTGAATAGCTGGCGTATAATCTATTCAATCACTCAATCATTCATCTTATGAACCGCAGAAAATTTCTCCAACAATCGGCTTTGACAACGGCGGGAGCGATGCTGATTCCGCACTTTCTGAAAGCATACGAAGCGCAGATGCTGGGTCAACGCCCGGCACCGAACGGTAAAATCTTGGTGGTTGTGCAGCTATCGGGCGGGAACGACGGCCTGAATACGGTCGTGCCCTACCGCAACGATATTTACTACCGCGAACGCCCGACCATTGCCATCCGTCCCGAAAAAGTGTTGACGCTGAATGACGAAATTGGGCTTCATCCAGCCATGATGCCCTTGAAATCGTTATACGACGAAGGATTGCTAACCGTTATCAACAACGTCGGTTACCCCAACCCCGACCGCTCACATTTTCGCTCGATGGACATCTGGCAAACGGCCAGCGATTCGGATAAATACGTCAATACGGGTTGGGTTGGGCGTTATTTAGACGCAGCCTGTTCGGGGAAAGCACAGGAACCATTCCGTACTATTGAAGTGGATGATACGTTAAGCCTGGCTTTGAAAGGCGATACCCTGAATGGTTTATCGGTGCTGGACCCGAAAAAATTATATAACCAGACCCGCAGTAATTTAGTATCGGGTCTGAGCAAAGAACACGGTCACGGCGAGCCGGAATCCGTTGCGTATCTCTACAAAACCCTGGCCGAAACGGTGTCGTCGGCAGAGTACGTGTACAATAAAACCAATGTTCAGCGTACGCCAGCGACCTACCCGAATCATGAACTGGGCAACCGCCTGAAAACCGTGTCGCAGTTGATTCAATCGGGGGTTGCCACGAGCGTTTATTACGTGTCCATTAGCGGATTCGATACGCACATCAATCAGCCGGGTCAGCAGGAGCGGTTACTGGGGCAATATGCCGAAGCGGTAGGCGCGTTCATGACGGATTTGAAAGCGGCCGGTCGCCAGAATGATGTATTGCTGATGACGTTTTCGGAGTTTGGCCGACGCGTGAAGCAGAATGCAAGCAACGGCACCGACCACGGAACGGCCAATAACGTGTTTTTGATTGGCGGTGGCCTGCCTGCCCGGCGCGTTCTGAACGAAGCTCCCAACCTGACAAACTTAACCGACGGCGACCTGACCTACTCCGTCGATTTCCGGCAAATCTACGCGACGCTCCTTCACGACTACCTCGGTGCCGACGATGTAGCCATTCTGGGCCGGAAATTTGACGGGCTTAAGATTGTGTGACATTTTATTGTCAAAAAAGGAATATTGTCAGCATATCAGCGTGTAGGAGAAATATTTAGTCAAATTACCGTACAGAAATCGACACCTTCTGGGGCAAACTCCGTTATTTTGCAGAGAGTAAATTCGTAGTAATCTGAATGATAGGTATAATAATGGGGAGTCTGTCTGACCGCAAGGTGATGCAGGAAGCTGCCGACATCCTGACTGAGTTGGGCGTGGTATGGGAAATGGACATTATATCGGCCCATCGGACGCCCGACAAAATGGTCGATTATGCAAAAACAGCCCGCAATCGGGGGCTAAAGGTAATTATTGCCGGGGCAGGCGGTGCCGCTCATTTGCCCGGCATGGTGGCTTCGCTGACAACGCTCCCCGTGATTGGCGTACCGGTTAAATCCAGCAATTCGATTGATGGCTGGGATTCCGTTCTGTCTATCCTGCAAATGCCGGGCGGGGTGCCGGTGGCAACAATGGCGCTCGACGGTGCAAAAAATGCCGGAATTTTAGCCGCACAGATCATGGGGACGTTCGATGAAGCGGTTGCCCGTAACCTTGAGAAGTATAAAGAGAATTTAAAAGAAAAAGTGGCCGATATGAGCCGTCAGTTAACCGGGGCATAGTCATAGTATAGGTTCAATAAGAGATGTCATCTTTCTCACTGGGATTTTCTAAAAGATGACATCTCTTATCGAACCCATGATACACTCGTTAACCACACCCTAACCCAATACAACGTATATTATGGATGCCGAAAACCAACCATCCAACCCACGTCCAGCCGGAAATTCCGGTTTGCCTGCCATCACACTTATTGCCTTGGTGGGTCTCATTGCCGCCTTGCTTTACGTTGGCTATGGCTACGTTACCGACGATACCAACGGTTCTGATGAACTGACCAATGTGGCACTCGATACAACCTCGCAGCAGCCGTTGGCTCAGAGTGACCCTGAAATGCTGATGGCCCCGCAGGAAGCCGATACCTCGTCGCAACCGGCCCCCGTTGATTTGTCGCAGGCGACGCCACCCCCTGATGCAACGGAAGCCAAAGGTGAAGAAGTGGCCGAAGATAACCGTGAAACGACCGACGGTAAGCCCAATGCCGACGAAAAGCCAGTTGCGGTGAAACCCGCCGTAGCGGAAAAGCCAAAACCGGTGAAACCTGTGGAAAAGCCTACCATTGAGAAGCCAAAAACGGACGCCGTTGTGGCGAAAGTAAAGGTGAAACCCGGTGGCGTTTCAAGTACGTATACCGTTGGCGCGGGCGAAACGTTCTATGGTGTCGCCAATCGGTATAATATGCGCATCAACACGCTGAAAGAACTCAATCCCGGTGTATCAGAGAGCGATATTAAGGCGGGCGTTACCAAGCTGAACGTGAAAGCAATGGCCGTTCATACGGTCGGGCCGGGCGATGTGCTGCGGGTCGTTGCCCAGAAGTACGGCGTAAGCAAGGAAGCTATTATGCGGGCCAATAAAAAAGACAAAGACATTGCCACGCGGGGCGAACGGTTAATTATTCCCTTCCCGGAAAAACAGTGAAACAGTGGTAAGGAGTAAGTCAGTAAGTCAGTAAGTGGCTGACGCGAAAGCAAAACACGCGTCAGCCACTTACTGACTTATCCCTTACCCCTTACTTACTTCTTCTCATACACCAGCCCGACGGTGAAGCGGAAATCATCGTTCTGGCGACCGGGTACAACTAAGCTTTCATAGGCATTCGCTACGGTCGAACGCAGACTGATAACCTGCGTCAGTTTTATTTGAACACTCAGGCTGGCGTTCCACCGCACGTTGCGCTGACCGTTGAGTGCGCGGGTCAGTGCCGGTTGATAGAACGCTGTGTGCGTGACCGTCCAGCGGTCATTATCGAATATATATTCGCCGAATAAACGCATCGAGTTACGAAAAATGTTGATGTCATTCAACTCAACGAAATCGGTGTTTTCATGCAGAATGACATCGGTAAGAGATATATAAGCCCGTTTTCGATTGAGGAGTTTATAGCCCAATCCGGCGGCTTCGGTCCAGCGATGATTAATTTGCCGAAGGTTACTGCGTTCATACGAGCCGAAGGCCAGATAATACAGTCGCTTTTCGTGCCGATAAGTAGCGCGAAAATCGCCGAACCATTCGCGTTCGGCCAGAAACCCGTTTTGTTTGCCATACACAAATGACGGGTTGCTCGACAGTTTGAAATAATGACTTAGCTGGTAATCGACGGAACTGGTCAGTTGCAATAACGTGCGGCTGACATTCCCCGACGTTATCGTTCCATCGGCTGTAAACCGATACCGGTAACTCGTCACGGTGGAATCAGTTTGGTCGGCTTCATCTTCGCCCTGATCGCCGGTTCCCACGCTGCTCGAATCGGTAGGCATATCGGTTTGAGTACTATCCGACACCGAAGAGGACGGACGCAGCGGGTCGGGTTGCTCAACAAGTTGGGCGAAGGAACCGAAACAAACCAGCAGGAAACTAAATAGGAGAAAGAGAAACCGAACGTTTTTCACAGAAAGGCTACGTGATTGAGGGCGCAACTTAGAAAAAAAAGATAGATTTGATGATTGACCAAATCGTCAACTTATCCAATAGCTAACGCAATCATTAAGCCTTATACCATGACTCGCTGGGGAATTTTAGGACCGGGCCGCATTGCCCACAAATTCGCGCAGGACCTGCTTACGTTGCCTAACGCAGAGCTTTATGCCGTTGCTTCATCTGACCAGCAACGTGCCGATGAATTCGCCAGAGAATACAACATACCGCACGCGTTCGGCTCCTACGAAGACCTGCTTACCCTGCCCGATCTGGATGTGGTGTATGTGGCAACGCCCCACGTCAAACACCACGAACACGTAATGATGTTACTCAATGGCGGAAAGGCGGTTTTGGGCGAAAAACCGTTTGCCATGAACCGCGAACAGGTTCGGGAAATGATAGACACGGCGCGGACAAAGGGCATTTTTCTGATGGAAGCTTTGTGGAGCCGGTGGATGCCGGGCATTGAGTTCGCGCTCGATTTAATCAAGTCTGGAGCCATCGGGAAAATCGTTTCGGTAAGAGCTGATTTTGGTTTCAAAGCCCCGATGCTGCCCGAAAAACGGCTTTTCAACAAGGATTTAGGCGGTGGTTCCTTGCTCGACATTGGTATTTATCCGCTATTTTTAGCCTATCTGATACTGGGCAAACCCACCACTATTAAAGCATCGGCAACGTTCGGTACAACGGGCGTCGACGAACAGTGCGGCATGGTATTGACCTATGCCGATGGACAAATTGCCCTGTTGGACAGTACGATACTGGCCGCAACGGACTGCGTTGGCTCAATTCAGGGAGAAACTGGCCAGATACGTATTCACAGCCGCTTTCATGAAACGAAGGGAATAACCCTTAAACGCGATTACCAATCGGCCACTCCGTTTACATTTTACCGAAATACGCACGGCTACGACTACGAAGCCCAGCACGTGATGCACTGCTTAGCCGAAGGTCGAACCGAAAGCCCCGTCTGGTCATTGGACGACAGCCTGAACCTAATGGCGTTATTAGACGCTGTTCGGGCCGAAGCGGGAATTGTTTATTAAGGGGAGGAATAGATAACCGGATAAAGGTCATATAAGCCCAGTGCTTTAGCATTGGGTTATCATGATGTTTGAATAGATAAAACCGTTTAAACGGTTTCCAAATTGGCTACTCTATACCAAAACCACGACTTAAGTCGTGGGCTATTTAGCATTCTCCTTACCTTTGCCCCATGACTGACCGCTATGCCCAGCGCGGAGTTTCCGCCAGTAAAGAAGACGTTCACAACGCCATTGCCCAGCTCGATAAAGGCCTTTTTCCGAAAGCATTCTGCAAAATTGTACCCGACACGCTGGCTGGCGACCCGGATTTCTGCACCATTATGCACGCCGATGGAGCCGGAACAAAATCGGCACTGGCATACCTGTACTGGCGCGAAACCGGCGATTTGAGCGTCTGGAAAGGCATTGCACAGGATGCAGTGGTGATGAATACCGACGATCTGATCTGCGCCGGAGCCACCGGCCCGATGCTGCTGTCGTCCACCATCGGACGGAACAAAAACCTGATTCCGGGCGAGGTCATTGCCGAAATTATTAACGGGACGGAAGAAGTGCTGCAGATGCTGCGTGATCACGGTATTGATATTTATAGTACCGGTGGCGAAACCGCTGATGTTGGCGATCTGGTTCGCACGATCATTGTCGATAGCACGGTCATCGCCCGAATGCGACGCGCTGACGTGATTAGCAACGACCGTATTCAGCCGGGCGATGTGGTTGTCGGGCTGGCCTCATTTGGGCAGGCAACCTACGAGACAAACTACAATGGCGGTATGGGCAGCAATGGCCTGACTTCGGCTCGCCACGATGTGCTGGCGCATTACCTCGCCGATCAATACCCCGAGAGTTTCGATCCGGCCATCGACAAATCGCTGATTTATAGCGGCTCGAAACGATTGACGGATGTAGTTGCCAACGTGCCGGACCAGCCGGATAGCGTTACGGTGGGCCAACTCATTCTATCGCCCACACGAACGTATGCACCCGTAGCGAAGGTGGTGCTGGATGAACTGCGCCCGCACATTCATGGGATGGTCCATTGTTCGGGCGGGGCGCAAACCAAAGTCCTGCATTTTATTAATAATCTGCATGTTATAAAAGATAATCTGTTCCCGATTCCGCCCCTGTTCCGACTGATCCAAGCTGAAAGTGGCACGAGTTGGCAGGAGATGTATACCGTTTTCAATATGGGGCACCGGCTGGAAATCTATCTCTCCGAAGAATATGCACAGCGTGTTATTGACATTGCAAAATCATTTGGTATTGAGGCTCAGGTAATTGGTCGCGTAGAAGCCTACGAAGGAAAGCGGGTAACTATACAAAGTGAAATAGGTAAATTTGTTTATTGATTTTGTGTCCGTTTGTTGACAAATAAATACCTTGCAGGTGTAATGGAGACGTAACCATTACACCTGTTTATGCCGAAAATCTACCTGTTGTCGTTCATCATTTGCCTTCTGTTCACACACCCGGCTCTGGCACAGGCACCCTTCACGGCTACGTGGAGTTTTGAAGGAAATTCCAATGGGTCATCGTCAAACGGATTTGTAGCTGCTTCGGCCGCTACCTACCACGGCGTAAATCTTTTTGGACCAAATCCCTATACCACCGGGTTTGTTAACTTAGGTGCCAATGTGCAGAACTGGTCGACCTCCCTCTGTAATCAGACCGAATACATTGAGTTTACCGTTCAGCCACAGGGTACGGCCAAAATCACTGTAGCCTCGCTAACCTTCGCCTTTGCCCGTTCGGCGAATGGACCACAGCAACTCAGCGTTCGGACGAGTGTAGATAATTTCGGTAGTGACATCTACTCCCAATCGGTCGGTACAACGTATCAGACAGCCTCAATTGCACTGAGTGGTGCTGGTTTTATGGATCAGGCTAATCCGATAACGTTTCGGATTTATGCCTGCAATCCAACATCAGGTGGAGCCACGCTTCATATAGATGAGATTCAACTGAACGCTATAGCACTCCCCGTCACGCTGCTGTCGTTCACTGCAAAAGCCGAGGGAGACCGTGTTCAGTTGGCCTGGACAACAACGTTGGAAATTGACGCCGACCGGTTTGTCGTGGAGCGCAGCTACGAATCAGGCGAGTACGTTTTTGTGGGCGAGGTGGCAGCCAATGGCACCACCTACGACCGGAATTACTACAGCCTGACCGACCTCAATCCCCGGCCCGGTATGAATTATTATCGACTGAAACAAATTGACCTGAACGGCACAGTTCATCTCGTCAAACCTATCTTGGTGCTTGTTTCGGCCAGCGAGCCGGTAGTGTCTGTTTACCCAAACCCGGCAAGCCCAGACCGGATTCACCTCCGGCTGTGGAACGCCGACGATGCCATCATTCGCTTGCTGACAATGACCGGACAGCCGGTGAGCAGTCGGCTGGAGCGCGGGGCGGGTGAAGCCGATCTGCTCGTTGAGCAGCCGTTGCCAGCGGGTTTGTATGTTCTGGAAGTAACACTGTATAGTAAGCAGAAACGAACCAGCACGCTACTGGTTCGGTAATGGGTTAATGACACCTTTATAGAGAAGCTGTTTGAGCTTACTATTTTCGCTCAAAAATGAGTGCTTTTTTTGTCATTCCGACGAAGGAGGAATCTTAAACTCGCGTATTAGTCAAGCTTGAGATTCCTCCTTCGTCGGAATGACAAAAAAAGTCGGTTATCGACTATTTTGAAAAGTTTAAACAACTTTAGAGTATGAAACCAGCCACATAATCGGTTTTTATGGCTGAATAGGGATAATTCAGAAAATTAACAATGGCTTAACTGTTCAGAACATACCTTTGTTGCTTCATTCATTTCATCCAATCAAACTCAACGATGTCCCAACTTTTACGAGTAAGTTTAGTAAGTTTATTTCTATGGGCAACAGCCACTTCCGGCTATGCCCAGACGACGTTAGCGCAGTGGAATTTTGAAACATCAACGCCTGCTCCATCGACCGCTGCCTCTAACATCACCGCTCAAAATGCTGCTTTTGGCTCGGCTGTGACCAGTGTAACCTACGTAGCGGGGAATGGGGGCGGCAGGGCCTATACCGGAACCGGCTGGAACGTGGCCGCTGTAGATCCCAACAAATACATGCAGGTCAGTTTAAGCCCGGCGTCGAGTTATACGATGTCTTTAGCCCAACTTACCTTCGATGAGCAGCGGTCTGGTACGGGGCCAACTACGTGGACACTCCGGTCAAGCTTAGATAACTTTTCCGCCGATCTGAACACGACGCCTACGTCAACGACATCGCCCACCTCGAACGGCTCGTTTACAACACGCGTTGTTTCGTTGAGTGCAAATTCGGCTTTCCAAAACCTGAGCGTGCCCGTCACGTTTCGCATCTACGGATATGGGGCCAGCGGGTCGGGCGGCACATGGCGGTTTGACAATATCACCATAAGCGGTACAGTGGCTCCCCTCAATGCGACGGCCCCACTAATTTCCGTCAATCCTGGTTCGCTTACGAATTTTACAACTATTCCCGGCACCCCTTCATCGGCCAAATCCTATACCGTTTCGGGCGCAAATCTAACTGCCGATATTACCATTACGGCCCCAACGGGTTATGAGGTCAGCAAAGATAATGGCAGTACCTACGCTGGTTCACAAACGCTCACTCAGTCGGGAGGGGTAGTGGCAAGTACGGCTATCAGCGTCCGGCTAACGGGCAGTGGCAGCGGTACGGTGAGCGGGGACGTAGCGAATGCCAGTGCCGGAGCTACCACGCAGAATGTAGCCGTTAGCGGCACCGTTGATGCCGCTAATGCGCCAACGCCCATCGGCACGGCGCGGGGACAGGTTGGTATGACCGTCACCATTCAGGGACGCGTAACAGCAAGCAGTCAGTTTGGCGGCAAACTGTTTTATATTCAGGATGCAACGGGTGGTATTGCCATCTATGACCCGACAACGAGCTACGGAAATCAGGTTCAGCTTGGCGATTTAGTTCAGATAACAGGGCCAGTTGCTCTTTTTCAGGGAAAGAAGGAAATAAACGGGGTCACAGCATTCTCGAAAGTCGATAATACCAATCAGCCGGTTGTGCCCCAGACAATCACCATCACCCAACTTACGGCGGGCACCTTTGAAGGACAATTGGTCGCAATCAACAACGCGACCATTGGCGGATCGGGCGGTACATTTCAGGGTGGTTCGGCGGGTACGTATCCGCTAACAACCAGCGATGGTTCGGCCGAGTTGTTCGTATCGAGTGCTACGGATTTAGTCGGGGCTACCAAACCGACAGGCCCATTGTCGATAACCGGTATCGCTGACCGCTTCATTCCAACGGATATGTCGAAAAATGTGGTGCAGCTCAACCCACGGGCCATATTCGATGTTCCCGGTTCTGAAGTAACGCCCCCGGCACCAACGGTAATTACCTGTCCTGTGGGTCGTGATATCAGCGACAATGCCCAAACGATAAGTGTGGTGACCTGGAACCTCGAATGGTATGGTTTCGATGGCGGAACGTACACCTGCCCCAACGGATCGAGAACGTATGTCGACAATGGCCCAACCAACGAAACGCTTCAGGCACAGAACGTTCGGTCGGTGATGGACGCTTTCAATGCCGATATTTACATTCTACAGGAAGTGAGCGATAAAGACCGGCTGGTACAGAACACCCCGCCCGGTTATGCACTGAGTTGCTCCGATCAATACACATCGTATTTCTTTCAGGATTTGTGTGATGCCAGCGGTAATCCGCAGGGATTCAACCCAACCAGCATCAACCAGAAAGTATGTGTAATGTATAAAACGAGCGTTGTTTCGATGATTCCTGCCGAAAGCAAACCGTTGCTGGTCAATAACTACAACTACACAGGCAACCCGCGCAGTAGTGCCTGGGCATCGGGTCGGTTGCCGTATCTGTTTGTGGCAAACGTTACGGCAAACGGGCAAACCCGTAAACTTTATATTGTTGATATTCATGCTAAATCAGGCTCTGCTCAGGCTGATTATGACCGCCGGAAACAGGATATTATCGACCTCAAGGCTGAACTGGATGCGAACTACGGAAGTGTGAATCTGATTCTGGCAGGCGACTATAACGACGACGTCGACCAATCCATTGCGGCTGGCAATCCGTCATCGTACGCCAATTTTGTCAACGATGCCAATTACAGCATTATCTCTAAAGAACTCAGCAACAGCAACTGTAATACCGACGCCAACTTCACCGATGCCATCGACCATATGACTGTGTCGAATGAACTGGCTCCGGCCTACATCGCCGGTTCGGTGGCTTCTGTGCGCCCCGCCGTTGTCAATTACGCGACCACAACTTCCGACCACTACCCAACCTTTGCCCGGTTTGATATTGCCAGTGCGCTTGCGTTACCCGTTCGGTTGTCGTCGTTCGGGGTGAAAGCCGTTGGCGACAATGTAGCAGTATCCTGGACAACTGCTAATGAAACGAATAGTGCTTATTTTGAGGTCGAACGCAGTGCTAACGCGCAGGAATTTGGCGCAATTGGTCGTGTAGCGGCTGCGGGCGAAGCCCAGTCTGCTAAAACGTATGGTTTGCTGGATGAACACCCGTTAAGTGGAACGGGCTATTACCGACTGAAGCAGGTGGATCTCGATGGCCAAACGACGTACTCGAAAATTGTATCGGTTGTGCTGGATAACCTCAATCCTGCTTTTGAACTGCTTGGCAACCCAGCCGAGGGCCAGACCATTCGGGTGGCTGTTCGCAATTTACCTAATGCCACTTACCACCTGACTACCGTCGCCGGACGCGAACTGGCCTTCCAGATTCAGACAGAAGCTACCGGAAATCTGGCTATTACCCCGAGTCAGCCGCTTACGCCGGGCGTTTATTTGCTCCGGGTCAATACTGGGGTTACGCATTTGGTGCGGAAAATAGTGGTGCGATAGGGATCGTTTATGGAAACAAAAAAGAGGCATTCGTACGAATGCCTCTTTTTTGTTTAAGCCAGTTCGGGTTCCTGTGCCTGCTCAGGTATTGTTTTCATCGTAACCCTCGGCGGGAGCAGTTTGTATAATACCGGTGTTACAATTCGGGAAAGCAACGTGCTGGAAATCAGGCCGCCGATCAATACCCACGCCAGCGGAGAGTAGAGCGGGTTGCCTTCTAATGCCAGCGGCATCAGGCCACCAATGGCTGTAAGGGAAGTCAGTACGATGGGTACAAACCGTACTTCACCCGCTTCTTTAATGGCTTCGACTAAAGGCATACCATCTTCGCGCAGGTGATTGGTGAAATCAACGAGCAGAATCGAGTTTTTGACCTCGATACCAATCAGGGCAATTAACCCGATAATGGCTACGAACGAAAAAGGATTTCCCGTTAACAGCAGGGCCGCAATGGCACCAATGATACCCAGCGGAATGACCGACAACACAATCAGCGTACTTTTTATGGTGCCGAATTCCAGAATCAACACCGCCATAAATCCGAAAATCGTAATTAAAATAATCGTACCCAACCCGCCAAACGACTGCTCGCGGCTTTCCAGTTCGCCAGCCGCCTGATAACGGAAACCGCCCGGAAACTTCATGGCGTCTAATTTTTTGAGTACGTCGGTATAAACGTTATCGACTAAATAACCTGTTTTTACGAAGGCCGTTACCGTTACGAAACGGTCTTTGTCGTAGTGCCGAATGAGGTTTGTGCCCGTCTCGAATTCGATGTCCGCCACTTGCCGAAGCGGCACCGCTCCGCCCGTTACCGTATTGACATACAGATTGTTCAATACTGACTGGTCGGTTGTTCGGCCTTTGGGTAAGGTAACGTTGATTGTATAATCGTCGGTATCATTGGGGGCTTTAAACGTACCGACGTTCAGTCCTGCCACGGCCAGCCGGATGGTGCGGTTAATATCGGCGATGGACAGGCCAAGCAGTCCGGCTTTATCTTTGTTGATCTTGATTCGCAGATCGGTTTTGCGGTTCGCCAGCGGGTTATTCACGTAAATCGTGCCCGACGTTTGCTTGAGCACCGTTTCAACGCGGGCGACTACTGTGCGCAGGGTGTCCAAATTCTCGCCAAATACCCGGATGGCTACGGGAGCCTCCTGTGCCGGACCCTGCTCAAAATCTTTTACTTCAATTTTAGCGTTCGGATAGAGTGCGAACTTCTCCCGATAGGTATCAATCATGGCCCGTTTTTTGGCGGGTTCAACGTCGTTCAATTGTACATAAAACTGTGAGAAGTTGGCTGATTCGTTGCGCTGAATAATGTTGTAATAAATCCGGGGGTTGCCTCGTCCAACGTTCGTGGTGAAATGTTTAATAGCCGGGTCGCGCTTGAGCTGGCTTTCGACATAGCGGGCTACGCGATTCGTCTCGCCCAAACTGCTGCCGTCGGGTGTTTCAATATTAATCAGAAACTGCGGCTTTTCGGAGGCCGGAAACAAGCCAAATCCAACTTTGCCCGCTAAGGAAAGTGCTCCGCCAAAAATGGCCAGTGCTACCAATAACGTAATGGCTGGTCGGTCGAGAGCCACGTTCAATAACCGGCTATATGAACCACTGATGAGCTTTTTTAACGCCCGTAGAAAAATATTGCCTTCGGGGTTATGCGCTTGTTTCAGAATCCGACTCGACAAAAACGGCACGATGGTCAGCGACACAAGCAGCGACGCCAGTATGGTTGTTACAACCGCCATCGGCAGCGACCGGATGAAATCGCCGGAAGCTTCGGGCAGGAACAGGAGCGGCATGAACGCCAGAATCAGCGTGACGGTACAACCAATAACGGCGAGGGTAATCTGGCTGGTCGCTTTGATGGCCGCGTCCTTTTTGGAGTAGCCTTCGCGCAGATACCGCTCAATATTTTCGACCACCACAATACTATCGTCCACCAGTATGCCCAGCGCGACAATCAGGCCGACAATACTTAGTTGGTTGATGCTGTAGCCAAAGGCGTTGAGCAGCGACAAGCCAATTGACAGCGACAACGGAATCGAAATCATGACCACCACAGCCGCCCGGAAACCCAATGGTAATAGGGTCAACGAAACCAACAGAATGGCAATGGCAAAATCCATCGCGAAGTGATCCAGACGCTTACCCACACTGGCGGCCTGGTCGAAGTTTTTGACTAATTTGATATGGGGCGGCAGCGTTTTGGCAAAATCCTCGATGATTGGATTGATTTGTTTACCCACCTTGTCGATGTTCTCACCCATTTTCTGACTCGCTGTAATGAGAACCGCCCTATGACCGTCTAACCGCGTAATGTGCGTTTCGTCTTCGAGGTTATAGTCAACGTCGGCAATGTCGCGCAGGTGGATGATTTTCTGCCCGTTAGTCGATACAATCGTGTTCCGAATCTCGTCTAATGATTGATAATCACCGGCTGTTTTAATATTGAATTTACGCGTACCCACCTGAATGCTGCCGCCCGGTATCGTAGCGTTTTCGGCCTGCAATGCCCCGATAACGCGATTGGTCGGAATGCCTTCCTGCGCCATCTTTTCGATGTTGAGGGCTACCCGAACTACCCCTGCTGAGGTGCCCCAGTCCTGTACATTTTTCAGGCTTGTAATCTTCTCCAACCGCTTGGTCAGATCGTCGGCATAATCCCGTAATTCTTTTTCCGATGCCACCTCCGACTGCAAAGCGACCTGCACAATGTTAACGTCGGACGGTGAAAACTTAATGATGTCGATCTTGAACACATCGGATGGCAATTCATTCCGCAGGGCACCCACTTCGCGCACGATTTCCTGGTATTTCTCTTCAGGGTCTTCGCTGTATTCGTATGATACCCGGAACACCGCCAAGCCATCATCCACGCTGGTAATTACGTGTTTGATGTTGTCGAGTTCGTTAAAGCGTTTTTCGCCTGGCTCCACAACCAGTTCCTCCATATCGAGGGCATCGGTGCCTGGATAGACAACGGCTATGGCAAATTCGGGAGCCGTAAATTCGGGGTCTTCGCCCCGGGGCATGTTCAGCAGGGAGTTGATGCCCAGAGCCGCTACGCCCAGAAACAGCACCAGCATAAACTGCCAGTTTTTGACGGAAAATTCGGATAGATTCATATTTCTTCAACACAGAGGACACTGAGCGTTTCACGGAGACAACCGAGTCTCTGTGTTTCTCTGTCCTTTTACTCTGTGTTCTCCGTGTTTAAATAGTTAGTTGACGACCACAGTCGATTCTTCTGTTAAAAACGCCGATCCCGCCGTAACGATTTCTTTCACGCCCAATAAGCCATTGGTTATCAGCACTTTATCGTTGTCCAGAAAGCCAATCTGAACCGGTGCTTTGCGAACGTGCTTCCCGTCAGTAGCCAGTACGTACACGAAGCCATCTTTGCCGTTGCCTTCCACGATGGCTTCGACCGGCACGAGCGTATACGAGCGGCTTTGCGCCGGAACCAGTGTTACCTTCGCAAACAAACCGGGGGCAAACTTTACCGCTCCCGGTCTGGATGGACCAGGATTGATTTTTACTTCTACTTCGTAGAGTTTATTGACCGGATCGGCAGCCTGCGCCAACTCGCTGACGGTGCCGCTAAACGTCTTTCCGGGATACGCATCGAGGGCAATCGTAGCCCGGTTGCCCAGCCGAAGCCGCGCCCAGTCCTTGTCTGACACGCCCACGCGCACGACCCAGTCGCTCCGGCGGTTCGACGAAATCAGGTAGACGGATGCGCCAGCCGCTGCAAATTCTCCGGCATTGATAACCTTACGCGTTACGGTCCCGTCTACCGTCGAGCGAATTTGCGCGTAGTTGCGGTTGAACTGCGCGATGGTCAGGTTTTGTTTTGCGGCATCGGTGCCAGTGGTGGCGTTCTGAAGTTGTTCGAGCGTGGCGGCTGTGTCGGCATACAGGCTTTTAACCCGGCCCAAATCGCGTTCGGCTTTTTCATTGGCGAGTTGGGCCTGACTCACCTGCGCGTTGATTTCGGTCAAATTGAGGGTAGCCAGCAACTGCCCTTTACGAACGGATTGTCCTTCTTCTACATACATCTGATTGATGATGCCGCCGACTTTGAACGATAGCCGTGCTTCCTGCGCTGAAGAAACCAGCCCCGACGCGACCACCGGTTCGGCCCTCACAACAGTACTGACAGGCGTAAGTTTGATCGGAATAACCGACACGTCGGACCCTGATACATTGGCGTTCATTTGGTTTGATTCAGCCGGGCTATTTTCGGCCTTGCTTCCGCACGCCCAGAGCGCAGTGGAAAGAAATAAGGAGAGGATAAGTTGTGATGGTTTCATGTGCTTATTTGTTTACTGAGACACTTTTGC
Source organism: uncultured Spirosoma sp. (assembly GCA_964244845.1). GTDB lineage: Bacteria > Bacteroidota > Bacteroidia > Cytophagales > Spirosomataceae > Spirosoma. The sequence goes on from CAXTKE010000005.1 coordinate 137,160, forward strand.
TAAGTTGTAGTTGTTTCCAGCCATGTTGGCCTTTCTCATTTTTGTTATGCATCAGCTTATAACCATACATCCGGATATTCAAAGTGGAACGCCTGTTTTTTTCGACACCCGGGTTCCGGTTAAGAATCTGTTCGATTACGTTAAAGGTGGTCATACCGTAAATGAGTTTATTGACGATTTTCCGTCGGTTAAATACGAGCAGGCTTTAGCTATTTTGGATTTAGCTGCATCAACCGTGACTCTTAATTTCCCAGTACGTGCCCAAACTCCTTCTTGACGAAAATCTGCCAAAAAAACTCAAATTTCGCTTTGGCGAAGGTTATGAAGTGCTGACAGTTCCCGACCTGGGTTGGCAGTCACTCCGTAATGGCCAACTACTTCAGGCAATGAATCTGGAGGGAATTGAGTACCTCATTACGGCTGATAAAAACCTGAGTTACCAACAGAATTATCGCAAATGGAATGTAAAACTGATTGTTCTTGACACGCTCGACAATCAGTATGAAATGGTTCTTCCATTTGTCGAAAAAATTAAATCGTTGTTTGAAAGCAGTGCCGTCCAAGACTATAATTGGATTGACCGTTAATGGCGTCAAATCAACCACTTTTAGTGGCCAATACGTTTAGTGAAGCGGGATATACTTTCATAATTACAACACGAAAGAAATGAGCAGAAATGTGCTGGCACTAAGCAGCAGGTTTATAGCGGGTAGTTCCAGCTTGAATCGTTATTGTCCAACGGCCACCGCCCGGTCTAATGCCGCCCGTTTTACGAGTACATCCATGCGAGCCAGTGAGTGCTGAATCTGCGCCGTTTGCCGGTCGTTCTGGTAGCGCAGAAACTCAATCAACAGCGATTGACCGTTGCGGTATTTGCTGTCGATCACCCGAAGTGTCTGGTCGGCGTTGAGCATACCGCTTTGTGTGGCGGCAAGGCTTTCGGTGGCTGCGTCGAGGTCGTAGTAGGCCTGTAGCACCTGCAATTGAATCTGCCGCTGTACGTCGGCCAACCGGGTTTGCAGAACCGTAGTCTGGATTTTTGCCTGCTGAATCTTCGACCGCTTTTCATACCCCCGGAATAAATCCCACTGCAAACCGAACTGCGCGACCACATACGCCTGATTTTTGAACGTGTAGCCAAATCCCTGAAAGCCTGCGTTACTGCCAACGTACACATTCGGGATTGTGGCGTTGGCTTCGTTCAGTTTCACCGCCGTTCGGGCAGCGGCTAACGAGCCGTTCAACTGCGCTAACTCCTGCCGACCGCGCAGAGCCGTTTGCTGTAAATCGGCGAGGTTTTCTTTTGATTCGGGCAGGATTTTAGTGAGCGCGGAATCAACTTCGACCGGCGACGGAAGGTCGCGGTTGAGCAGAAAGTTGACATAGGCGCGGGCCGTTTCCCGATTTTTACCCGCTACAGCCAGTTGCTGATCCACTTTACTGACTTCGTAGCGGGCAGAGGTTACGATTTCTTTCGTTGCGATGTTGTTGCTGACTAATTTTTCATTCAGGCGGGCCAATTCGATTAAGACTTGACGCGAATTCTCGAAGATATGAACGGCGTCGAGAGCTTGCAGATACTGATAATAAGCCGTTGCGATGTTATACCGAAGTTCGTTTTCGATTACCCGTTTGCGGGCCTCCTGTGACGAAACTAATTGCTTTTGAATGAGGTAATTGTATTGGATATCGGTATTGAAAATGGCATAGTTGACACTGATTTTAGTATCGTGAAAGTTATTAGGAGCCAGCAATTGATTCACGTTCTCAACATTGGTTGGGAAGCGGTCGGAGCCAGTGAGCTGGTTAAGCGTTTTATAAGCCGGATTGAGCAAATCGCCCACCGGAAAATCCAGCCGCCGACCGCCAGCCGCCAGCGAGTAGGTTGGATTGAACGCCACGCGTGGATAGAACAATGACTTTGCCTGCGTGAGCGATTCGGTTACGCGACTAATTTCGAGCGATTCCTGCCGGAGCGCGAGATTGTTAGCAAGCCCTTCGCGAATGTAGCCTTCCAAAATGGCTGACTGCCCGACGGGTGCCGGTTGGGCAGCCAGTGTAAGCGGGAGAGAGACTCCCAAATAGCGGACGTATTTAAGAAAGAAGCCCATAATCGTATGTTAGTTAATGAACACTGTTTAGTGAAAAGGCAAAAAAATTAGAGACCACGCCGTAGCGTTTCGCAAAAGAGGTCGAAGGCGTCGTCCATAATAATTTGACGGTCGCACTCGGGGAACATACCTAATCGTTTCCGAAGGAACAGTGCCGTATAGCCATGAATACCGCTCCAGATCATCATAGCCGTTGCCTGAACATCATGCTTCTGAAAAACACCGGCATCCATGCATTCCTGAACGACCTGCATCAGCAGGCCAAATGCCTGATCGCCTTCAACCCATTCCTTTTTTTCGAGCGTATCCATTGGTGCCGTCATAATGAACATCAGATCAAACAGTTCGGGGTTTTCCACGGCGAAACGGATGTAAGAGCGGCCCATCTCTACCAGTTTCTCAAACGGGTCGGTCAAGAGTAGTAAGGGTTGAAATTCCTGCACCATCTGGACGAATCCACGCTGGTGCAAGGCGTACAAAAGTTCGTTCTTGTCTTTAAAGTACAGATAAATGGTAGCAGGGCTATACTCGATTTCATCGGCAATATTTCGAATACTGACTTTATCGAAGCCATTCAATAAGAACAACTTCTGCGCACCGTCGAGAATTAGCTTCCGCATTTCTTCCCGCTCCCGTTCTTTTCGCTCTACAATTCCCATGACTTCTTTATTAACAGCACAAATATACTAAACAGTGTTTAGTAAAAGCCTATTATTTATTTTTTTTGGGTCATAAATTGATTAAACGGTAGCCTATGTCAATGAACAGAGGCTACTACTCAGTTTCCCAAAACCATGAATTAATCTTTCCCTTACGTTTGTTATCCAATAACTAAACGTTGATAAAATTTATCATGAAAAAATACATGAGTTGGTCGTTGACCGGGTTGCTGGTTTTGATACTAACTCACTGCCTGCTTGCACAAACAACGGTAAACCGATATAATCTTGGGGATGCCGTAGCCGATTTTAAGCTGAAAAACGTAGATGGCCGAATGGTTTCGCTGGCCGATTACCGTACTCAGAAGGGGCTGGTTGTGGTATTCACCAGCAACCACTGCCCGTTTGCAAAAGCCTATGAAGACCGGCTTGTTGCCTTGGATCAGAAATTTGCTCCACAGGGCTATCCCGTACTGGCCATTATGCCAAACGATCCAAAGGCCTACGAAGAAGATTCATTTGAGAACATGAAAGTCCGTGCTAATAACAAGTACTCCTTTGCCTATGCAATGGACGAAACACAGGCCGTAGCGCGTGCATTTGGTGCCACCCGCACCCCCGAAGTGTATGTACTGAAACAAACCAATGGACAGTTTATTCTTGAGTACGTAGGCACTATTGATGACAGCCCGCAGGATGCGGCCAGCGTACAGCGTCGCTACGTTGACGAAGCCGTTAGTAGTTTATTGGCTGGTCGCCCGGTGCAGTCGCCCATTACAAAACCCATTGGTTGTGCCATTAAATGGAAATAGTAAAGTGAGTAAAATAAGCGGAGTGTGTCAACCAGTTACGACTGCACTTATTCCTCTTTCTTTTTCTGGCACACCGTTTGCCAACTGGGTTTGTGGTAATCAAACTACACAAAACCACTATGAGTAAGTCAACAGTAACAATGACCCAAATTAAACACGTTGCCGGTACAGTAATGCTGGTCACATCACTGGCTCTTTTGCAGGCTTGTGGTTCAGACAACAAAAAAGAGTCGCGTACTGAAGACGCGATGGAAAAAACCGGTGACGCCATTGCTGCTGATTCCAAAGACGCTGCTGCTGAAACGAAAGCCGATTTGAATGAAGCTGGTGATAAAGCCGAAGCAAAATCGGATGAGGCAGCCGCTGACTTTAAGCGCGAACGCGACGAAGCAGTGGCTAAAATGAACGTCCAGAAAGATAAATTAGATGCAAAAATCAACGAACTGAAAGCTAAAGCCGATAAACAAAGTGATAAGGCAAAGGCGGAAACCGAGCGTCAGAAAGCTAAGTTGGAAGTCGAACGCAGGGAGTTAGGTAACGACATTGACAAGGCGCAAAACGCTACGGCGGCTGCCTGGAAAGATATAAAATCCGGTTTTAAACAAGCAGGGAAAAGTATTGGAAATGCCTTCGATAAAGCAGAAGATAAGGTTGACCCAGACGGTAAAGACGATTAACGTAACCTAATGTAGGGCATTAACAGGTGTCGGCTTTTGTAGAAAGTCGGCACTTTTTTGTTGCCCGCCTGTGGAGCCTTTTCCTCACTTTTGCCGGTGGATATGCAGGTAGTACTTGTATTCCAGCGGGGAAAATTGTTATTTTGCGGGCTAAATTGACTGTTAAAAGCGAAATGTCTGTCATTAATAAGATCAGAGAACGTTCAGGGCTGGCTGTCGGTATTATTGCCGTCAGTCTGATTCTGTTCATTGTGGGTGGAGACTTGCTCGGTGGCCGTAGTTTGCTATTCGGCGGAAACCAGCAGGAGGTTGGTGAGATTGCTGGTCAATCCATTGATTATCAGGATTTCAATGCGAAGGTCGATGTGATTCGGGCGCAGTTCGAGCAACAGACTGGCCGCGCACCAGCCGATCAGGACTTAGCCCAGATTCGGGAGCAGGCCTGGAATCAGATGTTGTTTGAAATCGCTTATCAGAAAGAGTTCGACAAACTGGGTCTGAAAGTTTCGGAGCAGGAACTGATCGACATGGTTCAGGGCAATAACATCAGTCCCGCCGTACGTCAGGCCTTTACAAACCCACAAACGGGCATATTCGATAAAAGCTCGATCATTAGCTACCTCAAAGGGTTGAAGAACCTGCCTCCGCAGCAACAAACCGCGTGGGCAAGTTTCGAGAAAAATTTGGCCTCCGACCGGTTGCGTGATAAATACGAGGGGCTAATGCGCCTGTCTGTATTTGCAACAACCGCCGAAGCGCAGAAAGAATACCAGGCGCAGAACTCGAAAGCGAATGTGAAATTTCTGTTCGTGCCGTACTACACCATTAATGATACAACGGTGAAGGTAACGGACGCTCAGTTACAGGATTACCTGACGAAGCACAAAGAGGAATATCCCGGCACTGACAGCCGGTCGTTGCAGTACGTAACATTCTCGGTAGCACCATCGAAGGAAGACAGTGCGGCACTCTATACCCAGATCAAATCGTTGGCGCGTGGTTTAGGCTCCGCAATAAACGACTCGACGTTTGCTCAGCAAAATAGTGACGTTCGGGTACCACTTTACCTCACTGCGGGCGAAATGCCGGAGCAACTTCGGGCATCTATTCCAACGTTTTCTTCAGGCGGCATTTACGGACCCTTCCGCGAAGGCAACACGTATTTCATCTATAAATACGGCGGTACAAAGAGGGATACCAGCTTTACAGCGCGGGCAAGCCACATTCTGATTCAAACAAAAGGATTGGCCGACTCCGCAAAAGCCGATGCCCGACGCCGGGCCGAAGGTATCCTGAAGCAAATTCAGGGAGGAGCCAGTTTCGAGGCCCTGGCGCAAACCAATAGTGATGATGGTTCGCGGTCGGTTGGTGGCGATCTGGGTTATTTCAAAAATAACGGTCAGATGGTGAAACCATTTGAAGCGGCTGTATTCAGTGCAGCAACGGCCGGTTTGATTCCCCGTTTGGTTGAAACCGAATTTGGCTACCACATTATTAAGGTTACGCAGCCTAAAACGAATGTACTTTACCGCATCGCGGCCATTGGCAAAGCAATTACGCCAAGCCAGACCACGCGCGACGAAGCCCTGCGGAAAGCCGACCAGTTTGCGTCGGATGTGCGGACGAAAGAAGCGTTTGATGCAAAAGTGAAAGAAGATAAATCATTGGTTGTGGCTACAGCCGAACGGATTCCTGAAGGAGCCAATCAAATCAATGCGCTGACGGGTTCGGAAGTGCGGCAGATTGTTCGCTGGGCGTTCAACGACAAAACGGACCTGAACGCCGTATCTGAGCCGTTTGAGGTGGGTGACCAGTACGTAATTGCCGTGCTGACAAACAAAACCGAGAAAGACAAAGTAGGCGTAAATGATTTCCGGAATGAGTTGACTGCCAAAGTTCGGAATCAACTGAAAGGCGAACAGATTATCAGTAAACTGGGAAATGCCAGCGGTTCGCTCGAAACAATTTCGCAAAAATATGGAGCTGGTGCGCTGGTAGAAACCGTTGATGATGTGAATCTGGCAACGGGCTTTCTGCGCAGTGCGGGTGTTGACCCTGTTGCGTTGGGTAAAGCTTTCGGTTTAAAGCCAGGCAAGCGCACCAAGCCGTTTGCGGGTGAGGGTGGCGTTTTAGTGATGGAAACGACCGCACTAAATCCTGCCCCCGTTATTGCTGATTACGCGCTTTATAAAACGCAGATTCAGCAAAACAACACGCAGCGGATCGGTTTTTACATCAACGAAGCCATTAAAGAAGCCGCTAAAGTTGAAGACCGCCGGGCAAAGTTTTATTAGAATTGAACCACATACATACAAAAACAGCCCATCTGATGTCAGATGGGCTGTTTTTGTGTGTGAAGCTGTTTAAACTTTTTTGAATCTACTTGAAATTGGCAGTGTGTTTTTGTCATTCCGAGGAACGAGGAATCTCAAACTTCCCCATGAGCAACTTTGAGATTCCTCGTTCCTCGGAATGACAAAAACACACTCATTTTTGAGCGTGAACCGAAAATTTAAACAGGCTCTATAAAAGAAGTTCGATAATACATCTACCAGTTTCTTCTACACGACCTGCTTTTCCAGATAAGCGACCATCTTTGATAATGCCTGCGCCCGGTGGCTAATGCGGCCTTTCTCGTCCATGCTCATTTCTGCAAAGGTGCGGTTATATCCATCTGGCTGAAAAACGGGGTCGTACCCAAAGCCGCCAGTACCGCGTGGCTCGGTTGTAATTTGCCCGTCAATTATTCCGGCAAACTGGTGTTCAACGCCCTGTAAAACGAGGGTAAAAACAGTAACGAACCGCGCTTTTCGATTGAGCTTGCCAGCCAGATTTGTTAGTAGTTTCTGGATGTTTTTGGCCGCATCGCGACTCCCGGAATAGAAAGCTGAATCAACACCCGGCTCCCCGTCGAGCGCATCGACTTCCAAACCCGAATCGTCGGCAAAGCACGATACACCAAAATGAGTCCAGACATACTCCGCTTTCTGACGTGAATTGCCGGGAATCGTTCCCGACGTTTCGGGAAGTTCATCCGTACAGCCAATATCGTTAAGCGTTTTGAGGACAAATGCGTCGCCGAGCCGTGCCGAGACTTCGTCTAATTTGTGCTGGTTATTGGTAGCAAAGCAAAGTTCCATGGAAACAAAAAAAGCCGTTCGCAGGGATAACTGCAAACGGCTTTCTGAAAAAAGACTGATTTATCGCCCTGGTTGTGGCATTCCCGGCTGGCCCTGGCCGGGCTGTCCTTTCTGAATGTCGAGCAGTTCAACATCGAATAAGAGCACGGAGTTTGGCGGAATCGCCTGATTGCCACGCGGGCCATAGGCTAACGTTGACGGAATAATCAGAGTCGCTTTTTCGCCTTTGTGTAGCTTTAGAAAACTTTCATCCCAGCCCGGAATAACCTGGCCGACACCAACCGGAAACTGGATGGGCTTGCCTCCAGACTGTGGGTTGTTACGAGAGTCTTCAAACACTTTTCCACTTAGTAATTTGCCCGTATAATGAGCCGACACGACGTCGCCCCGCGCAGGCAGGGGGCCGCTGCTGGCCTGCGTTATTACATAGTACACGCCTGATTCAGTTTTCTGGGCCTTGCCTGTCAGACCGTTTTTGCTAATGTAATCGCCAATCGTTTTCGTGTCGATCCCTTTCTGCTTCTCGAAGTCAGCGGCCTGCGCTTTTTTGTACTCTTCCTCGGTTTGAACATTCAGTACTTTCACCGCAATACCGATGTCGCTGCCCTTGGTTACACTTGGTGGCAGCGGCTGCATAGCCCGTGTGAAAAGCGAATCGGCACTCACATAAAACGTTGCGCTGTCGCCTTTTCCCAGCATCGTCAGGCCTTCTTCATAAGAACCCTTGAAAGGCGGAACCTGCAACAGCATCTGAAACGGAGCACCTTCTTTATGCGTGTCGCGCAGAATTGAGTCTTTGTTGTTCATCAGGGTCAAGTGCAGGGTCAGAATATCACCGACTTTACCCTTGCGGCTCCCTTCAGTTTGTTCGTGAATTGTGTACTTCAGGCCGTTATCCGTCACCTGTTGGCGGTTTTTACCGCAGGCCGCTACAACAGCGACAAGTAGGGCGGCTTTCCCGAAATTTTTAAAAGACATGAGAGAATTCTGGTTTATACTAAAAAAATAATCTACGGTATTCAGTTTATGGTTTACGGCGGCAATCAGTTGCATCGGCTTACTACCGTAAACTATAAACCGAATACCGTAAATTTCCTAAACAGTTTCCAGCAATCGTTGCTGGTATTCGGGTAATACAGTTAATAGTTTCTGCTCCGTTTCGGCAAGGGAGCGTTTTGACCGGCCGCCCGCTGCGTTTCGATGGCCTCCGCCCTCAAAATGCCGACTGGCCAAATCACGCACCGAAAAGTCGCCGATGGAGCGAAAGGAGATACGTATTTCATCGTTTCGGTCAATCAGAATGGCTGCCATCACGACCCCTTCCACTGCCAGCGCATAGTTGACCATGCCTTCCGTATCACCCGTTTTGGAGCGATACCGTTTCAATTCAGCATCGGTCAGGAGAATGTACGCAAATTTATACTCGGGCAGTACCTTAAGCTTTTCATTCAGCACATACCCTAATAAACGAAATTTGTCGAGCGTTACGTTGTCGAAAATACGTCGGTGAATGCTGCTGACATCAATGTTAAGGTCTACCAGTTCGGCGGCCATCCGGTGAACGTTGCCCGTAGTATTAGGATGCCGAAATGAGCCGGTATCCGTCATCAAACCGGAGTACAGGCATTCGGCAATCGGAATATCAATCAGATGCTGATCGCCTGACTCGACAATAAGCCGGAAAACCAGTTCGGCAGTGGCCGCAGCGGTCGGGTCCCAGAGGCTGAGGTCGGCAAAGGATTCGGGTTCGAGATGGTGATCAATCAGCACTTTGCGGGCGCGAGATTGCCGCACCATCGGCGCGAGTTCACGGATACGGTCGAGGCTCGAAAAATCAAGACAAAAAATTAAATCAGCCTCGTCAAATAACTGACTCACCAATACCCGCGCCTTTTCGTCGAATGCAATCACACCTTCATTGCCTGCCATCCAGTGAAGGTTTTGGGAATAGTCAGTCGGGGTAATTACGGTTACCCGGTGGCCCTTTTTGCGAAGGTAACCGGCCAACCCCAGCGATGACCCCATTGCATCGGCATCAGGATTTTGGTGGGTTGTAATCAGCACGGTTTGCGCGGAGCCGTCCGATGCTTGTCGGATGGTTGCGCCAATCGCTTCAATGTCTTGCATATAGAAAGGTCGGGGCCATAATCGAAACCCAAAAGTACGAAGAATACTAATTCCGATTGATGATTTGCTTTTTGGTTAGTCAACTTTGCTAACATAGTATGTTCACAGAATGACTTTATCATGGTCATGTTACAGGCGCAGCACAGCAATGAACGTCACGTTCGTTACATTTGCGCCCGAACTGCGCAGGCCGTACCTTTGCGGCCAAATAAAATTTGGATATAACCATCAGAGATGGCAACGAACCGTACATTCACCATGATCAAGCCCGATGCCGTAGAGGCCGGGTATACCGGAGCAATCATCAAAATGATTGAAGAAGCGGGCTTTCGCATCGTAGCAATCAAAAAAACGCTGCTAACAGGCGAGCGAGCCGGTCAATTCTACGCTGTTCACCGCGAGCGGCCTTTCTACAACGGCCTGCGGACTTATATGTCGTCGGGCACGATTATTCCGATGATTTTAGAGAAGGAGAATGCAGTAGCCGACTTTCGTAAACTGATTGGTGCTACAAATCCGGCTCAGGCCGAAGAGGGCACTATCCGTAAATTATACGCTAAATCCATTGAGGCCAACGCTGTTCACGGCTCTGACTCAGACGAGAACGCGGAAATCGAAAGCAGTTTCTTCTTTGCCGGTACAGAGCAGTTTTAGTACTTGGTTGAGTAAGTGAAAGGAGTGTAGTAAGTATAGTGGTTTATCAACTTCTGAACTCATTACACTCACTTCACCTATTTAACCACTACACGCTTCTCATAATACTTACAAAAATCTTTTAGGGCGCAAATCTCGCATTTAGGCGAGCGGGCAAGACAAACGTAGCGACCATGTAAAATGAGCCAGTGATGCGCTTTGGGAACGTATTGTTTGGGGATGTGCGCCATCAAGGCCTTCTCAACAGCCAAAGGTGTGGTTGCCGTTAATGGAGCCAAACCAATCCGGTGAGACACCCGAAAAACGTGGGTATCAACAGCCATGGTTGGTTCATTGTAAACCACCGACAGAATAACATGGGCTGTTTTGCGCCCTACACCCGGCAGTGTCTGCAACGCTTCTACCGTTGCCGGAATTTCTCCCCCAAAGCGTTCTATCAATGCAGTGGCCATCCCGACCAAATGCTTTGCTTTATTATTGGGGTAAGAGACGCTGCGAATGTAGGTAAACACCTCCTCGACTGATGCCGCAACCAGCGATTCCGGTTCCGGGAAACGGGCAAACAAAGCGGGCGAAATCTGATTGATTCGTTTGTCGGTACACTGCGCCGACAGAATGACGGCTACCAGCAACTCATAGGGATTGCCGAAATTCAGTTCCGTTTTAGGTTCGGGATAATGTTCAGTGAAGTAGGAAAGAAAACGCTGGAATCGTTCTTTTTTAAGCATAATACTGTTGTAGCGCGGGTGGGAACCCGCATAGCCACACGCTATGCGGGTTCCCACCCGCGCTACAAAAATAGCAATACCCATCTGCCCGCTACGAATGTCGTATGCGTGCAGGCGGGTTTGCCGGATGGTTTTGAGAATAATTCAGGATAGCCTGAACCGTGTTGTTACTTGGCTGACGTTCAATTTTATTCATCAACGCCCGCAGTTCAAGGGCTTCGAGGAAGAACGTCATCAGTTCCGGTTCCGACATCAGGGTGTCTTCTATAAGCAGACTTTCTTCGGGAGAAGTCTCCTCATAGACATACCGGACTACATCATCTTGAGTAAAGGTTTTTATCATAACTCGGCGAACGTTTGCTCAGTTGTTTGCGTAAATTAATTAACGCATAACGCATACGTCCCAAAGCCGTGTTGATGCTGACGCCGGTTGCATCGGCAATCTCTTGGAAACTCATTTCCTCGTAGTGCCGCATAATAAGCACCTGACGCTGTTGTTCCGGCAATCGCTGAATCAATTCGCGCAAATGCTCGTGTGTTTCCTGCCGAATCTGGAGTGATTCTACTGAATCCTCCGCAAACTCAAGTGTATTGAACACACTGCTTCCGTCTTCAAACACCACACTGGGGTAGCGTTTATCTTTTCGGAAATAGTCAATCGCCAAGTTGTGAGCAATTCGGATAATCCAGGGTAGAAATTTTCCCTCCTCGTTGTATTTACCCGACTTAATGGTGTCCACGGCCTTGATGAACGTGTCTTGCATTAAGTCTTCCGCTATGTACTGATCTTTAACAATCAGGTAGATAGTTGTGTAAATCTTCGATTTGTGCCGTTGCACTAATTTGGCAAAGGCTTTTTCATTACCACGGATGTACAGGGAAATCAACTCACTGTCGTTTACCTGGGCTTTTTCCATTTTCAGTAAGACAATTAGGTAACGTAGAGCGGTGTTCCGATAGTGTATGGTAAAGTTATAGTTTTTGAAAATTTTAATTTTTCCAGCCTTAAAAGTAAGAAAAAAATAGGCTTAACTGCAAATTTATACTGCAAAAAATCTGCCAAACGGTGATTATTGTGCTAATAAATCCGTTCCAGGCAGTAAATCATGCTGTATTAACCGACTTTTTCAGTTTTAAGGTATTCGTGGAAATTATTGTACTTACGATTGATTGCCTGTTATAGATTCTTATTTACCTCCATTCGTTTAACAGTAGACGAAAAAAATTTATACCGTCACGAAAATAGACCAACAAACGTCGGGGAAACGCACTAATTGCATCAGATAATCTCTTTGTTTTAGCTTCATAAATTGGACAGCAGACAATAGGAATTTTACTCAACCCATTGATTTAGTGTGCTAAACAGTTACTTTAGAGTTTGTTATCGGCTATTCGGTACGCTGATAAATCCTCTATGCGACCTCTTTTGCCTGGAATCATACTGCTGCTTGGCTGGCTCTCCACCTGCTCAGCGCAGACATATCCTAAACTGCCGGAATTGAATTTCGACCGCAGGGGGGATGCCGTGTATATGGACAGTTTGCTAACGCTTGGCCGAACCCATCGGCAGATTGCCGGGCAGTTACCGCGCAGCCTGCGTAACGATACGCTGAGGCTGGAAGGGTTACGGTTTATGGCTTTGGTGTTCAAGCAGATGCGCGGTCAGCAGCGCGACAGTAGTTTTCTGTATGCCCAGCAATTAGAGGAACAGGCTCTGTGTTACCACAATCCGCTGTATGCCGTGCGCGGTATGATGCTACAGGAACACTACCTCCGAACCGTAAAAGGCGACTTTCCCCAGGCATTACGCATCAATCAACGCGCTTCCGAATTGTGTGCGAACCTGCCCCGCGAGAGTTCTCCGCGCTGGCAGGTGGAAATGAACATGGGCGATATTTATCTGCTGCTGAAGGAATACGATAAGGCACTTGGCAGTTACCAGCACTCGCAAAGCTTGTTGAATTTCAATACGTCGATTACGCCCAAAAACCGAAAACTGCTCATTAGTCAGGCCATCACCCAAATAGGGGAAGTCTATGAAATTCGGGGGCAGTACGAGCAGGCCCAGCAACAATACGAAGCGAGCCGGAAAATTGCACTCGAGACTCGCTCGCTGGTGAACGTTGCCTATGCCAACGAACGGCTGGGCGATTTTTTTCTTAGTCGGCACCAGCCCGAACACGCTATTATCTATTTCGACGATGCGCTGGCCGTCTGGAATCAACTGCATGACCGGGGTGGGCAGGCGGCTGTCTGGGCGCGGCTGTCGGAAGGCTATACGCTGACCAACAAACCGGCACTGGCCATTGAGTTCGGTGAAAAAGCCGTTGCTGTCGCCCGCGAATCGGGTTTTATACGCGTCCGGCAAATGGCCACACAGTCGCTTTATCAGGCATATCGGCTGGCAGGTCAACCGGCAAAAGCACTGGCCATGTATGAAGAATACAGCACCCTGCGCGATAGCCTGACCAACCTACGGCGGGTTGAGGAGCTGTCGGCGGTACAGAAAAAGTATGACATCAACCAGGTCCGGCTTGCCGCCGACAAGGAGCGATTCATTCAGCAGCAACAACTGATAAATGTTCGTCGGCAGGCAGAAATTTCCCGACTACGCGCCGAAGCCGAACGCGACCAACTGGCAACCGAAACGAGGGTAAGCCAGCTTCGGCAACGGATTGAAACCGAGCGGCTGAAGGCCGAATCGCAGAAGAACAGGCTGGAGCAACGCGCTCATATTGACAAGCTGAACCACGACATTGAAGAAGCAAGCTTGATGCGGATCATTCTGGTAGGCGGAGTCGCTATGCTGCTGGGTTTTGTGGCGGTTTACTACCGGAAAAATCGGTTAATCAATCGGCAGAAACGCGAGATAGAAAGCTTGAACCATGATCTGGAAGATAAAGTGTTTTCCCGAACCGTTGAACTCCGGTTGGCCAATGACCAGTTGCGGGCTAAAAACCGCGAAATCGAAGATGCCCTGCTGCGCGGACAAACGCTCGAACGCAAGCGCATGGCGGCCGACCTGCACGACAGCTTAGGGGGTTTATTGGCCGCGATTAAAACCAGTATGTCGGCATTGAACCCGGCGCACATGGCCGAACGGGAACAGCAGATTTATCATAACCTGCTAAATATGACCAAAGAAGCGTTTGCCGAGATTAGGTACTTATCCCATAATTTGCAACCTGACGAATTGGAAAAACAGGGCTTATCGGAAGCTCTGACCAGGCTGGTAAACAAACTCAATCTCACCCAGAAAATCACGTTTCGATTAGACAACGCAGAACTGCCCCGATTAGACAAAACCGCCGAGTTTAACCTGTATTCGATTTGTATTGAACTATGCAGTAATATTATTCGCCACTCCGAAGCCACCGAAGCGAACATTCTGTTTCGGCGGTTTGGCAATGAACTGAATATGATTGTGAACGATAACGGATGTGGCATGAACCCCGCCGATGCAACGGGCATGGGGCTTCACAATATTCAGGCCCGGATGGATGTGATTCAGGGTCGCTACGAGATTCACTCGGGACCGAAGGAAGGAACGACCTTTATTTTCGTGCTGCCTGTGTTGTCGAATGTGGCAACGGCTTAACCCGGACGTGCCGCACAATGAGTCTGTTTTAGGGCTACTTCACTTTTCCATCGACGAAAAACGAATTTTTATCGAAGTACGGAAGTTTTTGGAACCCCGATACCACGTAATGCTGTACACCCCACTGCCGCCCGGTGCCGGTGCCGCTTTCCAGTAATAAATGTCGCTCTGAAGCATAAAGCGGGTTGTTGGTCTGCAAAACGGCCTCAATCCGACGTGGCTGATGCGTTATTGAATCGACCTTAACCAGCAAAGATCGAACCGTTAACCGCTCTTCCGAATTCTTCAGCATGTACTGATACGTGAGTGAATCGGGCCGGATAATCCGGTAGCTGGTTCGGAGGGCGGGTTTATTAATATCAGCCTGTGTAAACAATTCCAGTTCCCGGCTCCAGTTAATGTCGCGGGTAGTTTGTGCATTTCGTTTTTCGTTAATGGCAACGGTCTTGCCAATAAGCGGTTTGCTCGCCGACAAATCCGCAATCTGGCCCTTTACAAAACCAGAAACATCATAATAAACGTTTGGCTGATTGGTTTGGGTGGGGTCAGAACAACTACTGATAAGCAGGGTAGACAGCAGAAAAACGGGATAGACGAAGCGCATAAACGGACTAAAATAGCTCAGGATTGACAGAGCCTTACGGAGCCATCAACACGAATTTTTTCAAATCGGTTTAGGGAATCGATTTCTGAACCAAATTTGCACTCACAATGCTTTCTTTATAAGTAGTTTGCCAATTGCAGTCTGTGGTTTATCGCTCGTCGTTTATCGTGCTTACCGTTGCTGTAAAACCACAAACTACCAACCACAGATCACAAAAAAATAAGCTCATTCATGGAATACGATGTGATTTTCATTGGTTCGGGGCCGGGCGGCTATACCGGTGCCATTCGTTGCGCTCAACTGGGACTGAAAACGGCTATTATTGAAAAATACTCCACCCTGGGCGGAACCTGCCTCAACGTCGGCTGTATTCCGTCGAAGGCCCTCCTCGACTCGTCGGAGCATTATTTTAATGCGGCTCACACCTTCGCCGAGCATGGTATCAAACTGTCTGATTTACAGGTCGATCTGGCGCAAATGATTGCCCGAAAAGCCAGTGTTGTCGATCAGACCACAAAGGGAATTACCTTCCTGATGAAGAAAAACAAGATCGACGAACTGCACGGGATGGGTTCGTTTGTTGACCCGCATACCATCAAAATCACGAAAGACGATGGGTCGGAGCAGACCATCAAAGGAAAAAATATCGTGATTGCCACGGGGTCCAAACCGATGTCGTTCCCGTCAATGCCGATTGATAAAAAGCGCGTTATCACGTCCACCGAAGCCCTGACATTGCCCGAAGTGCCCAAACACATGATTGTGATTGGCGCGGGCGTTATCGGTGCCGAATTAGGATCGGTATATGCCCGGCTTGGCTCGAAAGTGTCGTTCGTTGAGTTCGCCGATTCGATGATTCCGACAATGGACAAAACGCTGGGCAAAGAGCTTCAAAAAGCCGTTAAAAAACTCGGTGCCGATTTCTATTTCAGCCACAAAGTCACGAAAGTAGAAAACACGGGCGATGAAGTGGTGGTGAATATTGATACGCCCAAAGGAGAACAGCTAACCCTCACCGGCGACTACTGCTTAGTATCGGTTGGTCGGCGTCCGTACACTGACGGCCTGAATCTCGAAGCCGCCGGCCTGAAAACCGATGATCGGGGTAAAGTGGAAGTAGACAATCACCTGCGCACGAGCGTACCGCATATCTACGCCCTTGGCGACGTGATTCGCGGGGCTATGCTGGCACACAAAGCCGAAGAAGAAGGCACGTTCATTGCCGAAACCATTGTAGGCCAAAAGCCGCATATCCATTATAAATTAATTCCCGGAGTGGTGTACACCTGGCCCGAAGTGGCTTCGGTAGGCTACACCGAGGAAGAAGTGAAGCAGGAAGGCATTCCGTATAAAGTCGGGTCGTTTCCGTTCAAGGCACTGGGCCGGGCGCGGGCGAGCATGGACATCGACGGGTTGGTGAAGGTGCTTGCGCATAAGGAAACCGACGAAATTCTGGGTGTTCACATGATTGGTGCCCGCGTTGCCGACATGATTGCCGAAGCCGTTGTGGCGATGGAGTTCCGGGCCTCGGCTGAGGACGTATCGCGGATGTCGCACGCCCACCCGACCTACACCGAAGCGTTCAAAGAAGCCTGCTTAGCCGCAACCGATAACCGGGCGATTAATATGTAATTTGCTCAAGTGATCTAACTATAACAAAGGCCCGGCTGCTGTGAGGTAGCCGGGCCTTTCCGTATATTGCCTTCTTAACCAATACAACCGCCAACCATGAAAAAAGCATTTACCCTGATCTTGAGCCTGATGGCTGGCTTTAGTTTAGCCCAGAATCCCGACTCGGTTGCCATCCGACGCATTTACAACGAAGCCCTCGCCAATGGGAAATCCTACGAATGGCTACGGCATCTGACCAAGCAGATAGGTCCGCGCCTGAGTGGTTCCGACGGGGCGCAAAAAGCCGTTGACTGGACAAAGCAGGTGATGGAGCAACAGGGTTTTGACCGGGTGTTTTTGCAGGATGTAATGGTGCCCCATTGGGTACGGGGTGCTAAAGAAGAAGCCTTTATTCGGGTCGGGAAACAAAAAACGAATGTGCCGATTGCGGCATTGGGCGGTTCGGTGGCAACAGGGCCAAAAGGCGTTGAAGCGACCGTTATCGAAGTAAAAAGCTTCCCCGAACTGCGGGCATTGGGGGCCGACAACGTGAAGGGCAAAATTGTGTTTTTTAACCGTCCAATGGACCCCACCAAAATCAATACGTTTGAAGCCTATGGCGGAGCCGTCGATCAGCGGGCCAACGGTGCTACCGAAGCCGCCAAACTTGGTGCCGTCGGGGCCATTGTGCGCTCGATGACCAACCTGCACGACGATAACCCGCACGTGGGCGGAATGCGTTATGCAACCGGCGTCGCACTGATTCCAACGGCAGCCATCAGCACCAACGGGGCCGACATGCTCAGCAAACTGCTTGCCGAAAACCCGGCTCTGACGTTCTATTTCAAACAAAATTGCGAGACCCTGCCCGATGCCAAATCATACAATGTAGTCGGCGAAATCAGGGGAAGCAAGAAACCCGACGAAATTATCGTTGTTGGCGGACATCTGGATTCGTGGGATCTGGCCGAAGGTGCCCACGACGATGGCGCGGGTTGTGTGCAGTCCATTGAGGTGCTGCGTATTATGAAAACGCTGGGTATCAAACCAAAGCGGACTATCCGGGCGGTTATGTTCATGAACGAAGAAAACGGCCTGCGCGGGGGCGTTCAATACGCAGACCTGGCCAAAAAGAACAATGAAAAGCATATTGCCGCCGTCGAATCGGACAATGGCGGCTTCACACCACGCGGCTTCGGTATTGTTGGCACGCCCGAACAACGCGCGAAGGTAATGCCCTGGAAACCGCTGCTCGCACCCTACGGCTTACTGGAAATCGGAGCGGGTGGGGGCGGAGCTGATATTGGGCCTTTAGCGCAGTCAGGCACGGTACTGTTCGGTTTCAAACCCGATTCGCAGCGGTATTTCGATTACCACCATACAACCATCGACCGGTTTGAGGCTGTCAGCCAGCGCGAACTCGAACTGGGCGCGGCTTCGATGGCGGCATTGGTCTATTTGCTCGACCAGTACGGTTTGTAAGTTGTCAGGAATGGTCAGGAAGCCAGTTACCGGAAAGCGTTCCGGGACATATTGAGTAAGCCAAATTTTTTGATTTTTATCTGCCCGGTTGCCTGAAGGTAACCGGGCGTTTTTTTATCTGTTTCGATAACTTCCTTTATAGTCTATAGTAAAGGGATATTAAAATATCATTAACGCAATAATATTTTGTATTTATTGGTAAAATACAAATATTGTACTTATTAGTTGTTGATATAAGGGTTGTTATTTTGTATTTTTAAATAAAAGCAAATTTGTTTTTATTTTTCTTTACAACCTAACAACTTATGAAACCTTATTTTACTAACGCAACAAGGCATCGGTATGTCCTGCTGACTGTGCTCTGGGTATTCATCGCTGCTGCCAGTTGGGCACAGAATACCACCCGAACCGTTACGGGTAAAGTGCTCTCGAAAACCGATGGAGCAGGACTTCCCGGAGCCAACGTTCTGGTGAAAGGAACGTCGCTGGGAGCCGTAACAGATGCAGCGGGGAGCTTTTCAATTAGTGCACAGCCGAATGCCACACTTACGGTCTCCTATATCGGCTTTATGCCGCAGGAAATTGCCATTGGAAACCAGACCGAACTGATCATTTCGTTGGTCGAAGATGCCTCGCAGTTGAGCGAAGTGGTCGTTACGGCACTCGGTATTACGCGCGACAAAAAAGCACTTGGTTATAGCCTTCAGGAACTCAAGGGCAACGAAATTACACAGGCCCGCTCGACCAACTTAGTCAATGCCCTGTCGGGTAAGATTGCGGGCGTTCAGGTGACGGCCACCAACGGGTTACCCGGTGCGTCGTCGCGGATTTTGATTCGCGGGGCCAACTCGATTGGGGGCAATAACCAGCCGCTGTTTGTGGTCGATGGTATTCCAATTGATAACGGCAGCTACAACGTAACACCCGGCAGCACGGGGGGCAATGTCAATAACCAGACAGTCGATTATGGCAACGGCGCGTCGTCCATTAACCCTGACGATATCGACAATATTTCGGTATTGAAAGGAGCCAACGCAGCCGCGCTGTATGGCTCACGAGCCGCCAATGGAGTTATTCTGATTACGACCAAACGGGGGTCGGTCAGCAAAAATATTGGCGTGAGCGTTAATACAAATACCACATTTGAGAACCCGCTTCGGCTGCCCGACTTTCAGAATGAATACGGGCAGGGCTTTAAAGGGCAGTTCGCCTACGTCGATGGCATGGGCGGAGGAGTCAATGACGGAGCCGACGAAAGTTGGGGACCGAAATTAGATGGCCGGTTGATTCCGCAGTTCAACTCGCCCATCGGTGCCGACGGTACACGCACCGCCACGCCCTGGGTTGCCCGACCCGATAACGTCAAAAATTTCTACGATACGGGTGTCACCACAACAAACAGCGTCGCGCTGACGGGCGGTAGCGAGAAAGGCGACTTTCGGCTGGGCTACACCAATCTCTACCAGAAAGGCATGTTGCCCAACACGAATTACAAACGCCAGAATATATCGCTCAATGCGGGCTGGAATTTTACGCCGAAATTCAACGCCCGCACGAGTATCAATTATATAAAAGATGGCTCGGATAACCGCCAGAATCTGAATCTTTACTGGATTTGGTTTGGTCGGCAGGTGGATCTGGAAGACCTCAAAGCCAATCCCGTTGCAGACGGCACCGACCCCAGCCAATGGCCCGTACAACGCAACTGGAACCTGAACTACTGGAATAATCCGGCCTACGCGCTGAAGTATTTTAGCTATGCCAACGACAAAGACCGCATTATTGGCAACGTAACGGCCACCTATAAACTAACCGACTGGCTGACACTGACGGGCCGTACCGGAACCGATTTTTCCAACGACCGGCGCATTACGAAGCGGGCCAAAGGCGTTGGCCTGCCAAATGGCGATTATGCAGAAGACATTGTTTATGTGCGCGAAACGAACAGCGATTTTCTGCTGACAGCCGACAAACGAATTAGCGAATTTCATATTGTAGCGTCCGTAGGCGGCAACACGCGCCGGAGTTACACCCAGCGCGATTACCTGTATGCATCGGAGCTGACCATCCCGAATCTGTATAATATCGGCAATGCCAAATCGCGGCCAACGGTCATCAACCGAATCACCGACAAGCGGGTGAACAGCGTTTATGGCTCGGCTTCGCTGTCGTTCCGGGATTATCTGTTTGTTGATCTGACCGCCCGAAACGATTGGTCGAGCACACTTCCGGCGGGCAACCGGAGTTATTTTTATCCGTCGATTTCGGCCAGCGCGATTCTAACGGATATGTTCGGCTTCACGTCCAGTGCCCTGTCGTATGTTAAACTTCGGGGCGGGTATGCGCAGGTTGGCAACGATACCGATCCGTATAACCTCACGCAGGTGTATTCGAGCGAAACGGCCTGGGGAAATACGACGACGTTCTCGGAGAATAACCTGATTTATAACAAAAACCTGAAGCCCGAACTGACAACGGCCATTGAGTTTGGGGTAGAAGCGAAGCTGTTCAAAAACGCGCTGAATTTCGAGTTTACGTACTACGACAAGAATACGAAAAATCAGATTTTGCAAGCCAACGTAGCGCAGAGTTCGGGCTATTACAATTCGGTGATTAATGCCGGTCAGATTCGGAACAGCGGTTTTGAAATCGAACTGTCGGGCGCACCGGTGAAAACGCAGGGCGGTTTCCGTTGGGATGTGGCCGTTAATTTCGCCCGTAACCGCTCCGAAGTTATTGATTTGGGCGGCTTGTCAACTTATCAGATTAACACCGGCTCGCTGTTGCGGAACGTGATTCTGGAAGCGCGTCCGGGCGATCCCTACGGCAATTTCTACGGAACATATTACCGGCGTGACCCCAGCGGCAACTTGATTTTCAATAGCCAGGGATACCCCATTATGTCGTCGGACCGGAAGGTAGTAGGCAACATTATGCCAAAATGGACGGGTGGTTTTCAGAATACTTTTACCTATAAGTGGGTGTCGCTCAGCTCGCTTATTGACGTTCGGTATGGCGGAAACGTCTTTTCGCAGGGCATCAACATTGGCCGTTACACGGGCGTACTGGCCGAAACACTACCCGGTCGTGAGGGTAATATTGTTGGGCAGGGCGTGGTTGAGACCAAAAACGCCGACGGTTCATTTAGTTATGCACCCAACACAACGGCGGTGGCCTCGGCGGATGATTATTACCACAATTACTATAACCGCAACGTCAACGAAGCCTACATTTTCGACGCCAGCTACGTAAAACTGCGCGAAGTACGATTGGGTTTTGCCCTGCCCCAGAAATGGTTTGGAAGGACGCCGTTCCGAACCGTCAACTTCGCACTGGTGGGCCGGAATCTGGCTCTGCTTTACAAAAATCTGCCGCATATCGACCCCGAAACCAGCTATTATGGCGACGGGAACGTACAGGGATTTGAAAATGGCAACATACCTTCAGCCCGCAGCATGGGCTTCAATCTCAACTTCGGACTCTAAAAACGGCTGTGCGTCTCAGTGTTGGCTCTGTGTAATTAAAAATTATAACACAGAGATTCACAAAGGAAAAACGGAGATACACAGAGATAAATTTATTCTTATGAAAAAGACATTCTTCTTCTCATTCATCCTCTCGCTGTTGACGCTGTCGGCCTGCGAAAACAAGTTCGATGATACGAACATTAACCCCAACGATCCGACCAGTGTGCCCGCCGAACGGCTGCTGCCACACGGAATTTATTCGGCCGTGAGCAATATTATTGGGCCATCGGGTACGGTTTCGCTGGGTTTGGATGCCGGTAATGGCTGGGCGCAGCACACCGCCCGAATTCAGTACACAGAGATCGACCAGTTCAGCTACACCAGCGACTTGCAGGATTTGCCCTGGCGGAATCTGTACAACGAAGCCCAGGCCGATTTTCAGAAAATCTATGAAATTGGGAAAGCGACCAATAACGAAAACCTACAGGCGATTGGCTTGATTATGCGTTCGTGGACCTTCTCAGTGCTGACCGATGTCTATGGCGACATTCCGTATTCGGAAGCGTTGAAAGGGACAACGAGCGGCATTGTTGCACCGAAATTCGATGCACAGAAAGACGTTTATGCCGGATTGGTGAATGACCTGAAAACAGCCAGCGATCTGATTAGTGCCAAAACGGTGGATAAAGACGCTGATATTCTGTTTGCCGGTGATATGGCGAAGTGGAAAAAATTTGCCAACTCCCTGAGTCTGCGGTTACTGAACCGGATGCTGGGTAAAGCCGGCTCGTCGGTGGATGCGAAGGCCGAAATGACGCGTATTCTGAGCGATCCAACAAAATACCCCGTTATGACCTCGAATACAGACATTGCCCAACTAATCTATTTAGGTCGGCCTAACAATAACCCAACCAACGAGAACCGGCGCACCCGCGACGACCACCGCATCAGTGCTACATTAGTTGATAAACTTGTTGCGCTCGGCGATCCCCGGCTGGCCGTTTATGCGAACAAAGCCGTAGCAACGGGGCAGTACAAAGGCGTACCGAACGGGTTGCCAAACTCCGACGCGGGTGCGCTGGGTTTCACCAACACATCGAAAATTGGCGATTACTTCATGCAGGAATCAACACCCGGTGTTATCCTAAGTTATGCCGAATTGAACTTCATCAAGGCCGAAGCCGCGTTGAAAGGCGTTACGGCCGCTGGCGACGCGGCCAAAGCGTATGAGGAGGGTATTAAAGCGTCGATGAGCCAGTACAAACTGACGCTCCCCGCCGATTATCTGACCAAAAATGCCCTCAAAACCGGTACGGAAGCACTAACGCAGGTGCTGGAACAGAAATGGATTGCGCTGTTCGGGCAGGGCGTCGAAGCCTGGACGGAATACCGCCGAACGGGTATTCCGGCTCTGGTGGTGCCAAAAGTGAATTATAACGCGGGCGTGATTCCAACACGCTTACCCTATCCGTCGTCGGAAGAAAATCTCAATAACGTGAATTTCAAAGCGGCTTTAACCGCTATGGGCGGAGCCAACACCATGCAAACCAAACTCTGGTGGGCTAAGTAGTTCAAAAATTCTTATCGACCAGCTTCTTCACCTCCTCAAACGCGCCCGGCAAGGGCGCGTTTCGTTTTATGATCTTGCCCGTTCGGTTAATGAGTGTTGCCGAGATTTCACCATCGGGCCGAAGCCGCTCAACCGCATCCATCAGTTGCTCGTCGGAAAGCAACAGGTGGTCGCCAACGAGGTTGTTACGGGTGGCGATTTCGGGCCAAAGCGTTTTGTCGGTGCCGGGCATTGGCAGATAAACGACCGCAAAATCGCGGGAACTGTACGCATTACGCAGCCGTTGCGCGTCGATGGCTGCCTGCCGACCCGCTTCGTCAGAAGCTGAGGTAAGCAGTACGTAGATCACTTTTCCGCGATTGGCATTGACCACCTGGTCAAATAAATACGAGCCATTACCGAGGTCATCGCGGGTGATAAAAATACCGGGAGCCATCTCCAGACTGCTGGTTCGATTGCCCGCTTTGCTCAGTGTCTGCATAGCTGCCCGAACGCGGGTGCTGTCTTTCACTTCGAGCCGGTATAATTCATCGAGCGACTGCACCAGTCTTGGGTCTTTCACCTGTGGGCGAGCGTAGTCGTACAGTAGCTGGGCGAAATTTAGCGTCAGGCCGGGCAGAGAACTGGCTAACCAGTAGGCGGTCAGGTAGTTCATCGACAGGCTGTCAAATTGCTGGCGGCTGCGTTCGATCAACGTTTCGTAGTTCACCAACCGTTGGAGCGTGTCGGGGCTGCGCTTGACCAATCCATCGAAAAAACGAAGATCGGCGGCACGGGCGGTGTTTTTCAGCGCATAGTCATTAAGCCGGAGCCGTTCGTCGGCGGTCAGGTTTTTGCCGTATCGTTCGAGCAACACCGATAATACCCGCACCGAAAGACCATTTGTACGGGTGCCCGATGATTCGGTTGTGACCCGCTGCGTAACGTAGCTGGCAAAGCGGTTCATAGCGGTGGCACGGGCGGCTGTAAGAATAGGGTCGTTGGGCGGACGAAGCGAATCATTTAATAAAACGGGGAGCCGGGTGCTTTCATAATTAGCTTTATCGTACAAAAAGGCAGCCGCGTTATAGCGGTCGCTGCCCGTAACCCAGCGTGCTACCAGAGGGAATACCTTTTCTTTTGTCGCAAATTTTTCAAAAGCAGCCCGATACGCAGCCGCCAATATGTCGAATGATTTATTGCTGCCCTCATTGCTAATCAGGTCGGTTAGTTTCTTGCCATCCGGCTTGTTTGGGTAGGTCGATTCAAAGGCTTTATACCGGGCGAACTGTGTGTTTACCTGCGCATTGACGCCCCCAAAGCGAAACGGAACAGCCGCCGTAAACAGCGAATCGGCATCCAAATCAATGGTCAGGGTGCCGGGTGCGGCCAGAAACGCCGTCGAGATTCGCCCGTAATTGAAATACAGTTCTTCCTGTGGATAAATGAGCGGTAGTGACACCCGGAACGTACCGTCTACATTGAGCGGGGCCGGGCGTACCAATTCGCGGCTGGCCTGTAAAATGTTATTTCGGCTAATCAGCACCGTCGGTGATTCCCGATAAAGCCGGGCCGACAAATTGCGGATTCGGCCCGTTACAACAACCGAGTCCGTTTGAGCGCGGGAGAGGAGAGGAGATAAACTAAGGGCAGTAACGAACAGGCAAAAAAGGAACAGGCAGCGGTTTTTCATTGCTTCAGATAAAACAGATAAAGCAATAACAAACGAAATCCCGAAACAGTCAATATCTGGTACAAAATTAGGTCATTAGGTTGTGGTGTCGGGCAGTGGGATGTCGGGCAGTGGGATGTCGGTTTCTCAAAACCGACATCCCACTGCCCGACATCCCACTTACTTCGTTTTTATGCCGTGATACTGCTCTTCTTCCTCATAATCGGTGCGGAGCGGATGACCAACCCAATCCGTAGGGAGTAGAATCCGGCGCAGGTCGGGGTGATTGGTGAACGTAATGCCAACGAGGTCAAAAGCTTCGCGCTCGTGCCAGTCAGCGGTTCGCCAGATGTGCGATACGCTCGGAACGGCCGGGAGGGATGTGTCGGCAGGATGGCGAGGGACAACAATTTTCAGCATCAGGTTATGCTCATACGGAATGGATGTGAGGTTATAAATCACCTCCATCGTGTTGGCGTCTATGCCGTTGTCAATGGCCGTAACACACGCCAATAGGTCGAAAAAAAGCCGCTCATCGTCGCGCAGAAACCGACAGACTTCAACTAATTTTTCTGATGGGAGTGTGATAAATGGCTGTATATTCTGCGTATTCGCCTGTAAATCAATACCGAATTCAGTTGCGAGAAGATCGGTTATTTCGGAGAAGGTCATAGTGTCTAATTGAGCGGTTAATCTTACGCCAGCCAGGCCAGCCATTGCATCCAGTTTTCGACCCAGAACAAAAACTTTGCGGTAAATTTAGCTGCCGGAGTCGCTGATGGTTTCAGCGTTAAGCTGTTGTTGTTCAGGTTGGTATCCATGTAGATTTTCTGTTTCGGGTCGGCTTTGGCCCAAACGGCTTTGGCATTCCCGGTCAGCGTAAACTGGCGTTGGCGGCTCTTACCATCCCAGAACAGCATCAACTCTTTGCCGTTCTCGAAATGCACCAAAATGTCGATTGGCATTTTGCCATCGCCGTTGCGCTCTACGGTTAAAACACACTGCTGTTTGCCATCTTTTTTGCTGTTTTTAAGCCCGCTAAGTTCGTAATCGACAACCTGATCGCCGTAGAGAGCCTGATCGAAAAACCAGTTCATATCCATGCCGTATTTGCTGCCGAGCCGTTTTGGAACAATTTCGTTGACGATGTCGATAAAATTCTGACCGTCAGGGTGTTTGAACTTCCAGCGGTTGAAATACGTCTGCATGATTTCGTCCATCACGGGCCGACCAATCAGTCCCTCCAGCGTCCGCAGCCAGGTGGCTGTTTTGGAATATGTCAGTAAACCGTATTGACCTTCGGGTAGTTGCCATGTATTGCCGAATGATGAGCCAATGGCCGGATTGTCCTGATGAACGTAGCTATCCCGCGAACTTTCCAGATCGCCCATGCCGAAGCCGAATAAATCAATTTGCGAGGAGCGGGGGCCGTAGGTTTCATCCATAATCCGACCTTCGTAATATTGATTGAACCCCTCGTCGAGCCACGCTTCTTCAAACTCGTTGGTAGCCAGCAACTGCATAAAGTACTGATGCCCAAACTCATGAATCGTCACTTCTTCAGGAAACCGGGCACCATCGGGCAAAAACCAGGCACTTCCGGCAGTGATGAATGTCGGGTATTCCATGCCAAACGAGCCACTGGCGTGCAGGGGCGGGTCAACAATGGTCAGGTTCGGAAAGGGATACTTGCCGAGGTGTTTATCGAAATACGCGAGTGCCGCTTTGGCCGCATCTAAATGCCGCTTCGCCTGATGCAGATGTTCGGGTTGCATGACTAATTCAAGACTAACAAACCCACCCGACGGGCGTTTCCATTTGTCTTCCACAACCTTAAAATGCGGGGAGGCTGTCCACGCGAAATCGACCACATCTTCGGCATGATAGAGAATGGTTTTGGTGCCGTTGCTGTATACTTTCTCGGATTGATACAGGCCCGTCGCACTGACCCAATACGCTTTTGGCGTGGTGATGTTGACGTCATAAACGCCATAATCAGCGTAGAACTCCGAATGGGCATGAAACTGATGGCAATTCCATTGGCCCTGTTTTGCGTAGCGGGTTCCGGCGGGTTCATACACACCAATTTTAGGAAACCACTGCCCAACCAGGAAAAAGTCGCGGCTGAATCCCGTACGCGCAAAGATTTTGGGAAGCTTGGCCCTAAAGACAATGTCGAGCACAATGGTCTCACCCGGCCCAACGGGTTTGGTCAGCGGCACCCGAATTACGGTATGGTCGTCTTTGTTGCGCGAGCCAGTGTTCTGGTCGTCGGGCTGAATAAACTGATACGCCAGCGTTTCAGAAGCGTTCGGACTTTGACCGCGAGTCTTCATCGAAACAATGTCAATAGAGCCGTACGGATCTTCTTTGGCATTTTTGTCAATTTGATCGCCCCGCAACTGCCCGCCCGACTCGCGCATAAACGTTGATTTATCGTTGCGGAAGCCGTTGAGATAGAGGTGGAACTGCAATTCCCGAATCACATCATTCGACGGATTGCGCCAGGTCAATGTTTCGCGGCCCGTGAGTTTTTTGGTGGCCGGGTCGAGCGTTACGTCGATCTGGTAATTGGCCAGACGCGGACTTAACGGCACCGGGAAGATAGGTTTCGCTGATTGGGCAAAACCGGTTAGTGTTACGCTCAGCAGAAGCAGGGAAAGTAGGTATTTCATCGGGCGCGTGGGCAATACTGACCAAATGTAAGAATTATTCGGGGACATGAATTTGTGACAAGTAGCTGTGTTGATAACCAAACCGGTTTTGAGTAACTTGCTGTGTCCCTTATTTTTACCCGTCCATCGCATGAAACACCGTTTCCTGTCTATACTCGTTTGGTTATTTCTCCCCTGTTTCACCTTCGCTCAATCATACGACCTTGTTATCCGAAATGGCCGGGTCATCGACGGGACGGGCAACCCCTGGGTATATGCCGATGTAGCCATTCAGAACGGGCGCATCGTTCGGGTCGGGACAATTGATGCCACTGACGCCAAACGAACGATTGACGCAACCGGACTGATTGTTGCGCCCGGTTTTATTGATGTTCATGCACATGTAGAAAATAGTCTGGAAGAGCAGCCGGGCGCACCAAATTTCGTGTACGATGGCGTGACAACCCTGATAACGGGCAATTGTGGCGGGTCGAGTGCCAACTTGCGAACGTATTTCGATACGCTCCGAATGACCGGTATTTCGGTCAATGTCGGGTCATTGATCGGGCATAATTCGGTGCGGCTGAAAGTAATGAAAATGGCCTTTCGTGACCCAACCGCCCGCGAGCAGGCCGACATGGAAACGCTGGTAGAACAAGCCATGAAAGACGGTGCTGTGGGCCTATCGACGGGCCTCATTTATACGCCCGGCACCTATGCCCGCACCCCCGAAGTGGTCAATTTAGCCAAAATGGCGTCGCGCTACGGGGGCGTTTATGCATCGCACATTCGCAACGAGGGGCAGAATGTAAAACAGGCCATCGAAGAAGCGATTCAGATTGGCCGCGAAGCCCATATTCCGGTCGAAATATCGCATTTTAAAGTCGCCAGCAAATCGTTATGGGGCAGTAGCACCGAAACGGTCGCGCTGGTCGAAGCGGCCCGGCGGGAAGGCTTGGACGTGACCGTAGATCAATATCCGTACACCGCTTCGAGCACCTCGCTGGCCAGTATTGTGCCGTCGTGGGCGTTGGCTGATGGCGATTCGGCGGTGATTGTCCGCTTTCGGGAAACGGCCACGCGCAACAAAATCAGGGCTGAGATGCTGGATGGGTTAAAGAAAAACCTGCGTCAGGATTATGCCTACGCCGTTGTTGCCAGCTACCAGCCCGATACAACGTTTAACGGCATGAGTATCAGTGCCATCAACAAAAAATTAGGGCGCAAAAATACAGCCGCTACCGAAGCGGATTTGGTCATGGACCTCATGGAAAAGGCTGACATGAAACGTATACAAATGGTGTACCACACCATGTCGGAAACCGACGTTGAAACCATTTTGCGCTACCCGAACACCATGATCGCATCGGACGCGGGCGTGGCTAAATTGGGGTCGGGTATGCCGCATCCCCGCGCCTACGGCACCAATGCCCGCGTGTTGGGCCGCTACGTACGCGAACGGCACATTATTCCGCTCGAAGAAGCCATTCGCCGGATGACCTCGCTGCCTGCCCAGCGATTTCGGCTGGCCGACCGTGGGCTGCTTCGCCCCGGATACGCGGCTGATCTTGTGCTGTTCGATGAAAAAACCGTTGCCGACCGCGCTACGTACGACCAGCCCCATGCGTATACAACGGGCATTTCGTGGGTGATTGTCAACGGAACGCCGGTCATTGAGAACGGTCAGCACACCAACCGACGGCCGGGTCAGTTACTCATGGGACCGGGTTTTGTAGCCGGGAAATAATCCGAATTCTACGCCGTTATAGTCGCGCTTGTATGCTGAAAAGATGAAATCTATTTACTTGATAGTGAATGCATTAACGTACTGTACGGTTACATCGAAAGCCATTTCTGATTCGGTCTGATAAACCTACCGATTACTAACAATTTATTAGGAAGCACCTGATTTCTTTATAAGTTTCCATACAAGGGAAAAGGTATAGTGTGTATACATATTATGTATAAAATAGTCTATAATTCCTGCGTTTGCTAAGCGATACTGTTGCTACTCAAACTTTTTGTAGGCTCCCTGTTCAACTTGATACCATCTGCTTAAAAAAAACGACTAATCAAGGAAACCTGTTTTTCTTAAATAGACAGGATCTACTCTATACCCGATGATCCGCACAGACCATGAGATGGAATGAAACCCTCACCGCCCTCAACTACTATTTGGCGGATTTATACTTCGATCAGGACCGGGCGCGTCGGATTGCTAAGATTGCTGGGTTAAATCCCGGTCAAATTGAGTTCGATGGCGACGCTTACACAATCTGGTTCAATATTCTGGAGAATGCTGCCGAAAGTGATAAAAAGGTGCTGAAGTTGCTGGAAGCCATTACCGCGCCCAACGAAAAAGGGGGCGATGATGAGTACCTGAAAGGTGTGCTGGAGAATCTGAAAGCCGGGAAACTGCCCGTTGCAACGCCCAAACTCGCCCCCGCCGACTGGAAAGGCTCCGTCGACTCCGGCAATCTGGAGAAACTGATGAGCAGCAAAAGCACGCTGCTGCCCATTAGTTTCCTCGAAAAGGGGTTGGAATGTGCCAAATCCGTCGCGCGGATTGATCTGGGAAACGCGTTTGGCACTGGCTTTCTGGTCCAGAACAACTTCCTGATAACCAACAACCACGTGTTGCCCAATGCCGATGCGGCCCGCCGGGCCAAAGCGCAGTTTAACTACCAAACCAACTGGGACGGGAATGCGCTGGCCCTCGAAGCATTCGATTTGGATGCCAATCAGTTCATAACCAGCGTAGAACTGGATTGCAGCATCGTGAAAGTGAACCAGAACCCGAACGCCACATACGGACAACTGACATTGAGTCAGCAAGCGGCCCAGGTAGAGGACTTTGTCAATATCATTCAGCATCCGGCGGGTGGCCCCAAGCAAATTGCCATGTACCATAACGTCGTCGCCTACGCCGATGACCTGTACATTCAGTATATGACCGACACACTCGAAGGCTCATCCGGCTCGCCCGTGTTCAACTCCGACTGGAAAGTGACGGCCCTGCACCACCGGGGCGGCAACATTCGGGAGCCGGGAACCAACCTGCCCGTCCGCCGGAATGAAGGGGTCAATATCCTGAAAGTAGTTGAGTTATTAACGCCTTTGTTAGCCTAACGTTATTATGGAAACACTTACCCCCAGAGATATGTATCGGCTCAAGGTTGAATTGGGCCGGTGTTACAGTGAGGCTAATCAAGCCAAGAAAATTATGAGCTTTGCTTTGCTGGACCCTTTTAAAGTCAATTTACAGGGACCTCCCTATACATTCTGGCAAAACATACTGGATTACGCACAGCAGCATGAGCGACTTATCGACCTGCTGGCGGTGGTTGCAGGGCCTAATGAACAGGCCGATAACCTCATTATTAATCAGCTTTTAAAAGAACTCCGGGAAGGCCGCCAAATTCGATTGCAGGCACTAACGCGGGCTATTCGCTCCCGTCAGTGTATTTTATTTCTGGGACCAAATACCCTGCGTTGCAAGGAAGACGGTGTTTCAACGCCCCCGTTCAATCAGATTCTGGCTCGTTCGATGGCGCGGGAGCTTGATGATAACAATGTTTATTTTGCTGAAAATCAGCGCGATAATCTCAGCTATATCGCCCAGCGCTATACAGAAGTGCCCGGATACATGGTAGGCGAACAGGGCCGGAAAGCACTCGAAGTTTATACCGAATCGACCATCGACGATAGCGTGTACCGGGCGTTGGCTCCGCTACCGTGGAAAGTAGTGATCAACACAAACCATGATGACCGCCTGGCCCAGATTATGGAAGCCGAAGCCTATGGACCGTGTCAATACGGCTATTATTCGATTGCGAATCAGCCAGAGCAATCGACCGATAAGTATTTCCCGGCCAACTCGGATGGCGTTCTGCTTTATAATCTGTTTGGTTCGTTTAAGGAGCCTTCATCTATCCTGCTGACGGAAAGCCAGCTTCTTTGCTTTACCCGAAAAACACTGGCAAAAGAGCCGGCACTCGACCCTAAAGTGCGCAGTGAATTTGAGTCCCCAAATTATTATTATCTGTTCCTGGGGTTCGATTTCGATCAGTGGTACGCTAAAATCATTTTCGATACAGTTCTGAAACTGACCCGGCAGGAAAATCACGCCTTTTCGGTATTTCCCAGAGGAGTGGCCATCAACCAGAGTAATCGTGAGTTTTTTGAGGAAGAGTTCAAAATTTACTTCATCAGCGATGATATGGATAGTTACCTGAACGCCATCATCCAATGCTATTCAGAACCCGTTCTTTCCTGATTGTATTATGGCTGCTGACCTGAAGGATCGTTATCCGGGCCTGCGCCCGTTCCGGGCTGACGAGAAAGACGTCTTTTACGGCCGCGACGTCGAAGCGCGCGAATTAACCGATTTAGTGCGGGCCGAACGATCTATTGTTCTCTTCTCAAAATCCGGCTTAGGGAAAAGTTCGCTGTTAAACGCCAGAGTTTGCCCCCAACTGATAGCGTATGGTTTCTGGCCTATTCTGATCCGTTTTCAGCCGCAAACGCAACAGCATGCAGACGAAGGATTTAGCCCGGTAGACGTCGTTGTTGACCGGCTGCGGGCCGAATTCGATCTGGCCTACCAGAATCTGGCAAAGCAGGTTGCCGACTGGAAAAACGAAGCCGTTAAGCAACCGGCAGGCGAGCTTGTTCCGGTATCTGCCGATGGAAAACCACAACCCGGCGAGGATAAACAGAAACGGCTGACAGAAGCTATTCAAAAAGGCGAAACGAACCTAAAAAAAGCTAAACTGAATGAAACGAAGTTCGTACCTGACCAGTCGATTCTTTTCAATAAAGAAGAACCTCACTTGTGGGAACAGGTTAAAATTCACCGGTTTCCCAACGATGAGGTTCCTGTTTTCGTTTTCGATCAGTTTGAGGAGTTTTTTGCTTTTCCTGTAGGTGCTCAACAGGTATTTGCCCAACATCTGGCCGAGCTACTGCACGACCAGCTTCCAACGCGTGTTATGAACTGGCTGCTTGATATTCCGCGAGCCGATCGCAAGCCCGAAACACTCGACTGGGGAAAGCAGCCCACGCTGAAATGCCTGCTGTCGATTCGTTCCGACCGGCTCTTCGAAATTGACAGCCTGAAACAGTATATGCCGTTTATTGTCCGAAACGGCTACCGGCTTAACCCGCTTCACGACGATCAGGCGCGTGATGCCATTGACAAACCGGCGGAGGCCGAGGGCAACTACCGAACGCCTAAATTTCGGTTCAGCGATGTCATTCGGGAGAAAATTATTACCGAGTTAAGCAATGCGGAGTGCGAAATAGAAAGTTCGCAACTGCAAATTGTCTGTAATCATTTCGAGAATTACGTACTGGAAAATTATGCCGATAAGCAGCCTGAGAATGGTGATGAGATTGTCATCGACAAAATTGACGATTCACATACCATTAAGCGAATCCTGAATCGGTTTTATCGCAATCAGCTACGGACGCTCGGTAGCCCCGAAGACATTGAACTGGCCCGGCAGGTTCTGGAAAAAGAATTGGTCGTTAATCACCACCGCGTTGGGCTGGCGGAGTTCAAAATGAAGGAATTACTGAATGGTCGAACAGACATCATAAAAAAACTGGAGGAGGCCCGGCTTATCCGGGCTGAAGAAACGCACCTCGGCAAAACCTACGAACTGAGTCATGATACCCTGATTGAACCCGTCGAAACCGTTCGTCAACTGATTGCCACGCTTCGGCAGCGCGAAGCCCGCGAGCGGGAGCGTGTCCGTGAGCGGGAAATACAGGCCGAAAAAAACCGGCTACTTCGGGTGCAACAGGCGGAAATGGCGGAAAAGCGACGGCAGCGCAGACGGCTCAGACGGCGTCAGGTAGGTTCTGTTTTCGCCGTGTTATTGATCGTAGCTGCGGTATCCATTTATCGTCAGATTCTTAAAAACAGACTGCTGGCCAACGCGAATAGCGATTGGGCCAGCGATGAGTATGACGCTGGTAATCAACGAAAAGCATACCGGCTTTGGGAGAGCGGTGACGACTTATTGGCTTATTTCGGCTTTACCTTTAGCAATCGATTACGGGACAGCAGCAATACCCGGCTAATGGCCCCGTTTGCCGGATTGAACACCCAGATTAACCCTTCGGATACCAGTTTACACGTTGTTGCCAACCTATACAAAGGCAATTACTTCGAGGTGTGGGAAAAAACCCGTGATAGCAGCCGGACGACAGCAGACAGCATTTATCGGAAAATTGACTGGCTGGACGAGTTAGGGCTAAAGGCCGCTACGCAATTACGGCTTCTGAATAATCACTTTGTCGTTTTTAAGAGCGACAGCACACTTCAGGTCGTGGACTTACTGGAACGTCATCAAATTTTTCCGGTTGCAGACGCGTATCACTTTCCGTCACTCAATACGCTGTTGAACAAAGGCCGGGTTATAACCAGTGAGAGTGGAGCTGTTCGGCCTATACCGACCGTGTTGCTTCCGCCCAAAGGAAATGGCTTAGCCGTGCTCGATACCAGTGTGCAGCCGCACCTGTATGATCTTAGAAATAAGGGCGAAGAGCATGAACTCTTTCGGCGGGTCACGCAAAAAATACCGGGTTTTAATTTAAACAGCCTCACGTTTTCGGCGTCGGAAAACTTTTTGCTGGTTAAGAATTCGGTGGCTAACCAGTACGACCTGCTTGCGTTGCGAACCAGCCAGCCGCCAACGTCATACGTCAATACAATGTATGCTGATTTTTCGCCATCCGGCAACTACCTCACAACCATCAGTACGTCCGGGCAACTCGTAATCAGTGAGTTATCAACAAAACAGGTGCGGTATTCCGGTGCGGTCTGGCAACCGGGACGGACTGCCCAACTGGCGGAACTGGCGTTTAACCGCGATGAATCGACGGTGATGGTTGCCGTAAAAAATCGGGTAGCGGGACAGGACCGCAACACGTTCCAGTACGATCTTTTCTCGGTAAATCTGGCGCGACCCAATTCGCCAATGGCCGTTATCGCCAAAAAAGCTGCCGGTTATCAGGCTTTTGTTTGGGCCAATCATGTTTTGTTTTCCACGGGAACGCCTGACTCCTCCTACAACTACAACCTGGCTACCGGCGGTAAACAGGCCTTTCCATCGGCCCGTTATGTTCCGGTCAAAACAGGGAAAACGAGCATGATCTATA
Organism: uncultured Spirosoma sp.; assembly: GCA_964244845.1. Taxonomy (GTDB): domain Bacteria; phylum Bacteroidota; class Bacteroidia; order Cytophagales; family Spirosomataceae; genus Spirosoma. The sequence goes on from CAXTKE010000005.1 coordinate 171,872, forward strand.
CCCATCTGCCAGTTGATAAACGGTTGTATCTGTATGACGTGCTGAGCGGCAAAGAAAGCGAAATCACCCCGTTCGTGTCGCCTAATCAACCGGCGTTCGCCTTTTATGCCCCGCCCGATGGGCCGGACCAATCGCTGATTCAGGCAACCGCAAGTTCGTTGACCTCGTTTCCGATCCGGGCGTCTCCGACCCGAGTGTCTCTACTTGTGGGCGTGTGCGTTTATGCCGACCAGAAGGCCAAAATTAATCCTGATGACCAGTTCTTCATGCCGGGCAGTCTGCGGGTGACGGGGCCGCTTATACACATAAAAAATCGGGACGGTATCGTTTTAAGCTTTTTTGCGGATACCCGAAAAAACCAGATCGATTATCTCAAAATGAACATTTATCCTCAGTTAACGGAAAAAGATTTGAGTGACGCAGGCCTCCTGAAGGAATAAGCCATCGACTAACCTGTTGATTATGATTCATCCTGATACCTATGTCAGCAACACGAGTAAGGGATTTGGACTTTTCGCGAAACGGCGGTTTCGCCGGGGCGAAATCCTGTGGATTGCCGACGATATCGACGCTAAAATTCCGCTCCGTCATTATCTGGCCCTCGATCCGATGCAACGACGAAAATTAGACATTTACAGTTACCTTGATAGCAAAAACCGGGTCATCATTCCGTGGGACGAGGGCAAGTATGTGAACCACTCCTGTGCGCCAAATTCAACGGGATTGCTGGAGTTTGATAACATCAGTATTGCGCTCCGAACCATTGAGCCACACGAAGAGATTGTAGAAGACTATTACGGCTATTACGGTCATTTCGAGACGTTTACCTGTCGGTGTGGTTCGCCGGACTGCCGTGGAACGGTAGCGGATGACAATACGTACCGGGCTGATTTGCGGTTGCCATTTGCCGACATAGCCCCGATCATGCTTGGTCAGCCGCAGGTGTTGCTGGCTATTCAGTCGTCGGAGAATGACGAATTTCTCTCTATTCTGCGCGACTATTCCCCGCTACCGTACCCATGAACGAACGAATCAAGTGGTTTCTGCTGATTGTCGCGCTTGAGGTAATATCCTTATTCGCCGATTATTTAATCAAGCGGGCTTCCTTACAGCACGGATGGGTAGGCTGGAAACCACTACTACTGGGCGGATTCATTTATGGGGCAACCGCTATCGGGTGGTTTTATGCCATGCGAACGTTTAAGTTATTTACAATCAATGTGTTTCACTCCTTTTTTGTCATTGCCGTCAGTATTCTGATGAGTCAGTTTATCTTCGGTGAGAAACTAACCAGCCGCGAGTTGGTTGGCATTCTTCTTGGCATTGCGTCTATCGTGCTGTTGATCCGGTTCAAAGAATAAAGCCGTACTTCGCTTAACTGAAAAAGCAGCCGTGCCTCTCGACGCGACTGCTTTTTTGATGCGAGAACATCCGACCGTACTAACAAAATCAGAACAGATTGGGGTAGTCTGAAATAATACCATCGACGCCTAACTGCACGAGGCTCTCTATTTCGGCTTTGGTGTTTACCGTCCAGGGAATAATGCGCATTCCCTGCTGGTGGCTGGCCTTCACGGTTTCGCTGGTTACCGTTTTATAATACGGGCTGTAAATAGGCGGGGTGAAACCCAGCAAGGCCAGATTCTCGGTCAGCGATTTTGGGTTTGCCGTCAGGTAGGAGAGGGCAATGTCGGGATATTGCTTGTGAATCAACTGCAAAGGCCGGACATCAAACGATTGAATGGTTAGCCGCTTGCCAAGGTTCTTCGCTTTGCACACACCGATCACCAGTTCGACAAATTCTGCCGGGGCCGGATGATACACGCCATCGGTGGCGGGCGTCGACTTAATTTCAATATTGTACAGCGGCTGGGGCAGGCCTTTCGCTTTCGCGTACGTTTCGACCGAGTCGATCAGGTCGGCAAGCAGCGGTTTGTAGGTCGGAAATTTCTGCTGCTCACTAAACTGCGGATGCGGCTTACTGCCCACGTCAAATTTCTTTATCTCAGCATACGTCAACTGATATAAATTGATTTTCTTTTCCTCGTCGGCAGTGACCGGCTGTCCATCAGGTTTTAGCGCAAATGCCGACGACATATACGTGTCGTGCGAAACAACCACCTGTTTATCTTTCGAGATAACGGCGTCCATCTCCAGCGTCTGAACCCCCAGATCGAGGGCTTTTTTCATGGCCGGAATGGTATTTTCGGGCATCAGCCCCCGGCCGCCCCGATGCGCCTGCCGATCAAATTTGGATTGAGCTGGCAGGGTATATGCATACAACAACAGGATTACTAACAGTCTGATTTTCATTTAATTATCTTTTCGTTTGAAGTTACCCCACCCCACCCCCTCCCCTAAAAAAAGGGGAGGGGCTTTGCAACGAGATACAACTCCCTCTCTGTAGAAGCCCCTCCCCTTTTTTTTAGGGGAGGGGGTGGGGTACATTACTTAGAAACCGTAGCGCAGGCCCAACTGAATCTGAAACGGATCGCCCGATGGCGTAACGGCCCCCGTAGCGTTTACGCGGTAGTTAAACTGCTGGGTTGCCTGACTAAAAGCGGGAATGGCCGCATTGCCGCCCGAGGCCGGAACGCCCAGCGCATACAACGCCTGGCTCCCCAATGACAGGTTTGTGCCCTTGTTTCGGTTCAGTATGTTGGCTACGTTGAAAGCATCTACCGAAAAGTCGACATACTGTCTTTTCCTGTTGAACTGGAACCGTTTGCTGGCCCGTAAATCGACAATGCCATAGAAACCATTGATGCCTCCATTGCGTTCGGCAATCTTGCCCGAGTAGGCGTTGATGTAATCTTTAAGACTCTGGCTGGCTGTGGGGCTATCGAGCAGGGTCTGCAAACCAGTGCGTATGTTGGCGGGCGTCTCCGGGCTATTCCGATCAAAAACGAAAGCCAGATCATTGGTTCCAACAAAGTCGGCATTGTTGTTGGCACCCGACAGCAGCGAATACCGCGTACCGCCAATACCCGAATACCGGAACCCTACCGAGATGCCCTTGAACGAAGGCAGTGTACCGTAAATGACTAATTTATTACGGAATTGGTTGTCGGAATAGGTCATCTGACTCAGGTTGCGCGGGTCGTCTTTCACTAACTGCACCAGCGTGGCCGTGTTGGCTACGTTACCATTGTAGGACGTGTTGTCTTTGGTATCATTCCAGGTGTAGCTCGCCGAAATTTCGCCATCGCGGAAATATTGATACGTTCCATCAAGCACAACGGCAAACTGGTTGACCTTGCCCTGACTACCCAGTTCCAATACCCGGCCCAGCCGCTGACTGACCCTGCCCAATTGCCAGTCGCCCACGCCATTGGCAGGCATCTTCTCAAGTGGTACATATACCCCGCGATTGTCTTCGTTGGATAACCGGAAAAACGGCTCTGCCACAATGTTCCGGTCAACATAGGTATAGTTGTGGCGAGCCAGCGACGCATATCCGGTCAGACTAACCTTCAGCTTGTCAGTAAGATAGCGTGTGTACGACAGGTTGGCTTTGTACAGTACCGGCACCCGCGCATCGGCACCCGTCATGTTGATAGTAGGCAACTGGAAGGCGGCCAGTGAAGGAATATTGGCGTAGTTGGCCCGGTAAGCGGCAAAATCCGGCGTTGGTACGTTCGGTGCCCGGACGTCTACTGTCCCGTAATGTTTTCCGTCGAAAGTCAGGTTATTGATGATGACGTAGTTATTAATGTCAGACGCAAACACACCCGCTCCGAACCGGATGAAATCCTTGTGCGCTTCGTTGACATCCCACGTTAACTGCAACCGGGGCTGTGCCACAAAGGATTTAAGCTGGTTGTCGGTGCGCAGTTTCAGGTCATCAAAAACCACCTGGTTGAAGGCCGCTTTTGGATACAGTCCGTAATCGAACCGCAAACCAACGGTCATATCTAAGCCCAACGCCAATTTTGTACTCATCTGTCCATATAAACCCGCGTTGAGCGTTTGACCAACCACACTCGGATCGGCTACTAACGGCACTTCCCGGAAATAGCGGTAAGGCTGCTTTAGCTCAAACTTATCCAGGGCCGAAGCGGTACCATCTACTGTGTAGTGAAACCGACCGTTGACTTCACTGCCATACAATGACTTGGCGTGGGTATACATCAGGTCGACGCCAAAGATAAACTGTGCCTTATTGGTGTTGTAGTACAGATTATCCACCAACTGGATAACGTTGTTGGTGAATCCTTCCTGCGCAAAACGGTGGCCCCCCATTTGGATATTCGTTGCCCGACTGACCCCGCCGATGGTCGACGCTACGTTTTCGACGATGTTACGGGGAATATTGGCTTCCGGTAGCTGATCGCCGGGGCTACTTTTCTGGTACGTATATAAATGCTGAACTTTTAATTCGTTGGTAATCTGAGAGTTGAGCGATGTGCGGAGCGTAGCCAGCAGGCTGTTGTCTACGTTGAAATCGTTACCATACGACTCGTAGATATTGATCGCCGTGTTATCGGCCAGGCCCAGTTTGTTGCGGTCGTTGGTGTAGTTATTGCGGATCGTAAGCAGGTTTTTCTCATTTAACTGCCAGTCAATCCGGGCAAAGGCAGCATCGGAACCCCGGACTTTATCGAACGTGCCATACTGGGGCGTATTGGCCGTGCCATATTTAGTTTGGGCAATGTTCACAAACCGGTCGAGGGTGGCTCTGGTAACCAGGAATCGGCTTTCGTCGGCGGGTGTCTGAACGTCGGCAATAATCAATGGGCGCGAATCCTGCTGGTGATCCCAGACAACAAAAAAGTGTAGTTTATCCTTGATAATTGGCCCGCCCAGCGAAAAGCCAAATTGGTTGGTCGAGAACGGAACCTTGCGGTCGTTACCCCGAATGTCGTACTGACTCGATAGCCAGTTGGCCCGTGTGTAGTTGAAAAGGCTTCCCGTAAATTTGTTCGTTCCGGCTTTCGTTACGGCACTGATGGTGCCGCCACCGCTACGGCCATAAATAACATCATACTGGTTCGTCACCACTTTAAACTCCCGAACGGCCTCAATAGAAATCGAGTAAGGGCCACCACTGCGGCTGGTCGTTGCGCCGGCCGACGTTGGGTTCTTGGCGGTTGTGCCGTCGATGGTGAAATTCGTTGATGAGCCAAGCTGCCCCGATAGATTGGTGCCCCGGCTTAATGGCGATAGATCGGTTAAGGACGTGAAATTCCGGCCATTGACCGGCAAGGCAGCAATGGACCGGGCCGATATGGTCGTAGCCGCTCCCAGATACTCGGTCTTATTTTTCAGGCCTGATGCCACCACCTGTACGACTTCGAGCGATTGGCCGCTCTCCTGCATGGCAAGGTTTACCCGAATAGCATCGCCCTGATTCAATGCGTAGCCCGTCCGTTTCTGCTCACCAAAGCCAACAAACGAAGCCTGTATGGTGTATGGTCCGCCCAGGGGCAACTCTTTAAACGAGTATTCGCCGTTGACATTGGTTACTGTGCCGGTCGAAAATCCGGTCGACTCGTTCCGAATCCGAACGGTAGCCCCCGGAAGAGGAGTTTTCTGGTCTTCCAAAATAACCCCTGAAATAGAGGCCTGTGTCGTTTGTGCGAAGGTTTCATTAATGCCGAAACAAACGGATAACAGCATTATCTGAATAAAAAATAGATACTTTCTCATGCAATAAATAGTTGAATTTTCTATTGCAAAGAGAGGGCTGCTATGTTAATCGGGTGTTATCTGGCTGTTACCAATTTGTGACCTTTGTTAGGTGTTATTTGAATGAACGGTAATGCTGGTATCTTAAGAGAAAACATAGTTTGGGTTATAAAAAATTTATTGACCACAGAGGCACAAAGAACACAAAGCTTTCATATAACTGACAGTCAGATACTTATAACTTCGTGTTCTTTGTGCCTCTGTGGTCAATGATTTTGTACGACTATCTACGATCCGGGGCGTACTAACATTGACTTTAGTGAACTCTAAGCCGCCAGAGCATTCCGATTTTGCATCCGTTTGAAAATGGTGATGAAAATAAGCAGCAGCGCAATGGGTACGAGCGAGAAATAAAACGCGGTTTGCCCGTCATACGCTTCAAAAACGTATCCCGTAATGATTGAGCCGGTCGTGCCGCCGAGGGCCGAAAAAATCACGATCAGCCCCGCCATCGGCCCGTGCTGACGCAGCGGTAAACTGCTCAGAATGGCGGAGTTGATGGCCGGATAAATGGGCGCGATAAACAAGCCAATCAGGGGAAAAATAAAAGCCGCAATGGGGGCGTCGCCCCAACCCGTTACGGACCGCCCATCGACCGAACTCGCCAGCGGCAACGCCAGCAGGACCAGTCCTGCCGACACGACCAAACAAACCATCAGGAGCCAGTACCACGACACCCGGCCCAACAACAGCCCCGCCAAGAACCGCCCTGCTGCCGTCGATGCGGCCAGGATACTTGCCATTTCGATGCTGAGCGATGTAGGGAGCCGTAAAATTTTACTATTAAATGTCGGTAGCCAACTCATAATGCCTTGTTCCATAAGCACATACACAAAGGCGGTGATGATAAAAATCAGCACGACAGGCGTAATGGCCAGCCGGAGCATATCGCCCAGATCGTCGGCGAGACTCTTCGCGGCTTCGTGCTTCACACTCGATTCGTCGATGGGCGTTGTTATCAACAGCAGGAAAGCCAGCAGCGAAATGCCCGCCAGAATATAATAAACCGTCAGCCAGTTGGTTGATTTTGGATTGGCATCGTCAACGAAGGCACTAAACATAAAATAGCCTGACAAGACGCCAATCATAAAGAACGATTCCAGAAAATTCATGAAACTGGCATGTTCGTTGGCGTCTTTCGTAATCAGCCCAATCGTAGCAAAAATAGACACTTTGATGAGCGCGAAGCTGGCTCCCGTGGCCGCAAACAGCAATTTGGTTGTCCAGAAAGCCGGAACCTGCGGCATCAGCAAACACGCCAGCGTGACAATAGCCAGCGCGGCCAGCATGGCCCGTTTGTAGCCAATTCGGGTGATATATGACGCCACCACGAACGACACCAGTGCAATGGTCAAATCTTTGAAGGCTTCCAGCACACTCGCCGACGACTCCGATACGCCATAGTTGTTTTGAACCTGCAAAATGACCGTTCCAACGCTGTTGAGCAGAATGGCGAACACGAAATAATTAAGAAGCAGCGAGAGTTTAATGCGCCAGTGCGTCATCGGAAGCGGTGATTTTAGGTTTAGGTGGGCGCATTTCAGTTTGTCACACAGATGTCATCTTTACATTTCGGTGCCCTAAAAAGATGACATCTGTGTGACAAACTGAAACGCACTCCTTTAGGTCAATAAACATACGGTTTTCCTGCTGTTAATTTTACTTGTTTTCGTTGGCTATTTCGCATTTTTGCTCCGTCCGCTGGCTACAAAATGACAAAGCGGGGCTTTATTTGTTACCCAGCTAAACGGACCTTACTCTACTGTGGCAACTACATCATTTCCCCAATCGCCCGATCAGGTTTTCGGCAGTTTGTTTCATGACGTGCAGATGGGCCACGTTTTCGCCGACTCCAAAACGTTTGTCGACTGTGTGCCCAAACACGCTCCGGCGGAGATACTTGCCCGGTATGAAACCGAGAAAAGCAAGCCTGATTTTGACCTGAGTGCGTTCGTGCATGAGCACTTTACACTACCCGAAAGCGTTGTCGGAGAGTACGTTAGCGATACGCACGTAAGCACTGTCGAGCACATTAACGGGTTGTGGGACCGACTTACCCGCCCCGCTGATGCGCCCGTAGCGGGCAGTTCGCGGGTGCCGCTGCCGCATCCGTATGTTGTGCCGGGCGGGCGGTTTCGCGAGATTTTTTATTGGGATAGTTACTTTACTATGCTGGGGTTGCAAATAGCCGGGCGCGTTGATTTGATTCGGGATATGCTCGACAATTTTGCGTACCTCATTGATACGTTCGGCTTCATTCCGAATGGCAACCGGACGTATTTTCTGAGCCGGTCGCAACCTCCGTATTTCTCGCTGATGGTGAATCTGCTGGCGGAAACTGATGGGCCGGAAACAGTGATAAAATACCTGCCGCAGCTACAGCATGAATATGATTTCTGGATGGATGGACAACGGGAATTAACTCCTGAAATCCCTGTTCATCAACGAGTTATGCAACTGTCGGATAAGCAGGTCCTGAATCGCTATTGGGATGATACGCCTACGCCCCGGCCCGAAGCATACCGGCAGGAAATTGAACTCACCGAAGAGGCCGAACCGTTGGGCGGGGCACCCGAAACGCTGTACAATCACGTCCGGGCGGCCTGCGAATCGGGTTGGGATTTCAGCAGCCGGTGGTTTGCCGATGAGCAAACGATGCCCACGATTCACACCGCCGACATTTTACCGGTCGATTTAAACTGTCTGCTGTATTGGCTCGAAACGACGCTAAACGACGCGTATGCACAAACGGGTCAGCTCGAAAAAGCACAGGTGTTTGCACAGGCGGCTGAGGTTCGGAAAGAACGAATTCAGGCCATTTGCTGGAACGAACAAACCGGCTTTTTTCATGATTACGACGCCGTTACGGGTCGCCAGACCGATGCGCTGACACTGGCCGGGGCATTTCCGCTGTTCGTACACATCGCTACCCCCGAACAGGCTACCCGCGTTCATAACCGCCTGAAAGCGGATTTTTTGCAGCCGGGCGGATGGGTTACGACACTGAACCAAACGGGTCAGCAATGGGATTGGCCAAACGGCTGGGCACCGCTGCAATGGATTGTTTATCAGGGCCTGCTGAATTACGAATTCACCGAAACGGCCCACGAAGGCCGCGACAACTGGCTGACTCTGAACGACAACGTTTTTAAAGCCACCGGCAAAATGATGGAAAAATACAACGTTGTCGATGCGGCCCTGACCACCGGCGGGGGCGAGTACCCGAATCAGGACGGCTTCGGCTGGACGAACGGCGTGTATCTGGCGATGGAGAGTGATTGAATGATAGAGTGACTGAATGAACGGTCCGCCGTCGCGGTGAATAGGTTATGCGCCAGCTATTCACCGCGACGGCGGACCGTTCATTCAGTCACTCTATCATTCAATCATTCCATTTATGGCACTGTATTTGCCTGCGTAGTTGGTAACATACTACACAGCAATAGATTACGCCATGAAAAAGCTCTTCATAACCGTGCTGGCAGCCGGTTTGACAACCACTGCCTTTTGCCAGAAGACGTTTATTTTAGCGCATCAGGATAAAAAAGGCTTTTTCGCCGTGTCGGCGGGGGCCAGTGTACCCGTTGGCCGGTTCGCCCGTTGTTCAGCCGCCGACAATCAGGCGTGTATGGCTGGACAGGGAGTGGCGTTCAACATAGCAGCAGGGTATCGCATTGCCGGACCAGTAGGGTTAATGATTCGGGGCGAAAAGCATCGCAACTCGGTCAACACCAGTGCCATGCTCGATGCTCTCTATCGAAGTGATGCCGATGTATGGACCGCGAAAGCCGATAACTGGTCTGTTTTGAGCGTCATGGCGGGGCCTTATCTGTCTATCCCGATGGGTCGCTTTTCGGTCGATACCCGCTTACTGGCCGGGCGGGCCGTGGCGGTGCTGCCCGGCACGTCGATGGCGGGCAATTTCGGCACAACCGAAATGAGCGTGAAAACAACGGGTTCGCAGAGCACAGGCCTGGCTCTTGGCGGGGGCGTTTCATTGCGTTACCGGCTCGGTCGGGCCACGTCGCTGCACCTCAATGCCGATTATAGCCGCGCCGAGTTTACCTTTAACAACCTGACTTCAACGGCAACCAATGGCGGAACTACGTCTGAAAGTTTACCATACAGCAGCAACCGGGTTGTCAGCGTCATCAGCGTATCGGCTGGTTTGGCTGTACTGTTTGGCGATAAGTTCCGTCCGTTCTAACGACCGTTGGTTGGCCGTGCCGACGGTTTATCCACATCCGGTTGTACCGTTGATTTTAGAGCCGTAGTTTAGTGGTCGAACATCTTATAATTCAGATCATGACACCCCTCCGCCGACACGCCGTTCTTCGGCGCGTAAAAGATATAACCCTCAGTACAACACTTAGTCTGGCCCTGCTCAGCGGGGCGACTGTGCTTCAGAGTTGTGGCAACAACAATGCCGACGAAGACCAGGCCGAACGTACCGAAACCCGTTTCGAGCAGGGTGTTCGGACATACATCACCGAAACAGCACCCGGTAATTTTAAAATTACGGACGAAGTTCAGGCCCAACCCGGTCAGGCGGGGGCTATTGTCAGCTACTTCGACGGGCACCGCGACACGCTAAGCGTAGAAGCGGCCAAGCGACTCGTTGAAACCGATAAATCTACCAGTGCATACCTGAATCATTCCGGGGGCTACCAGCACCATAATGGCCTGGCCAACGTGTTGCTTTGGGGCGGTTTAGGTTATATGCTCGGTCGTTCTACCGCGCCCCAGTACCGGAATGACGAACGACGGTACGGTGCCGGTGTTTATGCCAATTCAGGATTATACCAGCGGTCAAATCAGATTCGCGAGAACGTGCGTACATCGCGCGTGACCCGCACGGTTCGTCCGTCGGGTGGCCGCAGTGGATTTTTTGGTGGCCGCAGCCGGAGTTTTTCGGGATAGAGCGACGAAATGAGTAAAATAAGTGTAGTAAGTATAAGCTGGTGAATGAGTTAACAAATCATTAGATTTTCCCTGCTGACTTCGCTGACTCCACCCACTTCACTTATTTGCTTTATCTTTGTGTATGAATCGGACGAAAAATTGGCAGCGGCTACAGCAGGAAACCTTTGATATTTGCATAATTGGGGCGGGTGCCAGTGGTGCCGGTGCGGCTTTGGATGCCGCGTTGCGCGGTTATAGCGTCGCTTTGATTGACCGGGGTGACTTTGCCGGAGAGACCTCTTCGCGCTCCACGAAGCTGATTCATGGGGGCGTTCGTTATTTGGAGCAAGCCATCAAAAAGCTTGATCTGGCGCAGCTTCGTCAGGTTCGGCACGGGCTGGCCGAACGACGGACCGTGATTCGGAATGCGCCCCATTTAGCCCATCCGCTCGCTATTCTCACACCGGTTTTCAGTTGGTTCGAGGGGATGTATATGACCATCGGCCTGACACTATACGACTTCATTGCCGGACACGACGCGTTCCCGAAAGGCCAATGGCTCAATCAGGCGCAGGCACTGGAAAAAAGCCCGATGCTCACCCGCCGGATGCACAGTGCGGTGATGTATTACGATGGGCAATTCAACGATGCCCGCTATGCCCTCGCGCTGGCCCACTCGGCCGACGAAGCCGGGGCGGCTACCGTTAACTATGCGGCTGTAACTGACTTCGGACGCGAGAATGGCCAGATCAGAACGGCGACCGTAAAAGACCAGTTGACTGGCGAGACGGTAACGGTTCGGGCAAGCGTATTCCTGAACTGCACAGGCCCGTATGCCGACGGAATCCGGTTGCTGGCAAACCCCGCCCTCGACCGGCGCATCCGCCCCAGCAAAGGTGTTCACATTGTGTTGCCCCGCGAAACGCTCCAAAGCGATTACGCCATCCTGATTCCGAAAACGACCGATGGGCGCGTGGTATTTGCTATCCCGTTTGGCGACAAAGTGTTTGTCGGCACAACCGATAATGATTACTCCGACTTGAGCCAGGAACCCGTGCTGGAACCTGCCGAGGTCGATTACCTGATCGAAACCGTACGGCCTTATTTAGACAAAACACCTGTTCGGGCTGATGTGCAGGCGGGTTTTGGCGGCATTCGTCCGTTGATTGTCAGCAGCCGCGCCGATACGAAAACCCTGCTTCGCGATCACGAAGTGGAACATGACGCTGAATCAGGATTGCTGAGTTTGCTGGGTGGAAAATGGACAACGTACCGGCTGATGGCGCAGGATGCCATCGACCGGGCGGGCGAACTGTTGCACAAGTCGGTTGCCAGTCGTACCGAAACGCATTATTTGATTGGGGGCGAAAACTACCGCTTCGAGGATTGGCAAACGCTGCAAACACAATACAACCTGCCCGCCGATGTTTGCCAGCACCTCATGAAAACCTACGGAACCCGCGCCGACCGGGTGGCGCAGTTAACTCAACTACAGCCCGCGCTGGCCGAAAAACTAACCGATAGTCAGCCGTTTATCCAGGCCGAAGTCGTGTATCAGGTACGTGAAGAAATGGCCGTTACGCTGCGCGATGTACTGGCTCGCCGGTGGCGGCTCGAACTGTCGAACTGGCAGTTAACGGCCCATCTGCTTCCCCGCGTTGCCGACCTGATGGGTAGTGAATTAAGCTGGACTACGAAGCAGAAAGCTGAACAAATTACGGCCTATCAGAACTTGCTGGCATCCTTCGCCAAAAAAGCTGGTTTGGTTCCCGAACGGTCGGTACTTGAAGTGATATAGTATATTGCGAATCAACAAAAACGTCCCTGATAAACTCATCAGGGGCGTTTCCGTATTGTATAGGTTGGTAATAAAGACTTTTTACGAAATAAGTACACCTCCTGGTATTCATGACCCTTTATTGTCGCCAATAGGGCATTTCGGCGTTTGTAAACAGTAGTTTACGAGTGAACGAATTCTGATTGTTTAATTCTATCGTATAAACCGACCGTGTCGCGTTGCCTGTGTTGTCCGTATTCGTGAATATAACCGTTGACCCGTTGGGCGAAAAACGGGGATCAAGATCGTTGCTACCACCCGGTTTGTTTGTTTGCGTATTTTGACCGCCCGAGCCACTTTGTGTAGTTGATAAACTAATGATTCCGTTCGTTGCCAGATCGACTAAATACAGGTTCGCGTTGAGTTGCCGACCCTGCTCATTCATGAAATTACTGGAGTCGGCAGAGAAAACCAACTGACGACCGGTGATGGAAAAAACGGGATTGCCTACCCGGCCATCCCTCCGGCTGTAAACCGATTTGGTATCGGAACCATCCGCCTTAAACGTTGTAATCTCATTGTCATACACATTGGTGCCTGTGGTTCGGGTGGCAATGCGGTCGCCCTGCGATGTCCAGTCGCAACCCGCAAAGATGCGCCCGGACGAAGCCGACCGGACAGTCCTTAAACCCGTACCATCCGTGCGGACGGCATAGAGACGGTCGTTGCTTGGGTAAAGTAGCTGCGTACCGTCCGGCGACCAGCTAAACGACAGGTCCGTTTCATATAACCCGGCAATCGGAACAGTTGTAACCTGCTGTATATTAGACCCATTGGCGTTCATTACATACAATTGCAGGTCTGTACTCACATCGGAGATGAACGCGATTTGCTGTCGGTTCGGGCTAACAACAGGTCGCCAGTTGCTGCCGTTGCGCGTTAGCTGCGCCATCGTGCCTGTAGCATTCGACGCAAAGATTTGATACTGCCCATTTATCCGTCTCGCGAACACATAGCTGTAGTCTGGCACGGTCCCCGTTGTAAACGACCAGATAGGGCCATTAACCGCCGGGTTGATCCCATCTTTAGCAATGACCTGCCATAAATACGTTGTGTTATAGTCTAAGTTCGTAACGTTTAGCGTATCTCTCGTTATGCCGGTGTACGAGGACGTTGGCGTCGAACTTCCGCCTTTGAATAGCAGCACATCGTAGGTTAGGCTATCCCGGTTTGGGTCCGTAGCGGTCCATTTAAGGGTCAGTGATGTTGATTGTGCCGTTGTGCTGATGCCCGGCGAAACCAGTACCGGAACAGTGGGTGGCCGGTTTTGGGTTCGGTCGTCGGTGATTAACACCGTCAGCAGGGGCGAGGCATCAGCCGTGAGCGTAACGGTAGAGGCCTGTGTAACGTAGCCCGTTTTCGTTACCTGAAGCGTATAGCTGCCTACCACAACACTGTCGAATCGGAAACTGCCCGCTGCATCGGTAATAGCCACCCGACTGGCAGGCGATAGTTTTACGGAAGCGTTCACTACCGGCGACTGATCTACACTATACAACACCCGCCCGCGCACGGTCGAGAATTGAGCCGGTTCAATAAAGGTGTCTTCATTGCAGCTCCACAAGCCCAGCAGGCTGGCGAAGACAATCGTTAGATAAAGAAAAGATTTCATTGATAGTTATACGGTCAGTTACTATTGGTGTGAGGAAGTGTACTTATTTTTTAGGGACAGCTACGGGTGGCTTTCCGGCAGCCGCTGGTGGTCTTGCAGGTGCTACGGCGGGTTGTGGTGCTACAACGGGCCTGACCTTTTGAGGAAATCGCCCGATATGAATGACTAAGCCCAGTGTGGCACGCAGGTAGTAATCGTTCCGCGCTCCGATTGTACGTCCGTCCAACGCATCGGTAAACGGTTGATTATACGACAGTGTGGTGCGGAATCCGATGGCTTTACTGGCCGAAAACTGCGCCCCTACGCCACCCTGTGCCTGTAGGTAGCGGGCACCTTCGAGTTGGAAGGCCGACGAGCCACTTTGTGCAACCATCCCCACGCCCGCAAACAGCAGGGGTGTCCACCGTTGATAAGGAACCATCCGGTAAATCAGGTTTCCTTCTAACGAACTGATATTTCTCGAAAAAGCCCCCTCGCTGGCAAGCACACCTGTAGCCCCGTTTACCTGGATACCGAAAGCGGGTGTAATATGGAAGTCGATGGATGCGCCGTACGTGCCCTTGAGCGTATGCCGTGCATAATCACCATAGTAGCGCAGAATCCCGCCATAGGCACTGAGCGTTAAAAACGGCGGGGCTATCTCCGAACGGCCACCATACACGTCGGTTTCGCTCATGATGGTTTTTTCTTTTTCATAGGCGTCGGTAGCGGTTTTCAGCGCACCCACCGATTTGTCGGCGGCTGCCCATAGCCCATCGCGGGCACCTTCGATGATTAGCCCATAAACGGCTTTTTCAATGGCTTCGGTAACGGCCAACTGACCCGGCTCGGTTGTAGTAAAGCCGGTTTCGGCCTCAAGGAGTCGTTTAAAGCTTACATACCGAAACAGGCTGGCGTTGATCGCCTGCGACAGTATGGTTTTGGAGGTATAGATCGTTTTTAAAATCTTACCCGACTTGGTCGATACAGCCCGCAAATAAACCGTTACCCGATCCTGCCGATACTGTGTGGCACCACCCGCGCCGAAATACTGAACACCACCGCCACCCGTAATGATGTTGGCATCGTAAGAAACCACGCCACCCTCCAGAATAATACCGGCAAACAGGAGCGGAGGAAGGTTCTCCCCTTCTTTAAACTGCGCCACACTCGACCGTACGATTTTTCGTTCGTTGAGCAGGTTGCTCACGTTTTCGCGCTCGATGGGGATGAACCAGCCACTTTCTTCAAGAGCCTTGAGCAGAATATTGGTTGTTCCCTGCGTAACCGCCGTTGAAAAGCCTGTGCCGGTTTCGCTTTGTTTGTACTGACCCGTCAAATCCCGGAATTTGTATACGGCGGTTACAATTTTGTCTTTAGCAGGTGGTAGCTGCCGCAAATCGGCGGTAGCGGGGGTTTCTTCGCCCAAGCGGGCGCGTCGGGCCTGTGTAGGCTGATGAAAATAAGCAGAGCAACCCGAAAGAATGCCGACTAAGCCACCCAGAATCAGGGGTTTAATCATTGAAAATAAACGTAGTTTCATGGTATGGAGAGGAGAGGAAATGGACGTAGTAGTTCCTTCCATCAGAAGTAAGGAATTGTAATGGTTGTTTCTCCTCCATTGCCATCCACAATTCGGAGAACAACGCCATCTGTCCCATTGGTGATTTCGACCTGGAACGTGCCGAAGGTATACGTGCCTGGTCTTAAGGTTCCTTCGCCAAACTGGTCACCAATTAAACTGTTGGTAATGCGGTTGAGTAACTGGTTTTGTAAGTTCTGCGCAAAATTATTCAGCGAACTGCTCGACGTTGCGGTTGTTCGGCTGGTTGTGCTCACCGTCGATGGGTCTTTGTTCCGATCCTGCGCCTGCGCCTGACTGAGCAACCAGGAATAGTTGAATGTGTTGCCGCCAAAATTCGGGTTGTTGGGCCGGTAAACGAACGCCTGCCCGGAGGAGTAGGTGGCTACCCCAGCCACCAGGAATACCGCGAGTAAAAACTTTTTCATGACGAGTAAAGAAGAGGTAGGTATGGGTTGATGAATGCTTTAGCGTGAAATCAGAATATGCCGCTGCCCTGCTGGTCGTCGGTCTCCAGGGATCGCTGAACGTCCTGATAATTAATCACATACTGGTTAACTACTTCGGCGGCATTAAACGCATAAGTCTCCAGAATATCCTGCCGGGCCTGTATGTAATTCTGCCAGATCAACTGGTCATTGAGCGTTACAGAGATAATGCTGGTGCCCACGCCAAAGGCCGGTAATTCATCAATGGTGACGATAAACGCATTGATGTCTAACTCAACATTTGGCGTTACTTTACCTGGCGTTACTTTAACCGTAGAGTCGGTTGGTATCAGGGGCGTACTGGCTTTGGGCAATTCGGCATAATGCCGGAAGAACGCTTCAAAGAAATCGCGGCCAATTTTAGAACGGGTGTTGTCTAATAGCAACGTTTCAGTTCCTTCCTCATTAATAACGGCTTCGTTCAGGGTTTCTTCCACGAGTTTTCCCTCCAAATCGGGGTCCTGCGCCCAAGCGGTAACACTCAGTATACACAATAGAACAACGAGTAATGAACGAAGTCGTTTCATACGATTAATTGCCCGAAATACGTCCGTTCTGAATTGTTGCTGCCGCGCCCCCGCTCTGTTCGATACGCAGGTTTGGAATGCCGGTTCCGTTAGCGTCTCTGAACAGCGTCGTGTTGTCGATAGTCAGCGAGTTGCCTCCACTTCCCTGATTGATTTCGAGCCGGACATCATTCTGCTGAAGGCCAAGCATCTGAACACGGTCGCCACCGTCCTGATTGATCATCAGGCGGTTACTGGTGCCTCCCAGGCCGAGCGAGACGCTGTTGTTGCCGCCGGTCTGGTTCAGCACCACGCTGTTATTCACTCCACCCAGCGATGCATCTGTATAGTTATAGTTACCGGACTGATTTACTTCCAGTCGGTTTTGCGATCCGGACACAACAGATAGCAGGGCCGTATTATTGACTCCGCTCTGGTTTGTAATTATATCGTTGAGCGTTCCCGGATCAGGAACGTTGGCCGTGCTCAGGCCCAGCGTTGCCTGCGCCTGGCTCGGAATAGATGTTAAGTTCCAGTAGGCATCGGATGAATTGCCAGACCCTGAGTTGGTTTGCGCCTGTGTTGCGGTGCATATAATCCAGAAAAAGAGGAAGAGAAGGCGTGTCATGACTACTTTTAGTTTAAGGATTTAAAGATACCAAGTCCTGTTATGGTTTTTATATTAAAATAGGTAAATAATTGATGAATTAATTGAACGGTCAGGTTTGCGTAAAACTACTTGAGTTGATTAAGTCAGTAGTACAAATACCCCAACTCGCCTTATTGGCAAATTGGGGTATTCAGGATTGAAATAATTGAATCGTTTACTGCACTGATTCTGCACAGTTGTGCTGATAGCAGATTGACTTATAAACCGTCAAATCCACCTTTTTACAGCGGATTTGACGATTGAGTTACCCTAATTGCCCTGCGTGAATATGGCTACGTTGCCATTGCCGAGCTGTGTCGAGTTAGCATAGTTGCCCAGAACACCCGTTTGCTGCACCAGAAGCGAGTTGCTATCACCCTGCTGCACCGCAAAGGTGTTATCAATACCGGTGTTGTTGCGCAGGAAGTTGAGCGAACCACTTTGCGAAACATCGCCAAAGTTGCTGCTCCCTGTTTGCCGCAGCCGGGCTTCATTGAGGGTGCCATCCTGCGTAAACGTAGCAGTGTTGTTGTCAGAAGCGGGTGCAAGACCGGTCATGCCCTGATCAATTTGAGCGAAGTTCAATGCGCCTGCGTTCTGCGTGATGCTGGCCGAGTTGCCGGTGCCTTTATACTGATGAATGGTAGCGATACTCGTTGTACCTACCTGATCAATGGTGGCAGAGGCCGTCTTCGAGCCTTCGGTTTGCAGTACATTGGCCTCATTCATATTGCCCGACTGAAATACAACTGCGTCGTTGTCCCGGCTGAAACCACTGCCATTGGCACTTTGGGTAACGGTAGCGTTGTTGAAATTACCTGTCTGGTAAACAAAGGCATCGTTGTCCCGGCTGTTACCGGCAAGAGAACCGTTCTGGGTAACGGTCGAAATGTTGTTACGGCCCGTCTGGATAACAAGGGCTTCATTATCGCGGGAATTGTTCCGTTGATTGATCGTCGCCGAGTTATCTCTGAACGCTTGTCCTATACCGGCATAGTTGCCCCGGCTGGCTCCATCCGCTCCGCCAATCTGATTGATAACGGCTGATTGATTCCGGTCATACTGTTGAACCTCAGCCGTGTTGTTGTGGCTATCGTTATTTTGCCGTGTAATTGCCGTATGCGCTGCTCCCGCACCTGTGTGGTCCTGCGTAACGTAGGATTGGTTATCCGAACTGGAACCTAACGGGCCAGCATTTTGCTGAATAGTCGCGCCATTTCCTGTTCCCGTCTGATACGTCCAGCCCGTGTTGCTTCCGCTGTTGTTGCCATTCGCGGCATTCTGCTGAATGTTGACTGTCTGGAATGTACCCAACTGAACAGCATTCGCCAGGTTATTCTGGCTGGCTCCGCTGCCCCCGTCACCATCCTGACGGATAACAGCCTGGTTGTTTGACGCAGGAGAACCATCTGGAAAACCATCAGTAAGGTAGCCCTGATAAACGTTGGCTGTGTTGTTTTTGGAGTTATTCGACTCGCTAATGGAAGTTGTGTTATTCGCGTTGCCGTGCTGCCAGATTTCAGCGTTGTTATTTTTACTAAGGTTATTCTGATTCAACAGGGCTTGGTTATTAAACCCGTTTTGCATAATACCCGTGAAGTTGCCATTGCCACCGGCGGCAAAATCCGAAGCCGCTACATTGCCACCCCCGCTGTTGCCCAGCGCACCCCCGTTCTGGTTCGTGGTGGCTGTATTGCCCGTGCCCGTGTTCTGGGTAATATACGTGCGGTTGCCTCTCGAACCATTATTCTGATTGGCCGTGGCGGTGTTAAGAGCGTTTCCGGTCTGTAGCGTTGCTGCGAAGTTCCCATTATTCACCGCGCCGGGGCCAACCTGACTGATAATGGATAACTGCTGGTCGCCGGTTTGGGTTTGCAATGCCGTTTGGTTATTGCCGCTTTGAGTCAGACTGGTTATGTTCTGGGCGTGGGTAGCAGCCGCAAACGCAAGGAGTGCTGCGCCTGTTATGAGGAGTATTTTCATATAAGTGATTGTTAAAGAGTTAATGAAAACAAATAACGTAGTATACATTCTTTATCATAAGTCACCCGCGCAAGGGTAAATTTGCGTTCCTTGACTTTACTATTTCGGCGGCTTCTTTCCCGTTTTCTTTTTCCGGTCGGCCGGAACCGGACCGGACTGATACACGCTGATTGAGTTTCCGCCGTTGGTTTGGTTAACAATTGTCTCGCCCTCACCGGAGTGCGATGTGGTTACCGAGTTTTGCGACCCCGCCGACCCGTCCGATGCACCACCCTGATTGATGGTCGCCACGTTACCTGCCCCCGACTGCGATATAACGGCCCGGTTGGAAGAGACCTGATTGGACTGGCTAACAACCGACGTATTGCCCGATCCCTGCTGCACAACCGACACCTCATGCGAGCCACCCTGCTGATTAATAACTGCCGTGTTTTGCGCCATTGCTGCTGCGCTGCCAAGAGCTGCAAGACTTAAAAAAAATGCCTTTTTCATAACCTGTGTTTGTTCGTGCTGTTACGTTAGTTGCTGGACTGGCTGATAATGGCGGTGTTGCCCGTACCGATCTGGCTAACATGTGCCACATTACCAACGCCCATCTGTGTAATATACATCTGGTTATTCGACCCGATTTGCCGGGCAATAGGATCGCTGCCCAAACCTGCCAGCACATTGCCATCGCCGAATTGCGTGATGATGGCAATGTTGTTTGAACCAAGTTGTTCGTTCCGGCTAATATTCCCTGTTCCACCGTAATTGTCCTGCGTAACAAGCGTAAAGTTGTCGCTCGACATGCCGTATGCTCCGCTGCCCTGAAGCACTAAGGCTACGTTGTTGCCCCCCGCTCCACCCATGTAACTGTTCTGATTCTGCAAAATGCGGGCGGTGCCACCCGATTGATTCGTTTGTTCAATCCGGGCTGTATTGGGATTGGCCGATGGATATTGATCAATATATGCCTGGTTGTTAACGCTATTACCGTTCTGGTATATACGTCCATCGTGGCCGTTGCCCGACTGCCCAATGCGGGCAATGTTGTCGTGACTATTATTGGACTGCTCAATAATGGCTGTTCCACCATTTACAGGCGTCCAGCCATTCGGATACATACCCGCTGGGCCGTCGCCACCCATATCAATGGTTGCTATGTTGTTATACGATACGTTCGTTTGACTAATCCGGGTTTCGTTGTTGTTGTTGCCGTACTGATTTAGCGTGGCTGTATTGTTATAACTAATTGAATTTTGCTGAATGCTGGTATTGAGGTTGTTCGAACCGCTCTGAAATAAATTGGCTGTGTTGCCGGTGCTGCTACTGTTTTGCTCGATAGCTGCTTTATTATTATCCCCTTTCTGAATTATACCGGCTGTATTGAAGTCCGAAAAAAATCGCTGCTCGATAGACGCCGTTGAACTGCTTCCCTGCTGATTGATTGTGGCTGTGTTGAGCGTACTGAAATCAGTTTCCAGAATGGAGGCCGTGTTGTTATCTCCCGCCTGCGTAATAATGGCCTGGTTGTAGTTGGCTACATCAGTCTGGTTAATGATAGCTGTTTGATAAGCACCGATCTGGTCGGTAAAGGCTATGTTGTTCGTGTTGAGGGTAGTGTTTGTGCCGGTTCCCTGCGTAACCGTAGAGTTCAAATAATTGCCTGCCTGATTTTGTGTACTGATTTGCTGTGTGCCAACCTGGTTGAGTACCGCCTGGTTCTGGGCAATGGCAGCCGAAAAAGCCAGTAAGGCTACTCCGGAAAGTATAAGTCTTTTCATTGTGAGGATAGGAAACAAGGCCCTGGGCAAGGCTTAAGATTGGGTAGTCGTAAAGAGGAAATTTGCCGGTTCCACTGACGTAAAAACAGCCTTGAATTTGCTGACTGATAGGTTACGTATGGAGTTAACCCCGAACAAGTATGACGTATATCATAGTGTGTCCGGGGTCAACTTCATGCGTCAACAGCGGTTAGTTGCTTTGAGTAACAACACCCGAGTTGCCGCTGCCAAGCTGCTGAATCTGAGCATACTGGCCAGGACCACCCGTTGCTGAAGTCTGGGAAACAACCAGCGAGTTGTTGTCGCCCAACTGAACAGCATAGCTCGTGCTAACACCCGTCACAACGTTGAGGTCACCCGTTTGAGTGATGTCGGCAAAGTTGGCTGCACCACCCGACTGTTGCAGAACAGCATAGTTGCTGTCGCCGGTTTGGGTGATAGTTGCCTGTGAGCCAGACGAGAAAGCCGCCCCACCGCCGTACTGATACAGAACAGCTAAGTTGCCGTTACCCGTTTGGTTGATCGTACCCGTCGTTCCAACGGTGTAGAAATCCGACTGATCGATCAGGGCCTGGTTGTAATCGCCATCCTGGTTGATGGTGGCGTAGTTGAACGGACCTGCATCAGCACTCTGGTAGATGTAGGCGACGTTATAACCACCCAGTTGGTTGATGGTAGCATACTGCGGACCAAAGTCGCTAAACTGCTGAATGTAGGCAACGCTGTTGTAGCTAACCGACGAACCATCCCCCTGATTGATGTAAGCCCGTCCGCCAACACCAGCCTGGTCTACCTGAGCTACATCATTGATGGCGTAGATCTGGTTCACATAAGCCTCATGGAAATCGCCGGATTGGTTAACGTAAGCCTGCGAGTTGATGGTCAGGAAGTCAGACTGATCAACGACGGCCAGGTTCGAGGTACCATTCTGGCTCACAGCAATGATGTTCGATGGACCTGCATCATTGTTCTGGAAGGTGTACGCTGCGTTACCCGTACCTACCTGATCTACGGTTGTTAACTGGCTGTAGGTACTGAACTGTTCGTTGTAGTTGTAGTTACCCGTCCCGTTTTGCGAGACAACCGCCGTTTGGAGGTTGCCAATCTGGGTGGTTTGTGAACTGTTACCGGTTCCGCTTTGGCTGAGGGAGGCATTGTTCTGAGCGAAAGCTGTGGTCATTGCGCACAGGGCAACGAGGGATAGAATAGTTTTTTTCATGATTTTGGTAAGTAATGAAAGGATAAGAAAAATTGAGGTATTATCGTAAATGTCCTGTGTGCCTAACCATCAGAATTGCTTAGACACACAGGACACTGATTTTTAGTTGCTCTGGGTAATGATACCCGTGTTGCCGCTGCCAATTTGTTGAACCTGAGCATATTGACCAGGACCACCCGTTGCCGAGGTTTGAGAAACAACCAGCGAGTTGTTATCACCCAACTGAATAGCATACGAAGTCGATACGCCGGTTACAACGTTGTAGTCACCCGTTTGAGTGATGTCAGCAAAGTTGGCTGCACCACCCGACTGTTGCAGCGTTGCATAGTTGTAATCGCCGGTTTGGGTGATGGTTGCCTGTGAGCCAGACGAGAAAGCCGCCCCACCACCGTATTGATACAGAGCCGCTGTGTTGCCATTACCCGTTTGGTTGATGGTACCCGTCGTTCCAACTGTGTAGAAATCCGACTGATCGATCAGGGCTATGTTGCCATCGCCATCCTGGTTGATGGTAGCGTAGTTGTTTGGGCCTGCGTCAGCACTCTGGTAGATGTAGGCGGTGTTCGCATCACCCAGTTGGTTGATGGTAGCATACTGCGGACCAAAGTCGCTAAACTGCTGAATGTAGGCAACGCTGTTGTAGCTAACCGACGAACCATCCCCCTGATTGATGTAAGCCCGTCCGCCAACACCAGCCTGGTCTACCTGAGCTACATCATTGATGGCGTAGATCTGGTTCACATAAGCCTCATGGAAATCGCCGGATTGGTTAACGTAAGCCTGCGAGTTGATGGTCAGAAAAGCCGACTGATCGACGACGGCCAGGTTCGAGGTACCATTCTGACTAACAGCAATGATGTTCGCTGGGCCTGCATCATTGTTCTGGTAGGTGTAGGCTGCGTTGCTCGTACCCACCTGATCTACGGTCGTTAGCTGGCTGAAGCTACTGAACTGTTCGTTGTAGTTGTAGTTACCCGTACCGCTTTGGGTAATAACCGCCGTTTGGAAGTTACCAATCTGGGTGGTTTGTGAGCTGTTACCGGTTCCGCTTTGGCTGAGGGAGGCATTGTTTTGAGCGAAAGCTGTGGTCATTGCGCACAGGGCAACGAGGGAAAGAATTACTTTTTTCATGATTTGTAAAAAGGAAGAAAAATTAAAAAGAATGAAGAGAATGAGTTGTGGTTTTTGGCGACGGATGCGCCCGGATGCGTCGTAATGCGGTTTCCATTGGATGGCTGGCTCCTGGCCAGTGAGCTACGCCATCGTATACTATGTGCGGTCCCAACGTTGAGTAGTTCAATTGCATTGGGGTCGATTGATCTGCGGTAGCGTTCCTTATTTCGGGGCTGATAGCCGACAGATCAAACATCGTTTGGCAGCGTTTCGGCCACCCAGGGCACGTCCGATAATCGGACCACTCACTATAGTCAATGAATAAAAAAATGCGCTTCTATGTAAACGTAATGCACACCTGTGTATAGAGATAGGAAATACTCCAGCCAGTCAACCGACTACATCGGCTTGTAGCGTATGATGCATTCTGTACCAATAACATTGCTATGGAGCAGGCTCAATAACAATCGCTTTTTTCAGGATGTGAGTTGGTAAAGACATCGCCCGCAGACGTGGGCCGTAACGTGTGTAAAAACAGACCAGGCGCGAATCGCAGGGTGGTCTTGCCGATTGCCGACGAAGAAGAAAAGTATAAACGATTTCATAGTTATGTGGACAGCCGCTTAGGTTTCGATTCTATATTCCGTTGAGTCAAACTGCCTGGTAATACAGAAAACTTTTGCGTTTCGGTGTTTCAAAGGTAAAGGGTCAAATTAAAAAAGCAATAACTATTTTGTATGTCTTTGTTGTTCATAAGTAACTTCAATAATTCGTCAATTTGTACAATATTTTCTTGCAAATGCGATATGACTTAATCAACCTATTTCATAACTTACTCATTATCAATCTGAAAAACCGTTAAATCAAATGAACAAAATAGACAGTATTTGTACTTATTTGACATTCTACCTCTGTTGAAGAAGGGGAGGTTTGCTAATTTCAATGCATTCATATTTAGCAAACGGTAGCTTAAGTATAGGGTTACTTTACGCTTTTGTACTAAAATGACGCTTCAATTGGTTAAATCACTTTTTTGAGTACAAAAAAAGTCGAACTGGTATACACCGATTCGACTTTCATTTGTTAAAAATGTCATGATATTGCCAAGGCTTTAACGCCCGTCTTACCGCTATTTCGATGAACGATCAGCGTGTTTCTCCGGGATGATCGTAAACGTGTAACAGTGTTATAGAAGACAGCTTTCAGGCTGTTTCTGCCAACCGGATGCGCCTTGACAAAATGGCTGCTACCAGGTGCGCTTGCTCATTACTTTGTCCAACTCAGCCTTCGTCATGGTGCCTAAGTCCGGATGTTGACCGAGCCATTTAAGAAATTCAGTTTTAATGTCGTCGGGCCACTGGCTGTCGATTTGCCCGGTCGTGTACCGCCCCGACTTTACCATATCGAAGCCAAACTGATCTTTGCGGGCGACAAACTCACACGTGCTGATTACCTGCTCGGCCATGTGGGCTGGTACAAACAGAACACCTTCGCGCTGGGCTATGACCAGGTCGCCGGGCAGGACCATCACATTGCCGATCCGAATGGGTGTATTTAACCCCATCAGCACCATTTCTTCCAGAAAAGACGGGTGAAAATCGCGAACAAAAGCATTGAAGCCTTTGATGTTTTGCAGCTCCTGCAAGTCTCGGGCGGCTCCGTTAAACACCACGCCATTACCCGTTTTACTGTAAATAGCATTGCCCAGCGTCGCTCCCATGAGCGTTCCCCCGCCAATTTTACCAAACGCGTCAGCTACGTACACATCCCCTTTCGTGAGCGTTTCAATAGGCCATGTATTGGTATTCCCTTTTCTACCCTGCTGACTAATACCCCGTTCTTTAATGGTTTTCTCGACATCGGGTCGGCTGGGCATAAACATGGCCGTAACCGCACGACCCGTTACGGGTACGTCGTCTTTTATCAACTTCCAGCCGCCTTCAAACTGGTTCAGATAGCCTTCGTTTTTCAGCACCGTCCAGGCATCGTCAATCCCGATGGTTTTAGCACGTTGCACCAAATCATCCGGTATTTTCGGGCGTCCATCGGCAAATCGCTCGCCTTTCCAGTTAGCCGTTAAAAAGATCAATTCATCTTTCGGCATCGTCTGCGCGAACGATGTGACGGCAACGAAAAGAATATTGATGGATAGAAACAGGAATATACTGTTGACTCTCATTTGTGTGATTGATATGATTTTAAAACAGGCGCATATCTCTGACAATACCCTGACTATTTCTGACGAAACTTGACTCGTTTTAATGTCCTTCCTTCGCCAGATACGTGTCTATATCCTTTTGGCTGATCGCTAATTTTTTGGGGTATTTCGCTACCCAGGCCCTAAACTCGTCTTTGATTTTAGCCGACCAGTCGCCGTGTATTTCGCCGGATGGGTATTTGCTTTGTTGCAGCAGAACCCGTTCAAACTCATCCCGCAGGCCTGTCATTTCCGATGCTGAAACCAGCCCTTCGACTAAATGTGCGGGAATAAATACCGTTCCGTATTCATTGGCAAATACCACATCGCCGGGCAGCACCGTAACCTCACCGATGCGAATGGGCGCATTGATGGCCGTTGGTGTCATGTCTTTGATATACGATGGGTCATGGCCTTTCACCCAAGCATTGAACCCTTTCGTGTCTTTCAATTCCTGCATATCCCGGACCGAGCCATAAAAGATGACACCCTTGCCCGTTTTGCCGTAAATCGCATTGCCGAGACTTGAGCCAATGAGTGTGCCGTCTTTAATTTTTCCGTAGCCATCGGCCACATACACATCCCCTTTTGTCAGAACATCAATCGGCCAGATATTGATGCCGCCCTTCTGCGAGCGGCCTTCCGCCTTGCCCTGCGCTCGCACCAAACTGTCGAGGTCGGGCCGGGTGGGCATAAATTGAGCCGTTACAACCCGGCCCGTCATGGTCTGGCCGGGGTTAAGGATGATCCAATTTTTCTCGACCTGATTCCGGTAGCCTTTGTTACCCAGATACCCCCAAATTTGCTCCAGCGTGCAGTTTTGCAGCCGGTCCAGCACTAAATCCGGCACCTTCGGGCGTCCGTCCGGCGTGCGTTCGCCCTTCCAGCCAGCGGTTAGTGACGTTACATACTCGGGCGATGAGCCTACCCGTTGGGCCTGGGCTACCAGACTTCCTGAGAGGGCAACTGTCAACAGAAATAACGTTCTCTTTATCATTGCTTTATTGGTATTGAGGAGTCAGTGAAAAATTGAGAGAATATTCGTCAATGGAAAAAAGTATGTGTTAAAAAATAGAAAATGCCCGCAGGGTTCTGTGAAACCGCATCTATACGATCAAAAAGATAAGTTGATAAGTAAAATACTGCCATTGTCTTATTTTATGGATGAATAGCCATAAACTCAGATCAATCGTCTTCCGTACTATGAAAAACATTTTCTCCCGATTGTCGGGCTCCGGCAATCCCTCCGACCGGCGCGACTTTTTGCGAAAGGCCGGTTTGGGTGGTTTATCGCTTGGCTTCATGTTCGACAAATCTCCAGGCCCCCATACGGTCGATCAGGAACTGGAATTTATTACCCAGAAGGTCTCCCGCGACTCGAAGCCTAACGAACTGAAGATTACCGATATGCGCGTTGCCATCCTGAATGGGGTACCGTTCAGCAGTCCCATTATCCGGATCGACACTAACCAGGGTCTCGTCGGCTGGGGCGAAGTACGCGACGGAGCCAGTGCCAACTATGCCCTAATGCTGAAAAGCCGGTTGCTGGGCAAAAATCCCTGTAATGTCGAGCAGCTATTCAAGCAGATCAAGCAGTTTGGTGGACACAGCCGCGCAGCCGGGGGCGTTTGTGGTGTTGAAATGGCACTATGGGATCTGGCCGGGAAAGCGTACAATGTACCCGCTTATCAGTTGCTGGGTGGTAAGTACCGCGACTTTATCCGGCTCTACGCCGATACGCCCGAAGCGGATACGTATGAGGGATTTGCCCAGAACATGAAAAAGCGTAAAGATCAGGGCTATACGTTCCTGAAAATGGACTTTGGTATCGGTATGCTGGCTGACCAACCCGGTATGCTGGTTAATGGCAACAACTGGAGTGTGAAACGCCAGTGGAGTGATGCGGAGCCGGGTAAATTGGGCAACTACGCCAATACAAAGCACCCCTTTACGCGCATTCAGGTAACCAAAAAAGGGCTGGATAAATTGGTCGATCACGTTGGCCGCGTTCGCGAAATTGTTGGTTACGACACGCCCTTAGCCGCCGACCATTTCGGGCATTTCGATGTCAACACGGCCATTCAGATTGGCAAAGCGATGGAACCGTTTCGGCTGGCGTGGCTCGAAGACCTTGTGCCCTGGTTTTACACCGACCAATGGAAACAGATATCCGACGCCATCGACACGCCAACACTAACCGGCGAAGATATTTACCTGAAAGAAGATTTTAAAAAGCTCATCGACGCCCGCGCTATCGACATGATTCACCCCGACCTGGCTTCGTCGGGCGGGTTGCTCGAAACCAAAAAAATCGGCGATTATGCCGAGGAAAACGGCATTCCAATGGCGATGCACTTTGCCGGTTCGCCCATAAGTATGATGGCTAATGTGCATTGTGCGGCTGCTACGGAGAATTTCGTCGCTCTCGAACACCACGGCGTCGATGTAACGGGCTGGGAAGATTTAATTACGGGCATGAAGCCCATTGTTGAAAAAGGCTTCGTGAAAGTGCCCGACAAACCGGGTCTGGGCGTTGAACTGAACGAAGAAGCTGCCAAAAAATTCCTCAAAAAAGGCGGCACCTGGTTTGCTCCAACCGACGTCTGGAATACCAAAGATTCTGCCGACCGGGAGTGGAGTTAGGAATTTATTGAATGATTGAGTGATTGAATAGCTGACGCATACACCTATTCAATCACTCAATCATTCACTCACCCAGCAAATTCACCAGTGCGTTTTTTAAATCGGCATATTGATACTGGAAGTTCGTTTCTTCCACAATGCGTTTGTTCAGTACGTAGTTGCCGCCCGTGACAACAATTGCCATTTCGCCATATAGCAGTTTTATGGCAAAATTCGGAATGTTTGGCAGTAGTAATGGTCGGTGGAGTACGTCGGCGATGGCCCGCGTCAGGGTTTCGTTTGTAACCGGATTGGGCGCAACGGCATTGTAAACACCTTTCCACGAGTCGTTGGACAGGGCCTGAATAAATAAGTGGCAAAGGTCGTCGAGGTGAATCCAGGAAATATATTGCTGGCCGGAGCCTATTGGTGCGCCTGCTCCCAACCGTATGGGCTGGACCAACTTGGGTAAGGCACCACCCTCCGCCATGAGTACCACTCCGATTCGCATTTTCACCGTACGAATGCCGAGCGAAGCGATTTGCTCCTCCGAACGTTCCCACGCCCGCACCACCTGCGCCAGAAAATCAGACCCGCCCTGATTCGTTTCGGTCAGTGGCCGGTCGCCAGTGTCGCCCCCGTAATAACCAATAGCCGACGCGCCAACAAACGATTTGACGTGATGCGGGTTCTTTGCCAGAGCCTGCATCAGCAAATCCGTCGATTGGGTGCGGCTGTTCAGAATGTCGTCTTTTCGGGCGTCGGTCCAGCGTTGATCGGCAATGCCTTCGCCGGCAAGATGGATAATATGGTCGGCGGTAGCGATGGCCTGCGGGTCGATATGACCTTTTTTAATGTCCCACTGATAGACAGTTACGTCTGGAATCTGTTTTGGCGACCGGCTCAAGAGTGAAACCCGATAGCCTTCCTGTCGAAGCAGTTGCGTTAAGCGACGACCGATGGAGCCGGTGCCGCCCGTAATCAAAACCGTTTGGTTCATGGATTCGGTGAGTAGGTTATGGGGTTATAACCCGTCGTTGGCCCGTGAGGTTTATAAACGCGTTTAGTCCGGGTGAATTATCGGGTCAGATTTGGGTGAAACAACCACTAAATCAATAGGATAGTCAAACCAGAGAAAGGACGTCTATTTTTACCAGCGCGTGTTTTCCTTCCTCCATGATAGCCCGGTTAGTCGTCCTCGCACTTTTGCTTGTCGTACCGCATGGTATGGCTGGTCAACAGGCACGTACATACACCGAAGCCGAAGGACGCACAGCCTGGGCGAAACTCCAACACCAGCCGATTACCGAAGCCACATTTCGGCAAAGCTGCGATCTGATACAGGATATGGGTCAAACTAATTTGCCCGTAGCATACGAGTGGCTGGCCCGGTACGTACCGACCGTGCAAAAATCGGCTAATCGACGCTGGATACACATTCTGCTCATCAACTGGGGCAAGGCCAAAGAATCACTGAATCACTACGACGAAGCCGAACCGCTGTTTCAACAGGCCCGCCACAATGCCCGACCCATTCCCGAATTGTATTGTCACGCTCTTACGTACACGGTTCAACTGTACTTCGACTGGGACAAACCCGATTCATTGGCCCGCTATTTACGCCTGGGCGAACAGGCCGCCCGAGCCATTAATGACCGCGAGACGCTGTCCCTGCTCCGCACTTTCCGGGGAGCTTCACGCATCCGGGCGGGGCAAGCCGATTCGATGCGGGCCGACTTCGATGAAGCGATCCGGCTGGCAACGGGCCTGATTAATAAAAACGCGCTCTTTCTGGCCCGATACAGCCGGGCTTCCTACTGCCTGACCAATCCGCAACAGCAGGTTGTGGCGTTCGACAGCCTGCTCGAACTTGCCAGCGATAGCAGTCTGGTCCGAAACCCCCGTCTGTATGAACGGACGACCGTTTATTTTCGCAGCCCCCGCCCCACCGTCCTTTTCAAACTTGCCCAGCTAAATCTGTTGCTGACTGATTACGACAATGCGGGGAAGTTTGCTGATATGGTGTATGACGCGTTGGTTCGGCCCAATCCCCAGGCCCCGTCAGTGCCGTATTTCAATGCAGAGATGGCTATGATTCGGGTGTATCAGGGTCAGATCAAACAGGCCCGAACCTTCCTTGATTCGAGTCGGCGGCAGTTTGGCGGAACCGAAGCCCGGATTCCGTATTCGGGTTATTTTCTGGCCGCCGGTCTACTGGCTGAGCACGACGGGCAGTTGACCAAAGCCGCCGATTATTACAAACAATCGCTCACGAAAGGGGCTACAGCCGCTTCGTTTTCGCGAATTCCTCCCGAACTATTCTACGCCCGTTCGCTTGTCCGAACCGGGCGTTATGCAGAGGCCCGGAAGATACTGATCCCGTTAACGACGGCAGCAACCGCTAACCGGTATTCAGCCATTGGCCTGTATTATTACCAGTCATTGGCCGAACTCAACAAAGCCCAGGGCGATTACGCCCGCTACGGACAGGCGTTGGGCACTTATTACGCCATTCGTGATTCGCTTACCAACCTGAACCAATACCGGGCCGTGCAGCAGATTCTGGCTCGCGTCAGAATTCGCGATAAAGAGCAGCAGATTGACCGGCTCAACGCCGAAAATGTGGCCCGGCTGGCCCAACTCCAGCGTGAACGGCTATTTTATGGAGTCATCATCGCTCTTGCTTTGCTGACCATCGGCTTGTTGGGGCTATACCTGCGTAACCGGCAGATCCGTACCCGCCAGCGTGAAGCGTTGCAACAAAGTGAATTAGAGCGACTCGAAAAACAACGGCACATCGACCTGATGCAGGGCGTCATGAAAGCTGAGGAAAACGAACGTCGGAAAATTGCCGATCAACTCCACGACGAAGTAAATGCCATGCTTGCTCTGGCCACGCTCAATGTATCGTCGGTGCTGGAGAAAGGCGCACAACATACCCAGACCGAACTAAAGCTGCAAAAAACGCAGGATGTACTGACCTCCGTTTCTACAACCGTGCGGGGAATCAGCCACCGCCTGACCCCTCTGCTCATTGAACGCTACGGCTTCCGGCACGCCCTCGAAGACCTGGCCGAGTCGGTCAACGTAGCGGAGCGGCTGCATCTCGAAACCATTATTGTCGGATTCAATGAGCCATCGACTTATTCAACGTCCTTTTTGAACGAACTGTACCGGATTATTCAGGAGTTGGTGCATAATGTTCTTAAACACGCTCAGGCTACTCAGGCTCTGGTAGAAGTGATTGAACACCAAAACCATATAACGCTCATGGTTGATGATAATGGGGTGGGCATTGACACTACTACACGCCCGGATGGCATGGGTATCAGTACAATACGGTCGAAAGTAGCGTATCTGAATGGGCAGATGGACATTCAGCGCAAACCCGAAGGCGGTACATTGATCGTCATTGAAATTAAAGGCTCATGAACATTGTTATTGCCGATGACCACCCCATGCTCATCGACGGGCTAAAATCTGTGCTGACCGAAATAGAGGGCATAACGGAAATTGGGTCAGTTACGAACGGACGGCAACTCATAGACCGGCAACACATCCGGCCCGCTGATGTTGTATTGCTCGACCTCAATATGCCCCGGATGGATGGAATTGCCACGCTGGAGGTGCTGACGAAGCGGTTTCCACAAACAAAAGTGATTGTGTTTACCAGCTACAACCAGCCCAAATTAATTCGGGAGGTGCATGCATTGGGTGCCAAGGGCTACCTGCTCAAAACCAGTGATTCGGCCACGCTGAAAGAAGCAGTGTTAACGGTGATGGCTGGTTTCGAGTGGTTTCCCGACAATGCCCTGAACGCCCAACCACCCCCCGACGAACCGGAATCGCCCTTCGTTGACGACTTCATGCAGAAATACCAGATTACGAAGCGCGAAGTTGAAATTATACGGTTTATTGCCAACGGCCTGACCACCAAACAGATCAGCGACCGGCTCTCGCTGAGCGAATTCACCATCAACGCCCACCGGCGTAACATTACCCGCAAAACAGGCATCGACACGCCCGTAGGCCTGCTCAACTTCGCCCGTGAGCAGGGTTTGTTATAGGACGTGACGTATTCGACCGTCCCCAAAAATCGTTAGAACTAACTATAGTACAGTGCGTTGGGGTAGCCGAGTTTTGTTGGATAAACGAACGATTCTTCTGTCCTTATGAAACGCGCTCCTGTTCTTCACTGCATAGCAATAATTGGGTTGTTTCTGGCCGGGTGCTCGAAAAAAGAGGACTCGCTTACACCCGTAACGCCCCCAATATCCACCACAACGACTACGCCCCCATCGACAACGACTTCGCCACCGTCAACCACAACAGCAACCGGTTTTGTGGCTACGGTTACAACTTTGGCGGGTAATGGCGATGAGGGCTACGTGGATGCCACAGGAGCAGCCGCACGCTTCAAAAATCCATCGGCGGTTATGTGCGACCTGGCCGATAATATCTATGTTGTCGATTTAAACAATGGCCGCATCCGGCGCGTGTCGCCAGCGGGATCGGTAACGACGCTGGCCGGAAGCGGAACCGTTGGCGTCACGGATGGTACCGGTCCAAATGCCACGTTCTATCTGGCGGGCGGTGGGTACGTGAGTCGTGACATAGCCGGGAACCTGCTTCTATCGGAAAACAGCACTGCCCGGACGGCTATCCGGCAGGTTACCCCGGCGGGCGTAGTCAGTACGCTGACCAGCGTGCCCATTGGAATTGGGACTCCGCTGGGATTTTATGCTCTCGCCGTAGCCGCAAACGGTGATGTTTACATTTCTGATGGTAGTGCCATCCGGGTTTTCCGAAATGGCATGTTGACTGTGTTTGCAGGTGGCACACGCGGGTATGCCAATGGAACGCTAACGACAGCTCAGTTCAACAACCCCAACGGTCTCGCTTTTGATGCCGATGGTAACCTATATGTAGCCGATGAGAATGCCTGTATCCGAAAAATTACTCCGGCGGGCGTGGTCACTTTGCTGGCGGGCCAGCCGGGTATGTCGGGTTTTGCCGATGGCAAAGGGTCGGCGGCTAAGTTCACGAGTCCAACCAGTTTAGTGGCCGATAAACAAGGCAATCTATACGTAGCTGACAATACGTTTGTGCGCCGGATAACCCCCGATGGCACAGTAACGACGATTGGCGTTGGCACAAGCGGGGGCTTTGTTGATGGAACAGCCACCACGGCCCGTTTCCGCAACGTCCGATCCATCACGATTGACAGCAAAGGTGTATTGTACGTGGCCGATATGGGCAACCAGGCCATTCGGAAAATCGTCATTCAATAAAGCTTAAACCACCCATTCTTTAGGCAGACCCAACTACCGGGCGTAGTGTGCCGGAGCAACTACAGTACCGCACTCTGTCGGCTGTCGAGAATATTGAGAATGATAACCTGACGCTCTACTACGGCGTAATAAATCATGTTGTAGGGTTGTAGAGGTAGTTTGCGAACGGCTGTCAGACTGTCTAATTGCCGACCGATGAAGGGCATCGTCTCCAGAATACGTAGTTTGTTATTGATGGTATCCGTAAACCGGTCAGCCACGGCAAAGCCAAACACATCTAACAAATACAAAGCAATAAACCGATAATTTTCTTTTGCTTCATCCGACCAAACTATCGTGTAATCCATGCTTTTGCTTCGTTGGCTACGGCATCATGGGGCGTCAGGTAGCTTGTTTGCGCTGACGATAAGGCTTGTTTCAGTTGAGTAAGCAGTTCAGGCGTTTCGGTGAAACGATTGGTGCGCTGGCTAATGAAATCGCTCACGGTTAACAGCAGATCCTGAACGTCCTGCGGGTTCTGAAGGCTGTCAATTTGTTGATGTAAAATAGACTTTAAATCAGCAGTAGCCATGATCTTGAGTTTTTATCAAATATAAATCATAAATCTTACACCACCCACTCTTTGGGCAGGCTCAACTGCCGGGCATAGTGGGCCGGAGCCGTATAATGCACCCAACCGAGCAGTTTATTGATCTCGTCGGCAAACTCGATGTGGTAATCGGGGTCGAGTTTAACGGCTTTTTTCAGCACTTGCTCGGTACGTTTGGCAATGTACTCGGCGGCTTTGTCGGAGCGGGAGTTGTACTTCTGAAGCAGATGAGCGTTGAGATCATAGAACGTGTTGAGCATGTACAGCATCAGTTCGACCTCGCCGTATTTGTCTTTCGTAACTTTCAGATGCCGACTGATATAGCCGTTCACCGTGCGCATATCCATCATCAGCCAACCGGGCGTATCGGCGTGGAGATTAGCCGTACGGTCGATAAACGCCCGAATCAGGCCGCGCCGTTCGTCGATGGTTCTGCCTTCTTCGACCAATTCAAACTGAAGCCGTTCGGTCAGTACCGCGTCTTTGGTAATCAGCCGAAGCAGCAGCTTATCTTTCTCTACGCCCGGCATTCGGACAATGGCTTTTTTGAGATCAGGATCGAGAGCAGGCATTGGTAATGTTGAATGATAGATTGATTGAATGATCGAATGGCGGGGCCAACTGCTAAATTATATCGTTATTGACAATGATGCGGTACTTTCTGCATTCACTCATTCTATCATTCAGTCATTCAATAGTATTAAACGCCCACCGTGTCGCCTTCATCCATTCGGATTTTGTCCTCGATGTAGGCGATGATTTCGGCGGCTACATCGATGCCCGTTGCGGTTTCGATGCCTTCCAGCCCTGGCGATGAGTTGACTTCCAGCACCAGCGGCCCCCGGTCGGAGGGGAGCATATCCACACCCGCCACTTTGAGGCCGAGGGCGCGGGCGGCTGCAATCGCCGTGTGCTCTTCGTCGGGTGTGAGTTGTACGGCAACGGCATTGCCGCCCCGATGAATGTTGGAGCGAAATTCGCCTTCGACGCCCTGCCGCTTTATGGCCCCGATTACGCGCCCACCCACCACAAACGCCCGGATGTCGGCCCCTTTGGCTTCGGCGATAAACTCTTGCACGAGTACGTGTTTTTTCAAGCCAAAAAAAGCTTCAATGGTTGATTTGGCCGCTTTATTGGTTTCGGCCAGCACAACGCCGATGCCCTGCGTTCCTTCCAGCAGTTTAATCACCACCGGCGGGCCACCAACCAACTTAATGAGCTGGGTTACATCGCCATTTTTTGGATGATTGGCAAAAACGGTTTTGGGTAGACCAACGCCCGCTTTAGACAGCACCTGCAAACTCCGTAGCTTATTCCGGGAGCGCGTAATGGCTTGTGATTTGGCGGTTGTGAACACGCGCATCATCTCAAATTGCCGGACAATGGCACACCCGTAATCGGTAACGGAAGCTCCAATACGGGGAACAATGGCATCGGGCGCGGCTAACTCCTGGCCTTCGTAGCGCACCGACGGCTTGCCCCCCTCAATCATTACCTGGCAGTTCAAATGATTCACAATAATTCCTTCATGCCCGCGCTGACTGGCGGCTTCGAGAAGTCGTTTGGTAGAATATAAATTCGGATTAGCCGATAAAATGGCAATACGCATGAGATCAATAGTCGGTAAGTCAGTAAGTGGTAAGTAATAAGTTGGTAAGTGGCTGGCGAATCTATTTAGTACTGCGTCAGCTACTTATCACTTATCACTTACCAACTTACCACTCGTTTTTTTTTCGTAAGATAAATTCGTCTGCGACACGTCAACGATGAATCGGTTGCGGAGCAATTTTCGGCCCAGCAGCACCGGATTTTTTAGCTGTTCGCGGTCGGCGAGGGTAAACTCCGCCCGAATGGTTCGACCAAACAAAATAATGCGCGTTTTAATGACATACCGTTTTTCGGATACGCCGAACGAATTACGAATCATGCGCTGGCTGAACTGGTCGCTATAGAACTGCCGCGCAGGCAGGCCGGTTTTGTCAATTAACCAGAAACTCAACGTTTTCCGCAACCCCGATTTTATCAGTTGAACATCTTTGCAATGCAATGCCGACGTAAACGCTCCCGTGTCAACTTTAGCCTGTACATCCATCAGCCCCAAATCCGGAAAATCGACAAGGTCAGTCATGCCGATAATTTGTTTGGGTTTGGGCGAACGGAGTTTCATCGGGGGATAGGAGTTATAAAGTTCTATAGGGAGCCTGTTTAAACGTTTCTTTTTGGGAAGCTGTTTAACCTTTTCTGTTCGAGTCAAAAATGAGCGTGTTTTTGTCATTCCGACCGTAGGGAGGAATCTCAACCTTCCGTATTAGTCAAGGTAGAGATTCCTCCCTACGGTCGGAATGACAAAAAATCAATTAATCCACTATCATTTCTATAAGTTTAAACAGCTTATGGATAAAAAACTGGCCTACACAAATACACGACTCGATCAGTATCTATTTTAGAAAGGTTAAACAGGTTCAGTTGTACCGTTATAAAGTTGGCTGACGCATTCCTGAACTATACAACTTTATAACGGTACGACTTTACAACTTCGTTTTAATTAATCGGCTGAAGGTGAGTGACATATCGAGCATAATCATTTTGGCGCGGGCATTGCGTTCGAGGTGATAGGCGGCTTCGTTCAGGTCCTGTACAATGTGTTCAATGTGCGCAATGGTCAATATTTTAGCGAAGTTCTTCACGAACGCCAGTTCATCGTCGGGCAGGCGCAGCAGCGCAGCGGCTCCCTGCTGCCACAAAAATAAATCGCGGTAAATCCGAATGCTGTAGGCGAGCAATCCTTTCTGCTTTTCCTTGCTGAAACCATCAAACTGGTCGGCCTGTTTGACAAGGTTAATCAAATCCTGCCGGTAACAGGTTCGCATCCATTCGGCAAACCACGTGTGTTGCTGATCGGTTGAACTGGTGTCCTGCCGACTCAGTTGCAGGGCTTCGGCCAGATTTCCATCCGCCAGATACGCCATGCGCCGGGCCATCGTTTCGTCGAGGTTCAGGTGCTGCCGCAGGTGCGTAGCCACTTCCTCATCCGTAAACGCCCGCACCGCTACGCGCTGCGTTCTCGACAAAATCGTGATCAGTAATTTGTCGGGCTGGTTGGTTACGAGCAGAAACAGCGTTTGAGCGGGTGGCTCCTCCAGCACTTTCAGCAGCGCGTTGGCCGACGCTACGTTCATCAACTCAGGCAACCAGATGAGCATGATTTTGTACGCACCCTCATAGGCTTTCAGCGATAATTTTTGCAGGATATTCCGGGCCTCTTCGGCCGAAATGTTGCCCTGTTTGTTGTCCGCTCCCATCAATTCGAGCCAGTCGGGCAGGGTTCGGTAGGGCGTGTCGAGCAGGAATTTCCGCCAGTCGGTCAGGTACGCTTCCGACGTTTTTCCCTTCGCCAGATTCGCCACCGGAAAAACCATGTGCAGGTCGGGGTGGACGAGTTTCTGAATTTTTACGCACGACGCACACCGTCCGCAGGAATCGACACCCCCCGAACCCTGTTTATCTTCGCAGTTAACGTACTGCGCCAGAGCCAGTGCCAGCGCAAGATTGGCACTGCCCTCCGGCCCGTCGAACAGCAGCGCGTGGGCCAGGTGGTTGGTTTGCACCGCCCGCAGCAGCATCTGCTTCGTTTCGTCCTGACCAATTATTTCGTTGAATAGCACGTCTTGATGAATGATAAATGATGACCGGGTCGACGACCGTACGCGGCTGCGGTGCGATGATAAATGATGAATGCCTGTTCAACCCGTATTCATCATTTATCATCGCACCGGCGACCCGGTCATCATTGAAAAAATGTGTTTAAGAATACCTTCCTCTACTTCATCAAACACCATATTCCGGCGGATGAAGGCTTCGCGGGCCACCTGTAGGGCTTTTTCGATGCGATACGGCGCAAACCCGGAGTCGGCACCGCCCCACGAAAACGACGGAATGTGTTTGGGCTGAAAACCACCGCCAAAGACGTTGGCACTAACGCCCACCACCGTTCCCGTGTTGAACATCGTACTGATGCCCGCTTTGGTGAAATCGCCCATCATCAGCCCGCAAAAAATCCGCCCGGTATCCTCTAATTGACCCGTCGCATAATCGTGAAGTTTGACGTTACTGTAATCGTTTTTGAGGTTCGAGTTATTAACGTTGGCCCCCAGATTACACCACTCGCCCACCACCGAATTGCCCAGAAAACCGTCGTGGCCTTTGTTGCTATAGCCAAAGAAGATGGAGTTGCCGACCTCGCCACCGACTTTACAGAACGGCCCGATGGTGGTGTTGCTTCGCATTTTGCCGCCCCAGTTCACCGTCGAGCCTTCGCCCAGAGAAAAGGGACCAATAACAATAGCCCCTTCGCTGATGGTGGCGTTGCGACCAATGTAAATTGGACCGCCTTCGGCATTCAGGATGGCGGCCCGGATGGTGGCTCCTTCTTCTACGAAAATGTTTTCGGGCGCGTAACAGCGGGTGAACGGGTCCGTGATCGGTGCCGAGGTTCGACCGGCGGTTAATCGGTCGAAATCAGCACGGATTTGGTCGCCGTTTTGT
Organism: uncultured Spirosoma sp.; assembly: GCA_964244845.1. Lineage (GTDB taxonomy): Bacteria > Bacteroidota > Bacteroidia > Cytophagales > Spirosomataceae > Spirosoma. The sequence goes on from CAXTKE010000005.1 coordinate 210,440, forward strand.
AGGAAAATGTCCCATAAATGAGTGATGATTGTCAGCGGTTCGGAAAAGGTCTGGAACGCGTAATCGTCGCTTACCGTCGGCAAATTTTGTAACGGCTTGCCGGTTCGCAGGGCCAGTACTAAGCCGTCGGGCATAATCAGACCCGCCCCGTCGGGCAAGGCCATAATTGCTTCTGAAAGGCTCCGGGTTGGGCAGACGGCACCGTTTATATACCAGTTGTCGGGGCCAATGTTCTGCGGAAACCGGGCTTGCAGATAGGTTTCGGTCAGAAACGAGGGCGGTTGGCCCAGCGCATCGGCCCATTTTTCGGCCAGCGTCAGAATGCCGATCCGAATACCCGCCACAGGTCGCGTAAACGTAAAGGGCAACAGGGCTGTGCGGATAACCGGGTCGTCGAATAAAATCAGGTTTGGCATTTATCAATGCAGTTGTATAGTTGAATGGTTATATGGTTATAAAGTTCTGTTCGGCAACAACTTTATGACTTTACAACACGACAACTTTCTTAAATCAGGGGGCAAATATCCAACCTTAATCTGGAAAAAGAGAACGTATCAACCAGTACTTTTACCGAACTATGACCGCCCTAACGACCGACGCCATCATCCGACGCATTGCCGATTTGCAGGATGAAACCGGCCTGTTTGCGTCGTTTCGGCATAATCCGACCCTTTTTTACCGACGCCCGGATACCAATGTGTTCTTTACGGCGGTAACGGTTTTTACGCTCCAAAATTTACGTTTCGGGCAATCTGCCGACACACAGGCCGTTATCGACCGAATTGCCGAACGGGCAAAAACTGCTTATCCACGTTTTCAGAACAAAGATGGGCTAATGACCTATAATTTCTGGCCCACACGCCCGTCGCAGCATTTTTCCAACGGCTATATTTTTCGTCATTTCGAGCATTTTCGCATTCCCGACGACATCGATGATACGGCAATGGTGTACCTGACGACGGGCCAAACGCCCGCCAACCAACGCTGGCTAAAGGAAAAATTAGCCCAACACACCAACGGAAGCGGCCCGCACCAAATCCGAAATACGTATCCTGAATACCGCCATTTAAGGGCTTATTCGACTTGGTTTGGCAAAAATATGGGCGTCGATTTCGATGCCTGTGCGCTGAGCAATATTCTTTACTGCATTTACCAGTATGACTTGCCGCGTAATCAGAACGATGCCGATTCACTGATTTATTTGCGCGCTGTAGTCGAGTCGGGGCGGTACGTATCGGAGCCGTTTCAGTGTGCGCCCCACTACGCCCGAACCTCGCTGATTATCTACCACATTGCCCGGCTAATGGCTGCTTTTGCCATTCCCGAACTGGAACCGATTCGCCCCCGCCTTATTGCCGATGGCCATCGGCAATTGACAAAAGCCACGAACCGCGTCGAGCAAATCATGCTGGCAACGGCCCTGCTCCGACTGGGTGAATCGGCTCCTTTTATACATATTGACAATATCGAACAGGATTTTGACTCGTTCCATTTCTTCGTGGCGGGCCTGCTCACCGCTTATGAACAGCCCTGGCTGCGCAGGTTCGCACACCGCCCGATCACGCAGATGCGCTGGCAATGCGAAGCCCATTGCTGGGCGTTGGTGGCGGAGTATATCGAGAGCGTCGGGACTGGCAACGAATAGCAAAAGCAGACTCTATCTGGCTGAAATCCGGTGTAGCTGCGAGGTCGCTAATTATCCTGACGTACTTCCAACCCTTCCATTAGTAACCGGGTCATTCTGGCTGATTATCACCCGTTTCAATCCAAATCCAGCGCAAGTATGAAAAAGATATTCCTGTTTGCCATCAGTTTACTCTGTATGACCGGCTGCGAAATGGCCAGCGAAAAAAGCAGCCCTTATACCTCGTCAAACCTGAGTTACGCCAATACCTCGGACATGCTGGGAGGAGTCGGGCCAGTCAGTGCTGAGCAGTATAATACCGTTGTTGAAAACCCGTTTGTCGACGTAGCGAAAGAAGCGACGTCTACCTTCTCGATTGATGCTGATGGTGCTTCGTATGCCAACGTCCGGCGGTTTCTGGCGACCAATACCAAACCCGTTGCGGATGCGATTCGTACGGAAGAATTGGTCAATTATTTTCCGCTCAACTATTCAGATCCTACTGACGGACAGCCGATTGCGGTCAATGGAGAGGTGAGCGAATGTCCCTGGGAAAGCACCCACAAACTAATTCGGATTGGCGTTAAAGGTCAGTCGATTGCGAAAGAAAACCTGCTGCCGTCTAATATTGTTCTGCTGGTCGATGTATCGGGGTCAATGAGCGATCCGAACAAATTAGCGTTGCTAAAAGAGGCATTACCCAACTTTGTCGACAATCTCCGGGCGCAGGATAAACTGGCCATTGTTACCTATGCCGGACAGGCGGGTGTCGTGCTCGAAGCAACCGGCGGCTCCGAAAAAAGTAAGATAAAATCGGCCATCAGCCAGTTGGGGGCGGGTGGCAGTACCGCCGGAGCGCAGGGCATCATTACAGCGTATGACATTGCCGCGAAAAACTTTGTTGAGGGCGGCAATAACCGCGTCATTTTGATGACCGACGGCGATTTCAACGTAGGGCCGAGTAGCCAGAAAGAGTTGGTCGATCTGATTGTGAGTAAACGCGATAAAGGCATTTTTCTGACTGTAGTCGGCGTTGGAACCGGCAACCTCAACGACGGGATGATGGAGCAGGTTGCCAACAAAGGCAATGGCAATTATGAATACATCGACAACCTGAAACAGGCGTAGAAAGTGTTTGTAGACGAGTTCAGCAAGTTCTACACCGTAGCGAAGGACGTAAAAATCCAACTGACGTTTAACCCCGACCAGGTGAAAGCATACCGGCTGATTGGCTACGAAAACCGACTGCTGAAAAAAGAAGATTTCACGAACGACAAAGAAGATGCCGGCGAAATCAACGCCGGACAGACCATCACGGCTCTGTACGAAATCGTGCCGGTGTCGACAACAACGGCAGTGGATCAGGCCAGCCGCCGGGAGGCTCCAACATTTACCATAAATTTCCGCTACAAACAGCCGACTGCCGCCAATAGTCAGGCCATTGAATTACCCGTTTTCGATATCGCTCCTTCGTTTACGCTCGCCAGCGAAAATATGCGCTTTGCCGCTTCCGTAGCGGCCTACGGTTTGTTGCTCCGTAATTCGGCGTATAAGGGCAACGCTACCTACGATAAGGTAAAAAGCTGGGCATCGGCAGCTATGAACTATGATCCGCACGGCTATCGTCAGGAATTTATTCAGTTGGTTGATAAGGCCAAACGGTTGTAGTTAGGGGTTGGCAGGACAGGCGAATCGAAAACGGATTAGCCCACTGCTTTAGCTGTGGGGCAACAACAAATGAGTTATTGGCATTAACCGTTTCAACGGTTTCAGTTTCGGTAAACCGTTTCAACGGTTGTGTGCAAATGGGGTTTGTGACGGATTCCCCCAGTTTCAACCGGGGGCTAATAGATGGTTGATTCGGCGGATAGTCAACACAACTCAATTATGCCGGTGTCAATCACTTGCGCTGGACGGGTGACTTGCACCCGATGTACCTTGACCATACCTGACAAATCTTGACCCTGCTTCAATACGTCTTGGTCATATCGGCGGGGATGGCCAGCACGAAATCGGCGAGGTTGCGGTTTTCGTCGGCCGGTTTTTCCGTATCCGATAATTCGACCGAGGAGATGGTGAGGATTTTTAGCGACGGCTGCTGCTGATGAAGATACCAGACAATGCCCTCGAAGTTTTTAGAGTGATAATCGCCGTTGAAGTGCAGCATCGTCTGGCCCGATTTTAGATTCTGGCGGATAAAATAGGCCATCGTCGCATCTTTAATTGCCTGAGCACGAGCAAAATTAGCGGTCATATCGGCGTTGCCGCCGTGCGGATTTACCGTAGAATTCGTGCCCGTCGACCCATGCGACGGGCCGCCCGACATCATCTCCATCATCGCTTTATAGCCGGGCAGGGTGAGGTCAACCGTAAGCGGGAGCGGAGCCATCTGACGCTTGCCTTCTGCCGAAATCGTATCGAGTGCAATCAGTCCCTGCCGCGACACCAGCCGGGCATACCGACGCGGTACGTTAGTGGCAACAAACGGAATATGCTGCTCGCGGGCGAAATCGGTGATGGGTTTATAATCTGTATCATAATTAGGCCAGAGCCGGGCCTGCGTTGCCAGCTCTTTACCGGTTATCGCGCCCTCTACATACTGACTCAACGCGCCCTGATTATCGGCTTCAAACATCTCGGCACCCAGCACAAGATTCCCCTTTTTGGCCGTTTGCAAGTCTTTTGTTAACTGGAGTTCGAGCCAGTGGCAAATCGGATTGTTGTGCAATTCACCGAACAGTACCACGTCGGCATCGGTAGCCTGCCGAAGCAGTTTAGCGTACGTCGTGGCTTTCAGCGATGGCGTATAGAGCCGATACGCGGGTTTGTCGGACCGAAAAGCGAACGTCAGCAAACAAATCAGGACTAAAATAGGGCGCATTGGGCGGGTGGTTTTGGGGCAATTCTGTAACTAATCGCCGTCATAATTAGTTACCAGTCTGGCTGTTAATCTCCCTTTTTTTCATGGATTTACTTGAAACGCTACGTCAGTTTCCCACTTTTTCGTCTGTGCCTGATGAGCAACTTCAGTGGCTGATCGACCGGGCAGAAGAAGTATCATTCCCCGAAGAGACCGTACTTTACAAGCCGAATGAACCCATCGATTACCTGCTTCTACTCCTGAACGGGCGCATTCGGATCGACGCGGGTACCAATGGGGCAGGTGATGAACTGCTTTCCTTCGAGTCACATTCCGTACTGGGCTTATTGCCTTTTTCGCGGATGAAAAGCCTGGCAAATTACCTGATTGCCGAAACGCCGGTACGTCTGCTTCGGCTCCACCGCGACCACTTTCCCGACCTTATTCATTCGACCTACGAACTGACGGAAAGTCTTGTTCATCAGATGACGACCCGCGTTCGGGATTTTACGAAACTGACCCAGCAGAACGAAAAAATGGCCTCGCTTGGGCGACTTTCGGCGGGGTTGGCGCATGAACTGAACAATCCGGTGGCGGCTGTGGTGCGCTCTGCCGATACGCTTAAAACGCACATGCGGGCCACGCCCGAAGCCTTCAAAGCCATCATGCACCTTAGCCTGTCCGACGAGCAGGTAGATTCGGTCAACGCGGTTTTCTTCAAAAAGTTAGATCAGAACGTGAGCACGGGTTCAACGCTGACGCTGCTCGAACGCAGCAGTCTGGAAGATGACGTGACGGACTGGCTCGACGATCATGGTGTAGATGACTCGGTCGATCTGGCCGGTCCACTGGTCGAATATGGCTTTACGGTCGATGATCTGGAGGGGGTTCTGGAGAAAATCGGCGACGAAAATCTGGCGGGCGTAACGGCCTGGCTCGTCAACAACCTTGTGACGGAAAAACTGGTTTTAGACATCAGCGAAGCGTCTAAACGAATCTCGACGCTGGTTGGCTCCATCAAAAATTACACGCACATGGACCGGGGCGGGGGCAAAGAGTCCGTTCAATTAGCCGAGGGTATCCGCAGCACACTTACCTTGCTGGATCATAAAGTCAGGAGCAAACACATTGCCGTAACGTTAACCATGCCCGACGATTTACCCATCGTTTGCGGCTGGCCGGGCGAACTCAATCAGGTCTGGACGAACCTGATCGACAACGCCATCGACGCCCTGCCCGACGGTGGAAAACTCGCTATTACTACTGAAGTTGACCGCCGTTCAGACGGAACCGAGTTTGTTTTGACCAGCGTAATCGACAATGGAACCGGTATTCCCGCCGACGTAAAAGACCATATATTCGAGCCGTTTTTTACGACCAAAGGCATCGGAAAAGGGACCGGCCTGGGCCTCGACATTGTGCAATCAGTTATAAAACACCACAATGGCTCCGTTAAAGTCCAGTCGAAACCGGGCCACACGGAGTTTGTTGTTTGTTTACCCGTTGAATGATTGAGTGATTGAGTGATTGAATAGGTGTATGCGCCAGCTATTCAATCACTCAATCATTCTACCACTCAATCACTTAATCACTCACTGACCCATGAAACTCCCTATCATATTCTCCATTGACGACGACCCGCAGGTATTGCAGGCCATTCAGCACGATTTACGCCAGCAGTACCGAAAAAAATACCGCATTCTCTGTACGGGTTCGGCGCAGGAAGCGTTCGATGCATTGCCTGAACTGAAGAAAAAAGGGGAGGAAGTAGCCCTGTTTCTGTCCGATCAGCGAATGCCCGACGTGACCGGCGTCGAATTTCTGGCGAAGGCCCGGAAGATATTTCCGAATGCTAAACGGGTGCTGCTGACGGCCTACGCCGACATCGACGCGGCAGTTCGGGCCATCAACGAAGTGCAGTTAGATTACTACATCGCTAAGCCCTGGGACCCGCCCGAAGAGAAACTTTACCCCGTTCTGGATGATCTGCTCAGCGACTGGCAATCCGATTATAGACCGGCTTTTGAAGGGCTGACCCTGGTTGGATACCAGTTTTCGCCCCAATCGCACGAACTGAAAGATTTTCTGGCCGGCAACCTGTTTCCGTACCAATGGATTGATGTGGAGAACGACCCGCGAGCACAGCCATTACTTGACTTACATAACCTGAAAACTAATGAGTTACCCGCTGTTGTGCTTGGCGATGGCTCTGTGCTGAAACAGCCAACGCTGGCCGATGTGGGCGAAAAACTTGGTTTGCAGCCGAAAGCGTCCCGAAGTCTATATGATCTGGCCATTATTGGTGCAGGTCCGGCGGGGTTGGCGGCTGCGGTGTATGGCGGTTCCGAGGGACTGAAAACGGTGTTGATCGACAAACGTGCCCCCGGCGGACAGGCCGGAACCAGTTCGCGAATCGAGAACTACCTCGGCTTTCCGAACGGCCTGAGTGGGGCCGACCTCGCCCGGCGGGCCATTACCCAGGCGCAACGATTCGGGGTGGAGTTTCTGGCCCCGCAGGAAGTTGTTTCCATCAAATCGAACGGGCAGTACAAGCACATCAGCATGTCGGATGGGAGCGAGGTAGTCACGCGGGCCATTGTGCTGAGCACGGGCGTTTCCTACCATAAACTCGACAACGAAAGCCTCGATAAATTTACAGGCGCGGGCGTTTACTACGGAGCCGCCACCACCGAAGCGTACGCCTTCAAGGGTAAGCCGGTCTATATTGTTGGTGGAGGAAATTCGGCGGGTCAGGGGGCCATGTACCTGTCCAGAACGGCGTCAGAGGTATGTATCTGCGTGCGTCGGCCCGATCTCACCGAAACCATGTCGCAGTACCTGATCGACCAGATCAAAAAAACGCCGAATATCAAAGTGCTTGGCTGTACGGAAGTCGTTGAGGGCCTGGGCAAAGAGCAGCTCGAATGCTTAGTGCTGGAGAATATGGATTCGCACGAACGCCAGACGGTTAAGGCCGCCGGGTTGTTTATTTTCATCGGCACTAAACCCCTCACCGACTGGATCGAAATGGATATTATCAAAGACCCGAAAGGATTCATCGCTACGGGCCGCGACTTAGCTAAATACGCTGATTTCAAGCAGGTTTGGCGGTACGACCGGGAGCCTTTCTCGCTCGAAACGTGCAGCGCGGGCATTTTCGCGGCTGGCGACGTTCGGGCCGGGGCCATGAACCGTGTAGCATCGGCCGTAGGCGAAGGGGCAATGGCCGTGAGTTTCGTGCATAAATATTTGGCGGAGAATTAGGGGCTTTCTACCCCACGGCAGCGGCCGACCGTCCCCGCCCCTCCCCTAAAAAGTAGGGGAGGGGACACTCACTGATATGAAATTACGAATTAGGCTTACTTATATATCAGTAGTCTCCTTTCACGTCACCCCTCCCCTTATTTCAAGGGGAGGGGACGGTCGGCCGCTGCCGTGGGGTAAATAATTAACACAACTATGCTCAAACAAACCATCTGCTCCCATCTGTCGTCCCTGACGGAAATTCGCACCGCCCGCAAATATGTGTGCGAGGAGTGCATCAAAACCGGCGATTCGTGGGTTCATCTGCGTACCTGCCAAAGCTGCGGCACGACGCTTTGCTGCGATTCATCGCCGAATAAACACGCGACGAAGCATTTCCATGCCAGCAACCACCCGGTCGTTATCTCGGCGGAGCCGGGCGAGCGGTGGCTTTGGTGCTATGCCGATGAGCAAATGGCCGGGTATTGAACAAGGAGCTTCATTTGTGGTTATGATTTCAGGATAGTCTATAGGCTACTTTAATGAGATTAAACCACGCCCAGAAACCCGGAAATGATTGCTGAAACTACCCTTACCACATCTTATCGGCGCGTTCGGGCGCATTCCGAAGCGATTTGTCGGGGTCTCGAAACCGAAGATTATGTGGTGCAGCCCGTCGCAGATGTGAGTCCGCCGAAGTGGCACCTCGGCCATACAACCTGGTTCTGGGAAACGTTCGTGCTGGTTCCTAATGTGCCGGATTACCGGATTTTCCACGATGATTTCAGCTACGTTTTCAATAGCTATTACGAAACCATTGGGAAGCGCGTACTGCGCACCGACCGGGGTAATCTGAGTCGCCCGACGGTGGCGGGTGTGTATGCGTATCGTGCGCATGTCGATGAACACATGAGCCGATTTTTAGATGCTAATGATGTATCGGCGGACCTTCACACGCTCATCGAACTTGGCCTGAACCACGAGCAACAGCACCAGGAACTGCTCATCACCGATATCAAGTATATTCTGGGCCACAATCCGCTGCTTCCGGCTGTTGAGATGCCCATTATTGAGCATCAGCCGCAGCCGTTTGCTTCGCCTGTATGGATTGAGTCGGGTATTTATACAATTGGTTATCAGGGTAATAGCTTCTGTTTTGATAATGAATTATCTCCGCACAAGGTGTATCTGAATGCTACCGAACTATCGGGAAATCTGGTCACGAACGGCGAATACATGGAGTTTATCGGGTCTGGTGGTTATCAGAACTTTCGGTACTGGCTGGCCGATGGCTGGACGTGGGTGAACGCGCAGGCTATTCAGGCTCCCCTATACTGGCATCGGGTCGATGGGACGTGGTGGAATTACACCTTCGATGGGTTTCAGCCTGTTGACCCAACTACGCCCGTTTGCCATGTGAGCCAGTACGAAGCTGATGCGTATGCCCGCTGGAAAGGACTGCGTTTGCCAACAGAATTTGAATGGGAAGTTGCCGCCGTGGATTCGGCCAGTAAAGGACTCAATTGGGGCAGTCGGTGGGAGTGGACCAACTCGGCCTACCTGCCTTATCCCGGCTTTTCTACTGCCGAAGGGGCCGTGGGTGAATACAACGGTAAATTCATGAGCAATCAATTGGTTTTGCGCGGTGCATCAGTCGCTACACCCGACGGACACGCCCGACCAACGTACCGCAATTTTTTTCAACCAGACAAACAATGGCAGTTTACGGGAATACGCCTGGCGAATCAATAACGTCTGATTCATTGGCCGAGCAAAATGAAGCAGACGCAGCCCTCGCCGACGAAGTGCGGACGGGTTTGCAGAAAACACCGAAACGCCTGTCGTCCCGGTTTTTTTACGATGCCGAGGGAAGCCGGATTTTCGCCGAAATCATGCACTCGCCGGATTATTACCTGACCCGGTCGGAATACGAGATTCTGGATACGTACAAAGCCGATTTGCTACGGCTGTTTGCTCCCGACAACCGGCCTTTTGAGCTGGTCGAACTGGGTGCTGGCGACGGCCTGAAAACAAAAATTCTGCTCAGTTTTCTGGCCGATCAACAGGCTGATTTCGCTTATGCCCCGGTTGATATTTCGGCGGATGCACTCGATGGATTGGTGGCCGACATTCGTAAGCAATGGCCTGCTTTGCGGATCAACGCCCGTTGCGACGATTATTTCAATGCCCTCGACCAACTGTCTGAAGCATCGGATGCGCGACGAATTGTTCTTTTCCTTGGCTCGAATATTGGCAACTTCACCCCCAACGAAGCTCAGGATTTCTATCAGCAGCTTTACGACCGGCTGCTTCCCGGCGACTTGGTGCTGACGGGGTTTGACCTGCAAAAGCATCCGGCAATTATTCATGCGGCCTACAACGACCGGCAGGGTTTGACGCGGGCGTTTAACCTGAATCTGCTCCGGCGTATCAACCGCGAACTCGATGCCAATTTCGACCTGGCGGCTTTTGACCATTACGAAGTATACAATCCCGAAACCGGCGAAGCCCGATCCTACTTAGTGAGCCAACTGGCGCAACTGGTAGAGATCAAGGGTCTTTCGATGACCGTACCGTTTCAATACGGCGAAATTATTCATACCGAAATTTCCCGAAAGTTTACCCGTTTGCAGATTGAGAAACTGGCTCAACAAACGGAATTTTCCCTTAATGGTTGGTTCACGGATTGCAAGGGCTATTTTGCCGATGCTGTATTTGAGAAGTAAGTGAACTTATTGATTCGGTAAAATAATTTAATAACGACAGAGATACGAAGAAAGTAGAGTTTTTACATGACTGACTATCACGAGATTAACACATTAGCCTCTGTGCTTTTGAATTTACACGATTGGTTTTTAATACGCACTAAGGCAGATTAGCGCAAAATTCAAGCGTTTTTTTTAGGTCGGTTTCCTCATTAAAATTAATATGATTCTCCTTTAGATATTGTTTGACAATCTGTTTGTTTTTAGAAAATATGCTTAGAAAAGCACTTTGACTGGCCGGATAAAATTTGCCGTTGTTGTCCAATAATCTGTAATCAGATCTTTTTGAAAATAACATATCTGTCTGGGCTTCCAATCTGGCTAATGACCCATTACTACTTGAATAAGCGGTTGTTGTTCGTATTGATGATGAGCCGCTTGATTGTTTGTAGCCGCCTTCTTTTTCCCGGTCAATCAAAACCATTGTTCGTTTAATCAGTAATTTCCCGGAACTATACGTGGATACGAGCTGCCAATAGGCTTTTGGGTACTCGTAATAAAAGGAGTCCGGTCCAACAACCACGAGTTGAATGGTAGGGTCAGCGTCCAGCGCAAGCGTATCGCCTTTGGCCGTGATGAAATGCATCTCACTCAAAAAAAAGTTATAGTTAAATCTGGCTGCTGACGGTCTATTCGACGCATAAACAAGTTTTCCCTGTGTAAATTTCGGGTATTGATAGCGTTCGTTGAATGTAATGGAATTGGTCAGGCTCTCACCCGCTTTTACGCGGACGTATTGATTGTTTTGGGCAGTGGCAATAGCACTCACACCAATTGACAGTAAAGCGAGGAGCGATATAAATTTCATGCGTGATAATGATAAAGCATGTAAGTAGACGTTAATCAACTTTTAGCGGAGGGCCAACAACCTGCATGTCATGCGCGGCAAAAATTTTAATCAATTCGTCCGGCGTGGGTGCTTCTTTTCGTGCCGACATCGTTACGAAAAATTCTTCAAGTTTACCCGCTGGCTGAACAATGACGGTCATACGTCCGCGCTCGCTCACCTGTGTCCAGGCATGGGCAACTTTCCGGGGCAGGAAAATAGTATCGCCGGCCGTAAGCTGGTATTTGTCGTCGCCCACCTGAAAATGATATTCGCCATCCAGAACCGTGAAGATCTCATCCTGAAACGGGTGAATGTGTACGGGTACTCCTCGCTTTGGCGACAGCCCCGTTTGTTCAAACATCGCAAAATCACCGTTGGTATCTTTCCCGGATATTTTTACATCCTGGATATTGACGTTGACCCCTTTTAATTGAATATGGCCGTGATACCGGCCCTCCCCGGCTTTCACTTTAAACCCTTTTGGGCTTCGGTCTGATGTTAGTTGACCCTGAATAGTTGCAGCCAATGGTGCAGCGGCCAGTGTTGTCTGAATAAATTTTCGACGTTTCATCAATACGTAGTTTTTGGTTGCGTTCAGGTAGTCAGGCGTTTGTGCTATTTTTTGCGCACAACTACTATACTTTCAAGGTAAGTAAATCTGTACCGAACCCGTCAAACTTTTTAGTAAGCGTGATAACAAAGTGTTGGTGTGGGCCTTACCCAAACGCAAACAGGCCCAATCGACATGACCGGACCTGTTTGTCTGTGAATAGAAAAGAATGCCTATTCTATTGCTTATCCCACCAAACGCGCGTATCCTGATTGTCAGGTCCCTGACGGGCAACGGCTTCCTGTCGGTTTGCTGTGTTGACGGATATTTCCGAGTCGGGGTACGACAGGCGGTTGATGAAATTGCCTTTAATTTCCTTGCCCGGATAAGGGTTTGGCGTTAAGGCCGGAAAACCGCTCCGCCGGAAATTGGCAAACGCTTCGGGACCGTTCAGAAAGGAGGCTATCCAGTATTGCGTGTTGATTGACTCCAGCCCCTTTGCGGCTACATACGGATTCGCCTGTAAATAAGCCGTGATTGCCGCCGGACTTACTGCCGAATTAGCATCCGCTATACCCAACTGTTGCATATGAGCCATTACGCCCGCGTTGTAAAAATCGGCGGCATTGCCGGTCGTCCAGCCGCGTTGAGCGGCTTCGGCCAGTAGCAACTGCGTTTGGGCGTAGGTAACCAGAAACGTGGGTGCGTCAAAACGGCCCAGGCGTGTCCGGTCCAACTGCGAATAATCGTAAAAACTGGCTAACCCATCTTTCGCGGCCTGAGCCGGAATGGTGCCGTTATCGTAGCCCAGCGGCATCCCGATTTGCACAGCCGGATCGCGGTTCGCTTTGGCGGCTGTTTGCTCCGGCCCGCTTTTCGCGCCCACATACCGCACCGCAATCGACTGCAAGCGGGGGTCTGCCGTCGATTTGAGGTAGTTTACAAAGTATCCGGTAAGGTAGTAGTTGGCGGCTTCGGTTGAGTTGAGTGTGTTGCCAACGGCATTCTTGTAGTTGGCGTCATTGCGAATGACTAAGTTATCGGCGTTTGCCTGCATAAGACCACCGGCCACCGCTTTCTGCACCGTCGATTGCGCCAGCGTCGGGTTTACTTTCGACAGACGCATACCGACCCGAAGCAGGATGGAATTACCTGCTTTCTTCCATTTGGCAATGTCTCCGCCGTACGTAATCTCGCCCGCTTCGGTCGGTTTAGTGGCGTCGAGGGCGGCAGTGGCTTCGGTCAGTTCTTTTATCAGATCGTCGTAAATGCTCTGCTGGGTGTCGTACTTGGGCGTTATGTTGCTGCTCAGGTATCCCAAACCCGCCTGCGAATACGGAATGTCACCGTACGAATCGGTCAGGACCATAAACGCATACGCCTTCCAGATTCGGGCCATGTTATACAGGTTGGTGCGCTTGGTATCGGTTTTGGTTTGTGCCAGCACATCCACTAAATACCGGATAACGTTCTGGTAATAGCCCTGCCAGATAGCCGCGTTCGGCCCCGCCGGACCCCGGTTGTCGATGTTGAAATTGCCACCCGCCAACACGCCGGAGTTGGGCGAAAACATCTGCTGCACAATCGGATGCTCAAACACCAGTGTCGACCCCGGAAACGAGGTATTGAGCATAGCGTTGTTGAACGTGAAAACCGGATTCAGAGCCGTTGCTGCCGTTGGATTAACGTTCAGATCGTCGAACCCTTTGTCGCAACTGCTGGCCGTGAAGAGCAGTGCCAGTAAAGGAATATAGAAATGTGTTTTTTTCATGGAAGTAGGGTATCAAACCTGTAAGGTTTCAAAAACCTTGCAGGTTTAAGTTAAAATTTAACGTTCAGGTTAAAGCCAATACTACGGGTGGTGGGTAAGCCGGTTGATTCCAGACCAATCAGGTTATCGGAACTAAAGCCGAACTGCTCCGGGTCGATGTTAGGCACCCACTTTTTGATAATCGCTACGTTGTTCGCTACGGCACTCAACCGAACCCCTTTGATAAACAGCGTTTTGGGTAATAATTTGGTGAAGTCATAGCCTAAGCTGATCTGGCGCAGTTTCCACAAACCGGCATCATAGACAACCTGTTCGCCAAGACTTTTTGAACGGCCTACCGAATAGTAGTCCTGCACAAAGGCCCGAACAGCGTTGACTTCGCCTTTTTCGTTCACGCCAACGCCCACCATTTTATTGTCGGCTTCGCCCCGTCCAACCAGCGTTTCCGATTGCAGACCATGCCGGAACGCGTTCAGGTTGGTGCCCGAAATCATTTTACCGCCTAATTTAAAGTCGATCAGGAACGACAGATTTAACCCTCTGTAATTGAGTGTATTCGTAATACCGCCAACGTATTTGGGCAGGGCCGAACCGAATGAAATCGGGGCGGGTGTCCGCACCGGAAGGCCATCACCACCGTGAACGATTTGCCCTGCTGCGTTGCGCAGATAGCCAAAACTGTACAACTGGCCCAACTCTTCGCCAACAACCTGCCGTAGATCGCCAACGTAAATGCCGTTGCCTACCACAATCTGTTCAGGAACTTTCGGAGCTGTGGGATCGGGATTGGGAATGAAGCCATCCGGCGAAATCAGTTTCAGCAATTTGGTTTTGTTATAGGAGCCGTTCAGGGTTATATCCCATGAGAAATTTTTCGTTCGGACGGGTGACAGATTCAGTAACACTTCGATGCCTTGATTGCGGCTCTGGCCGTTATTAATCAGCGTGCTGGTGTAGCCCGACGCATCGGACGACTGGGCCTGAACAATCTGATCGCTGGTGATTTTGTTATAAACAGCCACATCTAACCCAACCCGATTGTTAAACAGCTTCAACTCCAGACCCACCTCCGTTTCGGCGGTTCGGCTTGGTTTGAGCGTGGCACTCGGCACGGTGTTGGAGGTGATGAAACCCACCGGCTGCCCCTGCCCGGCCGGGTTGGGAAACAGGTTGGCACTCACCGCATAGAACAGGTTGTTGGAGTAAGGCGCTACGTCGCCATCGCTGCCGACTTCGGCATAAGCACCCCGCAACTTACCGAAGTTGAGCCAACCGGGCAGGTTATTGAAGGCTTGCGAGAAGACAAAACTACCCGTTAGTGAGGGATAAAGAATGCTGCGGTTGGCCGGAGCAAGCGTCGAGAACCAATCGTTCCGAACCGTTGCATTCACAAACAGAAAATCATTGAATGAGAACTCAGCCGCACCATACAGTGAGTTTACTTTCCGTTCGCTCAGGCCATAAGTAGGGTCTTTCACGCGTCCGTTTTGGGGTACATAAAGCCCCCGGACAATGAAATCCGTAACCAGAACGCTGTTCAAGTCGCTCCGGCGGTATAGCTGGTTTCCACCCAGAGTAAGGTCAATACCGAAAACGCCAAATTTCCGGTTGGCTCCCACAAGAAAGTCAGCATTGATTTCGCGGAAACGACGGGCTTCCTGTACATACGCGCCGTTGACAAAACCAGCCGGTGCCGCTGCCAGCGATGCCTGTCCGGTTGGGAAATTATAGTCCTGATCGCGTGACCAGTAATCCTGCCCAATTCGGCCCTGCACATAGAGCCAGTTGGCGAGGTTATAGCGGGCGGTCAGGTTACCGAACAGGCGATCCCGGCGGATGTTCTCGAATTTATTATTGAGCACAAAATACGGGTTGGTTCGGTTCATAAACCGGGAGTACACAAACTCGTTACCCGTAGCCGGGTTGATCTGGTTGGCTTCCAGCACATCGAGCGGCATTGAATTCGCTAAGGTATAAATTACGGTGGGTGTGCTGTTGTCCTGCTGGGCAATCTGGGGCGGGTTTTTGTTGTACTCGTTGGAGTAGTTGAGCGTGCCCGTAACGGTTAGCTTAGGCGACAGATTGTAGCTGAAACCGAGGTTGATGGTTTTCCGGCTGAAGCTGTTATTACGCGTAATGCCCTTATTATCTAAGTTGGCAATGGACAGGTTAAAGCCTCCGGTTTGATTGCCCGACGAAACGGCAATCGAGTTTGTCCAGGTAGAGCCGTCGCGGTAGAACGTATTGATCCGGTTCCGAACGGGGGCGTACGGCACCGTTACGCCCCCAAAAAGCGTTTGCGTTTGTCCACTGAATTTCTCGCCAAAACTCCACACGCCCGACGTTGGATTGGCCGCCGTTGGCCGAACCCCGTACTCGCCCTGCCCATATTCGTACTGATAATCCGTATAATCGAGCGGGTGGTCTGTGGTGAAGTTGCTGTTATACGTTACGCCAATACCCTGGCCTGAGCCTTTGGTTTTGGTCGTAATCAGAATGGCTCCGTCTTTGGCGCGTGAGCCATACAGGGCGGCAGCGGTGCCCCCTTTCAGTACGGTCATGCCTTCAATGTCGTCTGGATTGATGGACGACAAACCATCGCCCCCGTCGGAATAGTTGCGGTCGCGGCTGGCGATGGAGTTATCTCCACCCGTGTTTCCGTTGTTCTGTCCGAAGTTCGTGTTGTCAATCGGTACGCCATTAACAACGATAAGCGGACTGTTCTGCCCCGAAAAAGACGACTGACCGCGTATCCGAATTTTGCTCGTTCCGGCTGCACCCGTGCCTAAGCTGGAAATATTAACCCCGGCAATTTTGCCCTGCAGGGCGTTGATGAAGTTGACCGTCCGGTTGGTCGTTACCTGCTCGGGGTTTACAACGGCGGTGGCATAGCCGAGGGTTTTGGCTTCGCGTTTGATACCTAAAGCCGTGACGATGACTTCATTAAGGGTCTGATCTCCTTCGCTGATGGTTACGGTAAGCTGCGTCTGATTGCCGATGGATACCTCCTTCCCTGAATAACCGATAGCACTGAAAATTAGTGTTGCATTGGGAGAAGCAGTAAGAACGAAATTTCCGCTGGCATCGGACGTTGTTCCGGTCTGCGTATTCTTGATAAGAATATTGACACCCGGAATCGGTTGCTGATCTTTACCGGACAGAACGCGGCCCGACACCCGGCGATCCTGGGCCTGTGTGGTGTGGCTGATCAGGAAAATAGCCCAGAGCAGTAGAAAGCAGGTACTAACCCTAATTTGTAGATTATGTTGCATAAGAGGATGGGAGTTGATTTTAGGTTCATGTATTCAAATAAATACAAAATATTCTTCTTAAAATTACAGAATTACAAAGCATATATATTGTTGTATCTACTAATACTTTCCTGTTTGGTGCAAAAAAAGAAGCCGTCTACTTGATATTTTGACCTAAATTCAAGATTGACAGAATATTATTCGGATACCGGTTGATTCAACGATTCATTACTAATTTTCCGTTAATAGATAGTAAACGTTTGAGTGCATTGATAAAGACCCCGCTCACGTCGAAACTGCCCAATGTGGGTACGACGATTTTCACTGTTATGTCGAAACTGGCAACCGAAACGGGAGCCATGAACCTATCGCAGGGATTTCCCGGTTTCGATTGTTCGCCCGAACTACTATCGTTGGTAGAGTATTATCTGCGGAACGGATTCAACCAGTACGCGCCCATGACCGGTGTTCCGGCACTGCGCGAAAGCCTGACCCAAAAAACGGCGGATTGCTACGGGGTAACCTATAATCCCGAAACTGAAATCACCGTTACATCCGGTGCCACCGAAGCCATTTTCGCGGCTGTTGCGGCTGTTATACATCCAGGCGATGAGGTTATTGTGTTTGAACCGGCTTACGACAGTTACGTACCGGCTATTGACCTAAACGGGGGCGTACCGGTCTATATACCCTTGGCTCCGCCCGATTTTGCTATTGACTGGCAGGTGGTGCGGGAAAAAATTACGGACAAAACCCGGCTTATTTTGGTCAATACACCTCACAATCCCACGGGCTATGTCTGGACACGGGACGACCTGAATCAACTGGCGGCCATCATCCGCGACCGCGACATCTGGATTGTAAGCGACGAGGTGTACGAGCATATCCTTTTCGACGGCCGGGTCCATCATTCGCTCATGACCCATCCTGAGCTGCGGGAACGTACATTTATTATTGGTTCATTCGGGAAAACGTTTCATGTTACCGGCTGGAAAATTGGCTACTGTCTCGCTCCTGCCGACCTGACAACCGAGTTCAGGAAAATTCATCAGTACCTGACTTTCAGTACAACAACGCCCATTCAGTACGCCCTCGCCGATTACCTGAAACAGCCCGAACACTACCGGCAACTGCCCGCTTTCTACCAGCGCAAACGTGATTTGTTTCTGGAAGGGCTGCGCGATTCGCGGTTTCAATACAAACCGGCGGAGGGGAGTTTTTTTCAGACTGTTTCCTATGCCGCCATCACCGACGAACCAGATTATGACTTAGCCATTCGGCTAACGCACGAAATCGGTGTGGCGTCGATTCCGGTTTCGGTGTTTTATCATAAGAAGAATGATTACAAGCTATTGCGGTTTTGCTTTGCAAAAGACGATGCGATTCTAATGGAAGCGGCCCGGCGATTGAGTGAGTTGTGAGTGTATTTGGTTTACCTTTTCCTCAATCATACAGGTTTCCTGCCATTCATCCAGCGGTTTAACCGTTCCGGTAGTTTGTAATGCATAGTACCATAGACGACCTATATCTTTGTTTCACCAATCGGGAAGAACCCGACAGATTTTAAACCGAAACAAAAACATATAGAAATCATGAAAACCCTCATCAAATCCCTCGCTTTAGCCTTTTCACTGGCTGTTGTTACCTCGGCTGCTTCGTTTGCCAACACCAGCGAAGTCAACCCCATCGCTCGCCCATCGTCGGTGGCATCGTATAAATCGGCGATTTACACGACCGTTAGTGGTAAACTCAACATCGCGCTTGATAAAGAAACAGGTGGAGCCGTTGATATTAAGCTGAAAAATTCGGACGGTTCCGTTGTTTATACACAGCATTTAGGTAAAAACGAAAGTAAATACCGGACACGGTTGAATTTGAGTGAATTGCCCGACGGTGTTTATCAGGTAGAAATTACAAATGGTGTTGACGTAACTACGCACAGTGTAACCCTGTCGACACAACAGCCAAATACACCCAGCCGCATTGTTGCGTTGAATTAACAACTTCCATTCATCCTAACAAAAAACGCCCCCGCATAACCGGGGGCGTTTTTTGTCGCGTTGGTATTCTCAGAAAACGTCTGGTCTTTCGACTACTATACGGGTTTATAATTAGGGCTTAGCGGCCAGAATTTCCCCTAACTTTTTGCCCAGTTCCTCGCCACGAATGTTCTTCGCGACGATTTTACCGTCGGGGCCAATCAGAAAGTTTTGGGGAATGGAGCGAATGCCGTACTGTTTTGCTACTTCGTTATCCCAGAATTTCAGATCGGATACCTGCGTCCAGTCAAGTCCATCTTTATGAATGGCTTTAAGCCAGGCTTCTTTCGCATTGGGCCGGTCCAGCGAAATGCCCAGCACCGTAAAGTTTTTGTCTTTAAACTGGTGGAAGTTTTTGACTACGTTCGGGTTTTCCTGGCGGCAGGGGCCGCACCAGCTTGCCCAGAAATCAACCAGCACATATTTTCCCCGGAAACTGTTCAACGACACCGCTTTGCCCGACGTATCGGCCTGGGTAAATTCGGGAGCCATAGCGCCAATTGAGGTTGCTTTGAGTGTATTCAGCAGGGTTGCATACGCTTTTCCAGACTCGCTGTTTTTCACCGCGTCCGACAAACCATTGAACAGAGGAGCCACTTCGGCATAGTCAGGGGCGTTCAAATCATACCGTTGCAGCGCGTACATACTGACTAAACTTGTTGGGTGTGCTTTGATAAACTGAGCGCGAATTTTCTTTTGTTCACTCCCAATCGCTTCGTATCGTTTATCTAAACTCTCCTCAAACTCCTTCGATTTTTTCTGCTCGGCCGTAGCCGCCCGATATTCGTTCATTAGTTGTGCCATTTTAGCGGAGGTCGACTTGAGCATCATGGTTAATTTCTGATTGTCGTTGTTCAGGGGCGTACCGCTGACAATGGCATTCTCTAATGAATCGGGGCTGCTCACCGTAATGGTGCCGGATTCAAGGTAAATATCAGTAGCAGCTATGGGTCGGGTTCGGCTGAAGCCCGTGCCCAGTTTGTCGACAAACAATCTGGCCTGAAGGGGTGCACCGACAGACCCTTTAAACGAAAAGGTTCCGTTTTGAATTTGTGTAGAATCCCATTTAGGTGTGCCGGCTGTCATTTGAACCAAATAGGCTTTGGCGGGCGGTTTTACGTCGGGTAGTCTGCCGTTAAGTACAAACGATTGTGCCTGGAGCAGAGTTGGAATCAGGAGCAGGGAGAGGGTGAAACGATTTTTCATAAACTGGTTTGGTTAGTAATGATGAAGTTAAATGTAGATATAAAGGCCGACGTTTAACTTTATGGGTGAGGTCAGTTTAACAAGTTTATTCCAATAGAAATTAACTTACATGGGTCAGGAGTTTTACTAAAAAAGATTTAACCATATGCTCAAAGCACTCTATGCTGACTCACTCACGCTTCACCTTATCAATGAAGATAATCTTGCCGATGTGTGCGCTAAGCTTCAGGGTTTACCAGATTGTGATGCCATGATTCAGGAAATAGCCGAACATTACCTGCCCGAATTTGAGAAGGGTGTACGAACGAAGTATGGGTTCTATACGATGCTGGAGAATCAATTGGTGGGCTTTAGCCTGCTGGGTATCGACGATTGGCAACAACGGAAAGGATATACGGGAGCCGATACACTTTTGCACCGGCGAGGGCAGGGTATTGCCCCGCGTAGCAAGCCCCATTTATTCTACTTAGCTTTTGAATTATTAGGGCTTAACCGGGTTGCTACCGGCTGTTTAGTGTCCAACGCAGCCTCGAAACGATCCATCGAAAAAACGCCTGGCTTCCAATTTGAAGGCATATCGCGGGAGTCAGGTTTGAATGAGCAAGGTGAGTTCGAACACGAATATTTGTATGCCATTCTGCGAAGCGACTGGGTAACCTTGTATGATAAATCACAGGTGAAAGTGATTTTCTGATAAGTATAAAAAAATAGAACGCGGATGACGCAGATTGGTATGATTTACATAGTTTCTGTGTAAACTTTCGGCTTGCGCTCAAAAATGAGTATGTTTTGTCATTCCGAGGAACGAGGAATCTTAACCTTTCCCCATGAGCGACTTTTAAGATTCCTCGTTCCTCGGAATGACAAAAAACACAATCCCAATTTGGAGTAGATTCAGAAAGTTTAAACAGCTTCAGTTTCTATGTAAATCATACCAATCTGCGTCATCCGTGTTCCAGTTCATTTCTCTACGGTTTCGGCTCTCCTTTAGAGGCACTGCCATTGGTTGCCGCCAGTGAGTTAATCCAGGCGGCAATCTTGAGCGCGTCCGGTTTGGGAACCTGCGGCATGGGCGGCATTTCGGTGGCGTACTCAGGCCAGTTGTGGGGTTTCGGATTGTAAATCAACTCCACAATCTGATCGTTCGTGTATTTGCGTTTCGCCACATCCGAAAAAGCCGGGCCAACCTGCCGTTTGTTGGCCTGATGGCAGGCCGAACAGGTATGGCGCGTCAGCAATCCTTTCACCTCGTCATAGGTCGGTGCTTTCGCCATCGTTACCGCCTGACCTTCAACGAGTTTAGGCTTGGCACCTGTCGTAACTTTTGTTGGTGCTTTTTTGCCCGTCGTTGTCGGCGTGGTAACAGCCGGAGCGGGTGCCGGCATGGTGGCTGAATTTTTTGTGCTCACCTCGCTCATCGCTAATTTCTCTCCTTCCGGGATGTTGTTCAGCGTGTAATACGCAATTGGGTGAACGAGCGAGTACGACCCTTCGGCCCCCCGAACGCCATCCAGCGTGAGTTGGTGGATGTAGTACTTCCGCAAATCGCCAACAATCAACCGGGCTTTTAGGCCATCTGCCGAAACCTTCACGCCTTTAATCGGCAGGGCTTCTTTGTTGATGGTCGGGCTGCCATACACCGCGTGGTATTTATACAGAAAACTCTCCACCCGATACGACGCTAAATCTTCGGCTACCTTCCGGTCAACCGGTTTGGTAAACTCAACCTCAAAACCGTCGGGCATGGCTTTCACCGTGCGCATTTCAAAGGGCGTAACGTTATTCCAGACGACCCGCTGCAAACCTTCGTTGGCTTCGCCCGCCGATCCCCAGCCCCGGTTGGTTTCACCCACGAACAGCGAGCCGTCTTTGGCCCATGCCATCCTCAACACGCCCGACCGGAAACCGTTGCGGAACTCGATGGCTCCGCCCTGGTACTCACCATTTACCTTTTCCATAAAGACCCGCGAGATTTTACTCATGCCCTGATCACCGACCAGCAACTGCCCCGAAAACGGTCCGAACGTACCCTGCGGAATTTCCAGAATCTCGGAGTTCGAGATGCCCAGAATGCCATGCGGCAACCAAACGGCAGGCGTATGGATGTCCACATTCGGAAATTGCTCTTTCATGGCATAGAGCAGATTAGGCGTTTCGTTGACGACATTTTCGGGTTTGATGGCCCGTCCATTCTCGTCCCGACGACGCCGTTCGTCAACTTTGGCAACGAACTGTTCGTTGGTGAGTTTAACCGGCGAATTGGCCATGCCCGTCCAGCGCAGACCCGCCGGGTGACCGGTAAAAGCACCTTTGCTAACGTGAAATACGCCACCTGACCCCATCCATTCGCCCTGATTGTCGGTATAGAAGAGTTCACCATCGTAGATGCCCAGTCCGCACGGCGACCGCATCCCCGTTGCCCAGGGCTGCATAGTTCCGTTTTCGCTGATTTTCATCGTCCAGCCTCTCCAGGGAACGCGGCTCTCGCCCCGCCACCATTCTTCGTCGCCAAAAGCCACGTTGCCTGTCACGAAAAACTGACCGTCGGGCGCGATTTTCGGACCGAAACTATACTCGTGATAATGCCCCGACAGCGGCCAGGCATAGACCGTCTCGAACACATCGGCTTTGCCGTTTTTGTCGGTGTCGATTAGCTTGGTCAGTTCACCCCGCTGAGCGCAATAGAGTGCCCCATCTTTATAGGTCAGGCCCAGAATCTCGTGCAGACCCGACGCGAATTTGCGAAAAAACGGTTTGCGGCTGGTTGGGTTCTCGACAATCCAGATGTCGCCCCGACGGGTAGCAACGCCCAGACTGCCATCGGGCAGAGTGGTCAGGCCGCCCACTTCGAGCAGTGTTCCTTCGGGCGCACTTACTTTTAAAATCTTAAAGAAATCTTCCTCCTTCGGCGATTCCTGCGCCATCGTTGCGGTGAGGCTGGCTACGGCCAGAAGGGTTGTTAGTATCTTTTTCATGATGCTATATGGAACGCAGATTTTTATGATGGTTAAGATTTAAAAAGATTTTTTATCCGTATAAATCTTAACCATCATACCAATCTGCGTTCTTTTTTAAAACAGAATTGAGTAAATCAATTTTCCCTTCACCGGCACGATTAACTCCTGCCGTCCGTTTGCGTCGCGAATAGTCGGTTTGGCTCCGCCGAGGTCGTCAATCTTGACATACTCCTGTCCGTCAACGAGATACATACCATTTTCCATCGCGCTGATGTTCGTGCCGCTAATGAGCCGGGCGTAGAGATCACTGGCGGGATTCATTACCGTCACTTCGCGCTGAATGCCTTTGCCTTCGGGCAGCACCCGGATTTTGTCATCGACCGATGCGCCGAAACTCTGGTAACGGAACGTAGGGCGGTCGCTTTCATCCAGCACATAACCTTTCGGGCGGTAGGCGGAGCCGGTTGTGTCGGTGCTCCAGTTGGCCTGTGGTGAGGCTAACTTGCTGAGAAACAATACCGGCGCACCCAACCGTTGTACCATACCCAGTGGCCGTGAGGAGCCATCGCCCCGGTCGTGCCACATGGGCGTAGCATCTAAAAACGCACCGCGCCAAACCTGAACCAACGCGCCTTTGTCTAAGTCATACGTATAATGCACCTGCTCGGGGCTACCCACCGACACGGCATGAACGACGCGAAGGGTGCGGCCCTGCGAATTTTTCTCACCCGGCATATCCATGAAACTGCGCAGCACGGTGTTCGTCGGCGCATCGATAATAATCGGGTCAACCTCGTCATTGCTTCCGCTGGTGGCGTCGGTAACGGCATATTCACGAATGCCCGGTCCGGCAATGGCTAAGCCCAGATTAGGTTTTACCCACTCGACGAATTTGGAATAAAATAACTCGAACGGCACATCGCCTTTGGGAAGCGTGACCTTGCCCATGTTTCCGCCCGATGCCACAACGGCCTGATTATTAACCTTGAGCATGCCCCCGCCCCCCGGTGCACCGAGGTTAAACCGGTACTCGCCCGGTTCCGAAACGCGCATCGTGCCGGTGTACCGGATTAGAAACTCGTTGGGAGTACGGCTAACATCGGCTGAGAGTACGCCCGCTGCACCTTCCGATTCCGGGGCTGTTTTGTCATACTCCGGCTCTTTTTCGAACTTGCCTTTATACACTGCGTATTTCAGATTGAGCAGTTCGGGGCGGGGCTTGTCATACGATACGTACCGGATATTGCGGAACGCGACTGCACCATGATCGCCCTGAAAACGCAGTGGGCCAACCGCTTTTTCATCATCAAATAAAGAGCCTCGTGTTGGACCGGTAAGGTCAATATTTTCCTGAATGGGAACCCCGTTCAACTCAATCCGAATAACACGGGCATTTTCGGTTTTCTGCCCATTCGCGTTGAAACGGGGGGCCTGGAATGATATTTTCAGATGTTGCCACAAACCGGGTGCACGGCTGGCGTTCTGGCGGGCTGCATGACCTTCGTAACCTTTCTGACCTTCGGGGCGTTTCTCGTCCCAGCGTTCATAAACCGATCCATTATCATGAACATTGGGCGTATGAATACTCCAACTGTCGCGCAACTGAACCTCGTAACGGCCTTGCAGATACACCCCCGAATTTGATTGCGAGGCCATCATATAATCTAATTCCAGATCGACGTCGCCGTGGTTCATCGTCGTAACCAAGTCATACTTGTACGGATTTTTGGCGTCAGCCGGGGCGTTTGTGAGGGGCAGATTTACCAGTATGCCGGTGCCTTTTTCTGTTGTAAGCGTGTTCGCTTTGTTAAGATCGGCGCGAACGTTGCCAGCAATACGCCAGTTGGACGTCGGTGCGGTGAATGCGCTCAAATCGCTGAGTGGGAGAACGATACCGGGCGCAGGAGCCGGTTGGGCCATAGCCAATCCGAAGCCAGCGGCCCAGCCAACGCCCAACAGCCAGCAAAAGCGGACTGTAATGGTGGGTTTTACCATGAGATAAGAAAGGAAATTTGAAGGTCGAAAGTTACATTTTTTCTGTGTAAAAGACTGCTGATTGATAGTTAACCTTATCTTTGACCGTTATACTTGCGAATCCATTAACCCGAGTTAGTTTCTATGAAAAATGTAAATTTATCGCTGGCTGTAGGCCTTAGCCTTGTCAGTCTGGCATTCACAACCGCAGCACTTGCCCAGCCTGAACCGGGTAAACAAACACCGCAATCCACCGAAATCTGGGAGCCAGTTCCGCCAGTTATTACACCGGGCAATTTTTCGGCTAATACGAGCGGCACCACCCCTCCATCTGATGCGATGGTACTTTTCGATGGCAAAAACACGGACCAATGGGTGGCTATCAAAGGGTATTCGCCTGCCAGTTGGGAGAAAGTCAATGAAGGTCCGTTAAAGTGGCCGGTAACGGATGGCGTGATGTATTCGACCAAAGGATTTTCGGCCCGTTCAAAAAAAGAGTTCAATGATTTTCAGCTTCATATAGAATTCAAAACGCCGGAAAAAGTAGAGGGTAATGGCCAGGGCCGGGGCAACAGTGGTATCTTTTTGCAGGGCCGTTATGAACTTCAGGTGCTTGACAATTACAACAACCCGACCTACGTAGATGGGATGGTTGGCTCGATTTATAAACAAACGATTCCGTTGGCCAATCCCAGCCGAAAGCCGGGCGATTGGCAGAGCTACGATATTATTTATCAGGCTCCCCGCTTCAACAAAGCGGGTCTGATGAGTGACTACGCCTATGTGACGGTACTGCTCAACGGTGTACTGGTACAAAACCATGCCGCCATTCGGGGAACGACCGAATACATTGGCTACCCGAAAGTTCAGGCACACGGTGCTGGTCCAATCCTGCTTCAGGATCATGGCAATCCGGTTGGTTTCCGCAACATCTGGATTCGTGAGTTATAATGTCTGTTAATTAGTGCCTTGTGCCGGATTTCAGTTCGGCCCAGACTATGACCAGTTACTAAAAGCCCCCGGTAAATGCCGGGGGCTTTTTTGTATCATTGCATTTATAACTCATCCCATGCGTCTTTTTATCTTCCTGCTGCTCTTAACTGTCTTTTCAGCGGCTTGCTCCACAACTACGGTTTATATCGTTCGTCATGCTGAGAAACTAAACGATACCGATACAACCGACCTGACGCCATCAGGATACCTACGGGCTGCTGCGCTGGCCGATACGCTGGCCAATCGGGGTATCGACTCTATTTTCACGACGCCTTACTACCGAACCCGCCAAACGGCCCAGTCCCTCGCTAAACGCATTGGTATCCAGCCAACAGACTACCCCGCCAAGCCCATCGATGCCATTGTAAACCGGGTGGGTCAGATTCGGAAGAAAACCGTGCTGGTCGTAGGCCATAGTAACACGATTCTGGAAATTACTCAGGGGTTAGGCGCGAAGCCGACGCTGGCTAAAATTGAATCGGGCGATTTTGATAATCTGCTGCGGGTCCGTATTCATCGCGGGCCGTTCCGTCGGTCGGTGAGCCTGTCGCAAACGATCTACGGTCAGCCGACGGCTCCGTGAGGTAATGGTGACTCGTCCGTAATAGTTACCGTCTTACTGTCGGTTTTGCTCAATTCATACAAATGGAGTATTGACGAAAGGGGCCGATGACTTTATTTTTGTTCAGACATTCTTTCACGACTTATAACCCACCATTCACTGATGAAACGCCTGTTCCTGACCCTATTACCGCTACTTATCGCCCTGTTACTGCCCGTTTTGGGGCAGGGTATCCGTGCGGTCAGCGAGAATAAGCCGACTGTACGCAAAACAGCTTCCGCCATCACACCCGCAACCTACACGGGTCGGCAGATTATGGTGGGCAGTGGTGGGGGCGTCACGGGTTTCTCAACGACGTATTACCTGTTCGAGAATGGCAAACTCTTCGGTCGGCGCAGCCGCGACACGACCTTTACGTTTATCCGTCAGCAGACAGTTGCCAACACGAAGCGTATCTTTTCGGTAGCGGAGAAAACCTGTAAAATCAGAACAACGCGGTTCAACCACCCCGGCAATGTCTACAAGTTCGTTCAGTGGCGCAAAGGCAAATCAGTCAACAAAGTGACGTGGGGTGCATCGGACAAAAAAGTATCCGCCAACTACCCGAAATTCTATACTTCGTTTATGTCCATGATTCCACCGGCATCGCGGCTGAACTAAACCACCACCATGAAACGATATCTCCTTTTCCTGACTATGCTGACCACCGTGTCGGCAATGGCGCAGCAACCCAACACGGGGTTTGGCCGCAAAAGTAAAACCACTGCGCCCTCGGGTAGCGTGGCCGAACGGCTGAATGCGTTGGTGATGCCGCTGCCGAAAGATCGCGCGGGTCGACATACGCTTACGACGGCGGGTGGTTCGGGTCGGACGATGGACGTGCTGCGGTTGCGGGTGGTGACTGACTCAGCAACGGGCCTGCCGCTGTTCATTGAGCGAAAGACAGCGAAAAAAACCGGTGTGAATGCAGCGGGGCAGCGTGGCGCACGACTCTCGGCGATGGCGGCTGCATCGGCCACGTTTGCGTTTATGGGTCAGGTTCGCGCACTACTGAAACTCGAAAACCCCGAAACTAATTTCACCGTTGCCCGCACCGAAACCGACGATCTCGGCCAGATGCACCTTCGTTTGGCGCAAACGCACCGGGGCGTCCCCGTACTCGATGCTGAACTAGTGGCCCACCTGACCGATGGTGAAGTAACCGCGCTGAATGGGCGTTATCAACTCGTGCCCAACGAGCTTTCGACCACTCCCAAACTCGCGCTGGACGAGGCTTCTGCTCTTGCCCTTACCGATGTCCGTAAAACGTCAAACGTACGGTCATTTGGCGATAACATTCTGAAAATGAAAACGGCGGAGGGGTCGTTGTGTGTCTTTGCGGAGAACGGTACGGCTAAGCTGGCTTATCAACTTACCATCCGCCCAAACATGCTCGACCGATGGGAGTATGTCATTGATGCCCAGACGGGTGCGGTTCTCGATAAATACAACCATACCTGTACGTTCGTCGGGCCGATTCAAGCGTCGGGCCGCGATTTGAACGGGGTAACGCGCTCGTTCAAAACGTATCAGCAAAGCAGCAATGCCTATTACATGATTGATGCTTCGCGGCCTATGTTCAACGCAACGGCGTCTAAAATGCCGGGCGATCCGGTCGGCGCACTCTGGACAGTGGATGCGAAAAACATCAAAAGCGATGACCCAAAAATTTATCAGATAACATCGGGCAACAACACCGACTGGAGTCCGACCGCCATTTCGGCGCATTACAACGCAGGAATCGCCTACGATTATTACCGAAACACCTTCAATCGCAATGCGCTGAACGGCAACGGAGCCACCATCGTTTCGCTCATCAACGTGGTGGATGACGATGGAAAAGGGCTTGACAATGCGTACTGGAACGGGCAAATTATGGCCTATGGCAATGGTCGTCTGTTGAAGCCATTAGCTGGCGCACTCGATGTAGCAGGCCATGAAATGACACATGGCGTTATTCAGAATACAGCCAACTTGCAGTACAAAAGTCAGTCGGGGGCCATCAATGAATCATTTGCCGATGTGTTCGGAACTATGATTGATCGCGCCAACTGGACCATGGGCGAGGCCATCGCTACGCCTGCCGTCTTGCCATCGGGTGCCGTGCGGGATCTCTCGAACCCCAATCAGGGCGGCAAAAATAAAGACCCCAACGGCTACCAGCCCGCCACCATGTCGCAGTATGAGAACACCAGCGAAGACAATGGCGGGGTGCATATTAATAGTGGCATTCCAAATTTTGCGTTCTATAAATTCGCGTCGGTAGTCGGGAAAGACAAGGCCGAAAAGGTGTATTACCGCGCGCTGACCACGTATCTGGTTCGCACGTCGCAGTTTCTGGATTTGCGTATAGCCGTTATCAAAGCGGCCGGTGATTTGTTTGGGGCAACGGGCAGCGAAGTGACAGCCGCCAAAAATGCGTTCGATGCGGTCGGTATTATCGAAGGAAGCCAGACCAACCCCGGTAAGCAACCCGATGTACCCGTTGCGTCCGGGCAGGATTTACTATTGCTGGCCGATGCCTCCGACTCGAAGCTCTACTCGACCGTTGTGGGAGCGAATCCGCCCAAATTCGATCCTAAATCGGGGCTTGGTCTGGTGCATCGCCCGAGTGTGACCGACGACGGGAAATTCGCTTATTATGTAACGACCGATAAACGCATCCGATCCGTAAACCTGACCGGTACGCCCACCGAAACGGTGATTTCTGACCAAACCATCTGGGATAACGTAGCGATTTCAAAGGATGGCACCAAACTGGCCGCGCTTACTGCTGATCAGGACGGGTCTGTGTATGTGTATAGCTACGCCAAAAAGATGTGGGCGGAGTTCAAACTGTATAATCCAACCTACACCGAAGGCGTTCAAACGGGCGATGTGAAGTATGCGGACTCGTTCGAGTGGGATTTCTCGGGCGAAAACATTGTTTATGATGCCTATAACGAACTTCAGAATACGAGTGGCGACGCGATAAATTACTGGGACGTTGGGTTTATCAATGTCTGGAGTAATACTGCCGGCGATTTTGCGAAGGGCGATATTGAAAAACTGTTCTCCAATCTGGAAGAAGGGGAAAGTATTGGTAATCCATCATACTCCAAAAATTCGCCCGATATCATCGCGTTCGACTATTTCAAGGAGAGCGACGATACGTATTATGTCGTCGCGACTGACCTGAGTACGGGCACGCTGAAGATCGTTTATGAAAATAATACGCTTGGCTATCCGAGTTATTCTCGCCTGGATAACCGGCTGGTATTCAGCACGGAATCGGCTGCCAGCGAGGATGTGTCGGCCATCAATCTGAATCCTGATAAATTGTCTCCTTCGGGTACGGCAACCGTTTTGTACACGGGGGCCAAATGGCCGGTCTGGTACACGCAGGCAACACGCACATTGCCCACAAAACTCACCCAAACCATTACGTTCAACGCCATTCCCGACCGCTACATCAACCAGGGGGACATGGTACTTGCGGCTACCTGTTCGTCTAATTTGCCGGTTAGCTACCAGGTGAAAAGCGGCCCGGCAACACTGACCAATTCAACGCTGAGGTTCAGCGGAACGGGCACCGTCACGGTTCGGGCTTATCAGGATGGCAATACGCAATATAACGCGGCAACGGCCGTTGAGCAGTCGTTCAAGCTATTGGCTGTTACGGGTACGGAGCCGCTTTGGTCCGACGCCGTATCCATGTACCCAAACCCGGCTCACACGACCTTAACGCTTGAACTGCCCGTTACCGAAACCATCGAGCGGCTATCCATCCAGACTCCATCGGGCGCAACGGTCTTGCAACCGGCTGTCCGTGCGCGGCAGCACAGTGCCACGATTGAGGTTGGCCCGTTGCCGAAGGGTCTGTACCTGCTGCAAATTCAAACGCCTAACGGAACGGCGACGAAGAAAGTGGTGAAGGAATAGGAGGACAGGGAGTAAAGGAGGAGGGGGAAGAAAGGGAGGAAAGGATAGCTGATTGCAAACCCCTTTCCTGCTTTTTCGTTATCTTTGATAAAACGACCAATCCATATGCAATCTATCACGCTGACCATACCGCCGAATCTGAATGTCTTTTCGGATGACGAACTGTACGCGTTCTGTTTGGCTAATTCCGAACTACGTATAGAGCGCGACGAAACCGGTCATATTCTTATTATGCCCCCCACCGGATTAGAAAGCAGTTTTACGAATAATGATCTCCAGACGGAAGTAAGTATCTGGAACAGGCAAACGAAAAATGGGCGTGTTTCAGACTCGAATGGGGGTTATAGACTACCAGACAAGTCTATGCGTGCTCCTGACGTAGGTTGGGTAAGTAATGAACGGCTGCGGCATGTGCTTCCCCAAGAACTAAAAAAATTTGCTCACGTTTGCCCTGACTTTGTCATTGAAGTTAGATCCGAGTCGGATAATTTGAATGAGTTGCAGGAGAAAATGGGAAAGTGGATTACAAATGGTGTCCGCTTGGGGTGGCTCATTGATCCACAAAGTCAAACAACAACGATCTATCAACCTGGCCAGGAACCACAAATCAAACCCTTCACCGAAACGCTCTCCGGCGAAGATGTACTGGTTGGATTTACTATGAACGTGGCCGCCGTATTAAGCTAAAGAGAAAAGGAGGAGGGGAGAAAGAGGGGAAAGGATGGCTGATTGCAACCCCTTTCCTCCCTTTCTTCCCCTCCTCCTTTTCTCCTTTTTTTATCGTTGCCCGGCCTACCGTTGCCCGGCCTGATTTGTGAAATCTACGACGGTGAGCTGGTCAATCCAGGGACCAACTATTTTGCCGAACTCGCCGTGGGCCGGGTGGGGCAGGTACGCATCCCGGTCTTTCACAGAGTCGAACGTCAAAATGAACGCGTGGGTCAGGCCGTGCGCGTGGGTCTCGGGGCTGTTGTTGGTGCCCCACTGAAAGCCTTTGATCTGACTGATTTTCGATGGTAGTGCTTCAAAAGCCGCCACAATTTCTTTGACCTTTTCATCGGTCGTTTCCGGCTTGAATTTAAACAGCACAATGTGCTGAACGTTGTTGTTTTTCATTGGTTTTTTGGGAGGTTTGGCAAAGGCACCAACCGATAGCAACAGTGCAACGGCTATTAGGGTAAGGGTTTGTTTCATGGCATTATGTTTTTTGAACAAAGAAAACAAAAAGACCTGTAAGGTTTTTAAAACCTTACAGGTCTGCACTAAGAAATAAACCAAATCTACGCCAAACTCCGTTTTGCTTTCAGGTTCTCATCCAGCGCGTCTAAGAAATCTTCGGTGTTCATGTAGTGCTCACCGGCTGTAAGTGGCGTACCGACGGGATAGGCCGACAGGGCAAGGTCTTTCGTCATTTTGCCGCTTTCAACGGTTTCCACGCAAACGGCTTCGAGTGCGTCGGCGAAGTCGATCAGCTCCTGATTGCCGTCTAATTTACCCCGGAACGCCAGACCGCGTGTCCACGCATAAATTGATGCAATGGGGTTGGTGCTGGTTTTGTTGCCTTTCTGGTACTCGCGGTAGTGGCGCGTTACGGTGCCGTGAGCCGCTTCGGCTTCCATTGTTTTGCCATCGGGCGTAACAAGTACCGACGTCATCAGACCCAGCGAACCGAAGCCCTGCGCCACCGTATCCGACTGCACGTCGCCATCGTAGTTTTTGCAGGCCCATACAAAGTTGCCTTCCCATTTCAGGGCCGAGGCTACCATGTCGTCAATCAAACGGTGCTCGTAATGAACGCCTTTGGCTTTAAATTCGGCGTCGTAAATCTCCTGGAAAATATCTTTGAACCGACCGTCGTATTTTTTCAGGATCGTGTTTTTGGTCGAGAGGTAGAGCGGCCAGTTTTTTTGCAGGGCCATGTTAAAACACGCCTGGGCAAATCCCCGAATCGACTCATCGACGTTGTACATGCCCATGGCCACACCCGCACCTTTGAAGTTATAGACTTCGTACTCCTGCACGGTTCCGTCTTCGCCCTCGAATTTCATGGTCAGTTTTCCTTTGCCGGGAACCAGAAAATCCGTTGCCTTATACTGATCACCGAAGGCATGACGACCCACAATAATGGGTGCTTTCCAGTTGATAACCAAACGCGGAACGTTGCTCATTACGATAGGCTCGCGGAACACCGTACCGTCCAGAATATTGCGGATTGTGCCGTTGGGCGACTTCCACATCTGCTTGAGATTGAACTCTTTAACGCGGTCTTCGTCGGGCGTAATGGTGGCACACTTAATACCGACGCCGTACTCTTTTATGGCATTGGCCGCATCAACCGTTACCTGATCATTGGTTTCGTCGCGGTATTCGATGCCGAGGTCATAGTATTTGATGTCAACGTCAACGTAGGGCAGAATCAGCTTGTCTTTAATGAATTTCCAGATGATACGGGTCATTTCGTCGCCATCCAGTTCGACAACCGGATTCGCTACCTTAATTTTTTCCATTTGACTTGGTTATAAACGATTGAAAACGATACGAAAACTTGGCCGCAAAAGTAACGAATATCGTCTAAACATGGGTACTCCTTCTTTGTATAGTCGTGCCCAAAGTCCGAATAGCTTTCTGGTATTTGGCCGTTCAGCGTTCTGGATAAGGGACACTATTTTTTTGTCCTGTTCTCAAACAAAAAAACGCCGTTTTTATTAGCCACTACAATGTCAGGCTTCTGATCACCATTCATATCCTGGGCAACAATATTAAGGCCGGCCCCGGAATCATTGTCGATGATGTGCTCTTTGTAATACGGTTCTTTGCCGGGACTGAATTCAAGCCATAGCAGGATGGCCGGGTCGCTGTCGCCGGGGTCGCGCCCGTGGTGAGCCAGAAACCGCTTTCCGGTAATATAGTCCGCCCGGCCATCTCCGTTCAAATCGGCCATGATGGAGGAGTGAGTTTGGGCCGTTGTGCTGCTCATCAAATGCGTTTTGAAATTGATCTTGCCCTGCTCATCGACTGTCTGCTCATGCCACCAAATGCCCAACGCGTGAGCGGAAGCACTGACAACGTCGTTTTTGCCATCGCCATTCACGTCCAGCACCTGCATGTGCGAACAGGCTTCACCCAAATTGGCCGGGTGAAATACCCAGTTACCCGCTTTGTTATCCGCTGTTCCTTCAAACCACCCTTCGCGAATGACTACATCCTTAAACCCATCTTTATTGACATCGCCATAACCGATTCCGTGCGAAAAAATCTCGGTGCCGGGCACATTCTCCTGACTAATGGCAAACCGCTTCCATACCGTATCGCCTGGGGTTGTTGGTGCCTTTAACCAGACAATTTGTTTTTTAGCCTTATCGCCACACAGTATATCGAGTCGGCCATCGCCATCAATATCAATGAACCCCGGAGACTCATTGGCAATGCCTACCGAATCGGCAATGATGTGTTTTTTCCATTCGTTCGGCGAAGCCCCGGCAGTCTTATTTTTTGGATTCTCGAACCAGAAACCGGGCTTTCCGGGGAAGTCAACAATCACAACATCGTCCCATCCATCCAAATTCACATCCATGCCTACGTTCAGGAACGAATTGCTGTATTCCTTTTTCGGGTCATAGACGCGGGA
Source organism: uncultured Spirosoma sp. (assembly GCA_964244845.1). GTDB lineage: Bacteria > Bacteroidota > Bacteroidia > Cytophagales > Spirosomataceae > Spirosoma. The sequence goes on from CAXTKE010000005.1 coordinate 244,652, forward strand.
CGGTGCCATCTGGTGGCGGGTCCAGGAAGGGGCTTCAAACCAGTAGTAACCAGCCACAATGTCCATACGGCCATCCTTATTCAGATCGGCAACGGCGACGCCTTCGGAGATGAAATCACGGGTAATGGTCGTCTTTTTGAAGTCGCTGGATGGCACGACCGATTTTGTACCGGCTCCTGGTGTCGCATTCGCTGCCTGCTGTTGGCGTACGTTGAAGAGCGGTTTATCCTGGCTGTAGGCAGAGGTTAGGTAAGCGCAGAGCAGCAGGCTACTGAGGTAAGTTGTTGTTTTCATAGTTCGTATCCGAGGGCTGTGTGCGTGTACCGAGGGCTGTGCCTGTATGTCTGTGTCTGAGGGCTGTGTCTGTCCCGAGGGCTGTGCCTGTCCCGAGGGCTGTGCCCCCGGTTATCCGTAGTCAACCCTTGCAGGGTTGTACGTAGTAGCCTCTATTCGTTCAGCACCTTCGCAATCAGCGTTTGTAACTCGTGATTTTCAGGCGAATGGTCCAGTTTTCCTACTCGCTCGTTCAGGTTTTTCAGCACCTTTTTAGCCTCTTCTGTGCCGATGGCCGCAATGCGCTGGATGGTGTAGGGCAAGTGCTTCGGCATTTTTGATTTTTGTGCCAACGCCAGTGCCCGTTTCATGTCGATAGCGGCTAAGGGTTCGGCGGCATACCAAAGCATAAGCGGCAGGTTATGGTCGTCCTTATCGTCGGCTTTCTGAACGAGCGCGTCCAGCACATCCCATCGCTGGGCGGGTTCCAGCCGGAGCATAGCCGAGGTCAGGTAAAGCCGTACGAGAGCCGAATTGTCATTTTGCCCTAAAGCGACAAGGCGTTTGAGCGTCTCGGGAGAAACCGTTTTGTTTTCCGCCAAAAGCTGAATGGCCCAACTTCGGACGTATTCATTTTCATGAGCAAGTAAGTCTGCCAACTCGTTTTCGGTAAGTCCTTTTGTAGCGTGGAGTGCCCACAACGCCCGGAGTTTTCGGGTTGCATCTGGGTTTTTAGCCAGCATTTCTTTCAATGCTTTATGTACCTTTTTGTTTGGCCCCCGTTCCTGTAAAAGAATTCTGGCCTGCCGTACGTACCATTCGTTCGCATGAAGCTGGTAATTGACCAGTTCCTTATCCGACGCCTTCGCCAGATCGACCTGTACCCACTTGTCGTTTTCGTGGGTGATTTTAAAAATGCGTCCCATCGTCTTGTTATGAACGTCCGGGTTGGGGCTGTGACACTGATTCTTGTCATACCAGTCAATGGCCCATACCGAACCGCTGGGATCGTATTTCATATTCAGCCATTGCGACCAGGAGTCGTTCATGGCCAGAAAATCCGGTTTGTGGGTAACTACATAGCCTGACCCATCTCGCGTTGGGTGGTCCCGGTTCAGCTTGGCCCCGTTGATGTTGTTCATGAAAATGTCGTTGCGGTATTCCTGCGGCCAGCTATTGCCAAGATAGAACATAGCCCCCGCATGGGCGTGTCCGCCACCCGCCGAAGCCGACCGGAAGTTACCGGCATGAGGCCCCCGCTCACCGAGCCAATGCACATGGTCGGCGTGGGTTTTAATGTCGTCGTAGGTGTAAGGGTTGAAATGTTTTCCGCCCTGCCGCTGGTAGCGTCCGCCCTGTATCATGTGATACATGTGCGGAATGACGCAGGCCGTAATGAAGGCATGACCATAATCGTTGAAATCAAGTCCCCAGGGGTTACTGGTCCCCTCGGCGAACAGTTCAAACTGCTGGGTTGTCGGGTGATACCGCCAGATTCCGGCATTGAGTTTCGTCCGTTCCGAATCAGGCGCACCCGGCTTGCCTACGTTGGAATGCGTAAACACGCCGTGCGTACCGTATAGCCAGCCATCGGGTCCCCACCGTAAGCTATTCAATGTTTCGTGCGTGTCCTGCGTACCCCAGCCATCGAGCAGTTTCTGGGGTGGGCCAGTTGGCTTATCGTTCTTAAAATCGGCAGGAATATACAACAGATACGGAGCCGCGCCCAGCCAAACGCCCCCCATGCCGACCTCAATACCACTGACAAGGTTCAGGCCTTCGATGAAAACTTTTCGCTTATCCAGCGTGCCATCCCCATTGGTGTCTTCAAAAATAAGAATGCGGTCGCGACCATGGCCTTCCGGTGCCGGAACGGGATAGGTATGCCCTTCTACCACCCAAAGCCTGCCGCGCGGATCGGTGGTGAAACAAATCGGGCGAATAATCTCGGGTTCGGCGGCTGCCAGCGTAATGGTAAACCCTTTCGGCAGGGTCATCGCTTTGGCCGCTTCGCTGCCCGACAGTCCGGCGTTGAGCACAGGATCTAAGGGCGGCAGGACGATAATATCTTTTTGTTGCAGCTCGTTCGTAAACGCAGGCCGGGTAGGATAAAATAGAAATTCGTCAAAATTGATGTGCGCCCACTTGTCATTCGGTATGTAGGGAATCTGCGAAATACCGGTCTCGTTGTCGATAATGCGGATAAAAATGTCCTGATTTAAAAAGGCCTGCAAATCAACGACAACCGGCTGAAGCGTGGCCCGGCCTTGCCCGGTGCTATGAAAAATGACCTTATTTGTTCCCGCCTGCACGAGTTCGACACGCGTATCCTGCAACGCGCCACCCGAAACCCGGAAAGCCGCAAACGGTTGCGTTACGGTGAAAGGAACCGACGTTAAGGTTCCGGTTTGTTTATAGTTTGTGGTGCCTCCGCTGCTTAGAAAATACTTACCGGCAAAGCCTATATGCATTTCTTTCTCATGAACGGGCGACGGGTCTTCTGCGAAAAGCGGGTTAGTAAACGCATCCCCCGTGGCGGTCCAGTCGGTTAAGTTGCCCGTCTCGAAATTCAGGTTTACCGGTTTCCCGTTTTTCATAGGCAACTGTCCGGCAATGGTCGCGTCGGAAATAACACCCGCAACCACCTCGAAACTACCAACCATACCGGCAGCCCGATGGCCCGGAACCGAACAGAAATACGTGTCGGTTTTGTCGGCGGTAAACGTGATGCTGGTCCGGCTCCCTTTTTCCTGTAGCGTCCTGCTTTTTATTCCGAGTTTTTCCAGCGCAATATCATGCGTCATTAACTCGCCATTTGTAATGGTAATCCGAACGCGGTCGCCTTTATTAGCCCGTAAGGTAGGGTTTCGGGAGCCATCCTTACTGAAATACCCGAGCATAGTCGATTCCAGCGCAAACTCGCGGTCGACCTTCGCCGTGTCCTGAACAGCGTTAGTAGGCTGGGCCATACTGTCCGTGCTGGAAAACAGGAGGCTGACCGAAAAGAAGAATAGAAGCAGACGGAATTTTTGCATAGGAATAATAGCGTAAGTTTCTAACGGTGAATCAGGCATAAGGGTGGTGCGATAACCCAACTACGAACGTTCGGAAATACAGTCAGACTCCGGAATTTAATCCGGGCAATAATGCTTTCTTATTCCCCTTACGATCAAATAATTGCCCGCTTTTTATAAAGCATAAACCGATAGAAAATATCCTCAATTATTGGCAAAAAGATATTCTTCAGGACTTTGGCACAAAGCCGTTAGCTAACGGCTTTGACTATGACCCATCCAAATACAAAACCTGCCTAAAGCAACTCAATATGCCATTTACTTCATCACTACTTTTGTTACTACGGGCTGGTGGTCCGACGGGTAGCGTTGTTCCTTCGCGTCGGTCAGGACGCCGTATTTCAGGACGTCGAATGGCTTACTGACAAAGATATAGTCAATGCGTTTATCCATCGGGGCGTCGAATTTAAACGCATTGAATGTGCCTTCAGGGCCGTAGGGAGGTAGTTTTGTTACGGTATGCGCATCATTGAGGAATGCCTGAAGGGTTTGGATTTGCTCCGTTTCGGGCGTCGAGTTGAAATCGCCGACCAAGATGACCGGTTTATCCTTCGCGATTTCCTTAATTTTCGCCACCATCAACTTGCCCGACTGCCGACGAGCTTCGACACCCTGATGATCGAAGTGAACACTGAAAAAATAGAAGGCTTTTTTGGTTTTCAGATCACGGAATTCGGCCCATGAGCAGATGCGGTTGCAGCAAGTCGCGTCCCAGCCTTTACCGGGTTTGTCGGGTGTTTCGCTCAGCCAGAAATTGCCCGATTGCAACACATTGAACCGGTCTTTCCGGTAGAAAATAGCTGAGTGTTCGCCCGCTTCTTTTCCGTCGTCGCGGCCTGCGCCCAGAAACGCAAATTCATTCAGTTCGGCCACGTCATTTAATTGATCCCGCAGGGCTTCCTGTGTCCCGAAAATATCGAATTCGTGAAACCGGATTAAAGCTTTCACGTTCTCTTTCCGGTTCGGCCACGCATTCACACCATCGCCTTTGTTGTTATAGCGAAGGTTATACGTGGCAACATTGATCGGGTCAGTTTTTTGGGCAAATGTGAACTGAGCCATCAGCAAGCCGCCAATTACGAGCTGTATAAAGAGACGCATACGTCATTAATTTTAATCAAATAACCAGCGTAAATAAGACAGGCCAGTTCGTTTCCTACCAATGACCTGTACTCAGAAATAGAAAGGCTTACCAATAGGGCTAACATCATCCAACTTTTCTATCTTCCGGCGTAAGTTTGATTGACTCGTTCAGGGAGTATCTCGTTTTTGGTTTGGCGACCATGAGATCCCCTTTCGGGTCTATTTTACAACGGGCAATACGGGTTGATTTATATACTTTTGCGTATTGTTCAGACAACTTTACTAAGTTACACCACCGCTCTCTCCTTTATAACGTCTATTATGAATCGGCTGATTATCAATGTCTTTCTATTTGTTATTATCTGTACAAACGCTTATTCACAACTGTCGTTCAGTCCCGGCTCTATCATACTTCGCAGCGGTGATACGCTCAACGGAGAAATTCGGGAACGAGGCAATCAGTTAATTTACTTTCGAACAAAACTTGATGCGTCCAGCCAGTCTTACAAACCCGAAGACGTTATCAGTTATCAGGCAGATGGAATCAACTATGCATCGGTTAGCCTGACCGAAGAGGGAATTAATACGATCTACTTCATGCGTGAACAGGTTAATGGATACATTGGCCTATACAGCCTTTTTCGCGCTGAAGGTCGCCTGACGAATGCGATGCGATTACCTGACAAAACGTTTGTTCCACTAAGGGGAAATCTTGCCTTGCTCATGTTAACAAAACACTTAACCAAGTGTAGTGATCCTCACTTTGCTAATCTACTTAAGCCGCAATCCTTCTTTAATTCGACTGCTTATTTTGAACGAGTCATAAACACCTATAATCAGTGTGTCAACCCTGAACAATCTCAGGGTCGACCTCGTCCTAAAAAACGATTCCGATATGAGGCTGGCTTATCCGCAATTGCCCTTGCGAATAGTTGGGCATATGGCGCATCTGACCCCAATAACACGGTTTATTACAATCCCAATCACGTTTATGGTCCTTTTTATACGGGTACAATAGGTGCCTTTTTTACGGTTGCACCCCGCAAACGGCTTTCGGTCGCTGTTGAATTACTGGCCAGTAGATTTAAAGGTAGCCTTTCGGTACCGTTGACGAATCCACTCGACCCAACGGTTCAGAATCCCCGGCTATATTCGTTTGAAGAAAAATACGTTGCGCTGCCAATCACGAGTCGGTACGTACTTATAGATGGAACGACACGCTGGTATTTAAAAGCAGGCGTAGTGCCCACATTTAGAACAGCCATAAGCGGCAGTTATACGGCTATAAGCGTCAGTGCAGAGGTGCCTTTCCTGCATCAAACGAATATCGGTGTTGGCTATTTAGCGGGTATAGGGGCGGATATTGCCTTGACAAAAAAACATCGGATTTATATAGAATTTCGCACCATGCCGCATGTTGTATCGGATGCGGTAAGCCGCGTAGCGACCTCGCGTTCTTTGCAGTTAACGATCAGTGTGCCACTTATTAAACGCGAATAAAGATCCTAAACCGAAGTTGCGTTTTTTGCCTTAAGGTATTTTATCTGGTGTGATTTTAGCCGTATATTTAGCTTGTCATCAGGTAAAACTCCTTATAAAATTTTGCAATTGGTATGAAATACTGTACAAATCTTCTATGTATACTTTCGCTGGTTCCTGCACTCCTGTTCGCTCAATCTAAAAAAGCAAAACAGCCTGTAACCCAACTTGACAAACTTAAAGCCGAGGCTATAGCCGCCGTCGACAGCCGGAAAGTTCAGGCGCAGCAAATCAACGACAGACTGTTTAGCTTTTCGGAACTGGGTTTTCAGGAAGAAGAGTCGTTTGCCTACCTGACTGATCTGCTCGAAAAAGAAGGGTTTACCGTGAAAAAAGGCATATCGGGCATACCAACAGCCTGGGTCGCTACCTGGGGGTCGGGCAAACCGCTCATTGCCATCGGCTCCGACATCGACTGCATTCCGAAAGCGAGTCAGAAACCCGGTGTGGCCTACAAAGACCCGATTGTGGAAGGTGCTCCCGGTCACGGCGAAGGGCATAACTCCGGTCAGGCACTAAATATTGTGGCGGTGCTGGCGGTGAAACAACTGATGGAACGCGAGAAAATTCCCGGCACGCTCATGCTCTGGCCGGGTGTAGCCGAAGAACTCGTCGGTACGAAAGCCTTTTACGTGCGCGATGGCTATTTCAAAGATGTCGATGCTTGTATTTTCACCCACGTTGCCAATAATCTGAGCGTAGCCTGGGGCGACAATGGCTATAACGGGGTGGTGTCTGTCAAATTCAATTTTGAAGGCCAGGCGGCTCATGCAGCCGCTGCACCTTGGCGCGGAAAAAGTGCGCTGGATGCCGTTGAGTTGATGAACATTGGCTGGAATTTCCGGCGCGAACATTTAGAGCTAACTCAGCGGTCGCACTATGTTATTTCCGATGGGGGCGACCAGCCGAACGTTGTGCCGTCAAAAGCCGCTGTCTGGTATTACTTCCGCGAACGAACGTATCCGAAGATCAAAAAACTCTTTGAAACGGGCGTGAAAATGGCCGAAGGAGCCGCGTTGATGACCGATACAAAGTTTACGTATGAGATTTTGGGGTCGGCATGGCCGGTGCATACCAACCGCCCGATTGCAGCGGCCATGTACGAAAACATCAAAAAAGTGGGACTGCCTGTCTGGTCAGATGAGGATCAACTGCTGGCGCGGGCATCGCAGATCGAGTTGCAGGCTCCGAAAATAGAAGGGCTGGCCGTAAAATTAGATTCGATGGGGTTGCCCGCGTCCTCGGCCCCGGTAGTGATGATGGGCGGACAGGCCATGACACCAATGGGGGGCGGCTCCGATGATATTGCCGACATCTCTTGGTCGCTGCCAACAATTGTTCTGCGCTATCCGAGCAACATTCCGGGTCTGCCCGGCCACCATTGGTCTAACGCTATTTCAATGGCGACGCCCATCGCCCATAAAGGCATTGTGGCAGGTGCTAAAGCCGAAGCCATGACCCTGCTGGACATGCTGCTCAAGCCCGAAATTATCAAAGAAGCCTGGGCCTATTATAAAGACGAACAAACGAAAGATGTTAAGTACGAACCCCTGATTACGGCGAAAGAGCAACCGGCGATTTATCTGAACAAGAAAATCATGGCCGAGTTTAAGCCAAAGCTGACGCCCTTTTATTACGACCCATCAAAATACAAAACGTATTTAGAACAGCTTGGTATCACCTACCCGACCCTACGCGACGACCAGCGGGACGCGGTGAAGAAAGCCATTGAGAAAGATAAATCGACCGCATCAAAAGTGTCTTCGTCGCGGTCAGAGTAGGATACCACTTACCACTGTACCATCAACTGATAAGCGGATGAGTAGTGTTGCTGGTTATAAAGTTAGTCAGGAGACAGCAACGAAAAATTAGCCACTCTTAATGGAGTCAAAACAGTTTTTATATAAAAACCTCCGGCAGACTTCATGGTCTGCCGGAGGTTTTGCTACCTATAGAATGCGGTCAGCTTTTTTTTGCGTGGGCATGATGGACTTCGCGCACCATGTTCATCAGGCGTTTCCAGCAGCGGCTCATGGCTTTTTTATCCTGCTTTTGCACTTTCGCCGTAGCGAGTGCTGGATTAGGGTCTGCAGGAGCCGTTGTATTGCGGGCTAATACAGGGTTTTTTGCCAGATGGACCGACGGAGAAGCAGGGGTTAAGGTTGTTAAATGGGTTCCACTTTGCATGGGGGTTGCCACCGTAACCGATGATACAAACGGGCAAACAACTAAAGAGGCAGTAGCGACATAGCCGGCTACTTTTTTCATCAAAAGAGTTCTCATGAGGCAGTTGGTTAAGAAAAACTGTTGGGTCATTTCAGCAATTCCCGCAAAGAGGACGCATTTGGTGGATGCGTGCACTGCGAAGATAACGAAATAGTATTATTGCCTCATATAGTTGTATGAAAAATAAAAAATAATCGGTTCATTGTTGCTTATATCAAGTATAATGCCAAAAAATAGAATACGCGCTAAAAACTTGTAATCCGTATCTTTCAGGACTTTTGACTGGTTCAACATCCTTGTTTGTTGTTCGGTAATTATTGCCCGTAGGAAACTGTTATCTTTGTAAAGACTTAGTTAATAGAGGCATAAAACAAGCCGGAATTGACCGGAACGAAGTTTAAAAGCGCATGTTTGAGAATCTCCAGGATAAGCTGAATAAGGCCATCAAAACCCTGAAAGGGCAGGGCCGAATTACCGAAATCAACGTTGCCACAACGATTAAAGAAGTGCGCCGAGCGTTGACCGATGCCGACGTAAACTATAAAGTTGCGAAAGACATTACGGATCGCATTCGGGATAAAGCCATCGACCGAAAGGTGCTGATTTCGGTCGAACCGGGCCAGTTGTTTGTCAAAATCGTGCAGGAAGAACTAACCGAACTGATGGGCGGTGAAGCACAGGCAATAAACGTCAAAGGCGAACCTGCCGTGATCCTGATTGCCGGATTGCAGGGTTCGGGTAAAACGACGTTCTCAGGAAAACTCGCGTCGTATCTCAAAAAACAGGGCCGTACGGTGCTCCTTGTGGCCGCCGACATTTACCGCCCGGCGGCTATCGACCAGCTAAAGGTGCTGGGCGAACAGGTTGGGGTTGAGGTATATGCGGAGCCGGAAAATAAAAATGCCGTCGAGATTGCGCTGAACGCTGTTGCACAGGCCCGCAAAACCGGCAAGAAAGTCGTTATCATCGACACCGCCGGTCGTTTGGCCGTCGATGAAGTAATGATGCAGGAGATCGAAGCTGTTAAACGCGCAATCTCTCCGTCTGAAACACTATTCGTTGTCGATTCGATGACGGGGCAGGATGCGGTCAACACGGCTAAAACATTTAATGAACGGCTCAATTTCGATGGCGTTGTACTGACCAAACTTGACGGCGACGCACGGGGTGGGGCCGCGCTTTCGATTAAAACGGTTGTTAATAAACCCATCAAATTTATCAGCACGGGCGAGAAAATGGAAGCTCTCGACGTGTTTTATCCCGATCGGATGGCCAGCCGTATTTTGGGCATGGGCGACGTGATCTCGCTGGTAGAACGGGCACAGCAGGCATTTGACGAGGACGAAGCCAAGCGCATTAATGCAAAAATGCGCAAGAATCAGTTCGACTTCGATGATTTCCTGAGCCAGTTGCAGCAGATCAAAAAGATGGGCAACGTGAAAGACCTACTCGGGATGATTCCGGGTATGGGCAAGATGATCAAGGACTTAGACATTGATAATGATTCCTTCAAGCCCATCGAAGCCATTATTAGTTCAATGACGCCTAAAGAACGCGCCCGCCCCGACATCATCGACGGAAACCGCAAAAAACGCATTGCAGCCGGTAGCGGAACGAGCATTACTCAGGTAAACAATTTGCTGAAGCAGTTTGACGAAATGCGCAAGATGATGAAGAAAATGAACACCATGCAGTCGTCCGGCAAGCTGAATAAGATGATGCGGTAAGACAGTTTACCGTTTGTAGTTTGTGGTTAGTCGTTGGCTGACGCGGAAGTCAGGTATGCGTCAGCCAACGACAAACCACAAACCGTAAACCCTTTTCACAACTTCAAATAATACCGACGGCGGGCAGGGTCAAAGCGTTCAATGGCGTACCGAAGCGTTGTTCGGGGTAGTTGCCGGATGTGGTCGTGCAGAAATTCTTCCAGTGCGTCCGCGTTGCGCTTGCCTACTTCGCGGAGCATCCAGCCAATGGCTTTATGAATCAGGTCGTGTTTGTGCGGGAGTAACAACTCAGCAATGGCGAACGTATCGGCGAATTGGTCCAGTTTGATAAGCGTATAGGTCGATACAATGGCTATGCGCTGGCTCCATAAATTTTGTTCATGGGCAAGGTCATACAGAATAGAACGGTCGCCTTTGACCGCATATCGGCCCAGAATGTGCGGACAGGAAACATCGACCAGATCCCAGTTGTTGATGTATTGCCGATTGGTTATATACCGTTCCCGAATGACTTCCTGCTGTGTAGCCCCTGCTTTACGATATTGGGCTACCCAGATCAGCAGCCCCACCATCCGACACTCATGGAATGGATCATGAACCAACTTCTCTGTTTCAGTAAGCGATAGATTCTGGTACTGTTTGGCAACAGTATGCTGCTGCGGCATCGAAAGGCCCAGAAACTGGTCCCCCTCACCATATTGACCCGGTCCGGTTTTGAAAAAACGGGCTATTACCTGGACCCGATCAAGTTGGGCTAAAGCCAGTAACGCATTTCTTACGTCGGCGTATGTTAATTCCATGCGATAAAAAAAGCAGAAAACCGCGTGGTTCTCTGCTCGATATAACCTTTATACTGTTGATCGTCAGTCGTTTAATTTTGAGCGTACAAACTCCTGCTCCGATAGCATGGGCAGGTTGTATAGCATTGTTTTGTTACGCTCAAACGTTGGCCGGTCGAGGTCGGCGGCTAAGTATTGCCCCTTCACAAACACCTCCACCATTCGCTTAATCATATCCGCATCATTAGGCCGCTCTTCTTCTTCATCCAGAACGATAACGGACTCGTCCTCAAACGATTCAGGACTCATAATGGCCGTGCCACTATAGCCGGTTGGGGTTTCTTTATCACCCGGTTTTGTGCTTAAGCCCATTGGATTTGGGTCCATTTCATCACCGTCGGCATCGACCAGAACCAGTTCACCATCCAATTCATCCTGTCCGTTCTCGGGTAGGCCGTTTGCATCAAGCCCACCGAACGGAAGAACGTCCGGTTCTTCATCGACCTGAACTATACCTTTAAGGCCTTCTAAATCAGTACCATCGAAACCAGCCGCAATAATAGTCACCCGCAAATTTTCGCCAAGGTTATCGTCCGTAATGGCACCAAACTTAAACATTTTGGCTTCACTCTGAATTTTCTTGGCTACATGTTCCGAAATCGCCATTTGCTCCTTCAAGCGCATGGCGTGTTCTTTGCTCGACGAGATTGTTAACAGAATCCGTTTCGCTCCCCGAATGTCGTGGTCGTTGAGCAGGGGAGAGTTCAGCGCGGCTTCGATGGCACGGATCGCCCGATCTTCGCCCCCGATTTCCGACGATCCCATAACAGACTGTCCTGCTCCTTCGAGGACTTTTTTCACGTCGGCAAAGTCAGCGTTGATATCGCCCTGGGTCGTGATAATTTCGGCAATACTTTTTACCGCATTGGCCAGTACATCGTCGGCATGGGCGTAGGCTTCTGTCCACGTCAGTTCGCTATACAATTCCGCCAGTTTGTCGTTCAGTACAACGAGTACGGTATCGCAGCTTTTCTTAAGCTTCTCGATACCGTCGCGGGCCTGTTCTTTCTTGTCTGTGCCTTCGTACCAGTAAGGAGCCGTCACAACGGCCACCGTCAGTAGGCCCATTTCGCGGGCTACTTCGGCCACGACCGGAGCCGCACCAGTACCGGTACCACCGCCCATACCCGCTGTTATGAAGACCATTTTAGTGGGTGGAGCCAGCAAATTCCGAATCTCATCGATACTGGCGCGGGCCGCATCTTCACCGGCTTTCGCTTCTGTACCAGCCCCTAAGCCATCGCCTAATTGCAGCTTAGTAGGTACGGGGTTGCTCATAAGTGCCTGACGGTCAGTATTGCATACGGCAAAACTGACATCCTGCATTTTGAGCTTATGCATGTGCTTCACGGCGTTCCCGCCCATCCCGCCCACACCAACAACCTTGATAATAATCGGGTTGTCGTCTGGAATGTCAAATCTATAACCCTGGGTATTCATCGTGTGGGTATATGGTGTCTATATCGTTGTTGAGAAAACTGCTTATTTGCCATTAAACCGGCAAAGGGCCGGTTTAGTACGGTCGTTAGTACGTGTCCGTTTCGTTACCCCGCGTTGGCAGAATACCTTCGATGAGCCGATCCCACCAAGGCTTCTTTGGTGATTCAGGCTCCGGTTCCGGTGTTCTAAGTGGCCCACCGGGCGGCTTCGGTCCGGTGCCAATAGGTGGCGAGTAGGGAACCCGAATTGGGCTGGGCTTATTTTCGTCCTCAGAATAGGTGCGATTTGGGTCGCTAATAAACGAAATACGGTTGTCGAGTGTCTTGTAGCCAGCCCATACCAGCCCAACAGCGGTAGCATAGGCCGGATCGCCAACTAAGTCGGCGCGGCCATTGGGTTCGAGATGTTCAGGATAACCAACCCGAACTTCTTCTACGCCCGTTACCCGCCCAAAAATAGCTTCTACACCCGGAATCAGGGCCGAACCTCCCGTCAGAACAATACCACCCAGCAACTTGCTGTCATAGCCCGACCGAACGATTTCGGCCTGCACCAAAGCCGCAATTTCGCGCAGCCGATCTTCAATAATGACCGCCACGTTTTTCAACAAAACATCCTTTGGTTTGCGGTTACTCAAACCCGGCACTGCAACGACCTCATTCAGGTTGTATTCGCCGGGGTTGGCACTGCCAAATTTTTTCTTGAGCAGCTCAGCCTGATTGGGTAGAATTTTGCAACCCGCCTGAATATCCGATGTCAGGCTGTTACCGGCCCACGGAAAAACGGCTACATGACGCAGGACGTTCCGGTAGTAAATGGCCATTTCGGTCGTGCCACCGCCTATATCGACTAAGGCAACACCCGCATATTTTTCTTCATCTGTCAACACCGCCAGACCCGATGCCAGGGCCGACAGCATCATGGTATCCTGCGCTAAATTGTTACGCGTAATGCATTTGCGAATATTGCGGGCTGCGTTCGCCTGAGCAGTAATAAGCTGAAAATCAGCACCCAGTTTTACGCCGTTCCGGCCAACCGGCTGGTTAACGCTGGTTTCGTTATCAACCACAAAGTCCATCGGCAGCACGTGGATAATCTCCTTATCGGCTGGGATGGACGTCCGGTACATGTCATTGAGCAGGTGGTCGATGTCTTCAATCTGCACTTCATCGCCCGATGAGGAGCGGGTTATGCTGCCACTCGATTTGACCGATGTGACATGCGCTCCACTAAAGCTGACATTGACTAAGTGAATGTTCAAATTTGACTGATTCGACGCATCCGCTACAGCGCGTTTGATCGCATTCACCGTATTATTGACATTGACGACGGAGCCTTTCGCCACGCCATCGGTCAAATTTATTTCGCCTACACCCAAAACTTCGAGTGTTTCCTGTTCTTTGTTGTTCCGAATCAATCGCCCGGCTACTGCACACACCTTGGTGCTGCCAATGTCCAGACCCACCACTATTTTCTCATCCATGCCCGTTGGTATCATTCGCAAACTATTTGATTTCGGTACTGAACGCTCACCCGACTGTAGTGGTCCCAACCTTTGGCCGGTAAAACGTCCGTATAAACTAACTTCAATTTTTTAAATTTCGCATCCAGTTCAACAGGTAAGCCAAACTCAATCATATGACTGCCTACCTGCGGCCACATGATTACCTCGCCCCGTTCATTAACCGACAGTTCGGTAATCTGTGCCCGCCAAAACGCATCTTCGTGAACTCGTTTCAATAAATCAAGCAATGGCCGGTTGCGTTCGTTGGTTAGTGACCGGTTTTGGGCAAAATAAGCACCCGTCAACATGGGCACACGCGCCGAGTAATTCATTGAAATAGGGAAAAACCGTCCCTCTTCACTTACGTACTGACCCGACACGTTCCGAATCCCCTCGCCCGACGCCATTAATCGCGCTATTGGGCGAGGCTGTTCAATCACGACGAGCAGGTCCCCCCTTAAGTCACGAGAAACCTGACATTTTTTTACTAATCCGTGTTGTTGCAGCCTTTTTTCCAGCCGCCGGAAGTCAACTTCGCCGTAATCCTTGCCAATAACCGGGTCTGCGCCTTCGTTGGTCAGATACCCCATCACGTCCCGACGCGTCAAAAAACTATGCCCATCTACCTGATCCAGCCGAACAATTACCGTTTGAACATGCTTCTGTCCATGCCGAATTTCGGTAAAAGCAATAATTCCAAACAGGGTAAATAGACCCCCTATTGTGAGTAACCACTTTTTGGATGATTTAAAGGTAGAAAACATCTGTAAATAAGATGGATAGTTTTTAAGATATTTTTATTTATTGGTATTCAACTATGTTTTTTAAGGCAGGTAACAGTTGATCAATGTCTCCGGCTCCAATGGTTACAAGCAAAGAAGGCTTCATTTCTCGCACAACGTCGGGCAATTCGTCTTTGGTGCATTTTTTCTTTGTTTTCGACTGAACGTCCCGGAAAATCAGGTCTGACGTTACGCCCTCTATCGGCAATTCGCGGGCGGGGTAAATATCCAGCAGAATTACGTGGTCGGCTAACGACAGACTTTCGGCAAATCCCTCGGCGAAATCGCGGGTGCGGCTGAACAGGTGCGGTTGAAATATGGCGGTTAGTTCGCGGTCGGGGTAGAGAGCTTTTACGGACGACAGAAAAGCTTGCACTTCGGCCGGATGATGCGCATAATCGTCGATGAGTACGGCCGCTTCCGTTTTTAGAACATATTCAAACCGACGACGAACGCCCCGGTAACTGTTCAGCGCCGACCGGATTGCTTCCGTCGACACGCCTACTTCCAGCGCAACCGCCCCGGCGGCAACCGCATTCTCGACGTTATGAAAGCCGGGAACAACCAGTTGAATGTTCGAAATAACGCCCTTCGGATGCACCAGGTCAAATACGAATGTTGCCTGCTCGATTCGCAGATTCTGGCTATAATAATCGCCTTCGTTTAGCGAATAGGGCCGAACGGCAGCGTTGGTTTGGTTAGCGAGTGCGAGGCCCTGTTTCATAAACAGCACACCATTGGAGTCAATCTGGCTAACGAATTTACCGAAAGATTCCAGTACGGCGTCATGTGCTCCGTAAATATCCAGATGGTCGGCATCGGTTGAGGTTACGATGGCAAACTTCGGAAACAGGGTTAGAAATGAGCGGTCAAATTCGTCGGCTTCGACCACGCAGATCACCGAACGAAGGTCGTCGGTAGGGGCATTAAGCAGGAAATTGCTTCCGTAATTATTAGTAATACCACCCAGAAAAGCCGCGCAGTTAACGCCCGCATCACGCAGGATATGCGCCACCATCGACGAAGTGGTAGTTTTCCCGTGTGTACCGGCCACGCCAACGGTGGTCATTTGTCCGGCCAGTAAACCCAGCACCTGCGAGCGTTTCTGCAACGTAAAGCCGTTCTGTGTCAGATAGACAAACTCGGCATGGTTTTTCGGAATAGCGGGTGTATATATGACCAGCGTTTCGGATTGATTCTCCCGAAATTCAGCAGGAATCTGCTCAATATCATCCGTAAAGTGAACGGCCATGCCTTCGGTCTGAAGTGCATCGGTTAGTGCGGTTGGCGTTTTGTCGTATCCGGCAACGGCATAGCCATTAACCCGAAACCATCGGGCAAGGGCACTCATACCGATGCCGCCAATGCCAAGAAAATATATGTATTTGAAAGTAGCTAAGGTCATTTTTGTCTTGTTGGTCGTAACAGGCTCCGGCTGTTACTATTCAAATTGAGCAGCACACACGTAACAGCCGGAGCCTGTTACGGCCTTGTTAAGTTGGTTACTTCCTCTGCAATGTCGCGGGCGGCATTTGGTTTGGCTAACGTTTTTATTTGCTGGCTCAATTGCTGTTGCTGAGCCGGGTTTTTTAACAGATTCAGGGCTGCTGTAACTAATTCTCCACGAGCGTTCCGGTCGTTTATAAGCAACGCTGCATTGTGCTCAACCAAACTCATGGCGTTGCTGGTCTGGTGGTCTTCGGCGGCTGTTGGAAAGGGGACCAAAATAGCCGGACGCCCAACCAGACACAATTCGGATACCGATAGCGCACCCGCCCGCGACACAACCGCATCGGCAACGGCATAGGCTTTGTCCATGTCGTAAATGAAATCGTAGGGCTTAATCAGTGACGAGCCGGTTGCCGCTACGGCTGTCCGCGCCCGTTCGATGAACGCCGGTCCCGTTTGCCAAATCACCTGAACGCCTGCATCTACAAAACGCGTGAGGCCAGCTTCTATACTCTCATTAAGCGTTCGTGCGCCCTGACTTCCGCCAATAATCAGCAGCGTTGGACGGTTGCTTTCCAAACCAAACAAGCTCCGGCCCGTTTCGACCTGCTGATCGGCAAATTGAATATCACTCCGGACGGGGTTTCCGGTCAGTTTGATTTTTTCGGCAGGGAAAAACGCGTCCATACCCGGATAAGCTACGCAAATACGCTTTGCCCAGTGAGCCAGCACTTTATTGGTCAAACCGGCGTAGGAATTCTGTTCCTGAATCAGCGTAGGGATTCCTTTCAGAGAAGCCGCCAGTAGCAGCGGGCCGCTGGCATAGCCACCAACGCCCACGGCGGCATCGGGTTGGAAATCGCGGATGATTTGCCTCGCCCGAAGTAAACTCCGGCCTAATTTGACCGGAAAGGCCAGATTGTCCAATGTTAGCTCCCGCTTGATACCGACAACGGGAAGCCCCACGATGGTATAACCAGCGCGGGGTACTTTTTCCATTTCCATTTTTCCTTCGGCCCCAACAAACAGAATTTCTGTTGTCGGGTCAATGGCTTTCAGTTCGTTGGCAATGGCAATGGCCGGGTAAATATGGCCGCCTGTTCCGCCCCCGCTGATGATTATTTTCATAGTTATATCTTGCTTTCATCGGCTTCCTCTCGGCTAACGCTCAAAACAATGCCGATAGCTAAGCCGGTGAATATGAGCGACGTCCCGCCCATACTTAGCAACGGCAGGGGCTGACCCGTAACGGGAGCCAGCCCAATGGCTACGCAAATACTGGCAAATGCCTGAAAGACAAGGCTGAACGTTAACCCGGCTGATAACAATCCTCCGAAAGGCCGGGTAGCTTTTTGGAGGGTTTTCATGCCTCGC
The DNA here is from genome assembly GCA_964244845.1 of uncultured Spirosoma sp. GTDB lineage: Bacteria > Bacteroidota > Bacteroidia > Cytophagales > Spirosomataceae > Spirosoma. The sequence continues at coordinate 261,962 of CAXTKE010000005.1, forward strand.
CACAAAAACCAGAGGTAGGCCAATATCACCGGAATACCGCCCAGCAACAGGCCATACTCCTCGACAATAATGGCGTAAATGAAATCGGAGAATGGGTTGGGCAGCGTATTGCGCTGGTGACTGTTACCAGGCCCCTGACCGGTTAGCCCTCCGTTAGCGAGAGCGATGTATGATTGCTCGACCTGGTAGAAAATGGTGTCCGAGCTTACGAAATTCTTCATACGGTTAGAGGCCGTCCCTAAGCGTTGGCCGGCGGCCAACGCTATACCGCCAAACAGAATACAGGCACCAATCATATACCCTAAATAGCGAACCGGAACCCGGCCAATGTACATGAGCAGAAAGCAGGTAGCTCCCAATAATAAAGCGGTAGATGTATTTGATAAGATAATCAAAGCACAGATTAGTGCGATCCAGAATATCAAATTAAACAGCACAATGGGGTCGCTCATGAACCGTTGCCGCTTGGCCAGCATAGCCGCCAGATTAGAGATGAGGGCCAGTTTGGCTAAGTCAGATGGCTGGAATGTTTGGTTGATAATCGGAATCGTTACCCAGCGCGACGCATCGTTTAAGTTGGTTCCCTTAAAAAATGCCCATAACAATAACGGAACGGACAGCCACAGGCCAAATTTCGACAGCCGGGCATAATACACATAGTTGATTTTATGCGCGAAGTACGTGCAGGCTACTCCAATTAACAGCAGCGAACCATGCTTGAGCAGAAAGACTTCGGTGTTGCCGTCGAGTTCCCGAAAGGCTTTCGTGCCGGTCGCGCTGTAAACGACCAGCAAACTCATGATAGACAGGTAAAGAACAATCCACCAGATTTGGCGGTCGCCTTTAAGGTTTGTACGAATCCAGTCGCGGAGGAACATGGTTTTTAATTATGAATGATGAATTATAAATTATGAATGAGATTACCTGCATTCATAATTTATAATTCATCATTAAGTTTTTAACGGCTGCTTTAAACTGATTTCCCCTGTCTTCGTAATTTTTGAACAAGTCAAAACTGGCACAGGCGGGCGATAACAAAACGACATCGCCGGGTTGACCCCATTCGAGACTTTTGGCAAGGGCGTCGGCAACAGTTTGCGTCTCATAAATAGATGAAATCGTGCTGCCGAAGTAATCTACTAATTTATGATTATCTACGCCCAAACAAATCAGGGCTTTTACTTTTTGGCGTACCAATTCGTCTAACTGACTGTAATCGTTGCCTTTATCCAGCCCGCCCGCAATCCAGATTGTTGGCGCATCCATACTCGATAGCGCGTAAAAGACCGAGTCGACGTTGGTGGCTTTTGAGTCGTTAATAAACTGAATGTCATTGACTGTCCCGACTGGTTCGAGCCGGTGGGCTGCGTTCTGAAACGTTTTCAAGCCGGTTTCAATAGCCTCGTTCGACACGCCTACCGATTGGGCAGCCAGCAGAGCCGTAAGCATATTGATTGCGTTGTGTGGGCCGCGCAGGGGCGTTTCGGCCTGCGCGATGGTAAACGAGTGATCGCCGGTTTTTGTAATCAACTGCCCATCCTGTAAATACCCGCCGGGCGAAACGGCCGTTTGCAAGGAAACCGGTAAATGCCTGACAATGGGCTTACGGATAGCCAGTTCGTCAAGAATGGGTTGACTTTCGGCAAAGTAGATAAACGTGTCGGTTGGCTGGGCGTTCTGTAAAATTCTGAATTTAGATGCTATATAATTCTGGAAATTATACGCGTAGCGGTCGAGGTGATCGGGCGTAATATTAAGCAGCACCATTACATCGAGATGCGTTTTATAGAGATCATCTAACTGAAAACTGCTCAGTTCCAGCACGAAATAATCGAACGCATCGTCAATGACCTGTTCGGCGAAGCTATCGCCAATGTTACCGGCCAGGCCTACAGTATAACCTGCTGTTTTGAGCAGATGATAGGTTAGGAGGGTCGTTGTGGTTTTGCCATTGCTACCCGTTATACCAATAAGTTTAGCTTTTGTGTATCGGGCAGCAAATTCAATTTCCGAAATGACGGGAGTTCCCTGTGCCCGAAGTTGCTGCACCAGCGGCACCGTGGCGGGAATGCCGGGGCTTTTTATGACTTCGGTAGCCGCCAAAATACGGGCTTCCGTATGGTTTCCTTCTTCAAACGGAATGCCTGCCGTCTGCAATTTGTCCCGGTAATATGTGGTTAAGGTCCCTCTATCGGATAGAAAAACGTCGAAGCCTTTGGCCTGTGCCAGTAGCGCAGCCCCGACACCACTTTCGCCCCCACCAAGAATAACTATCGTCTGAACTGACATACTACGTTTATACGGATAGCAAAATAAAGCATAAATGAAGAAGCCCTGACTATAGGCCAGGGCTTTTCGCTTATTTTTTCCAAATTCAGTTTATTCTTTCGGAGCAAATGACTTTCCTAATTTGGTACGGTTGGCTGCTTTCACAATCAGGAAAACGACCCAGGCGATAATCAGGAACTGGATGAGCACATTCATAAAGTTACCGTAGCGAATGGCTACTTCGGGTACGGTGCCTACGGCTTCTTTCAAGACCAGCTTCATTTGGCTGAAATCAACTCCGCCCAGAGCCAGACCGACCACCGGATTGATGATGTCTTCAACCAGCGAGGTGGTTATCTTTCCAAAAGCGGCACCGATAATGATACCAACGGCCAGATCAAGTACGCTGCCCTGGGCGATAAATGCACGAAATTCACTTAGCATAAACGTAAAAATTTTAGATTAGACAACGAACAGTTACGAACTAAAGGTAAGATACACAGCAACTTGCTTTTATTAAAACCGGCCCGGTAGGGGATCCGTTGCTTTGACAGGCTCTTTCTTCTTCCTGAACGTGCTCAGACTGTATGAAAGCCCAACGGCTAATGTTTGCTGAATTTGCAGTTCCGAGCTGAAATCTTTGTTGTAAAGAGCAATCAGACCAAAGGTTGTATTAAGATACCGACTTATTTTTGCCGTGAGGATCAGATCAAGTCGGTGATTGATATTATCCAATTGCGAATACTCGCTAAAGAGTTGATAACGAGCATTTATAGACACGTTTTCAGTTAAGTTTCGATTTAATGCGGCCTGTAGTTGAAAAGCCAGCCACTCGGTCCGGCTACTCTTGCCGGGGTCAACACCGTAGGCTTTTTGAGTCGCATCGGGAACGAATGTGCCGTCTGCCAACTCCCGAACCCGAACACTCTGATCGGCCAGGAAGGTAAATCGGGGAGCTAACGGGCTAAATCGCAGGGCAAACCAATCGTTGGGTTTATAGGCGATACCCGTGGCGAGTGTTAACTGAGCAGGAGCAAAAAAATTCGACACCTTCAACCGATTCTGATCGGCAGGTAGTTTATCGTAGCGATAGCCAGCCGTAAAGAACGTATTAAACGTACCGGAAACAAACAAATCCCATTTGGGTGCAATTTGATGACCCAGCACGGAGATCAGAATAATCTGGTCGGCCGCTTTGCGCGTGTTACCTACCTGAGTAACATAGCCCAATTGAAGATCGGCGGTGTTATCCCAGGATGATTTTCCTTTCTCATACAGGGCGCGGGCCGATACAACGCCCCCTATTGCCAGGGAGTTGACGCCACCACCCGACCAGTTACTGAACGAGGCTTGATTAAAATTAACACCGCCACTAAATGACCGCTGCCAATAGGATGTATCGCGCTTTACGGCTACGGTGTCTTTAAAATTCGATGTGACTCTGAGCGAATCCTGGGCAATTGCATTGGATAGACATAGACAGCCCATAAGGCCGAATAGTACGTTTTTTTTCATTGTTGGATTTTGTTGGTAATGTATTTTTATAAGCTGCTGATAAACAGTATAGTTAACTAAATATTTCGACTTTCTTTGTCTGGAGTGTATGTAACGGAATTACGGTTGTTGTTTCGCCGGTGCGAAGCGTAAGAGACATCGCATCAATCTTCAAAATTTCGCCTTTTACATCATCTACCTGAATCATCTGTCCTTCTTTATACTCCTTCTTGGTATAAAAGGATGACAGAATATTTGCCATTACATCGCGAGAAGCAATACCATACCCAAGAGCAAAGGCAAAGATGATGCCACCAATAATGAGGTTAAAGCTCGATTCGAGCAACTCGGTATTGATACCCGCCTGGCCTAAAGCACTGATAATGGTAACAATAAGGAAGAAAACAAAGACAATTGTGCTTAGTAACCGACCCGATGAAATGTTGAACGATTGACACACACCCAGTACCGTTCCGCGTAAGGTATCGGCCAGCAAAACACCCACCTGTAGCATGATGGCAGCCGCAATTAACTTTGGGATGAAGTTTACTAACGACGATACCATCTCGGTAATGGCCGCTACGCCCAGTGTTTCTGTTGCTGCTGTAATAAATACAAGCAGGATAAAGTAGTAAAGAACTTTAGCAATAATTTCACTTAACTTAATCTCGGTTCCAAGTTGTTTAATAATGCTGATTTCATTGAGCCGCTGACCAATTTTATCAAAGCCTACCCGGCCTAAAATTCGTTGAACAATAAACGACATTAGCCGGGCTACACCAATACCAATCAATAAGATAACGAGTGCCCCCATAATACGCGGGACAAATTCTACGAACTGATCAATAAGCGTTTGAAAGGTGTTACGTAGGATTTCGGTTAAGTCAGGAAGTTGTTTCATGAGGGTGGGTTGGGGTTATTCGGTGTTTGGCGGGGTAGACTTACAAGAGCGGATGCTACGCCGAACAAATCACCAACATAGAGATCAATGACCGTTATCACATTGCGGATAAGGTCAATCTCAGAGACCAGTTCAGTTTTTAAATGAGGTGGGCAGGTCGCGTCTGATTCAAGTTCTCTAAAGGGGTTCGGCGTTTCCATCGTAATTAGGTGAACTATTAGTAACGAAAGGGCCAACGAATAGAAACGACTGCTTTGATTGCTATCAATAACCAGAACATGACTCCTTCGATATAGTGTTTGCGAAGCTTGTCGCGCGACCTTTTTAGTCTCATTTTTACCGCACTCTCTGTCAACCCATTCAGGTTAGCAATATCACGGATGCTTATATCATCCTGATATTTCATTAAGAGCATGGTTTGTTCTTCAGGCGGGAGTTGGTGTAAGGCACGCTCAAGTTGCTGGGCTTCCATTTCAGCCAGTTCAGATAACCCATCATCTGTTCCAACATCCAATCGCTCCCAGCCATCATCTATATATACCTCACGGCGCAGATTGTGTGATCGCAACTGGTCGGTACAATAATTATACGTGATAGAATATAGCCAGGTAGAAAACTTCGCCTGTTCTCTAAAACTACTGAGTTTTACCACTAATTTTAGGAAAATATCATGCGTTAAATCTTCTGCACGAACCGGATCTTTGGTAAATGACAGGCACTTTCGGTAAACTTTATCGCAGTAACGTTCATATAACCGCTCAAAATAAATGTTTTGCTGCGTGTCAACGTATAAGCGCACTAACTCCTCATCCGAAATTTGCTCCATTTTACAGGTTGATGGGTAATAAGACTTAAAAAGTTTTAAAAGTAACTCAACAAAAACGGTGTAAGGAAAAAAAGCTTAAGTAATCAGTAAAGGTCGAAGTATATCCGAATAGTTAACATACTGATTTAGCCGCCTGTAAATGTATTAATATGAATGAATTGAAAAATAGCACGAACAGCCAATTTAACCAGTCGTAATGCAAGTTTTCTCATTTTCACTAATCAACATAATTGGTAAAAAATCTATAAAATACATATATAATTTAGATAGATATTATATGAACTCTATATGACCTATTTACTAATAGAATATATTTATGCCTATAGTAAACTGATGTAAGTTAATAATGTATTTGTTTTACGATTAATGTATTTGGAATTGTTGAGTATAGCTTTTAAACGAAGAATTTAGTATTTACTCACTATTTAGCCACTTTATAATTACATAATACAAAATAAAAATACCCGACTTTTCAGCCAGGTATTTTTGTTTTTAGGTCAATAAAAAAACTTATCCTATAGATACCCGCTTGAAAGTAGATACCGTTAATCCTTTGCTGGTTTTGTCTAACAATTGCGCAATTGTCAATGAGTTGTCTTTTACAAACTCCTGGTTGAGCAACGTGTTCTCTTTGTAAAACTTGTTGAGTTTACCCAACGCAATTTTTTCGAGCATTGCTTCCGGCTTCCCTTCCTGACGAGCCTGCTCCTTCCCAATTTCAATTTCGCGCTCGATAACAGTGGCATCAACGCCATCTTTATCCAAAGCAACAGGTTTCATGGCTGCAATCTGCATGGCAATGTCCCGACCAACTTCGGCCACATCACTACCATTCGTATTCGACAGGCCAACCAGCACGCCCAGTTTGCCATTCGAGTGAATATAGGATACAACTTTATCGGCAGAGATGGTTTCAAAAGAGGCTACTTCGACTTTTTCACCAATTTTGCCCATCAGGTCCGTAATGTGATCCTGTAACGAGCGACCGTCAGCCTGTAGTGTTGCCAGTAAAGCCGTTTTGTCCGTTGCGTCGGTAGCAACCGCCGTGCTCATGACGGCCATAGCCAGATTCTGAAAATCAGCAACTTTCGAGACAGGTTCTGTTTCGCAGGCTAACGAAATTACTTTGCCACTTTTGCCATCGGTACTTACATGCGCCAGTACGATACCTTCGGCCGTTGCGTTATCGGCCCGTTTGTCGGCTATTTTCTGCCCATGTTTGCGCAGTACTTCTTTTGCTTTTTCAAAGTCGCCATCAGCTTCGGTAAGGGCTTTTTTACAGTCCATCATACCGGCTCCGGTCTCTTGCCGAAGTTTATTTACGTCAGCAGCGGTAATTGCCATAATTAAAGGTGGTTAGCGATTAAAATTGCCAAAAAATATTTGGCAGTCAATTAATTAGATTTGAAATGCAATAGCCCATAGCGGCTGGCTACGGGCTATTTTTGCGTTGTAAAGTTGTAAGGTTAAATAGTTATATAGTTATTCGCTTCGAGGGTAACTATATAACTATTTAACCTTACAACTTTATAACTCCTTTTAAGCTTCTTTGTCGTCTTCAGCAACGGCAACCGGAGTCGATTCGTCTTCGGCAACAGCAACCGGGGCTGGAGCGGGAGTTGGCTCGCTTGCGCCTTCAGCCTTTGCCTGAGCAAGGTCCTGTGTGCGCTTAGCTTCTTCCTCTTCCTGAACGCGCAGATCGTCCTTATCCTGCTTACGCTCCATCAGACCTTCTTCAATAGCCCGGCCAATGGCAAGGGTAATCAGAGAAATCGATTTATACGCATCATCATTAGCCGGAATAGCGAATTCAACATCTTCAGGGTTCGAGTTCGTATCGCACATAGCAAATACGGGAATACCCAACCGGTGTGCTTCGGCAACGGCAATGTGCTCACGCTTTACGTCAACAACGAACAAAGCGGCTGGCAAACGCGTCAGGTCAGAAATACCGCCCAGCACACGCTCCAGTTTCTCTTTATCGCGGCTGCGGGTCAAACGCTCACGCTTGGCAATGCTCTTAACGGTCTCCTCGTCTTTCAGCATTTTATCCAGCGTCTGCATTTTTTTCAGCGACTTGCGGATCGTAGCGAAGTTGGTTAACATACCGCCCTGCCAGCGGTCCGTTACGTACGGCATTTTCAGGCGACGCGCTTCTTCCGAAACGATTTCCTGAGCCTGCTTCTTCGTTGCTACAAACATTACCTTGCGGCCTGAGCGAACGATACCTTTGATGGCATTCGCGGCTTCGTCTAAGGCGGCAACTGTTTTGTTAAGGTCAATAATATGGATGCCGTTTTTCTCCATGAAGATATACGGAGCCATCCGGGGGTCCCACTTGCGCGTAAGGTGGCCAAAATGCACACCAGCGTCTAAGAGGTCTTTATATTCAATTTGTGCCATTTTCGGAATGAAAAATGTATGTTATAAAAAAATACGCAGCACCGCCCGTCGGCATCATCTAAGGGCAGTCTGGACAAATATTGGTTGATTAGTGATTGGTTAATTAGTGATTTGGAATGGATAGCCCTTCTAACGACCAGTCAACCATTGACTAAATTAACCAATAAACCAATTAACGTTTCGAGAACTGGAAGCGACGACGGGCTTTTTTGCGGCCTGGCTTTTTCCGTTCAACCATACGTGAATCCCTCGTTAAGAACCCTTCCTTTTTCAGGGCAGGGCGGAACTCAGCGTTCATTTCAACCAGTGCGCGGGCAATAGCCATCCGCGTAGCTTCGGCCTGACCGGCCACACCACCACCGCGAACGTTGACTTTTACATCGTAGCCACCTACACCGTTGACCGTTGCAAAGGGCTGGTTCAGAATGATTTGCAGAACTTCGGTAGGGAAATACTGTTTGTAATCTTTCCCGTTTACCGAGATGGCTCCGCTGCCCGCCGACATGTAGATGCGGGAGATGGCAGTTTTACGGCGGCCAATGGTATTAATACGATCCATTATGACTTAGAATTTAACTGCTGTGGGTTGCTGAGCCTCGTGTGGGTGTTGCCCACCGGCGTAAACGTACAGGTTGGTGTACAACCGCCGACCAAGCCGGTTTTTCGGTAACATACCTTTTACGGCATGTTCGATGATGCGCTCGGGGTGTTTTTCGAGCATCAACCGGGGCGATGCAAACCGTTGACCACCCGGATAACCCGTGTGGCGGACGTAGACTTTGTCGGTCATCTTAGAGCCGGTAAGGCGCACCTTTTCGGCATTGATGACGATCACGTTATCCCCACAGTCAACGTGTGGCGTGAAGTTGGTTTTGTGTTTGCCGCGAATCAGGCGTGCGATTTGGCTGGCCAGCCGACCGAGCACCTCACCCTGAGCGTCAACCACAATCCACTCCTTCTGCACCGTTTCTTTACTGGCAGAGATTGTTTTGTAACTGAGCGTGTTCACTTTATGGAGACTAATTGGTTTATATTCAATCACTTAACGCACAAAGAATGTGGCCCGTCCTGAAACGGGAGTGCAAATATAGGCGGTATGGGCCTGAAAAACAAGGGTATGCAGAGAATCTGAGGTAAAACCGTAATTTTGAAAATGCTAAGCCAATTGTATCTTATGACTGACTCTTTTCGACTTGACCGCACTGCCTTTCACATGGGCACTCATGAAGAAACGGAAGTCTATCATGCCCGTAATCAGCCTGAGACGTTTGCCGCCCGTCTACAAGCCGTTGCTTACCTGAATAGTATTGCATTTCGGTACGATATCAACAATCCGCCCCGCTTAGATCGAACTGTCTTTGCTGCCCGAAAACACGAAAATGGCTAACTTATTTAATCCTGACTTTCGTGACTTTCTGGAAGCTTTTCAAAAACGGCAAGTCCGTTATGTATTGGTGGGTGGGTATTCTGTTATTCTGCATGGGTATAATCGAACGACCGGCGATATGGATGTTTTGGTTGAGAAATCTGCCGAAAACTACAACCGAATTGTCAACGCATTTCATGACTTTGGTATGCCAACATTTGATATGACAGCCGATAACTTCCTGAATAATTCAGCTTTCGACGTTTTTACATTTGGCAGACAACCCGTAGCTATTGATATTTTAACGGCAATTAAAGGCTTATCGTTTGAAGAGGTTTTTGCAGAGGCTTCTGATGAAATTGTTGAAGGACTACGGATACGGCTTATTCACTACAACCACCTTATTCGGGCCAAAGAGGCCGCAGGAAGGGCAAGAGACTTGAACGATGTTGAGCAACTAAAAAAGGGGCGAACGTAAATTACGTTCGCCCCTTTTTTAGTTGCTCATTTATTCTACCGCAGTTTCAGCGTGGCTAAGGCCAATACGGCCAGAATAATACCGACAATCCAGAAACGCGTAACGATTTTAGCTTCGTGATACCCTTTCTTCTGAAAGTGATGGTGCAGGGGCGACATCAGAAATATTCGCCTGCCCTCGCCATACTTTCGTTTAGTGTATTTGAAATAACTGACCTGCATGATAACCGACATATTCTCGACCAGAAAAATCCCGCAGATGAGCGGAATCATCAGTTCTTTCCGAATCGCCAGCGACAGCACGGCAATGACGCCCCCCAGCATCAGGCTGCCCGTGTCGCCCATGAATACCTGTGCCGGATAGGAATTGTACCACAAAAATCCGACGCAGGCCCCGACAAATGCCGCACAGAAAATTACCAGTTCCCCCGCATTCGGGATGTACATAATATTGAGATACTGCGAGAAAACTTTGTTGCCGGAGAGATACGCTAACACGCCGATTGTCAGGCCGATAATGACCGACGTGCCAGCCGCCAGCCCGTCGATGCCGTCGGTAATATTCGCTCCGTTTGATACCGCCGTGATGATGAAAATACAAACCAGTACGTACACGATCCAGGTGTATTCGTCGGGCAGAAATCCGAATAACAGCGAGTGATAGTCAAACTCGTTGTTTTTAATGAACGGAACCGTTGTCAGTGTCGATTTTATGTCGGTATACACATCCGGTACGGTCGATGTGCTGAGTAGGCGAGGGGCGTATTTCCGGATTTTTACGTAGTCATTAAAGTAAAGGGTAAGCCCAACAATCAGACCGAGACCAATCTGACCAACGACCTTGAATTTGCCTTCCAGCCCCTCTTTATTCTTCTTGAACACTTTAATGTAGTCGTCTAAAAAGCCAATCAACCCCGTCCAAACGGTTGATACTAAAGCCAGTACGACATATACGTTCGAGAGTTTGGCAAAGAGCAGGGCGGGAATCAGCAGGGAGGCTAAAATGATAAAACCGCCCATCGTTGGCGTGCCGCGCTTTTGCATCTGCCCTTCCAGCCCGAGGTCGCGGATGGATTCGCCGATTTGCAGATTACGGAGCGTGTCGATGATGCGTCGTCCGAAAATAGCGGCAATGAGTAGCGAGGTAATAACGGCACCGAGGGCACGAAACGAAATGTATTGGAAAACCCCCGCACCGGGAAAGTTGTAGCGTTCGTCAAGAAACTGGAAGAAGTAATAGAGCATAAGAGATTGAATGATTGAGTGATTGAATGATTGACTATGAATGACTCCCGCCACTCAATCACTCAATCATTCAGTCATTCAATAGTAAAGTTACTGATTTCCGTGTTCTGTGAAAGTTTCCCGCAGTACGGTCCGGTCGTCGAAGTCGTGTTTGACACCGTTGATCTCCTGATATGTTTCGTGGCCCTTTCCGGCAACCAAAATAATATCGTGCGGTCGGGCGATGGATACGGCTTGCCGGATAGCGTCGCGCCGGTCTTCGATGACCATCATTTTACGGACATCGACCGGCGACACACCGGCCTGCATTTGCTCCAGAATAATCATTGGGTCTTCGTTACGCGGGTTATCGGACGTGAGAACGACGCGGTCGCTGAACCGGCAGGCTATGTCGGCCATAATGGGCCGTTTGGTGGCATCGCGGTTGCCGCCACAACCCACAACGGTTATAATCTGCGGCATGTAGTCCTGCCCATCGGAATTGCGCAATCCGTTGATGGTTTCCAGTACGTTTTGCAGGGCGTCCGGCGTATGGGCGTAGTCAACAATGCCCACAATTTTGTTGGCCGAAATCACCTGCTCAAAGCGACCGGGCGGGGGGGTAATGCCCGATAATTCAGTTAGCACTTCGGCCGGGTCTTCGCCCAGCAGCACGGCGGTCCCGTAAACACTGAGGATGTTATAGGCATTGAAACGGCCAATGAGTTTGAACCAGACCTCCCGGTCCTCAACGTACATATTTAGCCCAAACAGGCTGTCAGTAATGATTTTGCCTTTAAAACTTGCCAGCGTTTGCAGCGAGTATGTTTCTTTGCGGGCGGGCGTGTTCTGGAGCATCACCAAACCGCGTTTGTCGTCCACATTCGTCAGCGCAAAGGCCGACGCGGGGAGTTGGTCGAAGAACCCTTTCTTCGCCCGGATGTAGTTGTCGAAGGTGCCGTGAAAATCGAGATGATCATGGGTAATGTTGGTGAAAATGCCGCCCGCGAAGGTCAGGCCTGCAATACGTTCCTGTACCACCGCGTGCGAACTGACTTCCATGAACACATGGGTACAGCCGTGCGCCAGCATTTTTGTCAGCAGTTGATTCAACGTGATAACATCGGGGGTGGTGTGGGTGGCCGGAATTACCTCGTCGTCAATCTGATTCTGAACGGTCGAAAGCAGTCCGCAACGGTGCCCCAGCGACCGGAACAGGCGAAAGAGCAGGGTAGCAACCGAGGTTTTGCCATTGGTTCCGGTAACTCCGACAAGCGTGAGTTTCCGCGAAGGATGGTCGTAGAAATTGGCGGCCACCAGCCCCATCGTCCGGGCCGAATCCTGCACCCGAATGTACGCGACTGTCGGGCTAAGTTCAGCCGGAAATTCTTCGCACAAAATAGCAGAAGCCCCCTGTTGAATGGCTTTTTCGATGAATTTGTGGCCGTCAGTAACAGTTCCGCGTACGGCCACGAACAGACTGCCGGGACCCGCCTTGCGTGAGTCCATCGTCAGGCTCGTTACATTGGTTTCCATGCTGCCGGAGGTTGCCAGCAGCGGAATTTTATAGAACAGGTTTTTGAGTTGCATTCGCTGATTGAACGAGCAGATGGTTGGTTTGCTGTTCGCAAAAAAACGGGTTGACGGCCGAATTGCCTAATTTTATCTGACAACGTTCACCCCAGCGTAAGCGTAATGACTTTTTCGGCTGCTTTTTCGATGCCGATGCCCGGTTCAATGGACTGCTCTTTCACTCTACCCCGGCCTTCTACCAGCACCCGAAAACCCCGGTTTTCGAGCAGAAATACCGCATCCCGAAGCGTCAGGCCACGTACATCGGGGACGCGGTCGGAGCGGGTGGGCCGCGATTTCCACCGGCCATTGGCGGTTGTTTCCACCCAGCCTTCGGTGGCGGGTTCGCTGTTGATATTCAGGGTCGAACTGATGGTGTGCAGGTCGTCGGCATAGCCAGCCACCAGATTGGTTGTTGAACGGGGCTGTGAGGAGTTGGCCCGTATGGGCGCGTGCATCCGAATGTCATAGGCCACAATTCGGTCGGCTACGGCTTTGAACACGGGAGCCGCTACGGCACCGGCATACAGCAGGTCGATGTTGTCCCCCTGCGGACTGTCGACAACTGTAATCATGCTGTATTTTGGGTTGTCTGCCGGGAAATAGCCAATGAATGACGTGTAATATTTACCGACCTGATACCGACCGTTGATAATTTTTTGCGCCGTGCCCGTCTTCCCGGCAATGGCGTAATTCGGGTTATTGATGTGCTTCGCCGTGCCATGTTCGACCACGCCCCGCAATAATTCCTGCGCTTTGCGGGCCGTTTCTTTTGAGCAAATTGGTTCAGGAGCTATGTACGGTTTATTATCCTCAATCAACTCATCCGCCAGCTTGATTTGGCGAACCAGTACGGGCCGCACCCAGCGACCATCATTCGCCACAGCGTTATAAAACGCCAGCATTTGCAGGGGAGTAATCTGCATCTCGTAGCCATACGACATGGATGTCAGCGATACCTTGCTCCAGCCTTTCATATCGGGGTTGCGCACAACCGGAATGGCTTCGCCTTTCATGTGAATACCCGTTGGCTGTGTCAGATGAAACCGGCGCAGGTATTGGCAATACAGATCGGGACGGCTGTAAAAGTAGCTTCGCATGAGTAGGTGAATCCCCACATTCGATGATTTCTCGAAAACCTGCCGGGCCGTAATCGTGCCGGAACCACCCCGTTTGGCATCGTGAATGCCTAACCCATGATACGTCATGGAGCCACCGCCAGTCGCGACCTGTTGATTCAGCGAAATCGCTTTTTCTTCCATCAGCGCCATCATGGTGGCTAACTTGAACGTTGAGCCGGGGTCGGTGCGGCCTGCCAGTGCGTGATTGAAGTTTTCGACGTACGTAGTTCCGCTTTTCGACAGGTTCGCCATCGCCCGGATTTCGCCCGTTGCCACTTCCATCACGATGACACATCCTTTGGCGGCATTGTATTTTTCGAGGGCCGACCGCAGCGCCGATTCCGCCATGTCCTGATAATTGACGTCGATGGTCGTGTAGAGATCCATGCCCGGTTCGGGCTTCATTTCGGGGCCATCGTCGACCGGTTTGCGTATACCTCCTGATAGTACTTCGACCAAGCCAACGGCATTTTTTCCGGCCAGCGCGGGCTGAAAAGACGCTTCCAGACCAATCAGACCCCGACCCGTTTTGGCGTCGAGGTTGCCAATCGTGCGCTCGGCCATCTGGTCGAACGGATGGTAGCGTTCATAGTAGGGGCGAAGCACCCCACCCCGAGCCGCCACTTTGGGCGACGACCGGAAGAACGGCCACTTCATCATTTTCTGCCGTTCCTGAAACGTAACACGACGGCGATTCAACAATACGTATCGCCGTTTGCGCTTACGGGCGTCCACAATCAGGTCTTTGTAATCACTGGCGGAGCGGTCTCTATAAATTTGGGACAACAGCAATCCGAGGGAATCTATTTTTTTGTCAAAGTACTCGGTTTTAGCCATTGTGGGGTCCAAACCTACAACATACGTTGGCAACGAGGTAGCTAATAAACTCCCGTCGGTGGCGTAAATATTGCCGCGCATCGCCCGGATGGTATCGCGCTGAATGAGGGTCGAGGCTACGCGCTCGCGCCAGAATTTGCCTTTCAGATCTTTCTGGAAATACTGCACAGATACCAGCCGTAGCACAACACCGATGGCCAGCGCGATAACAATATAGAAGACGTGATTCGCCCGTTGAATGATGTCCTGCTTAATGTTCATCGGTCTTGACAACGATTTTGTGGGGTGGATTTTGACTATCGGCAAGGCCAAGAATGGCCACGCGCTTACTGATTTCGGATTGCTTACCACTCTTGTTAAAGTCGGCCTGCAAAACGGTAAACTGCGACCGTAATTCGTCAACCTGCGTTTTTGTGCGCTGGATTCGCCGGACGAGCCGTTCGGCATTGTGGTTCAGTCCGATATAAAAAATGAGCAGAAACGTAACCCACAAAATACGGTCGATGTGTTGGATTGGCCAGGCATTGTCCTCACCAAAAAGACGGTCTAACCCAATAAAATCATTGAGCCACGAAGCCAGCCGAAGTTTGCGCCGTTGCTTTTTCTGTTTGGCTATACGCTCGGGTTGCCGGAAGGTATTTTTAGCCATGATGGGTTCGGGGAGATGGGACTACAAAGAAACGAAATCATCGTTACGGGTTCCTACCGCCAGCGGCTAAATTTTCCGAAAAAGTAGACTATTTTACTCTTTCCACCGCCATTCGTTGGCAATCTGCAACGGCGTACGCAGCCCCTGCGCCACAAGGTAATCGCGGGTTTGGGTATCGGTTTGCCGACGGGTCGGAATGTCGTCGGCATCGGCCAGGGCGTAAACCAGCATAGTCGAATAGCGAACCGTGTTTTTTAACTGGTTGGCATTGACAAGGTTAATCCGGTCGCAGTCGGCGTGGTAGCAGTCGAGCACCTCGCGGGTGAGGTGTCCGTTCATGCCCACGACGGGAACGCCTTCGAGCATAAAGGGCTGATGGTCAGAGTGAAGTCCGGCCTGATTCTGCATCTGATTGGCAAACGCCGGTTCGACCTCTTTCATCGTTTCGCCAACGGTGTTCAAAAACGGCACCATGTCGGTTCGGCCAAAAGCGTTCAGGCCGGATGGGTCGTTGGTCATGTCGAGGTTCATCATGTAGCGAACTTTGTCCAACTGCCCCGACTTTCTGAGCGTTTCTACCATTGCCTTCGACCCCAGCAAGCCCTGTTCTTCGCCCATAAAGAGCACAAATTCGACCGTGCGCTTTGGCTTCAGCTTCAAGGCTTTAAACGTGCGGGCAATGTCCATCACGGCGAAAGAGCCAATACCATTGTCAATGGCCCCGGTAGCCAGGTCCCACGAATCCAGATGGCCGCCAATGATGATTTTCTCTTCGGGATAGGTTGAACCCTTGAGCGTAACGACTACGTTACGGGCGCGAATTTTCCGACTTTGGTTGGTCATGTCAATCAGCGCATTGATGGGGCCGTGTTCTTCCTGCATCCATGCCCGCAAGGCCTGCCCGCTTTCGAGCGAAATGCAAACCGACGGAATCGAAATGAGCTTGCCTGTTACAGAAGCCGTTCCTGTGAGCAGCACATTACCCGGTACTAAATTGACCATAATAACACCCGAAGCCCCATACTGAATAGCCAGCGCGGTTTTTTCGGAACGGTGCAGATTGCGTGCGCCTTTCGTTGGTGCGGCTAAACCGATGTTGACCAACGCCACTTTACCTTTCAGCCGGTCTTTTACAGCCACAAAATCGCCTTCCAGCCCGTTGCCCACGTCCACAATTTGACCCTGTACATGCGCTTCGATGGGCGAGTGAGCCAGTGCAACAACAGGCACATCACGGAAGTTATCGCTTTTGTCGGGCACAACCGACAGTGTAACCGTATCGCGCGTCCAGGCTTCGACTTCAAACGGTTCATAACGAACCTCTTTGAAGCCATATGAGGTCAGTAGATTGAAGGCATACGCTTCGGCTTTTGTGCCGTTGGGACTGCCCGTAAGCCGGTGGCCTACGCGCCCGGAGGCATCGGCCAGCGTTTCATAGGCACGGCTGTGTTCAGTTACCTCTTTGTTGATTCGGGTAAATGCTTTTTGAAACGAAAGCTTGTCGGGGTAGAAAGCGGTTAGCGTACCGGCGGTGCCGATACAGAACAGCACGAGCCGAAATCGGGGCACGTAAAATGTTCGGGCCATGAGAGGATGGGTGGTAGAAATCTTTGCTAAAGATATAAAAAAGGCCGCTAATTTTCGATGCCAATTGATTAGACGCAAAGTCTGGCTAAAGCGTTCGTCCCGTTTATAAGTTTTTCGTACTATTTACGATTATACCCTGCTTTGCGATTTGTTGCGGTCAGAATACAGGCTAATAAAAGCTAATGATTTATAACTTACTGAGAGGTTAGTTTTCCTGTTGGTGCTTCATGGGTTTCAAATAAACGGTTAACCGTCCGGCAAGCCAATCGGGGTCAATACCCGTGACGCCAAAAACGCGGTCCCAACTGCGTTCGTAACAGTGCGCAGCATCGGGAAACGAAACCGAAAGAGCGAGCGCGTGTTCATAAAACGCAAGCGGTTGTTGCTGAATAACAGCCCGATGGACGGCAAACTGTGCGCCCAAAACAAACGTGTACAAGTCAGGCCCATCAGTATTGAACAGGATACGGTGAAAACCGGTCAGGTCAAGGCCGCGACCGTCTTCGTTCTTGCTCCAGGGCCGAAAAAGGCGATTTCCCTGTCTATCGTCGGTGTCGATCAGATGCCCAAGCCAGCGAAAACCCGTTGGGCTGATGGCATCGGGATGAGCCGCAAATTCACGAAGGGTTTTCTTGAAATCATACGCATGGTCGAACGGTTTCCCCTGACAGAAGACGGTCCACTCGGCCAGTGAGTCATATCGGCTGACGATGTGATGCAGATAGGTATGTGCTTCGCGGCCTATATTGGGCAACGCTATGGCGTCGTGTTGGGTCAACGCATCGAAGCCTTTGGTATAAACCGTTGTTTTCAAGCCAGCGGGCACGTTACGCAGCCAGTTCAGGTTTTCGGTATAATGAGCAACAACGAGTTCGGGCATGAGGTCTTTAAACGCAAAGGGCGCAAAGGAAGGCGCAAAGAACGCAAAGAATTTAACGACTACTGTTGAGCCGGTTCGCCGGTGCGGTAGTCTGTGGTTTAGCGTAGTCTTCCGAGACTACGCTAAGGTGTTATCCGGTCTCCGACCGGCGGTTATACTTGAGAGACCGAAGCGTCGGCCCGGCGGATAACATACCAACGAAGTTCAAACTTCGCTGAACTACAGAAACAGCCGTCGCAAAGTAAACGTAACCTTGCGTTCTTTGCGCCTTCCTTTGCGCCCTTTGCGTTTAAATAACCCTTATTTTTACAGACAATCTTCTGCCATCAACTGACCATGAAACGAACGTATTCGACGCTCCTTACTTTATTTACGCTGTTTACCATGACCCAGGCACAAATTCCGACGCCCCCCAAAGCGGCTGTCAAACCTAAAGAACTGATTACCAACGGCCATAAGCGGGTTGACAATTATTATTACCTCAACGAGCGCGAAAACCCCGATGTTATCGACTACCTGAACAAGGAAAATGCTTACCTCGACCAGGTGCTTGCACCCGCTAAAGACCTGCAAGTCAAGTTATTTGACGAGATGAAAGGGCGCATTAAGCAGCAGGATGAATCGGTTCCCTACAAAGAAGGCAATTATTATTACTACACCCGCTTTATAACCGGGGGCGAATACCCGATTTACTGCCGCAAAAAAGGCTCATTGCAAGGCACCGAAGAAATTATGTTCGACGGGAACGCGATGGCGAAAGGTCATAATTACTACCAGATTGGCGGTTTTGAGGTGTCGGACAACGACGAACTGGCCATGTTTGCGGAGGATACCGTAAGTCGGCGGCTGTACACGCTGCGGGTGAAAAACCTGAAAACCGGTAAGCTATACCCTGAAGCCATCCCGAACACGGAAGGTGGGAGTTTTGCCTGGGCAACGGATAACAAAACACTCTTCTATGTTAAAAAAGACCCGCAAACGCTGCTTGGCTATCAGGTATATCGGCACGTTCTGGGCACCGACCTGAAAGCCGACGTGCTGGTTTATGAAGAGAAAGACAACCAGTTTTATATGGGGCTGGGCCGGTCAAAATCAAAGAAATACATTGAAATCAGTTCCGACCATAACGGCGTAGCAACAGAATACCGGCTGCTGGAAGCGAGCAAACCAACGGGCGAATTTGTCACGTTTCTGCCGCGCGAAAAGGGCCACGAGTACGACATTGTGCATTACAAAGACAAGTTCTATATCCGCACGAACTGGAAAGCCGAAAACTTCCGCCTGATGGAAGTGCCGGATAATTACCCCACCCCCGGCCCCTCCCCTGAAAACAGGAGAGGGGGGGCAATGACTGACCGTGCGGTCTGGAAAGAAGTAATTGCGCATCGGCCTGATGTGTATCTGGCCAATATGGATGTATTTGTCAATCACCTTGTTCTGGGCGAGCGCAAAGCAGGCCTGACCAACATCCGGGTTATCAATCCCCAGAACAAAACCGACGAATACCTCGATTTTGGCGAACCGGCCTATGTTGCGGGCATTGCCTATAATCCCGATTTCAATACGAACATCCTGCGGTACAGTTACTCATCGCTCACAACGCCCAACTCGACCTTCGATTATAATATGGATACGAAGGAGAAAATGCTGAAAAAACAGCAGGACGTTCTCGGCGGATTTGACAAGACAAACTACGTTTCCGAACGCGTCTATGCCACCGCCCGCGATGGCGTTCAGGTGCCGGTTTCGCTGGTTTACCGCAAAGGCACGAAAAAGGATGGTTCGGCACCCCTGCTTCAATATTCCTACGGTTCTTACGGCTACTCGACCGACCCTGGCTTTAGCTCTACGCGGCTGAGCCTGCTTGACCGGGGCTTTATTTTCGCCATTGCCCACATTCGGGGCGGGCAGGAAATGGGTCGCCGGTGGTACGAGGACGGAAAGATGCTGAAGAAGAAAAACACGTTCAACGATTTTGTAGACGTGTCGGAATACCTCATCAAAAACAAGTACACCAGCCCCGATAAGCTGTTTGCGATGGGCGGCAGCGCGGGCGGTTTGCTCATGGGTGCGGTCATTAACCAGGCCCCGCAACTGTATAAGGGCGTGGTGGCGGCTGTGCCATTTGTGGATGTGGTCACAACCATGCTCGACGAAAGTATTCCGCTCACCACCGGCGAGTTTGAGGAGTGGGGCAACCCTAAAAACAAGGAATATTACGACTACATGCTGTCGTATTCGCCGTATGACAATGTGGAGAAGAAAGCGTATCCGAACCTGCTCGTAACCACAGGTTTACACGACTCGCAGGTGCAGTACTGGGAACCCGCCAAGTGGGTCGCCAAACTCCGTACAATGAAAACCGATAATAACCAACTGCTGCTTCACACCAACATGGAAGCGGGGCATGGTGGCGCGTCGGGCCGTTTCCAGGCACTGAAAGAAATCGCACTGGAATATGCGTTCATCCTGAATTTGGTGGGCATACAGCAATAGATTTTTTTGTCATTCCGACGAAGGAGGAATCTTCGGCAGGTGTAAAAAAAGTCTCACCCGAAGATTCCTCCTTCGTCGGAATGACAAAAACGTACCGATTATAGTGCTTCTCGAAAGAATAAACCTTTCCCGGTTCTACCGTTGGCTTCTACTCTTCGCCACGCTGTCGGTCGCCGTTGGTAGCTGTCAGTCGGGGAAAGATGCCGCGCTGAACGATCCGCTTATTGCGGAAGGGAAACAATTGGCGGAACAGCATTGTAGCTCATGCCACCTGACGCCCTCGCCCGATATGCTGGACAAGGCAACCTGGGTGAAGCACGTCTTACCGGCAATGGCGGCTAATCTTGGATTAGAGGTGTATCCGGGTGAGTTGTATTATGCCGGTCATAAAGCCGCTATTTCGTTTGATAACTGGCAAAAGCTACTTGCCTATTACCAGACACTGGCTCCCGAACGTCTGGAACCGGCCGAAAAGCCCGTTCCAGTTGTGAATGACTGGGCTATTTTTTCGCTCGAAAAACCCCGGACCGATATCAGCCAAACCGCCATGACGACAATGGTCGCGATGGACACCATTGGTCATCAACTGTATTCGAGTGATGCGCTCCGCAGCGACCTGACTCGCTGGGATAAAGCCCTGAAACCGACGCGCTATAAACAACTCAATTCGGCGGCTGTGAACGTGCAGTTTTTTCGCGATAAGACCGGCACCGAACGCGGCTTGTTTACCTGTCTGGGAACCATGCGGGCCGCCGACATTGCGAAGGGTGAAGTGTTTACAATTGGGCTGTCGGGCAAATCCGGCACCGATTCGGCGGCTATCGCGACGGATTTGCCGCGACCGCTCCAGTCCATACCGGCTGATTTCAATAAAGATGGCCTGACCGATTGGGTCGTTTGCGGTTTCGGACATTTGTCGGGGGGGCTATACTGGCTGAAACAGGGAGCAAACCATAAATTTACCAAATTGCCAATTCGGGAAGTGGCGGGGGCGAGTCAGGCTACCGTTGGCGATTTCAATGCCGACGGCTGGCCCGACCTGGTGGTTTTGTTCGCCCATGCCGACGAAGGTGTCTGGCTATTTTTGAACGACAAACAAGGCGGGTTTACGGAACGAAATCTGCTTCGGTTTTCATCCGTATACGGCTCTACGAGCTTTCAATTGGTCGATTTCAATAAAGACGGACTGCTGGATATTCTGTACACCTGTGGCGATAACAGCGATTATTCCAAAGTGCTGAAGCCGTATCATGGGCTGTACATCTACCTCAATCAGGGCGGTTTCCGTTATAAGCAGGCGTATTTTTATCCCATCAACGGTTGCACTAAAGCCGTCGCTACTGATTTCGATCAGGACGGTGATGTAGATATTGCCACGATTGCGTTCTTCGCTGATTTTCAGCATAATCCGCAGGAGAGTTGCCTGTATTTTGAGCAGGAAAAATCCCTGCAATTTCGGCCACACGCGTTGCCCGTAAGCACGTATGGCCGCTGGATTTGTATGGATGTGAACGATGTCGATCAGGATGGTGATGCGGATTTGATTTTGGGCAATTTCTCGAAAACGTTCATTATTCAGCAGGGACTGAAACCAACCTGGAACACGCACCTGCCACTGATTGTGCTGAAAAATAAGACGCGGTGATTGATGTATAAACTGCACCGGTTTTTTTATTTGTAAAAATTAATCGCCGAAATATCTTGGCAGCATTTTTTAATGCAAGTCAATAAACCCGGTGCAGTTTATACACCCCTACTTCAGCCAGCCGCCCGTAAATCCGGCGCGTTCTAACCCTTTACGAATGTGTGAGTTACGTTTCATCAGATTCCAGATGAAGTTGGTACGGGCGTTTTCGGCCATGAGTAAAATTGGCCCCTGGTCAATGCCCAGATAGTCAATATCGAACCAGCCGCCGTCTGTGGAGCCTTTGGCAAACCGGGACGGATAACGGTATGTTGGATTGAATGCATCCCGGAAACCGTACGGACCGTAAAGTTTAGCACCGTACTTCGTTTTCATGGCCCGTAATGCCGGTAAGCAGATTTCGGGGGCAAAGGCTAATGAACCACCCGCAGCCGTTGGGGCAATGGTTCCATCATCGACAATTTGCTGAATGGCCGCTCCCCGTGCCCGGTACGAGAAAAACTGCCGACCCGCTACCGTTGTATCCTTCGCCCCATCGCAGGCGGTTAGCCCCCAAATAGTCGGGCTGTAATCCTGCCACTTGGCCGGATTTTTGATGCAGTAAGCCCGGTTGGCGTAGGTTGCCCGGCGTGAGTTTTCGGCGTAATCAATGCCTTTTTTAGTCATGTAAGCGTCTTTGATGCCCCGGAAGTCAATCCAGACATGCGAATACTGGTGCCCGAAAAGTGGGTCGAAGTTTACATGTTGTTGTCCCTGAAACGTAGCCCAGTCATAACCTTTTGTCCATGCAGGCCACACCTCGGCCCCAACCGGGTGCGTAGGCGAACCGAGAGCGAGCACATACAGCAGCATCGCTTCGTTATAGCCTTTCCAATCGGCCTCGATAAACCCTTTTTCGGGATGCCAGCCCATCGACACAAACGGCCGACGCGGCTGAATCCATGTCCAGTCAACCCGACCGTAAATCTGTTCGGCTAGCTTTCTGATTTCGGTTTCAACAGGTGTTTTTTTATCGAAATACGTCTGCGCACTCAATATGCCGCCCAATAATAAAGCCGTGTCGATGGTCGATAATTCGACTTGCTTGAAGCGTTCGCCGGTTTTCATATCCAGAAAGTGATAGAAAAAACCTTTGTAACCCGTAACGCCCGCTGCCTTGTCCGATTGCGGAGCCTGAGCAAAAAAACGCAGCGTTTTCAGCGTTCGGTCGGCAGCCTGAGCGCGGGTAATGTAGCCCCGTTCAACACCCACCAAATACGATGTCAGACCGAAACCAACGGCGGCAATGCTGGCAAAGGAGGGCGTTGGAGCACGGTCAGGAATCAGGCCATTTTCGGGGTTGGCGGTCTCCCAAAAGAACAGGAACGTATCGTGTTGCAGGCTATCCAGAAACGCGTTGTCTGTTTTGGTAGATGAGTAAGGTTTCGGTTGAGCGAAAGCAACGCTCAGGCTTAGGAAAAGGAGAAGGATGATTTTCATAAGGGAGACAGGTTAAACACAGAGGCACAGAGAGTTTCACAGAGAAAACAGAGAATCTTCGTGTGCTCTGTGAAACTCTCTGTGCCTCTGTGTTTAAATATCAATTCAGATTGGGGCTTTGGAAACCTATGTTTTTCATGCCCTTTTTCACTTCGGGGCAACTCATGAATAAATTCCAGAGCAAGCCGGACCGCTGGTTTTCAATCATGACGATAATTGGCCCTTGGTCGATGGCTAAGTACGAGTCGGCAAACCAGATGTTGGTCAGGTTGAAGGCATCGACAAAACCCTGCTCTTTCCAGATTTTGTTGCCGAGTTTGTAATAGAAAAACCGCAGTGCCTGCATGGATTCGGTGGGTGTGAAGGGCATGGCCGATAAAGCCGCCGTTGGGGCAATCGTGCCGTTGTCATTCGTTGGGTCGCGGGCAGCATAACCGTCCTGCTGGTCGCTGGCCGTTAACCCCCAACAATCGGCCCCGTAGCCGTTAAATTGTTTCGGATTGGTTTTGCAATAGGTGTAATTGATGAGCGAATGAGCCGTGTTCTGCTGCCAATAATCGGCGTAGGCGTCGGTCAAATCGTGCGGATTGATGCCCAGGAAGGAATATTGCGAGAAGAACAGCGGTCCGCCATAGGCCGGTCCGAGCGGGAGTTTGATGCCGTAATAGCTGTTGCCGTTTGCCAGTTTGCCATTCTGCGCCCAACTGGTCGTGTAAACGGTTTTGGCGATTGGCGCGGTGTTGGATGAAGCCGCCAGCACATACGTAATGAGTGCTTCGTTCCAGCCCCGAATGGGCATATTCATGTCCCAGTTATAGTTAGGCGACCAATGCCAATAGAGGTTCGTTTCCGTCCCGTTTTTGGTGAACCAATTCCATTCTACGCCGTCCCAAAGGGTGTTTATGGTTTTCCGAAGGGCAATTTCGTCGGGGTTACTGGTGCTGCTGAAATACTGCCGGGCCGTGAGCAGACCCTGCATCAGATAGGATGTTTCGACCAGATCGGCCCCGTCGTCTTTGGGGCTGAACGGAACCGTTGCACCGGTTGCGCCATTGAGCCAGTGCGGAAACGCGCCGTGGTATCGTTTGGCGTTATTAGTTAGGAAGTTAGCGATTTTATTTAGGCGGATTAACCCATCCTGCCGGGTAATAAAGTTTCGATTAATGCCCACCACGATAGCCATTACGCCGAAGCCCGTGCCGCCCGACGTGACTACATCGCCCGAAGAATTACGCTCACGCGCCATGCCCGACACCGGATGCCCAAAGTCCCAGAAGTATTTAAAGGTCTGTTTCTGAACGAGATCGAGCAGGAGCGAGTCGCTGATACGCGGAAATTTGTCGGTATTGTCGAGTGCCGTAGTCAGGCTAATGCTGAGCGTTGAGTTCAGGGCCGTGTTTCGCGCCGATGTCAGCGTAGGGGCTACCTCAAGCGTGTAGGCCGTGAGCGGATCGAGCGCGTTTTGGGGCGCAAGCGTCACGAGCGTGTCAGTACCGGAAAACGAAAACGTCAGCGGAACCGTCGTTGAATTTGATCTTAGGGTGAGTTTGATAGCCGTTGCGATGCCTTCTTTCTGAATCGGAGCCGAAAACGATATGGTTATCGTTGGTTTCGGTGCCACATTCCGAAAATTCATACTGGCCGATGCTTGCCCGTCGACCTGTATGGCATGGTAATAAAATACCTCTGGCGGGTCAACATCCTGCTTCGTTTTACAGGCGAACCCAGCCAGTACGAGCAGCAACACAATGACGTTTGTTGTTTTCATCAAGTTTGTCAAAACGTTAAGAATAGGGGCTGTTTCTTTTAGGAAACAGCCCCTGTTTTACTTCAATACTTAGCGACCGGCTGCTTCGAGCTGATACAACGAGTTGATGTCGCCATCAGATAGCGGCTTGTTGTAAACCCGAATGTTGTCAATTGCAAACGTGCCTAAAGTTGTATACGATGGCAACGGTCCCGCTTGGGCAAATCCGACGTCCGACCCTGCTAAACTTCCAATTATTGCCTGGCATGGGGTTAACATGTTGAGCGCAACCGTATTAACACCCCGGTCATTATACGCTCCAATAGATTGCCCGTTAGCAAATACTTGTAATTGGTGCGTACTTGGGTCAAACCGTATCACAAAGTGACTCCATACGCCTGCCCCTTTAAATACGCCAACGGGAGGTTTACCTCTTGGATCAGGTCTGTTATCCTGACCATTAAAACTTCCGTCGGCCTTCGATGACTTATAATTTGCCTTAAGGACCAATGTATCAGGCGTAGCACTTGGAGCGAACTGGCCGGTTTCTGCACCAGCACTTAAATTACCAAAAGCCTCTGTAGATGCCGTAGGGAAAAGCCCAAAAAACGACGTAAAGAACTTACCATTGTTTTTGGCATTGATCCACATACTTAGCGTATAACTTCCTAATGCATCAGCCGTATTAAGCTTGGCAATAGTAGGATATACAACTGCCCCAGACGTAAGGTTAAGTGCCTGGCCCGAACCTGCTGTCAGACTTGTGGTATAACTAACTGTACCGTATGTCTTGGCAGGGGCTGTATTCGAAATTAACTCGTTCTGGTTTCCCTCAAACGTCCAGTGAGCCAGCAAATTGGTTGCTGATATATCATCTGAGCCGTTATAGCCACCGATAGGGGGTAAGGTTGCCACATCGTCGGTTTTTTTGCAGGACGTAAGGACGGTGCTCATCACCATACCCGCTATCAGCCACGCTGAGATTTGTCTTGTTTTCATGATTGGTTGATTTAAATTGTACCTGGTTTATTGAATTTGAAAATTGGTAAAGTTGGAGATGTGTGCTACACCGGGTTTTAACCCGGCGTTGCACACATCAATACCCCGGATTCTGCTCAAGTTTGCCACCGCTCAACTGAATTTGCAGACTCGGTATGGGTAATAGTTCATTCTTGCCCGCCACGAAGTTTTTGCCAGCGGCCTGCATCACCTGAGCCGCCCGGCCCTGCCGCACGAGGTCGAAAAAGCGGTCATGTTCCATCGCCAGTTCAAGCCGACGCTCTTTCCAGATGGCGGCCCGCACATCGGCCTGCGCCGTTGCTTTGGTTGCGGGTAATCCGGCACGGGCACGAATCTGGTTTATGTACGTGAGTGCCGTTGCGGGCTGACCCAATTCGTTGGCGGCTTCGGCGTTCATTAGCAGTACATCGGCATAGCGTAGCAGCCGCACGTTTTTCTGTTTCTGGTCGCGGTTACCCAGATACGGCTCAATGTTTTTGTTCTCGCTCTGGTACGCTTTGTAGTTATAATACGCGTTCTGCACCGAATCGCCACTCGGAATGCGGAAGCCGTCGTACAGCAGGGTGCCAATACCTTTGCCGCTTTTGTCGATAGAAATAATGGTCGAGCCTTTGCGCTTGTCGCCGGGTTCGTAGGCGTTGACCAGGTCGGGCGAAGGGGTGTCAAAACCAAAGCCCAAATCGGTCCAGCCGCCCTTTGGGCCTACACGCGGTCCCTGCCAGGTGCAATACCCGCCAACGGCAATGTCGCCATTATTAAACGTACCGCTTTGGGTTTCAAAAATGGATTCGGCATTGTTGGCTCCCGCAAACCGCCATATGATGCTGTAGTCCGGCACCAGCGTATACTGCCCGGAGTTGATAACATCCTGCGTCAGCGACTGTACCTGCTGCCAGTTTTTGCGGTACAAATACGTTTTGGCTAACAGAGCCTGAGCCGACCCTTTGTTGGCATGTCCCACCGCCGACTGCGCTTTCAGGGGCAGGTTAGCAACGGCGAATTGCAGGTCCTGCGTAATGACGTTATAAATGGTATCGATGGGGGCACGGGTCTGAAAAGCCGGGTCGGTATTGGCATCCTGCGCATCTTTCGGCACCCGGACTACTTTCGGCACTTTCCCGAAAAAGCGAACCAGATTGAAGTAGTAATAGCCGCGAATAAACCGGACTTCACCAATGAGCTGGTTCTTTGTAGCCGGGTCTAACGATGCCGTTGACAGAGCCGCCAGTGCCTGATTGGCCCGCGAGATACCGCTATAATACCCGTTCCACAGGGCCGCAACAAAGTTGTTGGTTGGCGTTGTCGTGAAATTGTCAATATCACCAAGAGACGGTTGGTCGCCGGGTGTACTGCCCTTTTCGGCATCATCTGAAATGATATTTGTGGCAGCAATAAAGCTGATTCCATGCACATCGCCCCCGGCACCGCCAAAGGCTTCGCTGTTATACAGGCTGTTGTAAACGCCCGTTACTAAGTTTACGGCCAGATTCGGGTCGGTAGCGGTCGTTGCCTGTCCCTGCACGGGTACATCCAGAAAACTTTTCTGGCAGGAAGCGGTGAGCAGAACGGCAGCGAAGCTGGTGCCGAGAAAAAGGAATGAAGTACGTTTCATGCGTGTGTTGAGTTTAAAAGCCGACATTCAGGCCAAACGCATACGTTTGAGTGGTTGGATAAGCATTCAATTCAATACCCTGACTGGTAGGGTTGCCGGGCAGTTCGGCCGTGAAGCCGCTGTACTTTTTCATGGTCAGCACGTTCTGCGCCGTTACGAACACCCGGACACTGCTGACGTGTATTTTTTCGAGCAGCGTGTTCGGTAATCGGTAGCCCAGCGTGGCGTTGTTGATGCGGGCGAAACTTCCCGACTCAACGAAATACGTAGACGCCGGTAAGTTGCCGCCGTTTGCTTTCGGCTCCGTTTGCGAACCGTTCGATGATGTCCAGCGGTTATACGCCATCGTTTTTTCTACGTTATCCAGGATATTCTGGCGGAAGCCCCGTTTGCCGTTATAAACCTGATTGCCCACGTTTCCGTAAAAGTCAACGCTGAAATCAAGACTCTTGTAGGTCAGACCGAGGTTCAGCCCGAAGTACGCTTTCGGCTGATACGATCCAGCGAAAACGCGGTCGTTATCGTCAATTTTACCATCACCGTTGGTATCCTGGTATTTGAAATCGCCGGGCGAGGCCGAGGGCTGGATAACCTGTCCCGTCGAGTTTTGGTAACTGCTCACATCAGCATCATTCTGAAATACGCCCAGCACCTTCAATAGATAGAAACTACCAACAGGCTGCCCGTTGTCGGTTCGGGTGGTGTATTGCTGGTTGGCACCCACACCCCCGTCGAGAATAGGCTGACCGCCGTTCAGACCGATAACCGTGTTTTTGTTCAGGGTCGCGTTACCGCCAATCCGATACGACAGATCATTGGTGATTTTGCCGCGCCAGTTCAGCGTAACTTCCAGCCCCTGATTCCGAATCGAAGCGGCATTGGTCAGTACCACACCGTCGGCATCGCCCGTTACGGACGGCACTTTCACATTGATGAGCAGGTCGCGGGCTTTTTTGTCGTAGTAGTTTACCTCGCCCGTCAATCGCCCGTTAAAAGACGAAAACTCGACACCGAAATCAGTTTCTACCGTTGTTTCCCACTTCAGATTTGGGTCTTTGATTTGCGTAATGGCACTACCGGGCGTAGCAACTCCGCCCCCAAATGGATAGGCTAAATTCGGTTGTACGGTAACCGTGTAGGAATCCGACGGAATGCGGTCGTTACCCACCCGGCCCCAACTGGCCCGCAATTTCAGGACATCGAAAATGCGCTGATTTTGCATGAACGATTCATTGGAAATCAGCCAGCCCGCTCCCACCGACGGGAAATAACCCCAGCGGTTTTGACTTGGAAAGCGCGATGAACCGTCGGCGCGGATGGTAGCCGTGAGCAGATATTTGTCGTTGTAATTGTAGTTGACCCGCCCGATGTAGGAGTTCCGCGTGTATTTGTCGCCCGTGCCGTCGTTGGTCGAGGTATTGGCGTTACCCGTGCCGATGTACCAAAGGCTTTGTGTGGCCGGAACATCTTTCCGAAACGCGTTAAAGCTGGTCAGGGTAAATTGCTCGGCGGTTGTTCCGGCCAGAACGGTTAGGCTGTGCTTGTCAAACTTCCGGTTGAACGTCACCAGATTATCCCACGTCCAGTGGAAGGTGCGGGTATTTCCGAAACTCAAATTACTGTTCGGGCTGCGCTGATTACCACCGGGATTAATGAATGTGGTAGTGTCGTTATTGAACTGATAATTATACACCCGGCTGTTCTGATTCACCCAGTCGCCACCGATATTACTGCGGAATGTGAGCCACTCGACAGGCTTTATTTCGAGGTAAGCCGACCCCAGCAGCCGGTTATCCAAGGCCCGGTTGTTGTTCTTCTCAATATCCAGCACCGCATTGCCAACATTCTGATAGACAGACGTATTACCGTATTTGTTGCCTTCTTTTGCCTGGATAATAGGCGCGGCCCGATAGGCATTGTTATACGCCGAACCTAAGTTAGCAATCTGGTTGTCGCCGTTGGCGTATGAGGCCGTTATACCGGCTCTGACGTGCTTATTGAAGGTGAAATCGTTATTGGCCCGGACCGAGAACCGCTTGTACACATTGTCGATCACGATGCCCTGATCCGTATAGTAGCCAGCACTCACAAAGTAGGTTGACTTATCGGTTCCGCCGTTGATGGAAAGTCCATGATTTTGTTGGAAACCATTGCGCAGAATCTGACTGTACCAGTCGGTTGATGTGGCACCAGCCTGCACAAGGTTGCCACTGGCCGTACTGACATAATTGGCGTACTCGGCAGCATTCGCCATGGTAACTAAGTTGGCGGGCATCCGAAATCCTGCATTCCCCGAATAATTCACCGTCATTTTTCCAACCGTTCCGCGTTTGGTTGTGATGATAATCACGCCATTGGCCCCCCTTGACCCGTAAATGGCCGTTGCCGACGCGTCTTTCAGCACATCGACATTCACAATATCGGCGGTATTGATGTTGGAAATATCATCGGTAAGCACCCCATCGACGACAAACAGAGCCGCCGTACCGGCAAGAGCCGTGCCCGTGCCCCGAATCCGAACAACCGGCGAACTGCCGGGCTGGCCGCTGCTAATGATCTGTACACCAGCCGCTTTGCCCTGAAGGGCTTGTGTGGCCGTCAGAACAGGTTGCTTCACCAATTCTTCGCCTTTGATGGTAACCGTTGCCCCCGTCACATCCGACTTTCGCTGCGTACCATACCCGACAACGACTACTTCGGCCAGTGATTTGGTGTCTTCTGCCAGCGGAATATTGATCGTCGTTCGACCGTTTACAGGCACCTCGGTTTTCGTGTAACCAATGCTCGAAAAAACCAGTGTAGCGTTTTCATCGGCCTGAATAGTATATGCACCGGCTCCATCCGTTACGGTGCCGACGGTCGTTCCTTTTACCTGGACGGTTACACCCGGAAGCCCTGTACTGGTCGCGCCATCCGTAACTTTACCCGTTACGCGAATGGGTGCGGTTCCGGCGAGGGCCTGATTGGTGAACAGCATAAAAAGTAGTCCCGTGAGCCATACCGTGAACTCGTTGGGTTTCCAGTGCAGGAAGTTGTTTTTCATAACTATTTGGGATAAAGACAGTACTACGGCTCGTTGAGATACCAAACGTATTGCTCCTTTTTATCAGTGAGATAACGAAAATTAGCAATAACTTTCTTATATTTTTTTGCACAAAAGTAGGGTGACGCTACATTGCTTCCTATTTTTGTGGTACATCATTACTACATCATTGTGGCTTTTTTACGCTGGAAACGCGTTTTTTCATCACATCATATTGATAAACATGCGGCTATGGCGTAAAAACAGTAATTGGAATGCTAAAGCGTATTTTGGCAGGTTCCTGACAGCCGGTCTTCTGCTGATTTGCAGGAATACTGATGCGCAGTCACCATATGAGTTTTGCCGCCCTGAATTGATTCATTACACTCGACAGACCTATGGGGCGTACAATCAAAACTGGAGCATCGCGCAGCATCCGCAAACCCGGTTCATGTATTTTGCCAACTCCAAAGGGCTGCTTGAGTTCGATGGTAGTGCGTGGCGGGTATATGAACTTCCCCGCAAGCAAAAGGTGCGCTCGGTAGCCATCGATAAACAGGGACGAATTTATACGGGTGCGCTCGGTGAGTTCGGGTACTGGTTTCCGAAGAAAGATGGTGTGCTAACCTACCATTCGCTGAGTTTCCTGATTAAACAAAAAACGGTTCAAAATGAGGAAATCTGGAACATCCAGTTTACACCCACGGGCGTTCTGTTTCAGTCGTTTGCCTTTCTCTATCGCTATCAGCAGGGGCAGGTTAACCAAATAAAGGTTCCCGGAACGATGCTGTTTGTACAGGCCGCCCGGAATCGGCTCCTGTTGGAAGTCATTGATAAAGGCTTATACGAGCTACAGAACGATCAGCTTGTTCTGGTGAAGGGAAGTGAATTTCTGGGCCATGAAACGATTAATACCATTCTGCCCCTGGGCAATCAAGAACTCTTAATTGGCACCGAACAGGCCATTTATCGGTATGACGGAAATACATTTAAACCGTTTAATACCCGGCTTAATGCCTTTATACAGCAAAATCGGTTAAACCGGGGATTAGTTATTGGCCCCAACCAATATGCGTTTGGCACGTTGCTCAACGGTGTTTTGTTGACAGATGCTGAAGGACAGATTCGGTATCATTTTAGTCAGGAAAACGGCTTACAGAATAGCACCGTACTGTCGATGCGGCATGACGCCGACCATAATTTGTGGGTCGGCATGGACAAGGGAATAGACTTAATCAACCTAAACTCGCCGGTGCGTTATTTTACCGATACGAAAGGAGAGTTAGGGACCTTGTATGATATTGCCCGCTTCGGTAATAATCTGTATCTGGCTACTAATCAGGGCGTTTATTGCAAATTGTTGACTGCAAACGACGCATCATTTCAGCTTATTCCCGGAACGCAGGGGCAGGTCTGGAACCTGGCTGCTATAGATGGGCAGCTATTGTGCGGGCATAACCGGGGTACTTTTCGCATTGAAGGCACGAAGGCGCAGTTGTTGAGCAGCGTTACGGGCGGATGGGTGCTGCGTCGATTAAGCCGTCATCCCGACCGGCTCATTCAGGGAACGTATACCAACCTGTGTATATACCAGAAAGATAAACGCGGGCATTGGGCTTTCTCGCACAAAATCGACGGATTCTCCGCGCCTGTCCGGCAACTGGAAGAAGACGAATCGGGCGACATCTGGGTCAATAAAGCCCCAAATCAGGGTATTCAGCGGCTCCACTTATCGGCCGATTTGCGCCGGGTCGAAACCAGTAAAGAGTACAATAGTGCCGAGTTTAAAAGTGCGTCTGTCAACCTGTGTCGGCTTGAGACGCAAATTCTGGTTACATGGGCAAAAGGCGTTCGGCAATACGATGCGTCAACCGACCAATTTGTTGCTACCAACCCAACCGATCCGTGGACAGGACCGGGTGTTCGGAAACTGTTTCCAATGCCTGACTCCAACGTGTTTCTGCTTCGTCAGGATGGGGCCTTGAACTGGGCGAAATCGGATAAACGGTCGCTGGCCGATGTGCCGGTACAGACGAATCAGTGGGTCGAGGAATATGAAAATGTTCGGTTGCTCGATTCGGCTTATATTGCTCTTTGCCGGGAAAATGGGTTTTCCTTATTGCCCCGCACCGCGCTCCCCAACCTCGTCAGAAATGTGGTGAGCAAGCCGGTCATTCGGACCGTAACGGCTGTTGATGAGCCGGTTAAGAGTCAACTGTTCTGGGGAATGCCGACTCATCTGACCTTTTCACATCGGCAGGCCAATCTGATAATCACGTTTGCTACGCCTTATTATACCCGCCCCGTCAAATACAGTTTCTGGCTCGAAAACAGCGGACAAGGCTGGTCGTCATACGCAGCCATCCACCAGAAAGAGTTCAGTAACCTGCCGCCGGGTCAATATATATTTCATCTACGATCAACTCTTAATGCGTCAGAAAGCGTGGCGACATTTGCCATTTTGCCACCCTGGTACTGGAATAGCTGGAGCAAACTGGCTTATTTTGCTCTGCTCGCTTGCGCAGTCTGGTTTTTGTATCGGCTTCACCTACGGCGGGTGGCTACGCAACAGAATCGGATTCGGGAAAAATTAGAAGAGAAACTTCGCCATCAGGAGGAGCAGAGTCAGCGCGAAATTATTCTTCTCCAGAAGGAGCAGCTTGAGCAGGGACTGATTCAGAAATCGGAAGAACTGGCCAACTCCACCATGTCGCTCATTCAGAAAAATGAACTACTGGTTCAGCTAAAAGAAGAACTGAACCGGTTGAAATCCCGGTCGGGTGCGCGGCTGCCAGGGGATGATTTTCAGCGAATCAGTATGTTGATTGATACCAACATTTCGAGCGAGCAGGACTGGCAGTTGTTTGAGGCTAACTTCAATAAAGTTCATGAGCAGTTTCTAAAACACCTCATCGAGAACTACCCCGATTTAGGGCAGGGTGACCTGAAATTAGCGGCCTATCTGCGTATGAATCTCTCGACTAAAGAGATTGCCCAATTGCTTAATATCACCCATCGGAGCGTTGAACTGAAACGGTATCGGCTCCGCAAAAAACTCAACTTAAGTGCTGATACGAATTTGGGTGAGTTTATGATAAAGTATTGATTTAGAAAGGATTACAGGATTAGGACGAATAAAATCCTGTTTAATTCTGTAATCCCGTCTAAATCAAATCCCAGCCTTTTCGGTATTCCCTCGATAACAAGGCGTTGGCTTCGGGATTGTGCCTGAATTTCTCTTTTTTGGCATTCCATTCCAGCGGCTGACCGAGTCGATAGGAAATCAGGCCGAGGTGCATGGGTAGCGTCATTTGCCGGGCATAGGCCAAATTTGACTCCGGCTGTTTGCGCGATTTTACCGAATTGATAAAGTTCTGCTGATGGCCCGGCGACCGTTCGAGGATGATCGGAATTTCGGCAATGTCGGTCAGTACCACACCGTTGATAGTGATCTCGCGGGTATTATAATCGCAGAGTAATGTTCCTTTATCGCCCTCGAAATAAGCCCCGATGCCGCGTTTTTCGGCTCCCGGCACGTTAGGGGGCGTACTGGTCCAATGCAGGTTCAGGTTGTCAAACTCGTAGTCGATATCAATCCATTTGGGCGCGTCGCCAATGCCTTCGGGTGCTTCGCCTTTGGCCCGGATACTTTTCAGGCCGGTTGGGTTTATGGCCCACCATACCACATCGGCAATGTGGCACCAGAAATCCTGAAATACCCCACCCGAGTAATCCAGAAAATAGCGGTACGTGAAATGGCAGCGTTCCGGCGTGTAGAGCGACGCCGGCGCCGGTCCCTGCCACATATCCCAGTTCAGCGTTGACGGGGGCGTTTGGTAATTGGCTGGCCCCAATACAGGCGGGAAACCCGTTTTCCAAAGCCGAACGGTATGCACTTTTCCGATGGCTCCGGCCTGAATCAGTTCAACAACGCGGTGGTAGTTATCGCCCGCGTGAATCTGAGTGCCTAACTGAAAAATGCGGTCGTACCGGTTCAGGGCTTTCTGCATTTTCTGCCCTTCGCGAACACTATACGACAGCGGTTTTTCGCCATACACATCTTTTCCGGCCTGAAAAGCCATAATCGCGATTTGGGCGTGCCAATGGTCGGGGGTGGCGCAGGTGATGGCGTCAATGTCGGGCCGGTCGAGCAGGTAGCGAAAGTCGGAATACGTTTTGGCGGTAGTATCCGGGTGGATTTTCTGCAAGGTCCCCAACGCTTTATCTAAGTGCGTCTGATCGAGGTCGCACAGGCCAACGACCTCTACATCAGGCAAATTGGCAAACCAGTTCAGGTGATTGGTGCCCATGCCGTTGACGCCGATGTGGGCCACGCGAACCCGGTCGCTGGGAGCTACTTTTCGTTTCAGGCTGGGAAACAGGGCCAGGCTAAGCGCGGCCGCACTGCCCTGTTTTAAAAAATCACGGCGGTTGGTTTGATGTGTCATAGGCAAAGAGAACGGGTTTTGTTCGCTACCGTTTTCTCTATACGTAGTAATGCCAACACTACACTCTAATCTACTGTATCTGACGCGTTGATATAGACAGGATTACAGGATTAAACAGGATTTTATTCGTCATCATCCTGTTTAATCCTGTAATCCTGTCTATATCAACGCGTCGAATAAAATTTCGGCGGGGTGTTGCGCATGGCGGCTTGTTCCGTCCTTGATCTGGTGGCGGCAACTGGTCCCGGCTGCCGAAATAATGGCGTCTTCGGCCTTACGGACTGCCGGAAAAAGCACCAACTCGCCTATTTGCATTGACAGATCATAATGCTCTGTCTCGTACCCAAACGAACCGGCCATGCCACAGCAACCCGACGGGATCAACTGCACGGTATAATTTATCGGAAGAGAGAGAATTTTTTTGACCGGAATCATGGATGAAAGTGCTTTCTGATGGCAATGTCCATGAACCTTCACCTGTTGCGAAGCAGTGGTAAAGTGGCTCTTGTCAACGTTACCGGCATCGACTTCGCGGGCGAACCATTCTTCAAACAGAAAAACGTTTTTGGCAAGGCGAAGCGCGTCGTCTTTTAACTCAATCGGCACGAGGTCAGGATATTCGTCGCGGAAGCTCAAAATAGCTGATGGTTCAAGGCCGATGAGTGGCGTTTCGTCGGTAACGATGTCTTTCAACAGCATTACGTTGCGAATGGCAATCTTCTTTGCTTCATCGACCAGCCCCTTCGATAGATACGTTCGTCCACTCTCAACATGTTCAGGAATAGTGACGGTATAGCCCAATCGCTCCAGCAACTGAACGGCTTTCTGACCAACTTCCACATCGTTGAAATTGGTAAATTCATCACAAAAAAGCAGGACGGAGGAAGGATAGGTAAGGGACGACGGTGAGTAATTACCCCGGCTTTCGCGTCCTATCCGTTCGTTTTCCGTACGTTGACGGTGCCAGAACCATTTTTTCAAGGTCGTTGGGGCCAGTTCCGGCATGGTGCGGTCGGGGTGGAAACCAACGGCACTATTCGCCATCCGACGCAGGGCAGGTGTGTTATAAAGGGCATTATAGGCCCAGGGCGCAATGCGGGCCATCGACATCAGTTTGGTGAAATTGCCCACCAACCGCGCTCGCAGTGGAACACCGGTTTCGCGGTATTGCTGCTGCGTGAATTCGGCTTTCATGCGCGTCATGTCCACGCTCGACGGGCATTCGGCTTTGCAGGCTTTGCACGACAGACACAAGTCCAGTACATCCTTAACCGCTGCATAATCATGCTCTTTGGGCGCAGACATGTTGCTGTAGAAATGCCGTAGAATGTTGGCCCGTGCCCGCGTGGTGTCGCGTTCGCGCCGGGTTGCCATGTAGCTCGGGCACATCGTTCCGCCCGAAATCTCGGTTTTCCGACAGTCGCCGGAGCCGGAGCATTTTTCGGCCAGTTCCAGTAAGCCACCATCTTTCGAGAAATCGAACACGGTTTTCGGCTGTGGAATGACAACATCGGCTTCCGACCGCAGCGACTCGTTCATGGGCGGTGTATCCACCACTTTTCCCGGATTGAACGTATTGTGCGGGTCCCACAGGGCTTTAACGTCTTTGCAAAGCTGGTAGTTTTCGGGGCCGAGCATAAACGCGATGCACTCGCCCCGCAGCCGCCCGTCGCCGTGTTCGCCGGAGAGCGAGCCGCCGTATTTTTTGACCAATTGTGCCGTGTCCATCAGCAACGCCCGAAACTTGGCCCGCCCGTCGGACGATTTCAGATTGATGAGCGGCAATGCATGAATTTCACCGGCACCGGCGTGGGCCGAATATTCGAGTTTCAGGCCGTGATTTTCCCACGCCATCCGGTCCAGTTCGTCGATGTAATTGGGCAGGTCATGAACGTCCACCGCCGTATCTTCCACCACATTGGCCGGTTTGTCGAGACCGGGAATGTTGTACATAATACTCAACCCCGCTTTACGCAGTGCCCAGGGCTTTTTTGTGTTTTCATCGAACAGAATCGGATAGGCGTAACCCAGCCCTTTTTGCCGCAAATCATTCACGAATTCCTCAGCTTTCCGGGCCACACCTTCTGTTGTATTATCGAAAAACTCGACCATCAGAATGGCTTTCGGATCGCCTTCGACA
Source organism: uncultured Spirosoma sp. (assembly GCA_964244845.1). Classification (GTDB taxonomy): domain Bacteria; phylum Bacteroidota; class Bacteroidia; order Cytophagales; family Spirosomataceae; genus Spirosoma. The sequence goes on from CAXTKE010000005.1 coordinate 299,176, forward strand.
AAGCCGCGATTTTTGGTTTGTTCGATGTTGGTTTTAGTCAGTTCCAGAATGTAATCATCGACCAATTCCGATGCCGAACAGCCATGCGCCAACGCCACCAGATTCGCTTCGAGCGATTGGCGGATGGTTGGGAAATGCCCGCAGACCAACGCCGTTTCTTTGGGTGGCAGGGGTAATAAATTCAGTCGGGCTTCGGTAATAAAGCAAAGCGTCCCCTCCGAACCGGCAATGAGCGGAGCAAAGTTGAAAAGAGGGGGAGAAAAGGAGGAGGGGGAAGAAAGGGAAGAGGGAGAATTAACGGCTTTACCCTTTCCTCCCTTTTTTTTCTCCTCCCTTTCCTCCCAAAACTTTACCATCTCATCCAGCGCGTAGCCCGTGTTCCGGCGGGTAACGGTTGGTTTGGGGTAACCTTCGCGAATATGTTTTTGAACGTCCGGTTTGGAGAGCCAGTCGCGAAATTGTACGTAAAGGCGTTGTTCGAGTGGGCTGATCACGTTTTCGCCCCGGCATTTGGCATCGAATTGCTTCTGGGTCAGTGGGCCAAAGGTCACTTCGGCACCGTCGCTGAGCACTGCCCGAACGTCGAGCAGGTGATCGCGGGTGGTGCCCCAGATGATGGAGTGCAACCCGCAGGAATTATTGCCAATCATTCCGCCAATCATAGCGCGGCTGGCCGTTGACGTTTCGGGTCCGAACAGTAAGCCGTGTGGTTTCAGAAAGGCGTTGAGGTCATCGCGGATAACGCCCGGCTGGACGCGCACCCATTTTTCACGGGCGTTTACTTCCTCAATTTTCCCGAAATATTTAGAAATATCGACCACAATGCCGCTGCCAACGACCTGCCCCGCCAGCGATGTTCCGGCCGCGCGGGGAATGAGGCCCACCTTGTGCTGCTGCGCAAACCGTACTAATTTTTTTATGTCGGCTATGGACCTGGGCAGAGCAACGGCAATCGGCATCTCCTGATAGACCGACGCATCCGTTGCGTAGAGTATGCGCTGGGCCGTGTGTTCCGGCGATTCATCAAAATACAACTCGCCCTCGAATGAAGGCATCAGGGTAGCGAAGGGGAGTTTTTGCGGAAGGCGAAACATAGCGGTTACGTTCTGAACGTGCGGTAAAGATACGAAAACCGGGAGCAGATTGTGGGAGTAAGGTAACAGCAGCAGGGCAAACACTGAGCTACATTTCTCTTCCTTACTTTGTGTCCATGAACTTCTTCATTTCGGCCACGACGTCAATTGGTTCGTTCCGATCCAACGCGTCGGCTATCCGGGAAATATCGTTGAACGGAAGGGCGTAGTCCTGTTCAGGAGCTTCATCGGCACTGACGGTAATCTGCACCCGACGGTTGCCAAAAAACGCATTGATGCTTTCGGCGAGGTTCGGCCCGATTTTGTCAGCATCAATATGAAAAACAAGGGTATTCATGCGCTATATGTTTTCCAGAGATAACGGAATCGAGTTGATTTGGTTTGTCGACCACGTTTTGGAAAGTGAGCAAGATTAGGTCACGCATTGCACAGTTCGACCCCGTCGGGGTCAGATGTTTGTAGGTAATTCGGACTTTCTATAAACATCTGACCCCGACGGGGTCGAACTATGCTAATTAATTAATGACCTTTTATTTTACTTGATTCCCTACTGGTTCACGTATACGCTGCCGCTGCTGGCCGAAAGTGTTACCGGAATGCCGCCCCCGTTGAGGGTGCCTTTGATGCGGTCTTTTTCGGTGTCACCGCTGAAGTTGTTCAGAGGGATTTTGATGTTGTTGCCGCTCAGGTTCAGGCTGATCCCTTTGTCGAGGGGCATTCTCACGCGAACATTACCCGCGCTGGTCGTCAGGCGAATCGGTCCGGTTAATTTGCTGATACTTACGTCGACGCCACCCGCGCTGGTGCTGGCGTCGATGCTGCCCGATACGTTCGCGAGCCGCACCGACCCGCCCGATGTACTGGCTTTGATGTCGCCCTCAACGTTATCGCCGTTTACGCTGCCCCCGCTGGTTTGGGCGTCGATGGTTCCTTTCAAATCAGTAAGCCGGATGCTACCGCCCGATGTGTGCAACCGCATGGTTCCCGACGACTCTCTGGCTTCAATCGACCCGCCCGATGTCTGGAGATCAATACGGTCCGTCGACCCGGTTTCGCGGCACCGGTCGAGGTGAATTGACCCGCCCGATGTTTGCCCGTTGATATTGCCCTGCACGTCGGAGAGGTTCAGGCTGCCCCCGCTGGTGCGAAAACGCTGATTACCCGCCAGTGACGAAAGCTGGATGCTACCGCCCGATGTACGCAAATCGGTTGCTACGTTGCGGGGGGTATAAAATTTGAAGCTGATGCTCAGCGACCGTTTCCAGTTGTCGTTGTTGTTGCTCCGGCGTTTGGCGGTGGCAACAATCGTGCTGCCTTCCTGGGCGATGTTGATGTCGTAGTCTTTTAGCCGGTCCTCGATTTCACCTTTGTCGAGTTTGTCGTTCCAGTTGTTGGCCCGCACAAACATGTCAACTTTGGCGTTCATGTCGGTTCCGCCTTCGATGGTCAGGCTCCCGCCCGATGTTTCGGCCCGGACGGCGTTGATTTTCCCTGAAAAGGTTTTGGTCAGGTACGGCTCGTCGCGGTTTTGAGCCAAGGAAGTCAGTGCGAAGGTGCTTGCGCTTAATAGCGTTAGTAGAAACTGGTTGCGTTTCATGAGGTCGATTTGTTTACGTAGCAAAGATGCTGTTACAGGTAAGAAGGTTGCACCGCCCGAATGATTTCCTCTGACGTCCGTGCCCATGCGTTTAGATACGTATTGGCAAGTGTCATGCCAAATAAGTTAAATGTTTTATAGCCAATTAGTTAGCGCATTTTCAGGAAAAGAAAGCTGTCCGCCATCGGACAACAGATGTTCGTGGCCGGACAGTTTTAGCGGATCGTAATCTCCACGCGTCGGTTTTTATGTCGTTCGCCCTCGGTCGTATTGTCGGCCGCTGGGTGCGTACCGCCGTAGCCTTTTGTGCTGATGCGATCGTCGGCAATACCGCATCGGGTCAGGTACGAAGCCACCACTTTGGCGCGGTGTTCCGACAGGGCCAGGTTCAGGCGCGGGTCGCCTACATTATCGGTATGGCCCGCCACGTCGATATGCCAGTCTGGATTGGCTTTCAGCGCGGCTACAACCTGGTTGAGTTCAATTGATGATTCAGGTAACAGGATATAGCTGCTTTGCTCGAATTGAACATTGTGCAGAACAAATGTATTTCCCTTCGTAAATACAGGCTCGTTCGACGGCAGTGAAGCCGATTTAGTAGGAGCTGAGGTTGTAGTTGACACGGGTTTTTCAACGTCCGGCAAACGCGTGCTGACGGGTGGAATCGCAACGGGTCTCTGAACCGGTTTCGCCGATACAACTGCGGGTTTTGGCTTCGCAGCCGCAACGGGTTGGACAGGTGGTGACGTCTTTGGCGGAGCAGGCTTTGGTTTGGACAGCGCGACCGCTGGCGGGGCTTTCTGCGAAAAATACTGGCCTGTTATTGGCTCGCCGGGCGTAGTGAATCGGTCAAAGATTATGCGTTTCCGGTCGGGTCGCTGCCAGTACAGATAAATTTCTCCTTCCAGCATATCGTTGAAATAATCGACCCGTAAGTCATAATACTGGCCTGCTTTCAGGACAATGTTCCCCGTAAAGCTTTTGGAGTCGTTTAGTTGCCAGGAGTCCATCACCTTCTGGTTACCTACCCAAATACGAATGCCATCATCAACTTTCGCGTAGAAATAATATTCACCGGTGGCGGGTGCGAGTAGTTTGCCCGTCCAGCGGATGGAATAATACGAGTGAGGAATGCCGGGCGCAGGGCTGCGATCTAACCAGTTGAACTGAATTTGCGGGTCGATGCGGGTCAGAATCTTCTTCTCGAAGTTCGTTCCTGTATAATACTCACCTTTCAACCCCGACTGAGCCATTCCCTGCCCCGCCATGAGCCAGACGATCAGCCATCCGATTACCGCTACTGATTTCATGGATAAGTCTTTACGACCTAAAGATGTGCGTTTTGCGGAAGCGGTACGTACAGATTGGTACAGAAGGAAAAAAAATAGGATGATTTAACTTACAGGCCTTTCACTGATAGCCGTGCCAGGGTTCAGAACCGTGGCACGGCTATCAGTGAAAGGCCTGACTTATTCTGTTCGCAGACTATTTGCCGGGTTCGTCAGGGCGGCTTTCACCGATTCGTACCCGACGGTCAGAACCGTAATCAGGGTAATCAGGCCGAACGTACTGGCAAAGACCCACCAGCCGATGCTGATTCGATAGACATACCCCTGTAACCAGCCATTCATCAGAAACCAGCCCAGCGGTGCCGCCAGCAGGAAAGCAACGAATGCCAGTCGGCTGAATTCACGACCAAACAACCACAAAAGCTGGTTCAGTGTGGCACCCATCACCTTCCGAACCCCAATTTCTTTGGTCTTTGCTTCGGCCATAAATGAGACCAGCGCGTACAGCCCTAAGCAGCCCAGCAGCACCGCAATGAGGGAAAACACCTGCACCAGACCCAGCAGAATTTGTTCGGTAACGTAAAAATTAGCCAGCATATCATCGACGAAATCAGCTTTGTAAACGTGTTCGGGAAATAGCTCATTCCAGGTCGTTTCGACAGCTTCGAGCGTAGCGGGCAGATTGGCCGGATTTACCTTTAGCGCGGCCATGTGGTTTTCGCGGTGGTAGTTCAGCAGGATTGTTGGCGGGATACCCTCGCGCAATTCGCTTACGTGGAAATCCTGAAGCACACCAACAATGGTTTTGTCGCCACCCCACAGGTTGATCCGTTTGCCCAGCACATCGCCGGGCAAACGCAGGCCCAACTGCCTCACCATCGTTTCGTTGATGATAGCCTCGGCATTGGTGGTGTCGTTGTTCCTGAAGTTGCGTCCCGCTGCGAGTGTAAGCCCAAATAAAGGCAGGTAATGGTCATCACCAACTTTAACGATAGCCGGAAATTTCTCCGGTGCCGTATGCGTGTCATACGAGAACGAAACTGGCAAACGTCGTTGCGGAGTGGCGGGCGGCTCAACGCCCAGTGCCACCTGCTCTACCCCCGCAATCTGTGTCATTCGATTTCGCAGTACGTTCTGTTTCAGTGCATTATCGGTTGGTATTGGAATGGTCAGAATGGCGTCTTGCCGAAATCCTAAATCGGCCTGGCGCATGTGGCGTACCTGCGCCGTCATGACAACGACGCCCATGATGAACAGTTGGGTAATAAAAAACTGCACAATAACCAGCCCGCGCCGAACCGAAACGCCACCAATTTGCTGTGTTGTGAGTTGTCCGCGCAGAGCCGCCACCGGATTAAAGCGTGCCAGCACCAGCGACGGATAAAGCCCGGCCAGCAGAATGACTCCGACAATCAGGGCACCAAACCAGCGTAATGAATCGGGTCGGAACAGGTTGCCAATAGACAGGTCGGTATTCATGACGGCCAGTGCGTTGTTCAGCAAGGGTAAACTCAGGTGAGTCAGCAGAATTGCCAGGAGCACAGCCGCCAGCGTTACCAGCGTTGTCTCGGTCATAAACTGCCCGATCAGTTGCCGACGCGAGCTGCCCACTGCTTTGCGAACGCCCACTTCTTTGGCCCGTTTGAGGGCGTGGGCCGTTGCCATGTTGATAAAATTGATGCAGGAAGCCAGTACCAAAAACAGCCCGATCAGGACAAGGGCGTACAGAATCAGCTTCGGCGACCGCCCGCCATACTGCGGAATGTGGTCTGATTCGCTCAGCGGAATGGCGTGGAAATCAAGTTTTTTGCTTTCCTGACTCGTCAGGTATTTCTGTCGGATTAGCGGAAACGCATCGAGCAGCCGCTCAACGGGAGTGCCTTCGCGCAGCGTTGCGAAACAGACGGTCGTTACATTATCCCAGGATTGCATAGCCTGTTTGCCGGGCGTGCCCGATAAGGCGGACACTGTAGGATAGGAAATAAAGGCATCGTAGCGGAGTTTGGTGTTGGTAGGCAGATTCTTTATTAACCCTGTAACGGTCAGATTGGCCTGATTATCAAAGCGTAGCACCTTGCCCATCGGGTTGGCCGAGCCAAAGTATTTGTAGGCGTATCGTTCGGTAAGCACGACGGTGTTGGGAGCCGACAGGGCTGTTTTCGGATTTCCGCTGATCCATTTTGTGTCGAAAATCTCAAAAAACTGGGGCTCTGTAAAACACAGGTTCCGCGACTCCTCAAACTTTTTGAGCAGCTTTCCTTTTTCGTCGGGAACGCCAATGATTCGCCCGTAACTGTTTTCGAGCCGGACCGCCGTTTCAACGAACGGAAACTCCCGGCGAAGAACGTCGCCTAATGGGCGGGGAGTGGCATCGGTGGGCACTACGTTTTCCTGCCGAATGTCGGTGACAATCCAGAAGGTACGGTCGGCTTTGGCATGATACCGGTCGAAGCTAAACAGATAGCTGACCAGCAGGAAAATCACAAGGCCACACGCCAGCCCAATGGCCAGACCCGAAATACTGATACTGCTAATTCGGCGACTCCGCCATAGATTCCGCAGAGAGACTTTGAGGTAATTCTGGAGCATGAGGAACTCTGAGTCGCTTAATAAGAGGCCATTAGTAGTTTCCGCTGTTTGATCAGATCTTCTTTTTTTACGAACGTGATGGGCACGAAATCGTCCGTTGGCGAACCGATGTAATAAAGAGTCCAGGCCTGGTCATACGTAGCCAGTAGTTGCCGGATACAGTCCACCCGGTCGAAGGTAGGCACCTGGCAGTCGCTCCAGTAAAAGAGTTCGACGCGGTAGTGGAGTGCCTGTTTTTGCCCGTTGATGGTTACGTCGATTTCGATGTCCTGCTTACCGGGCAATGAAGAGATGGGAATGGCGATGTATGACATAGGCGTAAATCGACTTACTGATTGGGTGCGTTTGAGTTTGTGGCCCCGATCTACAGATGTCATCTTTCCGTTTCGGTGCCCTAAAAAGATGACATCTGTAGATCGGGGCCACAAACTCAAACATACACTATTGATTGCCCGTTTTGATACCAAAGCTGCGTTCGGTTTCTTTGATAATCGCCTGTTTTTCGCGCTCGGACTTGCCCACTACGTTGGCGGTTCGCTCAATAATCAACTCATCGCCGTCTTTCTGAAACGTGTATTGCATCCAGAGCCGACCGTTCTCTTTGTCTTCCCGAACCAGTACCGACGACGGGGCTACATCACCGGGCGAGAGTGACGACGAAGCGTTTGCCTGCATCGGTTCGGACGTGTGCTTCTCCGAATTCCAGACCGATACAGACTGGTCATCCCGCTGATTTTTTCGGGTATAGGTCTCCCGTTTCGGTTCAACCGCTGCGTTCCCGGCTATCGCTGAAGATGCCTGATCCAATGAGTCGATGATGCGGTTTTCCAATGCTTTCACGGCCTTGTCGTTCATGTCAGATACATCGAACGAGCGCCGATAATGAATCGACCGGTCCGGCTCTTCAATGTCAACCCGAATGCGTAACTGCCGACCGTCGGTCGTTACGTGTTTGCTGGACGACCGTTGCGCCAGAGCGCATACGCTAACCGTGAGCAGGAGCAGAGTAAAGAGCGTTTTCATTGGCGGCAACAAGTTGTGTAGCGATTCGGATAGGGTGTGTGCATTTTATGCCCGCTATCTTCGTGCCATTTGCTTAATAGTCTGTAATTCAATAGGTTGTGAAAGGTAAAGACAGCTTCGTGTCCGATAATGGACAACTTTTGTACGACAGCGGACAAGGGTTTGACTGCACGGTCATACGCTATTCAGACCTCAGGCTCTTCACCGGATTCATTAGGGCGGCTTTTATCGTTTGAAGGCTGACAACTACGCTCGTCAGTATGGCCAGGCCAATGCCCACCAGCACAAAGGGTTTCCAGTTTATCGTGGCATGGTACGCATAATCTGCAAGCCAGTTGGCGGTTAGCCAATACGCTAAAGGCCAGGCTAATACGTTGGCAAGCAACATCACCCAAACGTATTCCCGCAAAAATAAGGCGATCACGTTTGGCACCGACGCGCCCAGCACTTTGCGGATGCCTACTTCTTTCGTTCGCCGGGCCACGCTCAGCGATACCAGCCCTATTACGCCCAGCAATACAATGAGCAGGGCCAGCGCGGTGGCTACATAGGCCGCTTTTTCCAACTGCAGTTCAGTCTGGTATAGGGTCTGTAATGTTTGGTCCATGAAGGCATAATCGAACGGCGCGTCGGGGAAGAGATCATGCCAGTTGCGCTCGATTGATGCGATAGTCTGCTTTGTATTTCCCGGCGACAAACGGAACGAGAAAAATCGGTAAAGCGGAACGGTACGCACCTGTCCAATCGCCACCGGGCCAATGGTTCCGTGCATCGTGCCGACGTGGAAATTTCGCACGACGCCCCGTACCCGGTACGTAAGCGGAATGTTCTGAAACCGCACAAGTTGCCCAATGGCTCCTTCGGGCGTTTTATAGCCTAATGCTTTTGTCGCGGCTTCGTTCAGTACCACACTGGTTGAATCATATCCGCCCTGTCCGTAATGAAAATACCGGCCCGCCCGAAGGTCAATCTGGTACGTTTGAGCATAGTGCTCGTCGGTTGTCATGATTTTCACGCTAATCGCCTGCGTCGAGTCCCGGCCCTGTGGATAAAGGTTTCCGCTGTTGCCCACGTTTCCATTGGGAATTTCGAACGACAAACTTGCCGAACGAATACCGGGCAGCCGGGCAAACTGGTCGCGGGCGGCTTCCATCCGGGCCACGCCGTCCCGTGTCCAGGTACGAGGCAGGGATGATACGGTCAGTACGGATTCCTTTTTGAACCCAAGATCAGTGTTAAAAAAGTAAGCGATTTGCTGCGAAACAATCACCGCACCAACAAAGACAACGATGGCAATGGTAAACTGAACCGTGATCAGCCCCCGCCGAAGCCACTGACCATTCCCTGCAAACCGGTGCCGCTCCGGCGTACGGGCCGGTGCCATGCCTTTTCCTTTCAGCGAATCGACCGGGGAATAGGCCGACAAATGCAGGGCTGGATAGCCACCCGCCAGTCCGCCAACGACCAGAATCAACACCAAAATCAGCCAGCTATAGGCCCAGGGAAAGGCGGTTAGTGACGGAATGGGTTTGCCCACTATGTCGCCAAACAGGGGCCGGAACAGGATGTACAGCAGTAACGAAAGCAGGGTAGCAATGGTCGTTAGCGCGAAGGATTCGGTCATAAACTGACTGGTCAACTGCCAGCGAAGTCCCCCCAATGCCTTGCGAACGCCTATTTCGCGCAGGCGCGATGACGAACTGCCCAGTGAGAGATTGACGAAATTGACCACCGCCATCAGCAAAATGAACAGGGCAACGGCGGTTAGCGTCACGATCATCCGGCGCACTAAGCCGTTGTTGCTTTGTTGGTAATAGTCCGCCAGTGGTGTTACGTAAGCCGTCAGGTTTTTTTGAACTTCGGGCGGAGCACTCGTTTTAATCAAGTGAGCCAGCGGCTTGAGTAAGTCCTTCGGGGTAACGCCCGGCTGTAGCTCTACGTAATTGACAATGTACTGATTCTGCCAGTTTTTCATGTCGACACCAAAGTACGGCAGCGCACCCAAAGTCATAAAAATAGCGTTGGCGTCCCCCAGCAGGTTCGATACCGAATTAAGGGGCAGCGGTTTCAGAACGCCCGTCACCCGAAACACCTGCTTACCCGATTGGGGCGTTTCCACCGTCAGTGATTGGTTTAGTACGTCGGTTTTGCCAAAGAATTTCAGGGCTTTATCGGCTGTGATAACGATGGCGTTTGGTTCCGTCAGGGCGGTACGGGCGTTGCCGTGCAGCAGGTCGAAACCGTACATGGTCAGCAGGGTAGAATCGCCAATTTGTATGGACTCGCGAAAGTGATTGGCACCTTTCGAGAGGGTGGCACTGACCCCGTGGAAGCGGTAAAAATTAGCGACCAGCGTTGGGTATTGTGCTTTCAGAGCCGGGCCGATGGGGGCCAGTGTCGTGATGGGCATCCCCATGTTTTCGACTTTCCAACGGCTTTGTATCAGGTATTGTTGCGGAGCATGGCGCAACCCGCGATTCACCTGCAATTCGCCCCAGACGAACCCGGCAATGAGCAGCGTAAACGTTAGGCCAATGGCCAGACCCACGATGTTGATGATGGCGTAAAACCTACGTTTCAGTAGATTTCGAATGGCAATTTTAAGGTAGTTCTGGAACATGATTTGTATTGAATTATGGATGTATAAACAAGTCTATCCGCCGGTCGCTATTCGCTTCGTAACGACTTCACCGGGTTCATTAGGGCGGCTTTGATGCTTTGGAAACTCACCGTTAACAGCGCAATGCCTACCGCCAGCAAACCGGCCAGCGGGAACATCCACCAGCTAATGTCGATTCGGTAGGCGAAGTCCTGTAGCCACCGATTCATAATCCACCAGGCAAGGGGCGAGGCAATGAGTAGGGCAATCAGAACCAATTTTAAAAAATCATTGCTCAGCAAAGACACGATGCTGGCAACACTGGCACCCAGTACTTTACGGATGCCAATTTCTTTGGTGCGTTGCACAACGGCGTGTGACACTAAGCCGTATAAGCCTAAACAGCAGATCAGAATGGCAATGGCCGTGAAGACGTTTATCAGCCGGGCAACTAAGGTTTCGGTTTCATAGAACCGGGCCACCGACTCGTCCAGATACTCGTGTTCAAACACCTCATTCGGGTACAATTGCTGCCACGTTTCCCGAATGTGCTGAAGCGTTTGCACAGGATTTCGGCCTGAAACCCGGATACCAGCCTGAGTGTACCGATTGGTATAACTGGCAATGAAGCACGGGCCAATAGGCTCCCGAAGTGATTTCTGATGAAAATCGCGCACGACGCCCACAATCGGCAACGGCACGGGCGAGAGGTAATATTGCATGGTTTTTCCCAGCACCTGCTGCGGGTTGCGAAAGCCGAGTTGGTGCAGTAAAGTTTCGTTGATGAGGTATTCGCGGATGGTGTCGCTCGGCGCGATGTTCCGCCCCGCCATCAGCGACAGGCCGTAGGTTTGCAGGTAATTGGCGTCGGCCAGCCGGTCGCGAACAGGATACAGTTCCCAGTCGGGTTTGCCGTTGAATTTGAAGGAACCGCCATACTGCAACGCGCTTGCGGGTGGCCGATGGCTGAAGCTAACCGACTGAATACCGGGATATTGAGAGAGACTTTGCCGGAAAGCTTCCTGCGTCGAGGCCTTCTGATCGGGGATGTTCACCAGCACTACATTGTCTTTCCGAAACCCCAAATCGGCTTGCTGAATGTACTGTGTCTGCTTTGCTACCACCAATACTCCGATAATCAGTCCCTGACAAACGACAAACTGCGTCACCACCAGCACTCGTCTGACCGTAAAACCCCGTGCTGACCCCGTTGCGGTTAACCGCCCTCGTAAAGCTGCCCAGGGCGAAATGCCGGACAATACCACCGCCGGGTAAGCTCCTGCCAACAACGTAACGCTGATTAATAATAAACTTACGAAAGCTGATGTCGGCCCGTCGAACCGGAGCGATAGGGGCACCTGTACCCAGTCGGTGAAGAGCGGCAGCAGAAGCAATACCCACAACAGGGCCAGGCCGGTAGCTACCACAATAACGATTGCCGTTTCGAGGAAAAACTGGCCTGCCAACTGCCTGCGCGAACTACCCAGCGTTTTACGAATACCCACTTCTTTCCCGCGCCGGAGGGCCTGCGCGGTGGCGAGGTTGATAAAATTGATACAGGCCGCTCCAATCAGCAACACGCCAATTACGCCCAGCGACCAGAGCAACGACGACCGGATAGCTGTTCCGCCCCGCGCCACATCGAAATGAAATTCGCGCATGGGCTGCGCGTGAAATCTGTAAACATTAGCGTAGGCTCCGTAGTGTTTCTTCGCCAGAGTCGGAAATGTCTGTTCAAGGCTGGCTGATGCGTTCGGGTCTTTGAGCGTGACGTAGAGCCGGTTGGTGCTGTTCAGGTATCCCCAGTCGGTCTGATCGTATGCCGGGTCATATTGGTTCAGCGTTGCCAGCGAAATGAACACGCCCAGATCGGTGTCGGTGGTGGCGGGTGGGTCGGCAATTACGCCCGTGATGGTTGCGTTGATTTTATTGTCAAGGACAATGGTTTGGCCGAGCGGGTTAGTCTCGCCAATGTATTTTCTGGCATAGGACTCGGTCAAAACAACGCTGTTTGGTTGTTTGAGGGCGGTTTTTGGGTTTCCCTGTAGCCATTTATAACTCAGTATGTCGAACCACTCCGGCTCAACAAACCCCATCCGGCTGTGTTCCCGAAAGCGCAGCGGTTCCGGTTGATTTTTCCGCTTAACGCTGACAGTCAGTTCCCGAATCATCATCAAAAAAGCGGCCTGTTCTACCTGCGGGTAGTCGGTACGTAGCACCTTCGCCATTGGCAACGGGGCTTCGGGGTTATACTCAATCGAGCCATCCGCGAGGTACAAATCCGTGTCGATCCGAAAAATGCGGTCGAAGTTGACGTGGTGCCGGTCGGTGCTGAGGTGATGGTGTAGAAACAGGAAAATCAGCAGTCCGCCCGCCATGCCCACCGATAAACCGATGATATTCAGCAGGGTGTATATACGTTGGGTTCGCAGATTGCGGAGTGCAATTTTGAGGTAATTCTGAAACATAATCAGTACGTGCCTTAATGCGCCAACAAGGTACGTACTGATCTAATTGACAGGCTGTTAATAATTGTTAAGCCTTGTTTGCGGGTTCTGTTACTCGCTCCGTAACGACTTGACGGGATTCATCAGGGCAGCCTTCATCGTTTGAAGACTGACGACTAAGCTTATAGCTATAATGAATGACAAGCCAACAACGAGGAATGAAAGCCAATTGACATCAATGTGATAGGCAAAGTTTTGCAGCCAACTTGTCATCAATAAATACGCTACCGGGAAAGCAATGAGCATGGCAATTGTCAATGCCAGTAAAAACTCGTTCATAAAGAGTAGTATAATGCTCTGCGTACTCGCGCCTATCACTTTACGAATTGCTAACTCTTTGTTTCTCTGGACAATACTTAGCGAAACCATACCCAATATGCCGGAAATAACAATTAACACGGCCAGTATTGTAGCCGTCTGAGCAGCCTTCTTCAATTGCAACTCTGACTGATAAAGTTGCTGAAGAGCTTCGTCTGCGAACGAAAACTCGAAGGGTGCGTCGGGTAAAAGCAGGTGGAATTTTTTCTCAATGGAAGCGATTGAATGGGTCAGATTTTCGGAGCCGATTTTAATCGAAAAATAGGAAAAGAAGTGACCGGCTCCACTTACGTGGCTGATAGCCGTTGGACCTACTTTATCCCTCATAGAACGGAAGCTAAAGTCTTTCGTAACGCCAATTATGGTAATGGGATTTTTATATCCCTGGCTATATACCTGTCGCCCAATAGCCGCATCCGCACGTTTATAGCCCAACGAGTAAATGGCGGTTTCATTCAACACGATCTTATCCTCGTGATCTGCTGGTTTCGATGAACCATAAAACTTGCCGGCAACCATTGGAATCTGATACGTTTCAGCGAAATTCTCATCAGTTTGCAATACAGACGTAGTTGTTGATTGCGTCGAATCTTTTCCGACTGGATATAAGTTTATATTGTAATCGGTACCAGATTTTAACGTTGATGATGAGATACTTATGGACTTGACAGCCGCTACACGGCCCAGTTCATTTCGGACGGTTTCCATGTTAGCTACGCCCTGCGGAGTCCAGTCGCGGGGAAGCGATACCAATAGGATCGACTCTTTGTTAAACCCTGAATTTTTATTGAAAAAATAGGCTACCTGTTGCGAAATAACGATTGCTCCGCAGAAAACGAGCAGTGCAATCGAGAATTGAGCAGTTATCAGCAATTGCCGAAACAGTACACCTTTTTTGATTGATTTCAACTTGCCCTTTAGAGAATCGACAGATGGCAACGACGCCAGCAGAAAGGCTGGATAGATTCCTGCTGTAATACCGATCAGCAGCGTAAGTAGGGTAACTGTTCCTAAAAAATAAGGAGAAATGGCCCAGAACGGCTCAATTATTCGGCCCACTACGTCCGCAAACGATGACCTGAACAACTCGTAGAGAACGAGCGAAATACTCATCGACAGCATCGCTGACAAGATGGACTCGGCCAGGAACTGATACACTAACTGACGTTTTAGGCTTCCCAAAGACTTCCTGATGCCGATTTCTTTAACGCGGGATGATGCGTTGGCAATGGCTATATTTACGAAATTAACGACAGCCATGAGAAGGATAAAAGCCGCAACACTTAACAGGGTGTAGATCGTCTTTTTTACGATGCTATTGTTAAACTCCCGATAGTACTTTTTTAGCGGAGTTAAGTAGGGGCGTAGGTTCTCTTTAACGTCTTTCGATGCGTAAGTGGCTATCAGTTTGGCAATTGGCCCATCCAATTGTTCTGCCTGTACACCCTCCTGCAGTTCGATATACGTAGCAATATTCCAGGTTGTCCATCCGTCGGTATCAGTACGGCCCTGTAGGCTGTTGAATGGAATGAACACGTTCACCGGCATATCCCATAAGTAAGTAATCGAGTTTTTAGCGAGGCTTTTTAAAACGCCTGTTACGACAAAATCCTGCTTACTCCCTGCGTAATTGCTTAGACTCAACACCTGACCAACTACATCTGTCCGACCAAAATACTTAATGGCATTTTCTTCGGTTATCACCACTGAGTTCGGATTTTTCAGGGCCGTTTGAGCATTGCCATACAGCATATTGAAGCCGTACATCCCGATCATTGTACAATCGCCAGCCTGAGCAACTTCCCGCACAAAATGTTTATCACCGTTGGAAACGGCCGTTGTCAGGACATCGAAGCGGTAATAGTTGGCAACTAATCCCGGATACTGTTCCTTCAATAATTTGCCTAACGGTGCAACTGTCACCTCCTCGTAGCCCAATCCGGGCTGCTTCCATTTACTTCGAATGATGTACTGATTGTCAGCGTTTTTCAGCCTGTCGTTCACCTGCAATTCGCCCCAGACAAAACTGGCAATGAGTAGCGTAAACGTCAGGCCCATTGCTAAGCCCATTACGTTGACGATGGAGTAGAACGGACGTTTTACTCCATGTCGGAGTGCAATTTTGAGGTAACTCTGAAACATAATCAGTACGTGCCTTAATGCGCCAACAAGGTACGTACTGATCTAATTGACAGGCTGTTAATAATTGTTAAGCCTTGTTTGCGGCTCTACTTACTTTGTAAACGTCTTACGGTATTCGCCCAGCCTGGAATGTTAGAGAGCCACGACAGGTGGTTTTGTGCCAATTTGGTCGGTCAATTTCAATGCAACTTCGCAGCATAACCTGTTTTTTGGTTAAGTTTGTTAAAACAGTTCATCCTATGGCAACGTCAACTCCCTATGCAGAACCGGCAGCTCAACAATCCATGGTTAATGACATGGGTGTCAATGCTCCTGTTATTCATCAGCGCGTTATTGCCCGGCTGACAGCCAAACTGTATCCGCTTTATGAAGCCGGGAAAATCAGGTATGAGCCGCTTCCCGAAATGATGCTTGGTGAGTACAGTACGCCAACGCCCGATGTCGTACTGTACGATAATGACGCTGATCAAACGCCGGTAATTATTGAGATTTGCCAAACCAGAGGCACCAAAGGCGACCTTCAGAAAGTGATTCAGTTAGTTGATGGTCAGCTTTACGGCATTCGCGAAGGCTTTGTGTATGATTATAAGACCCAGCAGTGGTTACGGTATTGTCTGGGTGATGGTGGCATTGCCATTGCTTCATCCCATTCAGAAGTTTTGCAGTTAGAGTTAAACCAGTTCCTGTAAGCAGATTTGTTACTCACTGCGTAACGACTTCACGGGATTCGTCAGGGCGGCTTTAATGCTCTGGAAACTCACCGTTATAAACGCAATCGCCAGCGCCAGAACCCCAGCTATCGCAAAGATCCACCACGGTATATCGGTTTTGTATGCGAAATTCTGTAGCCATTTGTTCATGGCCCACCAGCCAATGGGCGAAGCAATTAGAATCGCGATCATCACCAGCGTCAGGAAATCTTTGGACAACAACACGACAATGTTAGCGACCGATGCACCAAGTACTTTGCGTACCCCGATTTCTTTAGTACGTTGCTGAGCCGCAAAAGCTGCCAGCCCGAATAAACCTAAGCACGAAATCAGAATAGAGATGGCCGTGAAATAACCGACAATCCGCGAGGTACGGGCTTCAGCTTCGTAATTCTTCTGGAAATCTTCGTTTAGGAACGTATAGGAGAATGGTTCATCGGGGTGAAGTACTTTCCACTTTTGTTCCAGAAAACTCAATACGTTTTTCATAGTAGCTGTGTTGACGTGTGCAACTATGTAATTGTAGCTGGGGCGGCTACTCAGTAAGAAACTGTACGGTTCAATAGTCTGATGCAGGTTTTCGTAGTGAAAGTCTTTCAATACCCCCACAATTTCATACGGACGGGTTTCGCCCTGCCAGTCGAAGTTCAGTTTCTGGCCAACGGCTTTTGCCAGTGGAATCTGAAACGCTCGTAACGTCGCTTCATTAACCACAACCCGGTTCGTCGTGTCGCCCGGAAACTGACGGGAAAACAGCCGCCCAGTGAGCAGTTTAAAACCCATATTTTGCATAAAATCATAATCGACCCAGTTCGTTTTGACCTGTTGAGCCGTCATGACACCCCGCTCCGGGCGATAAAGCAAAAAATCACTGGCGTTGTTAATGCCGGGATAATATTGAGTTCCCGAGGCTCCCAATACCTGGTTATTTCGGAGAATTTCGGTTCGGTAGGTGGAGTAGGCCGCATTATCTTCCTTACTACTCAGCGGAATGGCAATTTGCTGATCCTGCGTGAATCCTAAGGGCGTGTTCCGTAGAAAACGCATCTGCTCCTGAATAACAAACGTAGCCAGCACCAGTCCAACGGAGATCACAAACTGAAACACCACCAATCCGCGACGTAGTGCCACCGCCGACAGCGTATTGGCAAATTTGCCATTCGTGGCCCCGCCTTTCAACACCTGCACCGGATTGAACAGAGATAGATAGAAGGCTGGGTAGCTGCCCGCCAGCAAGCCTGTTAGTAAAGCCAGGCTAACGAACGCCAGAATAATGCCCGGTTCAAATAGCTCAGATAGATGTAACGATTTCGCTGTCAATTGATTGAAAATAGGTAAGAATACAGTGACTAACGCAAGGGCAATGACCAGCGCCAGCAAGGCCAGTACCATTGACTCGCCCAGAAACTGCCCGATCAGCGAACTCCGTTCAGCCCCCATTACCTTTCGGACACCCACCTCAGCCGCCCGTTTGGCTGAACGAGCTGTACTCAGATTCATAAAATTAATGCAGGCAATCAGCAGTGTAAACAGGGCAATCGAGGCCAGAATATACAGATATGTTGTACTGTTGGTTGGCGTGACGACGCTCTTTAGCTGGTCGGAGAGATGCAGATCAGGAACCGAAACCAGAAACAGCTTTTTGCCGAACCCAACCGCCTTCAAATCGTTGCTGGCATATTTATCCATAAACGCCGGAAATTTCTTTTGCAATTGAGCAGGGTCTGTACCGGGCCGCAATTTTAGATACGTAACAAACATGTTATTGCAGCAGAAATCCAGTTTGGCAGTCCGCAGAAAACCACCTACCCAACCCGCATAAATGGGTAAAAAGAATTTGGCGTCGATGTGTGAACGAGCGCTTTCGTCCCGGTAAACGCCCGTTACTTTAAAATCTTCGCCATTGCCCGCCGTGCCCCCAATTCGAATCAGTTTGTTCAGTGCCGATGCCGTACCAAACAGCTTATGGGCAATTTCTTCCGACAGTACCACTGAATGCTGGTCGGTTAGCGCAGTGTGTGGGTTGCCTGCTGTAAATTGATAGGAAAACAAATCAAAAAAGGTCGAATCAACCTGATAGCCTTTGGTTTCATAAAAGGATTTAACGGCTTTGCCCCCTTCCCGAACCTGGAGCAGTGATTTATCGTCGATCAGATTGCTCCATAGTCGGGCCACCTGCTCAATTTCCGGAAATTCTGATTTTAAGGCAAAGGCATAGGGGGCCGATGCACTCGCCTGCTTCTCGGCACCAGCATCCTTATTAGCTTTGCCGATGATGGTTTCCTGCGCCATCAGGTATAATTCACTGGCATGCTGCTGGTGTTTATCGAACGACAATTCGCTGCGGATATACAGCAACAAGAGCATACAGCACGCCATGCCAACCGAAAGGCCAAAGATGTTTATGGCCGAGAACGACTTGCTTCTCAGGAGATTCCGAATCGCGATTTTAAGATAGTTCGTTAGCATAGTTGTCGTACAGACTGTCTTAGTCGGGTAAGTAGTGTTTTCTTACTCAGCTCGTAAACTTTTCACCGGGTTCATCAACGCGGCTTTGATGCTCTGGAAACTTACTGTCAGCACGGCGATGCCTACCGCCAGCAGACCCGCCCCCGCGAACACCCACCAGTCAAGAGTGACCTTGTACTCAAAGTTCTGCAGCCACCGATTCATGGCATACCACGCAAGGGGAGAGGCAATGACAATGGCGATGAGGACTAATTTCAAAAAGTCTTTGGAGAGCAGCGTGACGATGCTGGCAACGCTGGCTCCCAGCACTTTACGGACCCCAATTTCTTTGGTGCGCTGCTCGGTGGTGAAAGCCGCCAGACCAAACAAACCCAGACAGGCAATGAAAATGGCGAGGGCCGATGCTACCGTGAACACCTGACCGTATTGTTGTTCGTCCTGATATTGTTTGTTGTAATTCTCGTCGGCAAAGTAAAACTCGAACGGATTGCCGGGGTAACTGGCTTTGTAAATACGTTCCAGGGCAGCTATTTTATCCTGTACCCGACCGCCCTGGATGGGGTCCGTAGTTAGTTGAACCGTGAGGTCGCTAACCGACCGGCGGGGCATAAAAATAATCGGGTCAATGGCCCGGCGAAGTCCCTGATGGTGGTAGTCTTTTACCACACCAACGATCTCGTAAACTTGCCCCCAGTTGATGGTTTTTCCAGGGGCTTCGGCGGGCGAGGCAAACCCCAACTGCCGGGCGGCTGTCTCGTTAATCATCAGTTTGCCGCTTTTCTCCCAGCCTAACTCCGCTTCGGGGGTTGTGAAGTTGCGACCGGCAACCAGCTCAATTTCGTAGGTAGTCAGGTAGCGTTCGTCGATAATTCCCATCGAATAGTTTTTCTTTTCGTCGCCGGGGCGCGGGTTCTGTTTGGTAATGCCGCCCGCCGTGAAGTTGTAGTAATTACCCGGCACGATACCCGTCTGACAAAAATTTTTGACGTAAGGCAACTGGTTAAGTTCGTGGTCGAGGGCGGCTGTTCCCGATGTAAACGAATCGTTCTGATTAACCTTCGGCCCTTTAATGACCACTCGTTGCGCCAGCCGAACGCCGAGGTCTTTGTTCTGCATATACTGCAACTGCCGGTAAAGCACCATGGTGGCAATGACCAGCGCGACCGACGCGCTGAATTGCATGACCACTAACGATTTACGCAGCCAGCCGCCTTTGCCCGCCTGATTTGCTCCTTTCAGCGTTTGAATGGGCTGAAAGGAAGTCAGGGCAAAGGCCACATAACCACCCGATGCCAACGCACCGGCTATGAGCAGCCCCAGCCCAACCAGCCAGAAGCCGTTGGTATTGAGCACGCTTAACGACAGTTCCTTTTTTATGAATTCGTTGAAAACGCCCTGTAATAACACGACGAGCACAATACCCAGCCCAAACCCAACGATGTTGAGCAACAGCGATTCGCCCAGAAACTGCCCGATTAGCTGGCCCGGTCCCGCGCCAATCACCTTCCGAACGCCTACTTCTTTCGCCCGTTTGATAGCACCCGCTGTGGACAGATTCACGTAGTTGAACCAGGCAATCAGCAAAATCAGCCCCGCGATGCCACTCATCAGGTACACAAATCCCAAACTGCCGGTAGTCCGATACGGATCGTTCAGCGACGCAGCTAAGTGGATGTTGCTGGCAGGTTGCAGTAAAAAAGTGCTTTCATCTTCAGGTTTGATTTTTTTCTTGAACGCATTGAATTTGGTGAGTAATGATTTCGTGTCCGCACTTTCCGATAGTTGCAGGAACGTTGTCAGGAACGAACCATCGAAGCCATCCAGCCGCGCCCAGGTGTTGCCGTTGAGGTTGGCCGGATTCGCCAGCGTTTGCAGCGAAAACACCGCATCGAAACGCATATCGGAGTTTTGGGGCATGTCGGCATACACTGCCGTAACGGTATAGAGCGTTTTGCCAAACTGATTATTGAGCGTCAGCGTACGGCCCAGCGGCTTGCCATCCCCGAAATATTTGCGAGCCTGCGACGCCGACAGGGCTACCGTATTAGGCTGGGTGAGGGCCGTAGCTGCTGTTCCCTCTACCAGCGGGAAGGTGAACAGCGTAAAAAAACTGGCATCGGCATAGGCTACTTTTTCCTCCCGAAATGCCTGAAGCGAGTTCCCCGCTTTGCTGTCATTATAACTGACAATCCCGCTGGCAGGACCATCGGTTAACCGACAGAAATTTCGCACTTCCGGAAACTGCTGTTTAGCAAGCGGAGCCACGGCCGGAGCCATGTCTTCCCAGATGTCGCCCTCGCGGGTCTGACCCAGCATCCGATACAGCGTCGGGAAGTTTTTGTGAAAGCTATTGACGCTTCGTTCGTAGGCGATGTATTCCAGAATGAGCACGAAAGCCGCAATGCCGAGGGCCAGCCCCGCAATGTTGATGAAGGAGAACACCCGATTTTTCCGCAGGGTACGCAGGGCGATTTTAAGGTAGTTAAGAAACATAGGTATGTTATTTAGCAAGCTCACGCATACTCAGGTTTTTGTCGCCGGTAACAACCAAATGAAGTTGCGCGGGTTTAGCCGAAAGGTTATCAAGTAAAGCCGCTGATCCTGACGAAAACCGCACTCTCTGGCTGTCGCCGGGCCTGAACGTACCCAACGTAACGTATTGACCGTCAGCCCGTCGCTCAGAAATCGTTACGGGAACCTCGCCAACATTTTGGAGTCGGGCTGTAAAGGCACCATTCCGGTTGCCACCCAGTTCGAACTGCTTGCCGGGCTGAATCGTTGTGAGCGAATTTAATGTGTTGCAACTGGTTATAATTACGCTGATTATCAGGTAGAATAGTAATGTCAGAGGCTGTTTTTTCATAGATAAAACTATTTTTCGTTACTAATGAAGTGTGTAACTGGCTTGTTCACAATCAATCCAGCAAGTTGTACGTTCGCCCGTTATCATCGGCGGTGAGCGTCACGATGGCTTTGCCTCGAACGTCTCCACCCGTCATAGCCACCTTCGTTTGGTTCGTGTCGAGTTGTTCAATTTTTGTGCCGACCGGATATGTTTCCCGGCGTTTGCCATAAGGCCCCAGTGTTGTCTTGACAACGCCATAGCTGGGATTTCCCGGCTCGGTGAAACGTAGCGTGACCGTTCGCGGGGCCGGGCTGTTATTCTGTAATGTAATGGTTATCTGTTCAGTATCAGATGATTCCGGCGATGCGTTCGTTGCGGAACGGTCTGCTTTTTCGGCTGCGTTTCGGATGGTTGCATGGCCCGATTTCTGCGCCTGGAGTTGCTTTGTGTTCACCTCAACCGTTGCGTTGGCCTGTGTAATAACACTGGCCTTCCGGGCAATTAGGGCCTTCGCCCGTACGTCGCCGTTGGCCGCACTGACCACATTGAGTTGCCCGACCGTTCCGCTTAGCGTTACGTTGCCGTTTGCCTGATTGATGAGATCGAACGACTCGCCGGTCAGGTTAGTAATCACCACATTACCGTTCGATTCATTGCGTAATTGGCTTAGGGAGGGCGTTTTAATCGTAACGTCGATGGTTCCCTTACTAAGCCAGAATTGTTTGTTATCCGGGTCTTTGAAATCGACAGTAAGAACGCCATCGACGCTCTCGATTTTCAGGAACGACCTTAAATTATCGTCGAGTTGAATAGTGACCACTGATTGCGTTCCACCAACGTCGACGGTAACGCTGGATAGAAATGGGCCGATGGCAATGGCCCGAAACGGCGCAACGCTTCGCTGTTCCCGACTGATTTTCCCGCTTCCGCGCAACTCATTGTGGCTGCTGTATTTTTTGTCCTGAGCGAGTAGCGTATCGGCGAACAGATAAGACAAAACAAAGAGAACGAAAGGTTTCATATAGTTGTCGGTCAAGATGTTATTACCTGTCGGTCAAGAGCCGTGCCATAGATGAAAAGGGCCTTTTGGGAGTAATCAGGGCCTGTTGTTTACGAACGTATGTCCGCAAGTGGACGCTTGTCCGACCATTTACGGACACTACTCACTTCGTAGTGATTTGACCGGATTCATCAGGGCCGCTTTCACGCTCTGAAAACTGACTGTCAGCGAGGCAATGACCACCGCCAGCAAACCCGCCAGCGCGAACACCCACCACTCGATGTTGATTTTATAGGCGAATTCCTGTAGCCAGCGATTCATGGCGAACCAGGCGAGGGGTGTTGCAATGACAATGGCGATCAGCACTAACGTCAAAAAGTCTTTGGAGAGTAGCGCGACGATGCTGGATACACTGGCTCCCAGCACTTTCCGAACGCCAATTTCTTTGGTACGCTGTTCAGCCGAAAAAGTTGCCAGCCCGAACAGGCCCAGACAGGCAATGAAGATAGCCAGTGCCGTAAAAATCAGAAGAATCTGGCTCTGCTTCTGTTCGGCACCGTATTGTCGGGCAAAATTCTGATCCAGAAACTGATACGCAAATACGCTGTTCGGCTCGAACTGCCGGTATGTCTTTTCGATGAATGCCAGCGCCTTAGCCGCCTGTCCAGCCCGAATTCTCACATATAAATTGTCTTGCTCGTTGGTCGAAGTCGGCATTTGCAGAACCAGGGGTTCGATTTTATGTTGTAGTGAATGGGTATGAAAATCCTTCACTACACCAACTACCCGGCGTTCGGCCAGAGGACCATTGTCGTTTGTATGGATCTTAACCCGCTTGCCAATCGGGTCTTTCCAACCCAGTTCCTTCACTAAGGTTTCATTGACCAGAATGGCATTGTAGCGGTCGGCGGGGATAGCGTCCGAAAAAGTTCGACCCTGAGCCAGGCCAATTTCCATCGTTTTCAGGAAGTCACCATCCACCTTAAAATCATTCATGATCCGAGCCGACGTTGTCATCTTACCATCGATTTCAAAGTAGTAACCGCCACCGCCCAGGTTGTTGGTTCCGATGGGATTACTGGCAGCGGCAACGCCTTCGATCAGCGAGTTTTCCAGTAACTGCGCTTTTATGGCCGGGATTTTAGTGCGGGCCTTTTCGTCGTTCAGGTGGAACGTCAGCACCTGTTCTTTGTTGAAACCCAGCTCTTTGCTGAGCGAGAACCGGAGTTGCTGATAAATAATGCCCGATGCAGCCATCAGCGCAATGGTGATGACAAACTGGAACGTAACGAGCGTTTTTCGGAAGGCAATCGTTGCCGATTGTTTCCCCAACTGTCCCCGCAACGCAACCACCGTGCGTGATCCCGACAAAAACAGGGCCGGATAACTACCACTCAGCAGCCCCGTTACCAACGCGAATCCGGCAATGGCTGCCAGACTATAACCGACACCAAACTGCCAGATGGATAGATTTTTACCTGTTAACCCATTGAAAAACGGCAACATCGCCTGGGTCAGGCACACGCCCAGTACGGTGGCTACAAGTGTGAGCAGCAGCGTCTCCACCAGAAACAGCCCCGCCAGTTGCCCGCGTCCCGACCCAACGGCCTTCCGAACGCCCACCTCCCGAATCCGAATGGTTGACCGGGCCGTAGACAAATTCATGTAATTGATACCCGCCAGCAGCAAAATCAGACCGCCGATTATGGCAAAAACCGACACCGTGCGGCTGTTCCCATTGGGGCCAATCTCATAATCTAAATTTGAGTGCAGATGAATGGATGTGAGGGGCTGCAGTTCCATTTTGTAGGTCATAGCCATTCCCATTTCGGGCTTGATATATCGCTCGAAAAAAGCCGGGAATTTGGAAGCTAATGCCTGCGGATCGGTGCCTTCGCGCAACAGCACGTATGTGTACAGATTGAAATCCTGCCACCCGCCCGAAAAACCAGTTGGAAGGGAACGTAACCCGCTGAACCTCATGTGTGAGCTGGCCGGTACGTTTTCGATAACGCCCGTAACGAGGTTGCCAAAATTATTCTCGAAATAGACCGTTTTGCCCACTGCTTTTGCCGCATCGCCGAACAGCCGAAGGGCCAGGTCTTTGGTTAGCACAATGGATTCGGGCTTGCTGAGAGCCGTATTAGGATCGCCATATAGAAACGGATACGTAAACACCTGAAACAGCCCCTGTTCGGCAAATAGTACATCGTCCACCTCAATTTTTGTTTCGCCATACTGCATGGAGCCACCGCCTTCGCCCACAATGCGCACGGCCTGCTCAATCTCGGGGTAGTTCTGTTTGAGGGTTGGCCCGTAGGGGGCCGAGGTGGGGGCAAGGTTGAGTTTACCTTCGTTCCAACTGGCGTGATGAACGACCCGGTAGATGCGGTCGGCCCGCTCGTGGTACCGGTCGTAGCTGAGTTCGTCGGCTACGTAGAGCGTAATGAGGAGACAGGTTGCCAGCCCAATAGCCAGCCCGAATACGTTGATGCCGCTATAGACGCGGTTTTTCCACAGGTTGCGAAGGGCGATTTTAACGTAGTTGCGGAACATGAGCGACAGAGGTTTATAACGGAATGCACAAACAAAAAGTAGGGCGTTGCCCGCTGGTGCTTATTCTTTACCAAATGTCGTACCAGATAGGTAACCTGCTTATTATCAGTGCTTTGACTGGAAGAATTGTGTTATGGTGTCCGTTAATGGACGAAAGACGTACACTTGCGGACAGGTACATGCGCTACCCGGATATTTCCAGCCGATGCCCGACGCCGTGTACCGCCACAAGGTGTACGATAGGGCTGGTGTGGAGAAGTTAAAAAGCCCATAAATAGATGTCCGTCATCTATTTATGGGCTTTTTAATCAGGTATTACAGCAAAAATCGTCAAAATTCCTTAGTTCGGAATTAAGCCGTGCGGGTCGATTACAAATTTTTTGGCGGCTCCTTTATCAAAATCCTGATAGCCTTTGGGGGCTTTATCCAAGCTGATGACTTCGACATTCACCGCTTTGGCAATCTGGATTTTATCATACAGAATCGCATTCATCAACTGCCGGTGGTATTTCATGACCGGGCATTGACCCGTATAGAACGAGTGTGATTTGGCCCACCCCAACCCGATGCGAATATTCAAATTGCCCACTTTGGCATCTTCCGTCGAAGCCCCCGGATCGCCGGTTACGTACAGGCCCGGAATACCGATGGCTCCGCCCGCACGGGTTATGCTCATGGCTGCGTTCAGCACCGTAGCCGGTTGCTCGGTGCCCGCATCGGAACCGTGTCCACGAGCCTCAAAGCCAACGCAGTCAACGGCGCAATCGACTTCGGGCACGCCAATGATTTCGGCAATCTGATCGGCTAAGGGCGTTTCTTTTCGAAGGTCAATGACCTCACAGCCAAAGCTTTTGGCCTGTTCAAGCCGCTCAGGGATCATATCGCCCACAATAACGACGGCGGCTCCCAGCAAATGACAGGAAGCAGCACAGGCCAGCCCCACCGGACCCGCACCGGCCACGTACACAATCGACCCCGGTCCAACACCCGCCGTTACGGCTCCATGATAGCCGGTCGGGAAAATGTCGGAGAGGAGTGTCAGGTCACGGATTTTCGCCATTGCCTGGTCTTTATCGGGAAACTTAAGCAAATTAAAATCGGCGTAGGGCACCATCACGTATTCGGCCTGCCCACCAACCCAGCCGCCCATATCGACGTAGCCATAAGCCGCGCCCGGTCTGGCGGGGTTAACATTCAGGCAAATACCCGTTTGGCCCACTTTACAATTACGGCAGCGGCCACAGGCAATGTTGAAGGGAACCGATACCAAATCTCCTTCCTTAATAAACTCCACATCGCGCCCGGCTTCGATAACCAGCCCCGTTATTTCGTGGCCCAGCACTAAGCCAGCCGGAGCCGTTGTTCGACCGCGAACCATGTGTTGATCGCTGCCGCAGATGTTGGTTGAAACGATTTGCAAAATTACGCCGTGGTGGCATTTGCGGTCGCCAATTTCCAGCTTTGGGTAGTCGATGGACTGGACTTCAACCACACCGGGTTTGATGTAGGCGACACCATGATTTTGGCACATAACAGTAAGGGTTTAGAGGAGTAAGGGACAGGGGTAAGTACAAGTTGTCAGTCTACACCGGGATTTATCCCGGTGTAGACTGAATTTCAGCTACTTACCGACTTGCTGGCTAAAAAACTTACCAACTATTACATTTAACTAAGCGCATCGACGCCTGCCTGAGCAACCGTATGGTCATTTTCGACGGTGCTGCCCGATACGCCAATGGCACCAATGACCTCACCCGCGCCGTTTTTGATGGGAATGCCGCCCGGAAAGGTAATGAGGCCACCGTTTGAGTGCTCGATGTTATAGAGCGAACCGCCGGGTTGCGACAAACTACCGATGATGCCCGTTGGCATGTCGAAATAGCGTGCCGTGCGTGCTTTCTTCTGGGCAATGTCGAGCGAGCCGAGCCATGCGCCATCCATGCGGACAAAAGCAACCAGATTCGCGCCCGCATCCACTACGGCAATGTTCATTAAGGTGTTGATTTCACTTGCTTTGGCTTTTGCTGCTTTTATCGCTGCTTCGGCCTGGTCTAAGGTTATGCCCATACTAATAAGGATCGAATTTTATTAAGAGTGAATTACTGACTGTGGTTAAATCCAGCACAAAGCTATCGGGATACCATAGCCCCTGTTTGCACTATAATGCCAATATCTATTACTATTGTCCAGTTTTATTAAATGGTATGCACCAAAGAAGCCCGGAAGACTGTAGCTTAGTAGCAGGAAATCAACAGAGGCTATGTCCACTAAATATGCATTAGAACCGATCAACCTGTCGGATACAAAGACCGTAACATCGCTGGTCGAGAATAGACGGGTGTTCAGTCTGAATCAATGCGAACTAAATATCTTCGAGACGTATCGGCCCTGTTCAGATGTTACGCTGTCGTATGATGGGCTGGTTATAACAAGCATGCTGCGTGGCCGTAAAGTCATGTATTTATCGCACAATCCCGGTTTTGATTTTCTGCCGGGCGAAACCGTCATTCTGCCCGAAGGCGTTTCGATGAAAGTGGATTTTCCCGAAGCAGATGAAAAACACCCGGTTCAGTGTGCTACCATTGCCTTAAGCTGGGCTATGGTAACGCAGACACTGGCGTTCCTGAATGAACATTATCCCCGGAAAGACGATATAGCCGAATGGAAACTGAACTTCAGTCAGTACCATTTCTATAATAATCGGGAACTGGCCAATGTGATGAATAAGTTGATCAGTATTAGCATGGAAGATACCATTGCCAAAGACGCGCTGGCTGACCTGACCCTCAAATCGCTGCTGATACGGGTTATTCAGACTCAGAATATGGCTCTGGTAGAAGACGGGCTGCCGGTCAATAATCGGTTTGCCTCGGTTGTCGACTACATTCGTGAACACCTGACGGAGAAAATAGGCGTTGAGGTACTTTGCCAGAAAGCCTGCATGAGCAAGTCAAGTTTTTTCCGGTCTTTCAAAGAAGTTTTTGGCCTGTCGCCGGTTGAGTTTATCATTCGGGAACGGATCAGTTTAGCCAAGCGACTGTTGGCAAACCCCGATATAAGTGTCTCGGAAGTTGGCTATCAGGTGGGCTTCAATAATCTTCATTATTTTTCGCGTCTTTTTAAACTGCTGGAAGGTATATCGCCCAAATCATACCGGCAGCACAGTGTAGAGCAACGCGTGTAGAACCGTATAACGGCACGATTCTACACTACTCCGTTTTTAATGATTTCACCGGGTTCATCAAGGCCGTTTTGATGCTTTGGTAACTGACCGTCAGCAGGGCAATGCCAATAGCCAGCACACCCGCCAGGGCAAACATCCACCATTCAATGGCAATTTGGTAGACAAAGTCCTGTAGCCACCTGTTCATGGTATACCAGGCCAGGGGCGAGGCTATAACTAAGGCTAAACTAAGAGTGTTGATGGCCGGGGAATGTCTTGTTACGAACCAGATTCCGTCAGGCGATCTTGAGGGAGTTCCGGAGCATTAGCTTTGTTGTTTTGGTTATCTTTGACAAAAACTCGTTCAGTTATGGAATCGCAATCATTCGATCTAATCGAAGAGTTTCACTCCGAAGATATAATGTCGGTCAATCACTCCCGAACTATTCAGCGTATCAGTGTTCATTTTGAGCAATACGACGACGATTTTGATACATTCCCTGAACTCGAATTAAAACTGAATGGAAAACCTGTCAAGCCTGACATTTCGGTTTTCCCAAACCTGCCCGAAGATTGGGATACTGATATTATTTTTTACACAGAACCACCCATTATTGCTGTTGAAGTACTTTCGCCTAAGCAGGGATTGAAAGAGATCACGGATAAAATAAGTAACATCTACCTGCCAGGCGGAGTAAAATCAATCTGGATTATTATGCCATTGGTTCAGACAGTCATCATCAGAACACCTGATGGCAAAAAACGCACGTTCACCGAAGGCATCATCAAAGACCCTGTCACTGGTATTGAGATTCCATTCGACAAAATTTTCAGACATCTAAATCGGTAATAGTCTGATTAATTTATCAATTACTCGCTTCTCAAACTGGTCACCGGGTTCATCAGGGCGGTTTTGATGCTTTGGTAACTGACCGTCAACAGGGCAATGCCAATGGCCAGCACACCCGCTCCGGCAAACATCCACCACGCAATGTCGATTTTGTAAGCAAATCCCTGCAACCAGCGGTTCATAGCCCACCAGGCCACGGGCGAGGCTATAACTAAGGCAATCAGGACTAATTTGGCAAAATCAATGGAGAAAAGCCCGAAGATGTGGGCCGTTGATGCACCCAGCACTTTGCGAATGCCTACCTCTTTGGTACGCGCTTCGGCCATAAACGCCACGACCCCATAAAGCCCTAAGCAACCGATGAAGATAGCAATACAGGCCAGCAACCGGAACAGTGAGTACATACGCTCTTCGCTTTTGTAGAAGCTGGCGAGGGTTTGGTCTAAGAACACATACTTAAACACAAAATCGGGGAAGGTGGCATTCCAGGCGGTTTCGACCTCATGAATCAACCGGCTGATGGCCGCTGTGCCGCCCTGTTGCGTAGCCAGCTTAATACCGAGTATGTGGTAGGCGTCGCGCCGGGTGGTCAGTATACTGGGGTTTGTTTGCTGATGAAGCGAGAACGTGTTGAAGTCTTTCACCACGCCCACGATTAATTTGCTGGCATTGCCGGGTCCACCTAATGCCAGATACTTTCCGATGATCTGTTGCGGTTCCCGAAGACCTATTTTCCTGACAAACGATTCATTCACGATAACCTCCCGCGTGGTATCGGCAGGCAGGTACATTCGACCGGCAATCAACTTGAGGCCATACGTACTGCAATAGGACGTATCGGCGAAACGCATGACCACACCAAAATCGGCTTCTTTTGCGGCATTATTATACCTGAAGCTGGTCCACCAGTTGCCGTCCGACGACGGGATCGAAATGCCGTAGCTCATCGACTTCACATTGGCCAGCCCGGCCAGTTTAGCTTTCAGCGTTTCAAGTTGCCCCGGCTTTTGTTCGGGTATTTGGACCGTCAGTACGGCATCTTTGTTATAGCCCAAATCTGCCGACTGGAAGTACTTCATCTGGCTATAGGTAATGATGGTGCCGATGATGAGTATCTGCGAAATAACAAACTGAAACACAATCAGGCTCCGGCGAAGCGTTAACTGACTGCCGCCCGCCATCCGCATTTTGCCGCGCAGGGCCAGTACCGGCTGGTAGCCTGACAGAACCAATGCCGGATAAAAACCGGCCATTACGGTTGTGAGTAAGGCCAGCAACCCCACAAAACCGATCACGACCGGGTCGAGCAAAACCAGCGCGGCCGCTTTGATGTCGAGCAGTTCTGCTACGTAAGGAAGCGACAGTTGGGCTACCAAAAACGCCAGCCCAACGGCTAAACCCGTTAGCAAACCCGTCTCGCCCAGAAACTGCCGCACCAACTGCGTTCGTGAACTGCCCAGCACCTTCCGAACGCCTACTTCCTTTGCCCGGCGGATGGCTTGAGCCGTGGACAGGTTGATGAAATTGACACAAGCCGTAATCAGGATAAACAACCCAACGAGTGCCATGGCCCAGATCATTTGCTTACTGACTGTGCGCCCGGCTGAGTTGCCCGTGCGGGTGTCGAAATGGATATTTGTCAGGGGTTGTAATTCGTACACGAGGTCTTTGGCATCCTCCGGCCTCATGTATTTATGAACAAACCGGACCAGTTGGCTTTCCATCTGGACAGGTGATGCCGTTGGGGGTAATGTCAGGTATATCTCAGCCCCACTGTAATTAGACCCCCAGTCGTCCCAGCCGCCACTGGCCCCGAATTGTTTGAGCGATGCAAACGACAGTAACACCTCAAACGGTACGCTGCTCGTGGTGGGTGGTGTTTGTACCACACCCGTCACGACGAAATCCAGTTTGTTCTCGACCCGAATGGTTTTGCCCACCGCATCAGCATTGCCGAAATATTTGTGCGCCATACGCTCCGACAGCACGACCGTGTTCGGATTTTTGACGGCCGTGTTCGGGTCGCCCTGTTTCCACCGGTAATCGAACACCCGGAAGTATTCCGGCTCAACAAAGGCCAGAACGCCCTGATCTTCCAGAAACTTACCTGATTGCTTATCATTAACACGCAGCAGACCTCCGTACAGTTCGTAAACCATGGTTAGCTGATGCTTTAGGGCCGGGAAGTCATTCCGAAGGGCGGCTAAGGCAGGGAGTGCAACACCCGTATTGCGGCCATCGTCTTCTGACTTTTTGTTGTAGGTAATGATCCGGTACGTGCGGTTGGCGTTGGTGTGGTGCCGGTCGTAGCTCAGTTCATAGCGGATAGCCAAAAACAGCATCAGGCAACACGCCAGCCCGAACGTTAGCCCGACGATGTTGATGACGGTGTAATTCCAGTTGCGCCGAAGGGCGCGGAGGGCGGTTGTGAGATAACTTTTCAGCATGGCTATGAGGAGATTTTATTCGGAACGTAACGAGTTGACGGGATTCGTTAAAGCCGCTTTTACACTCTGGAAACTCACTGTTAGCAGCGTAATTGCCAACGCCCCCGACCCCGATACGGCAAAAATCCACCACGAGATTTCGGTTCGATAGGCGTATTGATGGAGCCAATTGTTCAGGAAATAATACGCAATTGGTGTGGCAATGAAGAAAGAAATTACCACCAGTAGCACGAAGTCTTTGGAAAGCAAGCCCCACAGGTTCAGTACACTGGCTCCCAACACTTTGCGAACGCCAATCTCTTTGGTCCGTTGCTCGGCGGTAAACGAAGCCAGCCCGAATAATCCTAAGCAGGAAATGAAAATAGCGAGCACGGCGAATACCAAAGCCAGATTGCCGATACGGGCTTCGGTCTTGAACTTCTGGTCAAACGTATCATCCACAAATCGGTAGTCGAAGGGGGCGTTGGGATTCTGTTTTTTGAAAACAGCCGCCACTTGTTTTAGCGCATCGGCGGTGGATACTGAAGGCTTAATCCGGATGGTAACGGTACTCACGAGGTCGTAGCTCAACTGAAAAATAGTAGGCATCACGGGTTCATAAGGTGACTGCATCAGGAGGTCTTTCACCACACCCACCACGTGTCGGGGTTGACCGCCACCTTCGGAGATGAGCGTGCCGATGGGTTTTTTGAGACCCATGATTTTTACAGCGGATTCGTTCAGGATGATACTGCTGGAATCGGTGCTGTAGGCACGGGAGAAGTCGCGCCCGGCTACCACCTGAAAGCCTACTGTTTTGCCGAAGTCGTGTGTTACGCCTACGCGACCAATAATGGGTTTGTAGTTCGGGTCTTTGCCGGGCCATTCAAATCCATACGTGTTCGACCAGACTCCCGTAACCGGACTAAGCGACTCGGCCATGTTCTGTACGGCCCCGGTTCCGATCAGATCGGCCCGCAACTTGTTGTAGTTCTGCCGAAGTTCGGGCGTATTCATGGGTAAGTAAATCAGCCCCGAACGGTCGTAGCCGATGGGCCGGTTTTGGGCAAACTGAATCTGCCGATACACCACCAGCGTTCCGATGATGAGCGAGACTGACACCGCAAACTGCACCACTACCAGTGCCTTACGGGGGGTGATGGCCCAGCGACTTGTGGGCAAGGTCAGACGACCTTTCAGCACCCGAACCGGCTGAAACCCCGACAGAAAGAAGGCCGGATAGCTGCCCGCCAGCAGGGACGTGCCGCCAACAAATGCCAGACAAATCAACCAGAACCAGCCGCTGCGCCAGGGTAGTTGAACCGCCTTCTCGGCCAGGGTATTGAACCACGGGAGCGACCCCCACACCACTACTAAACTCAACCCAAATGCCAGCACGACCATCAGCAGTGATTCGGTCAGGAACTGCCCCGCCAACTGCCCGCGCCGACTCCCAACCGCCTTACGAATGCCTACCTCTTTTGCCCGTTTCTCGGAGCGGGCTGTGCTGAGGTTCATGAAGTTAATGCAGGCCAACAGCAACACAAACCCGCCGATTAGCCCAAACAGCCACACGAGCTGAATCTGCCCCGCCGACCCCCGCGCCTGATCGAACAGCGACCGGAGATGCCAGTCGCGCATGGGCATAATGGTGAGTTCAGGTTGAAAGGGCTTGCCTTCGGCCCCACGTCTGTTCGCCACAACAGGTTTAATTTTGGTCGAAACAGCATCGAAACTGGCTTTGTCGTGCAGTTGTACGAAAATGGGCCAGGCGTTGTCAGCCCAATCCGTTCGGCTACGTTCTACCCACTCTTTCTCCGATGCATAGTAAGCCAGTGGAGTCAGGAAGTGTAGCTGTTCGAACTTCGTATAAAAAGACGTATTGGCGGGAAGGTCTTCATACACTCCGGTTACGGCTAAGTCATTTTTGCCATCAATCCTGACAAGCTTCCCAATCGGGTTGGCCTTGCCAAATAGAGCCGTTGCGGTGGAGGCCGACAGCATAATGGATCGAATGCCCTGTAATCCGTCCTGCACACCCCGGAGCATCTTCAAGGAGAACATCCGCGTAAACTGAGGTTCTACTGCGTTACCCTGCCGGGTGATTTTCTGATCGCCATAGGCTAAAATGCGCTCATTATTCCACGACGAGACAGCCACTTCTTTTAGGTCGGGGTAGTTGGCCCGAAGCGCATCGCCAAGGCCCAGCGGCAGACCATCCTGCGGCCCGCGTTGCCCGCTGAACGTTTGATACATGATAACCTGCCCCAGCCGGTCATAGTGAGCAAACGACAGATCGAAGGTAAGTTCATCCCGAACCCACAATCCAATGAGCATGGCTACGGCCATCCCCAGAGCCAGCCCGCCGATGTTGATAACCGAATAGACCCTGTTGCGAACCAGATTCCGCCAGGCGATTTTGAGATAATTCCGTAACATGATTGTCAATTTTTAAACCTGTAAGGTCTTTGAGACCGCTCCGGCGGCCCGGTTTACAGGTTTGGGGTTTACTCACTTCGTAATGATTTGACGGGGTTCATCAGGGCGGCTTTGATGCTCTGGAAACTGACCGTCAGCAGGGCAATGCCCACCGCCAGCAGTCCCGCCAGCGCAAACACCCACCACTCGATGTCAATTCGGTAAGCAAATCCCTGCAACCAGCGGTTCATAGCCCACCAGGCCAGGGGCGACGCGATGACAATTGCGATCAGGACCAGTTTCAGAAAATCTTTGGAGAGTAGCCCGACGATGCTGGACACGCTGGCACCGAGCACTTTCCGAACGCCGATTTCTTTGGTCCGTTGCTCGGCGGTGAACGTAGCCAGACCGAACAAACCTAAACAGGCTATGAAGATCGTGAGCATAGCGAACAGGGAGAGAATCTGCCCCGTTTTTAACTCGGCCTGATAGGTAGCCTGATAACTCTCGTCTAAGAAGGAGTAGGTGAAAGGAGCGTCAGGTTTGAATGCTGACCACTGTTCTTTCAGTGCCGCCAGCAGGTTTGCGACGTTGCTGGTTCTGGTTTTGATGAGAATGCCTCCGGCGTTGTCACTGAGCAACATCACGGCGGGCGTAATCGGTTCGTGCAGTGACCGGAAGTGGAAGTCCTGCACCACACCAATCACCCGGAAGGTTTTATCTGGATTGCCAGAGCCGGGAAGGGCCGGATAAATGAGTGTTTGTCCAATGGCATTTCCGCGCCAGCCGAAAAGACGGGCGGTCGTTTCATTGATGAGCACCGCCGAGGAATCGCTCGGAAACGTGGCCGAAAAGTTTCGCCCGGCAACCACTTTCATGCCCAGCGTTGGTAGATAGTGCTGGTCGATGCCGAAAAACGACAGGCGCGTCAACAGGGCACTCTCACCTGTGGGGTGCATGGAAATAATGCCCGTATTCAGTTTGTTGTTTGGTAAAAAGCCAGACACGCTCGCATGGACAACGCGGGCATCCTGAGCGAGTTTTTGTCGCCATACCGCTTCGTTTTGACCCAGTATGCCGGTCCGTTCCAGCACCAGTACCTGTTCTTTGTCGTAGCCAAGTTTTATGGTCTGGATGTAGTGAAGTTGCCGGTAAACGACCGTCGTGCCGATGAGTAAGCTAATCGATACGAAGAATTGGAAAACCACCAGCCCACCCCGCAAGCTGATACGCCGGTTTTCCGGCGTTACGACGGCTCCTTTCAATGTAGCAATCGGGCGAAACGACGACAGGAAAAACGCTGGATAGCCACCTGCCAGAATGCTCACAATCAACCCAAATCCGAGCAGGCCGGGCAATAACCCGTACCCGTTTATTGATTCTAAGCCGAGTGCTTTGCCCGACAGGCGGTTGAAGGCAGGCAATAGTACGACCACCAATCCTACCGCCAGTATCAGCGATAACGTAGTAAGTAAGCTTGACTCAGTCAGAAATTGCCCTATCAGCGTGCTCCGTTCCGATCCCAATGCCTTGCGGATGCCCACCTCTTTGGCCCGCTTCATTGCGCCGGCCGTGCTGAGGTTTATGAAATTGATACAGGCCAGCAACAACATGAACACCGCAATAGCACCGAGAATGTAGACGTAGCGAATGTCTCCTCCCGGCTCCAACTCGGTTTCAGGCTTGAGGTCTGAGTGCAGGTGGATGTTGGTCAGGGGTTGCAGAAACAGGCCAAGCTGCCCGCCTTTCTTTTTAAATTCGGCACTTGTTGTACCCAGCATTTTCTCTAAGGGCGGTAGCATGTTGGCATCGACAATCGGCTGAAGTTTGGCTTCCAACTGCCGGTAATCATAACCATCAGGCAGCAACAGATAGGTAAAAAAACTGGATTGCAACCAATTATCCCGGTTGGCCTCGGCCACGCCCGCCATCGACGCGAACGCATCAAACCGGAAGTGAGAATGAGCCGGTATGTCGGCCATAACGCCCGTGATCGAATACGCCACCTTATCGCCAAACACGACCAGCACTTTGCCGATGGGGTCTTCGCGGTCGAAAAATGTATGCGCCATGCTTTCGCTGATAACGAGCGTATTAGGTCGTGAGAGCGCGGTACGGGCATCGCCTTTTAACAGCGGCAGCGTGAACACCTGGAAAAGCGTCGAGTCGGCGAAAGCCAGTTGCTTATCACGAAATAATTTATCGCCGTAAGCAATGGGCGGCTTTCCGGCGGTTCGCAGGCGCGTCGTTCGGCCAATTTCCGGAAAGCGACTTTGCAGCGTATAGGCCACGGGGGGCATTACGTTCGCTTCGCGAACCTGTTCGCCGTTTAAGGTTCCCCGCAGCACGACCCGTACAATCCGGTCCGCTTTTTCGTTGAACCGGTCGTAGCTCAGTTCATCGACTACAAACAGGCTGATAAGCAGACACGTTGCCAGCCCGATAGACAGTCCCACGATGTTTATAGCCGAAAAGGCTTTGTTGCGGATGAGGTTCCGCCAGGCAATTTTGAGGTAGTTTCGGAACATGATCTTTTTGTGTTAAGTTTGTTAGAAACAGTCTGTTCGTATGGCAACTTCCATTCCTTATTCTGAATCGGCTCTGCAACCGTCATTGGTTAATGATATGGGGGTCAATGCGCCGGTTATTCATCAGCGTATTATTGCCCGCCTGACTGCCAAACTATACCCACTGTATGAAACGGGTGGAATCCGCTATGAGCCACTCCCCGAAATGATGCTTGGTGAGTACAGTACGCCCACACCTGATTTAGTTCTGTATGACAATGAGACCGATCAAACGCCTGTAATCATTGAAATTTGTCAGACCCGAGGCACCAAAGGAGATCTCCAGAAAGTGATTCAACTGATTGATGGTCAGCTTTATGGCATTCGTGAAGGGTTTGTTTACGATTACAAAAACCAGCAATGGCTTCGGTATCGTCTTGGCGATGGTGGCATTGCTGTCGCTTCATCCCTTTCAGAGGTGTTAAAGGTAGACCTGAACCAGTTTTTGTAAGCACCGCGTCATTCGCTTCGTAAACTCTTCACCGGATTCATCAGAGCGGCTTTGATGCTCTGGAAGCTCACCGTCAGCAGCGCAATGCCCACCGCCAGCAGACCCGCCAGCGCAAACACCCACCACTCGATGTCGATCCGATAAGCAAAATTCTGCAGCCACTGATTCATCGCATACCAGGCAATCGGACTGGCGACCAAAATGGCAATGGCTACCGGTTTCAGAAAATCACCGGAAAGCAGGCTCACAATACTCCCCACCGACGCGCCCAATACTTTCCGCACCCCAATTTCTTTGGTGCGCTGCTGAGCCGAAAACGAGGCCAGACCAAACAGACCCAGACAAGCGATAAAAATGGCCAAGCCAGCAAAAACACGCATAATCGTTTGCTGACGCAGATCGGTCTGGTACATCTGGTCGAACTGCTGGTCTAAAAAGTGGTATTCAAATGGGTAAGCCGGTCGCGTTTTGGCATACAACTGCCGGATGGTCTCGACCGTGGCGGGCAGATTGCCGGGCCTCAACCGAATCAAAGCCGCCCGTCGGTCGTCGTTCGGCGCAATCACCAACGGCTCGATGGTTTCTTTCAGCGACAGGAAATTAAAATCATCGACCACGCCAATAATGATACGGTTCGTGCTGTCCCGCAGCGTATTTTTTAGCCACTTGCCGATGGCTTCTTGCGGAGTCCAGCCCAGTCTGGCAGCCGCCGTTCGATTAATCAGGGCAGCTTTAGCCGTGTCGGTGGGGTACTGGGGCGAAAAGTCCCGGCCCGCAATCAGTTTCAGACCCAGGGTTTTCACGTAATCGAAATCGGTAAACTCCGTCCGGGCTTTCCATCGGTTGGGATGTGCTTCGACGTCAAACATAAGCCCATCGAAAAAACCACCCGGCTCACCCGACATCATCGAGACGGCCTCTACCCGGCTCTGGGCCAGCAGTTCCGGTTTATGCTTCAGAAAGAAATTATAGATGTCGTCGTTGTCGATAGGGATGACTAAAGTCTGTTCTTTGTTATAGCCAAGCTGTTTGTTTTTGAGGTAGCTCATTTGTTGGGTACCGATGGCGGTTCCGAGCATGAGCAGGATCGAAATGCTAAACTGGACCACCACCAGCACCTGTCTTAACGAAATACCGCCTTTGCCCAGCCGTAGTTTACCTTTCAGGGCCTGGATGGGCGAAAAGGCTGCCAGCACAAACGCGGGATAACTGCCCGACAGGAAACCCGCCACCACCATAATCCCGATCAGAAACAGCACAATCGGCCCGGCATAAACGGATAGATTCAACGGGTAGCCCAGCAGTTGTTTGTAAACCGGTAAAACCAACGCCAGCAAGCCGACCGAGAGTACACACGAGAGAGCTGTCAGCAGGAGCGATTCGCCAATGAACTGCCACACTAAGTGCCCTTTAATGGCCCCCAGCACTTTCCGAACGCCAATTTCTTTCGACCGTTCCACCGCCCGAACTGTCGATAGGTTCATGAAATTGATGCAGGCCACCAGCAGAATGAGGATCGCAATCGACAAAAAGATATAGACCACTCGTTTATCGCCATGTTTAGCGCCATCGAAGGCTGCCTGTTCAAAATAAATGTCGCGCAAGGGCGTGAGCGACAGACTGAAATGAAAGCCTGCCTGTTTCATAATTTGCCCCATGTGTTTATCCATGAAGCGCGGAAAACTGCGCTCAACCTGTTCTTCGCTGACGGTTGGGGCAAGCTGCACGTATGTGTAAAGGCCGTTGTTGATCCAGCGGGTCATCCAGCCCCGGTCTTTGTAGTTTTCCAGCGGTATTACCAGGTCAAAATCCAGATGGGAATTAGCGGGCACATCCTGAGCAATCCCCGTGACTTTTAGGGGTGTATTTTTGTCGACTTCAACGATTTTACCCATGGCCTTGTCGATACTGCCAAAGTATTTCCGGGCGGTCGACTCGGTGAGCACCACACTCGCCGGTTCGAGCAATACCGTAGCCGGATCACCTTTGAGCAACGGGAAGGAGAAGAACGTGAAAAAGTTAGGATCAACATCAATGATTTTTCGTTCATGGAATGATTTGTCCTGAGTTGTTACCAACGCATCGGTAGGGTTTACCCGTACCGCCTGGGTAATTTGCCCCTTAAAATCGGTCAGTAGCGCAGGCGCATAGGGCCCTGACAGGTAAGAGACCGCTACCTGTTTGCCTTCATTCTCAATGCCACGCATGACGCGGTAGATGCTTTTTCCGTTTTTGTGGAAATTGTCGACGCTGAACTCATTGCTGATAAATAGGAAAATCATCAGGCACACAGTGATGCCCGTGGACAAGCCCAACAGGTTAATGACCGAAAAAACCTTGTTTCGGGTCAGGTTGCGGAAGGCGATTTTGAGATAGTTTCTGAACATAATTGTAGAGCCGAAGCTCCAGTTTCGGCTATGAAATCAAGGATACGCCCGAAGCTGGAGCTTCGGCACTACATTATTCGCTTCGTAATGATTTGACCGGGTTCATCAACGCGGCTTTTATTGTCTGAAAACTCACGGATGCCAGCGCAATCAGGATAGCGGTAAGTCCAACGCCGACGAAAACCCACCCGCTGATTTCAATTCGATAGGCATAGTTTTCCAGCCACTTTTGCATACCAAACCAGGCTAACGGTATGGCAATAGCCAAAGCAATCAGTACTAATTGGACAAAGTCGCGCGAAAGAAGCAGAACCACACCGGGAACACTGGCACCCATCACTTTGCGGATGCCAATTTCTTTGGTACGCTGTTCGATCACCAGCAGGGCGATGGCAAACAAGCCAATGCACGACAACAGGATGGCAACACCCGAAGCCAGACCGAAAATCTGGGAAAGCTGCTCCTCGTTCTGATACCATGCCGCTACGTTTTCGTCCAGAAATGAACCCATAAACTCCGATTGGGGAGCCACTTCCTTCCAGACCTGTTTTAGTTTGTCCATCGACCCCGCCAGACTTTGTGGACTCCTCCGAACGAACACGTAGAGGATAGGTTCGGTATTTGACAGGTGTATCGTAATCGGCCGGGCTTCGTCGGCAACCGAGTACAGTTGAAAATCAGGCACCACGCCAATAATCTGCGACCTGGTGCCGGTCGTGTCGTCATCGTCGCCGAGCAGTTTACCGACCGGATTTTTCTCACCGATCATGTTGGCCATGCTCTGCGTAATAATCACCCGATTGAGTGAATCACTGGCGTAGGCCCGGTCAAAATCACGTCCGGCTATGGGTTTAATGCGGAGTGTTTTGAGGTAATCGTAATCGACCTGTAATAAATCCGTTGAAATCTGTTTGCCGTTGAAACTGAACCCCATCGTAGTCCTCGAACTGACCCGGTCTTTGCCCCGGCCCAGATTAACCCCCGACCCGGTGATGGACAGAATCGTTGGATCGCCCGCCAGCTTGTTACGCAACCGTCCGAGCACCTGCCGACCATCTACCTGATTGCCTACCGGAATGCTGATAACCTGCTCTTTGTCGAAGCCAAGCGGACTCTGACGCAGATGATCCACTTGCTGAAAGGCGATAACGGTGCAGCAAGTCAGCAGACAGGATAAGGTAAATTGAGTGATGATGAGTGAGTTACGAAGAAAGCCCGGTCGTTTGGCCGTAACTTTTCCTTTCAGCACGTCGAGTGTGTTGAACTGCGCCATTTGCCAGGCCGGATACCCACCCGCTACCACCGTGACCAGTGCGATGATTCCTGCAATGAATGCTATAAAACCCGGTTGAAGCGCATAGGCAAGGTTAAGTTTGGCCCCAAAGGTGGCATTGAATTGGGGCAGAAGCAGGTAAGTAAGTACGGAGCCGGCGGCAAAACCGACGCAGCAAATCAGGGCTGACTCGCTCCATATCTGAACAAATAAACTGCTTTTGAGTGCTCCCAGTGACTTGCGAACGCCCACCTCCCGTGCTCGGGTGAATGACCGGGCAATGCTAAGATTAATGAAATTGATGCAGGCGATCAACAGAATAAAAAATGCCATCCCGAGCAACACGTAAATCATAGCAATAGGCGCCCCTTTCCCATCGGATATTTCCAGGTTGAAATGAACATCCGAAAGTTTCTGCAGGCGCACCGCAAACAGGTCTCCGCGCTGATCAGGCTTTGCCTGCTTTTTGTTTAGTTCGTCAATTGAGTTTTGAAAGTATTTCCGGGCGAATGATTTCAACCGGCCTTCAAACACGGCCCGATCGGTATGGAGTGGCAATTTTACGTACACGGCGAGTGAGTTATCGCCCCAGTTGTCTTTGCTGCTCTGGTAGTTTGGGGCGGTTTCAATCCTGACCAACGCATCGTACCGGATGGATGAGTTGTCGGGGGCGTTGCTCACAATCCCCGTTACGACGTAATCTTTTTGGTTGCCATTGCTGCCGATCCGCAGGCGTTTACCCATCGGATTTACGGTGCCGAATACGTCCTTCGCCATATTCTCGCTGATGACCACGCTGCCTAACCCGCGAAGGGCCATTTTTTGATTTCCGGCGAGGAGCGGGAACGAAAATACCGTCAGGAAGTCAGGGTCGGTAAAGTTGATTAACTTATCGAAATACTTTCCGTTCGCTTCAACCAAGCTCTTTCGGCCAATCATAACCTGGGTAACTGCTTCGAGTTCGGGATAATCAGCTTTCAGGGCAGGCGCCAATGGAAAGGGCATGACTCCCTTACTGACTGGTTTTTCGGGGTCATTGGAGAAAAAGTATGTTTGAAAAATGCGGTCACCATCCTCATGAAATGAATCATAGGTCAGTTGCAGGTAGGCTGTCAGAAAGAGAAAGACACAAATGCAGAAAGCCACCGCAAGGCCAACCACATTGATGGCGGCATATCCTTTGCTTTTCCAAAGGTTGCGAAAAGCGATTTTGAGGTAATTTCTGAACATAACTGTAGGGCCGAAGCTCCAGCTTCGGGCGTATCCTTGCTTTCATAGCCGAAGCTGGAGCTTCGGCTCTCCATTATTCACTGCGTAAACTCTTCACCGGGTTCGTCAATGCGGCTTTGATACTCTGGAAACTGACCGTCAGCAGGGCGATTCCGATAGCCAGCAGCCCGGCCCCGGCAAACATCCACCACGCAATGTCGATTTTGTAAGCAAAGCCCTGCAACCAGCGGTTCATGGCCCACCACGCAATAGGTGAGGCAATCAGAATAGCGATGAGGACCAACTTCAGAAAGTCTTTGGAGAGTAGCGTGACAATGCTGGATACGCTGGCTCCCAGCACTTTACGTACGCCAATTTCTTTGGTCCGCTGCTCGGCGGTGAACGTAGCCAGACCGAACAAACCTAAACAGGCCACCAGCATAGCTATCAGCGTGAAAAAGCCAAACACCTGCCCAAATCGCTCATCGGCCCGATATTGTTTGTCGTACCGTTCATCTAAAAACGAGTACGAAAAAGGATCAGTTGGGAAAAATTGAGACCAAGCCTGCTTAATGACCCCTATAGCCTGATTAGGATTGTGATCGGCGATTTTGATGGATAACTGACCATTTACACCGGGGTCTAATCGTAAAATGAGCGGCTCGTAGGCTTCCCGGAGTGACTGCTGATGAAAATCATCGACTACCCCAACGATGGTGAGAATATCACCCCAAAAATCAATTTTTTTGCCAAGCGCTTTCTCTGGACTGTCGAAGCCTAACTGCCTGATGCCGGTTCGGTTGAAAACCACCGCATCCTTTTCGCCCAGCTTCGTGTCGAAATTGCGCCCGGCGAGTACCTTCATGCCGAACGAGTTAATAAAATCATAATCAATGCCAATTACGCGGTACTGTTTACCATTTTCTTCGGGTGTGCCCGCCAGGCGGATACCCCCCGCGTTGAAATCTACCTTTTCGCCGGGAATAGCCCCCGACACGGCAACGCTTTTGATGGCAGATTGCTGGAGCAGATACGCTTTGAACGCCTTCGTTTGGTTGATTCGCGTAGAGTCGTTCATCGGTTTGTCCAGAATCAGTGTCTGGCCAATGTCGATTCCTAAGTTCTGGCTGCGCATGAATTCCAATTGGCGAAATACGGTGATGGTGCCAACCAGCAGAAAAACAGAAGCCGAAAACTGAATAACAACTAACGACTTTCTCAGGAAAACGCCTTCTTTAAACGCAGAAACGCCATTTTTTAGAACGGAGATCGGATTAAATCCCGACAGCACAAACGCCGGATACGCCCCCGACAACAGCGTTCCAATGACATACATCGTTCCCAAACCAAGCCAGAAACGGGTCGACCATACGAACGAGTGGGTCAACTGTTGATCCGTAAACTGGTTAAATAGCGGGAGAGCGACTACGATGCCAATGAATGCCACAACAACGGCGATGAAGTTGAGCAGAGCCGATTCGATCAGGAATTGGCCAATCAACTGACTTCGGTAGGAACCAACCGCTTTCCGAACGCCCACTTCTTTCGCCCGGCCGATGGCGCGGGCCGTTGCCAGATTGATATAGTTTATCCAGGCAATGGCGATGATAAAAAAGGCAACGCACAGCAACACATACACCGAATTACCATCGCCATTGGGACTGGCTTCAAACATAAAATGGGAGTACAAATGAATGTCGGGAAGCGATTGCAACTGCAAAGCCAGCCGGTTACCTGTTTTTGGATCTATTTGTTCGTTCTTCTGCAGAAAAGCCGGGAATTTTGCTTCTAACTTTTGAGGGTCAACTCCCTGTTGCACCAACAGATACGTAAGGCAACCGTCCCAGTTCCATGCATTATCGAAGTTTTTATCCGGTTCATTTTTGGGATTGACCAACCGCTGAAACGTGCTGAACGACATCAGGTAATCGGCCTGTAGATGAGAGTTTTTCGGGAAATCCTTGTAGACCCCTGTTATTCTGATCGGAAACTCCCGTTCTATGGTGATGACCTTCCCCATCGGGTTTTTAGTGCCAAAGAGCCGATTCGCCAGTGAGACCGAAATAACCCCCGTATTGGGTTCTGCCAGAGCCGTTTTTGCATTGCCGGTCAGCAATGGGTACGAGAAGATTCGGAAGAACGACGGCGTAGCAAATGCCCCCTGCTCTACTTTATATTTTCGGTCGTTTGACTCCAGCAACAGCTTATTCCGAATGTACACTTTCGTGTAATCCTCAACTTCCTCAAAGGCAGCCTTCAGGTGGTTACCAACGGCAAACGGCCCGCCCGCCCACTCGGTCGA
This sequence comes from uncultured Spirosoma sp., assembly GCA_964244845.1. Taxonomy (GTDB): domain Bacteria; phylum Bacteroidota; class Bacteroidia; order Cytophagales; family Spirosomataceae; genus Spirosoma. The sequence goes on from CAXTKE010000005.1 coordinate 342,960, forward strand.
AAGAATACCTTTCTCATACCGTTCGGCCTTAACCCGAAAAATACGGTCGGCGTTGGCATGAAACCGGTCGTAGCTTCGTTCAAAAGCAACGTATTGAAAAATGAGCAGCGTAGCTGCCATGCCCATAGCCAGCCCGCCTATGTTGATGGCTGAATAAGCCTTGTTTGTGGCGATGTTGCGCCAGGCGATTTTGAGATAGTTCCGTAGCATAACTGTAGGGCCGAAGCTCCAGCTTCGGCTATGAAATCAAGTCTACGCCCGAAGCTGGAGCTTCGGCCCTACATTATTCGCTACGCAAGCTCTTCACCGGATTCATTAGCGCGGCTTTGATGCTCTGGAAACTGACCGTTAGCGCGGCTACGAGTAGCGTTACGGCAATGGCGATTCCGAAAATGCCGGGACCCAGCGGAATTTTGTACTCGAATCCCTGAAGCCATTTCGTCATTACCCACCACGCCAGCGGAGCCGCCACCACAAAGGCGACGACAATCAACCGGGCGAACTCCTTCCCGAATAACCACAAAATGCTGCCGATGCTGGCTCCCAGTACTTTCCGAACGCCAATTTCTTTTGTCTTCTGGGTAGCCATGAACAGCACCAGACCGTATAAGCCCAAACAGCCGATGAGTACGGCAATGCCCGCAAAGAAATTGACGAGTTTCGACATCGTTTGCTCTTCGCGGTAACTGCGCTCAATTTGCGCATCGACAAACTGATGCGTAAAGTAATTGTCGGGATAAACCTGGTTGTAGAACGTCTCCAATTGTTTGATAACCCGCTGGAAATTGCCCGAATGAAGTTGTAGGTTGGCCGCGTAATAACTATCGGCCTTCGTTGCCAGAAAGAGCGGACTGATGGCGCTCTTGAGTCTTTCCTGGTTAAAATCGCTCACTATGCCTACGATTTCCATGTTTTTTCCATCCACAAACAACAGCTTGCCCAGGACCTGAGCGGCTTTGCTCAGCCCTATTTTCCGAACGAATGTTTCGTTGACCAACACTTCACGAGCCGTATCGGCGGGGTACAGATTGCGCCCGGCCAGGAGCTTGATCCCGTATAAATCGAGGTATTTTGTGTCGATGTATTTTCGCTGGATACTAAAATCTTCGCTGTGGGGCCGGTTGTCATATTTTAGGCTTGTTGAACTAACCCAGCCCGACTGTGGAGCACCGCTCATCGAATAACTGAACTTCTCGATGTCGGGGATGCTGATGGCCAGGTTTTGGAACGTACTCAGCTTAACGATGTCCTGCTTTGGAACACTGGGCATTTCGACGGTTAGGATGGCATTTTTGCGGAATCCTAAATCTTTTTCCTGTACAAACCGCAACTGACTGGCTACCACCACCATGCCGATAATGAGCATCTGCGAAATGGCAAACTGCGCGATTACCAAACCCCGGCGTACCGAGAAACCGCCTACCTGCTGCGCCGTGATTTTACCGGCAAGGGCCATCACGGGTTTAAACCCCGCTAACACCAGAGCCGGATAAACACCGGACATAACCACAACGCCAATAACCAGCAACAGCAGCCAGCCAATAATGGATGAACCGAAGTAGAACGTAAAGCGAAAGGCGCCTTCTAAATTCTGCTGGATGAGGGTCTGCCCAATCTGAAATAATCCTACGGCAATGACCGTTGCCACGAGCGTAATCAGGGCGGTTTCGCCCATAAATTGCCAGAATAGCTGCGGCCGTGTGCTGCCCATTACTTTCCGAACGCCCACCTCCCGCGAACGGGTAAGGGCCTGCGCCGTAGCCAGATTGACGAAGTTGATGCTGGCCGTAACGATGAGAAAAACGCCAATGATAAACAGCGATAAAATCAGCCCTTTACTTACGCCACCGTGGTCGGTTGAGAAGTGAATCGACCGCAAGGGCTGCATTGGGTAAAACGTTCTTTTGATGTTTTTGGGATTGTATTTCTTCACAAACGCCCCCATCTGCCGCTCCCAGTCGGCGGGGGTAAACCGGTCGTTCAGCGTTACGTAACATTGAGTGCTGCTGTTCGTATTATCGAAATCGTCGTCAGTACGGCCCCGGTATTCTTTCAGGCTGGCCCACGAGGGCATGATCTGATACGGGAAATCGGTATTGTCCTTATAATCCGCGAAGATGCCGATAATGCGGAGCGTCAGCCGACCGTTGAATTTGATTGTTTTGCCGATCACATTCGCTGTCGTGCCAAAGTACTTCAGCGCGTTTTTAGTACTGATAACTACCGTGTTGGGCTGGCTGAGGTCGGTTGGGCCACCCGCGAGCCAGTCATAATCGAAAATGCGAAAGTAGACCGGCTCAACAAACGCCCCCAGACCATCGGTTTCTTTAAACTTTTTGTCTAATCCATTCCTGACCTCAACCGATACCACCGGCTCTTCTTCCTGGTCGATCATCGCCAGATTTTCAATATCCGGGTGATCGTTACGCAGTGCTTTCCCCAGCGGATAGGGTACGCCAGGCGTATGAAACTCGCCTGAAGGTGAGGTGAATTTCGAGGTTACGCGGTAAATCCGGTCATACTTCTGGTGATGGGTATCAATGCTGTAATGGTAGCGAACGAGTGCGAACACCAGCATGGCAGAACCAATGCCGAGTGCCAGCCCGGTTACGTTGATAAAGGCATAGGCCCGATTTTTGATGAGATTCCGCCAGGCGATTTTGAGGTAGTTTCGTAGCATAACTGTAGGGCCGAAGCTCCAGCTTCGGGCGTATCCTTGCTTTCATAGCCGAAGCTGGAGCTTCGGCCCTACATTATTCGCTTCGCAACGATTTGACCGGATTCGTCAACGCGGCTTTCACACTCTGGAAACTCACCGTCAACAAGGCAATACCCACCGTAAGGCCACCGGCCAGCAGAAAAACCCACCAGTGAATGTCGGTGCGGTAGGCGAAATCGGTAAGCCAGGTGTGCATGGCGTACCAGGCCACCGGCGACGCAATGACCAGCGCAACAACAACTAATTTCATGAAGTCTTTGGAGAATAAAACCACCAAACTCGCTTCCGACGCGCCCAGTACTTTACGAATGCCAATCTCTTTGGTGCGCTGCTCGGCCATAAACATCGACAAACCAAACAGTCCCAGACACGAAATCAGGATGGCAACACCCGCAAAAATGCTGAACAATGTTTGCTGGGTCTGCTCGCGGGCGTAGAGCCGGTCGAAACGGGCGTCTAAAAACTGATAGTCGAAGGGTCGCTCCGGGAAGAATTTCTTCCAGACCGTTTCAATACGCTGCACACTGGCGGGAATGTTTCCCTGAAGCGGAATCGACAACCAGTTGAGTTGGCGGGGCGTCAGAATCATGGCCAGTGCCGACATCTGCTGATGCAATGACTCAAAGTGAAAATCTTTCGTTACGCCAATAATCTGGCCTTTGGCCGGGCCGTACTGAAACGGCTTGCCAATGGCTTGTTCGGGGGTCCAGCCCAACTGCCGCACGGCCGTTTCGTTCAGCACCACCATCGACGTATCGGTAGAGTAGGAGCGGGAGAAATTGCGTCCGGCGGCCATGCCAATCTGATACGTTGGAATGAAGTCATAATCGACGCGCAACGCCCGCAGGTTGGTTTTGATGGGGGCCATACTATCCCCTTTCATGGCCATACCGCCATACGAATCCAGCAGCCGCCCCGACGGTATGCGCGATGAGCGACCCATGTCGCGCACGGCCCCGGTTTCGATCAGTTGTTGTTTCAGCGTCTCGTAATTCGTTGTCGAATCACCCACATCGCTCAGGAGGAGCATTTGCTCTTTCTGGTAGCCGAGCCGGTAATCCTGAATGTATTTCATCTGGTTATACACCACCGCCGTGCTGATAATCAGCGCAATGGCAATGGCAAACTGCGTGATAACCAGCACCTGCCGCAGCTTTCCCGTACGCATGGCCGAGCTGATTTGCCCTTTCAGTACGCCTAAGGGACGAAACGATGTCAGGAAAAAGGCCGGGTAACTTCCGGCTACTAAACCCGTTAGTACCGTAATGCCGAACAGGATGCTCAGGAAGGTCGGGTTAAGCAGTTGCCGGAACGACAGGTGTTTGGTCGTAAACTCGTTGAGTACGGGTAAACAGATGAGCATCAGCCCGATTGCCACACCCAGCGCGAGGGTTACCAGCACAAAGGATTCGCTCAAAAACTGACCAATCAGTTGGGAACGCAAAGCCCCTACAACCTTGCGCATCCCAACCTCTTTGGCCCGCCCCGCCGAACGGGCCGTTGCCAGATTCATATAATTGATACAGGCAATGAGCAGAATGAACAACCCAATGGCCGAAAACAGATAGATGTAGCTGATATCGCCCGTTGGCTCCAGTTCCGAATCGGTATGCGAACGCAAATGAATATCCGTCAGTTTTTGCAGGTTCAGCACCGAGAATGCCGAGGGTTTTCGCCCTTCTTCTGCCGGAACGTGCCGGTTCTGAAATTCGGGCAAAGCAGCCTCGATGCGGGCTGGATCGACCGGAGCGCCGGACCGTCCCGGTTTCAACAGCATATAGGTGTTGAATGAATTGTTACTCCAGTTGGTCCGTAATCCATCGGCTCCGTAAACGCGGTTATCGTTCAGGGTCGAGAATGACACTAAAAAATCAGGATGCATGTGCGCTTGTGCGGGCAACGGCTCAAAAACGCCCGTAACCGTCAGGTCATATTGATTATTGAGCCGAACGGTTTTGCCAAGCGCATTTTCGGTACCGAAATATTTCTCCGCCATCGGCCGCGAAAACAGGATCGAGAACGGATTGACCAAGGCCTGATCGGGGTTGCCACTAACGAGATCGAAATCAAATACCTTGAAAAGAGTCCCATCGGCGAAATACATGTTCTCCTCATTGAATGAATGCTCGCCGTAGCGGACTAATCCGTCGCTGTTGAGCGTTCGCACAACTTGTTCGGCCTCGGGAAAATCCTGTTTCAGCAGCGGGCCGAAGGGTGGGGCGGCCTGCGCCAGCCGCAGTGAGGGTGTACCTTCTGAGGAGAGAAACGTGCGGCTCACGCGGTAGATGCGGTCGGCGTTGGTGTTGTAGCGGTCGTAGCTTAGTTCATCTTTTACATAAAGCGTGATGAGCAGGAAACAGGCCAGCCCAACGGCCACGCCCGTGATATTGATGAAGCCAAACGTTTTGTGTTTCCGCAGATTGCGAAGGGCGATGAGCAGATAATTGCGTAGCATGGTTTCGGCTGGATTGAGGAGGGCGCACAATAGACACGTATGCCAAATGCCGTACCAAAAAGATAACCAATTGATTATCAATACTATTATTTTGATTTGGCAAAAAAAATGTCCGCAAACGGACGCAGAACGTACAGTTGCGGACAGGTATCTATCGGATTCTATCTTACTCGCTTCGTAGTGACTTGACCGGATTCATCAGGGCGGCTTTGATGCTCTGAAAGCTGACGGTCAAGAGTGCAATGCTAATCGCCAGCAAACCGGCCCCGGCAAACATCCACCACTCGATGTCAATCTTGTAAGCAAATTCACTGAGCCACTCGTTCATGGCATACCACGCAATAGGTGAGGCAATCAGAATAGCGATGAGGACCAACTTCAGAAAATCTTTGGAAAGGAGTCCGACGAGACTAAAGACCGATGCCCCCAGTACCTTGCGGATGCCAATCTCTTTGGTCCGCTGCTCGGCCATGAACGTAGCCAGACCGAACAACCCTAAGCAGGCAATCAGAATCGCCAGCACCGCAAATGTTAGGGCGATGGTGCCGATACGCTGCTCGGCCCAGTACATAGCATCAAAACTGTCTTCCAGAAAGGCGTAACTGAAGGGCTGACCAGGCGCAACCTGCTTCCATTTGTTCTCAATCTGGCTCACTAAAGCTGGTAAGTTTGCACTGCTTAGCCGGAACGACGCGGCTCCTGAGTTCGCATCAAGCACCATCGCCAGGGCACCGATATTGCGCCGGAGCGATTCAAAGTGAAAGTTTTTGACAACGCCGATAACAGTATATGTCTTACTGGTTTTTAGCTGTGAATCCGTAAACTGCAACACGCGTTTCCCGATGATATGCGTACTGCCGAAGAGCTTGGCGGCCGTTTCGTTCAGGATAATGCCGGATGAGTCGGAGCCGAAATCCCGTGAGAAATCCCGGCCTTGAACCAGTTGCATGCCCAACGTTTTCACGTAGTCATGGTCGACGCCCCAGGCTTGCATGTTCACCGCTTTTTTCTGATCGATTTCCCCCGCCGGAAAGAATGAATTGTCACTTCGGTTGGAGGGCGTTGGCAGGTAACCGGAGATGGAGCCGCTGACCACGCCGGGCAACCGGAGCACTTCCTGTTTGAACGTCTCCGCCTGTTTGCCAATGGCGTAAACGTCGTTGACGGTCAGAACCTGGTCGCGCTTGAAACCCAAATTCTTGTTCTGGATGTAGGTGATTTGCCGATATACGATGATGGTACCGACGATGAGCACCATCGACATCATAAACTGAAAGACAACTAATCCACTCCGTAGCCCAGAACCTTTAAAACTGACATTGATTGGGCCTTTCAGGACGCTGATAGGCTTGAACGACGAGAGAAAAAAGGCGGGGTAAACGCCGGCCAGCAGACCGACCACGATTGGAAGCAGGCCGAGAATGGGTAGTAAATACGGGGATAACAGGTTCTGTAGGCGTAGCTCCTTGGCGGCCAGCGTATTGAAAAACGGCATTGAAACGGCGACCATCAGCAGGGCCAACACCATTGCCAGTACCGTCATCAGCACGGATTCGGTCATGAACTGCCCCATGAGTTGCGGCCGCTCCGATCCCAGCACTTTACGGACCCCCACTTCTTTGGCCCGTTTCATAGATCGGGCCGTGGCTAAATTCATGAAGTTGATGCCCGCAATAAGCAGAATAAACAAGGCTACCGCCGAGAAAATATACACGTACTGCATGTCGCCGTTGGGCGCGAGCTCGATCGTTTGTTTTGAGCGCAGGTGAATATCGTTGAGCGGCATTAGCGAGAAACGAAACCGGTTGCCCGCCTGCCGAAACTGCGTCATGGAGGTGCCAATGAATTGCAACGCCTGTGGTCCAACGTATTTTTCAATGACGGCGTCGAAATTTTTCTCAAACTGCCGGTAATCTGTACCTTCCCGCAGGACAATGTAGGTGTGGTGGTTGTTGCTCAGCCACTGTCCCCATTGGTAACCGTCGTTGAGCATCGTCAGGAAGAAATCGCTCTGGAAGTGAGTATTCGTGGGCATATCGCGCATTACCCCCGTCACTTTAAATGCGTCGGCGTTGTTGAATACTAATGTCTGACCCATGGGGTCCTTGTTGCCAAAGTGCCGCTTAGCCGCCGATTCGCTGATAACGACTGTATTGGGTGAGGTCAGTGCCCGTTTTGGGTCGCCGGTCAGGAACGGTAAGGTGAAGACATCAAACAGCGTCGAATCGGCAAACGTAATATTTTCCTCGCGCAGATTGTTAGTCGAGCCGACGCGTTTAACGAGCCACGTGCCGCGCTGATGCAGCCGCACAAACTGTTCCACCTGCGGGTAATCTTTTTTTAGCGTCGGCCCAATCGGATCGGGCGATACGGCCATCTGCATGTCATTGCCGCCGAACTTAACGTCGGTATGAACCCGGAAAATGCGGTCCGCTTTGGCGTTGTACCGATCATAGCTCAGCTCGTCCAAAACGTAGAGCGTTATGAGCACACAGCAGGCCAGCCCGACGGCCAGTCCGAAGATGTTAATGAACGACAACCCACGTTGTTTACGAAGGTTCCGCCAGGCGATTTTGAGATAGTTCCGTAGCATAACTGTAGGGCCGAAGCTCCAGCTTCGGGCGTATCCTTGCTTTCATAGCCGAAGCTGGAGCTTCGGCGCTCCATTATTCGCTGCGTAAGGATTTGACCGGATTCATCAGGGCGGCTTTCACACTCTGGAAACTCACTGTCAACAGCGCAACGATTACCGTTGCCAGTAAGGCTGCCAGAAAAATGCCGGGACTGAGCGTAATTTTATACTGGAAATCCTGTAGCCAGCCGTTCATCACCCACCACGCCACGGGTGCAGCCAGTACGAAAGCAATCGCGATCAGCCGTACGAACTCCCGGCTGAACAGCCACAGAATGCTGCCCACACTGGCCCCTAATACTTTGCGCACACCAACCTCCTTCGTACGTTGAACAACCATAAACAGGACCAGTCCGTATAAGCCCATGCAGCCGATAAGCAAGGCAACCCCGGCAAAAAAGTTGATGAGCCTGCCCATCATCTGCTCCTGTTGATAGGCATTCTGGATCTGCTCATCCACAAACGCTGACTCGAAAAAACTGTCGGCGTAAACCTGGTTGTACACCTTTTCTACCTGACTCAACGCCCGGCTGTAATTGGCGGAACTCAGTTGAATATTAGCCGAATAGAAGCCACTGGCGAACGTGGTGAGAAACAGCGGCCCAATGGTTTCTTTGAGGTCCGATTGATTGTAGTCTTTTAGAACGCCGACGATTTGCAGCGGTGCAAAGCCTCCCTTATGAATAAGTTTACCCACTACGTCCGCCGGTCGGCTAAAGCCCAGCCGCTTCACGAATGTCTCGTTGATAAGCGTTTCGCGGGCCGTATCGGACCGTTGCAGATTACGCCCGGCTACTAATTTTAAACCATACAACCCGACGTAATCAGCATCGATCCACGCCTGCTGTGGAGCGTATGGCTCTTTTTCGGGGCGGGTGTCGAATCGAACCTCCGTCATACTGTTCCAACCCGACTGCGGAGGGCCACCCATGGAGTAGCTGAACCGGCTTACGTCGGGCAGGGCCGTTACCAAGTTGCGAAAGGTGCTCATTTTGCTCAGGTCCTGGGCAGGAATGCCTGGCAAACTCACGGTCAGGATCGCATCTTTGCGGAAGCCCAGGTCCTTCTCCCGAACGTAGTTGAGCTGATTGGCTACAACGAGCAGCCCGATGATGAGCATCTGCGAAATGGCGAACTGCGTCACCACCAGTCCCCGCCTAATGGAGATACCACCCGCCTGCCGCGTGGTGATTCGCCCCGCCAGTGCTACTACGGGACGGAAGCCTGCCAGTACCAGTGCCGGATACAGGCCCGCCAGCAGAATGACGCCCGCTACCAGCAGGGCCAGCCACCCCAGCACCGACGGTGAAAAATAAAATGTAAACCGAAACGCTCCATGCAAATACTCGTGGGCCAGCGTCTGACCGTACTGAAATACGCCAGCCGCCAACGCCGTTGCCGTTAGGACGATGAGCGTCGTTTCGCCCATAAATTGCCAGAAGAGTTGCGTTTGGGTGCTGCCCAGTACTTTCCGAACGCCTACCTCCCGCGCCCGGTTGAAGGCCTGCGCCGTGGCGAGGTTCACAAAGTTGATACTCGCCGTACCAATCAGCAGCAGTCCAATTAACACCAAAGCCAGCAACAGTCCCCGGCTCACTCCCCCGTAATCGGGCGATAGGTGCATGGTGCTGAAGGGCAAGACGGGGTAAGATGTCTCTTTTATTTTTTCCGGGTTGTATTTCTTGACGAACGACAGCAGTTGTCGATTCCAGTCTACGGCGGTGAAGCGGTCGTTAAACAGCGCGAAACAGTGGGTGCTGCCATTGGTGTTGTCAAACCGCTCGCCTTCAGGTCGGGTGCCGAGCTGATCTTTAAGCGACCCCCACGAGGCCATGATCTGGTAATTCAAGTCGGTATTGTCCTGATAATCAGCGAACACACCCACCACGCGGGCTGGAATGCGGGCATCGAGCCGGATAGTTCGACCTATTACGTTGGTCGTCGCACCAAAGCATTTGCGAGCCATCTCCGCGCTCAATACTACCGTGCCGGGTTGCCGGAGGCCGTCGGGGCTACCGGCCAGCCAGGTGTAGTCGAAGATGCGGAAATAAGCCGGTTCGACAAACGCTCCCTTATAGCCTTTGTCCTTGATTTTCTTATCGGCTCCGTTCGCGACAGGCACGGCCACCAGCGGTGTATACCACTCTTCCAGCATCGCTACCCGTTCAATTTCGGGGTGATCGTTGCGAACCGACTGGCCGAACGGATACGGGACGCCCCGTGTGCTAAACTCCCCGTTGGGCGACGTAAACCGGGACGTAAATTGATAAATCCGGCCGTAGTTACGGTGATGACGGTCAATTTGGTAGTGGTAGCGAACGAGCGCGAAAATCAGCAACGCACAGCCCATGCCCAGTGCCAGCCCCGATATGTTGATGAAGGCGTAAGCCCGATTCTTGACGAGGTTTCGCCAGGCGATTTTGAGATAGTTCGTGAACATACATGCAGAGCCGAAGCTCCAGCTTCGGGCGTATCCTTGCTTTCATAGCCGAAGCTGGAGCTTCGGCTCTCCATTATTCGCTGCGTAAGGATTTGACCGGATTCATCAGGGCCGCTTTGATGCTTTGGTAACTGACTGTTAGCAAGGCAATGCCTACGGCCAGCAAGCCCGCTCCCACAAACATCCACCACTCGATGTCGATCTTGTAAGCGAACTCATTGAGCCACTCGTTCATGGCGTACCAGGCGAGGGGCGAGGCAATGATAATTGCGATCAGTACCAGTTTTAAAAAGTCTTTGGAGAGTAGCGCGACGATGCTGACCACGCTGGCCCCCAGCACTTTACGGACCCCGATCTCTTTGGTGCGCTGCTCAATCGACAGCAACGCCACCGCGAATAAGCCTAAGCACGACAACCCGATGGCAATACCGGCGGCAATGCTGAAGAGTTTCGATAGCCGTTCTTCGCGCCGATACCAGCGGTCGGTGTTGTCGTTTAGAAAACTGGCCTGAAATGTGGATTTGGGCGCAATTTCTTTCCACAACGTTTGCAGCGACTGCATGGTGGCAGTCATGCCTTGTGGCGTTGTGCGAATAAAGAGATACCTGATTTCGGTTCCGGGTGAGATGTGCAGCGTAATCGGCTCAACTTTATTACGCAGGGCATAGAGATGAAAATCGGGAATCAGGCCGATAATCTGATACAGGGTCTTGTCATCTTCAGGCGCATCGCCCGTTGTAAACGTTGTGCCAATTACTTTTTTCAGACCCATCTGCTTTGCCATGCTTTCGCTTACAATAACGGATGTTGCTGAGTCGGATGGGAAAGCGGGGCTAAAATCACGACCGGCCAATAGCTTGATTCCCAATGTTTTCAAATAATCATAATCGACCCGAAGCCAGTCTGTCGTAACGTTTTGGCCGTTGTAAAGAAAGCCGCTCATGCTGCGCGAATTACCTCCGTCGAGGCCGTTGCCAATGTTTACCCGTGTGCCCGAAACGCTCACCACATTCGGGTTATTTGCCAATCGGTTGCGTATCTGCCGAAGGGCGGCAATGCCATCAATTCCCTCGCCGATAGGCAAACTGATGACCTGTTCTTCCTGAAAACCAAGCGGCTTTTCGCGCAGGTAGCGGAGTTGGTTCAACACCACAAACGTGCTGACAATCAACCCGCAGGCGATGGCAAACTGCGTTGTAATCAATGCATTGCGCAGTAAACCGGGCCGACCTCCTTTCAGGCTGCCCTTCAGCACATCGACCGCCCGGTAGCGGGCCATAAACCAGGCTGGATAGCCACCCGCCAGCAGTGTAATAACCAGAAAACCAACGGCAATGCCGGTGAGCGTGAGCGGATGGACCAGTAAGGAAAGTGATAAGTGCGTATTAATGAGTTGGTTATAGGCCGGACGCAGGGCATAGGCCACCAGTACGCCCAGGGCCAGCCCCAGTCCGCAAAGTACCACGGCTTCGCCCCAAAGCTGGGTAAATAACTGACCCCGCTGCGCCCCCAATGACTTCCGAACGCCCACTTCCCGCGCCCGCGAGAGCGAACGCGCCAGTGTGAGGTTCACGAAATTGATGCCCGCTACCAGCAGAATGAACAGCCCAACGGCCAGCAACACATATATATAGAGCCGGTTTGCGCCTTTCCCCTGCATCATTGTGTCGAAATGCACATCCGTCAGGGGTTGTAAACGCTGGCTGATTACCTCGCCCCGCTCATCGGGTTTCGCCCCGCTTTGAATCAATTCCTCAATGTCTTTCTGGTGGTATTTTTTCGTGAAAGCAACCAGACGACTCTCCATTGTTGCCGCCGATGCGCCGGGGCGCAATTTCAGATACACCTCATGGTTGCGGGAACCCCATTTGGTCCGGTCAGCCTGATATTCCGGTTGGTTCTCGATGCGAATCAGGGCGTCGAACTGGAGCGTTGACTGGTCCGGTGCATCGCCGATGACGCCCGTAACAATGAAGTTTTTCTGTCCCGCCGACCCATTCACACGCAGGAGTTTACCCATCGGGTTGGCCTTGTCGAAGATGGCTTTCGCCGTGGTTTCGCTCAGTACAATGTTGTTCAGCCCCGAAAGGGCAGTGGCCGGGTTTCCCTGACGCAGCGGAAACGAAAAGACGGTCAGAAAGTCAGCGTCGACGCCGTCAATTTCCTTGTCAAGCTGCTTATCGGCATACTGAACCAGCCCGTTGCCTTCTTGGTGGCGTGTGACGGCTTCAACTTCCTGAAATTCCTGTTTCAGAGCGGGTGTGAGCGGGTACGGCATAACAGACGACCGCTCGTCGCCCTCCGTCGAATGGATTAGTAAGTAGGTGCGAAACACGCGGTCGGCATCGGTATGGAAGCGGTCGAAACTCCATTCAAAATAAGCGGTCAGAAACAGCAGTGTTGCCGACCCGAACGCTACGGCCAGTCCCAGCACGTTAATGAGCGAGTGAGTCCGGTGTTTCCAGAGCGTACGCAGCGCGACTTTGAGGTAATTGCGGAACATGAGTGTAGAGCCGAAGCTCCAGCTTCGGGCGTATCCTTGATTTCATAGCCGAAACTGGAGCTTCGGCTCTCCATTACTCGCTTCGTAAACTCGTTACCGGATTCATCGTTGCGGCTTTCAGGCTCTGATAACTTACGGTCAGAAACGCAATCGTTACGGCCAGTAAACCCGCCAGCCCGAAAATCCACCACGTCAGTTCTGCCTGATAGGCGAACGTACCAAGCCATTTATTGACCGCCCACCACGCCAGTGGCGATGCCAACCCTAAAGCAATCAGAACCAGCCGCAGAAAATCGGTCGATAACAGGGTTACAATATTGGCTACCGACGCGCCCAGCACCTTCCGAACGCCAATTTCTTTGGTGCGTTGCTCAGCCGTGAACGTCGCCAGGGCGAACAGGCCTAAGCACGAAATCAGGATGGCCAATCCCCCAAAATAGTTGACTAATGCGTTAACCTGCTGCTCAGAGCGGTACAGTTTTTCATAATCTTCGTCCAGAAAATGATAGTCGAACGGATAGCCTGGATTGAACGATTTCAGCATTTTTTCCAGATCGGCAATAGCCTGCTGCGTTTGACCGGCGCGGGTTTTCATCAGCAGATAACTCGTATTCTGGTAATTGAAGCAGAGAATCAGCGGAGTGATTGCCTGATGAAGTGATTGCAAATGAAAATCTTTCATCAGTCCGATAACCCGGCCCTTACCCTTCCAAAATGTAACTTCTTTACCCACAGGCGAATCCACGCCGGGCCTGGATTGGCCCATGAGTTTGGCGGTAGCCTCGTTAATGATGTAACTGGACGAGTCGGCGGGGCTATCGGTCCGAAAATCGCGGCCATCGAGCAGTTTGATGTTCATGGTTCGGATGAAATCGCTCCCAACGAACATACAGGATACGCTGGTTCCCTGATTGGGATCTTTACCCGGCCATGTCAGATCGCCGGACGTACTCTGAATATTCACGGGTAACGATCCGGCTGTAGTTACCGACGCAATGGATGGCTTACGCATTAGTTCCTGCTGGAAGGCATCGAACCGTTTGGGTTTGGCAATGTCTCCTTCGATGGGCATATAAATGACGTTCTCCCGATCCAAACCTAAGTTTTTGGTCCGCAGGTAATTCATCTGACGGCCAACGGCCAACATGCCGACAATCAGAAAAATGGACAATGAGAACTGAAACACAACCAGTGTTCGGCGGAAGAGTGCCGGACCAGCCCCGAACTGCAATCGCCCCTTGAGAATTTTAATCGGCTGCAGGCCCGATAAAAACAGAGCCGGATAACTGCCTGACAGAAGGCCTGTAACCAGTACTAACACCAGAATGATGAGCCATAAACTTGGTTCGGTCAGATTAAGCGTTAGCTGCTTGTCAAACAGCGTGTTGAACGTTGGCAACACGGACCAGACCATACTTAATGCCAGCATCACCGCCAGCAAACTCGTCAGTATCGACTCGCTCAGAAACTGCCCAATCAGTGATGAACGTAATGCACCGACGACTTTCCGAACACCCACTTCCTTCGCCCGCATGGCCGACTGGGCGGTGGCTAAGTTCATGAAATTGATACAGGCAATGAGCAGAATAAACAGGGCGACGATGGAAAAAATACGGACGTACTCGATTCGCCCGCCAATGCTTTTCCCATTTTTATAATCCGAATACAAATGCAGATCGGTGATGGGTTGGAGGGTGGGCTGGCCTGTCGAGAAGTTTTTGCCGGCAAAACGCGGGTAAATATCGTTCATCGCAGTCTCGGCCTGCGCTACGGTTGTATTGGGTTTCAAACGTACATATGTACTGAACGAATTATTGCCCCATGTTTTCATCCAGTCCTGCTCCTGTACTTTCCAGTTAACCAGCCAATCGAACTGGAGCGTGGAGTTGTGGGGAAGGTCTTCAATAACGGCTCCAACGACGTAGAATTTATCGTTATCGAGTTGCAGCGTTTTGCCAATTGCCAGTCCATTCGGAAAGTACTTCTCGGCTACTTTTCGGGTAATAACAATCTGGTTCGTTTGAGACAGTGCGGCTTTCGGATTGCCGTAAAGGACGGGCAGATCGAACACACCGAAAAAGTCATCCGTAGCATAATGCCCTTTCTCTTTCGCGGATTTTTCGCCGACCTTAATCAAATACTCGGGGCCGTAGTTAATTTTGGTCACGGCAACCACCTCTGGTACGTCTTTCGCAATGGCTTCCTGCAACGGGCCGGGCGTAACGGAATTTGTTACAATTTCACCGTTATACGGAAAATTAACCCGCACATACTGAATACGTTCCGCATCGGGCAGGAAGCGGTCGTAGCTCAGTTCGTCCTTCACCCAAAGGCCAATCAGCAGGCTGCACGCCATGCCGAGAGCCAGCCCAAACACGTTGATACTGGCGTATAGTTTGTGCTTCAGCAGACTCCGAACGGCGATTTTGAGGTAGTTGCGGAACATGACACTATTGTTTTGTTATCTTTGACTATCACGATTTAAACTCAGTAAGCGATGAGCTATTCGGTCCCAACTCCTCAAAAATTTATCGTTCTGGACGATGACATGGGCGTTAATGCGCCCCGCTATCACCAGAGTACTATTGCTAAGTTGACGGCTGGTCTTTATCCTTTATATCGCTCCGGGGTTATTACGCTTGAGCTACTTCCAGAGATGATGCTTACCGAAGGCTACAATAGCCCAACTCCAGATATTATTTTATATGATTATACCGCAGAACAAACCAGAATAATCATTGAAGTTTGTCAGACAAACGGCCAGAAAAATGACTTAAAAAAGATACTATGGCTCATCGAGGAAAATGAGTATGGCATTCTGGAAGGCTTTGTTTACAATTACAAAACCAAACAATGGCTACGTTACCGAAAAGGCGATGGCAACTCCGCCATCGAATCATCGTTCTCAGAAGTGCTCAATGTTGACCTCGGTCCGTTTGTCGCCTAATCAGACGTGAAAATTCTCTGTTACTACCTTGCCGTCGAACAGGTTTACAATCCGGTGAGCAAAGCCAGCGTCGTAGGGTGAGTGCGTCACCATGATAATCGTGGTGCCTTCGTTGTTCAACTCGCCGAGCAGTTTCATCACCTCCTCGCCATTTTTCGAGTCGAGGTTTCCCGTTGGTTCATCAGCCAGAATCAGCTTGGGTTTTGCCACAACGGCTCGCGCAATGGCCGTACGCTGCTGCTGACCGCCCGACAGTTGCTGCGGAAAGTGATTGCGCCGGTGCATGATTGCCATGCGATTCAGGGCTTCTTCTACGCGGGTTTTACGCTCCTCGGCGGGGGTTTTCAGATAAAGTAACGGCAGTTCAACGTTTTCATACACTGTCAGTTCGTCGATGAGGTTGAAACTCTGAAACACGAAGCCGATGGAGCCTTTTCGGAGTTGCGCCCGCTGCCGTTCGCTCATCTTGGCAACTTCCGTACCGTAGAAGTTGTAATCGCCTTCGCTGGGGTTATCGAGCAGGCCGAGGATGTTGAGCAGAGTGGATTTGCCACAGCCCGATGGCCCCATAATGGCGACAAATTCACCGTCTTTTACATCCATGTTGATGCCATTGAGAGCGGTAGTTTCTACTTCTTCGGTCGAGAAGAGTTTCTGAAGGTTAATTGTCTGGATCATCGTTTTTGGTTTTTGACAGGATTACAGGATTGTGGCTGAGTAAAAAACCTGTCAATCCTATAATCCTGTCAATTATTTTAGAATTCAAGGACTTCGTTATCGCCAAAGTTTTCGTAACTGCTCGTTATCACCTGTTCGCCGGGTTCCAGTCCGGTCAGTACTTCATAAAATTCGGGGTTTTTACGGCCCAGTGTGATGGGTCGCTTCATGGCCCGCTTGCCCGACTTATCCACAACATAGACCCAGTTGCCGCCCGTGTCGGAGAAGAAGCCGCCAACGGGCAGCAGCGTCGCTTTGGCCGCTTTGCCCAACTCCAATTGAATAGGCGACGATTGTCCGCGTTTGATGCCTTCGGGTGCGCCGTTTGGGAATACCATATCAACTTCAAATCGACCGCTTTTCACTTCGGGATAGACGCGTTTGATTTCCAGCTCGTGCATTTTCCCGTTGAACTCAAACGAGCCTTTCAATCCCGAAAATACGCGGCTGATATAATGTTCGTCAACCCCAACGCGCATTTTGAAGCCGTTCAGATCGTCAATCTGGCCGATGTTCTGTCCCCGGTTGATGTTCGAGCCAACCTCTACGTCGATACTTGACAACTGCCCCGATACGGGAGCTTTAACAACCAGATTATCAAGCGTTTGCTGCCAAAGAGCAACATTTCGTTGCGTACGTTGCAGGGTGCCCTCAAGTTGTTTGATCTGAAATTTTGCGTTTTCCTCCTGATACTTCTGCGTTTCGATTTCGATGGTACGCTGGCTGGTCAATCGTTCGTAGGCACGTTTCGCTTTCAGGTAATCTTCTTCCGACACCACTTTATCTTTGTACAACTTTTCCTGACGGTCGTAGGTGTCTTTCGCCTGAGAAATCTGGGCATCTACATCAGCCAGGGTTTTGCGTAGCGTAAATCGTTCGATCTGTATCCGTTGGCGTGTATTCTGCAAGTCGTTAACGAGCCGATTCGCTTCCGTTTCCGATTGTAGAAAACTCAGTTTAAGGCTTTGGTTTTCAAGCTTCAGCAACACCTCGCCCTGTTTTACGGTGTTACCGCCTTCAACAAGTTTTTGGGTTACGTAACCGCCTTCGATGGCATCGAGCCGGATGGTTTTCAGCGGTTGTACAACGCCCGTAACGGCAATGAAATCTTCAAAAGGACCCGTTGCAACCGCCGATACAGTTATTTTGTCCTTCTCGACATTCAGTTTCGACCGGCGGTCGGCAAAGAAGAATGTGTAAGCCAGCAAGCTTATCAACAACGTACCCCCACCAAAAATAGCGATGCGTTGGGTAGTCCAGAAACGTTTAGGTAAGACGCGATCCATTTTTAAAGAGCGAATGAGTGAACGTGTGAAAGAGCGTAAACCGGCTCTGAACTCATTCGCTGATAGACTGTTTGCCAATAGTCATGCCAGATGCCTATAAATACTGATAGTCAGTAAATTAACTTAGAATAGATCCATTGATATGTCCGCTTTCGGACGAAATATGTCCGCTTTTAAAATAGGTTCATGTTAGAGAGTCTGTTCGCGCTTTCACTCTTTATTCCTACTTCCGCCAATACATACGGTAAAAGCGTTTTGGATCGGGTGGCCGGATTGAGGAAATCGTAGGTTAACTGGCTCACATGGTAATAAGGGAACACAGCTACCGTATGAACGATGAAACCACGCTGAGCGAGTGAGTCGGCATCGAGGGCAGTTGCAAAGATTTGTTTCGGTCCCGTTTTTAGCTGAACGCGCAGGGCCGAATCTGTGCGAACGTAGTGCGTTGGCGCGTTGGCGTAAAATTCATAGGTCCAGAAACTACCGCCCCCCACACCCGTTCCGGGTTCGTAGAGCAGGGTCGAGTGCTGAGTCAGTTTCGGTTGTGCGTTAGCGTATTGAGCCGTTGCCATCCCGGCCTGATACTGTAGAAATGTTGGATAGAGAAACAGATTCAGCAGCCCGGCCAGAATCAGCATTGTTCCCACCATCCGGCCCGACAGCGATAACAGGTCGTTCTGTCGGAAAAAGAAGAACGTTGCCAGCAGAACAAACAGGACACCGCCCAATGCCAAACTCATATGGGCAGGCTGGACGAGCAGCATCAGTGACACCAATAAAACCGCCAGTAACAGACCGATAACCGTTTGCCCAATGGTCCACAGACGGACGTTAACCGGCTGTAGAGTGGCCAGAAACTGCGCCGTCAGAATAGCAAAAAAAGGGAAAACGATATTCATATAGTGGGGCAGTTGAAACCCCGACAGCGAGAACAGGAGGAACGTTGCCAGACCGGAGCCGAGCGATACATATTCGGGCATTACCAGCGAACCGGCCGCATTCTGTCGTTTGATCAGGCCAGTCAACGCCTTGCCAACACCGGCATACAGCGGGAGCGACCAGGGTAAAAACGCCCAGAGCAGCGTGTGAACAAAGAAAAACTTATCGCCTTCGCCTTTGATGGGTCCGGTATTGAAGAACCGCCCGAACTGACTGTCCCAGAAAAAAAACCGGATTCCTGATACGCCTGTCCGACCAAAAATAATTTTTTCGGGATGCAAATCGAATTGCTGATACAGGCAATACATTTCGGGCAGCGTAAACGCAACCGACAGCGCGACGGCAACGTACCAGCGGATTTTGAGCAGTTCGCGCCAGTGACCCGTCAGCAGCCAGTGCAGTCCTAAACCGGCCCCAATCGGGATAAGTACAAAAACGCCTTTCGTCATCAGCGCACAGCCGGTCAGTAGCGCACCCAACAATAAATGATAAAAACGACCACCCAGAAACACCCGGTAAAAATGATAAACGGCCCCAATAATGAGCGGTATCAAAAACGGCTCCGCTCGAACATCGCTATTCGATAAAACGCCGTGAAAAGCGGTCAGAAGCACCAAAGTAGCGATTTGAGCTACTATTTTAGGGTACATCAGCCGAGAAAACCGATACGTGTAGACGACGCTGCCGAGGAAAAATAGCAGGGCCGGAAATTTATAGGCAAACGTATTGACGCCAAAAATCCGGTAACTCACGGCAACCACCCAGAAAGGGAAATGGGGCTTATCGAGCCAGTCGGCACCAGTTGCGTAGAGGTTCACAAAGTCGCCGGATTGGGCTATCTGTTTGGCAATGCAGGCATACAGCGCACTATCGGGTTCCATAATCGGCGGGAACAGGCCGGTAGCATTCAGTAATACGCCAACAGTTACGAGCGCGTAAAACCAGCGATTATCAAAAGGGGGGTATTTGGCAGTCATGCGGTGGGTGGGCAGTAAACAGTAGTCATGAATGGGCAGAAATTGTCCGGCGCGGTGGTTAGTGATTTCCAACCACTTATAGCGATAGCTGACCATTCATGATAATTTGACAATCAAAGTAAGGAAGAAAACCGTAATTTGTGGTTGAATCAGTGCCTGTGTGCAACAATTCCTGTAGCTTTCTCTCTTTGGTCTATGCAAGATGCGAAACTCTTACTCGTCGATGATGATCCCGACGTATTGCTGGCGGCCCGGCTGTTACTCAAACGGCATGTTGGGTCGGTAGATATTGAAAAGAATCCCGAAAAACTGCCTTTTCTGCTCAACAATAACCGCTACGATGCCATTGTGCTCGATATGAATTTTCAGCGCGACGTGAGCAGCGGCCGCGAAGGATTTGCCTGGCTCGACCGCATTCTGGACATCGACCCCAAAGCACGCGTCGTCCTGTTTACGGCCTATGGTGATGTAGAAATGGCCGTGCGGGCAATCAAAGCCGGAGCCGTTGACTTCGTGCTGAAACCCTGGCAGAACGATAAGTTTCTGGATACCATCCGTGGCGCGGTAAACGGACGAGTCTCGGAGGAAGATGAGAAGGAAGAAGCCCAAAAAGGAAAGACGAAGAAAACTGGTTCTGGCGGTTCATCGTCCATTATTGGCAGTGCCATGCGCCCGGTACTTGACACGGTGGAGCGGGTGGCCCCAACGGATGCCAATGTCCTGATTCTGGGCGAAAACGGAACCGGCAAAGATCTGATCGCACGGGCCATTCACGAGCATTCGCTCCGGCGCGATAAGCCCTTCGTGAGCGTCGATGTGGGTGCGCTCACCGAAAGTTTGTTTGAGAGCGAACTGTTTGGTCACGTCAAAGGCGCGTTTACCGATGCCCGCGACGACCGCGCCGGGCGGTTTGAGGAAGCCAATGGAGGCACTATTTTCTTAGATGAAATTGGCAACCTGACACCTTCTCAGCAAGCCAAACTCCTGACCGTGCTCCAGCAGCGACACGTAACGCGGGTCGGCTCGAACAAAGCCCGCGCGGTTGATGTGCGGCTCATCTGCGCCACCAACGCCGACCTTAGTGAGCGCGTCGCCGAACGAGGCTTTCGGCAGGATTTGCTGTATCGAATCAACACCATCGAACTTCATTTGCCGCCCCTGCGCGAACGCCCGACCGATATTGGTCTGCTGGCCGAGCATTTTCTGAAAAAATATGCAAAGCAGTACAATCGGCCCGTATCGGGGTTGAGTCCGGCGTTACTGGCCGAGATGAAACAGTACCGCTGGCCGGGCAATGTTCGGGAGTTGCAGCACGCTGTTGAGCGGGCCGTCATTCTGGCCCAGTCCGGACTGGATGGTCCCGGATTAGGAGTAGGAACCACTATGCTGGAACCCGGCAATTTTGTGTTCAGGAAAGATTCGGGAACGACTTCGCTCGTAAACGAAACGCTGCAACTGGAAGATATGGAGCGGCAATTGATTCAGCAGGCGATGCAAAAATACCGGGGCAGCATTACCGATGTGGCGCGGGAACTGGGTGTATCGCGTCAGGCTCTCTACCGCCGACTGGAGAAGTTTGGCTTGTAAACCTATCTATTTCAGCCGGTCCAGTAGCAGCGTCAGGATTTGTTGCTGAGTCTGTTCAACTTGTTGAAATCCTTTTTGCATTTCCTGTTTCAAACTGTCTATCTGGTCTTGCTGTTGCTCAAACCGTTGGTCTATCTGGGCTTCCTGCTGGTCAAATCGCTCATCAACCTTCTCAAATCGCTGACCCACTTGCTCAAACCGTTGATCGACTTGGTCAAATCGCTCATCAACCTTCTTAAATTGCTGGCCTACTTGGTCAAACCGATGACCCACTTGCTCAAATTGCTCATCGACTTGCTCAAACCGTTGATCGACTTGATTAAATCGATGACCTACTTGGTCAAATTGCTCATCGACTTGCTTAAAGCGTTGACGCATTTCAATGGTCAGATCGGCGACTCCTCTCGCTGCAAGTTCAGCGTTAGCATCAGCACGAAGAGCTATTTCCAGAATTTGTCCATTCGATTCGATTAGCCGGTCTGTTTTTTGGGTCACATCGGCTAATACAGGCTCAACTTGATCAAGGCGTTTATCAGGTGTCATGCAGGCAAAAGAATTTTTGTAAATATATGTGACATTCCTCAATAGTTACAAATTAGCTCGTCCATTTTTTGTCGCCTTATATAATTTGTCCTAACTCCTCCGCAATAGCTTCCTGCGCCAGCCGCACTACGTCGTCGGGCGTTCGGCCGGTGGGTTCAATACCGGGTAGTGCCGTCCACGACATTCGTGAAAAGGAAGTTAATGGGAACAGACCCTGCGGATTAAAGTGACCCGTTCCCCGAATGGCAATAGGCACGACGAGAGCCGACGGAGCACGTTTGAGCAACGTAGCCACTCCGCCCGTCACAAACGGACGCATCTGCCCCGAAGCCGAGCGTGTTCCTTCCGGAAATATCACCGCCGATAGATTCTGTTGCTGAATAAGTTTGCCTAAGCGGGCAATCTCGACGATAGCCTGTTTGGGGTCTTTGCGGTCGATGAGCGCGGCCCCGCTTTTTCGCAGATTATAGGAAACACCCGGCAGGCCATGCGCCAGTTCGAGTTTGGAGACAAAGGTGGGCGTGTGCCGACGCAGAAACCAGATAATCGGCGAAATGTCGAACATGCTCTGGTGATTGGCGACGAAAATAATGGGCCGGTCGGTGGGCAGGTCGGTTCGCTGCCGGAAACTAATCCGGCTCCCGGTCAGGTACCAGCCGTAGGCAAGGCTGGCATTCATCCAATCAACCGTTTTTTTATGAGCCGGTCGGCCAAACAGATTAAAGGCTACGGCCTGCGCTACGTGAAAAACGCAAAGCACTATTCCAAAATAAAGCAGGTAAACACTGCTCAATACGTAATCCAGAACTTTTTTCATACCATCAATCAAGCCGTCGGGGGCATTCGACAAGTTTTTTATTTGACAGGATGAACAGGATTTGGAAGGAGTAAAATCCTGTTCATCCTGTCCTAAGTGCTTTATCAGCGTAATCCTGTCAGTACCCCAAAATTAGCAACCTGGCGCGTATAGTCGGGAAGAAAAACGAAAACAGACCGAAAACATCGCTTCTTTTAACCGAACTTTGTCACAACAGTAGATTATTTGGCCTCTTTCTTTGTTACGTATATATGAGCTTATCTGGTACACGTTTGGATGTTATGCGGTTCGTCGGTGAAAAAATCGACGGCTCTGTGGATGAATTTCTCAAACCTATCGAAACCAATTGGCAACCGTCCGATTTTTTGCCCGATACGACAAAAGAATCATTTTTAGACGAAGTTAAACTGCTGCGCGAAAGCACCCGCGAACTATCCTACGATTATGTAGCGGTGCTGGTTGGCGATACCATCACCGAAGAAGCCCTGCCCACCTACGAATCCTGGCTTATGGATATGGAAGGCGTTGAGCAGGAAAATCCAACGGGCTGGTCGCGCTGGATTCGGGGCTGGACCGCCGAAGAAAACCGGCACGGCGACCTGCTGAACAAGTTTTTGTATCTGTCGGGGCGGGTCAATATGCGGGCAATGGAAGTCTCGACGCAGTACCTGATTGCCGACGGCTTCGACATCGGAACGGGCAAAGACCCTTATCGTAACTTTATTTACACGTCATTTCAGGAGTTAGCCACCAACGTATCGCACCGCCGGACGGCCACCTTAGCCAAACAGGCCGGTTGCAACCAGTTGTCGAAAATCTGCGGAGTCATTGCCTCCGACGAGATGCGTCACGCGAAAGCCTATAAAGATTTTGTCAGTCAGATTTTTGCCGTCGATCCGTCCGAGATGATGCTGGCGTTTGAGGACATGATGCGGAAGAAAATTGTGATGCCTGCTCATTTTCTGCGCGAAACCGGCGTGAAAATTGGTCAGACATTCAGCCATTTTTCGGATGCTGCCCAGCGGTTGGGCGTTTACACCACCTACGACTACATCGACATTGCTGAGTCGCTTTTGGTTGACTGGAATATCGACACCATTCCAGACCTTAACGATGCCGGTCAGCGTGCCCGCGATTACCTGATGGCCCTGCCTGCCCGGCTTCGTCGCATTGCCGAACGGACCAAAGTGCCTATGCTTGAGTATCCATTCAGTTGGATTGCCGCGTAGCATGAACCGGTTCGCTATCGGCATAGGCTGGCGTATCGTCGGCATCGTCGGCCTGACCGGTGTAATCACATATTTTTATCTTCGGGAAGTTAACGGCCTGTTGCTCCTCCCGTTGCTTGTTCTTCATATAGTCTTATCGGTAAATCTATATCGGTACGTTACCAGCCTGAACCGCAAACTGACGCGGTTTCTGGAGTCGGTGCGCTACTCCGATTTTGCCGTTGCTTTTCGCGCCGACAGCAACCTCGGCCCGTCGTTTCACGAACTCAACGACCAGTTCAACGAAGTGCTGGATGCGTTTCGGCAGGCGCGGGCCGAGAAAGAAGCGAATCTCCATTACGTTAACACCATCGTTCAGCATGTGAGCGTTGGCCTGCTAACGTTCGATGCGGCCGGGCAGGTAGAAATGGTCAACCAAACGGCTCTCCGGCTGCTCGGTATTTACCGGCTCCGTACGCTCAACGATCTCAACGCCACGCACCCCGAACTGGCCGACCAACTCCGGGCGTCGACCACCTCATCTACGCCCGTATCGTACCAGACTGGTGCCGATGGGGAACTGTCGGTACGTTGCACGGCGGTTCGGCTGCGGGGTCGGTTGGTTACGGTGACGTCGATGCAGAACATCCGTTCGGAGTTGCAGCAGCGCGAACTCGACGCGTGGCAGAATCTGACGAAGGTGTTGCGGCACGAAATCATGAATTCCATCACCCCAATTGTGTCGTTGGCGGGCACTATGCGCGACATTGTCGAAACGGATTTAGTGCCCTTTGTCTCGGCAGAACGGACTGGAGAAAACGCTCAGGTGACCCCTGCTTTTGTGTCCGAATCGGTCAATGATCTGCGCGACGCCCTGATGACCATTGAGCAGCGTGGGGCGGGGGTTATGCAGTTCGTGGATGCGTACCGGCATTTTACGACCATTCCGCAGCCGGTTTTCGCCGATGTACCGGTCGAGCCATTGGTACGAAATGTGGTTCAGTTGTTCCAGGCCAGTGCGCCACAGTGTCAGATTGGGGCTACGGTCTCACCGCCAAACTTAGCCGTTCGGGCCGACGCGGCCCAGATTGAAATGGTGTTGTTGAACCTCATTAAAAACGCGGTGGAGAGCGTGGAGAAAACTAATTGCCCAACCATCCAGCTCGAAGCCGAATCCGTAGGGCCGCAGGTGATCATTCGCGTGATTGACAACGGCCCAGGCATTGAACCGGAGGCCCTGGAGCAGATTTTTATTCCGTTCTACACGACCAAAAAAACGGGTTCCGGCATTGGCTTAAGCCTGTCGCGCCAGATTATGCAACTCCACAACGGCCAACTCACCGCCCACTCGACTCCCGGCGCGGGCAGCACATTTAGTTTGACGTTTTGAGGAAATTTGGTCATACTTACAACAAAACCAGAGTTGTCATGATGAACCCAATATTAGCCAATGAATTACCAGCGGTTACCCGAATTCTGCGGGAGAATGGGGTGAAGCGGGCTTACGCATTTGGCTCTGTTTGTACAGATCAATTTAACGAAGCGAGCGATGTTGATTTATTGATTGCATTCGACGATACACTCGACCCTGTCCAATACGGTGAGAATTACTTTGCCATTGCCGACGCGCTGGAGGCCATATTAAAACACCCGGTCGATTTGGTAACGGAGCGGTCATTAAAAAATCCTTATTTCATTGCCAGGCTCAATAAAACCAAAACAGCTATTTATGAATGAAGAAGTTCGTAAGTGGCTGGATGATATAATCGGTGCTATTCATAATATTGATATTCATCTGGATGGCAAACGTGATTTTGTGGCCTATCAGGCTAACATAACCGTTCGGCGGGCCGTTGAGCGTGAATAGGAAATCATAGGAGAAGCCACAAATCGAATCCTGAAAATAGACGGCGCTATTGCTATTTCTAATGCCCGCCGTATTGTCGATTTACGGAATCGGGTCATTCATGCTTATGATGCCGTAGACGATACGATTGTCTGGAGTGTCGTTATCAAGAGCCTTCCAGCGTTAAAACAAGAAATTGAGTATCTGCTTTCAACAGGCTAAAAATTAACTTTGGCACCAGTTTTCATTCCCTTCAATACGACCAGGAAAACAGGTTCCGGGAGTGGATTAAACCTTTCACGCCAAATCATGCAACTCCACAACGGCCAGCTCACCGCCCAATCGACCCCCGGCGCGGGCAGTACGTTTAGTCTAATGTTCTGAGATTCATACTTAGGTCTTTCGCTAATAGCCGTGCCACGGTTCCGATTGACAGTCAATAAAACCGTGGCACAGCTATCAGCGAAAGACCTAATACTTATAAAAACTTTATAACGTCGAAGTTACCCCGCCCGCGCTTGACTTACTTCTTTAGCTTCTTAATTATAATGGGGATTATTATACGATAAATAGCTGGACGTAAATATATTACGTTCTGTAATATATTAATTTGGCAGGCAAACAAAATGGCTCCGCCAATGGCCTCAAAACCTACGTCTTTCGATTATCATTGGGCCAAATCCCTCTATGAACGGCATCCGGTATTGGCAGCATTTCGCAAGAGAGCGGACGGTTTTGCTGGGATGGTGGCATTTTTACAACAGGCGTTTGAACAACGTCGTCAGGCTCGATACCTTGAACCTGACCTGATTCATCAATTGACCGACTTTCTGTTGGCTATCGACCAGTTGGATGCTACCGCCAGGACAGCCCGTCAGTATTTGGACGAATGGACGCAGGATGGCATGTTGCGCCACTTCTACGATGATTTGGTTCATGACGAACCCTTCTATGAACTCACACCCGATGCGGCTCTTTTGTTACGCTGGCTTCAGGAACTTGATCAAAACGAATTCGTCGGTACAGAATCGCGGTTACGGGTGCTATTTGATTTGCTGGAACAGTTAGCTCATCGCAGTTCGAGCGACAAAATAAGTCGGATTGAGCAACTACGGCGGGAAATCCGAGAGCGCGAAGCCGAAATAGACCGTATCGAACGGGGTGACTTCGATGTGTGGGACGCTACCCGTATCCGCGAGAATTTTCAGTTAGTACAGGAAACCGCCCGTCGGTTGCTGGCCGATTTCCGACAGGTAGAACAAAACTTCCGGGAGATTGACCGAGTGTTACGGGATGAAATTTTAACGACTTCGCTCTCGAAAGGGCACCTATTGGACAAACTCTTTTCAACCATTGATGAACGTATCTGGGAGCACGCTCAGGGCAAAAGTTTCCGGGCGTTCTGGGAATTACTGATGAGTCAGACCCGGCAGGATGAATTTGATGAGTTGTTAAGCGAAGTTGTTCAACTGCCTGCTTTACAGGAAAGTACTTCAGCGTTACATGACCTCGAACGGCTCAAATTCGATCTGCTGGAAGCGGGCGGTACGGTTAATCGGGCGAATGATGGGATTATCAAAAGTCTGCGTCGATTCATCGAAACGAATTTCTTCCGCGAGCATAAGCACGTATTGCAAAAAATAGAATCGGTGCTGGAACTGGCCGTAAGCATAAAATCCCGACCGCCAAAAGACCGCGATCTGATGCACATGGACGGCAAACCCCAACTCGATTTTTTCCTGAATCGTAAATTATTCCGCCCGACGGTTCTAACTACGATTCGTTCGGAAACGGCTGAGACCGGCGAGCAGGATGCTGATCTGTCCATGCTGTTGACGGACGACGAAATTTCGCTGGAACAGTTAGAAACGAACATCAGTCAGTTGCTCCGGCACCGCTCGCAGGTATCGCTGGCCACCGTGTTGACTGAGTTTCCTCCCCAGAAAGGGCTGGCCGAACTGGTGGGTTACCTGACTATAGCTACGCAGAGCGAAGCGCAGGATAAAGCCACGGTTAGTGAAGATACCCACGATGAAATCGCCTTCAGTACGGATGAGGGTTTACGCACACTTCTGTTGCCAAAAATCATTTTTGTTCGATAGTTTTTTCTGACAGGATTCACAGGATGGACAGGATTGTTTTTTTAATGAAGACAAATCCTGTCCATCCTGTAATCCTGTCAGAAAAACCATCCTGTCAACCCCTAAAACCTCAATGGACATTACTCAGATCGAAAAGGCGCAGGTACTGGGTGCGCTCTACAAAGGCCCAATTCACCAGCAACAGGGGCATCCGGGACGGGAACGGCTTTGGCGATTGCTGTTGAAACACCAGCATGGAATTCGTAAGCATTTTGCCGAATGGGGTGGCGATCTGGAACTCGATGAAGCCGAAGGCTACGCCCGAATAATTGAACTGGACGTTGACGACGACATTCGCGAACAACTGCCCACGCTGATCGAGAAACGGCCACTGAATTACCCGACCACGCTTTTAGTGGTGTTGCTTCGTAAGCAACTGATTGAACACCAACGCTTTTCCGGCGAATCCATGCTACGCACCAGCCGGGCCGATATGCATGAGCAACTGAACCATTTTCTGAACGTAGGCCAGATGGATGAAGTTAAAGTACGCGACCGGATTGATGAGTCGATTAATACACTCGAACGGTATGGGCTGTTGCGCCAGTTAGGCAATGAAGGCAACGAATATGAAGTCCGGCGTATCCTCAACTCGTTTGTCGATCTGGAATTTATCAACGAGTTTGAGGAAAAACTTCGCCAGTATGCCCACACCTATTTCAAACAATCCGCTGATTATGATGCCGACTGACCCATATGCCAAAGCGGGCTATCGCCTGCACCGTCTGGAACTATTGAACTGGGGTACGTTCAACAAAAAAGTCTGGCACATTGAACCCAACGGTGATAACGCCCTGCTGACGGGCGACATTGGGGCGGGAAAATCGACGCTGGTGGATGCGCTCACCACGCTGCTGGTGCGTAACGACCGCATTACGTACAACAAAGCCGCCGGTTCTGAGAAACGGGAACGTAACCTAAAGTCCTACGTGCTGGGCGCATTTAAGGGTGAAAAACTCGAAACCTCACACAAAAGCAAAGCGGTCTATCACCGCGATCCTGCTACTACGCATACCGTACTGCTGGCTCAGTTTAGAAATCAGAATACCAATCAGGTCGTCACGCTGGCGCAGGTGTTCTGGTTGGCCGACGTAACGGATTCGCCCCATAAATTCTTTGTCGTATCTGAGCGAGAGCTGACCATTCAGCAGGATTTTACGAGGTTCGATAACATCCGTGATCTGAAACGGCGGCTGAAGGAGCAGAAGGAATGGGTCTACGATACGTTCGAGGACTATGCTTCGCGGTTTCGGTCATTGCTGGGCATTCGGACGGAAGAAGCGCTTGACTTGTTTTATCAGACCATTTCGATGAAACAGGTCGCTAACCTAACCGATTTTGTGCGGGCGCAAATGCTCAACAAAACCGACATCGACCAGACAATTGGCACCGTAATTCAACGGTTTGAGGATTTGAATGCTGCCTACAACGCCGTGCAGCAGGCCAAAAACCAGTTGAAATGGCTGGAGCCGATTACCAGCCGCTGGCAGGACTACCAGCAGGTAGAAGCCGCTATTGCCGATCTCACGCAACTGGCGGAGGAGCTACCCGTTTTTTTTGCTTACCACAAAGCCCAGTTGTACAAAGAAGAACTGGAAGCCTGCGATACGTATTATGGCATCGAAGTTGGCAAGCGCGACGAACTGGAACGTGAAAAAGAGGAGTTACAGGAGCATCTTTATGACCTTCAGAATGAACAGAAAAATTCAGAGCCAGGCAAACGGCTGGAGTCGATTGAACAAGCGATAAAGAGCAAAAGCACAGTTCGGGCAGAACGCACGGCCAATGCCAAACACTACCGTGAACTGTGCGAATTACTGGAATTGCCCACCTCGCTGGATGTTGAGACCTTTACGGCCAACCTACGGCAATTGAATTCGGTGGCAGAACAGGCGGAAAAGCGTCGGCATACGGCTCAGGATGAACGAGATAGCCTTTTGAAGCAACTCCAGCAACTGACCGATGACCGTAACGAACTCAATAATGAAATAGCCTCACTCAAACAGCGTAAAACCCAGATTCCGGGCGATTGGCTGGCGATTCGTCAGCGGATTGCCGAATCCGCCGGCCTACCCGAGGCCGACCTGCCATTTGCGGGCGAATTGATTCGGGTAAAACTGGACGAGACGGCCTGGGAAGGAGCCATCGAAAATCGGCTGTATGGGCTGGGGTTGAGTCTACTGGTCAGTGATACAGACTACAGGCGCGTTGCCGAAGTCATGGAGCACATCAAACTCGGAAAGCGGGTTGTGTATTATCGAACCATCCAGCACGAACATCGGTACGTTGACCGGATTTCACCCCAATCGTTGGTCAACAAAGTGGATATTAAGAACGATAGCCCGTTTTACGATTGGCTGGATACGCAACTTCGGCATGAACATAACCTTATCTGCTGCGAATCGGTGGAGGAGTTTCAGCGAACACCCTATGCCATGACCCGCAACGGACAGGTGAAAATGGGAAAAATGCGGCATGAGAAAGACGACCGTCGCGACCTCAGCAACCGTCGGAATTATGTACTGGGTTGGAGTAATGAGGAGAAAATCAAGGTATTAACGATTCAGCTAACGCAGGTAGACGAGCAATTCGGGCGAACCCGAAAGCAGTTCGATGAGCAGGAACGTATCCTGAAGCAGATTGGTGAACAGGAACGAGCCATTGACGAACTCCGCAAACAACGTGACTTCGCGGAACTGGACTGGCCCCGAACAGCCGCCGAAATAGACCAGTTGGAAACCGAACGACAGGCGTTGACGGCCCAATCATCGGAGTTAACTCAGTTAGCCGCTGAAATTGAAAAGACAGACCGAAAGCTAAAGACGAAAAAGGAGGAGTATCAAAACCAGGCTAAGGCGGTTGGTCGATATGAAGAACGAACGATTGCTATAAAGGATAAACTGTATGACGCGCTCGATAGGCTGGGCATACTGAATCAGGATACCCGGTTGATGGACTCTTTTTTTCAGCGAGACGACGATACTATGGCGCAATTATCGTTTTGGCTACAACGGCTTAACCGGCTCACGATCCCAACCAATCAACTTTCCGAAGCGCACAAAACAGCGATTCAGGAGCGGCTTGGTACGGCTGACCTGAACGCGGCAAATATTGAGCGAAAAGAACTCGAAATTCATAAGCAGCTAACCGGCAAAGACGGAGAAATTGGTGAATTAACGGCGAAAAAACAGCGCATCGGGCAGGATGTCGTGAAAAAGATGCAGCAGTTTTGCCATGCGTTCCCGGTCGAGAGCCGCGATTATGAAGCCGACGCGACAGTCTCAGCCGCCCGCGATTACGAAGAATTGTTCCAGCGCATCACCGACGATGATTTACCCCGCCATCAGGAACGCTTTCGGAAAGAATTGAAAGAAGGAACCATCAACAGCATTGTTCATCTGCAAATGCAATTGGGGAAAGCGGAAAAAGATGTGAAGGATAAAATCCAGAAAATTAACGAACGGCTGGCCGAAATTGCCTATGACACGACTTTAGACACCTACATTCAATTAGTGCCTGAACCCGTTACGACTACCGACATTGTGACCTTCCGAAATGACCTGCGAACCTGCCTAAGCAACACCTACGGCGATACCGACAATTACGCCGAACGGAAATTTACCGACGTTAAGCAGATTCTGGACAAACTGATGAGTCAGGATGAAGTGGACCAGCGATGGCGCAGCAAAGTGACCGACGTGCGGCAGTGGTATTCGTTCGGGGCCAGCGAGCGGTATAAAGAGAACGATATCGAGAAAGAATACTACAGCGATTCGTCGGGGAAATCGGGTGGGCAGAAAGAGAAACTGGCCTATACGATTCTGGCATCGGCCATTTCGTATCAGTACAACATTACCTGGGAAGGTGCTCCCCGCACCTTCCGGCTGGTTGTAATTGACGAAGCCTTTGGGCGCGGCTCGAAGGAAAGCACCCGCTACGGTCTGGAACTGTTCGGACGGATGAACCTGCAACTGTTGATTGTGACCCCCGGCGAGAAAGTGAACATCATCCAACGCTACGTTCAGCACGTGCATTACGTAGCGAAGGGTGTTGATGAAACCTCAAAAATTCGTAACCTCACCATCAAAGCGTATCAGGAGGCACGGGAGTTGCACAAAACCGCCCTGACCGATGATTAGTCCCGACGAGGTACGCCAAAAAGCCGAACGCTGGTGGCCCGACGTACTACGTGCTTATCTGACCGGAACAATCGATACGTTTTTCTCGAAGGCTATTCCGCAAATCGGGCGAGATAAAGCCGCTGATAAACTGGCGCGATTTAGTATCATTCAACAGGAACAGGAAGCCCTGCACCGGCAATCGAAGGCCGTGCGGGGCTTCGGCTATTCGCTGGAATGGACAACGCAGGGAAGCCGAACGGTAGGACAGAACCCGTACATCACCCGAATTTGCATTGAATCGCTCGATGATTTTTTGCGGCTAACGGGCAAAGAAGCCGACTATAAAGCATTTGTACGGGATGTCGAACAGGCTCGGGCGGTATCGCCTAAACTGCCTGGTTTACTGGAACGAATGCCCCGATTCGTGATTGAACAGGCGGGCAACTGGCCTGATTTGCTGAAAGTAGCGGCTTACTTTTTGCAGAATCCGAAACCTCAGCAGTATGTGCGGAGCTTACCCATTGCCCTGCCCACCAAGTTTATCGAAAACAACCGCCCCGCGCTTCGTATCCTGCTCGACCACCTCATCCCCGACCACCTGAACGCCGACGAATCGGATTTCTACAAACGCTTTCACCTCCATGTGGAAGAGCCGCTGGTAAAAATTCGATTTCTGGATGCGTCGTTACGTGTACACCCTATGTTATCACACGTGAGCGTATGGCTGAGCGAGTTCCGCAACCTGCGTTTGCGGGGCAGCCGGGTGTTCATCATCGAAAACCTGACCACGTTTCTGACCTTCCCGCCCCAGCCCGACAGTCTTGCCATCTGGGGTGGCGGTTTTGCCGTTACGCTGCTGGGCGGCATCGACTGGCTCGCCGACAAACAACTCTACTACTGGGGCGACATCGACGTATACGGCTTCCAGATTCTCTCCCAAATCCGCGCTCACTACCCCAACATTCAGTCAATACTGATGGATTGGGCTACCTTCCGGCACTATCATACCGGGGAACGGGGCGGAGCATTTACCCCGCTGGCATTGAACAACCTAACCGACGAGGAGCAACGGCTTTATGAGATACTATTGGTGGAGAATTGGCGTATGGAGCAGGAAAAGGTGACGGGGGAATGGGTGGTAAGGGAGCGTTGAGTAATTTGTAATTATTTTACTATGATTCTGAACATATGCAACTGTAGGCAACAGTAAATTGTCTATTTTGGGTACTTCTTTAATAAGAAAGCACTGCAGATTAATTCTACATGTGTACAGCTTGGCCTGTTAATAGTTGATACTGAATGACTTCCACATCGCCACTACGCTATCCAGGCGGCAAGGCCCGTTTTACTAATTTCATTTGGGCTGCATTCTCGTCTTTGGAAGAGCCTATTGAGCTTTTCGCGGAGCCATTTTGTGGAGGAGCCGGCGTTTCTATTGCACTTCTTGAAGCTGGAAGAGTAGCCCGAATTGCTATTAATGATGTTGATCCGCTTATAGCCAGTTTTTGGCAAATTGTTTTTGGGAGAGGGCGAAAATCACGGGATAATTTAGAGTGGCTAATTAGACAGATCGAGGTATCAGAAATCTCGTTAGATGAGTGGCGTCGTCAAAAGAGTCTGAAACCAAGTAATGAAAAAGAAGCCGCTTGGAAATGCTTATTTCTTAATCGCACCAGTTTCAATGGAATTATTCATAAATCCGGCCCAATTGGCGGTTGGGGACAAACAAAAAGGACACTTGATGTACGTTTCAATCGTGGGAAGCTTATTAATAGAATTCTTGAGTTAAACGATTTAAGATTTCGCGTTGATAGAACTGATTGTGTTGATTGGAAGCGATTTTGTAATCGGTATACTAAACTCAAAAATTCTTACCTCTACCTCGATCCGCCTTATTACCACCGGGCCGAGCAGCTTTATGGTCACTTGTTTGATGAGAAAACACACCGGCTGATGCGAGATCATCTTGTTCGAGTACCAACGCCCTGGCTTTTATCTTATGACGACGCGCCAGAGGTGCGATCACTTTATGAGGGAAAAAATGGCATTGATGGCAGGGTAGTTGACCAAACATATTCAACTCATCCTATGGGCGGTGCCAGCTTCGTGGGGAGAGAGTTAGTATTCAGCAACCGAAAACTTCCAGAGCAAAAGGCTGAAAAATGGCCTAAGCCTCATATTGGCCTAACTATAGTAGGTGCGCTTGACTTAGTTTCTCCATTATCGGACGGCCCAGTTAGAACACCAATTGCTACTCGCCTTTTAACGGCTGATGTAGCGTAAATCTAATCCAAATCATCACCTCCAACCTTTATGGCTGATCTATTTGATCAAATAGCTGGCGACAGCGACTTAGTAAAACTTCTGGGCGACCATGATAACTCATTTGTGGGCTACGTGTACGGTATGCGTTTCGACGAGGTGCTAATTTTGACTAATGATGCTTGGAAGCACGCAGTCAATGGCATTCCACACAATTCTTTTTTGGTGGCGGCAGGGTTCAATCCTGAAAAATTACACAATGCCGACATCATAGATAAAGAGGTGTTGTTGTTAAGGGTACTTGAGCCGGTGAGTTTGCCACAAGACAATGACTTTGTGCGGACACGCATTGAGCATCATCAACGACGTACCTCTGGCGAAAAGCTTCCTGGTGACGTGAACGATGGAATGGACCCAATTACCCATGCTGAACTCCAAGCAGGTGGGTTGCGGTGTAGCATTCTTGGGACGTTTTATATTGAAAGTGGTAAGATGCGATTAGGTAGTGATATTGAAAACTTCATGACTCTGTCACGCCTTCGTGCCTATAAGCCTACGGGTAATGCCTTGTCGATGATTGTCAATCACGTTAATCCAGAGGTACGCAAGAAAGCAGAAGAGGAAGCACAGAAGGCAGGGTTTAAAAAAATATCGCCTATCACTATCGGAACCGTTCGTTACACATCAACGGCTCGTATGCATCGTGGTCAAGGCACTACTTTGGTCGATGTCCAGATTCAACCTACCGATTTTTTGGCGCGTCGTACAGCCGTGCTTGGTATGACTCGGACGGGTAAATCGAATACGGTCAAAACAACAGTTTCTGCTGTAGCACTTGCAGCTATGACAGATGGTATCAAAGTGGGTCAGCTTATTTTCGATGTAAATGGTGAATATGCTAATGCTACTCATCAGGATGATGACAGTTCAATTGCCGATGTCTTTCCCGAACAAACAGTTCGATATAGAGCTATTGACACACCAGGATTCGAAGATTTACGTACTAACTTTTATTTACAGTGCGCCGAATCAATCAATCTAATAAATAGACTTACAAAGGATAATCCTTACCGCTCACAGCAAGACCTTCTGACTTTTTTGGAAACGTCACTTGAAAAACCAGATGGTTTTGACGAGATGAACCGGTGGCTTAACAGAGTTGCTGTATATCAATGTATATTATCTGAAGCAGGCTACGACTCTATATCTCCAGCAGAAGAAGGTAAGCCTCGAAAAGATTTGGAAGTAAGATTTTCCGCTAATCAAAATATTATTACCGCCATCGACGGTCATCAAAATAGTCTTATAAATGGAGGTAATTTAACGACTAATGATCGTATAATGCCAAACGATCTCGGTAAAGGTAAATACAGCCTCATTATCACAAAAGCTGTTCAATGGTTTCTATTCGCAAGGGAAGTTCATTACACGATAAAAAATGGCGGTAATCCGATTGGTTTGCCATCAAGTACGGCTGGTAAAAGTTGGGTAGACCCCAATTTGGAAGCTTTTCTGAATGTTTTGGCGCGAAAAAATGTCACTGGACTACAAATACAAGGTTGGAGAGCAATAGTGCCTTTTACCGATTATCATACTCCAAAGCGTCAGCATGAAGTCGTGCAGGAAATTACCAGCTATTTAGACAATGGTAAAATTGTGATTCTTGATTTATCGGCTGGCCCAGTAGAAATCCGAAAAGTTTTATCAACGCGGATTGCAAGTCAAATTTTCGAGCGACAGATGTCCATTATGAATAAGGGTGAAATCCCTCAGAACGTAGTGATCTATGTTGAGGAAGCCCATAATTTGATTGGCAAGGATGCTAAACTGACAGACACATGGCCACGTATGGCAAAAGAAGGTGCAAAAGCCAGAATTGCATTCGTTTACGCAACTCAAGAGCCATCGTCTGTACATCCAAATATTCTTGCTAATACGGAGAACTGGTTTGTGACACACTTGAATAATGACGACGAATTGAGGTCGCTTGGTAAATTCTATGATTTCGGTGATTTTCTGAGATCGCTAAAAGCCGCGCAGGACGTAGGTTTTGCCCGCATTAAGACTCTATCATCGCCGTTCGTCATTCCAACACAGATCAACCGGTTTACACCAGACGAGATTAAAAAGAAAATTGTGGAGATCACAGAAGCAAACCGTAACAGCTAATGCCTTACAATAATCAACCGGCTGCGAAAGGTGGACATTCTGACTTTGTTCGCAATCCAGATGTACAAGATTTTCTGAAGAGTTGTGATTATATGAAGCCGCCTTCGGATGACGAAGCGAAGGCGATGGCCTCATCGTTTACTCCGGCACCAGCCGGGCATCCACCTCAGCTACCCAAATTTGTGGTTGCTTCGGACGCAAGTAAAAGCGATACTCCAGTCAACGACAAGCTTCCAAGTACTCAACTTGGTTTCATTAAAGTGAGTCATGTACTCATCGTGATGGATAAATATGCTGAACTGATTGACCCCACATCACGATTTGTTGATCCGTTCAAAGTGGCAGATATGCATCGAAATGCTAAACCCATCACCTTTGTGATGCCAGGCAGTAATATATGCTATAAAGGAGCAGCAAATGTACGTGATGGTTTTCGTCATTCGGTGTATGACCAACTAACTGCAAACCGGCGAGATAGTGCAAACAAAATGGTGCTAACAGACACCTTGTTTGCGCTCAATAATGACCGTATTACGATCAAAATATGCCCTTCCCATTCATGCGACGCAACGATTGAAGATCTTGTGTTCACGCCAAAAATTCATACTCACACCTGTAAATCGTGCGGCTCTATAATTTATGCAACAGATGCATTACGTCTCCACGATGGCATTAGTGACTTTGGAAATAACACCAGTGCAATGACCCGCATGATGAACGCAGTTGAGCACCTCTTACTGGCAGCATTTATTATAGAACTACTTCAAGCAGACCCGGCCTCGTTAGGCAAAATCGCTTTCGTAATGGATGGTCCGTTAGCCCTCTTCGGAGAACCGGCTAAGTGGCAACCAAGAATTCTGAAATTGATTTATAAAGCGAATATGAAACTCGCCGAACTTGGCTTACAACCATTGTTAATTATGGGTCTTCAAAAAACCGGCGTAGTTATGGATCATGCTCATTTGTTAGAGCGTTTTCTTCCTGATGGTGTGATACGAGTAATCGATGATACGTATCGCCACACATACATTACAGGAAGTGATAAGGCTACAGAGGACTTTGGCTACGAATCTTACTATGGTCAGGATTTTTTGTTTAAAACAGAACGTGGTCGCATATTCAACTTTGCACTACCCTATCCATTTGAAAGCAAAGGGGTAGGGGGACGTAGTGAGTTCTCACGGCAGAAGGTTGAATTACAGCGCTATGGCTCTTTAATAGAACGAGCCTGCGACTTAATTCGACATTTTGAACTTGACCTATACGACAATGCAATCGTTCCAGTTGCTTTAGCGCATCGCCATGCTTCTATCAGTCTTGTTCCAGGAGGTAAGGTGCTGGATATTATCACCAAAGCAAGTTTAAGCCGTTGAGAACAAATTTGTTCGTATTAAACCCGAACGAAACCCACAACAAGGACCACTGATCTTGAATTCGTTTCAGGAAACCCTGCAATGGCTCAACCGATAATGTACCTGTATTGGTTATTCCCCACCGTTTTAATGCCACCTACCCCGTCTAACCTTAAAAAGCGCATATTTTAAGGTTAGGTGTCTTTTGAAGCATCAATTTTGAGGTATATTTGCCCTGATAACCTTAAAAAAGGGCGATTTTAATGGCTGATGAACCGCTTTATCAAATCAATCCCGATAGAAACGTACCCTGGAATGCATTGCCAGATTTACCAATTCACCCCGGTTTGTATCGAACGGTTGCTGTTTTTGAACAGTTAGGGTATGCTAAAGAGGCCTTAGGGCGCTTGCAGGGACGTAGTGTAGCGATTCCTAATCAGGGGCTGTTAATTAATTCTATTAGTTTACAGGAAGCGAAAGACTCCAGCGCCATTGAAAACATTTTCACGACCGATGACGAGTTGTATCGGGCCTTTAGTGAACATACACCAGAACAAGTCTCCGAGCCTACTAAAGAAATACTTCGCTATCGGGAGGCTTTGTGGAAAGGCTATTATCACTTGCGGGAGCAGAACAACTTTACGTTAGATTATTTCATTCAAACGTTTCAGGAGATCAAACAGTCGGGCGAGGGATTCCGACCTGTTTTCTCGCAGGTGTATATCCGGCAGGGTGGCAGTGGGCCAAACGCGGGTAAGCCTGTATATACGCCCCCACGAGGGCAGGGCATTCTGGAAGCCAAGCTGAACAATTTAGCGGATTTCCTGAATGATGATCTGACATACCGAATCGACCCGTTGCTAAAGATGGCTATTGGTCACTTTCAGTTTGAGGCAATTCACCCATTTCGAGATGGTAATGGTCGTACCGGGCGTGTGCTCAATATACATTATCTGACTCATAAAGGGTTATTGGACTATCCTATTCTGTACCTCAGTCGCTACATTGTTGACCATAAAGAAGACTATTATAATGCCCTGGCGGGTGTTTCGCAACGAGGTGACTGGCAAACCTGGTTATTATACATGTTA
Organism: uncultured Spirosoma sp.; assembly: GCA_964244845.1. Classification (GTDB taxonomy): domain Bacteria; phylum Bacteroidota; class Bacteroidia; order Cytophagales; family Spirosomataceae; genus Spirosoma. The sequence continues at coordinate 381,712 of CAXTKE010000005.1, forward strand.
AGAGCCGTGGAGCAAACGGCTAACCTGACGTATGAGAAAATCAATCGTATTATAACGGCACGCGATGCTGTAGTAGCCATCATTGCCAATCAGAAGGGTATTCGTCGCCCTGATCAGCTTACGCAGAAAATCTTTACACAACCTGTCACACGGATTCGCCATTTGACCGAAGATCGAGCCTATGCTGAAAACACGGCTCGTGATTATTTGAATAAACTGGTCGAGCTGGGGATACTGGAGCGTAAAATAGTAGGCGGTAATCATTATTTCATCAATCGAGAGTTATACGCGATTTTAGCGGAGTAAAACACGCTGCAAATTACCTGTGAACACTCCCTTCGACTTTTCCTCCTCCTCCCTCCTCACCGACTTTGACACCTTCGTCCGCTATCTGCAAAGTAAGCCAAACCTGCCGCTAACGGGTGCGGGTGATTTGAAATCCGCTGATTTGTGGGCCATTAACGAGCGGGTCAATTACAAGGCCCCGCACTATGTAACGCCCCGCAGTAGGCAGGCCGATTATCCGTTGTTAAACGTTTTGTTTCAAATTGTTACGGTCAGTCGGTTGGCTGTGATTCAGTTCGATAAGGTCAATACGCTGGTGCCAGATACTGCCCGGATTGAGACGTACCAGAACTTGACCCAGGAAGAAAAATATGTATTTCTGCTCGAAACGGCATGGTGTTACGTCGATTGGGCCACGCTCGATGGCAATGACCGAAGCGGACAGGGAGCGGAATGGTTCCGGGAAGGCATGGAGCAACTGCTCAAAAATCCAGTCGGTACGACGGCTACGCTGTTTACGAGAGGGTGGGTTCTGGAGGGTGATTCGCGGATGATTCAGGTGTTCCCGACCGTAAACGCTTACGTGCTGGTGGGGCATTGGTTCGGTTGGTATGATATTCGGGAGATTCCACAACCGAAACGGGATAAATATAGCCTGCTTATCGACCAAATTACCCTAACCGACTGGGGACGTACTTGCCTGACCACTCTCCGTCGGAAACGGCCGTTCCATTTCTGGAATCAAAATGCGTTCAGTCATTTCGAGTCGGAGGTAGACGCAGCCTATGACGGAGCGGTAAATATGAATGATTTCGCGCAGGTGTTTCGGGAGTTGCTGAATGAGCCGGATTTGCTGAGTCTGTATCCCATTAATCCCAATCGACCCACCGGAACGTACTGGCTCCGTGCCGAACTGCCCCACCATAAGACATCACGGACCATTGTCATGCCTGCTACGGCTACCCTTGATGCCCTGCACGGAATGATTCAGCAGGCGTTTTCATTCGCCAATGACCATCTATACGGTTTCTATTTAAATCCCCGAAATCCCTATAATGGCCCGCAGTATTTCGACCCCCGCACCACGCCCGGTTGGGCTGAGGGATACCCGGCTGCCGAAACCACACTTACCAGTCTAAATCTCTACGAAGGGCAACGGTTTCTATATGTCTTCGATTTTGGCGATAACTGGGAATTCTGGATTACCGTTTCCCGGCATTTGCCCGACGATACCGAAAAGAAAGCCCGTGTAGTTGAGAAAATAGGTAAAGCCCCGAAACAGTATGGCGACGACGAGTAAACTATCGTCGCGCTTTATGATAACTCTTTAGAGACTATTGTTTCTCATGTTGGCGTCTGACTCGTTAATTTCCAACCACCTCCAGAATCAACGATTGCAAAAACCCCGGCTTAACTCTTTTTTTAGATGCCTGTTCATACGCATAACCCATGGCGAGTAACGCGCCTTCCTGATAGGCTCCGGCGATGAGGGAAAAGCCGACGGGCAGGCCGTGAACGGTGCCCATCGGAACGGTCAGGTGAGGGTAACCCGCCATCGCGGCTGGTGGGCAGAAGTAAAAACCAGTGTCGTAGTCGCCATTAATGAGGTCGATGCAACCCGCCGGACCGATACTTACACCAGCTATGGCATCCAACTTATTCGTTGCCATCAGCCGGTCTATGCGTTGTCGCCAGGTTTTCGTTTTGGCAAGCGCGTCGGTGTATTCTTTACTGGTCAGGTCGCCTTTGGCTTCGCAGCTTTCGAGGGTCTCCTGTTTGAAGAACGGCATGGCTTTGGCCTCGTTTTGCTTGTTGAATGCAATCACCTCGGCTAAGGTCTTCACTCGTGCGTTGGCGGTCGACAGGTAGCGGTTTACGCCAGCCTTAAATTCATATTGCAGCACGGTAAATTCAGCCCCGCCCGTCTCCCGGAGCTCTTTGCGTAACTCGACTCCCACCACTGTAGCTCCCTGTTTTTTCAATACATCAATGGCGGCTTTATACAAGCCCACAACGCCTTCGTGCCCTTCCAGGAAGGATTTTTCGATGCCAATGCGTTTGCCCGACAAACTGTCTGCTTTCAGAAAAGACGTGTAATCGGTTGCGCTTTTGCCCCGGCTTTCGAGCGTAACGGCATCGGCTGAATCGACGCCCAATAATGCGCCCAGCAAAATAGCTGCGTCGGTTACGGTTCGTGCCATCGGTCCGGCGGTGTCCTGCGTGTGCGAGATGGGAATAATTCCGCTGCGGCTGATCAGCCCGACCGTTGGCTTAAGACCAACTAAGCCGCAATGCGATGCAGGAGCAATGATGGAACCATCGGTTTCCGTACCCACCGCAACGGCACACAAATTGGCCGATGCCGCCGAGCCGGAACCCGAACTGGAGCCGCTTGGGTTTCGGTCCAGCACATACGGGTTTCGGGTTTGCCCGCCCCGGCTACTCCAGCCGCTGGTAGACCGGCTCGACCGGAAGTTGGCCCACTCACTCAGGTTGGTTTTGCCCAAGATGACCGCGCCCGCCTTGCGTAATTGAGCGACGATAAACGCATCATTAGCCGCTTTATGGCCTTCCAAAGCTAAAGCACCGGCGGTGGTCATCATCTGATCGCCGGTGTCGATATTATCTTTGATGAGAATTGGAATGCCGTGCATCGGTCCCCGAAGTTTACCGTCCTTACGTTCCTGATCCATCGCTTTGGCTATGGTCAGGGCGTCGGGGTTGAGTTCTATTACGGCATTCAGGTGAGGCCCTTTTTTGTCGATGGCGGCAATCCGGTCTAAGTAGAGCTGTGTGATGGCTTCGGAGGTGTACTCACCAGCCTGCATTTTCTTTTGCAGGTCGTTGATGGTTAGTTCGTTAAGTGCAAACTCATCCACAAAGGGGGTAGTGTTTTTCTCTGCGCTATCTGATTTGGGTGATGAGCAACCTGCTAAGGTGGTGGCAGCTACAGAGGCAACTGAACTGTTCCTGATAAAACTACGTCGGTTCATAAAAAGAGTGGGGTAAGTGCCGGACGGGCAGAATGCACAAATTAGCACATTTTAGCCTGTCTACAGCAACTCATCTGCCCATAGTTTTTCCACAATGTGCTTAACTCAGAGACTGTTTGAGTTGGGTAGATCGTCGCGTAGCGACCTAATGTTTGTAGTCGAATGGCTCTCCATGGTGGGTTCCGTCGCGTAGCGACCCAACAACTCGTCATATCGTTAGGTCGCTATGCGACGGGAATAGACTAAATCGGTTCTATTTCCTATAAATATTAGGTCGCTACGCGACGAAAAAATTAATTCAAACAGCCTCTTAGAAAATGTATAAAACTAAAAAAAGCGAGTAGGTAGCTATACCACTCGCTCTAAATATGTCCTGATAAAGTATGGCCTGACGGTTTACGCCAGTGCCCGCTCGAATAAGCTTATCCGCTCTCGTAACAAATAGCCGCTGATGTCGGTGCGTAGGTCACCCCTGAGGGTGAAGGACCGCAATTCGGGGGCAATATTGCTGTATTTATCCAACGCCCGGAGCCAGGCGGTGCGGTCTGAATAAGGAGCCAGTAGTCGGCGGGCCTGACTCAGAGCGCGGTGTTGTCGGGGCGACCAGACGGGCCGCTGCCGATAGACTGCGCCCTGCCCGTTGAGGAGGTCGGGCAGCACCTGCGGGGGAGCCAGCGGAACCAGTTCGGCCAGCAGATACAAACCCAATTCCACGTTGAGTAACCGGTTTGCCACCATGCCCGGCAGCGCGTACCGAAAACGAAGCCGGGTAGCCAGCGGCTCCTGCCAACGTAGCAGACTGGCAAGGGCCGGACGGGCAACAGGAGCGGTGGCAAGAAGCATGTTCATTAGCAGTGTTGTTTAATATTCATATCAAAATTAATTCCACCAGAACGTAATCTTTTTACGTTGTTCTGTATTTGTGAAAAATATTTTTCTACGATGACAACCCTGTTTAGTGCACAGACGGCATGAATGCCGGAAAGCTATAGACGCGGTACTTTTTGTTGTCCGTAAACGTCCAGTTTTCCCAGAGACTGATGACCAGAAGCCACTGCGATACATCGGCCTGCCGGGCTTCGTAGCCGCGTTGCCGGAGGGCGTTTTTGACAGCCAGCGTAGTTGTGCTGCCGTTTGCCAGAATAAGCGCGGTCGCGGCAAAGCGCACGACCAACGGGTCTAACTGTTTGCGTTTGGTTTCCATCTTAGGCCTTGATTCTGACGATGTACCGAACGGTACACTGCGCCGGGTGATAGATAATGAATTCGTTTTTTTGCAGGCTGGCACCCCGCCGGGCAAACACGGAATCGTAGCGGGTGTCCATGCGGTTGAGCGCGTCGGCGTTTAACCGCATGTGTTGGGGTTCGTGTTGGGTGAGTTCCAACTGGTTGCCCACATGCACTTCGTAGATGGCCAGGTAACCTTCCGGCTGCTGCCCGTTGGCCCATGCCGAGCCATGCAATGAGGTATAGTTGAGCGACTTGCTGAACTGGTCGGCAAAGTAGATGCCATGACCAAATAGCCTGCCCGTAATCACGGCGTTGGCCGGACGAAGTACCAGCCCTGTTTTCAAAATCGAGAGCCAGTTTTCGCTGCGGCTGCCGTACCAGAGTAAATGCGTTTTGCGGTTTTTCTGCTGGCGCACATACGTATCGAAAGTCGCGTCGGTAGCTGCCTGCCGAACACTGAATGCCGCATCGAATTTGTTGGCGTCCGCACCCATCATCCGCCGGATAAAGGACAGTATCTGCCTGTCGGTCACGGGGTCAACGGTCAGATTCAGCCCATCGAGCAGCGTCGGTTGAACCTGATTTTCGGAAGACATAGCGAGCGCGAGTTCGACTTGCCCGCGCATCACATCGAGGGTCGATTGTTCGTCGGCGAGGTGATCGTGCAGAGGTTGTAAGTCGGTATCCGACTGGGGCGTTTCGTTCACCAGATACTGTCCGACATGCACCATCCGTCGCGGAATAATCGTGAACAGGTCAAGAAGCTTCGCGTTGTATTCCCGAATATCCATACCAGCGGTCAGCAAGGCCGCCAATTCATTGAGCCGTTGTTGGGCCGTTTCGACCTGTTTTCGGGTCACCTGTTGCGCCGTAACCGCGTAGTTTTGAGAGACAGAACGTTTCGCTAACTCCTGTAGCCGACTCATCAGGGTGCGTACATCGGGATTGGCAATGGTGGCAACATCCGTATCGGGACTCGTTTCGGCAAAAAGGTGCGTCTGGTCAATGTACCCTTTTGCCCGTTTTTCACGGAGTTTTCGGTCCCACTGCGCTATCGGATGCGTGGCTTTGCTTTGCCAGCCGCCTACGCGTCCGTACTGTACATCGAACGTATCGTTCTCATTTTCACGCATTTCGTAGTATTTATTGTTGTTGTCGGCCGTTATCCTAATCAACTTTACCGTTCGGCGGGGCGACACGGGTGTGTGCTTTTCGGTCAACAAAACGGACGATGTTGTTGGTCGTGAAGAACTATTTTTAAGGGTATTGGCCGGGTTAGACCGACCCCATACCCGTTGCAGCAACTGGTTGAACATACGTTTAGTCGGGGATTGTCAAGATTGGTCAGGTATGGTCAGGAAGAGGTCAGCATTGGTCAAGAGTTGTCAGGCAATAGTCGAGAATGATCAGCACTGATGACTTGACTATTGCCTGACCATACCTGACAACCCTTGACTATATCTGACAACCTCCTGACCCTTATTTTATGCCAGCATTTTGCGTAATACACCAAGCCGGTTGCGGGAGAAGCCGACGGTTTTTTCGGCGAAATGGCTGCAATCGTGGCTCAGGTCGTAGGCTAAGCGATGCGTTGGGGCGGCTGCGTAGGCATCTAACAGACTCTGCCAGTGAAGGGTATTGGCGAAATGTGAGAGCAATAGTCGGCCCCGGTTCAGGTATTTTTTCTGGCGGGGTGTCAGTGTGAGCCAGTTGGTATCATCAGGCCGGAGCAGGGCGGGTAAGGCTGTTGCCGGTGCGGTGGGGTGCAGTTGCTGAAGCAAATACAAACCCAGTTCGAGGTCAACTAATTGCCGGGTCGAAAGCGACGGGCGGGGCGTGTAGGCCGGGGTGTTTGCGCGGGGACGTGAGGTATGAGTCATGGTCAGTCTATGTAAATGTCCGACTCAAAAGTATAGTCCCTAAAACGTAATCTATTTACGGCCTTCTTTTTTATGAAAAATATTTTCTGTTGCTTTGCTTTCTAAACACAGAGGAACGGAGGACAACACAAAGTACACGGAGCAAACCGTCTTTGTGGCTCTGTATAAACCTTTGTTTTCTCCGTGTTAAACCTCATTCTCATGCCTATTACCCGTTCTGCCTTCCAGCGTTACCGGCTCATTGACGAAACCATCAGCCGGTATCCGCGTCGCTTTTCCAAGCAGCGTTTGTTTGAACTTTGTCAGGATAAATGCGGCATTCGGTCTGTTTCGTCGCTCGAAAAAGACATTCAGCGAATGCGCGAAGACCACGACGCGCCTATTGAATACTGCAAACGGTCGAACGGATATTATTACAGCAATCCGCAGTTTCGGCTACTAAACCTGATGCTCTCTCCCGACGATATGGAGTCGCTCGACTACGCCCGCGAGGTGCTGGCCGCAACGCAGGGCGCGACTGTAGCCGATGAATTGACCAACGCGCTGCAAAAAGTGCGGCAGAGTCTGGATATTATTCGGGAGGTGAAAAGCGACGGCAGTCCCGCCATGTCGCGCCGGATTGTGTATGTAGAAGAGAAAATTCTGGGCGGTAACCGGCAGTACGTGCCCATGCTGATTCGGGCCGTAAACCAGAACCGACAGGTCGCGTTTCGCTACCTCAAACACGAAGAGGCTGTGTTGATGAATGGTAACACAACTCCGCGAAAAGGTCGGCCAATCCGCTCTGCCAGTCCGGTCGCGGTTGCACCCGACCGCCCTAAATTGCGAATCCTGCACCCGATTCTACTGCGGGAAGTGGCCGATAGCTGGTATGTAATTGGGTACGACGCCGGTAGCGGGGGTGAAAAAACGTTCGCCCTCGACCGCATGAGCGAACTCGAACTGTTGGACGATCCCTGCGACGTGCCGCCCGCAATCCTGGCTAATGTCAGCGAGTTATTCGAGCATATTTATGGCATTACGGACAGCCACGGGCCGGTAGAAAACATCGTGCTTTCGTTCAGTCCGTTGTTTGGTCGATACGTAACGGCCAAGCCCATCCACCAGACGCAGGAAGTCCTGAGCGATACCGATACCGAATGCATTGTGCGGCTTCGGCTGGCTCCCAACCGCGATTTGCTGATGCATTTGCGGAGCTATGGCGAACACCTGACCGTGCTGCAACCCGCCAGCCTGGTGCAGGAAATGAAAGAGTCATTGGCCGCTACACTGAAAAAATATTAACCAATGGAACGCTGATTTTTAGGATGGTTATGATGTAAACTGATGATAAAACATCGCTTAATTTATCATAACCATCCTAAAAATCAGCGTTCTGTTTCGATAGAATTCTGTCCTTATTTTTATGCCCACTTTTACAACAATTCTCCAGAAGTTCGGCGAGAAAGGCGATAAAACCCGCTGGACGTATATCGAAATCCCCGTGGCTGTGTCCGACGAATTAAAACCCGGCCACAAAACATCTTTTCGGGTTAGAGGAATGCTGGACGATCACCCGATTAAGTTAGTCGCTCTGCTGCCATTGGGCCGGGCGGTTGCCCGTATCACCGACGACCAGGAAGGTGGATTCATGATGCCCATCAATGCGGCCATGCGTCGGGGAATGGGTAAAGAAGAGGAAGGGGCAACGGTGCGCGTGAGCCTTGAGGTAGATAATGACCCGATACCGCTCTCCGCTGATTTACTGGCCTGTTTAGACGACGACCCCGGCGCACTGGCCTTTTTCAAGACCCTGCCCAAAGGCCACCAGAACTATTTCAGTAACTGGATCGAAGAAGCCAAAACATCTGAAACGAAAACCAAACGACTTACGCAGACTGTGGTCGGATTGTCAATGGGAATGGGCTACGGAGAAATGATTAGGTACTTTAAAAAGCAGGGGTAAGCGTTTCCTGATAATTGCATGGCAACCGTCAGGCTATAAATTTTACATAAAGCTCAATGCGCTGACAACTTCTGTGCGAACTTTGAGCTATCCTTTTGCGACCTTTATGTTTTTAAATTGATTCCATGAATATCGAAAACAAAACCATTATTATTTCGGGAGCGTCGCGCGGTATTGGTCGCGCAACGGCCCTTTTGCTGGCCACCCACGGTGCCAATGTGGTCGCTACGGCCCGCAACGCCGATGACCTGAAACAACTCGAAACGACAGCAGCCGAAGGGTCCGTTCGCGGCAAAATCGTGTCGATCCCCGGCGACGTAGCGAATGAAGCCGACATGACCGCCGTTGTAAAAACCGCCCTCGATCACTTCGGACGCATCGACGTCGTTATTAATAACGCGGGCTATGGCATCTTCAAAAATGTGGATGAAATCACCGTTGACGAGTGGGACAGTGTGATGGCGACCAACGTGAAAGGGACGTTTCTGCTGACGAAAGCCGCTCTGCCGACATTGAAAGCGCAGGGTTCGGGCCATATCGTGGTCGTAGCATCGGATGTAGCCAAGCGGACGTTTGCGGGCGGGTCGCTTTATACGGCCAGTAAATACGCGCAGGAAGCGTTTATGGGCGCATTACGCAAGGAAGTCCGGCCCTTTGGTATCAAAGTAACGGGCGTTTATTCGGGTTTGGTTGATTCGCATTTCCACGAGAAAGGTCACGGCCACGAGACCTCGAAACACTACCTGCAAAGCGAAGACATGGCCGAATCCATGCTGTTCATCATCAGCCGCCCGGCCCACGTCGTCATTGACGAGTTTATGGTGCATCCGTTAGAGCAGGAGTATTAGGAGATGAATAACGTAGCATGAACAATGGATAATGATTTAACTGCTTTCATTATCCATTGTTCATGCTACTCAACTGGTTTCTTCAGAATTTCCCGCTCAAAAAAGACACGCTGCTCTTTGGGCAATTCATACAGGGCTTTTTCTTCCTTGCCAAACACCACCCGCCGATAGACATTGACGTAAGTAGAAATGATTTCAAAGTCGGCGCGGTCTTTAAGCCACGTTTCTAAATCAGCGAGTTCGGGTTCGGTGGCGGTTTGAGTTCGTAGGTATTTTGTACTTACTTCAATGATAATCTTGGGTGTTATCTCATCTGGTCTTGTCTCGAAAATTTTCTTATAAGCCTCTAAAACTTGGTCATATTTGCCCTGCTTCTCACCAAGATAGCCTATTATAAACCATAGAATGGTATTCTCTGGATCTATTTCAATGGCTGCTCGATAAGCATCTGTGGCTTCATGATCCTTCTCTTGTTTTTGATATAAATTACCTAAAATAACCCAAGCGTTATCGTCCTCTGGAAAAATTTTAACTACTTTTTGATAAGCTTTGATAGCCTCATCGTACTTACGCTGTTTTTGATAAGCATCTCCTAAAGTATTCCAAACAAAAACGTTATTTGCGTTTAATTGAAGAGCCTTTAAATTAGCTTGAATAGATTGTTCATATTTTTTCGCCATGAGATATGTTCCTGCTAAAATAACCCATAGCATATCATTATCTGGCATTTTCTTAATCGCTCTTTGAATAGTAACAGTAGCTTGGGCGTAATCACCCTGATTGATATAATCTTTAGCTGATTTAAGATCTTTATCAGCCTCATCCAATGACTTTTCTTGTTCAATCCTTAACTCTTCCTGCATCTTCAACGCCCTATCACGAGCCTCTATCTCGTAATAGAACTTTTGCTTTTTTAGTGGCTCAACTTCGTTTTGATACAGATTTTCAAAGCGCGCTTTTTGCCCTTTTATCTCATCATGCGAATAATATAATGCCAAGAAGTCAATAAATAAAGCCGTAATGCCCTCGCGCTGTTCGCCAATTTCGATGGCAATGCGTAAGAGCGGTTCCGATACGTCGTAGAGTTTGTTCCGTTTGTCGGTTGGGTCGGTAAGGGCGTCGATCAGGTGTTGGCGTTGGAGTTCGCTGAGTTGTTTGGTGAGGGACGTAGTGGCGATGAAGCAGTTTTTGGCAATGTCGGTGCCTTTTTGCGGGATTTTCGCTAAGGCCAGATAGTACAGAATCTTCTGTTGCTGGGCGGGTAGAAACCGGATGAACGTCTCGTAGTACGGCTTGAGATCGTTCATGGTTTTCATGAAAATGGCCGAGAGGTCGGCTAAACTGTTGGCCTTTAAAAACTCGTAGAACGTAACCAGTAATCGGTGGTTGCCCTTTATCAACTCATGAATGGCCCTCACCTGCGCCTGTCCTTTGCCTGCCAAATGCTCAATCATTGTTGGGTTTTGTTCAATCTCGGCCAGATTCCTCAGCAATTCCAGCGATTCCTCATAGGTGAGTTTTTTGAGCGTAATGGTGGAGAAAAACCCGTAGAAAGGCCGGTCTTCGCGGCCCAGGTCGGGGCTGGTGGCCTGAGCAGTAGCAATGATGCTGATCCGGTTATGCCGGTAGAGCCAGGCCCGAAGTTTCGACTGTCCATCTTTGTTTAACGCTTCCAGAATAGTATCGAAGTTTTCGCTCAGAATTAGCAAGGGCTTGCCGTCAATATATTCGCTAATGATGCTTTCGGCTACGTATTCCTGGCGGCTTTCGGGTGTTTCGCGGAGAATGTTCAGTTGGGCTTCCAGCGTCTTCCTATCGGCATCATACCAGCGCATAAAGGCGTTAATGATGCGAATCAGGAAATCGAGATAGCCCGAAATTCCATATTCTTCCTCTGCAAAGTAAGATACCACAACCGCCCGCGTTTGCACAAACTCATGTATACGATAATAGAGCACCCGAAGCATATGCGTTTTTCCCGAACCGCGCGGCCCAATAATAAACACCTGATGGTTCACGCCATTCAGGGCAATTTCGCGGGCATATTGCTCCAGCAGGTTCACCGTCTTCTGGCGGCCAACCAGCATTTTTTCCAGAATGTCGGGTTGTACGTTCTTGGCTCCAAAACTTAAAAACGTGCTGATTCCTTTATTTCCTACGCCTTGTTGAGTTTCCACCACTGTTTGATGAGGTTATATTTGAATTGGTAGTATCGGTTATCGTTTTCGTCAAACGTGCGGGTCAATAACTCATCTCGCCAAAGTGCTTCAAGGGCTGCGTGGGTTTCATTCTCTTCAAAAGAAAACTGTCTTTTCAGGACATCCTCGGCTACCGGTGTCTGCGCTCTCGCCAGTGCATTCAGGCAACTTCGCATAATGGTAGCCGTGTTCGGATAGTAGGTTGTTAGCCGTTCGTCAAGCTGTTTGAAAACATCGAATGAACTACCGGTGCTTGTCACCAACGCCCTAATTGCCTGGGTAATCGTTTGGGAAGAAAGCAGACTGTCATGATCAATTTGTATGGTGGCAAAAATAGCATTGATAAAGTAGGGGAGACCATTACAGGCTTCTATTATCTGGCTGAAGTAAGTCAGCTTCTGATCTTTATTATCACAATGAAAATCAGATAGATACAGACACTCGCAGAGAAACCGGGCATCGGCTTCGTCCATAGGCGGCAGATGATAGGTTCGGGTGTAATTAAATGGCTCGCCAGTGTATTGGAATTCTCGTTTCAGCTTCGCCAGTACTACCTCCATACCAATAGACCCACAAAAGATAAACCGAATCCGATTACTTTCCTTGAGTGAATAGTGAATCGTGCGTAGTAAGTCTAAAAACGCCATTGCATCTCCGGCTTTCCCGTTTGTGATCCATTCCCAAAGCATAATAGGAAGCTCATCGAAAATGAGTGTTAACGTCTCCTCTTTATCAGCTTGTCGGTCTGCTAAATCTTCAATACAGGCCCTGAACGCATTGTCCCATTTACCCTCAAAGGCTGGTAGGGCAAAACTGAATTCTATGTCGTTATATTTAACGTCTGCTTTTGTACCAGCAAATTTTTTGTACAGTTCATGGCAACGATTCATCTGCACTTTCAGCCAGCCATGTTTACCCTTACCTCGTAGCTCATTCAACAGGACATCGGTGAGCGCATTTACATCCGACGTACCTTGGAAAATGAAATAGATGGCTTTGTTTGATTCATCATTTTTTACGCTTAAATAAGCAAATTTCTTTAAAAGCATAGTTTTACCCATGCGCCGAATATCGTCGAGCACAATGCTCTGCCCTTCAAGTAGTTTCTTCAGTTGGCTGATTTCTCTCGTTCGACCAACAATCTTATCATCAGGAATATTACCAGCGGTGGGTGTTAGTAGATAAGGGTTCATAAGTATCAGTTTATTGACACGTAAATGTAAGAGGTAATTATCTTGAGATAAAAATATCGTGCGATATTTTTATCTTACGATTAATCTGATACAAATAAAAATGGCCAGTAGACAGGCTACATATCTGTCTACTGGCCATTTGTTGATGAACATCCCTTGGCTGCTGCCTGATAACTACAGTGTGTATTTCAACGCCAGATTCACGATTCGCCCTTCGAGTGGTGCCCAGACGGGCCGGAAAGTGGGTTGTGAGATAGGTCCGGTCACAACGGTTTCGTAATTGGCCTGTTTGATATTGAACAGGTTTTCGGCGTTCAGCACTAACCGCCAATGGTCGTTGTAATGATACTCGGCGGCTCCGGCGAAGAACCAGTAATTGGCTACCTTCTGGTTGTTGTAGAGGTATTGCGTACCGACATAACTGGTTTCGATACCGAACCGGAAATGATCATTTTCCCAGGCCAGCGTGGTCGAAAATTTGTCCTGCGGAGCCAGCGGCAGGTAGCTGTTGTCTGTCGGTCCGTCGCGCCGGGCGAGGGTATGGTTATAGCCAAAATACAGTTCGTAGGCCTTGTATTCGAGCCGGACGTATGTGTCCGTTCCCACGCTGAATAGGTTGTAGGGTGCGTTGATTAACTGCGTATACGCGCCCAGATTGCTGGACGTACTGGCAAAGGCCGACACCACCGGCGAGTTGACGTAGGTATAATAAAACGCCTGGTCGACCTGAACGGAAACCCCGCTCTCAAACGATTTCGAGTACGCAATGTCGATGTTCGTTCCGACAGACCGCTCGGCTTTTACGGTGTTGACATCGATGGGCAGCAAACGCGGGAATATCAGACTTACCCCCAATTGGCCGGGCGTTTGGTTGACAAACAGGTTTGGCGTTTTGTAGCCCGTGCCAACGCTTAGCCGCACCGTCCAGGGGTCCGATGGCTTCAATTTTACCGACAGCCGGGGCAGCAGAAAATTTCCGAACGTGTTGTGATGGTCGAAGCGAAGCCCCGCCTGAATAGCCACCTTTTCGGCCACCTGCCAATCGTCCTGCACGAACCCGCCGATGGTCTGGTAGGTGTAATCCACAAGCCGCGTACTATCCGGGTTTTTACGAAACGCTTCGACAGTCAGGTTAGCCCCGCCAATGAACTGGTGCTTGCCAAACCGCACTAAGTCATTGCCTTCGAGGTAGATAGACGATTGTCGCCCATCCGACAGTTTCTGATAATCGGTATTCTGCCGATGGAATGTGCTAACCGCTCCTTTGAGTGTCAGCGCGTTGCTGGCCGATGTGTTGTGGCTGGCATCGAAATCGACGGTGTGCCGCTGCAGGTCCGTAATGTTGCGATACCCATCTGGCGGGCCACTCACATCGAAAGATGGCAGGTAACCGCCTTCGCGGTGTTCATTGGTGTAGGCATACCCGATGTTTATCCGCGTCCGGTCGGACGGGTTGTAGAAAAATTTGGGGTGGAAATTGAATTGCTTAATTTGTGGGCTATCTGTAAAGCCATCACCCGTTACGTCTACTGCCTGCTGATTGGTGTAGCCGCTGAACAGCGTCAGGCCTGTTTTTCCGTAGCGTTGGGAATAATAGGCATTGAGGTTGGTTTCTTTCAGGTTCGAGCGGTTGAGCAGGGCCGTAAATTCGGGTGTTTCGGAATGAGGTGTTTTCGACACGATATTAATCATGCCGCCAATAGCTCCACCGCCATAAAGTGTTGACACCGACCCTTTCACAATTTCTACCTGCTTCAAATCCAGCGGTGGAATCTGCAATACGCCGAGGTTACCCGAAAAGCCTTCGTAAAGCGGCAGGCCATCGCGCAGAATCTGGGTGTACTTCGGGTCGAGGCCCTGCATCCGTATGGCCTGATTCCCGTTGACCGCCGATGTTCGCTGGATGTGAATAATGGAAATATCGCCCAAAATACTGCTGACGTTGCCCGGCACAACGGCACTTTCTTCGTCCATGTCTTCCTGCCCCAGCACTTCTACTTTGATCGGCAAATCTTCGATGCGCGAGTTCGTCCGGGTGGCCGTCACCGTCACTTCGTCAATGGCTTCGACAGCCGCTTTCAGGCGAAAGACAAGCGTATCCGTTTGCACGGAATCGCCAATCGAAAATTGATGCGTCTCGTAACTAACCGCGCTGATTGTGAGTGTATTGGTGCCGGTTGGCAGGTTGGTGAGCCGGGCTATGCCATTGACATCGGTAACGGCACCGATAACCGGTTTAACGACCGTGCGCACCGTTGCTGCGATAACCGGTTCGTGCGTCAGGCTGTCTTCAACCCGAATGATGCGATTGATTTGCCCAAAAACAGGTGCCATGACCAGCAGCAAGAAACCAGTAGAAAAGAAAAATTTCATTGGATACAGAATTTGTCTGCAAGTTTCGGAGTAAATTCTGGAGAAATTTTGAAGAATTGGGCGGTTGCTCTTCAGTTCCTGTAGTAGCCTGGTCGTAACGGTGTTCGTAAGGCGGGTGGGAATCCACGATTTCTTAATAGACATCGTGGGTTCTCACCCGCCTTACGAACAAGCTACTGACTCCATTCGGTGGGTGTGCGGTCCCAGCGGTGGGCTTTCAAATCATCCAGCAATTCGGGTGCGAGTCCAGCCCCATCGCTGGCGGCCGTGTTCGCTTCGACATTGCGGATCTGGCGCATACCCGGAATGGTCGTGTGTACGTCGGGGTTGCTCAGAATGAACCGCAGGGCCAGTTCGGGCATGGTCATACCCGCCGGGATAAGGGGCCGCAGGGCATCGGCATGATCGACGCTGCTATTGAGGTTTTCGGGAACGAAATACGTTGACCGCCAGTCGCTGGCCGGGAACGTCGTCTCCTTCGTGAATGTGCCTGTCAGTGTTCCCTCGTCGAACGGCACGCGGGCAATAACGCCAATGTTCAGTTCGCGGCAAAGCGGAAACAGGTTGTCTTCGGGATTCTGGTCGAAGATATTGTAAATGACCTGTACGGCGTCGATCATGCCCGTGCGGAGCGTATTCAGGCAATTGTCCGGCTCCCACCGATTAACCGAAACGCCCCACGCCCGCACTTTTCCCTGCTGAGTCAGTTTGGCAATGGCTTCTTTCCACTCGTCGCGGTTGGACCAACTGTCTTCCCAAACGTGAAACTGCATCAGGTCGATGGTGTCGACGCTCAGGTTTTTCAGGCTTTTCTCCGTGTATTCAACAATGTAATCAGCCGGAAAAACATCGTCCAGTTTAGAGTCCGGTTTGGATGGCCACTGCCGGTTTTTGGGCGGAATTTTGGTGGCGGCATACAGTCGTTTATCGGGGTTGTCTTTTAATAGCTGACCCAGAATCTGTTCGCTTACCCCTTCGGCATAGCCCCAGGCCGTGTCGAAGAAATTGCAGCCCAGTTCAACGGACCGCTGAAGGGCGCGTAAGACTTCCTGCTTGTCGGAGCCAGTCCATCCGGCAAGGCCCCACATGCCGTAGCCAATTTCAGAGATTTTCCAGCCGGTCCGGCCAAATGTTCGGTATTGCATGATTGAGTTTGTAGTTTGTGGTTCGTTGTTTGGCCGTTAAACGATTAGGCAACATTAAACAACGAACCACAAACCACAAACTTAGTTCAATAAAACTATGCTCGTTCGTATCGTTCGCATGACATTTCAGGAAGATAAGCTGGCTGATTTTCACGCTATTTTCGACCAGTCAAAACACCTCATTCGAGCCTTTCCCGGCAATAACCATCTCCAGCTTCTGCGCGACCCGGACCAGCCGAACGTACGAATGACCTACAGCTTGTGGGACTCCGCCGATGCCCTCGACAACTACCGCCAAAGTGACTTGTTCCGCACCACCTGGGCAGCTACAAAGCGACTGTTTGCCGACAAGCCCATCGCTTTTGCGGGCGAGGAAATGGAATCGGTTTAGCGCAGAAGAGAGTGAGTAAAAGTTACTGAGTAATAGCTTTTTACAAGAGCCTGTCTAACGGCCAACTCCCCTATGAACTGTCGGCTTTTAATCGTTTGGTTGACTGCCTGTCTGCTAATCGGGCTGACCACCGTTTCGTTCGCGCAAACAACTACCCTAACCGGCTACGTGACCGATGCCGCTACAGGAAAAGTGATGCCGTTTGCCAATGTGTACCTGAACGGCAGTACGCGCGGCACTCTCACCAATGAGCAGGGACATTATTCCCTTTCCGGTGTGCCGCTCGGTACGGTTGAGGTGGTGGCTTCGTTTGTTGGGTATCAGCCCCAGCGTCATACGTTACGCCTGGATGACAATCAGATTAAAAAGGCTAATTTCCGGCTGAACCCAAGTGACCAGACACTGGCAACCGTAACGGTTCGGGCAAACTCCAAAAAATGGCAACAACACCTCAAGCAGTTTAAACGACAACTATTTGGCGAACCGTTTGGCGGGCAATGTCAGATTATGAATCCTGATGTACTTACGTTTCATGAAGAAGCCGGGCATTTGAAAGCAACGGCCAGTGAACCATTAGTTATTGAAAATGGGGCGTTGGGATACAGGCTTCATTACGATCTGTTGTATTTCGATGGGTCATTTTTAGGCGTGTATTATGCCGGTACGAGCCGCTTTGAGGAACTGACTGCCACCAACGAGCAACAGGCCAACCGCTTTGGCCGAAATCGAATGCGGGCCTATCAGGGCTCATTGCGCCATCTGATGGCCAGTTTGGTCAGCGGTACGTATGAGCAAAAAGGATTTATGGTCTATCGGGAAGACCTCACTAAACCCCTTACAACGCATGGAAAGCCCGCAACGCTTTACGACGCCATTCACCGCTACAAACACTTGCTGCCCATTCGCATTGACACACTCATCAAACCTGGAAAATTAGCCTTTGAACGACGATTGATTTCGACAATGCCGCTGGTTGTTTTCTATACGATGTCTTCGTCGGCCTTCTCACCCTATCAGGATGCCCGCTATGCCTACTCGCAGCTTATATTGCCACGTGGCGAAATGCAACTGATAACGGATGGCTGGATTACAAGTCCCAACGGCATGGAAGTAAAAGGGTCGCTGGCCGATGATCGTCTGTCAACACTGTTGCCTGCCGACTGGAAACCCGTTGGGGCCGAAGCAACCCCCTCTGGTTCAGGCGTCTCGGATACACCTATCATTACGCAGGGGCAACTGCTACCCGCCGATGCGCGGCTTGGCCGAATAGCTACTACATTCAACCAAAAATTTACTGCGCTGGCACCGGTTCTGTTTGTGCATACCGACAAACCTTTTTATGCCACCGGCGACCGATTGTGGTTAAGTGCGTATCTGCTCGATGCCGCCACCAACCGCCGACTTCCCGGCGAAACTGCCATTCATGTTGATTTGCTGACACCCGCCGGAACGCTCGTTCAGCACCAGTGGCTGCGCGTGGCTGACGGACGAACATTGGGTAATTTCCGGTTGTCCGATTCGCTGGCTTCGGGTACGTATCGACTTCGGGCCTATACTGATGAGGACGATGGACAGCACCGACCCGCTTTTGAGCGAACCATTGCTGTTTATAATTCGCTACAAAGCACCTCGCCAAAAACACCTGACATAACCCGCAAACCAATAGACGTGCAGGTATTGCCCGAAGGTGGACGCTGGTTAGCGGGTATAGCATCGCGGTTAGGGGTAAAAGCTACTGGACCGGACGGTCTCGGACAGCGCGTGTCGGGGCGTATTGTCAGTGAAACAGGTGTAGAAGTGAGCCGATTCTCCACTAATTCGCGGGGCATAGGCAGTGTAGTGGTGACGCCCCTGCCAGGCCGGAAATATTATGCTGAGGTAGCCTATGAGGGTCATAATCAATTAGTTGCTTTGCTGCCCGTTGAATCGAATGGACTGGCTCTGTCAGTCGATATGGTCAGTGATACGAACCGATTGGCCCTGCAAATTGCCAACGTCGGTTCGCCCAAAGCCGATTCGGTTTACGTGCTAATTCAGCAGCAGGGCCGGTTGGTCGATCAGCGGAAAATATTGCTTCAAAACGGGGTAGCGCGGATAAGTTTGCCGGTAGCAACACTGCCGTCGGGTTTGGTTCAGATGACGCTTTATGACGATGCCGCCCGTCCGCAGGCTGAACGGTTGGTGTTCGTGCCGGAACGTGTGCCGCCCGTTCGCGTTTTGCTGAGTGTCAATAAGACCCGCTACCAACCCCGCGAACAGGCCATTTTGAGCGTTACACTGAATGACGATGGCCTGCCGGTTGTGGCTGCATTGTCGGCGTCCATTACCGATGCCGAACAGGTGCCCAACGATACTGCTTCGGCTACCATTCACACGCACCTGCTGTTAACGGGCGAACTGCGGGGCCGGGTCGAACAACCCAATCAGTATCTGAAAAATACTGCACCCGAAACCCGCCGGGCATTAGACGATTTGCTGCTGACCCAGGGCTGGCGACGCGTGAGCGGAACACCCGCTACGGAACTGCTCGGGGGGGTGTCGCTGATGGGGCGGGTGCTGAACGCCAAAAACCAGCCCATCGCTGACGCACAGGTTATTGTGGCCTCTACCGTTCCCAACCAGTCGTTCGTACGGTCGGCGGGGGCCAACGAACGGGGGCAATTCCGCTTGGCCGGACTGGATATTGCCGATACCATCAGGCTGATGGTGCAACTGGCTGATCGTCAGTTGAAAAATTTTCCGCCTAAAGAAGCGCACATTGTCATTGAAGGGCCGGGCCAGTTATGGAAGGCCAATTCAGGAAGCCAGGCTCCGCCAAATTGGGAAGCGTTGCGGGCGCAGTTGGAGGCAGCGAAAATCAGGCAGGAAGGCGACGCTGACTTGTACCGGGATAAAACCGCTAAACTGCTGAAAGAAGTGACCGTGCGGGCGAAGCGAACGGATGACCGACCGGAGGATATTCGGCGGGCGAGTTTACACAACGGGGCCGACGCTACGCTGACCTTTGATGATAAGTCGCCGAGATACGGGAACCTCTACGAAATGATACGCGGTAAAGTGGCGGGCGTGAGCGTTATGCAGAATTCGCTTACCGGTGGTTATCAGGTGATTATTAGAGGGGTAGGGAGTCTTAAAAGTAATACGCAACCGCTGTTCTTATTGGATGGTATGGCCATTCAGGACGCGGACGGAACGGCACTGTTAACGTTCAATCCCGGTGACATTGAGCGCATTGAAGTGCTGAAAAATGCGGGAACGGCGGGTATTTATGGTGTTCGAGGGGGCAACGGCGTCATTGCATTTTACTCCAGACGATTCCGACCCGATCAGCAGCAAAGCGACGAAAAAGCGGGTATGACGCCCGTACAGCTAATCGGTTACCCGTCAGTTCAGCGTGAGTTTTATGTGCCCCGCTACGACCCTAAACCTACTGAAAGTCAGCCCGCTCCGGGGGACAAAATCGACCGCCGGGATGTGCTTTACTGGAAACCCATTATGCAAACGGATGGTCAGGGCCACAGCCAGCTACTCATCTCTTTATCCGATGTTGTCCGAACGATACGTGTGGTGGTGCAGGGCGTCACCGCCGACGGTCGGGCGGTAATCGGTGAGGCCTTGATTCGGGTGCAGTAGCGATTAGTTTCCCCAGGCTGGAGCGGGCGTACCGGCATCAAACAGTTCGTCGATGTAGTAATTCCGGCGCGTTCGTTTGTCGCACGCGTCATTGCCAATGGGATAGCGGCAGGTGGCGTACACCGAAATATCATCGGGGTTCATTAAGCTCACATACATCTCTTTTGGAAACCGGTCTGTTTTGTGGGCGCGTTTGAGCAGGCAATGCCCAAGCTCATGAAAGATTAAACATTCGCGCTCCTGCTGATTGGCCTGTTGCCAGCAAAGCGGATCATTATTGAGTGTAATCCGGGGTATTTTTCCGGTTTCGAGGGTGCATTGTCCGCAGAAATCTTCGCGTTGAAGCGTTCCGAAGGTAATGATCAGACTCGCCGTTGAAACGGGATTATTTCGCTTTTTGGCTTCATCCCGAAAAGCCTGTATAAACGGCTCTACGTCAGCGGGTACACTGTATTGTTCGGGTTCAGGTTCCGGCTGCTGTGTACGATGACAGCCCGTTAGTCCGGTCAAAATCAGCAGCGTAAGTAACGGGAGCGCACGCATCGGTATCAGTCAGGAGGTGCCCAAAACTACGGACTTACCCCGTCCTTTACAAGCCTTTAACCGGTTGTGCAGGTGTGCCGCGCGTCCGTTCCCAGGCCAGCCACGCCACCACGGCTAAGCAGGCGGCAAACCACCCGAACGGCAGTCGCAAATCGAGCAGCGACAAGGCCCCAAAGACCAGCGTTGTAACAAAACTGGCCAACCCCTGCAAAGCCTGATTGATACCGAATACCTCGCCCCGGTCATCATCAGTAGTTCGCTGCGCCATAAGCCCCTCGATCAATCCCTGAATAAAAGACAACGTAAGGCAATCGAGCGTAATCAATACGTAAAAACTGGTGAGCGATGAGCCAACCAGGCCATAACCGCCCAGCACCGGTACGCCCAGCAGGGCAAACCAGAAAATTGCCCGTTGTTGGTTGATGCGGTCGGCAACGTAGGTGTAAAATACGTAATTGGACACGACGCTTAATGCCCCGAAATAAATGAACAGGTACGAAATGGATTTCGCGTCCATCTGTAAGGCACTAAAACTGGCGAATATGACAAAATAATTGTAATAGCCTGTACTAAATGTCAGGGCTAACTGCATCAACACCAACTGCTTAAGCCCAGCATGCTGGCTGTCTTTCTGCAACAGTCGGGACCAGAGCGTATGCACATCGAGCGACTGCCTTAATTCGGTTTTCAACGCAGCGGTTTCGATCCCCGGCGGGTTGGGGTGGGTTTCGCGAAAGGTCCAGCTCAGCAGCACATTCAGGGCCGACAGACTGACGGCCATAATGGCCACAACCTTTGCCTGTTCGCCCTGCACGACATCGAACGTGGTGAGCAACAGCCCCGAAACCGCCGGACCCAGTACGAAGCCAAACGAGATGATGGCTCCTTCAATGCCGAGGTTTTTGAAGAGCTGATCTTTGGGCGAAATGTCGGTAATGGCCGACCGAACGGTAGCGTACATGCCGTTGGTCAGGCCGTCGCTGAGCCGGTTGGCGAAATAATAACCGACCCGTACCGGCAGCAGCAGGCAGTCGGCCAGAAACGTACCAATCGCCGACACAATGAAGATTGGTCGGCGGCCATACCCATCAGACAGTTTGCCCAGCAGCGGGGCCGAAAATAATTGAATACCCAGAAACAGGGCCGTACCGACCGCCAGCCATAATTGCGGTCGTTGCAGCCCCTTCACAAATTCCGGCAGGATTGGTCCGACCGCTGAGCCAACGATTACGTCGATAAAAATGATGGCGTAAATCTGAGGCAGGCGGTAATCGCGGACGGGCCGGGGAGTTGGTAGCAATGAAAAAATTGTTTAGCGAACGCTCAGAGCGTCAGTACATAAAATTGACAAACAAACGATTGCCCAAATTCATCCATCATTCTCTGGTAAGTTGGTCGAAAACCATGTTGTTCGTAGAACTGCATGAGTTTGGGCCGGGCAGAATCGGTTTCAAGCTGTAGTGTTCCGATGCCCCGTTTGACGCACTCGTCCCGGCAGAAATCAATGATATGCGCGAATAAATTTTGTCCGGCAAAAGACCTGCGAATGGCCAGTTTATGGATAAATCCCGACGTATTGGGTGGCACATCAGGCCAGTAGAGCGGGTCTTCCCACTGCAAAATGAAAACGCCCGCCGGTTCGGGTCCTGCGCCCTGTTCACGGTCGGCGTAGAGCACAAACAGGTTGCCGGTTGTGTGCTCATCCAGCAGGTTTTCGGCTGTAAGTGCGTCAACGTTCCATAGTTTCTGGTCATTGTCGATGAGCCATTGGCCCACCTCGCGCAATAATTCAATGGCTACATCAGGCTGGTCGTTACGGAAAGAAAATGTCATGGGTGTATAGTTAGGGTCTCATATTGCGCTCGCCGTACGCTGCGCTCGCCGTATGCGCTCGCCATGCATCGCACGTACGCTGCGCTCGCCGTATGCGCTCGCCATGCATCGCACGTACGTTGCACTCTCCGTACGCTGCGCATACGGTTATCCATAGTCAACTCCTTCGGAGTTTTAGGTGAACAGGTGTTTTTCGTCGTAGGTGATCTGGTGTTCGTCCAGCAACGATTTATATTCGTCAGGAAACGTTACCTTCTGGTGATGTTCTTTTTGCTTTTTGATATAATTGATGACCCGGTCGCGCTCTTTAACGGAATAGGTAAAAGTGCCATATCCTTCTGCCCACCCCTCAAAATCAGGAAATAGTCCACTGGATTTCATCCACAGCGAACTGGAAACTTTGATGTCCTTTACAAAGTCGGCCAGCGCAACAGAAGGATGCAAATCGCTGAGGATATGAATATGATCTTCTACACCATTTATTCTGAATAGTTTGCAGTTTTTGTTTTTGATTACGCCCCAGATGTACTTGTATAACTCATTGCAATGCGCTTCGGCTATGGTTGGTTTTCGATGTTTTGTTCCAAAAACGGTGTGGTATAAAATCTGACGATAACTCATAGGCCGTAAGCTACTCATATGACCCCAGATGTGCAATGTCATGCAGTTCTGGAGTGCTGGACAGTCACGCATCTCCTACGTCCAGACACTGCGTGCTCTGCGCCCGGACACTGCGTACCCGGTTACCCAGAGTCAACACCTTCGGCGTTGTGATAGGCCTGCAACGCCGAAGGTGTTGACTCTGGTTAACCCCAGGTCTAACCTGGGGTTGTAGACCTGGGGTTATTGACCTGGGGTTATTGACCTGGGGTTGTAGACCTGGGGTTGGTGTCACCTGTGTAGACGACTCACAGCTTACCCAAACCTGACCCATCATCCACCACCTTGCTTAATGCCGAAACGCCGTTTTCGTCGAACGCTTCAATTGCGAAATAATAGGGGACGCCTTTGTTCAACGCCCGGAGTTCAAACGTACCGGTCGGGCCGACGGGCAACTGGTCATTCCAGAACTGATACGTCTGGTAAAGCTTGTCGGGCGCAATGCCCCATCGGACGTTGTAGCCCACCGCGCCTGGCACTTTGCTCCACGAAAGGTCGGCGTTGCGCTGGTCTTTCTGCCGTTTGGCGGTTAGCATAGCGGGCGTGGCCGGAGCCTTACCAAATCCATTGCCAAATACCCGGAAGGCATTGATTGCCAGATGCGAGCCAGCCACATACCCGTGTTCGTACCGTACGTACCGCGCCCGTACAAGCTTTTGTAACTCTACGTAAGCGCAAGCCCGGTCGCGCTTGGGTTCTTTGCGGTCCGACGTTTCGGTCAGGTCGGCCACCACATCCCATTTTTTATTGTCGGTAGAGGTCAGGATTTTGAACTGCGTATACACCGTTGAATCCGATTCATAAACGGTCTGTTTGTAATCAATGTAATCGACCTGCACCGCCCGAATATTCCGTTCGGCACCGAGGTCAAGCGTCAGTGTTTCGCCGGGTTTGTTTTGAGCCGCTACCCAGAACGTACGCGGATTTTCGTCGGTCACTTTGTCCGCCGACAGCGAATCGACAGCCGACGCTTTAAAGGTTGACGAGGCAACGGCGGGTTTGCGATAGGAGAGGAGCATCCAGCCGGTGAACAGCTCATCACTCGTTTGCCCGGAACGGCTGTCCAGCTTTTTTGTCGGCAGATAGTGCGGAAAATCGCCGAAGCGGGTATTGGCAAACATTTGGTCGTCTTTGTCGAAACCCGCCGGGTGCATCACAATCCGGCGTTCCATGCCCCAGTTGTGGCCAATCCAGGTCGTGCCGGTATTCCAGTAGTTGCCAAAATTATCCTGGAACGTATTGCCATGCCCGCAGCCTGTTGCAAAGCCGCCCGGTTTGTAGGCCACAGGGTTATAGGGCGCGTACTCGAACGGGCCAAGCGGGTCTTTACCGACGTACGTGCCATTGCCATAGACATTATATTCGGTGCCGGGTGCGCCATATTGCAGGTAATATTTGCCGTTGTGTTTGGTCATCCACGCGCCTTCGGTGAAGGGCTTTATGGGGTCGGAATGGTTCGGACCGAAGCGTTCCCAGCCGTGCTGATACGGGTCGAGCCAGAGCATCGCTTTATAGGCCTGAGCCGGATTGTTACCCGCGTAAGTCAGGTTTCTGCTCTTGTCCAACTCGGCCCCAAAAATCGGATATACGTTCGATGACCCCCAATACATGTACCACTTGTCCGTATCGTCGTCGTGAAAAAGGGCCGGGTCCCAGGGGCCAATGTCTTTGGGTAAACGCGGTAACCACCGATTGAAGAATTTCAATTTTCCCTTTTCCGGCTCGGTCGAATAAAAAATGGGCCGCTGCTCAAACGTAGACTGAAACAGGTACAGCGTATCGCGCACCGACAGAGCCGCCGGGGCACACATATCTTCCATCGGCCATTTGTCGGGCACGATGTAGTTCCAGTTCGCCAAGTCTTTCGAGTGCCACCAGCCACCCTGAATTGTAACGAACAAATAATACTCTTTTTTATGATTGATAATGACCGGGTCGGCACCAGAACGGTAGGAAATTTTTTCGTTTAGCTGCTCAAAATTATACCGATAGCTGATATCCATCGGGTTGCAGTATGTTTTTTGTTGTGCCTTCGACTCAGTCACAAACAAGCCGATTATCAGAAGAATTAAGGGTAAGAATCGCACTGGCGTATAGGTTTGGCTTAGGATAATTAACAATCGGACAGGCTCACAAGTTAAGCCATTATGACTGATATAAACAAGACGATCCTGCCATCGCTGGGCAGTGGATTGATAGGTGCTATTGCGCTAACGGTTGTCCACGAAACCGTTCGCCGGTTTATTCCCGACGCGCCCCGCGCCGACATTCTCGGTATGCGAGCCATTGAAAAAGTAATGGAAACTGCCAACGCCGAACCACCCGCCGATGCTGAACTTCATGACTGGGCGTTGGGGGGCGATGTGGTCTCGAACACGCTCTATTACAGCCTGATTGGACTGGCCAAACCAGAAAACGCTGTACTGACGGGTGCCGCTTTAGGGCTGGTTGCGGGCGTTGGTGCCGTAGCATTGCCCGGACCGATGGGGTTAGGAACGGCTCCTACCCGACGTACTGAAGCGACAGTGGCTATGACCATTGGCTGGTATATGGTGGGAGGATTGATAACTGCCGGAGCATATATCTGGCTGAAATGGCGGTAATTGGTGAATAGAGCCTCTATTGAGTTACCTGAATTCCTTCGTCGGTCAGGTACTGTCCAATATTGAAGGTCTGCCCATCAAGCAGTTCTAAATCACGATGCCAATCCATTGTGAGCCAGGCATCTGCGTTCTTTTCGGCAAGCATCACCTGTTGCGAACTGGTGAAAATCCAGATGACTTTATCGGAGCCAAAATCCAGAAGTTTTTTCGTTTTTCGGTTAACATAATTGAAGTCGGCAACTTTTGAGATGTCCGCCTTAACGTCAATTTCAACGGCTATAATGGCGGGTACGTCTGTGTACTTTGTGGTTATTTTGTCGGGAGTCAGTACTCGTTTATCGTAAATAGCCACATCATGCGAGAGGTTATTTCGATGGTCAATATGAACGCCCGCTTCGTTGGAGGCAAACCAGTATTTTTTTCGGTCTAACTTCAAGATCATAATTTCCATGAAATACGACACAAGCACCCATTGTAATGAACTGGACCCCATAATTTCTTCTGCTGATTTTTTGCCCGCCAATACCTCTTCATAGCCGCGATAGTACAGAGGACGTCCATCCAGCACTTCATACACCAATGATTCCAGGTCAACCGGTGGCTGTTTTCGGGCCGAAACCGGGCTGCGTCGTTTGCGGGGTTGCTGCTGCGCTACTGTCTCCATTGGTCGATTTTTTAGCAAGGTAAGTCATTTTTTTGTGAGTCATTCAGTAAAATAAGGATGTTTGGCAGGGTACAACTCCCTATATTAGCCTGATGATTGCCCATACGCCACCACCACCTTATTACGCCGTTATTTTCACCTCACTTCGTACTGATGTTGCTGAGGGATACGGTGATACGGCCACGTACATGGTCGAACTGGCTCACGAACAGCCGGGTTTTCTTGGTGTCGAATCTGCCCGCGAAGGGCTGGGTATCACCGTTTCGTATTGGGAAAGTCTGGATGCAATTCGAGCCTGGAAACAGCAGACCGAACACCAAATGGCTCAGCAAACAGGCCGCGACCGCTGGTACGAAGCCTACAAAACCCGAATATGCAAAGTAGAGCGGGATTACGGATTTGACCGACTGTGAACTAGTTTATTATGTAACACTGTTACAGTATCGTTATGTCCCGCAAAACTGCTTATCAGGAAGACCTCAAAGCCGATATTCTTCACCATACCCTCACACTGGCGGGTGAAGAAGGCTGGCCGGGTGTATCCACGCGCAAAATTGCCGACCGGCTTCAGACCAGCACGACGGCTATTTATCATTATTTTGGCGGCAAGGAAGCGATTCTGGCCGAGTTACAGCGTGAAGGATTTCAGCAATTATGCAATGCACAACTGGCCGCGTTAGCCGGTCGTGAGGGAAAGCCTAAAAAGCAATTAAAAGCCGTATCGTTGGCAATGCTGCAGTTTGCACGGGAAAACCCCGAACGCTACGCCCTGATGTTCAACCTCGACGGGGTAGTGTGCCGAAACGATTCGCCGGAAGAAGCGACGGAAGGGATGGAACAGATTCAGGCTGTGCTACAACAACTTACCAACGACAACATCGAGTCAGTATTTATGCATTGGCTGGCTATGATGCAGGGATTTGTCGCCTTAGCGCGGCATGATTACGAACCTGAACAGGTAGGACGCTTCGAGCAATTGGTTGAAGAGGCTATCGGACGATTCATAAAAGGTTTGTAGCCTTTTATTTTTGCCTTTATAATAACAGTGTTATAAATTAAATCATTGAAAGAATAAAACCGAAAAATAGCTCTGATGATCTCTTTGTAAACCACTGGCAGTTATGGCAACGATTCTGAGTATCCCATCGGCTGTAGGCTGCATTTTTCTCAACATACGCAAACTTGAAATGGTGTTGTAAAGAAACTGCGACAAATCGCTGGCCGCGTGCATCGTTGTGATGTCGCCCTTCCGATGATCACGATCCATTAGTTCGGTAAAAGGGCAAGAGATATATCGAAAAATTTAAATGTTTTTTTATCTGCTGTTGTTACACGCTATAGAACCCCACTGGCATAAGTACGGCAGCAATAGTGTCCCTCAATTTTTGGGTCGATTTTTCTGTTTCACACGTTTCATTTAATCCAGCGGCTGGTCGTATAGTAGTCAATCTCAAAAACAGGAATAAGAATATGGTAGCACAACCTAACATGAAGGTAGAAATATGGTCCGACGTAATGTGCCCGTTCTGTTACATTGGCAAGCGGAAATTTGAAGCCGCACTCTCCCAATTTCCCAATCAGGATGAGGTTGAGATTGTCTGGAAAAGTTTCCAGCTCGACCCCGATCAGGAAACCGTTTCCGACAAGTCTATCCAGCAACATCTGGCCGAACGCAAGGGCATGACTCTTCAGCAGGCGCAACAAATGACCGACCATGTAACAGGTATTGCAAAGCAGGTTGGGCTTACGTTTCACTTCAGTAAAGCCGTGATTGCCAATTCATTCGATGCGCATCGCTTTTCGCATCTGGCCAAAAAGCACGGTCGGCAAAACGAAGCAGAAGAAGCGTTGTTTGCCGCTTATTTTACAGAAGGAAAAAACACCGCCGACCAGGATACGCTGGCTCAATTAGGCGAGAAAATTGGCTTGGACGCCGAGGAAGTGAAGGACGTTTTGCAAAGCGATCAATACACCCGCGAGGTAAAAACCGACATCGCCGAAGCCCGGCAATTGGGTGTGCAGGGCGTTCCCTTTTTCGTTTTTAACCGGAAATATGCCGTCTCGGGAGCGCAGGAGAGCAATGTTTTTCTTCAGGCTGTTGAAACGGCCTTTGCTGAGTGGAAAAAATCGGCGGATGAATCACAACTCATAGTCACACAGGGAGCGGTATGCACACCCGATGGACATTGTGACTGAAACGCTCAACATACCTCTGGTTCGCAATCGTCTGTTGTTACCGTTTCCGTTTCGAGCGTGGCATGACTGATGTTGCGGTGTTCGAGTTGGTGGCGGGCGTCGTGCTTTAGCGCAGCTACCTGAGCTTCTGTCAGATCAGATTTTAAGACGAGATGAGCAGTAAGGGCATTTTCGGTTGTACTCATAGCCCACACATGCACGTGGTGAACATCGTGCACACCCGCCACCGCCCGCAAATCGGTGAGCACCGCAGCGAGGTCGATACCGGCAGGAACACCGTCTAACGTAAGCCGCAAACTGTCGGTCAGGAGCCGCCAGGTCGATCCCATAATTATAATTGCCACCACAATGCCAATGACCGGATCGAGCCACACCCAGCCAGTATAACTGATGACAACCCCCGCCACAACGACACCCAGCGAAACAAGCGCATCGGTGGCTAAGTGCAGATACGCCCCGCGTGCGTTCAGGTCATGGTCTTTGTTGCGGAAAAACAGCAGTGCCGACGCCGAATTGACTAAAATGCCCAGTCCGGCAACCCAGGCTACGGCCCCACCTGCAACGGGTTCGGGATGCCGGAATCGCTGGGTGCTTTCCCACAAAATTGCCCCGATTGTAATGAGCAGGACAACGGCATTCGTGAGCGATGCCAGTACGGTGCTCTTGCGGTATCCGTAGGTAAAGTTTGGTGTTTGCCGTACCCGCGCCAGCCGAAATGCCAGCAGAGACAGCAGCAAACTCGCTACATCGCTCAGGTTATGGCCTGCGTCGGCCACTAAAGCCAACGAGTTATAGTATATCCCAAAGCTAAACTCGGCGATCACGTAGCCCGCGTTTAGAACGGCCCCGATAATCAACGCCCGGTTAATGGAGGTCAGTACCGTTGGGCCGTGGTGGTGTGCGTGGTCGTGTGTAGGTTCATGCGCCATAACTACAAATGTGAGTGGGTTGTCAGAACGGGTCAGATGGAGTCAGGCAAAGGTAGACGGTTGGGTAATGCAACGGGTAGTCAAAAGTGAACGCATGAATTTGGAACAGGCGAAAAAATAGTTCTCAGATTACACAGAGCGGGCTACTTTTGTGACAAAATCAGTCTAAATTTAACAATACGCTTCAACCATCCGTTAACAAAAAACAGTAACTTCGCTATTATGGACTTCTGCGGACCTTATGACAAACAACTGGCGGCCCAGCCTCGGCCGTCTTTGCTGACGCCCCTGCTGGCAGGCTGGGAGTTCAGGCAACGGCCGGTTTTGTCGGTAGAAAAGGCTGGATGGCGGTTGCTGGCGAAAATGCAGGGCTGGAGCTTAACGACACCCGTCCGTCGCGATTTGATGAGCGATAAATGGGCCATTGTCATTACGGATACCGATCAGGTAATTCAGTTCGTAAACCCGTTGTTTGAAGAAATGACGGGCTATACGCATCAGGAAGCCATAGGTCGCAAGCCTGCTTTTTTACAGGGAGAAAAAACCTCTCCGATAACCCGGCAGCGCATCAAAAAGGCCCTCGATGAGCAAAAATCCATCAGCGAATGGGTATTGAACTACCGCAAAGATCAAACGCCCTACGGATGCCAGATCATGATTCGACCCATCGTTAACCGCAAAAAACAGGTCGTAAACTACATCGCTTTTGAGCAGGAAGTCGCGTTAGATGAGTCGAACAGTGAGCGTTAAAGTGAGTCAATAACGTGTTTATGCGGGGTGCTTCAGAATTTCCGGCAGTAAACCGATATCTTATCCCAATCCCGTTATACCTTTGCCGGTAACATGAAAACCGCGCTGGTTTATATCCTTCTCATCGCAACGCTGCTGCCAGCCATCAGCCCGTGGGGAACCATCGCGTATTATCATGTCAATAAGGACTATATCGCCCGTGTTCTCTGCGAAAACCGCGATAAGCCCCAACTCCATTGCGACGGTCAGTGTTACCTCGCCAAACAACTCAAAGCGCAGCAGGATAAACAGGACAAAGAAACGACCGAGCGGGTGCAGAATATGCCCGTGTTGCAGTTGTTTTGCCAGATAAACCTGCCGTTTCAGTTCGGGGCAAACTGGACGTTCGTTTCGGCTGTCACTATTCCCGCCTATCATTTTCCCGCCTACAGTACTTCATTGACGGGCCTGCTTCGTCCGCCCCAAGTTTAAGTCGACCTTTTATCATAGACCGATGAATTTTTAACGATTTTATCGGTCTGTTATCTCCACTTTTTCGACTTAAACTAACTTCCTGTGAGACTTTATATAGTGCTCATAGCCATTGGGTTATGGGTAATCACTGCGTTTGCTGCGGTAGCGCAGACGCG
This sequence comes from uncultured Spirosoma sp., assembly GCA_964244845.1. GTDB lineage: Bacteria > Bacteroidota > Bacteroidia > Cytophagales > Spirosomataceae > Spirosoma. The sequence goes on from CAXTKE010000005.1 coordinate 412,633, forward strand.
GCAGCAAGGCCTTATTTTCGATGCTCTTACCAAAGAGCCGCTGCCCGGCGTAACGGTCGTATGGGCCGACGGGAAATCCGGTTCCGTTACCGATGCCAATGGGCATTTCGCCCTAACAAACAACCCTGCAAAAGCCGTTGTGTCTGCGGTGGGATACGGTCGGCAGGAGGTTGTGCTCACGCCCGGCCAGCCCGTTCGGATTGCGCTCGAACCCGCCGTTGAGGACCTGCAAACAGTGGTCGTAACGGGAAATCGGGAAGCCGCCCTTCGTACCGAAACGCCCATCGCTATCTCAAAACTCTCGTCGAAATTAATTAACGAAACCAAACCAACGAGTATTTATGAGGTAATCAATAAAACGCCGGGGGTGCTGATGGTCAACCTCAATAATGAACAGCACATGATGGCAATTCGGCAGCCGATGACGACCAACGCGTATTTCCTATATCTGGAAGATGGCGTCCCGATTCGGCCGATGGGCGTTTTCAATCACAATGCCCTACTCGAAATGAATCAGTTTACGGTCAGTTCCATTGAGGTGGTTAAAGGCCCGGTGTCGTCTATTTACGGACCGGAGGCTGTGGGCGGAGCAGTCAATTTCATCACCCAGCGGCCCACCGCCGTGCCCACCGTTCGCGTGGGTATTCAGGGCGATCAGTGGGGGTATCAGCGGCTTCAGGTCGGGGCAGGAGCACAGACGGGTAAGTTTGGTATTTACGTGGGCGGCTTCGTGTCGCGGCAGCGCGATTCGTGGTTAGCCAGTTCGGATTATAATAAATCGTCGTACTTCGCCCGGCTGGAGTATGCATTTACGCCCCGCACTCGCCTGACGAGTACGCTGTCGTACAATGACTATGACTCGAAAACCAGCGGCAGCGTGGACAGCACGGCCTTTTTTGTCCGGCAATACAGCAGTACTACAGATTTTACCTACCGCAAAACGGTCTCTCTCCGTAGCCGCGTAACGCTTGAGCACAACTGGAAAAATGGCTCGGAGTCATTCGTTACGGCTTTTGTACGCAACAACAGCGTGGGTCAGAATCCGGCCTATTCGATTCGGTGGACAACGGGTTCGGCCACAGCAACCGGCCAAGTTAACAGCAACGATTTTAAGAGTTACGGCTTCATTGCCCAGCACACCCAGCGGCTCAGTTTCCTGAACAGCAAACTCATTGTTGGGGCAACTCTCGATCTCTCGCCGAACACCTATTACGCCAATCAAACGGATTTGCTGGCCGAACTAAGACCTGATAAAAAGTCGGTGCTACGCTACACGATCCTGAAAGAACGTCCTGATATTCAGTTAGCTAACTACCAGGCGGATATTCATAATACAGCCGCTTATGTGCAGTATGACTTCGAGCCGCTGCCCAAACTGCGAATCTCGGCGGGACTGCGCTACGACCGGATGGCGTTCGATTTTACCAACGCATTGGACAAGAGTGCGGGGAGCAAAGACTACAGCCAGACGACCCCTAAAATCGGCGCGACCTATAACCTCGGCACTGGCAAAGGATTGTATGCCAACTTCGCCAAAGGCTTTTCGCCCCCGGCTCTTACGTCCATCTTTCTCAAGCGAAATACACCAACCGCTACCGGCGATTTATTCTATTACAATCTCCAGCCCGCTAAATTCAATAATATGGAAATTGGTGGGTGGGCGTCGCTGCTGAACAACAAGGTTTATGTCGACGCGGCTCTGTATCAAATGAATGGCACCAATGAGTTGCTCAGCATTCGCCAGCCCGATAACTCTACTGACTACCAATCGGCGGGGCGCACGCTGCACCGGGGCGTGGAATTGGGCATCACCTACCGACCCTCGAAGCAGGTATTTTTTCGATTTGGCGGGACGTATGCGGTACATCGATTTGTTGAGTTTACGCTCAGCCAGCGAGCGTCCGACGCACTACAGAATGTAAATGATAAAGATATGCCGTCGGCACCGCGCACAATCTGGAACACCGAAATCAGCTATTACCCCGTCTGGCTCAAAAATTTCCGTGCTTCACTCGAATGGCAGCATGTGGCAGGCTGGTATCAGAATCAAATCAACACGGTTCGGTACGACGGATACGATTTTGCTAACGTTCGGTTTGGCTACCAGTGGAAAGGGATCGAGGTATTCTCGAACGTTCTCAACGCCACCGACGCGCTCTTTGCTACGAACGCCACACGCAGCAACAACGCCAATGACCGTACGACCTACACCCCGGCGGCTCCGCGCACGTTTGTGTTCGGTGTTCAATACAGTTTCTCGGGAAAATGAGAAAAAACAATAACACAGAGAAACAGAAGTTTCACGGAGCACACAGAGTTAAACCAGTTTTCTCCGTGGACTCTGTGAAACCTCTGTTTCTCTGTGTTTAAAAAATCAAACCATGAAAAGCCTGTTTATCACACTCCTTGTTTTCGGCCTGTTTTCAGAAAAGGCAGCCAACGAAATCACCATTTCCAACCCTCAATTTGCTGGAGCCGTTCCCCGCCTGACGACCGATGCGGCTGGTAATCCATTAGTAAGCTGGGTTGAAAAAGAAAGCGAGAAAGAAGCCGCTTTCTACTTTGCCGTATCGACCGACAACGGTCAAACATTTGGGAAGAAAATCCGGGTGAAAGCACCCGCAAATCTCTCGACTCATGCGGAGGGAATGCCTAAAATTGCCGTAAAATCAGACGGTACGCTGCTGGCCGTTTTTGAGGTGCCGCGACCCGTCCCCGAATCGCGCTTTGCGGGCGACCTGCTCTATACAATGTCGTCCGACAAGGGCCATACCTGGACCAAACCCATGCCAGTTCATACGGACACGACGCCGGGTAAAAGCCACTCGTTCAGTGACATTACGCGTCTGCCCACCGGCGAAATTGGCGTGGCCTGGCTCGATGAAAAACTGCCGGGTCAGGAAGGCCGTCCCGTAAAATTTGCGCAGACAACAAAAGGAAACGGGTTTGGCGAGGGCGTACTGGTCGATGAAAATGCCTGCCAGTGCTGCCGAACAAACCTGTTTGTCGATGCCAGTAAAGCCATTCACCTGACCTACCGCGACATGGTATCAACCGGAACCGTAGAAACCGCCGACCGCGACATCAGTACGGCGGTTTCTACGGATGGTGGTAAAACGTTCAGCAAACCACAAGTCGTTTATGCCGACCATTGGCAGGTAAATGCCTGCCCACACGCGGGGCCGGTGGTAGCGCAGGTGGGTAATGATATTTTGACGACCTGGTTTTCGGGAAAAGAAGAGACAATCGGCTTGCGACTGGCTCAGTCTGGCTCCGGCAAACTGGTATCGAGCGTGTTATCGAACCGGGCAAAACACCCGCAAATAGCGGCTGCCAACGGGCAACTGATTTGGGTATGGGATGAGTCGATGTCTAAAGATAGCTCCGGCGAAATGGGAACCTTCGTGCAGCGGATAGCTGTGCGCACGATGACCGAAAAGAAAATCAGTCCCACCGCATACCTCACGTCTGAGTCGGTCGATGCTGCCTATCCGGCAGTGCTGTCTACGAAAAACGGCTGGCTGGTTGCCTACGAGCAAATAAAACACCAACAGAAACCTGTCGTTGTGTTGCAACTTCTCAATACGAACCGGTGAGCGTGTTTCCTTCTATCCAACACGCTAAAGTTTATATTAAAATGAACGCATTAAATCATTGTTAATGATAGATCGAAAATTAGCTAAACGGCTATCAGTCAACTATATTTGTTTCCCTTCGACTACTCCATACCACGAACGCTATGCCTCGCTCAACGGCTGGCTTTTGGTCATTGTAAATAAAAATCTCGTAAATCGGTGCGGACAGTTTTTTCGTATTTTTTAACAATGCACCGTAGTCAGTCGGTGAGTCAACGCAGTCTGGTTTGTTTTATCTATAGCACTTCCTCATCATGAATTTTCATCCGCTCACGGGTTTTGTTAGCTCGACTTTTCCATCCGTTTGGGTGGTCGATGACGATGAAGACGATCGCCTGTTCATCCGGTCTGCTTTCGCCGATACAAAACGGCCTGTTGATGTACTGACGCTAACCGATGGTGACCAGCTCCTGCCGAAACTGGCTGCTTGTGAGCAGTTGCCGCGATTGATTCTGTTAGACATTAATATGGCCCGTCAGAATGGGTTCGACACGCTGCTGCAACTGCGGAATTCGCCAATGTTCGCTCATCTGCCCGTCGTAATGCTCTCTACTTCCTCCGATACCCGCGACCGCCAGAAGAGTTTAGACTTGGGCGCAAATCAATGCCTGACCAAACCGGCCACCTATACCCAGTTAGTGCTGTTAGCGAGCGGATTAACCGAACGATGGGGTCTGTCAGCCTAAGTTATTTGCCTGTTGCCAATCAGGCTGTTCACTCCCCTGAAGCTAATTTTTTCGTCTCTTTCTGAACCAACTCCCTCCGGTAACTGATTCTGTACGTATGTCTTCATCACTACGTTTAGAATTAAGTACCCCCATTAACGATGACCGCCCGGTGTTTGTGTCGGGCAATTTTTGCAACTGGTTTCCCGATTTAGATGCTTTTCAGATGCAGCCCGTTGGGCCGGGACAGTTTGTGTATGTGTTCCCGGATGATTTGGAACTGTCTGATACACTGGAGTATAAGTACACACGGGGTGGCTGGGACCATGTCGAACTGGACGCATCGGGCGAGGTCGTTGCCAACCGCACAGCGTCATCTTCGGAATCGCTCAAACAGGAATTTGTACCCCACTGGCGGTGGTTTGGTATGCCATACAACCCCGAACTGCTGCCGCATATCGAACTGCTGGGCGATTCATTTACGACACCACAACTGGATCAGCCCCGCCGGATTCACGCGCTCCTCCCCCACGATTACGGACAGTCGGACAAGCGGTATCCGGTTTTGTATCTCCACGACGGCCAGAATTTATTTGCGGGTGGGTCGGGCTATGGAAGCTGGGAAATCGATCAGAAAATGGCTCTGCTGGCTGCCCGGCATCACCACGAAGTTATCTTGATTTCGATTGACCACGCCCACGACGAACGCATCCGGGAGTTTACGCTCCACCGTACCCGCGCCGGTGCCGGAAAAGGGCAGCACTACTTGGACTTTATTCACAACACCGTAAAACCGCTTGTTGACGAGACGTTCAGAACCTTACCCGACGCGGCCAATACAGGCATTGGCGGGAGTTCGCTGGGTGGTCTGATTAGTATTTATGCCGGTCTGATGCACCCCGACGTATTTGGACGGCTGCTCGTTTTTTCGCCATCACTCTGGATTTCGCCCAAGATTTATTTCGATGCCATTCGCTTCAAGGCACCCGTGCCCATGAAAGTGTATGCCTATGGTGGCGAACAGGAGTCGCGCTACATGGTGCCCAATATCGAGCGGTTCAATGAATCGTTGGTACGCCAGAATTACGGAGGAAACGCCATCGACATTCACCTCTCTGTCGATCCCGAAGGAACCCATCAGGAAGCCCACTGGAGCCGCGAATTTCCGAAAGCAGTTGAGTGGCTATTTTATTAAAGTTTACGGTTTGTTAGGTTGTGGCGGTCTGTCGCTACGGTTGCGGTTCCCCGCCGGGACTGCCCGGAAAAGCAATTCGCCAGCTAATCAACTACAAACTGCAAACTACAAACTGTAACCCATGAACACTACCTTAAATACCCAAACACCCTCTGCCGCTAACCTGATTATTCCGGTCGTACAAACCGATGCGCTGGCCGATCAACTTACTGCTCTTGCCTCAAAAATGGGTCTCGACGACGCCGTTCTTCAACGGGATTTCAGGGCCGATGCCAATGAAATACTGGTTTCTTATGAACCGAACGGCACAAAAACGTACCTGCTCGGCTTAGGCTCCGACCCGCAGTCGATAAACTGGCTGCGGACGTTCCGAAAGTTCTTTTTCGGTCAGAAAAGTAAACTGCCTGCGCAAATCAGCATCGACCTCACCAGTTTCGGGAGCGAGATAGTAGAGGCAATTGTGCTGGGCATTCGGTGGGGTGGCTATGACCTGCGGCTGTATCAAACCGATAAAAGCGACGCGCCGGTTTTCTATTCCAGCGCGGGTGAGTTGACGCTCTACATACGGGCAGACCAGCAGACAGCCGCTCAAAATGCCCTGAACAGGGCCGAAGCAATTGCCGATACGCATCGGCAGATATTGGATTTGATGAACGCACCCGCCAATTATAAAACGCCGGAAACGCTGGCAAACTGGGCTGTTGAATCCGGTAAACAATATGATTATTCCGTAACGATTCTCGATAAATCCGAACTGGAAAAACAGAAGTTAGGTGCGTTGCTGAGTGTTAGTCAGGGCAGCGATGTGCCGCCGGTGCTGATCATTGCCGAATATAAACCCGAAGGTATCGCCAATCCCCGAAAAGTGGGTTTGGTAGGTAAAGGCGTAACATTCGACACCGGTGGCGTGTCTATCAAAACGTCGACGAACATGCACCTTATGAAAAGCGATATGGGTGGTGCTGCGGCTGTTTTGGGAACCGTTGAGGTAGTGGCCAAACTAAAATTACCGATTCATATTATTGGTATTATTCCGGCAACGGAAAACTCAACCGATGGCCGCTCGACAAAGCCTGGCGATGTGATTACAGCTTATTCGGGCAAAACCATCGAAATTATTGATACCGACGCCGAAGGACGCGTTATTCTGGCCGACGGACTGGGGTACATGGTCAGTAATTACCAGCCCGACGTGCTGATTGATCTGGCTACGCTGACGGGCAACGTGATTGCTGCGCTGGGCTACCATGCTGCCGGACTGTTTACCCAAAATGATCAGTTAGCTGCTCAACTGACCGAAGCCGCCAACCAGACAGGCGAACAAATCTGGCGTCTTCCACTTTGGGATGCTTATTGTGAAGATATAAAGTCGGATGTGGCCGACGTGAAGAATTACAGTGGGAAGCCGTTTGCCGGAGCCATCAGCGCAGCTAAATTTCTGGAAGTATTTTCGGAAAAACACCCGGCCTGGGCGCACCTGGATATTGCCGGAATGGCTTTTGCCGATACAGAATTTGGCTCACAGAAGAATGCAACCGGCTTTGGAATTCGGTTATTACTGGGGTACATTCAACGAGTAATTGCAGAAAATCAGTAAGAAAAATTCGTTGTTTAGGCATTTGGCCGTATCTTTTTTGGCAAATGTGACGTGTAGGCACTTAATTGCAATGGTTCATTGACGGTGGGTCATCGCATTTTCCGAACCAGTTGTTAATAGATTGCCGGGGCGAGTAATACTGGCAATCCTATAAAACTACCCACTGAAAACTACAAACTTCTTACTATGAGTCAGTTGTCGTTTCTCTGTATTGCCACCTTCCTGAAGGGGCACGATTTCATGAAGGCTTGTAAAGAGTTGGGGAATACAGTCTATCTGCTCACCGACCAGAAACTGGCCCACGAAGATTGGCCCCGTGAGTCGATTGACGAGTTTTTCTTCGTGCCCTCAACCAGCAATGCCCCCGACGATCTGGAGCGGATGATCGTGGGTCTGGCGCACATCATGCGCTCCCGCCGGATCGACCGGGTGGTGGCGTTGGATGACTTCGACGTAGAGAAGGGGGCACTGATCCGGGAAACGTTTCGCATCGACGGCATGGGTCAGACAACATCGCGGTACTTCAGGGATAAACTGGCGATGCGGACACGGGCGGCTTCGGCGGGTATCCGGGTGCCCGCGTTTAGCTCGCTTTTTCATGACGAAACCATTACGGAATTTCTGCAAAAAACGGCTGCCCCCTGGCTTATCAAACCCCGTTCGGAAGCATCGGCAACGGGTATTCGTAAAGTTCATTCGCTGGATGAAGCCTGGTCGGCCATTCATTTGCTGGGCGACAATCGGCATAATTACCTGATTGAAGAATTTAAGCCGGGCAAGGTGTATCACGTCGATGCACTGTCGGTAGAGGGGAAAGCCGTGTTTACCCGCGTAAGTCAGTATCTGGCTACGCCGATGGAAGTGGCGCACGGGGGCGGGGTGTTTCGCACGGGTACGCTTCCGCAGGGCACACCCGAAACCGATGCGCTCCAGCAACTAAACGACCGGGTAATGGAAGCATTCGGTATGCGCTACAGTGCGTCGCACTCCGAGTACATCAAAGGCGATCACGATGGTGAACTGTATTTTCTGGAAACGGCCTCGCGCGTGGGTGGTGCGCACATTGCCGAAATGGTCGAAGCGGCATCAGGAGTGAATCTCTGGCGCGAGTGGGCCAAACTCGAAACCGCCGTTGCCCGTAAAGAGCATTATATGCCGCCCGTTGATACCGGCAGCCATGCTGGCCTGATTGTGTCGCTGGCCCGGCAGCAATGGCCTGATCTATCGCGCTTTACGGAGTCGGAAATACATTGGCGGATGCACCGCGAGTTTCACGTCGGCCTGATTGTTCGTTGCGATGACCGGGCGCGTATCCTGACCCTGCTGGACGATTATATGCAACGCATTTATCAGGAATTCCACGCATCGGCTCCCGTGCCCGACAAGTCGACAAGTTAAATAAATGTACCCACGGGCTAAAGCCCGTGTTTTTATTATGTAAAAGAAAAACACGGGCTTTAGCCCGTGGGTACGTATTTACAAACTATCTTTCTTGGTTTTACCTATCGGCACCGATACGCCAAACGCCCGTGGGTCGCTGGGGGGCTGGGTTTTGCGTTGTTTGTTATTCTGAACAGGAAGAACCGGATTAGCCGGAGTCTGCGCCGTCATACCCCCTCCCGAAATGGGCGTATCGACGCCCGGAATAGATACCTGCTTTGGCACAGGTTGCTGTATTGTTTTGGACGTGTCGCTTTGCGCAACACAAACGGAGCCGAAAAGGCTAATTGCGAGAACAATAAGAACCGAGCGCATAGGAAAAGCAAGTTTGTTGAGTAAGCAGAAGCTTTCATGAGCGTTCTACATGTATATTAACCTGCTTTTGAGGTGAAGGTTTACTCCTTGTGCTTGGGTTGTGGTGTCAGTTTTGAGAATCGCACGAGCGACCATGCGAAGACCACAATGCACGGAATTTTCATATCTTCTTCAGCAACCCCATCATCATCTCTTCAAAATAGGCACCATTGTACGGGCCAAACCAATTCATGTCGCGGGTTTCGTAGGTTGGGCGGTTGTAATACTTATCCGGGGTCACGTAGCCGATATAGCCGCCGTCGAAACTGGTAATTATCAGGTTAACGCCTTTTTGCGAAGCCAATGGTTTAAAGTCCGCGACGAACTCGCCGGAGAAATCGCAGGGGGTGCCGAGGAGTACAGTTTTGCCGATGCGAAGGGCTTTCAGGTCGGACGGGTAATCGCCGTAGATCGCGTAAAATAGCCAGGGCCGTACGCGCCAGTTGCCAATCACACGCGGGTGCGGTTCGCGCAGACCCAGAGGCAGCGTCAGCATTGCCAGCGCACTGTCGGGGCGGGTTTGTATTTGCGGAACAGCGCGTTCGATGCGCAGGGCTAAATCACCGGCATAGTTACGGATTTCCTGAAAGTCGGTTTTGCCGCGAGCTTCCGGGCCGGTACTGCCAACGGCTCCGGCCAGAAACACGGCAAAATCAGCCGATTTCTTTTCTAACCGATCCACCAGAGAACCCGGATAATCGCGGCTGAGGTAGTTCCACATACTGTCTTCAAACAGCGTTGCATGACCGGCAAACGAGCAAAGTAGGGCCGATTCGCCGGTTGCTTTTTTTAGTTTCAGGAGCCGAATCATGCCGTCGAGCGGTCCTGTTGGCCCGGAGGAGCCAATGCGGTTGTAGATGTGGTCACTGGCGTCGGTGTCGCCATACCCAACCTGCACCGGAGCCATGTTCGCTTGGGCCGTACGCAGGGCCGATAAAACACCATCGGTAATCCGGCTTACAATTTTCTCGTCGTAGCCACCGGCAATCAACTGCCCAACCAAACCCGGTGCCCAGCCGCCCACGCTGTTGTGGGAGTGAATAGCCCCCATATACACATTCTCCCAACGAAGCCCTACCTCCGGCAGTCGTTTTTTGAGGACTTCTGTTACGGTTGGGGGTGTAATGAGCAAATCAAGCCCGACCACCGCCACCCGTGTGGCACCATTGTCGAGAACAATGGCCCGCACAAAAATCGAGTCGCTTACAATGTGCCAGAGCTTACCGCGCCGGGCACCGTATCCGCCCGTTGGCGTAGGGTAGGGGGGCGTAATATTGGTTTTGGACCACCCCGCCCGAATGGGTGCTTTTGCGGCTGTCGGGATTGGGAGTTGTGCCAGCCGCTGTTTGGTTTGGGTGTAGTAAGGCATCTGCTGGTACGGCGTTTCATCAACCGGGGCCAGGCTAACGGCCAGAAACAGAAGGATAACGACGACAAGCCCGAGAAGGGTTTTCAGAAAAATGCGGAGGAATTTCATACGGTTGCCGCCGATTCGGGCGAATTTATCTGCAAGCAACAAAAAAAGGGTCAAGAGTGGGCAGGAGGGGGCAAGATTTGTCAGGTGTGGTCAGGAATAGTCAAAGTTGGTCAGGAGGTGGTCAGGCGAGTTGAGCATAGTCTCCGCTGTTGAGCGTAGTCTCAGACTACGCTCTGGTGTTATCCGGTCTCCGACCGGCGTAAAACTCGATAATGATTCCGGTCGGAGACCGAAACGTCGGCCCGGCGAATAACGCTCCGGCGTAGTCTGAGACTACGCCGAACCTTCTCAAAAACTGAATCACTCAAACAGAGAATTGGTTCTACCTGACCACCTTTGACTATCCTTGACAAAACATGACCCTTCTTTACCCTTCCACAAAAAAAGGCACCAGGGAAAATCCCCGATGCCTTCCGTCACCCTACCGGTTTCCCGGCCTCCCTATACGTGAGTTCTCACCCTTTATCTATAAGAACGGTGCGGCAGCCGCCAAAACCTGCGCTTTGGTTAGCGGCTCGTCAAATGCGCCACGGAAATTGTCGTCTGTGATGCCCGTTACGTTTGGCAGCGTTTTTAAATTGACGCCACCCTGTGTGAATGTGGTTTGGGCCGGATCGGATACCCATCCTTTCATACCCAGCATACGCCGAACTTCTGAAGCATGACGGGCTTCGACCGAATGAATCTGCAAAGCGACTAATAAAATGCCTTTGTCATTGATCAATGCCGGAGCCTGACCTTTGTAGGCCTGAACACCCGTGTCTTCGAGTGCGCGGGCCGTAGCCAGAAATGTTGGGTAGCTGGTAAATGTGCCAGCCGGATATTTGAACGTTGGTTTGGCTATGGCAGCCGCACCCAGGGCACCTTTCAACAGGGCAACGTGCGCCGTTTCGTGCTTGCTGATCTGCGCAATAACTTTCTGATCTGCGGTCGGAATCAGACCCGAAGCCGCCAACCCATTGCGGTAAAATTCGTCCTCAAGGTATTCGAGGGTAAGGGCAAAGTTGGCTACATCAATAGCCGCCTGCGAAGGCGCACCCGATTGAGCAAGGGCTTTATTAAGACTGGCGGCAACAAGGGTCGGTATGCCTGCGGCTACCAGATTTGAACCAAATTTGAGGAGATTCCGACGCGAATAGAAGCTGTAACGCTCGCTAATTTCGGGGTCAACCTGCTCGATATCAGATATTATTTTGAATAAATTCATGGCGTTGTGTCAGGTTTACTTAGGAAGATTAGAGCCGTTGATCTGCGTTTTTACAAACGTTTGAGCGATGGGTAACACAACCGCTGGTTTGTTGGCTGCATCAAGTCCGGTAGTCGGTGCCACGACATCATCGCCAGCGAAATCAGCCGATTTTGGATTCAGCAAGTCGCGGATGGCGGCTGCATGACGGGCTTCAACCGATACGATTTTACCGGCCAGACCCAGATAAGCCGGGTCAGTAATCAGTGGTCCGGCTCCGTTGTAGGCCGATACGCCCAGGTCTTCAAACGCTTTGGCTGTGTTCAGTACGCTGGCCCGGTCGGTGAAGTTAATGGCGGCAAAATTTGGGGTTAAGCCACCAATAGCGTTTGCACCCAAAGCGGCTTTGAAAAATTCGCGGTGAATGATTTCGTGATCGCGAATGTCGGTTAGCAACGCTTTTTCTGCATCGGAGATACCAGTATACGGCGTTGCGATAACCTGCGTATAAAAAGCGGCTTCCAACTGTTCAAGCGCGTAGGCATAATTTAGAATACCCACATCGCCCGTGCCTAAATCAACCGGTGCCGTAACCGTCGTTGGGTTTTCTTCTCCTTCTTTGCAGGATGCCAGAATAGCTCCCCCTGCGGCAAAAGCGCCTGCGTAGCGCAGAAATAACCGGCGTCCGACCATAACCGGTTCCAGTTGACCTGGCAGCATGGTCAGGCCCGATTCATTCTGTTGCTTGCTCATAACAAAAAAATTAAGTGTGTCGAAAAAAGAGTCATTTGTCAAACGACTCGATACATTTACGCCAACTACGCGCACCTGGATTTGTTTTCACTAAAAATGGAGTAAAACATACCAGGACGTATAGGCGACAGGCGATTAATTTTTTACGCGTAAACCCACCCGCATATCCTGTAGCGGGCCACGAAACTACCCATTATGATGAACGGATTACGAATACGCTCCATTATTTTCCTGCTGCTGCTTGCTGTTGCACCGGTTATGGCGGCTAAAGACGTGCGGGTTACATCGCCCAATGGCCGAATTATCCTTTCATTCAATCTGACCAAAGCCGCCCCAACCTACCGCGTGGTATTTGATGGTAAGGTACTGGTTGATAACTCACAATTAACGCTGGTGTTTCAGGAAGGTGGATTATTTGGGCCGAATTTAACCCGGCAAAAGCCGGTTGTCCGCCTGATTGACGAGACGTATGAACTGGTCGTTGGCAAAGTTAAGACCGCCCGCAACCATTGCCGTGAGGCCGTTTTTCCCCTGATTGAGCGAACCGGGACGAAACGTCGAATTAATTTGGTGGTTCGGGTATTTGATGATGGCGTGGCGTTTCGCTACGAATTTCCGAAGCAGGACAACTGGCCGTCGTACACGCTGACGGACGAAAATACAACGTTTCAGCTAACGCAAAACCCGACGGTTCGGGCACTTTTTCTGCCCAACTTTACCAGTTCGCATGAGGGGCTGTACACGACTATTCCGCTCGGCAGCATCAAAAACGATACGCTGATGGACATGCCTGCCCTGTTCGAGTTTCCCGATAAAACCTATCTGGCTATCACCGAAGCGGCTTTGCACGACTATGCGGGTATGTATCTGACGAAGAAAAAAGACGAAGTCGGCACGTCAGTTTTGACCAGTCAGCTATCGCCGTTGCCGAATCAGAATGGAAACAAAGTGAAAGCGGTGCTGCCTCACCAAACGCCCTGGCGGGTTATGTTCATTGGCGACCATGTTGGCGCACTGATCGAATCGAACATACTAACGAGCCTGAATGAGCCGAATAAAATTCAGGACGTGTCGTGGATAAAACCCGGCAAAACGACCTTCCCGTGGTGGAATGGAAGCGTTGTGCCGGATACGACTTTTGCGCCGGGCAATAATTTTGAAACCAACAAATATTACATCGACTTCTGCGCCGATAACCACATTGAGTATCACTCGGTGGTTGAGTATGGCGGGCACGAATGGTACGTCAGCGATGGCATCAGCTACGCGCCGGGACCTCACTCCGATGCGTCGAAAGCCGTACCGGGATTAGATATGCAGCAGGTCTGCGATTATGCGAAACAGCGGGGCGTTGGCATTCGGGTATGGGTGTTCTGGTCCGTACTTTATCCGAAAATCGACTCGGTATTTGCCCAATATGAACGCTGGGGCGTCAACGGCATGATGGTCGATTTTATGGACCGCGACGATCAGGAAATGGTCAATATTCAGGAGCGAATTCTGCAAAAAGCGGCTGAACATAAACTCCATGTTCAGTTTCACGGAGCCTATAAACCCACCGGAATGCACCGCACGTATCCGAACGAGTTCACCCGCGAAGGAACGCTGAATTACGAGGTGAACAAGTGGAATACCATCATCACGCCCGATCACGACATCAATTTTCCGTTTACCCGGATGCTGGCCGGAGCAACCGACATGCACCTTGGCGGGTTTCGGGCCGTTCCCCCCGATCAGTTTAAGGTGCATTACATCCGGCCCATGATGTACGGAACGCGCTGCCATCAATTAGCTATGTATGTTGTGCTCGAAAGCTACCTCGGCATGGTTGCCGATTACCCCGACGCCTACAAGGGACAGCCGGGTTTCGATTTTATTAAGCAAGTGCCAACGATCTGGGACGAAGTGCGCGTTCCGGTGGCGGAGGTGAGTCAGCATATAACGATTGCCCGGCGAAAAGGCACCGATTGGTTTATTGGAAGCCTGACCAACTCAACGGCGCGGGACGTTTCGCTCAAGTTGGATTTCCTGCCCGAAGGAACCTACACCGCCGAAATCTACGCCGACGCGCCCGATGTTGCCCAAAATCCAAATCACCTGATCCAGCAGACCCGTACCGTTAACCGCACCGACGTGCTAACGCTCAAACTGGCCGCTGGTGGCGGGCAGGTAATGCGTTTACGAAAACAATAAACGTCGGAAATTAAACACAAAACCTCTGTCTCTTCAAACGTTTGAGGAGGCAGAGGATTTCGGTGTTTATATAAATCAGGGCTTTCGCTTAGAGCCGTGCCACGGTTCCTAAGTGCGTTCAAGGGAACCGTGGCACGGCTCTAAGCGAAAGTCCTGAATTTATGACATATAGCGGTCTATGTATAATTATTCAAATAAGCATGGACTGTTCGATAACATACCGGAGAAAATAGCTTGCCAGCGTAATCATTTTGTCGATACAGTTCGTACTGTATTTTATGATGTTACTCTGTTTTCTATCTCAACTTTATGTTCAAAGACCGTCGAATTGCACTGATTTTTGCTATTATCCTGATTGATGTTGTTGCGGCTGGTGGGCTTGGTGCGCTGTTGACAAAATTCGTCGCCGATTTACCTGCTAAACCCATTTTGCTCACTGGCGGAACCGCTCTGATGCTGGCCGTACAGTTGGCATTTTCGCCCGCCATCGGCCACTGGTCCGATAAAGTTGGTCGTCGACCAGCCGCCATTGCCACCACCATTGCATCATTGCTTTCGTCAACCCTTTTGGTGCCAGTTCAGGCCTGGGGCTATGTGGCGAACCGGGTTTCTAAAGGGGCCACGAATGGGCTTTATGCCGTTATGCGTTCGTCAATGGCCGATATAACCAAAGGCGAAGAGCTTGTCAAGTATTCGGGAATGCTCAGTTTCATTGTGGGTGGGGGCGCGTTTATTGGCCCTATGTTCGGAGCCTTGCTATTGCTGACTATGAACGAAGCCCGCCATGATGCGCTGCCGTTAGTCATTATGATTCTCGGTCTTGGTGTACTGAACATTGTGCTGGTTCTGTTTTTCAAGGAAACGAGTGATAAGCCGAGGGAAAAAGTTGCGTTTAGCGAGTTGCGGGATAAAGCGTTTAGTGCGTTGAAAGTCAAGACGCTTTGGGATCAGTTGGCTAAGTCTGATGAAGAGGTTCCGGGTATCAAGTCGATCTTTATTTTGAACCTGCTGGCAACGCTCTGTTTCGGGTATTATGCCTTTTTCGTCGCCTTTCTGACCCAGAGCGACCTGGCCATGGAGCCGCTGGATACAGCTTACTTCTTTCTGTACTTTGGTGGCTTATCGTTCCTGGCCAACATCATTTTCTTTCGGTATATCGTCAGTCATGTCAACAAACGAAAAACCATTATCGGTATCATTTTGCTGAGTATTGTTTTACAGATTGGGTACTGCTTTTCGGAGTCGTCGGTTACCTTATTGTACGTGGTGGCGGGCGTCGACGCACTCACTCTGTCGCTAATTGGTGGATTAATTGGTGGTATTTTAACCGGGGTGACGCAGGAAGCCGGTGGATTAGGGGAAGCGTTTGGGAATATTCAGGCATTGGGTGGCCTGGCCAGTTTCGTAACGGCGTTGGTAAACAGCCTGCTGTCGGGTGTGAGCATGAAAGCCCCGTTTATTTTCTGCGCTCTGGCCGCCGTTGTGGTACTTTGGTGGACTTTGCGCCTGCCGGAAGAGACCCGGAAGTACACCGATATGAACGCCGGGGAACGTCAGCAGGAAGAACCCCAGGAAGCAGGACCAGCCGGAGCCTAACAAACCACATCAACACCAGGTTACAGAATTACTCAACGAAGTTTTTGACAGAGCCGTGCCACGGTTCTAAACTGTGGCACGGCTCTGTCAAAAACTAACTCAACGAAAAACGCAAATGATTAGAACCTACTTAAACGCCTTTCAGATTGGTGTCATTGCCGGTATGCGCAGCATGATGGCACCGGCTTTGGTGAGCTATAAACTATCGCACGCAACGCCCAACCCACTGCTCGATTCCCCGCTCCACTTCATGACCTCGTCTAAAACGATGACGACGTTGGCCGTTCTGGCGGGTGGCGAACTGATTGGTGATAAACTGCCCAATACCCCGGATCGGACGGTGCTTCCGCAAGTGTCGGGCCGACTTGTATCCGGTGCTTTATCGGGAGCCGCCCTAACCGAAGCCGATGGCCAGCCACTGGCCATCGGAGCGGTTTTGGGCGCGTTGGGAGCCGCTGTTGGTACATTCGCTTTTTTTCAATTGCGCCACTGGCTAACCCACGAAAAAGGCCTTTCCGACCCCTGGGTGGCGGTAGCCGAAGACGCGCTGGCCCTTAGCGCGGGCTGGCTGACGATTAGTGAGGATAAAGCTATAGCTGTGGTTTCCTGACTGATTTTGCTGGATTACTTGTAACAGGAAAAGCGCATTGTTGATGCGCTTTTCCTGTTTGGTATGCGTCCGGTTGGCTATGCTGTAACAGATGTCGTCTTTTAGTACTACACCGAGTAAAGGTGACATCTGGTACCGGGTTGCCAACCGGGCACACACCCTTTTCTGTTGGAACCGACCAACTATATGCTCCCCGTGTTATCTTTGCCAACCCAAAAACACCCTCAACAACAGCTTCCGGAATAACTTGCGAAATGCGTTTGTAAGCCATTCGCTCATTCACTCATTCACTCATTCGCCATTACAAATGCAGGTTCTTAAATTCGGCGGTACGTCGGTTGGCTCGGTCGAGAGCATCAAACAGGTTATTCAAATTATTGACAATCAGCGGCATGCCGGTGAGCTGCACACGAGCGGGCAAATCGTCGTTGTGTTCTCGGCGATGGGTGGTATTACCAACCAACTTATCGAAATTGGACAGATGGCCATAACCGGCGAGACGGATTATATGGAACTGGTCCGGCGGATTGAAGACCGGCACTTTAATGTTGTAAAGGCCCTGATTCCGGTGAAGGAGCAAAGCAAAGTGTTCGCGCACATTCGGGGCATCATCAACGAACTCGAAGACCTGCTGCGGGGCGTATCGCTCATCCGCGAACTCACGCTTCGCACCCACGACCTTATCACCAGTTTTGGCGAACGGCTCTCCACAACCGTCATCACTGAGTGCGTAAAAAGTCGCGGGATTCCGGCACAGTATCTGGATGCCCGCAAAATCATCAAAACCGATGCCCAGTTCGGCCAAGCCGAAGTAAATTATACACTGACAAATCAACTGATTCAGGAACACTTTGCCAAATCTGCTGATCGGTCCGGCGCTCCGGTTCAGATGGTTACGGGGTTCATCGGTTCGACGCAAAAGAACGAAACAACAACGTTGGGGCGGGGCGGTTCAGACTATACGGCCAGCATTATTGGCGCGGCACTGAACGCCGAAATGATCGACATCTGGACCGACGTTGACGGCATGATGACGGCCGATCCGCGTAAGGTGCCTAACGCATTCAACATCCCGACCATTACATATGCCGAAGCGATGGAACTCAGTCACTTCGGTGCGAAGGTGATTTATCCGCCGAGTCTGCAACCCGCTTTTGCCCGCAACATCCCGATTCGGGTACTCAATACCTTCAATCCAACGCACAGTGGCACCGTGGTAAGCCGCACCGCCGAGCGTCGGCAATATACCATCACGGGCATTTCAAGCATCGATGATATTGCGCTGGTAAACGTGCAGGGGTCGGGTATGATTGGCGTAGCGGGTGTATCGGCCAAGTTGTTTGGCGTACTGGCCGCGCACAAAATCAGCGTCATTCTCATCTCGCAGGCATCGTCGGAACACTCCATCTGTTTCGCCATCGACCCGCGCGATGCCGAGAACGTAAAGACCATTCTGGATGCTGAATTCGCTACCGAAATCGAGCATGGACACATTGATAACATCGCTATCGAACGCGATTTGTCGGTCATTGCGACGGTCGGTGAGGGCATGAAGAAATCGTCCGGTATTGCCGGGAAACTGTTTTCGGTACTGGGTAAAAATGGGGTCAATATCGTGGCCGTCGCGCAGGGGTCGTCGGAGATCAATATCTCGGTGGTTATCAACAAAAATAACCTGTCGAAAGCCCTTAACTCTCTGCATAACATCTTCTTCCAGTCCGAAGCGCGGGTATTGAACCTTTATCTGGTTGGTACGGGACTGATCGGGAAAACCCTGCTGAAACAGATTTTTGACCAGTCGGAATACCTGCGTTCGGAGAAGTTGCTGAAGGTTTGCGTAGTAGGCATGAGCAACACCAAAAAGATGCTGCTCGACCCTAAAGGTATTTCGCTGGACGACTGGCGCGAACGGCTCCTTACCGAAGGTGTAACAACCTCATTGCCAGCGTTTGTTGAAAAAATAAAGGATTATAACCTGCCCAACTCGGTCTTTATCGACTGCACGTCAGACAAAGACATAGTACAATTTTACGAGTCGCTTTTAGATGCCAATATCTCGGTCGTAACGCCCAACAAAGTGGCGAATTCCGGGCCCTATGCCGAGTATCGTCGATTGCAGCGCACGGCCCTGAACCGGGGTGTAAAATTCCTTTACGAAACCAATGTCGGAGCGGGTTTACCCATTATCAACACCGTACAGGGGCTGATGACTTCCGGCGACCGTTTTCTGAAAATTGAAGCGATTCTCTCCGGTACGTTGTCGTATATTTTCAATACGTTCAGGACCGGCACTTCCTTCGCCGATGTGGTGCGCGAAGCCAAAGAAAAAGGCTATACCGAACCCGACCCGCGCGATGACCTGAACGGGCAGGATGTGGCCCGAAAAATCCTTATTCTGGCCCGCGAAGCCGGTTTTCCGCTCGAACCGGAAGACGTGACGATTACGAATTTATTGCCGCAGTCGTGCCTGTCGGCCCCCACCATTGCCGCCTTTTTCGACGAGTTGGAACGCAACAACGACTACTTCGAGAACCTGCTGAACAAAGCCGAAGCCAACAACGAAAAACTACGGTTCGTAGCCAGCTTCGAGAACAACAAAGCGTCGATTGGCTTGCGGCAGGTCGGTGTCGAGCACCCGTTCTATCAGTTGACCGGTGCTGACAACATCGTTTCGTTCACCACCGAACGTTACAAAGACCGTCCGCTCGTCATCAAAGGCCCCGGTGCGGGCGCGGAAGTAACGGCGTCGGGCGTATTCGCCGATGTGGTGAGCATCGGGAGTTATTTGGCGTAGGCGTCAGCTAAGAACCAACTCGAAAGTATGTCTGTTAATGAAGAAATAGAATCAACATCAGATGGAGGAGAACGTTACATACCTCAACGAGTACCACCGGCAGCAGAGCAAAAAAATGATCAGGAAAGTCTCCGAGCAGCCCTTGATGTCATTGCAGGAGTGCATCGAGCAAGCAAAGCGGCTCAAGGACCAGCCCCTCAAAACCGCGCCCAAAAAGTCACTTTAGACAGGGCACTTCGAATTGGAGAAGAGAAGCTGCTTCGGCGATGGGCTATTTCTAACGACAAAATGCTACCTGCCGAACCCTTCACAGATGCTTGGCAGGCACAGGGTGGTGAAGGTGGAGCCGAGCATCAGGTGTATGTTCAGTTGGGCATCTATTACAAGCGTAATAACCTGAATTATTACGGCACCTGGTTAAGTTATTTGCACAATCTTGTGCTACACAATTGGCTTTTCCCGGAAACAGGCTACACATTTCTGGGCTTGATGGACGTAGATGGTTTGTTACACTCCGTCGTCAGCCAAAAAGCGTTACGTGGTATAAGAGGAGCTACACCCGATGAGGTGGCAACCTACATGCTACCCTTTGATTTTGTACCTCTTCAAAATAGTGACTATATCAACAGCAATTTCGGCATTATCGTCAGCGATTTACATCATCGAAATGTACTTGTGAGAGATGATGGCGAATTATTGGTGTTTGATCCTGTTATTTACTTACGATGATTTTATACGTTATTTCGGATATGTTTGCTGAATTGGTCAGCATCGGGAGTTATCTGGCGTAGGCGCATGGGTGGCCTCGTTACGTTTATAAAGAAGAGATACTTATGGAAAGTATATTGCTCCAGCGTATTACATTAAATCCTGACATCTGTCATGGCAAGCCGACCATTCGCAACCGTCGCTATCCCGTCGAACTTATTTTAGACTTGTTGTCGTCTGGAATGACGCATCAGGAAATACTGGCTGACTATCCTGCGTTGGAAGAAGATGACATTCGAGCCTGTCTGGCGTTTGCAAGCCGCTTAACGCAGGTGAAAAGCATTCATCGAGTGCTGGCATGAGGTATTTGGTAGATGCACAACTGCCTTATCTTCTTGCTGAAGTATTACGGGGTAAAGGCTATGATGTAATTCATACGGATGACCTGCCGGATAAAGACGAGACGACCGACACGACCATTCGGCAGATGGCTCACAGAGAAAACCGGATTGTAATTACAAAAGATTCTGATTTTCAGGATAGTTATCTGCTTTTCAAGCAACCTGCCCGGTTATTGTTATTAACTACTGGTAATATAAAAAATCGGCAATTGCTGGATTTATTTCGAGCAACAATTACCTCAATTAATGATCTCTTCTCTCACCATAGTTTCATTGAGCTAAATAATGAGGATTTGATCGTCCACGATTGACGGCTTCGGGCGTATTTGCTGATGTGGTCAGTATGGGGAGTTATCTGGCGTAAGAATTACTATCTTCGTTATAAGTAAACCGGAATGTCATGAGCCGCCAACAATTGGTAGAACAGGCTTTGCAAACGATAAACCAACTCCCCGAAGATAAAATCAGCGAGGTAGTTGATTTTGCGTCTTATATTCTGAAAAAGTATGAGGAAACGATTATGCAAAAAGGCATCGAACGATTGGTAGAAACGTCGGAATCCTTTGCCTTTTTGCATGATGAGGAAGATTTATACACGCTGGACGATTTGAAAGAGCGGTATAAATGATGCAGGGCGATTTAGTGTTAATTCCGTTCCTATTTACTGATTTATCGGGCAGCAAAGTAAGGCCAGCCTTAGTCCTGATTAGTACATCGCTTGATGTCACGCTGGCGTTCATCACCACACAACTTCAGTGGCAGGAACCAACGGATTTGCTGCTTTCCCCAACTGGCTTAAACGGATTGAAAAAGGTGTCGTTGGTTCGACTTAGTAAATTAGCTACCATAGATACTAATCTGATTCAGGGGCGATTAGGGAGTTTAGACACCAGTCAATTACAACTGATTCATCAACATCTACGACTCTTGTTTCAATTGTAATACGATCAGGCGTATTCGCCGACATGATGAGCATTGGGCGTTATTTAGTAGAGATACGCCCAAATTTGCTTAACTTCGTAAACAACAATTTATCCTTTCTCTGTGCTTGCCGACTACCAGCAACCCCTTATTGAGCGTATCCGCGACATCGGCCATCCCGAAGCGGTTCGGCGGTTTTTTGGGTTGCTGAAGGAACTCATCGACATGGTCAATCTGCCCAATGGCGACGCCCGGCTGGCGTTTGTGGTGCGGACCGACAAAGCGTCGATTACGGCCAATATTAACTTTTTTCAGGCATTGCGGATTCAGCGACAACGCCGGAACGAAATAGAATACCACCTGACCATCAAGAAATCCTGTCAGGAACGTCTGAAGAGCATTGAAGAACTGGTCTTCGAGCCAATAACCGAAAAGTCTGATTATCTGGCTGTTATCGTCGGACAGTCGAATGTTCATCTGCTATACCAGCCCACCCTGCGAACCTGCTGGGAAGATTGTCTGCTTGAACTGGTAGAGAGCAATAAGCGGGGGCCGCACTCCGCCCGGCACAACACCGATGTGTACCGCGCTGCCGAAGATGAAAGCTTTTTGACCGATCTGCTTCGCCTTGCCGACGATCCCACACTTGGCGAACGGGTCTTAAACGGTCACCATGTCGAGGAGCCTGAAACTGCTTATAACGCCGAGCCGCAGCTTCCCGACCAACCGCATAACTTAATCCTGTTCGGGCCACCGGGAACGGGCAAAACATTTGCCCTGCAACCATATCTGCGCCAGGAAAATGCCCGGCCTGGATTGGCCAGCCTGATAACCTTTCATCCGTCGTATAGCTACGAAGAGTTTATCGAAGGAATCCGGCCGGAAGTGATCAACGGGCAGATTAGTTACCGGATTCGGAAGGGAATTTTTTATAAAGCCTGCCTGTCGGCGATTCAGCAGGCGGGGTACGGAACGCTGGCCGACTGCCTGAATGATTCGCCGGAAACGCGCAGGCAGAAACTGAAAAGAGCACCCGCTCATTACCTGCTCATCGACGAGATCAACCGGGCCAACGTTGCCAGCGTGTTTGGCGATTTGATTACGCTGCTCGAAACCGACAAGCGGCTTGGGGCAGATAATGAACTCTGGCTCACCTTGCCCTATTCGCAGGAGCGGTTTGGTGTTCCCATAAATCTGTTTGTGGTTGCCACCATGAACACCACCGACCGCTCGATTGCGCTGCTCGACATTGCCCTGCGTCGGCGGTTTTCGTTTCGAGAAATGCTGCCTGATTCGGCTGTTCTACCCAAAATCGACGGCGTTGACTTACCGCAGCTACTCCAGACCATCAACGAACGCATTGAATACCTGCTCGACCGCGATCATCAGATTGGGCACGCATACCTGACCGCTGTTACCACTCACGCCGATTTGTGCACGGCTTTCCGCGACCGGATTATTCCGCTTTTGCAGGAATATTTTTTCAATGACTGGGCGAAAATTCAGTTGGTTTTAGGCGACAATCCGGCTTGGGGAAAAGACCCTGAACACCGGCTTGTCTGGACGAAAAAAAAGTACACCGCTCTGATGGCCAGCAAGTTGTTCGGCGAATTGCCCGACTCGATGGATGAGGTGGTGACCTACGAAATCAATCCGCATTTACAACAGGGTGATTATGAGCAGGTGCCGGTTGATGCCTTTGTGCGGATTTATCAGAAGTTGTAAGTAGAGTGGGTGAAAACCCGCTTTTTAGTTTGAATTCAGAGCGGCTCTCCGGCCGCGTTTCCCATGAAAGCACTCGTTCTGACTGAATACAAGCACTTTGAGCTTCAGGATGTACCCAAGCCAACTCTCCGTCCCAACGAAGTTTTGGTTCGGGTAAAAGCCGTTGGTATCTGTGGCTCCGATGTTCATGGTATGGACGGTAGTTCCGGCCGACGCATTCCACCCATCGTAATGGGACACGAAGCGTCGGGCATTATTGCCGAGGTGGGCAGCGACGTGCGCGGCTGGGCCACCGGCGACCGCGTTACGTTCGACTCGACGGTATACGTGCTCAATGACTGGTATAGCCGCCGGGGGCAGTACAATTTGAGCGATGGCCGCGAAGTCGTGGGTGTTTCAACGCCCGACTTTAAGCGGCAGGGTGCTTTTGCCGAGTTTGTATCGGTGCCGCAGCATATTCTCTACGCCATTCCCGACAATGTCAGTTTCACGCAGGCCGCGCTGGTCGAACCGGTAGCCGTTGCGCTCCATGCCCTCAGCCTGACACCCATTCAGGTGAACGATTCGGCGGTGGTGGTGGGGGCCGGCATGATTGGCCTGTTCGTGATTCAGGCCCTGAAACTGGCTGGTTGCGGTTCCATTATAGCGATTGATTTGGACGATGACCGGCTCGCACTCGCTCAGAAGCTCGGCGCAACCCACGTCATTAATGCCGGAGGAAGTGCAGACGTAGCGAAGCAGGTGCAGGCCCTCACGCACGGACGCGGGGCCGATGTGTCATTTGAGGTAGTCGGGGCGGGGCCAACCGTGAAAACCGCTATCGACTGCGTTCGGAAAGGCGCAACGGTCACGCTCGTGGGCAACCTCGCGCCAACCGTCGAAATGCCGTTGCAGGCCGTTGTAACGAGACAGTTACGGCTACAAGGTTCCTGTGCCATCAACGGCGAATACGAAGCCGCACTGGCCCTGATCTCGTCGGGGCGCATCAACGTCGAAGCCATTCTGAGTGCCGAAGTGCCGCTTGATGAAGGTGCCGACTGGTTCCGGCGGTTGTATGAGAAGGAGAAAGGGCTGATTAAAGTGGTGCTGAAACCGTAATTACTGTTTAGCCGCCCAGGCTACTATAGCCGGGTACAAATCGGCGACGGTTTGGCCCGGTTTTTTTGTTTGGTAAAGCGTTAATAACGCTTGGTCGAACTCCTTAAACCGTTGAAATCCCCGGTTCATAACCATACCCCGTACGTTGTCAGCCCGCAGTGTCTCAAACGTTTTTTTGTCGAACAGGTCGTAATAAAGCAACGTGACAAGGCCATAGTTCATGTATTCTTCAAAGCAGGAAAGTGCATTGTCGTAGTTTGCTGACGGTTTACCGGGCGTTATCCAACGGGCTAAATCGCTGAACGCGGCTGACACGTCTTTCGGGTATTTTTCTGCTTCAGGATTCAGGTAACTGTGGTTCAATTCAGTAAAGGCAAGGCGCATTCGTTCTCCTTTTGTTATCGCTGGTGATTTCTTTGTTGCCGATGTCGAGCCGGTAAATGGGAAGTTGATATGCATCTGGGCTTCTGTAAAGCCATTATCCTCAAACCGGTTAGCGGATTGATTCCAGCCAACCAATGGCGAAAAGAGCACTTTTACCGTTGAGTAATGTGTTGTTGGAAACTGTTTCTCTAACCAGGTTTTCATCGTGGCTACGTCTATATTCTTCCGAAAATCCGCAACCAGGCTTTTGTAATACGCATTATTTTTCTGGTAGAACGCCCGAAAGCCGGATTGTTTGGCAAACTGCTCCAGCATTGGAATATAGGGAGCTAACTGATTTTCTTCACCCCAACTGACCCGATCATAGACACCCCCGTTCTGAATTTTATCACCCGAAAATGTATAAGCATAGCTGTCCATCTTCAGAGGGGCGTAATTACCATCCGATTTGGTCAGGAGTGAATCAAGTATACGAACAGCCGGGTGGTTTTTGTAAGGTGAAAAATGAGTGATTACCGCTGGATAGTAAGCCGTTTGTTTATAAATAGCCTCGCTTTTGCCGTAGTTTGTCAGCGCGAAAATGACGTTTATCAACTCATAGACTTCCGGCACGTCAATACTTGTTTTTCCTTCATTTGCTTTCTTGTAGGCATCCCTGAACACGGCGGCTTTAACCAATTTATGGCTGCTGAAATGGCATAGCACCGTATCCCCCTTCTCGTTTCTGATAATCCGAAGATCAGCGACTCCCCCATGCCTGAGCGTCAGTGAAACGGAATCCTGTTCAGATACCAGTGCGAACACAGATGTATCTTTTTCTGTACCGAAACTGTATGAAAAAGGGTTGGGAAGACTGTTGATGCCATTGAAGTTGCCGCGCTCCTTATCCAGATACATCGTCAGCCTATTGCTGGTTGCGCGAATGGTCGGTACGACTTTATTTTGGGCTGATGCGGTAATTAGTACCGAAAAAATAAGTAGATACGTAGCAATTGCCTTCATTTAGATAAGACGGTTGAGAGAGACTGTATTTTAGGTAAAATTCAGTGACCAAAAAAATAAATCATGCCTAATCCCATCCGAGTTGCCATTATCGGCCCCGGCAAAGTGGCGCACCTTCACGCCAAAGCCGTTTTGCAAACACTTGACGCCGAATTAGTTGCTGTATATGGGCGCACGCACCAGAAAGCCGAAGACTTCGCCAATCAATACGGTATCCGGGCTTATAGCGATGTTCAGGACATGGTTGCCCGCGAAAACGTGGACCTTTGCCTTGTTTGCACCTCGCACCCGGCCCACCGCGACCCAACCGTTGCCGCGCTCAACGCGGGGTCTAATGTGTTGGTAGAAAAGCCGTTAGCATCGACGCTCGACGATTGCGACGCCATGATTGAAGCCGCTAACCGCAACAATCGGTATCTCGGCGTCATCAGCCAGCGACGATTTTATGCACCATCCATGCGTATTCGGGAAGCGATTGATTCCGGGAAAATCGGGAAGCCTGTTCTTGGCACGATTCAGATGCTCGGCTGGCGCGACGAAGCGTATTACAAAAGCGATGCCTGGCGCGGTACGTGGGCCGATGAAGGCGGGGGTGTGCTGGTCAATCAGTCGCCCCACCAGTTGGATTTACTGCTGTGGTACATGGGCGAAATTGACGAAGTATTTGGCGTCTGGAGCAACCTCAATCACCCCTATATCGAGGTGGACGATACCGCGCTGGCCATCGTAAAATTCAAGAATGGTGGCCTGGGAAACATTATCGTGAGCAACTCACAGAAGCCGGGAATATTCGGGAAAGTCCACGTTCACGGGCAGAACGGCGCATCGGTAGGCGTTCAGACTGATGGGGGTGCTTTGTTTATTGCCGGTATGTCGAGCATTACCGACCCGCCCGTCAATGACCTCTGGACAGTGCCAGGCGAGGAGAACGCACTGGCTCAATTCGTGGCGGAAGACACCGCCTTCTTTAACACAATCGACGCGACGGTCTATTATTTTGGGATACAGATTGCCGAATTCTGCGACGCTATTCGCGCCAATCGCCCGCCGTTGGTGACGGGCGACGATGGCCGCAAAGTGGTAGCTCTGTTTCAGGCCATTTATGAATCAACCCGAACGGGGAAGCCGGTAAAATTTTAGGGAAAGTTGAAAAGTGGAGTAAGTGAAATGGGTGAAGTAGGTCAATTCAACGACCTACTTCACCCATTTCACTTACTCCACTATGTTCTTAATTCGCTGGGTCTTGTGGGATGTTCGTATTGTTATTGCGTTCCGTTAACGGATACGGGAAGAAATTCCGGTTCCGCTCGGCACCCGCTGCGCCCGGTCCCGGACGGTTAAATCGGCGGCTGTCTTCCAGTCGGAAACCCTGATACGCCAGTTCGATCTGCCGATTCCGATAGATCTCCGTCAAAATCGCATCGGCCGTTTGTGCCCCCGAATAAGCGGGCAGCGCGGCACCAATACCAAATGCGTCCGTCGTTTTGGTCAGCACCTTGTTCAATGCCGTTACCGCACCGGCCAGATCGCCTTTGCGGGCAGAGGCTTCGGCCTGAATAAGCAGCATTTCGCCGGGTAGATACACCGGAACGGCTGCATTGTTAGCCGTGTAAAAAGCCGTAGCAATAACCGGCGCAACTGCCGGATTGGAACTGACTTTGGTCAGAAAAGCAATGCGTTTGTCGGCAGCGTCGGGAGCCAGTGCACCCGTCAGGCCGAGGCTGGCGTTGGTTGGCTGAAACACATTCAGGTTGCCGAATGTAGCTTCAAACAACGGATTACGCGTGTTATCATCAAAATTGAAAACCGATTTTTTCGACAGATCAACTTTAGCCGCAGCCGCCAGTGCTTTGTCATAATCGCCGGAAAACAGCGCGTACCGGGCAATTAAGGCCTGAATCGTGTTCGCAATGTCGATGCCGGGCACAATTTTACCCGCAAAGTCAGCCGACACGGGAGCGGAGGTCAGTTGTGTAGCGGCTGCTTCGAGCGTCGTAATGGCTTCTTTAAACACCTGTACCCGAGGCACAAACGGCACGTTATTCCCCGTTGTGACGGGCGATTGCTCGAAAAATAGCCCCAGCGTCCCCAGCGACAACGCCCGGAAAATGGACGCATACCCAATAATTCCGCTTTTCGTACCGGCATCGCTCACCACACCCGTATTCGCCAGAATCAGTTCGGCGTTGGAGCGCACTAAGTGACTCTGCGTCCAGAGGTTACGTACGATGCTGTTGGTATTGGTCACGTTGCCCGCGCCCAGCGCGAGGTTGGCTTCGTCGATGTTGCCCACGTTCAGTACAAACTGCTCGCGGGTGGTCAGGCCTGCACCCGCCGTACTGGCGTAGAGCACGCTCAACGCACCACCCGTCGTATACCGATATTGCAGACCGTTGGAAAGCGTCATCAGGCCGTCGGGTGAGCTAACCGCCTGCGACTGGCTAACGGTACTTGGGTTCAGGTATTCCTTGTTGCTACAGGCTGTTTGCGTGAGCAACATACCTGCGACGAGAATGGATATATGATGTTTTTTCATGAGTTATCTGTTTGTGGTTTGTCGTTTGTCGTTAGCTGTCGCGGAAGCAACACGCTCGCATCAGCTAACGACAAACGACAAACTGTAAACTATTTTAAAACGTGGCCGTTAGTTTCAGTTGGTACGTGCGTGGAATGGGAACGTTGCCGAAGTCGATGCCCCGAACGAGGTCATTGTTGCCGCCCGCATTGGTTTCGGGGTCGAAGCCCGTGTATTTATCCCATGAATACAGGTTGCGGCCTACCACCGATACATTCAGCCGACTGATGCTTTTTACGAACGTGGGCAATGTGTAGCTAAGAGCCACCTCACGCAGTTTGGTGTACGAACCCGGATCGACCCGGAACTCCTGCGTGTTGTAAACACCGAAAATATAACCGCGCGGAATTTCACCACGAAGTTCTTTTTCGGCGTAATCGCCCAGACCCACACCCTGCCGTGTCCGTTTGTCAGCGTTAAATACATCGAGGCCCTGAACGGCATCCAGCAAAATATGCAGATTCAGTTTTTTGTACGACAGATTCGTGCTGAACGAGCCGGTCCATTTCGGGTTCGGGTTGCCAATAATCACGTTGGCCAATGGCTTTGATACGTCGAACGTTCCGTCAGTACTATTACGGGCTGGCACATAGTCAACCGCGCCGTTGGCCTGCGAACTGGCCCGCTCCGACTGCGGAAAACCCGACGGTGAAAGCAGCAGTGACCCATCATTATTACGGGCGTAAGCCGTGCCGTAAAATACGCCAACCGGTTGCCCAACAATGATGTTGACCGGCGTACCCGATGCCGACGAAGCGTCAGGGTTGATAATGGGCAAGCCGCCCAGGTCAAGAACTTTGTTTCGGTTGTGGTTATAAATGAACGTCATGTCCCAGTTCAGGTCTTTGGTTTTGATGGGGTTTACGTCCAGTACAATCTCAAATCCTTTGTTCTCCATCGAACCAACGTTGTTCACGATACTTGTGCCGCCGGTGGTTGGCGCGAGGGTCCGGTTCACAACTAAGTTGGTAATTTTCTGTTTGTAAGCCGTTACGCTCAATCCAATCCGACCGCCCAGAAACGCCAGATCGGCACCGCCTTCGAGTTCGGCCATGCGTTCGGGCTGCACATCGGGGTTCGCCAACTGCGTACCAGGCGTCACGGTATTTTTGCCGAGGAAACCCACCGGGCTAAACTGGTAGAACCGCGCATACGAACCAATACCCGACAGGTTACCCGCTTCGCCATAACTGGCCCGTAATTTCAGACTATTGAAGGCGTTGGCCGATGACAGGTTTTTCCAGAAATCGAGGTCCGACACGATAAACGAACCACTCACTTTAGGGTAATACTGGTTGGTTTGCGTGGGCGAGAATTTCGACGACTGGTCGCGCCGGACGGCTCCCGTAACGAACGCCAGATTTTTGTAGCCCAGCGTTGCCTGTGCGAAGGCCCCACTCAAACTGTACCGATCTAAGTTATACGAAACGCCCAGCGTCGTATTGCTGGCTCCATTGACCGTTTCGATGAACGGTGCCAGATTCTGACCGCTGTTGGAAGAGTAATCGGATTGGAAATACTGGTAGCTGTAACCAATGGCCGCGTTCAGTTTGAATTTGTCGCTGAACTGCCGCTCATACTGCGCGTTCAGGTCATTGTTGAATTGCAGCACCTGGTTGGTAGCCGTAGCGGCAAATCCACCGGGATAACGGGCGGCTGGTAATCCGGCAATAGCCTGATAAGGGTAGGGCCGGATGTAGTTTTTACCGAATTGCGAATAGGCATCGACGCCCACAATGTAATCGACGCTAAGTCCCTTTACCGGAGTCAGGTTCAACTGAAAGCTGTTGATGGTGCGGCTCACCGACTGCGAAAACTTCATATCTTCGATGGTCGACAGCGGGTTAACACGCGTTGGTTCAACGGCTTGCAGATTTCCGGCAGCATCCCGTTTGGTAATGTCGTAAATGTTATTGGTGATGTTAACCGAGTTAATCGGGCTGTAAAACACGTTACCATTGGCTTTCTCGTTGGAGAAACTGTTGGCGTAACTTAGCCCGACCGATAGTTTGGCCCAGTTGGTGAGCCGCTGGTCGATCCGGGCGCGGAGATTGTAGCGCGTAAAGTCCGTGCCTTTAATAATGCCTTCATTTTTCAGGTAGCCCAGCGAGATATAATACTGCGTGTTGTCGCGCCCGCCCGAAATGGACAGGTTATTATCCGTGCCGTACCCCGTCCGAAAAATCTGGTCGAAGTAATTATAGCGTTGCACATCAACCAAATTGGTTGCTAAGGGCGTTGTCGCTCCGTCGCGGTAAATATTGGTTGTGGTCGTTCCGGGATTAGCCGAAATCTGAGCCGCCGAAACGCCACCAATTGGGTAAAGCCGCAGGGCCGCAAAGCCAAACTGTTTGCCGTAGGTATTGACCGGCACGCCTTTTCGTAATTCATTGATGTTAAATGAAGTCGAAAACGTTACCTGCGCCTTTCCGGTCTGACCGCGTTTGGTCGTGATAATAACGACGCCATTGGCCGCCCGCGAACCGTATTGAGCAGCCGCTGCCGCCCCATTGATTACGTTGAGCGTAGCAATATCGTCGGGGTTGATGTCCGACAGGCGGTTCTGTCCAACGTTCGCATTTCCCACGTCATTTGACAGCGCGAGCTGCGATACGTTTGTGCTGGCATTGCTCACAATCACCCCATCGACCACATACAGCGGGTCCGACGAACCCACCAGCGACTTGATGCCGCGCAACCGAATGCTGATTCCACCCGCTGGATCGCCGGAGTTTTGGGTGATTTGCGCGCCCGGAACCTTGCCCTGCAATGAGTTAATGAGGTTACCCGAACCACTTTGCTGTAAATCAGACCCTTTAATAGTACTGATGGCATTGCCCAGTTCACGCTTGGGAGCCGACAGTGTTGAACCCGTTACCACAACTTCATCGAGGTTAGTTGCGGCAGTCGCTAATGAAATGTCGGTTGTGATAACGTCGGCATTGCCCACTGAAATAGCCTGACGCTGTGTTTCATAGCCAATGGCCGAGAAGGCGAGCGTTATCGGGCCGGGTTTAATGGTTGCCGGAAGGGAATAATTTCCGTCGGCATCGGTGGCTGTACCGATGGCCGTTCCCGTAATAACAACGGTTACACCGGGCAGGCCCTGCCGGTTTTCGTCCAGTACACGCCCCTTAAACGTATAGCGGGTGCCCTGAGCAAATCCATTCATGCAGCACAAGAGGCATAGCAGCAACCAAAAGCAGCAAATGCGCTGACTAATGGATAAGTAGTAGTTGATCATAGATTGTAAAATTTGGTAGTATGTTAGATGGATTCGTGCTTAAGCCTGAAATATACTCATAAAAATGCACGGCCAGGGCTGTGTTCGTAATTCCTGAACAAAAGATTGCCCTACTTTACTCATTTTAATCTGTTCTACCTGTCTGTAGCTGCCCGCTCATGCCTGACAAATCCAATCCCTCTAAAAGATGGACCCTTGTATGGTTCGGTTGCATTTCAGTGCAACTTGTTTTTTAGTAGCTTTGACCTCTTATATCAAGACCTTTATACATGACTACTTTATTTAAAACCATAGGGCTTGCCGGTCTCTCGGTTCTGCTCATTTCGTCAACCATTCAGGCCCAGTCCAAACAACGGTATGCTACTCTTCAGCAGGCCTTGCTTGCGGGTCGGGATTTAGCCGGATCAACCGGTCCCCGAAGTGTGAACTGGATTGAGGGCGGCAGTAAATTCTCGTTTACAGAAGGGCAGAATACCATCAAAACCTTTTCGCCGAAGGACCAGACCGAAGCCGTTGTATTCGATGGCAGTCAGTTGAAATTCCCCGGCACCGAAAAGCCGTTTGCCTATGGCTCGTTTCAATGGTCGAAAGACTCGAAAAATATCCTGTTTCAAGCCAATTTCCGGCCCGTTTACCGGCGGTCGGGCGTGTCGGATTATTACGTCTATTCAGTAGCCGATAAATTGCTGAAGCTCGTTGCCAAAGACGCCCAAACCGCCGAACTCGCACCGAATGGGCAACAGGTTGGCTATGAGCGGGGTGGTAACCTGTTTGTATTCGATTTTGCTACCCAAACGGAGACACAACTGACTAACGACGCCAAACCGGCATTCTACAACGGTCGGTTTGGCTGGGCTTACGAAGAAGAATTTGGTCTGGCGCAAGCCTGGGACTGGTCGCCGGACAGCAAGTTCATCGCCTTCTGGCAATCGGATGAACGGCAGGTCCCCATCTATAAACTGACTGATTATAAAGGCTTTGACGAGAAATTCGACTCGCTGCCCTATCCCCGCGTTGGCGATCAAAATCCGACTGTACGCATTGGCGTTATTGAGATTGCCAACAAAACCAAGCAATGGATGAAGGTTGAGTTGGGGGACGGCTACATACCGCGCATCTACTGGACATCGCAGGAGGGGCAACTCGCGTTGATGCACCTGAACCGGAAGCAGAATCACCTGCGGCTGTTCATGGCTAACGCCCGCACCGGCGACGCCAAACAGATTATGGAAGAAAAATCGAACACCTGGGTCGATGTGTTCGATTTCTTCGCGGGCATCAATCACCTGATTTATTTCCCAGCCGGTACGCAGGAGTTTTACTGGCTGTCGGACCGGGACGGTTTCGCGCATCTGTACCGCTACGACTACAGCGGTAAGCTACTTAACGCCGTTACGAGCGGCAAATGGGAAGTAACCTTTGTGCATTACATCGACCCGAAAGCGAAGAAAGTTTATTTCACCTCTACCGAAGCGTCGGCCTTAGAGCGGCAGTTGTTTGTGGCCGATCTGGATGGGAAAAACAAACGTCGGTTAACGACTGTAGCCGGTCGGCATACGGTCAATTTCTCCCCCAACGGGCAGTATTTCATTGACCGCTACTCAAACGTTCAAACGCCCACACAAGTCGAACTCCGCGATACAAAAGGCCAGTTGATTAAAGCTCTGGAAACCAACAAAAAGGTAACTGACTACGTAGTGGGTCATGCGTACGCACCCAAAGAATTAGCGACGTTTACTACCTCCGACGGACAGTCGATAGACATCTCCATCATGAAGCCGCTGGATTTTGACCCAACAAAAAAATATCCGGTTGTGATGGATATTTATGGTGGGCCGGGGGCGCAATCGGTTTATAATGAGTGGGCTACAACGGGCTGGCATCAGTGGCTGGCGCAAACGGGCTATATTATTGTTGGCGTCAATAACCGGGGTAGCGGGGGCTATGGACGCGATTTTGAGAAAGTTGTCTACGAAAAATTAGGAAAATACGAGAGCTTGGACTTTGCCGAAGCAGCCGCTTATTTAGCCAAACAACCCTGGGTGGATGGCAACCGAATGGCCATCAGAGGGCATAGTTACGGCGGATACATGAGCAGCTACACTATGTTGACTCATCCCGGCGTATTCAAAGTTTCATTAGTGGGTGCCCCCGTTACGGACTGGCGGCTTTACGACAGTATTTACACCGAACGCTACATGGGTTTGCTGCCCGAAAACGAAGAGAAATATAAGGTCAGTGCCGTAACGACTTACGCTAAAAATCTGGCCGGGAAGATGTTCATCGCCCACTCGACAATGGACGAAAACGTACACGTCCGCAATACGTTCCAACTCATGAACGCGCTCGAAGACGCAGGCAAAGACGCTGACCTTCGTATTTATCCGCCCGGCGCACATGGCGTGGCCTATAGTCCGGGAACGCAGTTGCTGCTATTCCAACAATACACGACATATCTGGAAACAAATTTGAAAAGTGGGTCGGTAGCGAACTGATCTCTCTAACACAGGGAAATTGGTAGGGTACTTACTTGTTCTTATTATATTTGCTTCACGCCCAAATCAATAGAATTATGATTACGCTCCGAGACGCTGCAATGAAAGCATTGGACTTTTACAAGCAAATTGATAACAATGTGGGCGAGCCACAGATTGAAGAGGTAGAGCGTGATGAAACCACGAATGACTGGAATATCACACTCAGTTTTCCTTCAAACGAATCCACATCGACACTTTTCCTTCCTAATTCAGCAAGTACAGGCGTGATGAATGGACGAAAGTACAAGACCTTTTTGGTAAACTCTACCTCAGGAGAGGTTATGTCCATGAAAATCAGAGTATTGCAACGATGACGGTGCCGGATATCCATAAAAAAGCGGGACTTATACTTGATACAAATCTTCTGATTTTATACATAGTTGGTATTCATGATCCTGAACGTATCGAAAAATTCAAACGTACCAACGCATACTCAATTGAAGACTTTGAGTTGTTAGTCGAATTTATCCGGCCATTTGGCGGGTTCTCAACAACTCCCAATGTATTAACAGAAGTTAGCAATCTGATTGAGGGTGTAAAATATAATGACCTTCTACTTTTAACTACCCTGGGCAGCATTACCATCAACGTATTGGAGGAACATTACGTTGAGAGCCGAGAAATGATGCATGAAGAAAATAATAAAGCATTTATTAAGTTTGGGCTAAGTGATGCTGTCTTATATGGATTAGCGCAACGTAATTATTTGATCCTCACAGATGATCTCGATTTTTGTGCCTATCTACAATATAAACAATTGCCTGCTCTCAATTTTAACAACCTGCGGAGTAATTCAATACTAAGTTAATTTTAGTCAAACGTGGGGTCGGTTTCTCAAAACCGACCCCACGTTTATTTAACGCAATGCCCGTCGAATTACATCTTCAACCGATAAATTTGGTTCAGCTCTGAGCACATCGTCCACACTTTTTTCGGCGGTTGGTTTCGGAAAGCCTAACGCAACCAGCGCCGCCAATGACTCTTCCCGAACCGGATTGGTCGTTTGCTGACGGTATGTTGGCCCGTCGGGAACAACGCCCGACTTTTTCATTTTATCCCGTAATTCAAGAATAATGCGTTGAGCAGTTTTGGCACCGATGCCTTTAATCGCCTGTACCGCCCGCACGTTCTCGCCCAGAATCGCCAGCCGTAAATCGCCCGGCTGCATGGCCGACAACATGCCCAATGCTGTATTCGGACCAACACCCGAAACGGCGATCAAATCCAGAAATAAACTCTTCTCATCGGCATTGGCGAAACCATAAAGAGACTGGTTATCTTCGCGGAACAGGTGATGGATAAACAACTTGATCCGGTCGCCACCACCGGGCAAAACAGCGTATGTCTGGAGCGAAATATGGACCATGTATCCCACACCGTGTACGTCGATAATGGTGTGCGTGGTTTCTTTATAAGACAAAATTCCGTCTAAATAAGCAATCATTCGTGCGTTGGAAAAGCTTGTTTTTGAGAGCGTTATGCGTACTTAAAGGTACGAAAAACCCACGACTTTTTCCGGAAAAAGTCGTGGGTTTCAGTGGCAGGACTGTCTGTTAACCGACAATCAGTTTCTGGCCGAGCCGGAGCGAATTACTTCGGATATGATTCATTTTTTTGAGTTGGTCAATCGTCAGACCGTCGTAGCGTTGAGCGATGTTCCAGAGTGTATCGCCGTCCTGAACGCGGTGATAGCGGGGTTTGTATCGTTTCGTTTTAGCGACTTCAATCGCTTTTTTACGACCTTTTGCCGTTCCCTGTTCGGCCAGACGTTCGGCTCTGGTCTGGGCCGCTTCTTTCAGAATAACTAATTTTTGGCCGCGCTGAATGGTCGTTGACCGCAGGTGATTCCAGCGTTTAAGATCGTAGAGTTCAACGTTGTATTTTTCGGCAATATCGCCGAGGTTATCGCCCTTTTTGACCACATACGTTTGTTTCCGGGGTTTTCGCAAAACAACCGTTTCAATATCCTCTTCGGGTTCATCCGCCGGTTCGGCAATAGCCAGTTGCGCGGCTGCTTTCGTTGCTTTCTCTCCCGTTTTGCCAGTCGAAGCGACCATGTCGTCTGTCGGCGTTTCGTCCAGACGCATATTAGCCAGCGGGTTACGGCCCAATGCATTCCAGGCACCCATCGAGTCGCTTCCGTACCGAACGTTTTCGGCATGAGCCAGCAGGGTATGTTCCATAACACCCGGGCGCTGGCCAGCCGAATCCAGAATGGCCTGACGACGGCTCGCAAAGTAGCTGTACTGCTGGCGGGGCACCCGAAGCGGATAGCGACTCGTGTAGTCAGGTAAAACGGTTGTCGTGATGGCCGGATTCATTTTTTGTAACTCCAGCAGCGACATCGTGCTCTGTCTGGCGAAGGTTTCGAGGTTGAAATAACCGCTCACCTGAATGGTATCGTGCGGAATTGGGTACTCGTAGTTCTCTGCGATGATGCCGTGTTCATGGGCGTGATTCATCAGATACGTGAAGGCCACAAACTGCGGAACATACCCACGCGTTTCTTTGGGCAGGGCGTCGTAGATGGTATAGAACGAATCGCCCCCCGACCGGCGCATAGCGCGTTTCACGGCACCCGGCCCGCAGTTATAACCGGCCATAGCCAACTCCCAGTCGCCAAAGATGTTGTATAAATCGCGGAGATATTTACAGGCGGCTTCGGTGGCTTTGACGGGGTCCATCCGCTCATCGACGTATTCGTCCTGATAGAGTTTGAGGTCGCGGCCGGTGCCGGGCATAATCTGCCAAAGCCCGCCCGCTCCGGCATGGGAAATGGCACGCGGGTTCAGGGCTGACTCAACGATGGAGAGGTATTTTAGTTCGTCGGGAAGACCGTACTGCGCCAGCATTCGCTCATAAAGCGGGAAGAAAAGCGGCATCCGCTCCAGCATGGTTTTTGTGGTACTGGCTTTGCGAAACGTGAAATAATCCACATACGCCTGTACTGCTTTGTGGTAATTGAGCGGAATGGACTTCTGCAATTTTGCCAGCCGTTCGCGCAGTAAACTGTCGGGCACCGTCGGTACGGTCGCAACGGTGTCTTTTCTGACGATTGTACTGTCCGGATGAATCGTAGTCTCGGCGCGGGTAACTGTTGCCAGCCCCACTACCGCACTCAACAGCCCCATTCTTAGCAGGCTACGGTTCAGGTAGTTCATATAAGTTTCGTTACGTGATGCGACCGGAAAGCCGCTTTGCTTTTATAAAAACGGGCGACTTCCCCGTCGCGCTACAAACTCTTCGCCACCGCCACCAACAATGCCTCGGCAAAAGGCGGAGCCATTACTTGTAATCCAATGGGCAGATTATTAGCATCCGTCCCGTTTGGTATCGATATAGCCGGATAACCGACAACATTGGCCTGTACAGTAAAAATGTCGGCGAGGTACATTTGCAGTGAATCGCCGGTTTTCTCGCCCAGCCGAAACGCCGGTGTGGGCGTGGTGGGCGAGAGTAAAATATCATACTGTTCAAAAACACGCTCGGCCTCCTGCCGGATTAACCGCCGGACCTGCTGCGCTTTTGTATAGTATGCATCATAATAACTGGCACTCAACGCGAACGTTCCCAGCAATATTCGCCGACGAACCTCCGGGCCAAACCCTTCTGTCCTGCTTTTTTTGTACAACGACAAAAGATCTAAAGCTGGTGTGTCCGTTGCTACACTTCGATACCCGTACCGCACGCCATCAAAACGAGATAAGTTAGA
The DNA here is from genome assembly GCA_964244845.1 of uncultured Spirosoma sp. Classification (GTDB taxonomy): domain Bacteria; phylum Bacteroidota; class Bacteroidia; order Cytophagales; family Spirosomataceae; genus Spirosoma. The sequence continues at coordinate 450,435 of CAXTKE010000005.1, forward strand.
CGAGGCTTCGGCTGTTGTCAGAATGTAATACGTTGGAAGCAGGTACTTAAGAAGCGATAGATCAATGGGTTCTACCGTATGGCCCGCAGATCGCAACGCATCAATCTTTGTTTGGGTCGCTTCCCGGATGCTCTCGTCTACGCCCGCACTCTCCACGCCGTCGCGCAGATACGCAATTCGCAGGGGTCGGTTGGGAAGGGTGGCTGAGGCATAGGGAGCCACGGGCTGACTTGATACGGTACTGTCAAAATCGTCGGGACCCGCCATGATTTCGAGAAGCAGTGCCGCGTCGTCAACGGTGTTGGCAATGGGTCCGATGCAATCGAAGGAAGAGGCATAGGCAATCAAACCCCAGCGGCTAACGCGTCCATACGTTGGTTTAAGGCCCACAACGCCACAAAATGCGGCTGGTTGCCGAACCGAACCGCCCGTGTCGGAGCCGATACTGGCCAAACACAGACCGGCCTGCACCGCTACCGCCGACCCGCCACTCGACCCGCCCGGCACCCGGTTTGGGTCGGCTGCGTTGCGAACCGGGCCAAAGGCCGAATTTTCGTTGGATGACCCCATCGCAAATTCATCGCAGTTTTGCCGACCAATAATCAGTACGTCTTCGTCCAGCAGCCGCTGAATGGCTGTGGCTGTAAACTGCGCCGTAAAATTTTCTAAAATGCGGCTTCCGGCTCTGAGGCCATGTCCGGCATAGCTAAGCACATCTTTAATGCCGATTACCATTCCCGCTAAGCGGCCAGCGGTGCCAGTTGCCAATTTCCGGTCAATACCATCGGCTTGTGTCAGACATTCATCGGCATAAACGTCGGTGAAAACATTGAGGTGTTGGTGCTCGTCGATACGGGCGAGATACTGTTCGACCAGTTGGCGGCAGGTGATGGTGCCGCTTTTAAGATCGGCCTGAACGGAGGAGAAGGTACGGTAAGGTGTCAAAATCAAGCGCGTAACGGAAAAAAGCGATATAACAGAAACAGACAATCAGGTAGCTCCAGATTGGGGCTACCTGATTGTCTGTTCATGAACAAACTCTATTATTTTTTGATATCCGATTCCTTCAGACCTTCTTCGATATTCTCGCGAACGTCTTTAGTAGCGTCTTTAAATTCTCTGATGCCTTTACCAAGTCCCCGTGCAAGTTCGGGGATTTTCTTAGCGCCGAACAACAGGAGCAGTGCTACGAAGATAAAAATCATCTCCTGCGTGCCCAGACCCATAATTGCATAAATGCTGGCTGAAACCATGATTCTAAGGGATTTTGAATGTATGCAAAATTAATGAAACTCTCTCGTACAATCTATTAAAACTCAGTGAAACTTACGTACAGATAGACGATTTAGGATTTACGGAATAAGATTTATTATCACATACCGAAGAAAATCGCATCTGTTACCGTGTGCGGGGCCTACCCGTACATAAACTCACCCAATTTTAATTGTCTCGGTTCGGCGGGCGGTTGGCTCGCCCGAACTGGCTGTCGTTTGTTCCCACTGGCGGAACTTCTCAATATCATCTTTAATGCCGCTGAAGAGCCAGAACATCAACGCAATGTCGTCGGTCAGCCCCACAATAGGCAGAAAATCAGGTAGTATGTCAATCGGCGAAACGAAATAAATCAGTACAGCGATGATCCGAATCAGCGTTTTCCAGGGCAACTGCCGGTAATCGCCGGATGCGTACGCTTTGAGTAATCGGGTAACAACGCTCAACTGGTCGCGGAAAGCCGCAATGTTAGCCCCCGACAGCCCACCACTTTTGTCCAATGCATCCCGAATCAGGCCCAATAGACTTCGGGTGTTGCGGGCGTAGCGAACAGCACCAATATTGGCCCGTTTAAAAAAAATCGATGTTAAAATGCGGGATAAAAGACTCTGGTTTGCCATCGCTCATTGTTTGCCACCCTGACTCCTGCCGGAAAGACAAAGCACATTGTGGTTAGTATCTAATAAATAAACGTCAATAGTTTATAAACGCCGGAAGGTCATCATAAGTTTTATTGTGAACGCTTTGGTTTGTCTTGAACCTGAAACGTACTTTTGCGTCGCTTGTTAACCCTTTAATTCCGAATACTCTATGAAAGTTACCGTAGTAGGTGCCGGGGCCGTTGGAGCCACCTGCGCTGATAACATCGTCCGCCGTGAACTCGCCCATGAAGTTGTCCTCTTAGACATTAAAGAAGGCATCAGCGAAGGCAAATCCCTTGATATACTCCAGGCGTCGACGCTGCTCGACTGCGACATTAAACTGACGGGTTCTACCAATGACTATGAAAAAACGGCCGGTTCCGATGTAGTCGTTATCACATCGGGCTTGCCCCGCAAGCCGGGTATGACCCGCGAAGACCTCATTGGTATCAACGCAGGAATCGTGAAGGGAGTAACGGAGAATATTCTGAAACACTCGCCGGATGCGATTTTTATCATCATCTCGAACCCGATGGATACCATGACCTACCTCGCGCTGAAAGCGTCGGGTTTGCCCAAAAACCGCGTAATCGGTTTGGGTGGTGCGCTGGATTCGGCCCGGTTTAAAACGTACCTGTCGCTGGCTCTGAACTGCTCACCCCACGATTTGCAGGCGTCGGTTATTGGCGGTCACGGCGACACAACTATGATTCCACTGACCCGTTTAGCTACTAAAGCGGGTGTGCCGGTTAGTCAGTTTTTAGATGAAGACACGCTGAAAAAAGTAGCCGCCGATACGATGGTGGGCGGTGCCACACTGACCGGCCTGATTGGTACGTCGGCCTGGTATGCGCCGGGTGCGGCTGGGGCTTACATGGTCGAGAGCATCCTGCGCGATCAGAAACGGGTGATTCCGTCCTGCGTTCTGCTGGAAGGCGAATACGGGCAGTCGGACATTTGTTTGGGTGTGCCAGTGGTATTGGGCCGGAATGGCTGGGAAGAAATCATCGACTACAAATTGAACGATGAGGAGCAGGCTGCTTTCAACAAGTCGGCAGATGCGGTTCGGAATATGAATGGTGTGCTGAGTACGCTCAACATCGGCGTATAGTCATCACTATATAGGTAGGCTAAGCAAAAACCGGTTTGTACGACCGGTTTTTTGTTTTATCCGATTCACCAACAAATAATACCGTTTTACAGTACATTATCTCGTCTAATACGGACATTTCCTGTAATTATGCACAGTTTTTAATGGCTATATTCATGAAACATCTATTCACCCTCTTATTGGTAATGAGTACCAGTATAATGAGTTTTGCGCAGACGCGTGAAATTTACACAAACCCTAATTTCAAAACGCTGGCTAAAGACCACAAAACGCTGGCAATTCTGCCCTTTAAAACGATGCTGCAACTTCGCCCCAAAGAAGTGGAGAAAAACGGCGGACCAGCCGGTGTTGCGGCCCTTGAAAAACGCGAAGGACTGGGCGTACAAAGTGCGGTTCATTCGTATTTTCTGAAGCGTAAAGAGAGCAACGACCTGATTGTGGATGTACAGGACCCCGCCCGCACAAACGCGTTGCTGGAGCGAAATGCCGTCACCTACGAAACGTTATCGGGCTTTACGGCTGAAGAATTAGCGAAAATTCTACAGGTCGATGGTATCGTTTCCGGTACATTTGAGAGTACACAGCCCATGTCCAATGGCGCGGCTGTTGCTATGGCGTTCACCGTTGGCTTTGGCGGTCCGACAAACACAGGGAAGACCACTATCAGCATCAACGACGGCAAAACGGGTGAACTGCTATGGAAGTACGACAAAACACTTTCCAGAGGCTTTGGCAGCAACACGGGCAGCATCATTACCACCATCATGCGGAAAGCGTCGCGGCAGTTGCCTTACGACAAAGATTTCAAGGATTGACCGTCATGTATAGCTTAATAAAACGCCCCGCCAAAATCATCTGGCGGGGCGTTTTTAGAGACCTTATAGGTTTTAAAAACCTATAAGGTCTCTAAATAAATACCTGATATTGGAGCGTTAACTGCCCACGTCGGCCTGACGGCGCAATTTGCATACCGGATGTTTCGTAGTAAGGCCGATTCTGATAGTCGAGCGTCAGCTTGCCATTATGGCCTTTGATGAGGTAGTTGATGCCAATGTTATAAACGCCCATTGTTTGCTTTACGCGCTGATAGTTAGCTACCTGCGCCTGTACGTAAGGCATGAGCGTGCCGTTGCCATGGCCAAACAAATCCCGTTTCATCAGGTAACCAAACTGGCTGTAGACCACATTGCCCGTTCCAAACATCGGGAACGCGTTGCCCTGAGTTCCCGACAGGCTGCCCGGTGCTGCGGCAATCCCGCTGGCTGGGTTCATGATACCGTTGAAGCGCAGGTGATTTGTACCGTAGTCGGTATAGAAATAGCCGAGATAGGCATTAACTGCCGTGCCCGTTTGCCGATTGAGGGGCATATCCAGAAACGACGCAATTGACCACAGATTCATGTTTTGATACGTTGTGTCGGTGGCACTGGCTTCTTTGCGCCACATCGCATTTTTATGCGTAATAAACCCCGCTTCGAGGTTGAAAATTTTCCTGGCACCCAAATACGTACCCGTCATGTAGCCCGGTGTCTGGTTGGTTTCTTTGTCGAAGAACTGGTACAGAAATAAGCCTTGAAACTGCTTGGTATGACCTTTTAACGCAAAATTCGATGTCGTTCCCAAGGCCGGTGGTGTCGCGCCATTGGTCTGAATCGGGAAGGGATCACTAAGGGCAACCCGGTAATCGATTGGGCCAACCTGACCACGCGCATAGACGCTCAGCTTGCGCGAAAACTGGTCGGTTTGGTCAACAGTGGCCTGCGCAAATACGGGCACATCCATACTCATAATCGAGCTGACGCCCGGCTGGCTGAAACGCGACAGTCCGTTTACGATGGTCAGCCCCCCGCCAATTTTCAGGTACTCTTTATTTTTCCAGACCACATATTCACCGACGGCATCGTGGAAAAAAGCGGATACTTTCCGGTTCGAGGGCGTACCGGCCGTGTTGAAGGCTGGAAAACCGTTCAGGTAATTGAAGTTGTTCATGCCGAACTGCACGTACAGAAATACATGGTCGCTAATCTGACCAAACAACTGAAGGCGGGTCCGGCGCAAACCAATATCGAACGTGCTGGATTTAGGGTCCTGAATAACGGTCGTTCCGGGGTTACTCTGGTTAAGCCGCAGCCAAGTCTGGTTCAGAAACGTGGCCTTGAAAAAGTGTGTGCCTGATTCGTTGAGATTATAGCGCAGTTCGTTTTTATCTGGCTGTGGTTTTTTGGGCGATGCCGGAGCAACCGTTTCCGAAATGATTATCGGGCCGGGTGTAATGATGACGGGGGTAACTGGTTTGACTGTATCGGCCGGAGAGGAGGACGTAGGGGATTGTTGAGCAAATGTGAGTTGACCGGTCATCAACAAGGCACTTACCCAGACATTTTTCAGAGTTTTATTCACATTACTGCTATTTTGGTATCAGGGCAAAACTATAACCCTAAGCGGAAAGAGAAGGTAAAAATTGATCAAATTGTAATTAAACTTAGGGTGAACCCTTTTATTTTCTATAGTATATTGATGGGGTCGTTTAAACTTTTGTTCAGAGTCCGATTTTGTCATTCCGACGAAGGAGGAATCTTCGGGTGAGCGAACAAAATATCCACTTACCTAAGATTCCTCCTTCGTCGGAATGACAAAATCACTTCAGTTTCTTACTTGATTTTGAAAGTTTAAACAGCCTCGATACAATTGGGATGAAGAAAAGCAGCCTATTTAGCTAAACGTGCGGCTTTTTAATGCCGAAATTACTTCCAGTCGCAATCAGGTGAGAGCCATTCCTGACCGGGGTCGATGGGGGCACCATCGGGGGGAGACAGTGCCGATGATGCGGGAATTGAGGTCGGGTTGGTTTCGTACTGGTCAATAAGCCAGTGTGTATAATCGGGGTAGTTATCCTGAATCGGCGACTCGCCAATTGACACCTGACTGATCTGTTTCTGTGCGTAATTCCGCTTGATGGTCATGATTGCCCGATGCGCCGATGCCCGCACCGCTCCGTCAGCATCTTTATTGATGGCTAACTGAATCAGGTTTTCCAGTACTTTTCGCTGTACGAGTTTGCGGATGGTCGCTTCATAGGTCTGTTCCGATTTTTGGCGTTCATACGTTCGCTTATCACCGAACGTAGCGGTCAGCAGATTGGCCAGCACGTTGTCTAATTTGGGAAGCCTTCCGTCAAAAACCGTTGCCTGACTCACTAACCGGGCACAGCGTTCGGGATTGAGCAACAGTCGTAACGTCATGCCGGCTGCGGCTTCGGGTGGGCCAAGCGGGTCGAAAGTAATGCCCGTATGACGTTTGAATACTTCGCGCGGATTGGGATCGTAGCGGAACGGACGCGGTGGAATCAGCTTAATCACGGATTGGGGGACGGCCAGAAAAGCCGGATCGAGCGTTGCCATCAACGCGTCAAACGCCCGGTTTTGTTCGTCTGCCGAAACGGCCGACAAAACGGCTTGCCCATCTCCAGAAAGGGCGTTTGTGTAGGTCTGCCCGCCCAGCACTTTCGCGGCCGCTTCGACCTGATACCGGTGGAACATGTACATCGGCACAAACACCTCTTCGAGCATCGCCATTGGTGCACTAACGGGAATTTTTTTCTCGCTAAAATTCGCTAAAGCAACCTTGCGAACATCCATCACGCGCTTGAGTTCATCGACAGCGTTCGCGCCATTATCCCATAAATGCGTGGCCGGGTGAGCCGAGCCTTCGGGCCGCGCATCCTGATCGGTCAGGAAACTTAAACCCGCTGCCTGCATTTGCTTCACCAACTTATCGAGTTCCTGTTTTTCATTGGTTCCAGTTGGAAATTGCTCGTAGCCATAGCGAATGCTCCACTTATCGTAGGCACCAATACCTTTGGCGTAGGCGTCGGACAGGTCAACAGTGGCTCCTTTTAATTTAGCAACCATTGTTGGGTAATCCATGACCGAAGCCCTTCCCTGCGTGCTGGCGAGGTAATTATGCGGTAAGCCAAGCGTATGGCCCACTTCATGCGCTGCCAACTGCCGCAAGCGGTCGAGCGACATGGTCAGCATGGGGTCGGCTTGTGCATTGGTCGGCGATGAGCCGCTAAAATCACCAATCAATCCTTGTGCAATCAGGTAGTCCTGCCGAACGCGCAACGAGCCGAGGGTTACTTTCCCTTTCAGAATTTCGCCGGTGCGCGGGTCGATGATACTGGCCCCATAACTCCATCCCCGCGTTGACCGATGCACCCACTGCACCAGATTATACCGAATGTCCATCGGGTCGGCGTCGGGCGGGAGCAATTTCACCTGAAATGCATTTTTGTATCCGGCTGCTTCGAACGCCTGATTCCACCAGGCTGTGCCTTCCATCAGTGCCGACCGGATGGGTTCGGGCGTGCCGGGGTCGAGGTAATACACAATGGGCTTAACGGCCTCGCTCACAGCCGCCGATGGGTCTTTTTTCGCCAGCCGATGCCGCGAAATGTAGCGTTTTGTAATCGGCTGACTGACGGGCGTCGCGTAATCGAAATACTCGATGCCGCCATACCCAATTCGCGGGTCGAACAGGCGGGGTTTGTACGTGTTTTCGGGAGATGTGAGGTCGGTCAATTGCACAAACGAATGATGCTGGTGCATGGTTACGGCGGCAGGCGTGGGCACGACTTCGCGCAGATACGCGCCCGCATTCTCACCCGTTAAGGTGATAATCGTCTCAAATTCAGTGTTTTGGGGAAATGATTTCGTACGGGGTAGATACATAGCACTCCGCATCGGGTCGAATTTGTAGCTGCCCTGCTTGGTTTGCGTGATGGCCTGAATGGCTCCAACCGCGTCCTGCATCAGAAACGGGGTCAGGTCTACCAGCACCCTACCGCCTTCTTCAGCCGCAATCTCAAATCCGGCATGTACCGACTTCGCAAACGACTCCTCAACGGCCCGGCGTTCAAGTGGGTCGTTCGTGATGGCACGGTAGCCATAGTTGGGTTCAACCATCAGTACTTTATTGCCGCTGCGCTGAAACGTTACGACATGCTCCTGCCCCAGCCGACCCCGGTCAAGCCCGATATCATTGGAGCCGACGCCCTGGGCCAGCGTCGGATAATACAGCAATTCAGTATCGAACGCGCTGATTTCGAGCCAGATTTTGCCCTTTTTGGCATCCCAGTAATACGTCAGAAAGCCCGCATTTCGCTCCATACCGGCGGTGAATGTGGCGATATTGACAGCCGTTCCGGTTGTAGCAGGCGGCTGAGCGGGAAGTTGATGGATTGTTAGTAGAAAACAGAGAAGTGTACGTACGATTTTTTGCATTATGCCCGATGTTGTAGTTCAGGCTCAAGATACAGCAAAAGTGATTACGGGCAGGCAAGGTAGTGAGCACAAAAGAAAACCCGGCCACACGGTGTCGCATGGTCGGGTTTTATGTGTGCTCGAAAACAAAACGCTACCGTATGCGGTCAGAGCCGCGTACTAATTTCTCATCCCGCCGAATGAAACGATTCGCCAGCGCGTTGAAAACCAAAGCTGCGATGAGGGCATAGAAACCGGCGAAGAATGTGCCCTGATCGGCTGGGTTGCCATACAACTTGCCGAGGTAGAGCGTCCGATACAGCACGATACCCATAATGGCCGTCAGCATCAGCGCGTTTACGGCACACAAGCCGGTCTGTGTCAGGCGATTGCGGTACTGAAAAATAGCATAGAGCGATGACAGACCGACCAGCGCAATCAGTAGGGCCAAGTACCAGACGCTTGTAACATAGGATGTAACACCCTGCTGCTCAGTGTACTGTAACGCCGTTAAATGCGCCATTTCCGGCGATTTCATGCCCGCTTTCTCCCAAATTGGATTGGCCAGAGCGACGCCCATAGCGACGGCAATAAGAAACAAAAATATCGTTTGAATACGTTGGATCATTGTTGATTTAATGAATAATGTAGACTGAATAATGTACAATGCATCGTGTACGGATTTCATTATCCATTGTACATTATTCATTTTACACTAATTCAATGGCAAAAATAGGCCAAAAACGATAGATAATGAAAGCAGAAATTCGCCTGATGGTAACCGCCGACGGTTCGCACACCGCCATTAATCAGGCACTCGATAAACCGTATCACTCGATTCATGGCGCGTATCAGGAGTCACAACGGGTCTACATTGAACTCGGTTTGCTGCCCGCCTTTGAGAAATTTCCCCATAATGAACTGTCTATCTTTGAGATGGGATTTGGCACAGGATTGAACGCCCTGATGACCGCCCGTGAGGCCGATACACACCAGCGACAGGTAAATTACACCGCGATTGATGCCTATCCGATGGCGTTGGAGGATGCCCGTCAGCTTAATTATGACGACCTTTTTGGTACGACCTACCTGCCAATCCTTCACGAATCTCCCTGGAACCAGCCGGTTACCGTTAGCTCTACGTTTATGCTCACTAAACTTGAGGGTCAGCTACAGGATGTGTGCATTGATACCCGTTTTCATCTTATTTATTACGATGCTTTTGCGCCCACTGCTCAACCCGAACTTTGGGAACCGGAAATTTTCGCCCAAATGGCGACTCTACTATTACCCGGTGGTTTGTTGACTACCTATTGTTCAAGGAGTTATGTGCAGCGAAACATGCGGGCTGCGGGGCTAACCGTTGAAAAACACAATGGGCCAATGCACAAGCGGGATGTATTGCGAGCCATAAAAAATTGATGAAAAGCACCCGGACAATACTAATTTTATTGACCGGAAAACGTTATCAGTTAAATTAACAACAGTACGTATGAACCGTCTGCTTCTCTTCTTTACCGCGTTCGTTTTGCTCACGATCAGCGCATTTCGGACCTCATTGCCGACTAAATTGCCCATCAGCAAACCTACTGACGAACGCAAGCACATCAACTGGCTAACCATTCAGGAAGCTTATGCCCTGACCCAGAAAAAACCTAAGAAATTTGTGGTCGATGTCTATACCGACTGGTGCGGCTGGTGCAAGGTGATGGACCGGGAAACATTCTCGAAACCCGCCATTGTCGATTATGTCAATGAAAATTTCTATGCCGTTCGTTTCAACGCCGAGCAAACCGCCGATGTGACACTGGGAAATCAGACATTCAAGTACATCAGCGGTGGGAGTCGGGGGGTGCATGAACTGGCAGCGGCCCTGTTGAAAAATCAGATGAGCTACCCCACAACGGTATTTTTAGACGAGAAATTCAACCTCATTCAGCCTATTGCCGGGTATCTGGAGCCGCGAACATTTCATCAGATTATTACGTATTTCGGAAAAGATTACCACCAGAAAGAACCGTTTGACACGTATAAAGCAGGCACGTACAAAGAATTTCAGGTGCCGTTGACAGCGAGTAAATAACGGGCAAATAAGTAACGCGGGTGGAAACCCGCGATTGATGAAGGTTTTGTTTCTCATCAATCGCGGGTTTCCACCCGCGTTACTTATTTGCGTATTTTTGTCCTCTTTCATCGACCCCAATACATATAGACATGACTAAACGAGTAGCTTTTCTTTTTTCGGTAGCCATAACGGTTGGCTTTATGGCAGCCCCCCGCAAATTTATTGACCCGCAAAACATGGATTTATCCGTGAAACCGGGCGACAATTTCTATCAATACGCCAACGGTAACTGGCTTCGCCAGAATGCAATTCCGGCCTCTAAAACATCGTGGGGTAGTTTTAATGAACTTCGTGACAAAAGCCTCGACGCCATGAAAACGCTGCTTGAGGATGCTACCAAAAGCACGACAAAAGGCCGCTTGTATCAAATGGTGGGCGATTATTACGTGAGTGGAATGGATAGCCTGACCATCGAGAAGCTTGGTTTCGACCCGATCAAAACCGACCTCGCCCGCATCGACAAAGTCAATAATAAAGCCGCTTTCCTCGACGAACTGGCGTATCAGCGGACCCAGAGTAATGGTATGTTGTTCGGGTTCTCGGTAGGGCAGGACCGCAAAAATGTCAGCAAATACTTACCGCAGTTTGGTCAGGGGGGAACCACGCTTCCCGACCGCGATTATTATTTGAAAAACGATGCCCGCAGCTTAAAAATTCGGGATGCTTATCGCGATAACCTGACTAAAATGTTTGGCCTGATTGGTGAAGAACCAACCCAGTCATCGCAGGACGCCGACGTGATTATGCGGGTCGAAACGGCATTGGCCAAAGCTCAGATGCCCCGTGTAGAGATGCGCGACCCATACAAAACGTATAATAAACTGACCGTCGCAAACTTTAGTAAGCAAACGCCCGGCATCAACTGGGCCGACCAACTGACGAAATACGGTGTGAAGGGCCAGGACACGGTACTGGTGCAAAGTCCGGCTTTCTTCCGCTCACTCGACAGTCTGCTGACGGCTACGCCCATTGAAGATTTACGCACCTATATGCGCTGGAACATTCTGAAAGGCGCGGCCCCGTACCTGAGCGATGCGTTTGTAAAACAAAGCTTTGCTTTCTCGAAAGTGCTGACCGGTCAGAAAGAACAAACCGCCCGCTGGCAGCGCGTTAGTGGCCTGATTGATAATTCGCTTGGCGATTTGCTGGGCCAGCTTTATGTCCAAAGCTACTTCAAACCCGAAGCCAAGCAGCGTATGTTGACCCTGGTCGATAACCTCGAAGCATCGTATAAAGAGCACATCAAAAACCTCGATTGGATGAGCGAGGATACCAAGAAGAAAGCACTCGTTAAACTGCTGGCGTTTAAACGTAAAATCGGCTATCCCGACAAGTGGAAAAGTTACGATGGCGTTACTGTTGCCCGCAACGATTTCTACGGTAACGTGAAGTCGGCCAGCAAGTGGTCATACAACTACATGATTAACCGGTTAGGTAAACCCGTCGACCGGACGGAGTGGGGAATGACCCCGCCAACGGTGAATGCGTATTACAATCCGGTCAACAATGAAATTGCCTTTCCAGCCGCGATTCTGCAATTTCCGTTCTACGATTATGAAGCCGACGATGCCATCAACTACGGAGGTATCGGTGCCGTAATCGGTCACGAAATGACGCACGGTTTTGACGATTCGGGTCGGCAATACGACGCCGATGGCACCCTCCGCGATTGGTGGACAAAAACCGACGCCGAAAATTTCAAGAAGCGGGCCGATCAGGTGAAAGACCAGTTCTTTGGCTTTAAAGTACTGGATTCCATCAAAGTAAACGGGCAACTAACGCTCGGCGAAAACTTAGCCGATTTAGGCGGTATGGCCATTGCCTATGATGCGTTTAAGAAAACGGCGCAGGGTAAGTCGAGCGGCAAAAAAAGCCTGATTGATGGGTTCACACCCGATCAGCGATTCTTTTTGTCATGGGCGCAGGTCTGGCGGATCAATGTACTGCCCGAAACGCAGGCTCAACTTATTATGACCGACCCCCATGCGCCAGGTCTTTACCGTTGCAACGGCCCTTTATCGAACATCAATGCGTGGTATGAGGCCTTCAACGTACAACCCGGCGACAAAATGTACAAAAAGCCTGAAGACCGGATTAAAGTCTGGTAGGTGAAATAAGCTATCTTCACCACAGAGGCACGGAGAACACAAAGCTATAAATTGCACAACAAACCATTTATAGCTTTGTGTTCTCCGTGCCTCCGTGGTGAAATTTTGTTTATCTACTAAACTGACCCTTTATGAAAATGACGTTACTCTTCATTGCGGGATTTTTCCTGGTTTTATCCTGCCAGACCAAACCAAAACAGGAAACTGAAACAAAAGCAACAGTAGCTGAAGACAGTGCTGCCCTGCTGGCGAAACGACCCGGCCCTGAAACACCCCGATCAGCCGCCGACCGGTTAGTGAGGGCGTTATACTTTGAGCATAATAAAACGGAGAACCCCATGCGGGAAACGAAAGACCGGACTTTGCTCGACCAGTATTTTGCAAAACCCACCGCTGATCTTATGTGGAATGATGTTCAAAAATCGCCGGGCAAAATAAACAGGTCGAAAATAAATCTGCTTTTTAACGCACCCGATGCAGCTATCAAAAAGACCTGGGTATTGCCTGCCGTCGTGGGCGGTTCGCGGGCCATTGTCTATGTAACATTTGAGAATAAGGCTAAACCTCAGGAAATTAAACTTGATTTACAGCAGACAGCCGGTCGGTGGCGCATCACCGAGATGGTTTATCCTGACGGGAAACGATTAACCCAGTTAATACGCTAAGTTGCTGGTTCTCTAAATTATTTTTGTGGCTTCTGTTGACAACACCGCAAAAACGTGTAATTTTGCAACTCCAAACCGGAAACGGGGTGGTAAAATGTTCTTTAACCGTGTTTTTTGGGGAGTTTCCAGAGTGGCCAAATGGATCAGACTGTAAATCTGCTGGTGTACGCCTTCGGAGGTTCGAATCCTCCACTCCCCACAAAAAGAGTTATCAAGTTTTAGAGTTATAGAGTTGTAAGGTTGGCTGACACATTCACAGAAACTTTACAACTGTAAAACTCTTTAACTGTATAACTTCTTTTTTGCGGAAGTAGCTCAATTGGTAGAGCGATAGCCTTCCAAGCTATAGGTTGCGGGTTCGAGACCCGTCTTCCGCTCCAGGATGAGTTATAAAGTTTTATAGTTATAGCGTTGTAAAGTGAAGTCAGAGATTGGCTAACAATAAGCGAAGCAACTTTACAACACCAAAACTGTACAACTCTATAACTTTAAAATAAGCCGTTATAGCTCAGTGGTAGAGCACTTCCTTGGTAAGGAAGAGGTCCGGGGTTCAAATCCCCGTAACGGCTCAATGATAGAGCATCCCGCCAAAGCGGCAAATTCGTGGTTTAAATACCAATGATATAGCTCAAAGTAATAGCCTTAATAGCTCAAAGGTAGAGCATCCCGCCTGGGCGGGAAGGTACGGGGTTCGACTCCCCATAATGGCTCCGGACTTCTTTAGGAAGTTCTTTTGACGGGGTGGCCTCGGCCGCCTGACGCCCGTGCGGTTTTAAGCCCAAATGGCATCAGCCTCAAACGGGATGATTTCGCTGGGTTTAATACACGTTTAGCGAGTTCATCCAATAACAAACAACAGTTCACAATAGCGTTTTAAAAACATGGCAAAAGAGAATTTTGACCGCTCGAAACCGCACGTAAACATCGGTACGATTGGTCACGTTGACCACGGTAAAACGACGCTGACGGCTGCCATTACGAAAGTGCTGGCCGGAAAGGGTCTGGCCGCAATTCGGGACTTCTCCTCGATTGACAACGCTCCGGAAGAAAAAGAGCGCGGTATCACCATCAATACATCGCACGTTGAGTACTCAACGGCAAACCGCCACTACGCGCACGTTGACTGCCCAGGTCACGCTGACTATGTGAAGAACATGGTTACGGGTGCTGCCCAAATGGACGGTGCTATCCTTGTGGTAGCAGCAACCGATGGCCCAATGCCCCAAACGCGTGAGCACATCCTGCTCGCCCGCCAGGTAGGTGTGCCTCAGCTTGTTGTGTTCATGAACAAAGTGGACATGGTTGATGATCCAGAGTTGCTCGAACTCGTTGAAATGGAGATCCGCGAACTGCTGAGCTTCTACAACTTCGATGGCGACAACATCCCGGTTATCCAGGGTTCGGCTTTAGGTGGCCTGAACGGCGATGCCAAATGGGTTCCATCGATTGAAGAATTGATGCAGAGTGTAGACGATTTCATTCCTCTACCTCCTCGTCAGACCGAACTTCCGTTCTTGATGCCGGTTGAAGATGTATTCTCGATCACAGGTCGTGGTACAGTAGCAACGGGTCGTATCGAACGGGGTATCATTAACTCGGGCGAAGCAGTAGAAATACTGGGTATGGGTGCTGAAAACCTGAAATCAGTTGTAACGGGTGTTGAAATGTTCCGGAAAATTCTGGACCGTGGCGAAGCCGGTGACAACGTAGGTTTGCTGCTCCGTGGTATTGAAAAAACCGATATCCGTCGCGGTATGGTAATCTGCAAGCCAGGCTCGGTAACACCACACGCTAAATTCAAAGCTGAGATCTACGTACTTTCGAAAGAAGAAGGTGGCCGTCACACGCCATTCTTTAACAAGTACCGTCCTCAGTTCTATTTCCGTACCACGGACGTAACGGGCGAAATTACGCTGCCTGCTAACGTTGAGATGGTAATGCCGGGCGACAACATCACGATTGATGTATCGCTGATCAACAAAATCGCTATGGAAAAAGGTCTTCGTTTCGCTATTCGCGAAGGTGGCCGTACCGTAGGAGCTGGTCAGGTAACGGAAATCCTCGATTAAGGTAATGATTTAAGAACAAGTGCATTTCTTAGCGGAAATGCACTTGTTTTTTAAAATTAATTCGTACTTTTGCAGTCCGTTTCGGGGCACGCCGACTCGGGCTTTTTTGCACAATTAACAAACGGGTGTAGTTCAAGGGTAGAATAGCGGTCTCCAAAACCGTTGATGGGAGTTCGAATCTCTCCACCCGTGCCAATCCCTTACTTTACAATGGACAAGTTTATCTCGTTTCTGAAAGCCTCCTGGGAGGAAGTTCAGCACAACGTGACTTGGCCTAAATTCAGCGATCTGCAATCCAGTTCAACGCTGGTACTGGTAGCATCGCTGATTTTTGCGCTATTAGTCGGCCTAATTGATTTGGTATTTGAGAACGGACTGAACGCGTTTTATCAGTCGTTCTGATTACAACAGGCAGCAGCAGAACAACCGGAAAACGATTTGTTCTATGTCGTCATTAACTGATACACTATGCCCAGTGATATAAAGAAACTTAAGAAACCGGCTGCTGAAGAATCTAAGATACCTGCCGGTATCCATTGGTACGTCATTCGGGCAGTGTCGGGTCAGGA
This sequence comes from uncultured Spirosoma sp., assembly GCA_964244845.1. Lineage (GTDB taxonomy): Bacteria > Bacteroidota > Bacteroidia > Cytophagales > Spirosomataceae > Spirosoma. Next base: position 466,256 of record CAXTKE010000005.1, read on the forward strand.
GAAAAAAATCAAGTCGTATCTCGACAATGACATCATTCGCCAAAAGCTGGAAGAAGTCATTCCACAGGTATTGATTCCGGCAGAGAAAGTGTACGAGATGCGCAACGGTAAGAAGCGTGTCAGAGAAAAGTCATTCTTTCCGGGATACATTCTGATTTCGGCTGATTTGACCAACAACCGGGCACTCGATATGATTCTGAATATGCCGGGTGTACTGGGTTTTCTGGGAAACTCGCAAGTTGGAACCACATCAAAAAAGCCCGTCCCTTTGCGTCAGGCCGAGGTAAACCGGATTTTGGGTCGAGTGGACGAAGAAACGCAGGAAGTTGCTGCGCCAACCGTCGCCTATATCAAAGGCGAATCCGTTAAAGTAGTTGATGGGCCGTTTGGCGGTTTCATCGGCACCGTAGAAGAAGTATTCGACGACCGGAAGAAAGTGAACGTCGTTGTTAAAATATTTGGCCGGAATACTCCGGTAGAACTCAGTTACGCGCAAGTAGAAAAGGAAAATTGATTGGAAAATCAGTTGTCCGTGGTCGGACGTTCTATGCTTCCCTCAGAGAATAAACGACCAAAACAAGTTGGTTTGCACTAAAGAAATATGGATTGGTTATGTGACTGACCGCCATAGGACATAAAATGTAAATCGTAACTCAATTACCACAATGGCAAAAGAAGTAGGTGGCTATGTAAAGCTGCAAGTCAAAGGCGGGCAAGCCAACCCCTCACCTCCAATTGGTCCGGCATTGGGTTCCAAGGGTTTAAATATCATGGAATTCTGTAAGCAATTCAACGGCCGGACGCAGGATAAAGTGGGTACGGTGTTGCCGGTTCTGATTACGTATTATAAGGATAAGTCCTTTGATTTCGTCATCAAAACCCCGCCCGCACCGATTCTGCTGTTGGAAGCAGCGAAGCTGAAAAGCGGCTCTGCTCAACCAAACCGCAACAAAGTCGGCTCGGTATCATGGGATCAAATTCGGACTATCGCAGAAACGAAAATGCCTGATTTGAATGCCTTTACGGTAGAGTCGGCAATGAAGCAGGTGGCCGGTACGGCTCGCAGCATGGGAATTACGGTGACGGGCACAGCGCCCTTCGAGAACTAATAGACTTGCCGAAGCAAACACAGACATGGCTAAGTTAACGAAAAAACAAAAAGAAGCTCAATCGAAGTACGATGCTGCTAAAGAATACTCGCTCCAACAGGCGGCCGAGATTCTGAAGGAGATTTCGTTTACGAAATTTGACGCTTCTGTGGATATTGACGTTCGGTTGGGCGTTGACCCGCGTAAAGCCGACCAGATGGTTCGTGGCGTTGCTACGTTGCCACATGGTACGGGAAAAACGGTTCGCGTTCTGGTGCTTTGCACCCCGGACAAGGAGAACGAAGCGAAAGAAGCCGGTGCTGATTTCGTGGGCTTAGACGACTATATTCAGAAGATTGAACAAGGCTGGACGGACATCGACGTGATTATCACGATGCCGAACGTTATGGCTAAAGTTGGTCGTCTGGGTAAAGTACTGGGTCCGCGCGGTCTGATGCCAAATCCTAAATCGGGTACAGTAACCCCCGATGTAGCGAAGGCCGTTCGTGAGGTGAAAGCAGGTAAAATTGACTTTAAAGTTGATAAAACCGGCATCATTCACACCAGTATTGGTAAAGTATCGTTTACGCCGGAAAAACTGGCTGAAAACGCGCAGGAAATTATGGCGACACTCATGCGTCTGAAGCCTTCATCGGCTAAAGGTACGTATGTGAAAAGCATTAACCTGTCGAGCACGATGAGTCCGGGAGTAACGATTGATAAAGGCACAGTAGCCGGAATTTAAGCCATGAAGCGCGAGGAAAAAGGAGCAATTATTGAGGAATTAACTGGAAAGTTTCAGTCAACTCCCTTCTTCTACATCACGGAAGCCAATGGCATGACGGTTGCTGAAACCAACAACCTCCGTCGGATGTGTTTTGATCGGGGTATTGAGTACAGAGTGGTGAAGAATAGCTTCATCAAAAAAGCACTCGAACCTCTCGATACGGATTATACGCCGTTCAACGATGCAGTGTTACACGGTCAGTCAGCAGTGATGTTTCACGCTGAAAATGGCAAAGCACCTGCTAAGCTTATCAAGGAGTTCCGTAGAACGAACGACAAACTGCAACTCAAAGCTGCGTCGATTGACAGCAGCCTGTTTATTGGTGCCGACCAACTCGATATGCTCATCGCACTGAAGAGCAAGGAAGAACTGATTGGCGAAATCATTGGTCTGTTGCAATCGCCTGCTAAAAACGTCATCTCGGCGTTGCAAAGTGGCGGTAACAAACTGGCCGGTATCCTTAAAACGCTGTCGGAGCGTGAGGAAACAGAAGCAGCATAGCTGTGCCGTGGGTGAAAACCTGCATTTCCGATAAAAAGCATAGGCTTTCGCTTATGTTCTAACTTATTGTATCACAATCAAATAAAAGAAATACTACAATGGCAGATTTGAAAGCGTTCGCGGAGCAGCTTGTAAGCCTGACAGTTAAGGAAGTTAACGAACTGGCTACCATTCTGAAGGATGAATATGGTATCGAACCGGCTGCTGCCGCTCCCGTAATGGTAGCTGGTGGTGGTGCAGGCGCAGGTGATGCCGCTCCGGCAGTAGCTGAGAAAACTTCGTTCGACGTCGTTCTGAAGTCGGCTGGTGCTGCTAAACTGGCTGTCGTGAAATTGGTGAAAGACCTGACAGGCCTTGGCCTGAAAGAAGCGAAAGAATTAGTTGACACTGCCCCTAAGGCTGTTAAAGAAGGGGTTAGCAAAGACGAAGCGGAAGGTCTGCGCAAGCAACTCGAAGAAGCTGGTGCTGAAGTAGAAGTTAAGTAAGCAAACAGCTCTCTAGCATATCGCTCCAGGCAGGGGAGGCCAGACCAACGTCTGGTCTTTTCCTGTTTGTAGCTATTTTTGTCTAATGCACTTGCAAAAGACAAACTTATTTATATTGCCTTATGTTCTCTATTTACGCCCCTTGGGTTGGGTGACACCTGGGGCCTGAATAGCCGCTTAGTTCGAGTGCCGTGGCAAATCTTCGCAACGCACTCATTGAGAATCGGTTACGCAACTAAACGAAGCACAGTCTTGGCGACAAACGCGAAAATCAGTACGCGCAAAAATTTTGCGACGATTCAGCCAGTTATTGGGTATCCAGACTTTTTGGATATTCAAGTAAAATCCTTCAAAGATTTTTTCCAGCTTGACACACCTTCCAACCAACGGTCGGAAGAAGGTTTGTTCAAAGTGTTTCAGGAAAATTTCCCTATCTCCGATTCCCGCGAGAATTTCAAGCTGGAATTTATCGACTACTTAGTTGATCCCCCGAAATATTCGGTTGACGAATCGATCGACCGGGGACTAACGTATTCGGTGCCGCTGAAAGCCAAATTACGTCTATCGAACAATGACCCCGACAACGAGGACTTTGAAACGATTGAGCAGGAGGTATTTCTGGGCAACATCCCGTACATGACCGAGAAAGGCTCCTTCGTCATTAACGGAGCCGAGCGGGTCATTGTTTCACAATTGCACCGTTCGCCGGGCGTGTTCTTCTCAATGAGCAAGCACACCAACGGCACCAAACTGTATTCGGCCCGGATTATTCCGTTCAAGGGTTCTTGGATCGAATTCTCGACCGACGTGAATAATGTCATGTATGCGTACATTGACCGCAAGAAGAAATTCCCGGTTACTACGCTGTTACGTGCCATCGGTTTTGGTTCGGATAAAGACATCCTGGACCTGTTCGGCTTGTCGGAAGAAGTTCCGGCAACGCCCGCCAACCTGAAAAAGGCCATTGGCCGTCGGTTAGCGGCTCGGGTGCTGCGCACGTGGACGGAAGATTTTGTGGATGAGGATACGGGCGAAGTTGTGTCGATCAGCCGGAACGAGGTGCTCCTGGAGCGCGACTCGGCTGTAACGGCAGATGATATCGATGTTATTACAGAATCAGGTCAGAAATCGGTCATCCTGCATAAGGAGGACATGAACATGGCTGATTACAACATCATCTATAACACGCTGCAAAAAGATAGTTCCAACTCCGAAAAAGAGGCTGTGGAGCAAATCTACCGGCAGCTTCGGAACGCCGATGCGCCCGATGAACAAACAGCCCGTGAAATTATTCAGAGCCTGTTCTTCTCGGACAAACGGTATGATCTTGGCGACGTAGGCCGTTACCGGATCAACAAAAAACTTCAGCTTGACATTTCGTCAGAAATGAAGGTATTAACCACGGAAGACATTGTCTGCATCGTGAAATACCTGATTGGTCTGATTAACTCGAAAGCCGTTGTCGATGACATTGACCACCTGAGCAACCGCCGTGTTCGCACGGTAGGTGAGCAGTTATATGCACAATTCGGTGTTGGGCTGGCTCGGATGGCGCGGACGATTAAAGAACGGATGAACGTACGGGACAACGAGGATTTCAAACCTGTTGACCTGATTAACGCCCGGACATTGTCGTCGGTTATTAACTCATTCTTCGGTACCAATCAGTTGTCGCAGTTCATGGACCAAACCAACCCGCTGGCCGAGGTGACGCACAAGCGTCGTATGTCGGCACTGGGACCGGGTGGTCTGTCGCGCGAAAGGGCTGGTTTTGAGGTTCGTGACGTACACTATACGCACTACGGTCGTTTGTGTACCATCGAAACGCCGGAAGGTCCGAACATTGGTTTGATTTCATCGCTGTGTGTCTATGCTAAAATCAATAGCATGGGCTTTATCGAAACCCCTTACCGGATTATTGAAAACGGGAAGGTGGCAATGGATAAGCCGGTGATGTATTTGACTGCTGAAGAAGAAGACACGCACTACATTGCGCAGGCGAATGCAGGTATCGACAAGAAAGGCAACTTCACGGTTGACCGGTTGAAAGCCCGCTTTGAAGGTGACTTCCCGATAGCCGAACCTGCCAACGTAACCTTCATGGATATTGCCCCCAACCAGATTGTGTCGGTGGCTGCTTCCATGATTCCTTTCCTCGAACATGACGATGCCAACCGTGCCCTGATGGGTTCGAACATGCAGCGTCAGGCAGTACCGCTGCTCCGCCCCGAAGCCCCAATTGTGGGTACAGGTCTGGAAGGCCGCGTTGCTGTTGACTCGCGGACGCTGGTTATCGCTGAAGCCGACGGTGTGATTGAGTTCGTTGATTCGACCAAAATCATCGTTCGGTATAATCTTGATGACGATACGCTGGCCGTTACGTTTGACGAGGATCGGAAAACGTATAACCTGATCAAATTCCGCCGGACGAACCAGGACACATGCATCAACATTAAGCCGACTGTACTGAAAGGGCAGAAAGTAAAAAAAGGCGATGTGCTGTGCGAAGGCTATGCCACACAGGCGGGCGAACTGGCTCTTGGCCGGAACATGAAAGTTGCTTTCATGCCGTGGCAGGGGTATAACTTCGAGGATGCTATTGTGATTTCGGAACGCGTGGTGCGCGAAGATATTTTCACCTCGATACACATCGAAGAGTTTGAACTGGAAGTACGCGACACGAAACGGGGCGAAGAGGAATTAACCTCAGAAATTCCTAACGTATCGGAAGAGACGGTTCGTAACCTCGATGAGAATGGTATCGTTCGTGTGGGTACCGAAGTGAAAGAAGGGGACATTCTGATTGGTAAGATTACGCCGAAAGGTGAAAGTGATCCAACACCGGAAGAAAAACTTCTTCGTGCCATCTTCGGCGATAAAGCCGGGGACGTGAAAGATGCTTCTAAAAAAGCACCGCCATCACTGAAGGGTATCGTTATTGACACCAAGTTGTTTGCGCGTCCGGCCAAAGAAGACCGGGGTAAGCACAAAGACGAGGTGAAAGCCCTGATGAAGAAGTACGGCCGTGAACTGAACGACTTCCGTACGCGGATGATCGAGAAGTTGGTTGGGTTGTTAGATGGCAAAACCAGTGCCGGTGTTAAACACAAATTCGGTGACGAGATTGTGAGCAAAGGCGTGAAGTTCAGCCGGAAAAACATCACGGAAAACCTCTTTCCGGATCGGAATGCGTATCGTGACGAAAGCAGCTACGCCGTGCCGGAAGAAGCCAACCTGTTGGCAGACATGAATCTGGATAGCTGGACGGACGACGAGAAAGTAAACTTGATGGTTGTTTCGTTAGTGAAAAGCTACAACAACCGTCGGAGCGAAATTACGGGTCGGTTCAAGCGCGAACGGTTCACACTCGAAGTGGGTGACGAACTACCGGCAGGTATCGTGAAGTTAGCCAAAGTCTATATTGCCAAGAAGCGTAAGCTGAAAGTGGGTGATAAAATGGCTGGCCGTCACGGTAACAAAGGGGTTGTTGCCCGGATTGTGCGCGACGAAGACTTGCCGTTCTTGGAAGATGGGACGAAAGTTGACATCGTACTGAACCCGCTTGGCGTACCATCGCGGATGAACCTCGGTCAGATTTACGAAACTGTATTAGCCTGGGCGGGTCAGAAGTTAGATCGCAAGTATGCGACACCAATTTTTGACGGAGCTACGGAGCAGCAAGTCGTAGATGAGTTAAACGAGGCTGGTTTGCCATCGTTTGGCCGGACATATCTCTATAATGGATTGACAGGTGAGCGTTTTGATCAGCCGGTAACGGTCGGTATCATTTACATGCTCAAACTGGGTCACTTAGTTGACGATAAGATGCACGCGCGTTCGATTGGACCTTACTCGCTCATTACCCAGCAGCCGTTGGGTGGTAAAGCGCAGTTCGGTGGTCAGCGGTTTGGTGAGATGGAAGTGTGGGCGTTGGAAGCCTTCGGGGCGTCGAACATCCTACAGGAAATTCTGACCGTAAAATCCGATGACGTTGTTGGCCGTGCGAAGGCATACGAGGCTATTGTAAAAGGCGAGAACATGCCGAAGCCGAATATTCCAGAGTCGTTTAACGTACTTGTCCACGAGTTGCGTGGCCTGGCACTTGAAATTACGTTAGAGTAGTAATAGTTATTGGTTATTGGTTCATTAGTAAGTTGTACCGATGAACCAATAACCAATAACCAATAACAACCTATAATCTCCAACCAATGTCGTTCAAAAAGAACAAGAAACTCAACAGCGACTTTGCCAGCGTGACGATCAGTCTGGCATCGCCGGAGTCTATTTTGGAGAGTTCCTACGGCGAGGTGACACAGCCGGAGACGATTAACTACCGGACCTATAAACCCGAAATGGGTGGCTTGTTCTGCGAGCGCATCTTCGGGCCGGTAAAAGACTGGGAATGCCATTGCGGTAAATACAAGCGGATACGCTATAAAGGCATTATCTGTGACCGTTGTGGGGTTGAAGTGACCGAGAAAAAGGTTCGCCGGGAGCGTATGGGACACATCGAACTGGTGGTTCCCGTTGCGCATATCTGGTATTTCCGCAGTCTGCCCAATAAAATCGGGTATCTGCTCGGTCTTTCGACCAAGAAACTTGACCAGATTATTTATTATGAACGGTATATCGTTGTTCAGCCCGGTGTAAAGGCTGAAGATGGTATTAACCAGCTCGATTTCCTGACGGAAGACGAGTACTTAGACATCATTGACAAACTGCCGGGCAGCAACCAGCACCTCGACGACAAAGACCCCAATAAATTTATTGCCAAAATGGGGGCTGAAGCGTTGGAAATGCTGTTGTCGCGTGTGGAACTCGATGAGTTATCCTACTCATTGCGTCACGCGGCTGCTACGGATACGTCGCAGCAACGCAAAGCGGAAGCCCTGAAACGGCTGAAAGTTGTTGAAGCGTTCCGGGAAGCCAATGGCCGTATCGAGAACCGTCCTGAGTGGATGGTCATCAAAATGGTGCCGGTAATTCCGCCCGAACTTCGTCCGCTTGTCCCGCTGGACGGTGGCCGGTTTGCTACATCTGATTTGAATGACCTGTATCGTCGGGTTATTATTCGGAACAACCGCCTGAAGCGGCTTATCGAAATCAAAGCACCCGAAGTAATTCTCCGCAACGAAAAGCGGATGTTACAGGAAGCTGTCGATTCGCTGTTTGACAACTCGCGTAAGGTAAACGCCGTTCGTTCAGAAGGTAACCGTGCGCTGAAATCCCTGTCCGATATGCTGAAAGGCAAACAGGGTCGTTTCCGGCAAAATCTGCTCGGTAAGCGTGTCGACTATTCCGGTCGTTCGGTTATTGTAGTTGGTCCCGAATTGAAACTGCACGAGTGCGGTTTGCCGAAAGACATGGCGGCTGAATTGTTCAAGCCGTTTGTTATTCGCAAACTGATTGAGCGTGGCATCGTGAAAACGGTGAAGTCGGCGAAGAAAATCGTTGATCGGAAAGACCCGGTTATCTGGGATATTCTGGAAAACGTATTGAAGGGCCACCCCGTTCTGCTGAACCGTGCGCCAACACTGCACCGTCTGGGTATTCAGGCGTTCCAACCGAAACTGATCGAAGGGAAGGCAATTCAGTTACACCCACTCGTTTGTACGGCCTTCAACGCTGACTTTGACGGTGACCAGATGGCCGTTCACGTGCCACTCGGACAGGAAGCCGTACTCGAAGCGTCATTGCTGATGCTGGCGTCGCACAATATTCTGAACCCTGCCAACGGTGCGCCAATTACGGTGCCTTCGCAGGACATGGTGTTGGGCTTATACTACGTAACAAAAGGCCGGAAGAGCATTCCTGAGTACCCCATTGCGGGCGAAGGCATGACCTTCTACGGTACGGAAGAAGTTGTTATCGGTATCAACGAGGGTAAAGTTTCCAAGCACGCCAACATCAAGTGCCGGGTGAAAGTCCGGGATGAAAGCGGCAATCTGGTAGTCAAAGTAATTGATACAGTAGCGGGTCGTTTGTTGTTCAACCAGGCTGTGCCTGAGGAAGTTGGCTACATTAACGAATTGCTGACGAAGAAAAAGCTGCAACAGATTATCGCGCTTATCTTCAAGATTTCGGGCGGTGCGCGGACAGCTCAATTCCTTGATGACATTAAGGAACTTGGTTTCCAGATGGCGTTTAAGGGCGGCTTGTCGATTGGTCTGAGCGACGTTATGATTCCTGAAGCAAAACAGGGTCTTGTTAACGAAGCAAAAGCCGAGGTGCAGGCCGTTTGGGATAACTACCTGATGGGTCTGATTACGGAGAACGAACGCTACAACCAGGTTATTGACATCTGGACCCGCGTAAATTCCCGTCTGACCGAGACGTTGATGAAGCAACTCGAAGCCGATCAGGGTGGTTTCAACTCGATTTATATGATGATGCACTCGGGAGCACGTGGTTCGCGGGAACAGATTCGCCAGTTGGGTGGTATGCGGGGGCTGATGGCCAAGCCGCAGAAAAACCTGCAGGGATCGGTTGGGGAGATCATCGAAAACCCGATTCTGTCGAACTTCAAAGAAGGTCTCGACGTACTGGAGTACTTTATCTCGACACACGGTGCGCGGAAAGGTCTGGCGGATACGGCTCTGAAAACAGCCGATGCCGGTTACCTGACCCGTCGTTTGCATGATGTTGCGCAGGATGTAATTATCAGCGAAGACGATTGCGGTACGTTGCGTGGTTTGCAGGTATCGGCTCTGAAAGACAACGAAGACATCGTTGAGCCACTGTCGGAGCGGATTCTGGGCCGGACAACGGTTCACGATATCTACGATCCGTTGTTAAAAGATGCGGATGGTAAACCCGTATTGATTGTCGCTTCGGGCGATGTGGTAACGGAAGAAGTGGCGGCTCATATCGACGAAACAAGCATCGAAACGGTTGAAATCCGGTCGGTACTGACGTGCGAATCGCGTCAGGGTGTCTGCGCCAAGTGTTATGGTCGCAACCTGGCATCGGGACGCATGGTCGATATTGGTGAAGCAGTGGGCGTAATTGCCTCGCAGTCAATTGGTGAGCCGGGTACGCAGTTAACCCTCCGTACGTTCCACGTAGGTGGTACGGCCTCTAACATCGCGGTCGATGCGTCGATTAAAGCCAAGTTTGACGGGTTGATCGAACTCGAAGAAATGCGGACGGTGCAATCGGAAGATGCCGAAGGCAATCCGCAGACAATCGTGATGGGCCGTTCCGGTGAAGTTCGGATTGTAAACCCGAATGATCGTAATCTGGTGCTTATCAGCAACAACGTACCGTATGGTGCATTCCTGCGCGTGAAAGACGGTGATATGGTGAAAAAAGGCGACGATATCTGCGCCTGGGATCCGTACAACGCCGTAATTCTGTCGGAATTAACCGGTACGCTGAGCTTCGACGCCATTGAAGACGGTATTACCTATCGTGAAGAATTTGATGAACAGACTGGCTTCCAGGAGAAAGTTATCATCGAAACCCGCGACAAAGCCAAAAACCCGGCCATTATCGTACAAGGCACAACCACACTGACGTTGCACTTACCTGATAATGATGGAGGGCCATTGCAGAAGATGTACAACCTGCCGGTTGGCTCGCGTTTAGTTGTGAAAGAAGGGCAGAAAATCAATGCTGGTCAACCGTTAGCGAAGATTCCGCGTAACGTGGGTAAAACCCGCGACATCACGGGTGGTCTGCCACGGGTAACGGAATTGTTTGAAGCCCGTAATCCATCGAACCCGGCTGTCGTAAGCGAGATTGATGGCGTTGTTACATACGGTGCAATCAAGCGTGGTAACCGCGAAATCTTCATCGAGTCGAAAGACGGTACGAAGAAGAAATACCTTGTTCCGCTGTCGAAATTTATCCTTGTACAGGATAATGACTTCGTGCGGGCTGGTGCGCCCCTGTCCGACGGTGCCATTACGCCGAGCGATATTCTGGCCATCAAAGGGCCAACTGCCGTTCAGGAGTATCTGGTAAATGAAATTCAGGAAGTTTATCGCTTGCAGGGTGTGAAAATCAACGATAAGCACATCGAAGCCATCGTTCGGCAGATGATGCAGAAAGTTGAGATCATCGACTCCGGCGACACGAACTTCCTTGAAGGTCAGGTTGTAGACAAGTGGTCTTTCCGTGAGGAAAACGATAAAGTGCTGGATGCCAAAGTCGTTATGGACGCTGGTGATTCGGTGAACTTCAAACCGGGTATGATTGTGACGAGCCGTCAGCTACGTGACGAGAACTCCAGTCTGAAACGCCGAGACATGACTCTTGTAACCGTTCGCGATGCAATGGCCGCCGTTTCGCAGCCCACGCTGATGGGGATTACACAGTCGTCGCTGGGTACGGACAGTTTCATTTCGGCGGCTTCCTTCCAGGAAACGACGAAAGTGTTGAGCGAAGCCTCGATTCGGGGTAAGCGCGACATACTTGACGGTCTGAAAGAGAACGTTATCGTAGGTCACCTGATTCCGGCTGGTACGGGTCTGCGTCGCTACCAAAGCGCAATCGTTGGCTCGAAGGAGGAACTGGAAACGATTACCGAATCGCGCGAACAGTTTGCCCGCAGCAAAAAGAAAGCTACAGTGTAAACTACCTGCTTACTAAATACAAAACGGCCCCGCTCAGCAATGAACGGGGCCGTTTTTTGTAAGATAGATTATTGCTACCGCAGCAAATCATCAAACGTGATACTAACGTAATACAAACCACCAATACGAGCCAAACCGTATCCCTGAGAATAGTATTTATTGAGAATGTTTGTGCCGCCAAGTTTCACTACCGCCTTGTAACTCGGGACTTTATACGATACTTGTGCGTCTAAACTCGTCCAGGAAGGGAGCCATATATCGCCCGCTGTGGTGCCCTGCTCAACCCACATTTTGTCGGTCCAGCGGTAGGTGATCGTAGCACCGAGCCGGTCGGTCAGGCGGGCGTTGCTCAAGGTAATATTGTAGCGGTTTTCGGGTGAGATAAAGAAGTTGCGTCCCTTCTGCGATACTTCGGGATTGCTCATCCGGCGTTTAACAATGTCAACGCCAGCGTTGTCTTTAATGATATTACCCTGTGCATCGCGCAACGTTACGGTCCCAACCTGACGGGAGTAATTGCCGCTCACCGTAAAGCCCCGACCCAAGCCATATTCAACACCCGCGCCCCATCCATTGACGTATATTTCATTGAAGTTGTTGAAATTGATTTGCAGCGTCCGGTAATTATTTGTGGCAAAGTCGGCAATCGAACTCTTCGGTTGATAAAAACTCTGGGCCGCTATAAAATCGGTGTACTTGCTGTGGAAATAAAAGGCATCTACATATAATTTGTTCTGTATCAGGGTTTTATAGCCCACCTCCCACGTCTTTATTTTTTCGGTCGTAAAGGTAGCGGGGTTATACGCACGGCTCCTTAACTGGGGTTCGGTCAGGCGTCCGGCAGTGAAATCCTTCACGTCGCTATCTAAATAAGCAGGGTTTGTGAACAGGCCTGCCGATTCAGCCGCAAGTTGTGAACCGCCCACGTCGCCCCCTTTGTCGGCTGCCGGAACCGCAAACAACTGCCCCGGTGAGGGATTTCGAAACGCTGATTGCCACGATCCCCGGAAATTGTGGGGGCCAACGCTGACCACTGCCGATGCACGGGGCGTAAATCCACCTTTGAAATACTGGTTCTTGTCGTAGCGAAGGGCGACTGTCGGTTTTACCGTTGCAACCGTTCCCACGCGCAGTTCTTTGGCCGCCTGTATGTAAGCTCCATACTCGTTGATGGTATATTCGGAGCCATCGGCTTTCAACGTAATTGCTGTATTTGCCGTATTTAAGCCGTAATGCCGGATGCTTCCACCCGCAAGCACCTCGGCCACATTGCCCAGCAACTTCGTAAAGTTATACATCCCTTCGTAATGCCACAGCGACGAATTATCGCGGAAGCGCGTTCCCTTCGCTGTCGTTGAGCCGGGTATGAAGTCGGTATTCAGCGTGTTGGCATAAGCATCGCGGACAGCATTGAATTGGTCGGAGCCGGGTACGTAACGACCCCGGTCGGCGGTGGCACGGGCATCGCCAATGCTCACTTTATTCTCTACATACACCTGTCCGAACTCATCGGCCCATTGCGCCAGCGGTTTCCAAGCGTTGTTGATGGCCGTAGCTGTCTGACCGATATTCCAGCCTTCCGCTTTCTGCTGGGTCGTATAGGCCCGTAGAAAAAAATTGTCTCCCCGAAGTTCTGCTTTGATTTGATGCCGTTGATAATCAGGGAAGTACTCCCGAAAACCAGCCGTACGAATGAAGTTGCCGTTGCCGTAATACCAGCCCAGCGACGCTTCGATATTACCTGGCAGTTTGTAATGGAGCGATACGTTGGCCCGGTTGTTAAACACCTTACCGTTATTGCCCAGAACGTCTAATTCGGTATAGCCGGTGCGTGTCACTAACTTGTTCTGCAACAGGGCATTCTTGTAATTATTGGGAAAGGTATAGGCCCCGCCCGCATTGATGTCATCGCCGTAGATGTTAACGCCGTCGTACTGGAAATTCGTGTTTGGGTCGTTGTTAGGTACGTAGCCAATGCCGGTTGCAATGCCGCCCCGATTTGGGTCGGTGGCGAAGAAGTTGGCACGGGCGCGGGTCGAACGGTCGCTGTAATCGTCGGCAATGAAGTCGGTACCGCTTAACCGCTGGAAATTTACCTTGAACGCAAACCGTGTTCCGAGTTGTTTGGCGTAACGAATCGCAATATCGCCGTAGCCTTTCGGGCCAAAACCCGGTTTCCCCACATTGTTCACACCCACTTTTATCTGAGCACTTAGTCCCTGATAGATAAATGGATTCTTGCTGGTGGTCAGCATTAGCCCCTGTAATGCGTCAGGCCCATACAGTGCCGACGAGGCCCCCGGAATCAATTCGATGCTCTCAACATCCAAGTCGGAAACGCCCGCCACATTCCCGAAACCGAACCCCAAACCCGGCGAACGATTGTCCATCCCATCGGTGAGTTGCAGAAACCGGTTGTTATTATTCGCCCCGAAACCGCGCAGATTGACCGATTTGAACGTTAGGCTCTGGGTTAGCAGGTCAACACCTTTTACATTCTGAAGCGCATCGAACGGGCTGGTGGCTGGTGATTGCTGGAACTGCCGTGCGCCAAGCTTTTCAACTGTTACAGCCGCTTTTCGAATGTCTTCGGGCACGCGGCTGGCTGATACAACGACTTCGTCGGTCAGGATGGCTTCTTCAGTCAGTTTTACGGCAATGTTTCGGAAGTTATTGCCCCGAACGGCCACATCCTGCCGCTTATAGCCAATAAACGAAACGCTGATCGTGAGGGGCAGGGACACGTTCGTCGTGAGCGAGAACTGCCCATTGGCCTGCGTAATGGTGCCGGTGTTCGTACCCTGAATCAGGATTGTTACGCCCGCTAAGGGCTGATCCTTTTCGTCGGTCACACCACCCGCAATCGTTGTCTGCGACCAGGCGGTAACGGCATTGGTTAGTAAAAGAAATGAGAGTAGAAAAAGATGTTTCATAGATGGATATTAAAAAAATTACACTTCATGCAAACGGAATACAAATATTGTAAAAATAAATAAGCTGTTTACGTTCATGTTACGATAACGTAAACAGCTTATTTCCGTTTTTACTGTTCTGAATAATGTGTACGAACAGGCTAAAATCTTCTTTTGTGGATTATGCTGATGGACAATTCACCAACTTAGAATGTGTATCGTATCGTTGTGCCGTAGGTTCTCGGATCGCCAAGTACGGCTGCATATTGCCCCGCGTTGCCAGCAGCCGGTAACAACTGCTCGAAATAATTTTTATTGGTCAAATTGCGGGACCACAGCAGGATAGATACCCCGTTTGAGGCACGAAAACCAACTCTGGCGTTGAGCAGGGTGTAGCCGTCAATGTTCAGATACTGAGACGGCGACGCGCTTGAGGAGAACGAAGAACGATAGTAGGTATCGAGAGCCAGAAAGAAACGCCCCTCTAAGCTAAGAAATTTTCCAGCCCCCGAAACCTCGGCACCCAACGAGCCTGCCCACTTGGAGATACCGGGAAGGGCACCCCCCGAAATGTCTTTGAATGCCGATTCTCCACCGGTTTCTTCGAGTGGAACCGGCGCGTTTTTGAACGAGACATATTTCCCATCGGTGTAGGCAATTGCTCCATTTAGCGAGAAGTTATTACTAACCCGGATGCCTCCATCAAGCTCAACGCCGGTTACACGCACCTTTTCTGCATTCGCAAGATACCCTCTGTTCACGCCCACTTCGGCGGTCTGAACCTGCGTCTGATAATCGTCAATATCGGTATTGTAGGCCGTAATATTGAGCGTAGAGCCTGGGGTTGGCCTGGTCTTTACGCCAATTTCGTAGTGGGTTACGTACTCTGGTTTTACCTTCGCTAAATCAATCAACGTTACACCATTGGCCGTAGGAAGCCCGCCCAAATTGACCCCAACCGGCTTGTAGCTGTTTGCATAAGTTGCGTAAGCGTTCAGTTGCTTACTGGCCTTGTAGGCAAGCGTCAACTGTCCCGAGAAATTGTTTTCTTCTACGCCAAACGCAAAAGCCTGATTGGTATATACGGCATTCTTGAGCGCGATCAGGGCCGGGTCGGTGGTTTGCAGACCACCGTACGTCTCACGTTTGTAATCGACATCTTTTTTGTCATAATTGAACCGAAGGCCCGGCAACACGTGCAGTTTATCCGTGATCGCCCAGTCGAGCTGACCGAATACGGCCGCACCGAGGGTCTTGAGCCGCGAGGTTGTTTTCGTGCCAAATCCATCTAATAAACCAGGGGTTTTCCATAACGCACTGGTCGAACTTTGCACAAACCGCCACTGGGCCGCACCCGACTCCTCGGTTTGCACAGGGTCTGATTTGAGGTCTTGGTCGATTAAGAATACACCGGCCACACCACTTAGGCGCGACGAAAACTGGCCGGCATACCGAATTTCCTGTGTCCATTGGGCGTGTCTCGAATTACCACTCGATTTGGTTAATACGGGAAGACCGGTAAAGTCTCTATCGTTTGAGGGGTCCCAAACCCAGTAACGCCAGGCCGTAGTTGAGGTTAGTGTGCCCCGGCCAATCTTTGCATCTATATTGAGTGAAATACCGCCAAAATCGTTATTCGACCGCCAGGGGGTATCGGAGTCCGTTACCCGGTCGAACGGATTTGTACTCGGCAATTTATAGCCCAGATCAGCAATGATGTTATTGAACTGTCGATAAGCAGCCCGCTTTGTCGGTACCACCCCAGCTACGACGGTTGCATAGCCATCCGGCCGTTGACGGGCATTATCACCTATCAGAGTAATCGTGATTTTGTCCGTCGGCGTGTATAGTAATTGTGCTCTGTAGCCCAGGTTATTAAGCGTATTTGTTGGCTTTAATGTTGTAAGGTTATAGATAGTTCCGTCTCGCTGGGTACTCGAAAAAGACACCCGAGCCGCAAGTTTTTTACTCAGAGGGCCGGTTAACGACGCTTTGGCCTGCATGTAATTCAGATTGCCATAACTCACTTCAAAGCTCGCTCCCGGCTGGAAACTGGCCGGACGTGTTGTAATGTTAAAGGCTCCGGCCGTGGTATTTTTGCCGAAAAGCGTTCCCTGCGGACCGCGAAGCACCTCTACCCGTTCGATGTCGACAAAGTCAAGTGCTGTTGCGGCCGGTCGTGCATAATACACGCCGTCTACGTAAAAGCCCACACCTGGGTCTATACCGTCGTTGGTGAGGCCGAAACTCGAACCCAAACCACGAATGTTGAGGGTCGTGTTCCGGGCATTGGACGCGTAGAGCTGAACACTGGGGACCAGTTCTTTCAGGCGGTTTACGTTGAACGCACCGGCATCTTCGGCACGGACACCACTCACCACCGAAATCGGAATCGGAACGTCCTGTACCGATTCCTGACGGCGCCGGGATGTAATCACGACATCAGCCAACTGATTTGACCCTTCTTCGAGTTTGATCTCTACATTATCCTCGCTCAGCAAAACTTCTTTTGTCTGATAACCAACGAAGGATACGATAACGGTAAAGGGAAGCTTCTGGCCTGTAACTAATGTGAACTGTCCATTTATGTTCGTTGGGGCACCGTTGGTTGTTCCTTTGATTGCTACTGTCGCACCAATCAGCGTTCTGCTCGTCCGTGCGTCAACAACTTTGCCGGATATGGTTGCATTGATGACGGGCGTAGTTTGAGCGGGTAAAAGAAGAGGTAGAAGGATTGCTCCAATTAATAAAACTGATGTTAAAATTTGTCTCATTGTGTTTGGTTGTAATTAATTAATGCACCACGAACTAAGTTGCGCATACCCCTATTTGGAGGTAGTTTCAGCGTATCTATTTCGCGTTACTGGTTTCTGCAATGGGGTTGACGGCTAATTCTCCCTATTCTCCCGGTGTTCGATAGACTATTAGTGCTTTTAGTCTATTGAAGTAATAGATTATGCAAAACAGCATGTTATCAGGGTCACTTCCAAATAAAAGCCGGGAAAATCAATCGAATTGATTGATTTTCCCGGCTGAGAAACATATAGTCTATGAAAAATATAAAAATAAGAAAGCATGTGGTGTCAGATTCTTAAATCTGACACCACATGCTTTCTTATTTTTATGCAATTTTTTTACGCAGCCCGGCTGCTCTGTGGCCGACGGAGTACGGTAGAACGCAATGGCTGAGTGCTGTTCCGGGATTCTTCGATAACCTGTTCCGAAACCATACCCAAATGATTGGCGCGTTTCAGCACATAGTCGAATGGCAGGTTGAAATAATTGGCGACTTCGCTGCGGAAGCTATCGGGGAAACGGGACAGGCGCAGACCAAAAAACTTACGCACTTCGGCTTCAGGAAGCATGGCTTCGAGGGCTACCCGTTCGGCTTCGGCCAGTAACTCTTTGCGGGAAGGGTAGAGGTGTTCCAGCCCGACCGAAGCGGTCAGAATATTTAGAAACAGACTCTTATACATGGCCGACAGTTCGGCGGGCAGAATCACCCAGCCCTGCTCACGAAACTTGGCCGAAAAGCCGGTCAGTCCTTTTTCGCCACGGATTTCGCCCGCAATGAGTTCGGCAGGAAACTGAAGACGATTCGCTCCGCCGTCGCGGTCTGTCTTTTGCAGCCGGAAAATGACCGCTTCGACCGGGCTTTTGGTAAATAACAGATCGGCCGGAATCGCGCGGGTATTTTCCCACTGGTCGGTCATGCGCATAAACAGGCTTTCGTTGACGGGCAGGTTTTCGGAGCTGCCCAGGCTAACGAGCATCCGGCGGAATGCGGCCAGAAAATCGATCTGGAGTTGGTTTGGATTTGAACGTCCTTTCTTCATGCGGATTGAGTGGCCGGTATTGGTTTTGCGGCCAAAACGCGGTTCATTACTATAGTTGTTTGTTGAAAATAGGGGAGGTAAATATACATACTAAACTGCACATAAAAAAGACGTAACACAAACATAATCAGTCAATAGTAGTCGTTTTTTGACACTTCCGATTTGCGGCTTGTCGGGGGCAATTCAATCGTTTCGCAGGAGAAGATAGTGAACGGATGTTTAAGCGTATGTTTATTTTGCATAGACCCCGATTATCAGCATAAAATAGGGTATTCGCTAATTTATTGACCCAATGCTATCAGGAATGCTCTATTTTTACCTATAATCGGTTCATTTCCCACTCTTGAATTTCTATCAATGACCTGTCGTCAACCGCAACCTATCCGTTTTCTTGTTTTCCTGATCACCGTTCTATGGTCGTTCTCCGTTCAGGCTCAATCGTTTAGCAAAGCCGACATGACCCGATGGCAGCAGCGGGCAACCCAAATCACCATCACCCGCGATACGTGGGGTGTTCCGCACATCTACGGCAAAACCGACGCCGATGTGGTGTTTGGCTTGCTGTTTACGCAGTGCGAAGATGACTTTGGCCGGGTTGAAGAGAATTACATCACGTCAATCGGGCGGCTGGCCGAAGTGGAGGGCGAAGCGGCCCTGTATCACGATTTACGGGCACGGCTCTTCATGGACACCACCCAGGCGATGGCGATTTACAAAAAAAGCCCGGTCTGGATGAAAAGTCTGCTCGATGCCTTTGCTGACGGCACAAACTATTACCTCGCTACCCATCCGGCCGTAAAACCCCGATTGCTGACGCGGTTTCAGCCCTGGATGCCGTTGATGTTCAGCGAAGGCAGCATTGGCGGCAACATCAGCGTAGTTTCCATCGAACGGCTGAAAGCGTTTTACGAACAGCGTAAAGCAACGTCATGGCGCAACACGTCTGACCCGTATGAGCGCGAATCCCTCGGCTCAAATGGCTTCGCGATTGCCCCCGCCAAAAGTGCCACCAAAAACGCGCTGTTACTCATCAATCCGCACACGTCGTTTTATTTCCGCTCGGAGGTGCAGATGGTTAGTCAGGCCGGGCTAAACGCCTACGGAGCCGTTACGTGGGGCCAGTTCTTTATCTATCAGGGTTTTAACGAAAACTGCGGCTGGATGCACACCACCAGTTATGCCGATTCGATGGATGAGTATTTAGAGACAATCGAGAAAAAAGGCAACGCACTTTTCTACAAACACGGCAACGCCCTCAAACCGGTTCGGACCCAAAAAATACGATTGCCCTATAAGTCGGACAGTGGGATTCAGTACAAAGATTTTACGATGTATTTCACGCATCATGGCCCCATTGCGGGCGAAAAAGAAGGCAAATGGATCGCCATCAACATGATGAATACGCCCCTGAACGCGCTGTCGCAGTCGTATTTGCGCACGAAAGCAACGGGCTACGAGAGCTTCAAAAACGTGATGAAACTAAACGGCAATGCATCCAACAACACGGTTTTCGCCGACCGCGATGGCACAATTGCCTACTGGCATGGCAATTTCATGCCCAAACGCGACTCTAAATTTGACTGGGAACAGCCCGTTGATGGCAGCAATCCCGCCACCGACTGGAAGGGATTGCACCCGGTCGAGGAGATTGTGCAGGTACGTAACCCGGCCACCGGATGGATTCAGAATTGCAATGCCACGCCCTTCACCGTATCGGGCAACAGCAGCCCGGAGCGGAGTAAATTTCCGGCCTACATGGCTCCCGATGCTGAAAACTACCGGGGTATCAACGCCGTGCGGGTGCTGAGCAGCAAATCCATGTTCACGCTCGACACGCTTATTGCGGCCGCCAATGACCCACACTTAGCGGCTTTCGATGAGTTGATTCCGTCCTTACTGACGGCTTACCAGACTGTTTCTGCCGACTCAGTGAATAAACGGGACGGTTTGCCGGAAGCTGTTCAACTTCTGAAAGATTGGAACCGGGCCTACAGCGTAACGTCGGTTGGACAGACGCTGGCTATTTTCTGGGGCGAAAAAATACAGCGGTTAGCCCGCAGCCGGGCACAGCCCAGTCAACCCACTGATAACCTGAGTATCACCGCCTTTACCATCAAAAATACCTCTCCGCAGGAGAAAATAACCGCGTTGGCTACCGTACTGACTGACCTGACGCGCGACTTCGGGACCTGGAAAACACCCTGGGGCGACATCAACCGCTACCAGCGGCTAACCGGCCAAATCCGGGAAACGTTTGACGACCGGAAACCGAGTATTCCCGTTGCGTTCACCTCATCGGCCTGGGGGTCGCTGGCGGCTTTTGCGGCCAAAACGTATCCGGGCACCCAAAAACGATATGGCAGCGTAGGCAATAGTTTCGTGGCCGTTGTAGAATTTGGCAAGCGGGTCAGAGCGAAATCGGTGGTAACGGGCGGGCAGAGCAGCAAACCCGGCGACGTTCACTTCACCGACCAGGCTCCGCTCTATTGCGAAGGGAAATTCAAAGACATCTGGTTCTACCCCGAAGATGTACGCCAACACGTTGAGCGGACGTACCATCCCGGCGAGTAGTGCCTTTAAACCTAAAAGGTCTTAAGAGACCTTTTAGGTTTCGGAAATTCAAATAACTATCTGTAGGTCAGCTAATTTGAGCAGTTGACTTTTTTGGGATGGTTCGGCGCAGTCTCAGACTACGCTGAACCATCTCAACGCGAAGAGTAGCATAGTTTTAACCGATAAAGCTTGCGTTACATTAGCCAGTCCCTGTCCGTCTAACGGGCTGGACTGGCTAACGTAACGCGATGATTACTATACAAATTGACGAAAAAGACCCTAATCTGTTAGCCGTCTCTTTCCCCGGAGATCCCATCGGTAATGAACTGATTGGCGAAGTGCCGGGCAGGCGATGGAGTTATTCGCGTAAGTGCTGGACCGTGCCCAATACTCGCGAATCGGTCGTACGGCTTGGGCAACTATTCGGCAAAGACTACTGCCGCTTCGACGAGGCTGTTGTGCGGCTTTACAAACCCACCGCAACAAATGCCGAAATCGAGCAGGCGACAAACCCAGCCTGGCCCCCGCTGAGCCATACACCCACCCGGAAGCCATTCCGCTATGCACCGGCGCGGGGCGAGTATGACCAGCACCCCGTTATCGTGGCCGTTTCCAACACGCTCCGGGTTCAGAACTACAGCTACAAGACCCTTAAAAATTACAAACAGGCACTCGTAACGCTCATTCGCTACGCCAATCCAAAGCCGATAGACGAACTCAGTAAAGCGTATTATCAACAATACCTGTTGTTTCTGGTCGACAGAAAACGGTTGAGTAGTTCAACGATAAACGTACATATCAACGCCTATAAATTCTATTGTGAGAAAGTGCTGCAACGTGACAAAACCTTTTACGACATAGCCTATCCCCGAATGCCCGTCAAACTCCCAACCGTTTATAGCGTGGCCGAAGTAAAAGCTATTTTTGATGCAACCACCAGTCTGAAATACCGCGCCTTATTTCAAATCGTGTACGCTACTGGTCTGCGGCTCAATGAGATAGCTCGTCTACAGCTAACCGACATTGACCGTTCCAGACGACTCATTAACGTTCAGGGCGGCAAGGGCAAAAAAGACCGCGTTGTCATGCTGACCGGCAAACTTAACACGACCATAAACGACTATCTCGCAGAATATAAACCGAAGCGATACCTGTTTGAAGAAGCCGACCGACATGGTGCTGGCGGACCGGAGCCGCTTCAGAACCGCACAATTCAGTTGGTATATAGCCAGGCTGTTTGTACGGCCGGTATTCAGAAGCGGGGCGGCATTCATACCTTACGGCACAGTTTTGCCACCCACCTGCTTGAAAGTGGTATGGATATTCGCTACATTCAACAACTGCTGGGGCACGAAAGCATCCTGACCACCATGCGCTATACCCATGTCACGGCGGATAAGATCAGTAGGTTCAAAAGTCCGCTGGATGATCTGTAGCATCATGTCGGCGGAGCAGTGGGCGCAGTTGGGACAAACTATAAAATTTACGTTTCAGGATATAGCCCTGTGTTGTACCGATAACGACCCGTTTGTTTGTTTTCACCTGCCCCCGCGAATCGTAGCGATACAACTGCTTATCGTGGCCAAAAAAATAGTTAGGAAAGCCATCAACATCCCATACCCGTTCGACCGACTGAATTATCGAAACTCTTTTCGCCATTTAATTTGTAAAATTCATGTCTACCGTCTATGATTGTACCAACAAACGCTATTGGTTGACTTGTCCGGCAAAAGTAGTGCATACGCTTAATATCAAACAGATCATTGTCAGTGGTTTGCTATTAAGCGGAGTTACGTACAATAATTCGTTGGGTGATGCGTAAAAGCAGTGCTTCCAAGTCTGGCTTCGGTCGACAGGTCGCACGGCTCATTAGGCAAGTTTAGGCTTATAAGGCAGCGTCTGTGCGACAGCTTGCCCGTCCCGTAACAGGGCGGTTTTAGCTCATTGGGCGGCTCCCGTTGACAGGCCAAACGCCCCGCAGGTCGGGCGTTGACAAGTTGGGCAGCTTCCGTGCGACAGCGGAAACGCCCCGGTGTTTGCGGCTTGACAAAATCGGATTCACTACGTTGTTATGGCTTCGCGCTGGGCTGTAATCGGATTGTACGTCGTTGTGCGCTCCGCGTGGGGTGGTCACCGCTGACAAGAAGCACGCCGGTGAGGACGCTTGGCAGCCCAACTTGAACAGGTGTGTAAAGGTGAAAGTGGCTTGTGTTCAGGCACGTAGTTCGCTCACCATCAACACCTGTGGGTGTTGGGTGAACCGAACAAGTAGTTAAAAAGAGTGCATGTTTGCGGGCCTCGTGCGACAACTTGCCCGTCCCAAGACAGAGCGGTTTTGCTCGTTTGCCGGGTTGTCTGCGACAGCGGAAACGCCCCGACAGTTGGGCCTTGACAGGTTGGGCGGGTCACTTGCGACACGAGAAACGCCCCGGTGGGTTAAGCTCGACAAAAGCGGATTTGGTTACGTTGCTGAGCTTCGCGCTTCGGCGTAAACAGTTTGGAAAGTGCGTTGTGTGCGCTCCGCGTGGGGTCGCTTCCGGCGACAGGACTCACGTCCCGTCGCGGAGTTGGCAGCCCAACCAAACGGGTGTGTAAAGGTGCAGGTTCGTGTGTTCAGTCAAGTTATTCGCCCACCATCAACACCCGTGGTCGTTGGGTGCGGGTCAAAGCATTAATAAAGTGTGTTTGTGGGCTTCGCGCGACAACTTGCCCGTCCCGCGATAGGGCGATTTTAGCTCGTTAATCGGGCTCTGTGTGACACGATAAACGCCCCGGTTAGTAGGCTTGGACAGGTTGGGCAGCTTTCTTGCGACACCAGAAACGCCCCGCTGGTTGGGGCTTGGGCAAATCGGATTTGTTACGTTGTTGAGCTTCGCACTGGGTATAAAAATTGGATTGTGCGTGGTTGTCCGCTCCGCGTAGGGTCGCTTTCCTGTGACAGGAAGCACGTCCCGCAGGCAGGTTTTCAGCCCAACTCAAACAGGTGTGTAAAGGTCGGAAGTACAGTAGTTCAGTTGAGTAACTCACTCACCATCAACACCCGTTGGCGTTGGGTGATCCAAACAGGCATAAAAAAGGTACGTGTTTGCGGGCCTCGTGCGA
>CAXTKE010000006.1:0-463651 GCA_964244845.1 uncultured Spirosoma sp.
TTCATCCTGAGCCAGGATCAAACTCTCCATCGTAAATACTTGTGTGAATGACCAACGCCATTCACGATGTTTATAGCCTTAAAATAGTGCTAACCTATTGATATTAATACGTCAAAGAACTGTCTCACGCCCTTTTAGCATGATTGAGGCCAACCGTTGTCGGCCTTCTTTATATTTGGGAGTGCAAAGGTACGGCACTCTGTTTGCTTTGTCAAGAAAAAGTTGAAAAAATATTTTAACAACTTTACTTATTGTTTTTTCCTAACTTATTGATAAAAAGCTACTTAACCGAATTTTGTCGAGTATTTTTATCTGTTTGGGAGTGCAAAATTACGAAACTAATTGGCCTTCTGCAAGTCGTTCTCTAAACTTTTCTCAAAAGAATTAATCTGCCTGTAGGAAAGGATAGCCAATCTGTTTGGGAGATACAAACGTTTCTTTGATTGTACGTGCTGATACCCAGCGATATAGATTCAATGTTGAACCAGCTTTGTCGTTTGTACCTGAGGCACGTGCCCCACCAAATGGTTGTTGCCCGACTACCGCGCCTGTTGGTTTATCGTTGATATAAAAGTTGCCAGCCGCGTTTTTCAGGGCCTGAGATACGTGGTCAATAACATATCTATCCTTCGCAAAAATTGACCCTGTCAGTGCATATGGAGAGCTGGTATCAACTAATTTAATCACATCCTCGAAGTCTGATGGATCATAAACATAGATTGACAGCACGGGACCGAAGATTTCCTCGCACATAGTACGGTACTTCGGGTCATTGACCAGCAACACTGTTGGCTCAATGAAATAGCCTGTTGATCCATCATAATTACCCCCCGCTATAATCTTTACCTGATTGCTTTTTTTAGCGTCGTCAATATAAGCGACTATCTTTTTGAATGCGCGTTCGTCAATTACGGCGTTAACGAAATTGGTGAAGTCTTCCGTCACACCAATCTTCATTTGACCCAAAAATTGCTTCATCGTTGATTCAATGGCGGGCCATAATGTTGATGGAATGTAAGCCCGCGAGGCAGCCGAACATTTTTGGCCCTGGTATTCAAACGCGCCCCGAACTAAGCCTGTGGCGACTTCTTCGGCGTCAGCCGATTCATGAACCAGAACAAAGTCTTTGCCTCCCGTTTCGCCAACGATACGGGGATAAGTTTTGTATTTATGAATATTGACACCGATTGTTTTCCAGATTTCCTGAAAAACCCCCGTACTGCCCGTGAAGTGAATACCAGCAAAATCAGGATGGTTGAAGATTACCTCGCCTGCTACTGGCCCATCTACATATATAAGATTGATAACACCGTCTGGTAAGCCTGCTTCCTGTAGAACTTCCATTATCACTTTGGCCGATAATACCTGCGAGTAAGCGGGCTTCCAGACAACAACATTGCCCATCAGTGCAGCCGATGTTGGCAGGTTACCGGCGATGGCAGTAAAATTGAAAGGCGTCAATGCAAAAACAAATCCTTCGAGCGGGCGATACTCCAACTGGTTCCAAACACCCGGTGATGAGCTTGGTTGCTGACGGTATATTTCTGTTGCAAAGTGGACGTTAAAGCGCAGAAAATCAATAAGTTCGCAGGCTGAGTCGATTTCTGCCTGATACGCATTCTTCGACTGGCCCAGCATCGTTGCTGCGTTAATTCGCGCACGGTATGGACCGGAAAGCAGTTCGGCAGCTTTCAGAAAAATGCCAGCCCGATGTTCCCACGCTAAGGAAGCCCATGCCTCTTTAGCGGCTAACGCTGCTTCAATTGCCTGTTTAACATGCTCCGCGTCTCCTTCATAAAAATAACCTAACGTATGTTTATGGTCATGAGGTGGAGCCATGCGGAGTTTGCGCTCAGTACGTATTTCCTGACCGCCGATATACATTGGTACGTCCGTTTCTGTAGCGCGAAAATCCCGTATAGCTGCTTTAAGTGCAATCCGCTCCGCTGAGTTAGGGCGATATTCTTTAACCGGCTCATTGACCGGGATCGGGACGTTGAAGATTCCGAAAGACATATTGGTTTGTGAATTAAACGGCGATTTAATTTTTCAAGAGATGTAAACCGCTTTTTGATTTTATGAAGTGTACTGTTTTACAAAGTTACAGATTGTGCTACTTATCCACTAACTCACGATAGTTTTCCACATTTCAGCTCTTCTCTTTGGCTTCATTGCCTTGATTTACCGTACTTTGTCTGACTATTATACTTTTGTACATGCGTTTTTACAGCACGAATAGTCCACAAACGACCGTATCCATACGAGAGGCTCTTTTTCATAGTATGCCTGCCGATAAGGGGCTTTATATGCCAACTCCCCTGCCAATTTTGGGTGCCCGTTTTTTTAATCAGATTGCAGACGAGTCATTGGCCGATATTGGTTTCCTGCTTAGTCAGGCGTTGTTTGGTGATGAAATTAGTAAAGCCGATTTAGAAGAACTGACACATCGTGCCTTTCCGTTCGACACGCCGGTTGTTGCTCTTGAATCGGGAAAAACGTCGGTTTTGGAGTTGTTTCATGGCCCGTCGCTGGCGTTTAAAGATGTTGGTGCTCGTTATATGGCAGCATTAATGTCTTATTACTCAGCACATAGCGATCAGGAAGTAAATATTCTGGTTGCTACTTCGGGCGATACGGGCGGAGCAGTGGCGATGGGGTTTCATAATGCGCCGGGTGTTCGGGTTTCAATTCTTTATCCCAGCGGTCGGGTTAGCGACCTACAGGAAAAGCAGTTAACTACGCTTGGCGGAAATATACAGGCATTTGAGGTAGATGGCTCGTTTGATGATTGCCAGGCTATTGTGAAGCAGGCTTTTGTGGATAAAGAGTTGAACGCCACCCTGTCGCTTTCATCGGCAAATTCAATCAATATTTTTCGGCTTATTCCGCAGGGTTTTTATTACGTACGGGCGTATGGACAGGTGCGCCAGCAAGGTAAGCCGGTGGTTTTCTCGACTCCCAGCGGCAATTTTGGTAATTTAAGCGCGGGAGCAATGGTTCAGCAAATGGGCTTACCAGTCGCTCATTTCGTGGCGGCCACCAACCTTAATCATGTGGTGCCTACGTATATCAAAACGGGTGATTATGCGCCCAAACCATCAATAGCCACCATTTCTAATGCGATGGACGTTGGAAGTCCAAGTAATTTTGTTCGGCTGGCACATCTGTATGGTGATGATTATGACCGTTTTAAAGCCAATGTATCGGGTTATTTTTATGACGACGATGAAACTCGAGCCGGTATGCAGCGTATTTATGATTTGTATAATTACGTCTCCTGCCCTCATACAGCCATCGGTCTGATGGGTTTAGCATCTTATCGACAGGAATCGAAACAAGATTTTACCGGTATAGCGTTAGCTACCGCCCACCCATCAAAATTTAAACCCTTAGTTGAAGATGTGCTAAATCAGCCAGTCGACGTACCGGAACGCTTAGCAATTCTTTCGCAACGCACTAAGCTCAGCGTACGTATTCCAGCCGATTATGAAGCGTTTAAAGAATCTTTTTTACAAACGGTTTAACTAAAGTTATCCACAAAAAAGGCCTGATTCACTTGAATCAGGCCTTTTTTGTGGATAACTTTTCTGTTCGTTAGTTAACTGTATCACCTCTTAATGCCCGGTATCGCTTGCGGGCTTCTGCTCCGTAAATGCTGCCTGGATACTGAGTCAATACTTTTTGGTACGCTTCCATCGCAGCCGCCTTATCTTTCAGTCGTTCTTCATAAATTTTCGCCTGCGTAAACATTGCATCGTCGCCAAGAATATCATTCGGATACATGCTGATGATTTTTTTCAAATCGTCAAGTGCTTCGGCAGTTTTCCCTTGTTTCATGTACGTATTGGCCCGAAGCCAGAGTATTTCGTCCACCAGGCTGTGGTCAGGATACTTTATCAACATTTTATTGAGCGCACTTACCGCTTCATCAGTCTTGTTTTGGAATAGAAGCAGGTCGATATCAGCGTATTCACGCATTGCCGCTTCTGTACTGTCTAAACCCGTGTTATCGACGATCAGCAAGCTTAACTGCTCGGCATCGTTGGCAATTTCGCGGGATGTGGCCAGTTTCAGTACGTCCAACAAATCTTTAGCGACAGCAAGGTTGCCCCGGTAATAATGAAGTTTAGCGTTTTTTAGCTTTGCTTCATAGCCCAGTAATTCTTCCTTTTGTGACTTTTCTACCTGCGAATACAGCAAAGTAGATTCCCACGGTTCGCCTTTCAGCAGATAAATATCACCTTTGTCGAGCTTACAGCGATCAACAAAATTCTTATCAGTTTTCCCTAAATCAATAGCTAAGTCCAGGACAGTCAAGGCTGTATCTTTACTGTCTAAATAATTTCCGTACAAATTGGCCGTACTCCGTAAGGCTTCTAATGTTTTCACATTTGTGCCGATCTCCTGAAGCATTCGCTGGTAATCGGTAATGAGTTTACGTATCTCAGCCTTATCAATTGGATACGTATTTTTTATCTGTTCTTCGCGAGCGTTGATCACTAACCGACGCGCAAATGGGTAAAGCTGCCCTTGCGGATACGTGGTTGTGACATAGTCAAATGCTTCGGCAGCCGTTTTATATTCTTTGTTCGTCATGGCCAGCATACCGAGGTCATACACACGACTGCCGCTCAGTTTCAGCCGTTTATCGGTTGCTTTCTCCTGAAGTAAAGCCCGGCCAAATTTCTGTTTCTGAACGAAAAACCAGATTAAGAGTTCGTTATAAGCCAGTTCATTGGGTTCCTGCTGAATTTTAGTATAAAGTGCTTTTTCTAAAGTAGGCTCATCTTTTGTGTTAATGAATCCCTGCAACGCGGCAAGAACTGTTTCTTTTTTGTCAGGCTGCCGACTGGTCGCGATGATTTCATCAATCGCTTTCTCGGTCTGACCCGTTGCCCGGTAAAGGGCCATTAAGTCCTCGCTGTAGGCCGTTGGTTCTTTTCCTACCTCCCGTGCCGTTTCGAGTGCGCGAATCGACCAGCGGGCTTCTCCGGCTTCGTTAAAGGCTGTTGCGATCTTCTCCAGTTTTTGTATTGACGATTTACTCGATTGTAATGCGGCTGCGTATTGGGTCTTGGCGAGTGTTGTATCACCGTGCTGCATGGCGAGTTGCCCAGCTAACAGTTCGTATAATCCCCGATTCTGTTCGTCGGCACGCTGCTGTTTTTTTAGATATTTCTGGGCCTCATCGATTTTATTGCTTTTTTGGAGGGAGGTTATATATCGGGATAGCCGGACCCAGTTCACGTCGGTTTTCAATAACTTGCCATATTCGTTGGCCGCTTTTTCAAATTCGCCCGCTTTATAATATTCTTCGGCCAGCGTCGCCCCACTCCCAGGCAGGCCAGCCTGCCCCCAGGCAAGCCCGGCAGACAATAAACACACCAACACAACATTACCTGTTGACCTTAATAACATTTTATATAAAAGCTTTTTTAAAAGAAACGTTATTATAACCATTAGCTGTGTGGATATGTGAACAAATAAGTTGTCCACTTGTCAATCTACCTTCTGTGGATAAAATAGAATACTTATCCACGTTAATCGCCACGTTTATCCACTATTAGATAATTGACTATCAGTTAAATAACACTTTATCCACAATTTGTGTGCTCAATGCTTGTGGATTTGTGTATAATAGTTGTTAACAAAAAAAGGTGGGGAAAATTTGTGCATTTGATTAGGATATGTTGTGCGTTCTCCACAAAAATCACATTCAGATTTCTGCTTGTGGATTACTTGCTGATTCATCCACACGGTACATATGGTTTGTAAACACATTATCCACCACGAACAGCGAGTTATTCACAGGGTTATTCACACAAAAATTTAACTTTTTTAATGTGAAATAGACCTTTTCCGGATACAACATAAATGAGGTCATAATGTTCCTAATCAGGGTTGTTAACTACGCCTTTTTGAACAGATAAATTAAACTTGACGAATTACCTGTTTGTTTGGCTTGCCCATTTGATACCAGGCCTATCTGTACACTTTTCAGGTAATCTGTTTTCCCCAACCTGTACTTTGTACTTAACATGGAAATATAAAAAGCGTCGAACACCATTGGTTGTTTCTCAATTAACACAAAGTTGTGCTTCCTGAAAAGGGGCTTAATTGTCGTTGGGGTAAAATGATGCAAATGCCGTGGAACATCGTAAGCCGCCCAGTACTCTCCAAAATGACGGGCGTCGTAGGAATCAGAATTTGGAACCGCAATTATCAATGTTCCCTTATTTGCAAGTAGCTCATAAAGTTTCGGAATCATCTCGTTCAAATCAGGAACATGCTCGAGGACATGCCAGAGGGTAATTATATCGAATTGCTGCTTTAACTGGAGGCTTTCCAGATCCGGTTCAATTTCAGCATTTAATTTTTTTACTGCTACAGCCCGCGCATCTGCGTCAGGTTCCATGCCCGTAACCGTCCAGCCGCCTTGCTGACATGTGTCCAGGAAAGCCCCGGTGCCACAGCCAACGTCCAAAATATGCCTCTGTTTGCCAGAAAGCTGGTTTATCAGCTTTAGTTTAGATTTGAGTGTGTAGTTCCTAACTAAGCGATAGGCCGTATTAATTAAGCCACTGCTCTGGTCATTATGAGAAACGTATTGCTCTGATTTATAATATGAACCGATTGATTGTGTATCCGGCCGAGGATTTGTTAACCGGAATCCACACTGATTACATTGCTGAATAGAGAAATTTTGATTGCTGACTAAGTAATCTTTACAGACTAAATATGGGCTAAAAACATGGTGGCCACATACCGGGCAATGATCTACAGTTTCCAAAACAGCGTTCAAAAAGGGTGAGTACAAAAATGTGGGTACAAATCTACAAAGACTTGTACCCACATTTACTGTGAATTACCGGCCCATATAAACCAGCAGTATAGATACATCGGATGGGCTAACCCCGCTAATTCGGGATGCCTGTCCGATTGTAG
Organism: uncultured Spirosoma sp.; assembly: GCA_964244845.1. GTDB lineage: Bacteria > Bacteroidota > Bacteroidia > Cytophagales > Spirosomataceae > Spirosoma. The sequence goes on from CAXTKE010000006.1 coordinate 6,946, forward strand.
AAGGGCGTAAGCGTTTTAATTTCTCTTTCCCTTCAAAGGAAAGAGCCTTTAAGCGGTCGTAATCGAAAGTGGGATTGATTGATAGACTTTCCCATTTATCCAATTTATCTGCATTCTGCCGTTCTCGGTTGAGATAATCTTCATATTTTATTTCAATAACTGTCTGTTCAATTATCTCCTCCCCTACTATAGGCATATCAGGTAGACTTCTCAACAACTGTTTTACGTCGTCCTGTTCAATTTCAGGGCGTTTTAAAAGCGTATATAGACTACTCTTTTCGCGAAGTAAAGCACCTCCTTTCAACTCAAGTAGTGTGTTGACTTCTTCAGGTTTAACCTTGGTCCCTCTGATCGCTTCGGTCAACTCAGCTAATCCGCTTCGTTTAGCAACCATCGTTTCGTACCGTTCCCGGGAGGCTAATCCAATGGCATATCCTTTTTCGGTTAACCGTAAATCAGCATTATCCTGTCTTAATAAGGTGCGGTATTCGGCCCGAGAGGTAAACATGCGATACGGTTCTTCGGTACCTTTTGTGATTAAATCATCAATAAGTACGCCGATGTAGCCCTCCGAACGCTTTATCGTGAATTCAGCTTCATCGTTCGTATTTCTATGGGCGTTTATACCCGCCATTAACCCCTGACAAGCCGCTTCTTCATAGCCCGTAGTACCATTTATTTGCCCGGCAAAAAACAAATTATGTACCAACTGAGTCTCCAGAGTAGGTTTTAGCTGTGTTGGCGGAAAGAAATCATATTCTACTGCATAGCCTGGGCGGAACATTCTTACATTCTCAAAACCCGGTATTTTACGTAGGGCGTTATACTGTACATTCTCAGGAAGTGAGGTAGAAAAGCCATTTACGTAAACTTCTACCGTGTCCCATCCTTCTGGCTCCACAAAAATCTGGTGTCTGTCTTTGTCAGCAAACCTGTTTATTTTGTCTTCCACCGATGGACAGTATCGGGGACCCAAGCCTTTTATTCGCCCGGTAAACATGGGTGATTTATCGAATCCGGTTTTCAATTCATCGTGTACCGCCTGATTTGTATACGTAATCCAGCAACTGCGTTGCTTTGTTAACGTAGGCGTTTTGGTGTATGAAAACTTACCTGGCTTCTCGTCTCCAAGTTGCTCTTCCATTAAGTCGTAGTTCAAACTTCGGCCATCTACGCGCGGTGGTGTTCCGGTTTTCATTCGGCCTGATTCAAACCCTAACTGAACTAACTGTTCGGTCAATCCAGTGGCTGATCGTTCGGCTGTGCGTCCTCCGCCAAAAACTTTTTCGCCTATAAACATCTGGCCGTTCAGGAACGTACCGTTTGTAAGGATGACAGCCTTTGCTGAAAATTCAACGCCTAAACTGGTGCGTACCCCGCAAACACGATTGTTTTTTACGACAACTTCGGTAACGGTATCTTGCCAGAAATCAATATTTCTATTTTCTTCCAATGCTTTACGCCACTCCCAGGCAAACACATTTCGATCGCTTTGGCATCGCGGACTCCACATTGCCGGGCCTTTTGAGCGATTCAGCATCCGAAATTGAATCATGCTTTTATCGCTAATTATGCCTGATAAGCCGCCCAAGGCATCAACTTCACGGACAATTTGCCCTTTTGCTACCCCACCCATTGCCGGATTGCATGACATTTGAGCAATCGTTTGCATATTCATTGTAATTAATAACACGCTGGACCCCATTGTTGCAGCCGCGTTAGCCGCTTCACATCCGGCATGTCCGGCTCCAACTACAATAACATCGTAAAAAGAATGCATTTCTAATCTATTTTGAAAAATGTTCCACGTGGAAACTTTTCATAAAAATGTTAAAAGTTGATGAAAAGATGAAACGTGGTGAGAATGGACTATTTACGCAACAAAAAACCACTGACCTTAGTGCGAGTCAGTGGCTCTGAGTACTAAAAACTATTTACTTACTTTTTGCAAATATTGGTTGGCTTCTTTTTTGTAAAAAAGATTGTAATTCGGCGTGACCGAGCGAAGTACTTCAACTTGCTTAGTCTTGAGTTGCATGTTTGTTGAGTCAAAGAAAGAAGGAGCACTTCGCTTGGTGGACTTGGCCGCTTCGGCCTGACGTTTGGGGTCTTCTTCCTGTTGCTTTAAAGCCTTCTCCGATTCAAGTAAACGAGTCAGAATTTCGTTCTGACGATTAATGGTAGTCGGGTTAACGCGTTTGTTAACAAGGTCAGTCTCTGTTTCATCCATTTTCTCCATTAATTCCTTCACCTGCTTTTCCTGTTGTTTGCCCGTTTCCGTGCCTTTTGCATTTTCCTGTAATTTTTTGAGCAAGCTACGGATCATCGCTTGTTCAGCCGCCATTTGAGATAACTCTTCCGATAATCCCCTACCCGATTTACCACCTTTCTGCATTTGCTGCATCTTGGCATTTAACTGTTTTTGCATCTCGCCCATACCACTGGGATTATCTCCTTTCTTGCTGCCTTTCCCTTTTCCGGGCATAGCCATCGCGTTCATCTGTTGTTGCATATTCTTCAATACATCGCTCAGCATTAACGCCAGATTATTGATAGAGGTCATGGCAAACTGCTGTTTAGAGGAAGCCATACTTAATCGACGGTCGCGCAATTGCTGGACGCTTTCATCCATATATGATTTCATATTCGTCAATTCCCGAGTCACAAACGATTGTATTTGCACAACTCGGCTGGCCAATGCATTCAAGCTATCCTCTATAATTTTAGCATCATCCTGAAGCTTCAACTGTTCTTGCGACAATTTAGTGACGCGCGGGTCCTGCAAACTCATGCCCCGAAAATCTTTCATAACTCGCTCCTGACCAAATGACAAGGTGATTAAATTATCAAGAATATTACGAAGGTCATCTATGTTTTCCTGCATCTCCTGCATCTCCGCTGACTCCATAGACTCTTTCATTGCCTTGCTCATTGCCCGCATGGATTTAGCAGATTTCTTTTGTGAAGAAGCAGCTTTCTTGCCTTCGTTCTTCTTCATGTTTTTCATAGCCTCCTCCATCTCTTTCAGAATTTCCTTTTGCTCCTCTTCAGAAGCTTCTGGCTTGTTCAGGTCGTCTTTTTCTGCCTGCTTGTCAATTTCTTTAAGCTGGTCCTGCGTATTCTTAAAATCTTCTTGTGACTTCTCCTGCTGCTTTTGCTGCTCATCGGATGTCTCATTTTTCTTGGCATTTTCTTCCGCCTGCTTGTCGAGTTGATCGGCTTGCTTCTCTAAATTTTCGGCAATATTATTAACCTTCTGCTCCAATTGCATTTGCTTAAACAGCTTCAAAGCACGGTCCAGATCACGCTCCATATTGCGCTCTTTTTTGCTCAACTTGTCCAGCATATCAGACGCTTTCTCATCTTGCTTACGCTCCAGGAGTTGCTTTAACTGCTCATAAAGTTGCTTCGATTCTGGGTCGAGAAGTTCGTTAAAGAGCTTTCTTAATTGCTCCATTTTATCCTGCATGGACTGATTTTTCTCGGCAAAGCGTTGCTGGGTGTCGTTCGTTTTTTGCATCTGCTCTTGCAGCTTTTGCACCTCTTTCATCAACTCCTCCCGCTTTTGAAGAATGTCCTGAAGCTGTTTTTTATCCTGAAAGTCGGATGATTTTTTCGTACGCATTCGGTCTTCCATCGTCTGAAGCTCCTTCTTGATCGCCTGTGTTTTGCTGAGAGCATTGTCAATCTGCTCTTCGGTTTTCTCCGCCGATTTATCAACCTGCTTCTGAATTTCAGCGTTAGAAGGAACCACAAAATTCAGTTGATTCGAGCGGCTCGATTTAGGGCCGTTAACACCATCATTGTCCCATACCTGCACGAAATACTCCAGACGGTCCTCCTGTCCGAGTGTCAAACTATCGAGTGACCAATTGTACACGAAGTTCTGAGAAGTGGTTGAGCGGTTAATTGGAATGTCCTTCACGTACAAAGGAGATGCTTTGCCATTCCGATTGATTTTATAATTCAGACGTAGTTTGGAGAAACCGTAGTCGTCGGAGATGAGGCCCGAAAGAGCGATGTAATTATAAGTCACTGTGTCCTGAATACGATCAACGGCGATTTGTGGATACCGGTCGGGAATAACCTGAACCGTATACTGGCTGGTCTGCGGTGTAGCAATCTGACCGTTTTTCAGCGATACGGTATAAGCCGAATTCTGCATCAACCGACGATTCAATACGAACGTATTATCATCAATCAAACGGGCGGGTGCCGACTTTGTGTCTGTTGCAAACCGGAAGAGAACCGAGTCTGTATGATCGACAGCAAACTCCCAGTTGACAACGGTTCCCTGGGGCACGAGCAAGTTTCCAACATTTGCTAACTGCTCAGTTGGTTTATTAAGATAGGCCGGATAATCCAGCTTGACATTAAATGAAAGAACAGCCGGCCGGTCAAGTAAAGAGACTTTATACTCAGGCGAATTATACCCGGATGCTTCCAAATGAAAGTCCAGTTCACGTTGAAGATTGTCGAAATTATATGAGAACTGATCGCCTGATTGTTCGAGTTTGAACCGTGTACCATTCGCTACAACATAAACAGCTTGTGGAACAACGTCACCGGCTATTTTCACTTTTAATGGAAAATCCTCGTTCCGAAACGCCTTTAATGACTTGTTCTGAACGACAAACTGAAAAGGTGCTTCCTCAACAAACTCTTTATTGTAATTAACCAACCGGGCGGATGATCGAGCGAAAAAAGCTGGGTTCAAAACGAGGATCAGCAGTATCAGCGCAAGCGGAGGTATTGCATACTTCAGAAACTGACGGTTGCGACTAATTTGAATGGCACTTGAAAAACGATTGATTAACAACTGCTGAGAGCGTTGGTTAAGGCTTGCCTCCAGCAAATCACTTTGCTCAGCAGAGATCCGCTGAAGCTGGAGTGTATTCAGTAACTTATCCCCTACTTCAGGAAAAAACGTACCAATTTGCCGGGCTGCTTCATCGTTTGACAAGGGTTTGTTTAGCCCGTACAAACTCATCAAGGGCCGAACAATCAATACGTACAAACCAACCAGCACGGTCAATAAAAAGCCGAAAAACAAGGCACCCCGGCCAATTGAATTAAAGCGGCCAATGAACTCGGCCGTGTTAACAAAGAGATAGCCGCTACCAAACAAAGCGATGAAAAACAAGCTCCCCTTCACTAACTGGTTCTGGAAGTAGCGTCTTTTATACTCGTCAATGCGTTCAAGTAAGGTTGCGTAAGCCGTTGAAGACTGCATAAAATTCAGGTTGAGCAGTTAAACTAAAAGAGACTCGAAATACTGAATTACGTACTGTTTAAGGAAATTCTCCTGAGCCAGCAAATCGCCGTGCGGAACAGGCTTCGCCAGTATCCATTGGGGCCAGCCGTCCTTATCTAACCCATCAAATGTGTAATATCCATCCTGGCTTAACACACGGCAAACAGCAATGTGCATCAAGTCCTGTTTGACTTCTTTAGCGAACCGTTTAGGGCCTGTACCCAATTCCTGCACACCAATCAGAAACAGAACGGCGTTGAGGTCGGCGGGGCGTTTACCAATCATTATCTCTAATTGGTTGAGTAACTCTTCCCACGACTGATCTATAGTTTTTTCGTTCACGATGCTTGCCTGGTTATTCTTCTCTCTAAATTACAACGATTTATCCTATCTAACGAATACGCGCTATGTTTCGATTTATTCGTACCTGTTTTGCTGATTTCGCGGACCTCCTCTTCCCTACCCTATGCCTCGGCTGCAAGGAATCATTAGGGGCCAATGAAATCATCTTGTGCACAGGGTGCCGGATAAATTTGCCGGAAACAAATCAACATCGAGAGTCTAATGAGTTGCTGGTCATCAACAAATTTACCGGAAGAGTACCCATCAGATTTTTAGCGTCTTATCTGTATTTCACCAAAGGCGGCATTGCTCAAAAGCTAATCCATAGTTTCAAATATAAGGGCCAGAAAGAAGCGGCTAAAGAAGTTGCATGCTGGTATGGGCATCAATTGAAATCCGAAAGCAATTGGGTTCAGGAGATAGACGTGCTAATTGGCGTTCCGTTGCATGACAGCCGATTTCGGCAGCGGGGTTACAACCAAGCCGACTGGATTGCAGCAGGTTTTTCAGAAGCATTTAACATACCGTTGCGGACAGATGTTTTGGTGCGGAATCGATTTGAAAAGTCGCAGACACGCAAAAACAGGATAGAGCGATGGGAGAACGTAAAGACCGTTTTCGCCGTACAAAATTCTGAAGAGATAAATGGTAAAAACGTTGTTCTTGTCGATGATGTATTAACTACGGGTGCAACGCTCGAAGCCTGCGCAATTGAGTTACTGCGAGCCGGTTCTAAATCGGTGAGTGTATTAACGCTGGCGGCCACCCGCCGATAACAGTAAGGCTATTTTATAAACGAAATTATAGGCCATAAAAAAGGCGACTATCCCGAAACGGGATAGTCGCCTTTTTTATGATTAAAGTTGTAACGCTATTTATTCCGGCCAACACCAATCATCGCGCAACGGAAGCCAATCATGGCCGTAGCCGAATCCTGGTCCAAGTAACGACGCGTGCCGGGTGAAAGCCAATACGCTACGTCGCCCCATGAACCGCCTTTATAAACCCGAAGTTTGTCGTCAATTAACGACTGCTTATTCTTCGTATCATAGTTTTTGGAGTCATCCATGTACCCGTTCCGACGAATTGGGTTCAGGTCATTCACATCCTGATACGATAGCGGACGATACACATCATAAACCCACTCGTTTACGTTACCAGCCATGTTATATAAACCGAAGTCGTTGGCTGGATAGGCATAAATTTCAGCCGTGATAATGGCACCATCGTTTGACCGACCAGCAATACCTGCATAGTCACCGCGACCGCGTTTAAAGTTAGCCAGCATTTGACCTTGTTTGCGGCCCTTCTTAGGGTTCCGAACCGACGAACCATCCCACGGATAGATACGCTGGTTTATTTGATTCTCGTCCATGTATTGCGTTCCAATCAGGGCTTTAGCCGCGTATTCCCACTCCGCTTCCGTTGGTAGGCGATAATCGGGTAAAATCATGCCGCTTTCCAGACTTGGTTTAGCCGGTGCTGTTGATGTGGCTTCAGCCAAAGCTGGCTCAGCTTCTTTCTTCGACTTGCGTTTCAGCGAGAAACCACCTTTTTTCTTTTTCTCTCCACCACCTTTAGCAAGTTCATTATTTACCGCATTCGACCGCCAGACAGCATAGTCACTTGCCTGCACCCACGACACACCCACAACCGGATAGTAGCGAAAAGCCGGGTAACGCAGGTATTGCGTTACGTACGAATCATTAAACGAAAGCGGGTTAGCCCAAACCGTTGTATCGGGTAATGCCCGCTTCACAACTTCTTCCGACGAATCGCGCGTAATGGCGTTCAAATATTCGAGGTAGTGAACATTGGCCATTTCAGTTTCGTCCATGTAAAACGACTGAATCGAAACGGTCCGCTCGCGGTTATCGCGGGTGTTCATGACATCTTCTTCGAGAGCACCCATCGTGAAACGGCCACCTTCAATAAAAACGAGATTTGGGCCAGCTTTCTGCCCCGCAAATTTCTTAACCTGAAAACCATCTTTCTGGTTGTAAGCAATCCCCGTCGCCGTACTTTTCTTGCCGGGCTGCACACTGGTCGGGTGTTTAGACTTACAAGATGCCAGGGCCGTCATTGCCAACAGCACATAAGCCGCTCGTTGCAGGTGATACTTTTGAATCATTGCTCTATTATGTGTAAAACGTAGGTACAAAAATCGTTATTAATTCGTCATTACGCTCAATATTTCATCCAGTTGTTCGACAGAAAAAACGTCGGCATGAGTGAAAATGGGCCTTCCCTTCGATTCCTTTAATGAACACTTAGACGGGTTTCGCTTGATATAGTCAATTACCTTGCCAAACTGGTCAGATTTAAAGAACGCGTCGTTCCCGTTAGAAACGAAGTACCCTTTAAGGATATTATTCTTAAGTGTCAGTTTTTCAAGGTACAACTGCTCGGCTTTCCAGCGAACATTGACCATTTTAATCAGGTTTTCAACTTCTTCGGGTAATGGCCCAAACCGGTCGAGTACTTCCTGCCGAAAAGTCAGCAATTCGTCGCTGTTCTCAAGACTGTCTAAGCGAGTATATAACGCCAGCCTTTCCGAAATATTTGAGACGTACCGCTCAGGAATAACTACCTGTAAATCAGTTTCGATAACCGTGTCCGGCAAGCTCAATTTAAGGTCGCCGGGTTTGGTCTCGAACAGGTCTTTAAACTCACTTTCACGAAGTTCCTGAACCGCTTCATCCAGTACTTTATGATACATCTCAAAGCCAAGATCGTTCACAAAACCGCTTTGTTCTGCTCCCAGCAGATTACCCGCTCCCCGAATGTCGAGGTCGCGCATGGCAATCTTAAATCCTTCGCCTAAATCCGAAAAATCTTCGAGTGTCTGTAGCCGTTTTCGGGCGTCGGCAGTAAGTACTGATGGCGGGGGCGTTAACAGATAGCAGTACGCTTTCCTGTTCGACCGCCCCACCCGACCGCGCATTTGATGCAAATCCGACAAACCAAAATGATGCGCATTATTTATCAAAATGGTATTGGCATTTGGTATATCCAAACCCGATTCGATAATGTTTGTTGAAACCAGAACGTCATAATCGCCCTCAATAAACCGGGTCATGATTCGCTCTAAACGGTCGCCTTCCATCTGTCCGTGAGCCACGCCAATTCGCGCTTCGGGCACTAAGCGCATAATCAGATTGCCAATGGATTCGATGTCGCTCACGCGATTATGAACAAAGAATACCTGCCCACCGCGACGTATTTCGGTGCTCACCGCGTCGCGAATGGTAGCTTCGTTATACGGATGGACTTCGGTTGTAACGGGTTGTCGGTTAGGCGGGGGTGTGGCAATTACGGACAAGTCACGGGCACCCATAAGCGAGAAGTGCAGCGTGCGCGGAATAGGCGTAGCGGTCAGTGTCAGTACATCCACTTCTACCCGCATTTCTTTTAGCCGGTCTTTGGTTTTTACACCAAACTTCTGCTCTTCGTCAATCACCAACAGGCCTAAATTCTTAAACTTTATGTCTTTATTGACGATTCGGTGCGTGCCAATCAGGATACCAATTTCGCCTGACTCCACTCCTTTCAGTGTTTCTTTCACCTGAGTCGCCGACCTAAACCGATTGATATAGTCGATTTTAACCGGAAAATCGGCCATCCGATCCGTGAATGTTTTGAAGTGTTGCATGGCCAGAATTGTCGTTGGCACCAGTACGGCAACCTGTTTATTGTCAGTTACCGCTTTGAAGGCAGCCCGTATGGCAATTTCGGTTTTACCGAAGCCAACATCACCACAAATAAGCCGGTCCATTGGGTGCGGTTTCTCCATGTCGTCCTTAACGTCATTCGTCGCTTTTGCCTGATCGGGTGTATCTTCATAAATAAACGAAGATTCAAGTTCGGCTTGTAGAAAGCTGTCCCGACTGTAAGCGAAGCCCGGTGCTGTTCGGCGTTTGGCATACAGGGCAATCAATTCGCGGGCAATGTCTTTGACCTGCTTGCGGATGCGAGACTTTTTTTGTTCCCACTCCTGCGACCCTAATTTGCTCATCGTCGGCGGGGTTCCTTCCCGGCCCGTGTATTTTGCAATCTTATGCAGACTATGAATACTTACCAGCAGTATATCATTGTCGCGGTAAATTAGCCGAATAGCTTCCTGTTCGTTCCCGGCATGATCGACCTTTTCTAAACCTGCAAATCGTCCAATGCCATAGTCAACGTGCGTGACATAGTCACCGGGTTGAAGCGTTTTCAGCTCGCGAAGCGTCAGGGCTTTTGATTTTGAAAATTTATCCTGAACGCGATATCTATAATATCGGTCGAAAATCTGGTGGTCCGTGAAACAGGCGATTTTCAGTGCATCGTCCATAAAGCCTTCCCGTAGGCCAATGTTCAAGGGCTGAAACTTTACAAATGGGTCAAGTTCCTCGAAGATGGTCCGTAGCCGGTCGAGTTGTTTAAAGGATTCGCCGGCAATGATATTTGTAAATCCTTTAGCCTGATTGTCACCGAGAGTATCGACCAACCGTTTGAAATCCTTGTTGAACGATGGCTGCGGTTTGGAACTATACTGCTGCCGACTGTCGGTTTTGAAGTAGAATTTACGCCCAAACTCAACGGTGCGAAAGCGTTTCAAGTCATTCAAGAAGGTCCGGCGCGTTTCAAATAGAGCATTCGGATCGGATACAACCTGGATGCCTCCGCTGTTAGCCACTATAGACGCAAAGTTCTGCTCTGCTTTCTCGTAGCATTTTTCAATCATCTCAAGCGTGAACTCAACATCTTTGGCCCAGAGTGTTGTGGCTTCGGGTAGAAAGGAGAAGAACGGTTCACGGGCTTCCTCAACCAGTCGGGTCTGAATGTTTGGGATGATGTTGATAAACGAAACTGCGTCCGTAGACAACTGCGATTCGGGGTTGAATTTGCGGATGCTTTCAACTTCATCATCGAACAAATCAATACGGAAAGGAAATTCACTGGCGAACGAAAACACGTCAATTATACCGCCCCGTACCGAGAACTGTCCGGCCTCATAAACGAAGTCGGTCTTTTCAAATTCATACGTCTGCAACAGTTCCGAAACGAACGCTGAATCGACTTTCTCCCCTACCCGAATGGTTAATGTATTCGCCTGCAAAGACCGCTTATTAATTACTTTTTCTGATAAGGCTTCCGGGTAGGTAACCATCAGCAAGCCGTCTTTCGGAGCGGGGTTAAGCTTGTTCAATACCTCCGCCCGCATGAGTACATTGGCGTTCTCAATCTCTTCGTACTGGTACGGCTTTTTGTACGACATCGGAAACAGCAGCACCTCACGATTGAGCAAATTTTGAAGGTCATTAAAGAAGTACGTGGCCTCTTCCCGATCCGTCATTATGTACAGATGATTGCCGCCCGCCGACTTAAAAATAGTCGATGCCAGTACGGCATCCAAACTACCCGACAGACCCTTGATCTGTAATCGCTGAGGTTCTTTTGAGGGCGCATGGCTGAAGGGTTCGGCCAGCAATTTTATAAAACTATCGTCGGCATAAAGGCCGAGTAATTCTTCAGGTTTCAAGCGAACGTCAGGTTGTATGTCAAACACGAAAAGCCGCTGGAAGCACATTCCGGCGGCACGTTAGGATAACAGCAGCAGTCGAAAATTTGTTGCGTAAACGACTCACATCAACGCCGAAAAAAGGGCATAATTTATGGCCTCTTTTTCGAGCATTTTACGAATCCGAAGGCTATCTTCAAACACAATTATCAGTTCTTTTTTGCTTAGTAGTTCATCATCATCTACCCATTTCCAGTCTTCGGCGGTTGCGTCGAGGATGTTCAGTACACTGCCTACTTTGGCTGGATCCCGCTCTTTACTGATGAAATCATTGGTGTTTGTGACGTACAAAATTATCCGTTCGTCTTCAAGCCACTGCAAATCATTCAGCGAATCGTTGAGTGAATCGAGCGTAAAACCGAAGTCCGGGATTTCGATCAGGTCCGCTATTTCTTCATAAAACTGTCGCAGGGTAAGCACCTTTTTTCCGTCGATGTGCGCAATGAAATCGGTGGGGTAACGGGACTCAAGTTCGCTTTCAGACTGGCAGACAAGAATATTTGGAGACATGAATTTGGTAGATATAATGGGTGATAAACGCTTCACGGCACTGTTTCACGTGGAACTGATAATCAAGCACTTATAGTGCTATGTAACCAGTTTTGTCAGGTTACTTAATGCGTTTTAGCAAAATGCTAAAGAAAAATGGCCCGGTTTGGTCATGAAAAAGCCCTCCAACTGAAGGGCTTTTGCGTGGAAATTAGTTCAGGGAAAACAAGGGTATTCGAGCTGCCACCATGTTGTGAAACATCAACTCCGTAATCATAGGTGTCATGTATTTGATGAGCGGAAATTCCGAAATTGATTCCATGACTTCCAGTTCAGAATCGGCTTTGAAAATGCACCACAGCTTTTGGCGGTCAACCGAGAGCGAGTAAGAAAGTAGAAATCCCTTCTCCATTAATTCTTCCACCTTTTGCCGTTGGGCAGGAATGCGGTTTTGAAACCCTTCATCCATTACAGTCGGCAGATCAAATTCAACCATATATTGGCTCATAGATAATCATGTTAAGAGACAGCCGAACGAGGTTGTTCTTCAGCTATCAACAAGTTAACGATGTTTACTTCATCTTCGTTAATTGAGTGCGGAAAATTTGGATACAGCTTCGTTGTAACGCTGGCACCCATCCGCCGAAATACGTACTCCGATTCCAGAACGCGTTCCTTCGGAATGTGTGAATCGCGGTCGCTGCATCCCAAAAAAACAGGGGTGTTTCCAAATGATCCTTCATACGCCCAACGTGTTTCTGCCGGACCAATAAGGCCACCGCTCAGTCCAAAAACACCGCCGTATTCCGATGCGTTCCGCGCCACAAACTCCAGCATCAGGCAGGCCCCCTGCGAAAAACCAAGCCAGTAAATTTGCGGAAGTTTAAAATTATAATCAGCCTGAAGCCGACCACGCAGGCTCGCGAGCACTTCTAAAGCTGACGATAAATACGGTTCGTTTTCGTCAATCGGTCGCAGAAACGAATAGGGATACCACGTATTTTGGGACGCTTGTGGGGCGACAAACGCGAAGTCTTTGTCCTCAATATACTTCGATAAGGACAGGATATCGCTGGCAGAACTACCTCGCCCGTGAACCATAATCATGACTTTTTGAGCCTGATCGAGTGGCTTCCCGGCAGTGAGAAAATTACTTGGATTATGAATCATAGTTGTAAGAATAACACAGAGAGAACGGAGAAAGGAACAGAGTTTACAAAGATTAATAAGTGCTCCGTAAACTCTGTTCCTTTCTCCGTTCCCTCTGTGTTTAATTCTATTTTATTTAACATTTATCTTCGGTAAGGCCTTCACCAAATCCGCCCGGCGCGATTCGTATTGAGCGGGTAATTTAAGCGATTGGCCCAATTCAGAAACTGGCTCATCGACCGCGAAGCCTGGCGGATTCGTTGCCACTTCAAACAAAATCCCGCCCGGCTCCCGAAAGTAAATGCTGTGAAAATAGTTACGATCCTGTACCGGCGTTACATGGTAACCGGCTTCAGTGAGTTGGTGCTGAAGGACAAGCTGCGTAGCATCCGAATCGGTTGAGAAAGCGACGTGGTGAACCGATCCGGCTCCCTGTAACGACCGGACATCGTTTGGCGAATGCAGCACGTCCACAAAATTCCCCGGCCCACCCGGCCCGGCTTTAAACCGAAATCGACCTTCCTCCTCCCCTACCAACTCATGCTGTAAATTTTCGGTCAGGAGTTTGATGGTGCGGTCCGGGTTCGATTCGTTGAGTGTGACGGTATGAAATCCACGAACGGCAAACTCAGACGGAATTCGGCCATTATCCCAGCCGGGTCGTTTATCCTCATCGGTGAACACCAGTTCAATACCGGTTCCATCAAAGTCCTCAAAGCGTAAGTAGCTTTCCGAAAAGCGTTTGTACGGACCCGCGTAAGGAATATTTTTTTCGTGCAGACGGTCCATCCAAAAGCTAAGTGAAGCCATTGGTGCCGAGAAAGCGGTGTACGTCAACTGACCAATACCTTTCCGGCCACGAGGTAAATTGCCATAGGGGAAGAATGTAAGAATCGTTCCGGGTGAACCCGTTTCGTTCCCGTAATAAAGATGATACACGTCCGGCGCATCAAAGTTGACGGTCTTTTTAACCAGCCGGAGACCCAATATATCAGTGTAATAATCAACATTACGTTGAGTATCCCCTGCCAAAGTTGTTACGTGGTGGAGACCATTGATGAGCGTTTCCATACGGCTAAAATTTATAGTGAGTGAAATTGTTTAATTCGTGTATGTGTATTTGATGTATATACATTTAATTTTTAGAAATTGTTCAAATGCAAAAGCCCGACTTTTTATTGGCCGGGCTTTTGCATTGGTAACTGGCAAATCTTTCTACTCCATCAGGAATGGATAATCCTTCTGCATGTAAACGTCCTTGAACGCTTCTTCGGCGGGTGGATACGGCGACTCTTCGGCAAACTTCACCGCTTCGTCTACCGTAGCCTTTATCTTCTGGTCAATGGCGGTTAGCTCCTCTTCGGTAGCAAATCCTTTCTCCAAAATGCTGGCTTTGACCTGCTCAATAGGATCGCGCTGTTTATACTTTTCAACTTCGTCTTTCGAGCGGTATTTCTGCGGGTCCGACATAGAATGGCCCCGATACCGATACGTACGAAATTCCAGGAAGGTTGGTCCTTCGCCCGCCCGCGCCCGGTCGGCGGCACGACTTACGGCTTCATGAACGGCTTCGACACTCATCGCGTCGACGGGTTCAGACGGCATGTCGTAGGCTTCGGCGAGGGTATATAATTCCGTTACGTTTGAGGTGCGCTCTACAGATGTTCCCATGGCGTACCCATTGTTTTCAACGACGAAAATGACCGGAAGTTTCCAGAGCATTGCCATGTTGAAAGCCTCGTGCAACGCGCCCTGGCGCACGGCTCCATCACCCATAAAGGTGATACAGAGATTGCCTGTCTTGTTGTATTTCTCCGAAAAGGCAATACCAGCCCCCATCGGAATTTGTGCGCCAACAATACCATGTCCACCAACAAAATTAACCGACTTGTCGAAGATGTGCATCGAACCGCCTTTTCCTTTCGAGGAGCCTGTTTGCTTGGCGAATAGTTCGGCCATGATCGCTTTCGGATCGGAGCCGAGTGCGAGCGGTATACCGTGGTCACGGTAGGCCGTAATCCACTTATCATCTTTGGTCAATGCCGAATAAGAACCTGACGAGCAGGCTTCCTGACCGATGTACAAATGGCAGAATCCCCGAATTTTCTGTTGTCCGTACAGTTGACCCGCTTTTTCTTCAAACTTGCGCTGAAGCTGCATGGACTCGTACCAGTACATATACCGCTCTTTCGGGTGCTGCGTTTTGGCGGCAACGGTCGGCGCGGCTGCCGCAGCCTGGCCATTCTGTTTGCGGCTTGCCGCAGGAGTTTTCTCTTTGACGCTTGCCATGAGTAATGTGTTCGATAAAATCAGCCGTTGTTGCCGGAACGATATCAGCCCGTTAAGGAGTCTGTTTCTACTAACAAACCGCCCGTATCTTTGTTGCCAATGATGAGCTGGAATGAGTTCACAAATTGACTGCCGCGAAATTACGCATTATCGCGTTATACGCTATACCTATGTACCTCGAAAAACTGAGCCTGACCAATTTTAAGAATTACGAAGACGGGCGGTATGCATTTGGGCGGCAGGTGAACGTGATTGTGGGGCCAAACGGCAGCGGGAAAACGAATCTATTAGACGCTGTTTATTTTTTGTCGCTGAGCAAGAGTGCCTTTCAAAGTCAGGACGGACTGAGCATTCTTCACGATGCCGATTACTTTATCATCGACGGCATATTTGAGGAAAGTGAGGGTCTTAACCAGAGCCGGAACGTACAGATTACCATTAGTTTGCAACGGGGGCAGCGCAAGGTCCTGATGGCCGACAAGAAACCGTATGAACGGATCAGCGATCACATTGGCCGGTTTCCGGTGGTGCTGGTCGCGCCAAATGATACGGACCTTGTTCGTGAACACAGCGAAGACCGGCGTCATTTTTTCGATGGTGTCCTCTCGCAACTCGATCCAAATTACCTGCGGGACTACCTGATGTATCAGCAAATTTTAAAACAGCGCAATAGCCTGCTCAAACTTTTCGCCGAACGCAGTCAGGTGGACAACGACATGCTCGATACGTACGATGAGCCGTTGCTTGACTTAGGTCAGCGAATTCACGACCGCCGGAAACAGTTTATCGACGAGTTTCTGCCCAGTTTTCAGGCGCATTATGCGTACCTGAGTGATGAGCGCGAAGGTGTAAATATCGTATATGAGTCGGAAGTGAGCAATCCGGCCTTTGCCGATGAGTTTCGGCACTTTCGTCGGCGCGATACGGTGTTGCAGCGCACCACAATGGGCATTCACAAAGACGATTACGGCTTTTTGATTGGCGACGGAAGCGGTCAGCGGGAAATACCCCTGAAGAAATTCGGCTCGCAGGGGCAACAGAAAACATTTGTTATTGCCTTGAAATTAGCCCAATTCGATCAGTTACAAGCTGAAAAAGGCATAAAGCCGATTTTACTCTTAGATGATATTTTCGACAAATTAGACGACCGGCGCATCGGAAAACTAATTGAGCGAATGGATGAGGGAGCCGACCCTGCGCATCAGTTCGGACAGCTTTTCATTACGGATGCCCGGCCCGAACGCACCCGCGAATTGCTTAGCCATGTAAAAGCGGAGGTGCGCTTTTTTGAGATAACTAAATGAAAATCTGAGCATTGGTTATGCAAACGGTTAGATACCGTTCGCTCAATTTATGATTTAGTTGTATTATAGTGTACAGATATAGGCTATCTTTGTAATCGCTAATCACATCCGTTTACAGGCTTTAATCAACACTTTCCGAAAAGAAGGGTGTCCACCTGTTGCCGTTTATCGTCAGGAAAAACCGTATATACTTTAGTGTAGAAATATTTCTGGAAACTACGAACCTTTGTGAAGTTTCCAAAGTTCTTCCTGTAAAAGTACTATTACTTGATGAAGGAGCGAATTTTGGCGGAGGCCGAGCGGTTATTCTGGAAATACGGGGTGCGCTCTGTAACAATGGAGGATATAGCCCGTCAGCTTGGTATTTCAAAAAAGACTATTTATCAGCATTTTTCGGATAAAGAGCAGATTTTATACCAGGTAATTCAGGGCAAAACAGGCAGAGATCAGATAGAAATGGCTTGTATGGTAATTGATACAAGTAATCCGATTGAGGAAATTCTGAGTGTTTTGAACCTGATGCGTAAAAACGCTGATCAGGTTAGCCCGAACTTGCTGATCGATATAAAACGGTATTATCCACAAGCTTTTCTGCTTTTTCGGCAATATAAAGAGGAGCATATAATGCGATCCATTCTTGAAAATATTCAAAAAGGTATTTCTCAGGGACTATATCGCGACGATATGAATCCGCTAATCTTAGCCCGTTTGCGGGTTGAGCAAATCGAGCTGGCATTTGATAATAACCTGTTTCCAACGGATCAGTATTCCATGCATGACATTCAGGCCGAACTGATGCATCATTTCGTGCGTGGTATGCTGACTGACAAAGGCTTCACCATTTACAATCAGTATGTTAACCAATACAACCATGAGGGTAAAGAATACCAAAAAGATAGTAGCGATCTGGCTGCTAATGTTGCTGAGTAGTACCAGTGTATTACTGGCTCAGAACAGGCAGGATTTTTCGCTGAATGAAGCGATCAAGTTTGCCGTTGAGAATAACATCAATGTTAAGAACTCCGGTTTGGATGCGCTAAGTTCTGAAGCTCGCATTCAGGAATTACGAGGACAGGCTCTACCCCAGGTTAGTGTGTCAGGAAATTTGACGGACAACCTGATTGTTCCAACGACGTTTTTACCGGCTAAGTTTTTCAATCAAAATGCGTCCGATACTGATCCACCTGTTCCGGTGAAGTTTGGCGTTAATTATTCCGGTAGTTTTTCGGGTAGTCTGAATCAACTTCTGTATGATGCTTCCTACCGATTAGGATTAAAAGCGGCTGATACCTACCGGCAGTTGGCGCAAAAAAACGTAACGGCCTCTAAAATAACGGTAGCCGAACAGGTGGCTAAAGCCTATTACGGTGTGTTGGTGAACGAACAGCAGATTAAACTGCTCGATTTGAACATTGCGCGTGTCGACACGTTATTTCGGAATACACAGGCGTTGAACAAACAGGGATTTGCCGAAAAGATTGATGTCAGTCGGCTTGAAGTGCAGGTGAATAACCTGAAAGCGGAGCGGCAAAATGTTAAAAACTTAGTTGAGCTGAGTTATTACCTGCTCAAGTTTCAGATGGGGCTGGGTATCAATGACAACATCACACTTACGGAGCAAATTCAGGATATTGACCTCGATGCCATTGAGCGAACCACAGCCCAGTCGGCGGCTGAGTTTGACTATACCCAGCGAATCGAATTCTCGACACTGCAATCGCAGATTCAGTTAGCCGATCTGGACATTCAAAATACGGCTAAACAATACTATCCGCGTTTATCAGCTATTGCCAATTACGGCTATAACACGGGCCGGAATAAACTTAGCGATCTGTTTGTATCGCCCTGGTTTAATTTAGCAACAATAGGAATAAACCTGAATGTGCCGATTTTCGATGGTTTTCAAAAGAAGTATCAGTCGCAGCAGAAGCGGTTTGTATTACAGAAGGCTCAGAATAACAGTCAGTTGCTGAAAAATTCGATTGATTTACAGATCCGGCAGTCAACCATAACACTGGCGAATAGCGTACAAACACTACGGACGCAGAAGCGCAACGTCGAGTTGGCACAAGAAGTGGCTCGCGTAACCAAAATCAAGTACCAGGAGGGCGTTGGCTCGAACATTGAAGTGCTGGATGCCGAAAATTCATTCCGGCAGGCCCAAACCAACTATTTTTCATCGCTGTATAATTTCCTGCAAACCAAAGTCGATGCCGACAAGGCCAACGGGAAACTTTATACGGGTCAATAAAATACCTCATCACTAATTCTTCGCTCGATTTAAACTGAGTTTTATACACGAAACCATGAAAGCATATTACACCATTGCCCTTGTGAGCTTGTTAGCAGCTTGTTCGCAGGAAAAAAAGAATGACCTACAGGGTAAGCGCGACGAACTCGCTTCGTTGAAAACCCAGCAGACCGAACTAACCAGTAAAATTAAAACGCTGGAAACCGAACTGACTAAGCTCGATCCAAAAAAGAGCGAAGACGTTCGCGTGAAAGCTGTAACAGTAGCCCCGTTGAGTGCGTCGACGTTCCGGCACTTTGTTGAATTGCAGGGCACAATCGACGCGAAGAACAACGTACAAGTGTCGCCTAAATCGGGTGGCGTTGTTACGGCGGTGTATGTGATCGAAGGCGACCGCGTGCGGGCCGGACAGGCAATTGCCAAAATTGACGATCAGCTTTTGCGGGAGTCGATGGCCGAAGTACGGACGCAACTGTCGCTGGTAAACACGGTTTATGAAAAACAGGCCGCCTTGTGGAAACAGCAAATTGGCACCGAGATTCAGTACTTGCAGGCGAAGAACAACAAAGAATCGCTGGAACGCCGGTTGGCAACGCTTAATGCGCAGTTGGGTCAAGCAACGGTGGCGGCCCCTATTTCGGGCGTTGTCGATCAGGTTATGGTGAAAGTGGGACAGTCGGCGGCTCCGGGTATGGGACTGGTTCGGATTGTAAACCTGTCGCAGCTTAAAGTAGTTGCTAAAGTATCGGATTCGTATTCGGGCAGCGTTCGGAAGGGCGATGGTGTACTGATTGAATTTCCAGACCTGAATAAGACGCTGAACTCGCGCATCTCGTTTGTAGCGACAACGGTTGACCCGATGACCCGGACGTTTACCATTGAGGCTCCGCTCCCATCCGATAACGCGTTGAAACCCAATATGCTGGCTCGTATTAAAATCAACGACCAGACGCAGGCGAATGCCATTGTTATTAATCAGAACCTGATTCAGAGCACAGAAAACGGGCAGTTGGTGTATGTGGCCGTAAACGAAGGCGGCAAGAAAGTAGCAAAAGCGCGGACCGTGAAAACGGGTCAATCCTATGGCGGTCAGGTTGCCGTTACGCAGGGATTACAGGCGGGCGATCAGGTCGTTACGGCTGGGTATCAGGATTTAGTTGACGGACAGGCGATCAATTTTTAGTTGAATAGTTGGTGGTTTGTTGAAACGGGTACAGCAACACGTATTCTGTCAACAAACCACAAACCACAAACTCCTTCAAAATGAAATTTGAACAGTACAAAACCCTCGGATTCACCAACTGGTGCGTTGAGAACCGGACGGCGATTTACATCTTCACCTTCCTGATTACGCTTGGCGGGCTGTTCGTGTACAACAACCTGCCCAAAGAGCAGTTTCCGGACATCAAAATCCCGCAGGTGTACATCAACACCGTTTATGTGGGGACTGCTCCTGCCGATATCGAAAATACGATTAACAAGCAGATTGAGAAGCAGTTAAAGTCGATTTCGGGCGTTAAACGCATTAAATCGAATGCCTTGCAGGATGTGTCGGTTATTTTGGTTGAGTTTACGCCCGATGTCGAATCGTCGGAAGCGTTGCAGCGGGTACGCGATGCCATCGATAAAGCTAAACCCGACCTGCCGCAGAAACTTGATTCAGGCCCAACGGCACAGGATGTAGACATTTCGGAGTTGCCGATTATGAACATCAACTTGGCCGGTAATTTCTCGCTGAAACAACTGAAAGAATACGCCGAAGATTTGCAGGATGTGATCGAAGGAATGCCCGAAATCCGCCGTGTAGATATCATTGGTGCGCTCGAACGCGAAATTCAAATTAACGTCGATTTACCCCGGATGCAGTCGGCAGGACTGGCTTTTTCAGACATTCAGCAGGCCGTTCAGGGTGAAAATATCAACGTATCGGGTGGCGAGCTAAACGTCGATGGCGTTCGTCGGACGGTGCGTGTGAAAGGCGAATTTACCGATGTTTCGCAGCTTCAAAACCTGCAAATTCGTACGGCAACGGGCGCGACCGTCAAACTCGGCGACATTGCCGATGTGCGCGATAATTTCGAGGAACAGCAGAATTTCGCCCGGTTGAACAACAAGTCGGTCGTTACGCTAAACGTCATTAAACGGGCCGGGGCAAACCTGATTTCTGCCGCCGACCGTATTGAGAAAACAATTGATGAGTACAAAGAATCGCGTTTTCCTGAAGGCTTGGATATTAAGGTCACCGCCGACCAGTCGGAGCGTACGCGCGAAAATGTCAATGACCTCATCAATACCGTTGTATTGGGCTTCATTTTTGTGGTGCTGGTGCTGATGTTCTTCATGGGCGTTCGCGATGCCATCTTTGTCGGCTTGTCCGTACCCTTGTCGGCCTTGGTGGGTTTCCTGCTGATGCCCGTTCTGGGGCCACTCGTTGGTACAGCCTTTACGCTCAATATCATGGTACTGTTTGCCTTCCTGCTCGGTTTGGGGCTGGTGGTCGATGATGCCATCGTGGTTATTGAAAACTCGCACCGGCTTTTCAACGAAAACAAAGATTGGGACATCAAGCAAGCCGTGAAAGCGGCAGCGGGTGAAGTATTCGCCCCCGTATTTTCGGGGACGTTAACGACCATTGCGCCGTTCTTTCCGCTCCTGTTCTGGCCGGGCATTGTGGGTGAGTTTATGAAGTTTCTGCCTCTAACGCTCATTCTGACTCTTTTTGCCTCGCTGTTTGTCGCCTATGTCATCAACCCGGTTTTCGCCGTAACGTTTATGAAACGGCATGAAGACGATAATCACGAAGACAAGCAGAGTTTTCAGGAAATTAAGCGGCCATTGATGATTATGACCGCGCTGGCGGGTATTGGTTATGTGATTGACCGGGGTATTGGTAACCTGTTTGTGCTATTTATTATCCTGTACGTTTTCAACCATTATGTATTGACGCCAAAGCTGATCGTGCCGTTTCAGGAGCGGTTGCTGCCGGGTCTTAAAAACGGGTATCGCAAGTTGATATCGTGGGTACTGAACGGCTGGCGACCCGCGTATGTCGTACTGGGAGCCTTTGGTTTGTTGATACTTACGTTCGTTGTTGTCGGTATTGCCAAGCCTAAAGTGCTGTTCTTTCCAAGCGGTGAGCCGGATTATATTTACGTCTATAACGTGATGCCGGTTGGGACTGACGCCCGCGTAACGGATTCCATAACGAAGGTTATCGAGAAGCGCGTATTTAAAGTGCTTGCCGATAACGACGCTACGGATGTTGTTAATTCGGTAATCTCGAACGTCGGAAAAAATGCGGGCGATCCCCAAAACCCGGACCGCTCTGCAACTCCGCAGAAATCGAAGGTGACGGTGGCGTTTAAAGGCAACGAAGAACGAAAAGGCATTTCCACCGATTCGCTGCTGGCCAAAGTTCGGTTAGCGATGGTTGGCCTGCCGGGCAGTGAAATTTCGGTTGAACGCGAGTCGAACGGACCACCAACGGGTAAGCCGATTTCGGTGGAAATAGCGGGCGAAGAATTTGGTGAACTGCAAAAAATAGAAAAACAGGTTCGGCAGAAAATAGCCCAGGCGGGTATTCAAGGGATCGACCAGCTAAAGTCGGACCTGATTACCAACAAGCCTGAAATCGTAATTGACATCGACCGCGAAAAAGCCGAACGCGAAGGTATTTCGTCGAGTCAGGTTGCACTGGCCATTCGGACGGCCCTCTTCGGAACAGAAATCTCGAAGTTCCGGGATGCCAAAGAAGAATACCCGATTATGGTTCGGCTGAAACCCGACGACCGCAGCCAGATTGACCGGCTGCTAAGTCTGAACGTGGTGTATCGAGACATGGTTATGGGCGGTCAGCTTCGGCAGGTGCCCATCACGTCGGTCGCTAAAATCAGTTACTCGACTACTTTTAGCCAGATTAACCGCAAGAATCAGGAACGGCTGGTAACGCTTAGCTCGAACGTAGTGCCGGGTTATAACGCCAACCAGATTGTTGCTCAGATTCAGGAAGTTATCAAAGATATGGATGTGCCCAATGGGTACACAATCAAGATGGGTGGCGAACAGGAAGACCAGCAGGAGTCAATGAGCTTCCTGATTTCGGCCTTTGGTACGGCCATTTTGCTCATCTACCTGATCTTGTCGACGCAGTTCAACTCGGTTGTTAAACCGCTGATTATTTTCGTGACGATCTTCCTGTCATTGATCGGGGTATTGCTTGGATTTGTTCTGTCTGGCAAAGATTTCTCCGTAATTATGTCGGGCGTAGGCATTATTTCGCTGGCCGGTATCGTGGTGAAAAACGGGATTCTGCTGATCGAATTCATTGAGGAATTGCGCGGTCGGGGTGTGCCCCTGCGTGAAGCCATCATCGAAGCGGGCGGCATCCGTCTGACACCCGTACTGCTAACCGCTTCGGCGGCTGTATTGGGCCTGATTCCGCTGGCGTTTGGTATAACCGTTGACTTCGTCGGCCTCTTCCGCGACTTCGACCCGCACGTAGTTATTGGTGGCGACAGTTCGGTATTCTGGAATATTCTGGCCTGGACAATCATCTATGGTCTGACTTTCTCAACCGTGCTGACCCTCGTTATTGTGCCCAGCTTATACTGGATCAACGAGCGTATTCGGATGAAGTGGTTTGGCAAGAAAGACCCTGCGCTGGAGCCTAAAGAGCAGTTGGAAGAGGAATTGGTTTAACTGGGTTTAGTGGAGAGTGAAAAATGTAGAATGAACAGTGAAAAATACCCATTCGGGAGCCTATTCTTCACTATTCATTCTACATTTTTCATTAATGACTGTTTTTAAACACAATTCGGCTCCATTTTTCGGGCTGATGGGTGTCGTAAACGCCGTGTGGCGACATAACCATTGCCGGATGTGGCTGAACCTCGATGCCCGACACCGTCAGTTTCTGAAACCGACCCAACAGCATACGCCATTCGTCGCCGGGTTGGGGTGGCAGGCTTCGTCCGCTGGCTAACAACGTCAGGCTACTCCACGGAATGGCAATTTCCAGCGACCAGCCATCGTCAATATCGCTGTTATCATTCAACGTTCCGTCAACCTGAACGGCTGTTTCCAGTCCCGGCATATCGTAATTCAGAAAGGCCCATCGAAGCCCGCGCGGGTGCGTACCGTACCAGAATGTAGGGCCGCTTCGGTCATAGTCGCCCCCAAATGTCATGGCCTGCGGGTGGTGTACATCGAACAGCGAAACATCAAATCGACTCCCCCGCTGGTAAGCATCCTTCCAGATAAAAAATACCTCATACAGCGTGTTGCGGGCATTCACTTCCAGTTCGTAATAACAGTCACCCCCGTCGATGAACAGTTCGAGGTCATTTTCCAGAAAAATAATGGAATCGCGTTCGGTCAGATGCGCTTCTACAAACGGCTCTTCGGCCCGGAACGCTACGTACAAGTGCGTGTCATTCCAGAGAATAGCGGATTTAGTGTCATACAAACCCGGACTGCCTGTAACCATGTCGACAAACCGATGGCTCCACACCGCGTTTTGCCAGACAGGTTTCGATAGATCTCCGTCGATTACGAGGCTATCGGTTATTTTTCGGGCGGTATAGGGATGCATAAACATTCAAATCATTTTTTTTGGAAAGGTACTGGATTTGCGGTTTTGTCAACCCAATTGATCCTGTCAGACTTGGTTGGTCGTTGTTATAAATGCTTGATCTATGGCTTTTTCGGCAATTGCAGCCTGCTTTTTGTTGTGAATGCTTTCCGCTAAACTTTACGAAACAGAATACCGTTAGTCTGACAGATTCACTTTCTGCTTCATGAACCGCACGGGCTTATTTTTTATTCTTCCTGCCATTCTGCTTTTGATTGACTGGTATGTTTTTCAGGCTGTTAAAACCCTTAGCCGCTCGGCTACCGAAGGTACACAACGCACCATCGCCTTGATTTACTGGGGTTTCACCGGCCTGTCGCTGTTGTTGTATGTGCTCATGCAGTTTCTGCCGCCGGACTCCATCAGTCGGAACACACGTACTTTTCTATGGGCCGCCATTGCCATCCCCTATTTCTCGAAGATTTTCGCCGTCATCATTATCCTGATCGACGACATTGGCCGGTTCTTTCGCTGGATTGTTTCCTTATTCTACAAACCCGAAGTACGCGAAGCGGTTGAGGACACGACCCGTCAGACAATACCGGCTACGGACACGATTACGCGCTCCGATTTCCTGATGAAAACGGCTCTTGTCGTGGGAACCGTACCGTTAGTGGGTTTCACATGGGGTATTTTGTCGGGGGCGCACGACTATCGAATTCGGCGCATCAAACTACCGCTGAAAAACCTGCCATCCAGCTTTCACGGCATGACCATTGCCCAGATTTCGGACATCCACTCTGGTAGTTTCTTCAATAAAACGGCGGTTAAAGGGGGCGTCGATATGCTGCTTGGCCAAAAGCCTGATCTGGTGTTTTTTACCGGCGATCTGGTCAATAGCCATGCCGAAGAGGTGAACAGTTATATCGACATATTCAATAAAGTAAAGGCTCCCCTGGGCGTTTATTCAACTCTCGGCAACCACGATTATGGCAAGTATGTGCAGTGGCCGAGTGTTCAGGCCGAGCGGCAAAATGTGTTGAACGTCGTAACGGCTCACAAACAAATGGGCTGGAATATTATGATGGACGAGCATAAAATTCTGGAACAGAACGGCGATAAAATCGCGCTAATCGGCGTACAGAATCTGGGTTTCGGTCCGGCAGCACTGCGGGCGGGAAACCTGGCAAAGGCCTACGAAGGCACGCAGGATTACCCCGTTAAACTGCTCCTCTCCCACGACCCCACACACTGGGACGCCGAAGTTCGTCCGAAATACAGCGACATCGACGTGCAGTTCAGCGGCCATACGCACGGGGCGCAGTTTGGCGTCGAAATTGGAGGTGCAAAATGGAGTCCGGCGCAGTATTTCTATAAACAATGGGCTGGCTTGTATCAGGATGGTAATCAGCGATTGTACGTGAACCGGGGCTACGGCTACATTGGCTATCCGGGGCGGATCGGTATTTTGCCGGAGATAACAATTTTCGAGTTAGTGAAAGCCTGATTTCTAACTAACTGCTTACTCATTCAGTTACCTCTTTAAACTAACCATCAAACACGCATGAAAATTATCTTTATCACGGGCCTTTCCTTTTTTATGTCCGTTCTGGCCTACATCAAGCCCGTTCAAAAACCCGAAGAAACCAAAATTCCTCTCTGCCACACGCAACCCAACGACATGTCGGCGATGGCGGCTGACCCGGCTTTTCAGCGGCTGCACGAGGCTCCCCTACCCTTCACCTACATGGGCGCGGGCGAAATGATTAAGTTCTCGACACCCGATGGTCAGTCGGCCAACGGATTCCTGCTGAAAGCGAAAAAACCATCGAACAAATGGCTGTTGGTGTATCAGGAATGGTGGGGGCTGAATGACAACATCAAATTACAGGCAGAAACATTCTACAACGACCTGAAAGACGTAAACGTACTGGCCGTTGACATGTATGACGGCAAGGTTGCTACCGAGCCTGCCGAAGCGGGAAAGTTAATGCAGAGTGCCAGCAAAGACCGACTTACGAGCATTCAAAAAGGAGCCATTGCCTACGCCGGGCCTAAAGCCGAGTTTGCCAGCGTTGGCTGGTGTTTTGGCGGAATGCTGTCGCTCCAGTCGGCTTTGCTGGAAGGCAAACAGGCTAAAGGCTGTGTCATGTATTACGGCCGACCCGAGCAGGATGTAGAAAAATTGAAAACGCTGAATACCGACGTGCTGGGGTTTTTCGGTAGTCAGGATAAAGGCATTACGCCGGAGTCGGTGAAGCAGTTTGAAGAGAATATGCAGAAAGCAGGCGAAAAAGTGACGGTAAAAATGTACGATGCCGGGCATGGTTTCGCCAATCCAAGTAACCCGATTTACAACAAAGAAGCCGCTGCAGACGCTTATAAACTGGCCTTAACGTATTTGAAAGATAAATTGAAAGCGTAAGCGACCGTTTAAAGACCCGGTCCACGTATTATTTCCAAATGAATGCCATAGGATTAAGCCCTGACTGCTATTTGTAGTCAGGGCTTTTAATTAAACTTTAACAACTTATTTCACGTTTTCATTAAACGTAGTTTGTTACGAATAGTCTAATAGACAAGTTAGGAAACGAAAACAGACTTGATTATGAAAACGATAAAATTAGTGCCTTTGCTTACGGCTGGTTTGTTGGTCGTATTACTGGCAAGTTGTGGCCCATCGTATGTAAGCACGGGCGTTGGCTACGGCCGCCCCGGTTATTATGGTGCCCAGCCTTACGGATACAATAACTATGGTTACCGACCTTATGGGTATTACCGCCCGCCAGTCGTCGTTCGTCCGCCGGTTGTTGTTCGTCCCCGATATTATTCGCCTTCGCCCCGGTATTATGGCGGTAGCCCGAATGCCCGTAGTGGATACGGTGGCGGATATGGTGGCGGTCGTTCGCGTGGGCCACGCTGATAAAGAAGCTATGCTGCAACATAAAATCCCGGTGCGATAAGTACCGGGATTTTTTTATGTTTGGTAATGAAAAACCAACTGTTACCTGCCTTCCTTTTGCTGATTAGCTTGGTTACACTACCCGCGTTTTCGCAGACGCTTCCCGATTCACTCCGTCAGTTTTCCGAATCGCCTGCAAACCGGGATGCGCTGATGCAAAAATTGCAACGATTGCCGTGCGGCATTCAGCCCACCGATACAAAAGTCGTTATATTCAAAAAAGTAAAGTCGTATCTGGATGGGTACATACCGAACGCAGATTTCCCGGAAGATCGTTTTGCGAAAGCCGCCGTCGAACAGGCACTGAAAGGGTGTTTGTCGGGAGGTTATGGCATTGGGGCTGTGCTGGTAGACAGCGAGGACCACATTTTGCACGGTGCGTATAATCAACAGTTACAAACGGGCCGGTCGGATCTTCACGGAGAAATGGCCCTCCTCACCGAATTTGAAAGTCTGCCGCAATTTAAAAAATACCAGTCAACCGGTAATTTCACCGGGGGCGGCACCACAATTTATACCGAACAGCTAAAACTCTACACATCCGCCGAACCTTGCCCGATGTGCTTCATTCGGGTGGCTATTGCGGGCGTCGATACGCGCTACATCACGACCGGCCCCGACGACGGAATGAATGCCCGTGCGGCCTGTTTGCCGCCTTTCTGGTATCAGTTAAGCCAGAAACACAAAGTTGAAGCTGCCCGAAACGCCCCCGTACTCAGGCAAATCGCTCATTGTCTTTTCTTCTCGTTTCTTCTTTGATACCGGCAGGAATGGTCAGAATGAGGTCAAGTGTAGTCAGGAAATGGTCATAGTTAGACCGTTTAAACTTTCGGTTTACGCTCAAAAATGAGTATGTTTTTGTCATTCCGAGGAACGAGGAATCTCAAGTTTGACTGTTATGGAGTTTGAGATTCCTCGTTCCTCGGAATGACAAAAACACACGCCTAATTTCGATTAGATTCAAAAAGTTTAAACAGTTTTTGGGTAAAGCGCTTGACAATGCTTAACCATTTCCTGACCGCAAAATCAATTGGCAATATGCAGGGCATAATCGCCTGATTCGATTAGTGGCTTGTCTTCGGTTGACAGATTATAAATGTAGATCCAGCAATCGGCTACCTGATCGTTAAACTGTACCGGAACAACCGACCGTATGTATTCCGTTGGTTGATCGAACTGATCGCCAACGCCCTCATAATAATCCAGATAC
Organism: uncultured Spirosoma sp.; assembly: GCA_964244845.1. GTDB lineage: Bacteria > Bacteroidota > Bacteroidia > Cytophagales > Spirosomataceae > Spirosoma. The sequence goes on from CAXTKE010000006.1 coordinate 35,328, forward strand.
GTTAGAATAGTCTGCTTTTGGTTGCTGATGTCGAAGACGGTTCCGCATACGCGCGACTCGCTGTTTTCCTGATAAATAGCACCTGGATAACTGCCCATATCGAACACCTGACCGGCAAACGTGCCTTCGCCAATGCAACGGCCACGCTGGCGTAAGTACTGCGAAAACGTATTGTCGAATGGGGGGCGAAGCGTGCCATAAACGATCAAAAAGTCAGGGTTGCGGATCATGTAACAAAAAAATGAAGGGAGCGTGACGAAAGTAATTGATTTGACGTTATTCAGGAAATGAGTTTGCTATGAAAAAGACAAGAGTCATGCTACTGATGGCTGCATCGTTGATACTTATCGAAGTACCCCTCGAAACGATGGCTTTTTCGCCAACTGCCAAAACAGAAAAAGCGACGATTGGGCGCAAGCGCAAAGGATTCAAACCCAAGCGTGGTGGCCTGTTCAATACCGGCCTTTTTCGGAAGAAAAATGGCTGTGGATGCCCGAATCATTAAGCTATTGTTAAGAAATTGTATTTATAGCATAGTCAGGCCCATTTAAGGGCCTTTTTTTGGTCTTTTTAATTGTAAAATTCTGTGTTTCAGCGCAAAATTTCGTACCTTTGCGGCTTGAAAGACGTTAAGCCGGGTTTATTTGGTTTTCATGATTTCATGATTACTTATAACTCGTTCAAGATGAGTACTATTAAATCATGAAAATCATAGGAATCGGGTAAATTCTGATTCAGACAGTGTATGCAATCAATTCGCAATATAGCAATCATCGCCCACGTTGACCACGGCAAGACAACCCTGGTTGACAAGATTATTCACGCGTCCAAGCTCTTTCGGGACAATCAGGAATTTGGCGACCTGATTCTGGACAACAACGACCTGGAACGGGAACGGGGTATTACAATCACCTCTAAAAACGTATCGGTTCGTTATAAAGACGTTAAAATCAACATCATCGACACACCGGGCCACAGTGACTTCGGCGGTGAAGTTGAGCGCGTTCTGAAAATGGCCGACGGCGTTTGCCTGCTGGTCGATGCGTTTGAAGGTGCCATGCCACAGACGCGCTTCGTGTTAGGAAAAGCCCTTCAACTGGGCCTGAAGCCAATTGTGGTTATCAATAAGGTCGATAAAGAAAACTGCCGCCCCGATGAGGTGCATGAGCAGGTGTTCGACCTGATGTTCAACCTCGGTGCTACCGAAGACCAACTGGATTTCCCAACGGTTTATGGTTCGTCGAAACAGGGCTGGATGGGGCCGGATTGGAAAACGCCAACCGACAACATCACCTACCTGCTCGATACCATCGTAGAAAATATCGCTCCGGCAGCCATGAATGAAGGGTTGCCGCAAATGCAGATCACTTCACTCGATTATTCGACGTTCGTTGGCCGGATCGCTATCGGACGCGTACATCGCGGAACGCTGAAAGAAGGCGCGAACATGGCCCTCATAAAAGGCGATGGTTCGTTTAAAAAAGTGAAAATTAAAGAACTTCAATCGTTTGAAGGTCTCGGAAAAGTTAAAGTGAGCGAAGTTGCCTGTGGTGACATCTGCGCCGTAACGGGTCTGGAAGAGTTTGAAATCGGCGATACACTTACCGATATTGAATTCCCTGAAGGGCTGCCCCGCATTTCGGTAGATGAGCCAACAATGAACATGCTGTTCACGATTAACAATTCGCCGTTCTTTGGTAAAGAAGGTAAGTTTGTGACATCACGTCACCTGCGTGACCGGCTGTACAAAGAAATCGAGAAAAACCTGGCCCTGCGCGTAGAAGCGACCGACAGCGAAGACCGCTTCCTGGTTTATGGCCGGGGTATTTTGCACTTGTCCGTTCTGATCGAAACCATGCGTCGCGAAGGCTACGAACTACAAGTTGGTCAGCCACAGGTGTTGTACAAAGAAGATGAAAACGGCCATAAACTGGAGCCAATCGAAACCCTCGTGGTAGACGTTCCCGAAGAAACGGCTGGTAAAGTCATTGAATTGGCAACACAGCGCAAAGGCGAATTGCTGATTATGGAGCCTAAAGGCGACTTGCAGCACCTTGAGTTTGAAATTCCTTCGCGCGGGTTGATCGGGTTGCGTTCCAACGTTCTGACCGCTACGTTCGGTGAGGCCGTTATGAGCCACCGGTTTAAAGAATATCAGGAATACAAAGGACCAATTGCCGAGCGGATTAACGGTTCGCTGATTTCGATGACCAGCGGGCAGGCTACAGCCTATTCGATTGATAAACTTCAGGATCGGGGTTCGTTCTTTGTTGAGCCAGGCGACGAAATTTATGCAGGTCAGGTCATTGGCGAACACAATCGTCAGAATGACATCGTCGTGAACGTGCAAACGGCCAAGCAATTGACCAACATGCGGGCTTCGGGTTCGGATACCAACGTTCGGATTGCGCCGAAAATTTCGTTCTCGCTTGAAGAGTCGATGGAATATATCCAGAAGGATGAATACCTCGAAGTAACGCCTAAATCAATGCGGATTCGCAAGATTTACTTAGACGAGAACGAGCGGAAACGCAACCAGAGCAAGTTTGCTATGGCGTAATAGTTTGGCATACATAAACACAAAAAGACCCACTTGAGCATTCAGGTGGGTCTTTTTGTTGTAAGTCTATGTGACCTTTCTGAAAATGTAACAAAACGATTGGGCTTATTTGTCATTCCGAGGAACGAGGAATCTCAAGCTCCATAACAGTCAAGCTTGAGATTCCTCGTTCCTCGGAATGACAAATAAGCCCAATCGTTTTACGGAAAAAATAGAAAGTTAAACAGTTTCAGTAATAAATTATTGCCATGTCAACACACAACTTAAAAAGTCGTATTACCGGAAGCGGTAAATGGCTTGCTCAGCCGAAACGCGAAAATGGGGGGTAATTTTAGCGGTTGTCTTTCCGAATTAGTCGTAAAGGCATCCGTAGTTGTTTTATTTTTTGTCGAAATGTATTCAGCGTGGCGATGAACGTAATGATAGCCTGCTACAAAGAGCGCGATGCCGATGAAACCCGTGATGTATTTTTTCATGACGTGTTGAGTGTGAATTGATGTACTTAAAAACTAAATCCCATTCTGAAATAAAGCCGGTTATACGACCGATACTCCACCTGCGACAGTACCTGAACGCCATCAACGGCGGCTTCCTGTCTCGCTCGCTGGTGTTTGTAACCGGCACTAATCAGGAATCCGGTTCCATTGCCTTTGTTTATGCGAAGGCCAACGCCCGGACTCCATAACCACCCGCCTTTCAACTCCTTATCATGCGGATTTGGTCCCCGAAACGCATAACCACTTTCCAGACTATAAAACGGTGTAATCCGCTTCGTTTGCTTACCAATGTCGCCCTGAATGGCGGCTGCTACGGGTATAAATGCCGAGTTATTATAGTAATCGACGCCGGTAGCCAAACCCGCTGTCAGACGAGATCGTACTCTATAACCCGAAAACGCATGAATAGTTAAACCTATTCGGTTACCAGTAGGCCTTTGTGGGTATAAATTATAGTAGTTGGTGTAATAACCATATCCATAGTTGGGATACGTCGGCTGATCGGGTTGAACACGGCCCGCCTGTATCCCCATTTGAACCGTCGTTTGCCACCGGCTCTGTTTAGTCGGCTCCGTTTGCCCGTGCGCAAACAGACTCACCAGAAAAAAGAGCAGAACTGTATAAAGTCGTTTCATACGGATTTGGGGAGAAGGAGTTAGTACGGCTGCTGCGCGGAAATTTTGCTCAGTAAACGCAGATTATCGGGGTTCGAGTAATCGTATTGATACAGGCCATCTTTGCCAATAGTCAGCAGCGTTTTCGAGAACGGAATCACGTCGAACGCGTTCACGTTGGCGAAGGTTTGGCGGGCTTTCAGGTCAAGCGGGTTCGATGCATCAAAGACGCTTAAGCCTTTATTTCCCTGACAGACGAACAGGGTTGGGTAGTCGATGCCAAGCCCATACGGTGTTTCGAGCGGGTAGGATTTCGCTACCCTCGGCGCCGACAGGTTGCTGATATCAATGACGTCCAGCACATCCTGCGTACCGGGCACGCCACAGGTGCTTGTGCCGCGCAGGGTTACGTAGGCATAGTTCTCATGCACCACAACCGGATCGCAGGACCGGACATGTGAGAACGCAGAAAGCTGTTTCGGTTCCGCTGGCTTCGCAACGTCGTAGATATATAACCCGGTTGTTGTGCCGATGAAAAGACTGTTTCGATACGGAAAAATTGTTTCGACATTCCAGCCCAGGTTCGCTGATTTTCCCTTCGCCGGTTTGGCCGGATCGCTGATGTCGAAGAGTTGAAGCGTGTAATTATTGACAACGTAAAGCTGATTGTCTGCAATGGCAAACCGGGCCATAGAGCCACCCGTGCCGGTGGTTGGTGTTGTCGGCCCGTTTTGACTCTTAAAACTGCTGGACGAGAGATCATTAAACGCATAACTTTCATAATACCGGCCAAACCAGGTAATCGGTACTAAATACGGCAGAAAGTTAAACGTCCCTTCGCAGTCCGTTTTGATGGTTTCCGTGGCAATTTCTTCGCGCTGGTCATTCACTTTCTGATTTACCGCATCATACGACCAGTACATGCGCCCCACCTGACCGTTCTGAAAGCCCGTTTCGGTACGGCTCACTTCCGTAATAACGGCCGGGTTGCTGATGTCCAGCGCGATCAGGTCAATATAGCTGTCGGCGTATAAAATATTGTCGCGAACGGCTATGTCGACATTACCGGGAATGGGTAAAAAGGAAATGGCTTTCGGACTTGACGGATTGCTGTTATCAAAAACATGAATGCCTTTTTTTACCTCTACGATAAACAGATACTGGTCTTTCACATAGAGTTTTCCCGGCTCAACTAAGGGCTGTGGCGCACCTGACGAAACGGCCTTTCGCAGATCGGCTATCGAAATCTGAACGGGCGTGTATTTGCGGAATGTTCTGACCTGCTCACAATTGTCGGTGCAGCCCGTCAGGTACAGAAGGGGCAATACGAGTAGGAGTAAACGGTTGGTTTTCATAGGCAATATTGGTTCAGGATACCCAAAGGATTCTTTCGATTCCTGATGGGTTGTAAACGGACGAAAATAAAATTGCCCGGCTGTCCTGATTACGGCCGGGCAATATGGTCTTACACAAAAAGGGCAATTCTATTCTCGTTGGTATTGGGTTATTTCACTTTTTCATAGACCAGTACACGCGGCAAATCGCCACCGTGATACAGCCGAAGCCGGTTGCTGGCCAGTTCGTAGCGGGCAACGGCTCTCAGGTTTTTATAATACGTTTGCTCAACGTTCATGGCTTCGGTTGTGCCGCCCCGTTTTGTACTACTCAGGTCATCCGCCGACATCATCCCATCTATCGTAGCAAATAAACGCAGCGTATAGTCATTAATCGGCGATTTTCCGCTGGACAGAAACGGCGTAACATCATGCGGTGGATTGGCCGTGTCGTACGCAAACACAAGGGTTACGGCGAAGGAAGAATCGGGTTCGACCAGCCGCCACGTTCCAATCAAACTCGTGATCTGCGGAGCTAAAACTACTTCTTTGCTGCCGCAACGGGTCAATGACAACAACAGGGAAATAAAGACGGCTATTGTCGTACGCTTCATAAATTCGTTTTTGTTGGGTCGTCAATTTTACCCACGAAAAGGACCGTTCCCGATGTTTTTTCGTGGATGACAAAGACAAAAGGTCGGTCGAGAAGCGTTGGTTCCTGATAGGAGGTTGTCGAAACGCCGGTTGCCGTTACGGCGGCTGCTTCCGTACCTTTTTCATCGACAGCAACAAACGTGTTCTGTTTCACGAAACTGAGCATCAACCCTCCCTTCGCGTTCATTTTCGTGAAGTCGGCCCCATCCGTAAAGGCGGTTGGCATACCCATTGTGCTTAACACCTTGTTGAGATTAATCTCGTAGTTCAGTGTGAATTTCGGTAGGCCAATGTCCGTTTTTCCGGCTGTCATGTTCTGCTGCATCTGACTCCATGCCGCTTCGTTCAGCGACGCCAGCAACGTCTCTGTGGTTGCGTTTTCTGACGGTAATAGCAATGTCATCGCGTATTTATCGGACCCGTAGGGCAATTCAAAGGCCGCATAGTCAGCCGTAAACGTCCGGCGAAGCGGGATATTCAGCCGCATCATGCGTACATTCACCGTACCACCCGATGCCAGTTTAAAGGGCGCGTCGATGGTTTTTGCCGGGTCGAACTGCGTTTTCCAGTCGCCTTTGAAATACAGCGCGTTCAGTAAGAACATGACGTTATCGGGCTGAATCTGGTCGATCACTTTCGTAATTTTCCCTTTGGTCTTCTCACTCGCCCAGCTATTTATCTTCCCGACCGTTGCGGCATCGGTAAAGTCCTGCGCCGAAATGTCGGCTTTAAATGTTTGCTTCAGAACATCCTGATAGGGCGTTTCGACCTGAAACGTATTTCGATACCAAACCGAATTTGCCAGCGTCAACGTAACCGCCGGATCAACACCCGGCAGGTTTTCCATTAGATTCTGATAGGTCTGATTCGCTTCGGCCAGCGTTTGGGCGTCTAATTTCAGTGTTTTTTGAATCTCCTGCGCCGTTTGTCCATTGGCTCCGTTAAGCAGCATACCGAGCGCAATATGCAGACTCAGGGGCGAAATAAATACGTTCTTCGCCTGCCCTTCCTGCGCACTCACCTGTTTGGCCAGATCAAAGGCGAACTGAGTCGTTTGGTTGGCAAACGGAGCCGAAACGCGCAGCTCACTGGCTGTGCTGGTGCCGGGCGCAGGCGTAACCGATGATGAGTTGCAGCCAATAGCCGTTAGCAAAACCCCCGTCGTAACAGCCGTTAATGTTGAAAATAGGGTCGTTTTCATGATAGTAAGGAAGGAATAAAACGGAAAGTCGATTCGTTACTTGCATTCGGTAAACAGATTTCGCTGGTTGCGCAGGGCATCCACCAAAGGCTCGAAGCCCGGAATCGTTTTGCCGAACTCAAACGTAACACGGTGTTTCTGGTCGCCGGTTTGTAGCTCAATAAACTCGGCACCACCATCGGCGCAGTCGGGGCAACCCAGCCTTTCGGGTTGCTTGCTGAACAGCGTAACGTTCGCGGCTGCTTTCAACGCATTCCAATCGGACTGACTAAGTGCAGTCTGGCAGGTTTTAACCGATTGCGTTGGCGAACGGCTGGTTTGCGTAAGCGTAACAACCGTTTCGTTAAAAACGTACTCTTTCTGGCAATAACCGACACAAAAACCAAACGAAGTGCCGGTACGAATGATAAGCGCATCAGACGGTACGTCTGCGGGTACGGCGTTTTTCTGGGTACAACGCCCCAGCGTCACCAGGAGCAACAGGAAAACAACCGTCGTTTTCATGAGAAGTTACGATTAAAAATGATAATCAACACCGAAACTCATTCCCGCCGACGTAGGCCGACTTTCTACCTGCGCGTCAGATTTGGTTGCTGACTCCAGCGAGGGCTGATAAACGCCTGCCAGCGACGCCGACCACCGATTCGACGGACGATACCGGAACCGGGCACCCATAATGGCCGCTAACGATACTGGCCGATACACGCCATCTTTGGCCGTTACAACCAACTCATTACCAACTGTATTCCGGACAAAAATGTTGGTAAGCAATCCGCCTAATACCGCCATACTCAGCCGTTTACGCGTACGAAGTTGATAGCCTACCTGAACCGGAACCTGCACAAACTGATAATCATTGGTTAGTGACTGCTGACTGCTGTATGCCTGACTTCGATACCCCATCGTGGCCGATGTCGTATAACTGTTTTGTACGCCACTCGCAGCGGCTTTGCCAGTCTGTATACTGTTTCGCAGGGCATCCGTATAGAGTGTGTTGTTCCCACCTGTATTCCGGTTTGCGATAATATCCATCTGAATCGATGCCAACGGCTGCTGACTCGGTGTTTCGACCGTTGACCGGCCCGATAAATACCCAACCCCCGACTCTACCGACCAGCGATCCGTTACCTGAACACCGGCCCCTGCCTGAAACGCGACCGAGAAATTTGCCCGGCTGTTCACCGATGACGATTGACCGGAGGTGTTCGACAACGCAGTTGCGGTATTGTTAAACGAGTTTGAAACCGATGGCTGAACGGAGCGAACTGCTACCGACGGATCGAACGCACCCGGCATCATACTGACCGACGCCCACATATCCCGCGTTTTGGTTTTTATCTTTGCTACGGCTGGTTCTGTCCCTATGTCGGCTGGCCGAACCCAGACAATACGTTGAATAGCAGGCAGTTTGCGTAATCGCATTGGCTTCCCACGGAGTTGCTCATAGGCTACGGCCACATTTTTACTGAACGCGCTGGTCTCTACGTCAGGCACCGATGCATACGCCACAGCGGCCATGCGGCTCTGCGCTCCCGACTCCTGAACAGATGAAGCCGCCAACGAAGATGATCGCGAGGATACGTTCGGTTGTGGCACAATGCGTGTATTTTCAGTGCCTTTCATCGTTGGTTGAGCCATTACATCAGCCGAAGTTTCCAGACGCGGCTGCACTTGCCGATGCGCTGATGCCACCAAATCACCTTCCGTTGGCAATGACTTTCCGGCCGGAATGGATTTTGTTGACGGACTATTCTCCGTTTGCCCGGCTGATCGGGTTGTGGCTGTAGTAGCATTTATTGACGGGGCAGGCCGGGAAGCGACCACGCGGTCGGCGTTGCCAGCCGACGATTTTTGGACAACAGACTGATGTGCAACCGGCTGAGTTGCCGGTTGCGTATGGATTGCCCACCAGCCCACCAGCAGCAACGCTACCGCAGCCGCCAGCCCTGTTGCCCACATAAGCGGCCGCGACGAGACTAATCCCGTTCCCCAAAGGGGTAGAACCTTCGGCCCGTCCGATTCGTCTAACCGTCGCTCGATGGTATTCCACACGCGGGGCGGTGGCGTTTCGGCGGCTTCCTCAAACGCCTTACGCCAAAAATCGTCCGGTAAGTTTTTTTCTAATTCGTCCATTTCGTTCCTGTTGTTCAAAGAGGGCGGCCTTCGGCGGGGCGTCCGTTAGCCAGCCGTTTGTCTGATTGTAGTTTTTGCTGTAACAGGCCTCGTGCACGCGCATACTGCGATTTAGAGGTTCCTTCCGCAATGTCGAGTAAGTCCGCAATTTCGGGATGATTGTACCCTTCGATAGCGTATAGATTAAAGACCGCCCGGCAACCGGGGGGCAATTCTTGAACCAAGTTAAGCAGGTACTGGTAATTCAACGCTGGCAGACTCTCATCGGCCTGGGGCAACACCGGAGCCAGTTCCTGAATATCGGCAGTATGTTCCCACGGCTTCTGTTTGCGGATGGCTTTCAGCGCGGTATTGATCACCACCCGTTTCAGCCACGCTTCCAGCGGGCACTCGAACCGAAACGAATCGATATGCCGATAAATTTTCACAAAGGCATCCTGCAAAACGTCTTCCGCTTCGTCGGGGTCATGTATATATCGTTTGCAAACGACAAAGAGCTTCCCGGCAAACCGCTCATAAAGCTGTCGCTGAACAATTCGGTCTTGCCGTCGGCACCCTTCGACTAATGCGTATTCATCCTGCATAGCAACGTTGACAATCCAATGACCTCATCTGAGAACAAACGGTTGGAACGGCGTAAAATTTTTTTCTTTTTCGTATTAGGTAGGACTTTCTGCTAACCATAAGGCTGTTTAAACTTTCTATTATCGGTCAAGACAGAGTGGGTTTTTTGTCATTCCGACCGTAGGGAGGAATCTCAAACTTGACTAAGACCAACGTTGAGATTCCTCCCTACGGTCGGAATGACAAAAAGCATCGGTTCAGTAGCTATCTTGAAAAGTTTAAAAACAGCTTCCATGATTACATACAACTAAGATAGTTGGCGTGGATATTTCATAGCTATGTATCTTTGATAAACCGTTGACAGGCCTGTATGAACCGTCGTGATGCACTTAAATACTCATTGGGAGCCGGATTGACCGCTCTGACCTATCCGGCTTTCCCGGCCATAAAGCCAGCGAAAAGCCGATTCAGCATTGGTGCCTGCGACTGGTCTATCGGTCCGGCGGGCGATATAAAATCGTTTGAAACCGCAAAGAAAATCGGCCTCGATGGCGTGCAGGTGAGCCTGAATACGGCAGCCGATCACGACCATTTGAGAAAACCGGCGATGCAGCAGCTCGTAAAAGAGGCTGCGCGTCAGTCCGGTGTTCAGATTGGCGGGCTGGCCATTGGGTTGCTAAATCAGATTCCGTATAAATCGGACCCACGCGCTGAAGTCTGGGTGCAGGATAGTGTTGATGTAGCCAAAGCCCTCGGGGTAAAAAACGTGCTGCTGGCTTTCTTCTCAGAAAATGATTTAAGGAATGACCCGCAGGGCACCAAAGTTGTCATTGAACGACTGAAAGCCGTAGCCCCGAAAGCAGAGAAAGCCGGGGTGATTTTAGGCATCGAGTCGTGGCTGTCGGCGGCCGAGCACATGGCTATTCTGGATGCCGTTGGTTCGCGAGCCGTAAAAGTGTATTATGACGTTTGCAACTCGTCGGACAGAGGCTATGATATTTTTAAGGAAATTCGCACGTTGGGCCGCGACCGGATTTGCGAAGTTCATTTGAAAGAAAATGGTACACTGCTGGGTCAGGGCAAGGTCGATTTGGCGAAAGTCCGGCAGGCGTTGGATGACATCGGCTACGCGGGATGGCTGCAACTGGAAGGGGCCGTTCCGACCGGAAAACCAATGCTGGAAAGTTATATTGAAAACAACAAAACTGTACGGTCAGTATTTATATGAATCCGTCAAACTTATGAAAATCAGCTATTTGTCTATATCTCCGCTCCCACTCATTCTATCAACGATTGGGTTTTTATACCTGTCGGGACAAACGGTCAATCCGACCGCTTACCTGACTGCTCCGTCGCCCGGTATCGAGCCAACCCGGCAGCACAGCCTTGTCGTTGGGGCGGATTCCAGTATGCTTTATCTGCCCGATAATCTCGAAGCAACACTTTGGGCCGAAGCACCAATGTTCTATAATCCAACCAATATGGACATCGACGCGAAAGGGCGCGTATGGATTACGGAAGCGGTTAACTACCGGAAATTTAACAACAAAGCTGATGCCCGGCTGGATCACCCGGAGGGCGAACGGATCGTTATTCTGGAAGATACAAACGGCGATGGAAAAGCCGATGCCAGCAAGGTATTTGTGACCGACCCGGATTTGGTGTCGCCCCTCGGCATTGCCGTTATTGGCAACCGCGTAATCGTGTCGTGTTCGCCTAACGTAGTGGTATATACCGACGAAAACGGCGACGACAAACCCGATAAAAAGGAGATTATGCTCACGGGGTTTGGCGGTCTGGATCACGACCATTCCCTCCATGCCGTTGTGGCTGGCCCCGATGGTAAATACTATTTTAACACGGGCAATGCGGGGCCGCACATGGTGACCGACAAAGATGGCTGGACGCTTCGGTCGGGGAGTTTATACGTAGGCGGCACACCCTACAACAAAATTAATCACGGCAATCAGGTAAGCGACGATGGGCGCGTTTGGACGGGCGGCATGGCCCTGCGTATCAACCCTGACGGGTCCGACCTGAAGGTGATGGCTCATAATTTCCGCAACAACTACGAAACCGCGCTTGATTCGTACGGCAATATGTGGCAAAACGACAACGACGATCAGGTGGTGGCCTGCCGTACGAGTTTTTTGATGGAAGGCGCAAACGCCGGGTATTTCAGCAGCGACGGAACCCGCTACTGGCAGGGCGACCAACGGCCTGGTCAACCCATTCCGGTAGCCCACTGGCATCAGGAAGACCCCGGCGTTATGCCTGCCGGTGATATTACGGGTGCAGGATCGCCAACGGGCATGGTCATGTATGAAGGTGACGAACTTGGCCCGGAATACCGGGGGATGCTGCTCAGTGCCGAAGCGGGTCGGAACGTAATTTTCGGCTATAAGCCCGAACCGTCCGGTGCCGGGTTTAAGCTGCCGCGCACCGACCTTATCAGTACCTTTCCGCATGTAGATGCCAATTATAAATGGGACGCTGTGACAAACGATACCCGCAAGTGGTTCAGGCCCAGCGACGTAGCGGTTGGCACCGATGGGGCCATTTACATTGCCGACTGGTATGACCCTGTAGTGGGCGGTCACCAAATGCAGGACCACAAAGGCTACGGACGTATTTACCGCATTACGCCCAAAGGAAAGAATCTGAAAGCACCCAAAATTGACTTACGCACAACGCAGGGGCAAATTGCCGCGCTGCTCAGCCCGGCGGTAAACGTTAGAACGCTCGGTTTCGAGGCTCTGGCTGAGCAGGGCGAAGCTGTTGTTGAGCCGGTCATGGCGCTGCTGGCATCATCAAACCCATACCACCGGGCGCGGGCTATTTTCCTGCTGGCCCAGCTTGGTGCCGAGGGACAGTTTGAGGTTGAGCGATTGCTCAAAGCCAACGATGCACCGGTTCGGGTAGCGGCATTGCGGGCATTGCGGAGCATTACCCCGACAAATTCCAAATCGAATCCGGCTCTTACGGCGTCTCAACGGGCTTTATTGCCGCTATTGGGTAACTTGTCTACCGACAAAAGTGCGGCCGTTCGGCGCGAAGTTGCCATTGCGCTGCGGGATGTTCCCTTTGACGATTGCCGGTATATTCTGATGAAATTAGTGAAAGGTTATGACGGACAGGACCGATGGTATTTGAACGCACTCGGTCAGGCGGCTGATGGAAAAGAGGAGAGCCTGTTTGCCGACATGCGCCAGGCGATGCCCGAAGATCCGGCCCAATGGGATCAGAAAACGGCTAACCTCGTTTGGGAACTGCACCCACCCTCGGCGGTGCCGATGCTGAAAAAACGGGCCGACAATCCATCGCTGGCAACCGCAGCCCGGCAACAGGCTATTGTTGCGATCGGGTTCATTAAAACCCAGCAAGCCGCCAAAGCGATGGTCGAGTTGTCGAAATCGGACGATAAATCCGTAGCCGATCAGGCACTGTATTGGATGGGCTTCCGGCGCGGTAATGACTGGGCTACGCTCCTGAACTGGGAAGACGTAATGCCGACAACCGTTTCGGCCGTAGAGCAGAAAATGCTGGCGAACCGGCAAATACTCCTGGATGAATACAAAACCGACGCTGAAAAACGGAAAGTCGCGTTGGAGATGGCCCACGACCCCGAAGGCGGCAAGATTCTGGTTGGGCTGGCGGCTGATAAAAAGCTGTCGGACAAGTTAATAAAAGCGGTAACATACACGCTGCTGAGAAACCCGGACCAAAGCGTTCGGACAATGGCGAAAGATTATTTCTCCGCTAAACCAGACGCACCGACCGTAGTAACCCAAACCGCTCCCGCAATGGAAACCCGCAGTCAATCGGCAACGCCCGAAACCGTTCCGGTAAAGGCGACAGAGTCGTCAACAGGCGGCAGTTCTGACCCGGAAGTTGCACGAATCGCCATGCTGACCGGTGATAAAAGTATGGGGCGAACGCTCTTCAAAACCAACTGCGCAACCTGCCACAAATACGGAGAGCAGGGAGCAGATGTTGGGCCGGAGTTAACCCAGATTCACCAGAAATTTGACAAAAACGGCCTGTTAGACGCCATCATTCACCCCAGCGCGGGCATTGCATTTGGCTACGAACCCTGGCTAATTACGACTAAAAAAGGACAGACGTATTACGGATTTCTGGTCAGCGATGGGGAGCAGTCGGTCGTTATAAAAGGCATAAAGGGGCCAAAGCACACCATTCCAACCAATGAGGTTTTTTCGCGTCGTCAGTACAAAACGAGCCTCATGCCCGACCCAACGGCAATGGGACTCAACAACCAGCAACTCGCTGATTTAACGGCGTTTTTGTTGAAACAGTGAGGTTTGTTTAAACATAGAGACAGCGAGAACACAGGGTATTTTTATTATTCTTTGTTCCCGCCATTGCGGGCCCGTTGAGCATAGTTTTAACTATGTTCGGGTGTTATCCGGTCTCTGACCGGTATTGCTGTTCACTACCGGTTAGAGACCGGATAACGCACCGACGAAGTGAATACTTCGCCGAACAACTCTGTGTTTAATAAAACCTTTTACTTAACCGAATAACCCAGCTTTTTCAACTCCGAAGCGGTCAAATTCACTACGTTAACATCGAGCCTGATTGGCGAAAGTGGCGTGTTTGTCGAGTCGGTTTTGACGGCAACAATGGCGTCGATAACGTCCATGCCTTTGAATACCTGCCCGAATACGGTGTAATTATTGTCGAGACGGGCAAGGCCGGCTTTATTCTGCACGATGTAAAACTGACAACCGGCAGACAGTTTGTCTTTATTGTTATCACGACCGGCTCCTACCGCTCCATAAACGTGCTTTATAGCCGGGTTGAATTCCGGCTTCAGCAAGTAAGGTGAGTCAGCAAAACCGGCTGGCGTATCGGGGCAGCCGCCCTGCGCCACAAAATTGTTAATGACCCGGTTAAACGTCAGGGTGTCCCAATACGCTTCGTTGGCGAGTTTGATAAAGCTGGCTTTGTGCGTCGGCGTTTCATCATACAGCCAGAATAATACCTCGCCCATACTGGTTTTAATCTGCCCGACCGGATAGGTTTTTGCGGGATTAGGCGGTGCGGTAAAAGAAAAAAGGTAAACGAACAGCAGGAGAATGGAGGGCATAGCGTTAGGGATTGACGGGTTAGACCGGATTAAAGATACAGCAGAAACGGTCAGGACTATCGCGAAAAGCCGTGCCACGGTTTCCAAGTACGTTCAACAGAACCGTGGCACGGCTTTTCGCGATAGTCCTAACAGATTAAACCCTTTCGGCTAAACCGGAGTCATAGCAACGAACGTTGTGGAAAAAGACCAGTATCTGCATCCATCCCAACAACCGTTCGCAACCACCAACTATGCATTCGTATCTGTCTGTTTTTTTTATACTCATTGCTATGGCTGCGTCGGCCCAAAACCGTCCGCCATCCAACTACACCCGCGACTGGAAACGCGCTGACTCATTAGCAAAAAAGGGGTTACCACAGTCGGCCCTGGAGATAGCGAACCGGATTTATAAAGAAGCCAAAGCCGCCCGAAATTACCCCCAGGTAGCGAAAGCGGCTATGTACCGGATGACGTTTCGCAATTATTCGGACGAACAGGGGTACAAAGAACTGATTTACTCGCTTCGGGCCGATGTCGTCGACACGCCCGAACCCGCCCGGTCGGTGATCCAATCCGTGCTGGCCGATGCGTATTGGCAGTATTTTCAGCAAAATCGGTACAAGTTCTATAACCGAACGACGGTAGGCCGGGGTATGACCGGGAAGGGTGCCGTAAACCCCGCTCCCGGTAACTTACCGAAGCCAGCCGACTCAACGGCAGATTTTACAACCTGGGATGCTCATCAATTGGTCGATGCAGTAACAACGGCGTTTTTGGCGTCTGTTCAGGAGAAAAATAGCCTGCAAAAAACACCCGTTGCGACTTATGAAGCACTCGTGACCAAAGGCGACGCCGATGCTCGTCCGCTTCGGCCAATGCTTTACGATTTGCTTGCTCACCGGGCCATCGAATTCTTCCAGAACACCGAACCCGACTTGCTGAAGCCCGTTTTTCGATTTGAACTCGACCAGCCGGATTACCTCGCCGGGCCGGACGTATTTGCCAAACTACCCATCGAAAGCCGGGATTCGCTGTCGGGCCGGTTTCAGGCCTTGCGGTTGTTTCAGCAACTGATAACGTTCCATTTAGCAGACGCAAACCCCGATGCCCTCGCCGATGTCGATGCATTACGGCTGGCCTTTGTGCACCAGCATAGCACCGCGCCAACGAAAGACACGCTCTATCGGCAAAGCCTTGAAAAACAGATTGTTCAGTACAAAAACACCTCAAACGAAGCGGTTTATGCCTACCAGTTAGCCCAATTTCTGGCCAGTAGTGGCAACCAGATTCGCCCGGTCGATGAAGACGGGAACGGGCCATCGGAACAGGATAATGCAACACGCTGGAACCGAAAACAGGCTGCTGATATCTGCCGGGATTTGGTGAACCGCTTTCCCAAAACGATAGCGGGAAGACAGGTGGCCCCGTTATTGAATCAGTTGCTGACATCAACCTTTTCGGTGCAGGTCGAAGCCGTAAATATGCCGGGTCAGCCGTTTCGGGCATTGATTAATTATCAGAATGTCAGTAGATTAGCTTATCGCATTGTTAAGCTGAGCACATTAGAGATGCAGACCTACGCCAACGCATTTCGGAGTGAAGACGAGCGAAAAAAACTGTACGATAAATGGCTAAAACGCTCCAAAGTAGCCGAAAATAAGGTGACTCTGCCGGATGATGGCGACCTGAATAATCACTCGGTCGAAATACCAATAGCTGGTTTGCCGCTCGGTCATTACGTTGTGCTGGCTACGACGGAAAATGCTTTTCGGGAGAAAATGGAGACGGTGCAATTCGCAACGTTTTCTGTTTCGGCACTTGGGTATATCCTTCGGGGAAACAACCAGCCGACACAAACGCTGTTCGTGACCAATCGGTTAACGGGTGAGCCGGTAAAAAATGCAGACGTTGCGGTTGTTGGCGAAACAACGCTGGTGCCCATCAAAGGCCGGAATTCATCGAAAACGAATGCCGACGGCCGGGTAGAGATTGTGCCGAAAGCGATGCCTCAACAGCGTAATTTTTACTATTTGATTAGTTCTGGAACGGATACACTTCTCACTCAGCCGCAGTATGTTTATGGCAACGCTGAGGGTCAGCCTGATGAGCAAAGCCAGACTTACGCAAAACTGTTCACCGACCGGGCCATTTACCGGCCGGGTCAGCCAATTTACGTGAAAGGGCTTCTATATGAAGGCAAAACGAATCAGTTTGCTGTTGCCGCCGGGCGTACGGTTGACATCGAATTGCTGGATCAGAACGGCGAACAAGTTGGGAAGCAGACGATGAGAACCAATGAGTTCGGTACGTTCACGGCTAATTTTACGGCTCCCGTCGGGCGTTTAACCGGTCTCATGACGCTGCAAACGCCTTTTGGCGGTTTCAGCATACGGGTAGAAGAGTACAAACGGCCGACGTTCGAGGTTAAAGCCAAATCCATTCGGCAGGCGTTCAAATTAGGGCAGACCGTTAGCCTGACTGCCGAAGCCAAAACGTTTTCGGGCGCGGTTGTCGATGGGGCCGATGTGCGTTATCGGGTGATGCGCAAACTCCGCCCCCGCTGGGACTGGTGGTATCGGGGCGGTGGGCCACGAGCGAATAATCAGGCAGAAATTGCCAGCGGAATCGCCCAAACCGACGCGCAGGGAAATGTCAGCGTGTCGTTCACGGCCACGCCCGACCGCGAAAAGTCCCGAGAGGAAAATACCATTTTTGATTTCGAGGTAACGATTGACGTAACCGACCGCGCGGGCGAAACGCGTAGTACCACCCAAACGCTCCGCATCGGGTACTCGGCTCTGCAACTTACGCTGGCTATTCCGGCCCAGGTAGACGTCGATACACCCGCTCCGTTTCCAATACGAGTTACGAATCAGGCGGGCGAGAAAGTTTCGGCAACGGGCAAATTGTCGGTTTATCGGTTGCAGCCGCCCGCCCGTCCGTTGCGTAACCGGTTATGGAGTCGGCCCGACCGCCAGTTTTTGAGCCGGGATGAGTTCGGGAAATTGTTTCCAACGGATTTATACGCCAATGAAAATGACCCGCGTTCGTGGCCCAAAGGCGAACTGGTACAGCAAACAGCCATTAAAACGCGTGTCGATTCGTCCGGCGTGGATTCGCTCATTAAACCTGACATCAGCCGGTATACGCCCGGCGAATATGTGGCCGAACTAACCGTAACGGACTCGACGGGCGAAACCGCGAAAGAGCAAACGTTTTTCGCGGTTGTGAATGATAAACAGCCAACGGCTTCGGCCCGCCCCGACAACTGGGTACAGATACGCAAAGCTATTGCCGAACCGGGCGAAGAAGCAGTTTTCTATGTAGGAAATAGCCTGCCCGGCTGGATGTTGATGATGGTTGAAGAGAATGGAAAAATTGTTCGGCAGGAGTGGCTCAAAACCAGTGGCAAGCCCCGGCGCGTGACCTTGCCCGTAACCGAAAAGCAACGCGGTGGTTTTGCTGTGCATTTTGCGATGGTGCAGAATGGGCGGCTCTATCAGAAATCGCAGGGTATTACGGTGCCATTCACCAACAAGCAACTCACGATTGAAACCAAAACATTTCGTACGAAACTCAAACCCGGCGAACGCGAAGAATGGACGCTGACCATTGGTGGTCTCGACAAAAATCCGGCCGAATTAGTTGCCACGCTTTACGATGCGTCGCTGGATGCGTTCGGCCAACTCGACTGGCCAACAGACGTTTATCAGGCTTATTCACCGATGTTTTACGGCTGGCAATCGGAAAGTTTCAGTGGGCATATGAGCAACGCGCTGTTTTATACGTACCGCCCCGGACCGGCTGTGACCTTACGTAAATATGACCAGTTAGCTATAGAGAACGGGGGAGTAATCATCAGATTACAAGGCTATAGCAGACGGGAAGTGACGGGTGCCGTCTCAAAAATGGCAATTGGCGGGGCGGTTGCTGCCGCGCCTATGCAGGATGGGTTTGCTTCAGAAGCAGCCCTAAACGAAGTTGTAACGGTAGGATACGGAGAAAATAAAGCATCAAATGCAACGAAAGGGTCCAAACCCGATTTATCGCCCGTCATTAATCCCCGCCGGAATTTCAACGAAACGGCGTTTTTCCTGCCGCAACTCAAAACCGATGAGCAGGGGAGGGCGGTGCTGAAATTCACAATGCCGGAGAGCACTACGCGCTGGCGGCTGCTAACGTTCGCCCACACGAAAGACTTGAAAACCGGTACGCTGGAACGGGAAATCATCACGCAGAAAGAACTGATGATTACGGCCAACGCACCCCGTTTTCTGCGTGAAGGCGATACCATCCGGCTCACAGCCCGCATCAACAACCTGACCGACAAATCGTTGCCGGTATTGGCAAGCCTTGCCCTGATGGATGCCTTAACGGGCGAACCAATCAACCAGAAACTAATAAAAGCCAATTTACAGTCGTCTGTTATGGTGGCTGCCGGGCAGGGGCAGGTGGTTGGCTGGACGCTGGTTATCCCGGCTGGTCTGGAAACCGTAACCTGCCGCCTGACGGCTCAGTCGGGTAATTTTACGGATGGCGAAGAGTTCACCGTGCCCGTCTTGCCCAACCGGACGCTCATAACGGATACCAAACCGTTTTGGGTAAATGGGAAAGACAAGAAAGAATTCCGGCTTACTGAACTCACGAACCTGAACCCCGAACTGCCCGCACAGCATGAGCGACTAACGGTGGAGGTGACCAGCAACCCCGCCTGGTATGCACTCCAGTCGCTGCCGTATCTGATGGAGTACCGCTACGAATGTGCCGAGCAATTGTTTAGTCGGCTGTATGCCAACAGTTTAGCGGCTTATATTGTCAATAGTAAACCAGCTTTCAAACAGGTCATTGCCGAATGGCAGAAAACGCCCCCGCGCAGTCCGCTCCAGTCGAATGAGGAGTTGAAAGCCATCACATTGGAAAATTCACCCTGGCTGGCCGATGCCCGTTCCGAAGCAGAGCGGCAGGCTAAATTGGGTCAGCTTCTGGATGCGAACCGGGTGGAAGCCGAGCAAGTTCAGGCATTTGAAAAACTCCGGCAGTTGCAAACCGCGAGCGGTGGTTTTCAATGGTTTGGTGGCATGGAACCGAATTTACCGATGACGCTGCATATTCTGGGTGGATTTGGGCATTTGCAGAAATTGGGCCGTTCTGCCGGGGCCGTTCCGTTTTCTGCCGATGTGCAGGCTAAATTGAGTGACATGCAAACCAACGCCATTCGCTATGTCGATGCCCAGATGAAGCAATGGGTTGAGATACAAAAAAAGGCTAAAGTCGCTGGTATGTGGGATTTTTCGGCAACGCAATACCTGTACGCCCGCAGTTTTTATTTGGATACGCCACTTGATAAATCTGTTTTAGCCTACCTGAAACAACGCATCGCTGACGGCTGGCCGAAGCAAAGTTTGCAGGGACAGGCTCTCTCGGCAATGGCGTTGCACCGGCTTGGCGATGAGAAAACGGCAACCGATATTCTTAAGTCATTAAATGAACGGGCGCGAAAATCGGAGGAGATGGGGATGTACTGGCCGGATAACCAGAGCGGTTTGTACTGGTATCAAACACCCATCGAAACGCAGGCGTACTTGATCGAAGCGTTTGACGAAATCAAGCCGAACCGCACCACCATTGACGATATGAAACGCTGGCTCATCCGTCAGAAACAAACGCAGTCGTGGTCATCCACTAAAGCCACAACCGAGGCCGTTTATGCACTCCTGCTTCGCGGCAGCGACTGGCTGACTACGGGCGCAACGACGCAGGTGACCGTAGGGGGGCAGTCGATTGAGAGCCGCGTTACGAAAACAGAGACGATTACTGGCTACCAGAAAGTGACCTACGCAGCCGCCGAAATTAAACCGGAACTGGGCGTGATTCAGGTAACGAAAACGGCCGACGGTCCGGCCTGGGGTGCTCTATACTGGCAGCATTTTGAGCCGCTCGACCGGGTAATGCCCGGCAGCGCGGGTCTATCTGTCCAGAAAGCACTCTATGTACAGCACGACTCGCCGGGTGGCCCGGTTATCACGCCGGTCAGTTCGCAAACGTCGCTCAAACCGGGCGATTTGATTAAGGTGAGATTGGTGTTAAAAACCGACCGCGCCATGGAATATGTACACCTGAAAGACAGCCGGGCATCGGGGTTTGAGCCGATTGCGGCTCTTTCGGGCTATAAATACCAGAACGGATTGGGTTATTACGAATCCCCCCGCGATGCCAGCACCGACTTTTTTATGAGTTACCTGCCCGTTGGTACACACGTATTCGAGTATGACCTGCGCGTGGCCCAAACCGGCGATTTTTCGGCGGGTGTCGCTACGGTGCAATGCTTTTACGCGCCTGAATTCTCGGCCCACTCCGCTGGCGAACGGGTGCGGGTGAAATAGGAAACGGGTGAAGTGGGTGGATGTGCTTTTATGCTCAACTCCACTTACTTCACCCGCTATTCTACTTTTGTTAAACTGCGTATAAGCAAAGTAAGCAGGATAATTATCGTTCTGATTATCAGAACGATAGAAAAGTATTATGGCTACTATTTGCCTAAATCAAGTACGGAACGACATTGAATGGTGACCTGTAATTTAACGCCCGACTTTGTTGTTCCGTCAATTGTGCTTGTGGTCGTATTGCCCGACCCTGACAGCGCAGCCGTCCCTTTTCCACCCGAATCTCCCCCATTGAACGAGGCCGGTAACTTCCCGAACTCATAGGTAGTACCGCCTATCAGCTTACCAAAACGCACCGACAAATAACAGTCCGATGTGCCACCTGAAGCAGCCTTTTTCGCATCGCCGATGATAAGCTGCACGCTGGTTAAGCCTGTTGCGGCTCGGGTAGAATATTGATTACCAAATGAGTTGGCACCCGTAGCATTACGCGAGCAGGTGGTAGTTTCTGATGTCATCGTGTAAGTTCCGGCGTTGGCACCACCGGTAATGATGACTTTAATGACCGAGCCTTCAGCACCCAAGTAAGCTGGAGATGAAGCGACATGGCCCGTGTTGAATGTGGTTAACAACGTACTAAGCAGAAGCAGGAAGGGACTCATATTAAGGTAGTGAAAGGTAGAAATACGATAGTTTTCGGGTTATTCTGACGACATGGCGGCCGACGCTTGCCGAGGGCTTATAATTTCACGAATTCGACGCGCCGGTTTTGCGCTTTTCCCTCAAACGTGGTATTATCGGCCATCGGTTTGGTTTTGCCATACCCTTTGGCAGTCAGTCGGCTGGCGTCTATACCCATGCCTACCAACTGGGTTTTTACGGCGTCGGCGCGTTTTTGCGAAAGCGTTAGGTTAGGCGCATCACCCCCGTCGGAGTCGGTATAGCCGCCAATTTCAAAACGGGTGCCGGGTGTTTCGTTCAGGTATTTTAAAATGGCGTTCAGTTCGCCCATGCTTTCGGGTTTGATGATGGCCTTGTTCACATCGAAGTTAATTCCGTGCGAAACGTATTTGCCTTCGCCAAATTTCGTGCTAATCATATTGGCACCACCACCTTCGGCAATGCGAACGTTTTTGAAGATGAGCGGGTCTTCCTGATTGCCAATCCCACCAAAAACTACTGATGCCGGTACGGCTGTGTTGTTGGGCACAGTGGCTACCCGAAACTGATCGACATATAGCTTCAAACTGCGGCCTTTCACAATAAAAGCTACGTGGTGCCAGCGATTATTGAAGTTGTCGTCCTGCAATTCGGCAGGCATCGAGCCCCCTAATTCGCGGCCCTCTTCATTCACCTGAAACTGGATGCTGGCACTACCCCGCGATGCGGCCACACTCATAACCTGCGCCCCATCGGTGTTATTGAACATAACGACCAAGCCATAAGCACCTGGCGTTTGATAGTAGTCATACTCAAGCGTAAACTCTTTGGGCAGATACGCTTTTTGTTTCATCAACGGGGCTACTTTTCCGTAATTGCCGTCGGTGATTTTCATCACCAAACCATCGCCGGATTTATTCAATATGGCCTGCCCGCCCAATAAATCCCAATGTTCGGCAAACTCGCCGTCTTGGTCAGTATGAAAATCATCCTCAAAAATGATTTTGTTGCCCGGCACAAAGTCGTAGTTGGCATAGGACCGCATACTTGGTGGCGACGCTTTCGCGGTTCCCGATGGGTCTGGTGACGTGCCGGTTTGGTTATCGTCGGCCTGGCTCGGCGATTCTGTTTGGGTCGTCGTAGATTTAGTGGTATTGCCCGTCTTTTTAGTGCCGTTCTTTATCCCATCCTCCGCTTTGTCTAAGCCTTTATTGATGCCCTGATCAATTTTTTGGTTAGCCCGGTTGGTGGCCGCATCGCTGGCCCTGTTAAGAATATTACCAAACTGAGCGAAGGCAGGGCTAAAAAGCCACACGCCAAGAAGGAAGGTCAATAGGATTTTCATTGGATTGGAACGTGTCTGAATTGATGGATACAAACCTACCATCAGGTCCTGTGTATGCCTAAACGCCCGTGTAACATTGCTTTGCTGGTATGTAACAGGCATGTAGTCAGGCGATAATTTACCTTAAAATTGGTTAGTTAACCAGCGGTTCATACTCACTGGGCAGTACACCAAACTGCTCGCGGAAGCTTTTGGAAAAGTAAGACAAACTTTCGAAGCCAACGGTGAATGCCACTTCGGAGACGGTGGCCGAACGGGCAGCCAACAAATTGGCGGCTCGCTGAAGCCGGACATGCCGCACAAACTCGGTTGCCGATTGATTGGTAATGGCTTTAAGTTTTCGGTGAAGCTGCATCCGGCTGAGGTTCAGTTCGTCGGCAAGTTGTTCGACAGAAAACGAACTGTCGCTTAAATGTCGCTCAACAATAGCCAGGCTATTTTGTAGAAATATTTCCTCCACGGATGAAACAGAAATGTTACCCGGCCTGAGGTACAACTCCCGGCTGAATCGCTGGCGGAGTTTTTGGCGTTGGTTCAACAGGTTTTCAACCCGAATCCGTAGTTCGAGCGGATGGAACGGTTTGGCCAGGTAGTCGTCGGCTCCGCGTCCAAACCCTTCGATTCTATGTTCGGTCGTTGCCTTAGCCGTGAGCATAATGACCGGAATATGGTCGGTGGTCGGCTGCGTTTTCAAGGCTTGACAAAAGGCCATACCATCCATAACGGGCATCATCAGGTCACAAATCACGACATCCGGTATCGAAGCAGCAGCTTGTTTTAGACCATCCTGACCATCGGTGGCTTCGATAATTCGACAAGAAACGGCCATTACCTGCCTGATATACCGGCGCACGTCAGCATTATCGTCGATGAGCAACAGCAAGGGCAGATTCGCTGAATCAGCATTGATGTCGGCAGCCAGGTCCGGGTAGGCATTTGGACGTACTATCGCTACCTCATTGATCGTGTTTCTTTGGAATGGCTCGTCTGTATCCTCAATGCCAGTGGACGTATTAATCCCATTGACCCAGGTGTTGGCATCAACGGGCAGGGTAACCGTAAAGGTCGTTCCCTGTCCAATCTGACTTTTCACCGAAACGTTGCCGTTCAGTACATTGACCAATTCACGCACCAACGCCAGCCCGATGCCTGTGCCTTCAATACGCATTGACCTGTCCCCATCAACCTGCTGAAATCGCTCAAAAATTCGGGACTGCTGGTTTACCGGAATACCAATACCCGTATCCTGTACCCGAATAACGGCCTGACCGGTAGTCGATGCCGTAATTATTAACGCAACTTTTCCGCCATCGGGTGTAAATTTCAGGGCATTTGCCAACAGATTTGTAATGATTTTTTCGACTTTGTCCGAGTCAAAATAAGCGAAGTTAAATAGATTCGTTTCCGCAGAAAATACCAATTCAATGGAACGGCTATCGGCCAGCGATGAAAAAGAGCCGGTTATTAATCGAAGCCATTCGGTAAAGTTGCCGGGTTGGATGGCGGGCTGTAATTGCCGGGCATCCAACTTGCTTAGATCGAGTAACTGATTGACTAAAGTGAGTAGCCGGGCGGCATTCCGGTGCATGAGCTGGTAGGTTTCGTGAGCCGGATTTTTCTCCAGCATGTCCGTCAACGGCCCAAGAATCAGCGTCAGCGGTGTGCGAAACTCGTGCGAAACATTCGTGAAAAATTGAGTTTTGAGTTCTGTTAACTCCCGTTCGCGGACCACTTCCTGCTCAATCGTAATTTTCTCTATTTCAGTTGTTTTGTTCTTATAACTCAGTCCCAGCGAAAAGCAAAGCAACTCCAGTATGATACCAATGTTGAGGAATAAAAGGGGTTCACTTTGTCGATAAAGCACGGGAGCATACCTGGCGTCAATAAGCGACAGGCCCATTGACGCTAAGCCAAACAGCA
The DNA here is from genome assembly GCA_964244845.1 of uncultured Spirosoma sp. Lineage (GTDB taxonomy): Bacteria > Bacteroidota > Bacteroidia > Cytophagales > Spirosomataceae > Spirosoma. The sequence goes on from CAXTKE010000006.1 coordinate 60,285, forward strand.
GCAATAGAGCCGATCCTGTGACGAAATAATAGACTAACTGGCTCTGCTTTTTCCAAACATGTGCAATGCCGTAGACGGAGACTATTGCCACACCCAACCGCACTGCCGTATGGACCCATTCGTGAGCGGGCGTAGCTGTCCAGCGGTTCAGGAACAAACAAACGATAAACTCAATGGCAACATAGGCCAGCAAGGTGTACTCCATCCACCGAAACAGCCAGAAGATACGCGGTAAGAGTCGGCGGAGATTCAGAAATGCATCGGCAAAACGATAATAGAAAACATAGGCCAGCATCGGGAAGCCAATGCGCCCAAATGGGTAAATAACCGACTCGATTCGGGCATCGCTAAAAGTCCAGAGTACCTTAAAAAAGAAAAAACTAATCCAGCAAAGTGCGTAGGCTGTATAATAGCGGTAAGCTCGTTCGCCCGTCACAACTGCCTGCGCTCCCATATATAGAGCCATCATGCCAACCCCGCCCAAAAAAACGAACAGAAACTCGGTGTAGGTCATGCCGGTGAGGTACATCTAAACGACTAAACATACAAAAAATCAGGTGGTTGCGGTAGAGTTAATGAAATTTTAATCCGGCAAAAAGGCCCGGTTAAAGGGCCGCAACGGCCTCTAATTCAATACCGAAGCCATAATGCAGGGGTGAACAGGGCACAACAGACCGGGCCGGTCGATGGTCACCAAAAAACCGGGCATATGCCTGATTGACTTCACCCCATGTGCTTATATCCGACACGAAAATCGTCACCTTAATGACCTTGCCGCGATTACTTCCGGCGGCCTGCAAAATAGCGTCGAGGTTCCTGATAACCTGTTCGGTCTGCTCCATGATAGACCCATCGGCAAGTTTTACGCCGGTGGGTGTAATAGGCAAAATGCCGGACAAATAGACCAGCCCGTTGTGTACTATAGCCTGAGAATAATGCCCGCCGGGTAGAGGTGCATTGGGCGTTTCGATGAATGTCATGCGTTCAGATGTATATGCAGGATTTAATCCGGCAATGATACTACTTCCTAAATTGTCTTAAAAAGATAATTTATATAAATAAAAACCTTTTTCATAAACGCCGGGTGATACTGTTAGCCGTCAACTAACTCAGTTCTGCTATGCTCCCCAACCGATTCGTAAAACTGTATCTTGTTGTGCAGCAAACGCCTACCTACCTGACAATTATTGCGGGGCTACTGCTGGTAAGTTATCAGTATTGGGCTGGACCCTTGCCATTTACGGCTCAATTGGTTTTCTGTGCCGGATTATTACTCGTCGCTGGCATTCCACATGGTGCGCTCGACCACTTAATTGAACAGGAGCATAGCACTCGTAAGAATCAACCGTTTTCAATGCCTGCATTTCTGGTAAAATACCTGTTGATGATTGCTGTATATGGGACCGGATGGTTGATGTTTCCGGTAGTAAGTCTGGTTCTTTTCCTGCTCATTTCAGCCTGGCATTTTGGCGAAACTGACCTTGAAAATACGCCGGATAATACGTACTGGTTGTTAACGCGATTAGTAGAAGGAGGGCTTGTGCTGGCTTTCATCCTGCTCACACACGCGGCCGAAACGACACCCATTCTGGCCCGTATTGTGCAATATGATGCTCACACAATGGAATTCTGGCACCGAGCCGCGAGTCAGTCCGGAGAACTCCTTCGGGGCTGGGCCACACTACTTATCGTGCTGGTTATGCTGGCCTTTGGGCAGTATCCGATGCACATCAATGGCTGGCGGCTCGGTCGTTTGGGGGTGATTCTGCTACTGACTTACTGCCTGCCATTACTGCCAGCCTTCATGTTATATTTTGGCGGATGGCACGCGTTGAGTTCATTTGGCACGATTCGCTCGTACTTACAGCAATCAACGGGTACGCGGGGATCTATCTGGAAACTATGGCGGAAATCAATGCCGTTAACCATCATTGCGTTCGGCTTCTTGCTTGTATGCACCGGTGTATGGTACAGCTATGCTACATACCTTGATCCAATTCCCTGTTTATTCATTTTGCTCTCTTTAATCACTCTACCTCATATTCAAGTGATGCATCAGTTGAGCATTTATAGTAAACGTTTGTAAATCAGAGACTTAGTTCAACAAGTTAGTCAAAGCAGCCCTATTTTGAGCCGTGACATCGGCTCAAAATAGGGCTGCTTTTGTGGCTACTCCATCATAAAAAATTATTTGTTGAAAGTTTTAAAAAAAAACTTAAACAAATAATTTTCACGGTCTGTTAAGATTCCAGTAAGTTTTTGTACCATTTCATTATTCTTATTTAACTCATTTACTACTTTTTTACGTCTATGTTTAATCAAATCAACTCAATTCTGCTGGAAACGCTCCAGCCAGGCGACGTGATTGGCTTCACGTTCTTCACCGGTTATATGTCCATGTTCGCGGCATCGGTATTCTTTTTTATGGAACGCAGCCAGGTTGACAGCAAATGGAAAACATCCCTGCTTATTTCGGGATTGATTACCATGATTGCTGCCGTTCACTATTTCTACATGCGTGACGTTTGGCTGGCTACGAAAACCTCGCCTACCGAATTCAGGTACATTGACTGGACGCTTACCGTTCCGCTGATGTGCGTGGAATTTTACCTGCTCATTAAACCGTATGGCGGCAAAACATCCACGTTGTGGCGGTTAGTCGGGTACTCCGTCTTTATGCTCGTAACGGGGTACATTGGCGAATCTATTGACCCCGCCAACACGGTAATCTGGGGTGCTGTTTCAACGCTGGGTTACATAGGCATTGTGTATGAAGCAACGATGGGCAGCGTGAAGCAGGTTGCCGACAGCTCATCAAACCCTGAGGTTGCCAAAGCCGTGCGGTTGCTCCGTAACTTTGTGCTTATTGGCTGGGGTATTTATCCAATTGGTTATATGACGATGCCGGGTGGCCTGTTGAGCGGTATGGGTCTGAATCTCGACCTGATTTATAATATCGGTGATGCTGTAAACAAAATCGGGTTTGGTTTAGTGGTTTATGGCGCAGCCATGAACTCGACCAAAAACGAATCAGTTACGTCTAAATTGGCTACCGCAGAAGTTTAATAAAGGTACTTAATGGTATCAAACAGCCAGTCTTTAGCATAGACTGGCTGTTTTTGTTTGCTGATAGATTTTTATTGGGCAATCATTTAGTCAATGTAAACCCTATATTCATAGGTCAGCCATCGAATCGCTGTATCCTAACACGGTCGCGGGCTTCGAGGAGCAGGATCTTTTTACCCGCTTTCAGCAAATCGCGGGTAGCGGTCAGACCGGCATAGCCCACGCCAATCACGATGCCATCATAGGGAGAAGTAGATTCTGGCGTTAGGGGCAGAGGTTTAGACTGAAACCTACAAAAAACCGGGAGGTCCGAAAACAGCAAACGTCCTATCTTAAAAATAGGACGTTTGCTGCAACGATTTACGGTAAGGCCCGCAAGTATAATTAGACAATGGCGTCAATAAGTGCCGTTACAATGGAAACGACGAAGCTGAATAGCAATGCTGCAATGAATCCGGTAACCTGAAAGCCGCTGAGCAGATAGTCGGTCAGATAGACCATCAGTACATTGATAACCAGCAAAAACAAGCCAAGTGTAATAATCGTAATGGGAATGGTCAGAACCGTCAGGATCGGCTTGATAAATGCGTTTAGGAAACCCAGAACAACGGCTACCAGCAGATAGGTTGTCGGTCCACCTGATACGCGAATGCCCGGAATAAACTGGCTGGCGACCCAAACGGCCACCGCACTGATAAGAATACGAATAATAAGGCCCATGAAGAATGTGAATTAGGTGAGAATTAGGAGTTGGTGTTCGTTTCGCGCGTCTGCCAACGTTGAACAAACTGCAAACCCGAATCTATTGTTTTTGATGGCGGGTTTGTAATACGGCTACGATATCGTCCAGATCGATGTTTTTATATTCCAGCAATACCAGAAAATGAAACAGCAGATCGGCCGCTTCGCCTTTGAACAGGTCGTCGTTATTGTCTTTCGCTTCGATCACCAGTTCTACCGCTTCTTCGCCGACTTTCTGCGCTATTTTGTTAACGCCCCGGTCGAATAACGTGGTTGTATAGGACGATTCGGACGGGTTTACCTTCCGGTCGTGGATGATGCTTTGTAGGTAATTCAGGAACTGAGCCTGGCCTGAATTGATTTCGTTAAAACATGTATCGGCTCCGGTATGGCAAACTGGTCCGGCAGGAGTAGCTTTAATAAGGAGCGTGTCGCCATCGCAGTCCACCATAATTTCGCGAACGTGCAGGAAATTGTTTGATGTTTCGCCCTTTGTCCAGAGCCGCTGTTTACTCCGACTAAAGAACGTTACGATGTTTTCGGCAATGGTTTTGTCGTAGGCTTCGCGGTTCATGTAGCCCAGCATCAGCACTTTACCCGTTTCGGCATCCTGAATTACGGCAGGAATCAACCCATCGGGTGATTTATCAAAATTGATTGTCATTCTGTGTTAAGAGTACGTTGCTACTTCATGCAAAATCGTCTCTTTGACAACTTCCCAGGAAACTTTATCTGCCAGTAAGACAGGTGTTTCGGTCAGTTCTGCATCGTCAAAGTACGTTATGCTTTTAAGAAGCATAAATAAATTATTGGTTTGAAACTTCGCTTTATACCAATTGCAAAGTTGTGCAAAGCTATGACGACGTAGCAGAAAGTACATGTCGTAAAAGTCTTTTTTTGCTCCCCGATTCGAGACCGCCGATAATTTCATCGCCGAGATATCAGCTTGCGAAAGCATCCGAATACCATCAATGATGCGTATTGGTTCCAGCAATGGATAACGGTAAGTGACGAAATCTATTTTTATACCGTTCAACGCTCCGCGAAGACCAATTTTGTTTTCACTATCTATATGCCAGTTGCCAATGTCGGATAGTTCGCTCTTAATCAGTTCTTTATCAAACAAATCTGTTGTGAAGAAGTCAAGATCAATTGACAGCCGGTGCCCAAACTGTAGGGCTAATGCAGTCCTACCCACCAAATTAAACGATTCAAATGTCTCATTGGCGAGCACGGCCCTTAAAATACCCAGGGTGCCGGGTTCAAGGACTTCAGTGCGTAGCATCGAAATTGATCTTTGGGAATGTGAAAATAATTGCTGTAAAATGACAGCGTTGTATTGTCTAACCAACGTGCCTGCAAAGCCGCTTCTTTTATTTTTTCAAGCCCGTAGTAGCGTTTAATTTCCTGCCATTCGTCAAATGTGCCCCGTTCCAGCACCCGCTCAATGACAAACCGGTAGTTTTTTACCCATTGAATACCTTCATAATCAATGTCCCAAAACAAGGATTGGCGTAGGTTGGGTTGTTCAGTCTTGCTCATGAGAATCGACTCCACAGGCTTAGATAGCAAAGGTAAGCCGCTACGCCCGAATCGTTTGCACAAACGCCCGGATACTCTCCGCCGACGTACCATTTTCGTCCAGATGCCGGATAAATGCACTGCCAACGATGGCCCCGTTGGCATGTTCACTCGCCATATCGAAGGTTTCGTGATTATTAATGCCAAAGCCAATCAGACGCGGGTTGCGTAAGTTCATGGTCTGAATCCGCTCGAAATACGTTCGCATGGTATCACTAACGCCTTTTACGGAGCCAGTTATACTCGCCGATGAGACCATGTAAATAAACCCGTCCGATTCATCATCAATAAATCGAATCCGTTCTTCTGTCGTTTGGGGCGTAATCAGGTGAACGTTCAGAATACCATACTTTCGAAAGGTGGACGCGTACTCATCTAAGAACAAATCCAGCGGCAAGTCGGGCAGAATAACCCCATCAACACCAACTTCCTGACACGCCCGACAGAAATTTTCAACGCCAAACTGTAACACCGGATTGACATAACCCATGAGCAGAATCGGTACGGTTATCGGGTCAACGCTCGATTCGCTCCGGCAATTAGCCAACTGAGCGAACAATGTTTTCAGCGACATACCATTGGTCAAGGCCCGGTCATTGCTTTTCTGGATCGTTTCGCCATCGGCAACGGGGTCGGAGTAAGGCATGCCAATTTCAACCAGATCGACGCCAGCCGCCTGCAAACCACGCAGGATCGGCACTGTGTCGTCAAGGTTTGGGAATCCGGCGGTATAATATACGTTTAATAACCGTTCGCTTTTTGTGGCGAACAGGTCCGTGATGCGGTTTTGGGTCAGTTGTTGGGTCATCAGTAATGTGGAACGGAGATGTACTCCGTTCAGCCGTTAGGCTAACTTTTATAGCTACATAATTAGCCTACCGGCTAAACGGAGTACATCTCCGTTCTACAGTTTACAAATATTTTGAATACGTGCTTAAGTCTTTATCGCCCCGGCCAGATAAACAGACCACCACCAGATCATCGGGCTGAAGGTTCATTTTCTCCAGTGCGGCCAGCGCGTGGGCCGTTTCCAATGCGGGAATAATGCCTTCGAGTTTGCTTAACTGGAAACCGGCTTGCAGGGCTTCATCATCCGTAATGGCGTAGAAATCACCCCGACCCGAATCGAACAGATGCGCGTGGAGGGGTCCGATGCCCGGATAATCCAGGCCTGCCGAAATGGAATACGGTTCTGTTACCTGACCGTCGTCGGTCTGCATCAGAATCGTCCGGCTACCGTGCAGCACGCCCGGTTTTCCCAGCGCAGTTGTTGCTGCCGAATGTCCCGAGGTAACGCCCTGTCCAGCCGCTTCTGCCGCTACCAACCGCACCGATGGCTCGTTGAGGTAATGGAAAAACGCTCCGGCGGCATTGCTGCCCCCACCTACACAGGCCACGACGTAATCGGGGTTTTCGCGTCCGGTTTTGGTAAGCAATTGTTTTCTAATCTCCTGAGAAATAACCGATTGGAATCGCGCCACCATGTCGGGGTAAGGGTGCGGGCCAACAACCGAGCCGATGATGTAATGCGTATCAACGGGGTTGTTGATCCAGTGACGCATAGCCTCGTTCGTGGCATCTTTAAGCGTCTGACTACCCGATGTGGCCGGAACGACCGTGGCACCGAGCATCCGCATCCGGGCCACGTTGGGCTGTTGCCGTTCCATGTCGATGCTGCCCATGTACACAATGCATTCCAGACCCATCAGGGCGCAGACCGTTGCCGTTGCTACGCCATGCTGACCGGCCCCGGTTTCGGCAACAATCCGTTTCTTGCCGAGCCGCTGCGCTACCAGAATCTGCCCGATGGTATTGTTGATTTTATGCGCTCCGGTATGACACAGATCTTCGCGCTTGAGGTAGATCGTGGCACCGATGTGTTCAGACAGGCGTTTGGCCAGAAATAACGGCGTTGGCCGACCCACATAATCGTCGAGCAACTGCCAGAACTCGGCCTGAAAGGCTGGATCAGCTATAATCTGAAGATAATTTTGGCGTAATTCTTCGACATTCGGGTAGAGCATTTCGGGAATGAACGCTCCGCCAAAGTGGCCGTAAAAGCCTTTATCTGTGACCTCAAATGAGGTTTGTGGTTCGAGAGTGGTTTGCATGGTATTACTTATTCAACAGGACCATTCTTCTTAAAAAGAGTCATGTCTATATTGGCAATGAAGTCTTTCGCCACTTCCATTTTGGCAATAGAAGCAGCTTCTAAAGAAGGGTATTTGCCGTTTTGCCGGGTTTCAGCTTTTTGCTGGGGTTTTAACTGCCCCGTTTTTTTATGTTTTGCTGTATTCATCTTAACGTCTTAGTTGAAAAATGAAAGCAATGTAAGACCTATCAGGAATAAATTCTTCGTACGTTTTATCAGGCAACTGACCGTATATTTCAAACAACTTTTGAGCCTCTTCAAGTTCTCTGGCTATTATGATTCGATATAGGCGAATTCGTAAACCAGTTTCGTCACTTCCCTGGAAATAAACCAGCTTGTTTGGATACTTGTTGAAAAACGTGAGCATCGCTTGGAAGATAGTAGCAATTACACGCTTCATATCCTGATTATTACTAACCACTAAGTCATCTACTGTTCCATCTTCATTAAGATCCAACAAGGCTAAATTGTAAAAAATGGGATTGTTAGAGAGTGGGCGAAATTCAACTATTTTATGAATAGTCCTAAACTCACTTACACTGTCAAATTGGTAATTAAGAGCGTCTTCAGAAATGTGAAATGGGTAAGCGGGTTCGGTCATGTCTAATGGAGGATAAAGTTTTAGGATAGTAAACCTAAATAGCCCAGGACTGAGTAAGTGTACTATCGATAAAACTTTTCCAAGTTACTATACCCCTGGCCAACTATTTACGATTCTTTTCTTCTTCCAGAACTTCATCCATACGTCGGCTTTCTTCGTCAGTAAATTCAGGAAATTCCAGTAATAACGGGTCGCGTACGGCTGTTGCTTCCAAAAATCGCTCAACACCACAACGTTTAATATCGCTGGGCCTATATATATTGGAACCTCGCTCCTTAATGGTAGGAATAGGCTCTAATTCCTTTTTGCTTGTCATTTCCATCAGCGTTGTCCTTTAGTCGTGTAACACGATTAAAGGCTGTACCGTGCCGAGTTGCTACACCGTTTCTTCTTCCTCTACAGGCCGCAACCGGTTAATCAATTCCTTCACTTTGGCTACGTCTTTTACACCCGGTGCGGTTTCGACCTGACTGTTTACGTCCACACCGTAGAGTTTCATGTCTTTCAAGGCCGCTAACTGGTCGAGGTTGTCTAAGCCAATGCCACCGCTGATAAAAAACGGCTTTTCGTTATCGTAACGGCTCAAAATGCTCCAGTCGAACGTATGGCCGTTGCCGCCGGGCTGGTCGCCTTTGGCGTCGAACAGGAAAAAATCGCACTGGGCTTTAAAGTTGTTCAGCATCGAAAAGTTGAACGACTCATCGACCCGAAACGCTTTGATGATGTTGATCCCCCGGTTCCGCAGACTCCGGCAATATTCGGGCGTTTCGTTGCCGTGTAACTGCACGTACTGAAAATCATATTTTTTCACGCTCCGCAGAATGAACTCTGGACTTGCGTTCACAAATACGCCCACTTTCCGAATACTGCGGGGTAAGGACTTCACAACCTCCTCGTCCAATTCGTCGCCAACAAATCGGGGCGACTGGTCGTAGAAGATAAACCCAACAAAGTCAGGATGAAGGGCAGCAATCTCTTTCAGGTTCTCGGCGTCGCGCAGACCGCACACTTTAATTTTCATGACGTAAGTGAGTTTGTAAAGGTGGGCATTTGTGCAGTGAAATCGGTAACTAAAGCCCGTAGGGCCGAGGCCGGGTCGGCGGTTTTCATGAAGGCTTCGCCAATAAGAAAACCGTCGTAACCAGCCTGAAACAGAGCGTACATTGTGGCGGCATCGTGTAAACCGCTTTCCGTGATTTTGACAAACGTGTCGGGGATGTGCTCAATCAACCGCAGCGACGTATCAATGGTGGTTGTGAACGTCTTTAAATCCCGGTTATTAACGCCTACCAGATCGACTGTATGCGTCAGGCTTCGGTCGAGTTCGTCCTGGTCATGAACTTCGAGTAGCACCTGCATACTCAAATCATGCGCCTGCTGACTAAGCTCACTAATTTCGGCGGGCGTCAGGCAGGCGGCAATGAGCAAAATCATGTCCGCCCCCCACGCTTTGGCTTCGAGGAGTTGATAGTAATCAATCACGAAATCTTTCCGCAGAATGGGTGTTTCGGGATTGGCCAGCCGGGCGGCCTGCAAATCGGCGGGGGTGCCGCCAAAAAACGGTTCATCGGTCAGAACCGACAGCACAGCCGCACCCGTCCGCACATAACCCTGCGTGGTTTCGGCTACGTCGGCCCAGTCGTTTATGATGCCTTTGGAAGGAGATTTGCGTTTGAACTCGGCAATGATACCCGTTGAGCGCAGGTCCTGGATGGCGTCGCGCGCCGATAGTGCCTGCCGTTTGAAGTCGGGCATTTGTTCCAGCATCGACACCGGGGTAGTCGCCTTGCGCTGGGCTACTTCTATTCGCTTTCGGGCAATAATTTCGTCAAGAATCGTCATTTTATCTGTAAAACGGAATGGTATCCCGTTTAGCCGTTAGGCTAACTTTTATAGCTACATAATCAGCCTCTCGGCTAAACGGACCGGGTCGCCGGAGCGATACCATTCCGTTTTACATAATTAACTTCTTAAAACACGCCAGTGCCCGTTTGCTTTCCAGCGATTCGCGGGCCATGGCTACTGCCTCCTCCCGGGTCTCGGCCTTGCCGGCGGCCAGCAGTCCCATCGCCGAATTGGCCAGCACGGCCTGCTTCTGAGGCCGGGTAGCTACGTCGTTCAGCACATTCAGAAATAGCTGTGCCGACTCGCCTAATGTTTGCCCGCCCGCCAGCGATTCTGGTGTCAATGTGTCTAACCCTAAATGTTCAGGGTCAAGTACTTGCTCAGTCTTACTGGTGATGACTTTGAACGCACCTGTCAGCGAAATTTCGTCGTAACCGTCTAATGCGTGCAGAATCATAAACTGCTTGTCTGTTTGCTGATAAAGGTACGCATATAATCGCGCCAATTCAAGGCTAAACACGCCAACAAGCTGTTTCACAGGCTTTGCCGGGTTAATCATGGGACCAAGTACGTTGAAGAATGTTTTGACGCCCAGATCCTTTCGGATGGGGGCCACATTTTTCATGGCGGGGTGAAACAAAGGGGCATGGAGGAAGCAAATTCCAGCCGTTTCCATTTTGCGCTGCAACTCACTCACATCATTGGTAAACCGGTAGCCTAAGTGCTCCATTACGGTCGATGAACCGACCATTGATGACACGCCGTGATTGCCATGTTTGGCGACACGCTGCCCGGCTCCGGCCACCACAAATGACGACAGCGTCGAGATGTTAAAGGTATCTTTGCCGTCGCCCCCGGTTCCGCAAAGGTCCATTGGATCGTATGCCGTAAGGTCAACCGGCAAACAGAGTTCGAGCATGGCATCCCGGAAGCCTTCGAGTTCTTCCAGACGCAGACTACGCATCATGAAAACCGTCAGAAACGACGCAATCTGCGCCGGGTTGTACTCACCCCGGCCAATGCCCAGCAACACTTCCCGCGCCTGGTCCTTGGTGAGGTACTTATATTCAAAAAGGTGATTTAAGATTGCTTTCATGTATTTGGCCGGAACAGGCTCCGGCTGTTTCAAGCCGCGATAGCGGCTAATGAATCATTCAATTAGTTTTTATTATTAACTTACAGAACAGCCGGAGCCTGTTCCGGCCTACACTGCCAGCCAGTTTTGAATCATTTTTACACCGTTCTCGGTCAACACCGATTCGGGGTGAAATTGCAGCCCCTTTACGTCATGACGGATGTGGGCCAGAGCCATTACGCGCCCCTGCTCATCCACTGCCGTTATGCGTAAGTCGGCGGGCATGGACTGAGGAACGACCGTCCAGGAATGATAGCGGCCAACGGTCAGTTGGTCAGGAATGTCGGCGAAAAGCGACTCATGCGGGTCCGTCACGGTGGCCTGATGGGCTACGCCATGCAGTACATCGCCGAGGTTTTCGAGGGTTGCGCCATACACTTCGCCAATGCCCTGATGGCCGAGGCAAATGCCCAAAATGCTTTTCGTCGGGCCATATTCACGTACTAAATCCTGCATAATACCCGCTTCCGACGGAATACCCGGTCCGGGTGAGAGTAGTATTTTGTCATACTGCCCGACCGCATCGAGGGTAATTTTGTCGTTCCGAATAACATCGGGCCGATGCCCCAACTCCCGCAAAATATACACGATGTTGTAGGTGAACGAATCGTAATTGTCTAATACTAAAAGTTTCATAAAAGGGGAGGAGAGGGAGGAGAGGGAAGAAAGGGAGGAGGGTGTAAAGCCCTTTTCTCCCCTTACTCCCTCTCCTCCATTCTCCGTTTAAATCGTTTTCGCCTGCTCCAGAGCCATCCGAAGGGCGGCTAATTTGTTGTGTACTTCCTGTAATTCGCTTTCAACCACCGACTTGGCGACGACACCGGCCCCGGCCTGATAATAAAGCGTGTTGTCTTTGCTCATAAACGTTCGAATCATAATGGCGTGGTTGAACTCTCCATCAAAACCCATGTAGCCAATGCTGCCGGAGTAAAACGAACGGCTCAGGTTTTCGTAGCGGTCAATAAGTTGCATGGCGTTGTGCTTGGGCGCACCGGAGAGCGTTCCGGCGGGGAAGGTCTCGGCCACAATTTGCAGTGGATCAGCAGTTTCGGTCAGTTCGCCAACAACTTTCGAGACGAGGTGAATAACGTGCGAATAATACTGAACTTCCTTAAACGTCTCGACTTTAACCACGTCGCAGTTGCGGCTGAGGTCGTTGCGGGCGAGGTCGACCAGCATGACGTGCTCCGCCGATTCTTTGGGGTCGTCATACAGTTTCTGGGCCAGTTCGGCATCGTGCAGGTCGTTGCCGGTGCGCCTGAACGTGCCGGCAATTGGGTAAATCGTGGCTTTGCGGTCTTTCACAATAATCTGCGATTCGGGCGATGAGCCGAAGAGTTTATAATTGCCGTAATCGAAATAAAACAGATAAGGGGAGGGGTTCAGCGAACGCAACGCCCGATAAACGTTGAACTCATCGCCCATGAACGGCGTCGAAAATCGGCGGGAGAGTACAATCTGAAACACATCGCCCCGATGGCAGTGATCCTTCCCTTTTTGAATCACCGCCCGAAACGCATCGTCGGTAAAGTTCGATTGCTCTGGTCCGGCTGTGCTAAACGTATAGGTCGGGTAGTTGCGGCTCGTGATTAAATCGCTGATGTAATCGAGGGTGCTATCCGGCTCGGCATCGCCATTGCGGAGATAGTTGTGCTCAAACAGATACAACTCATCTTTGAAATGGTTGATTGCCAGCACGTAGCGATACACCGTAAAGACAGCCGCCGGAATTTCGTTTTCGGTCGGAACGGGTGCGTGGAGCGTAATATCCTCGAAACTCTGCACGGCCGGATAGCCGAAGTAGCCAAACAGCCCATTCGTAATGAACGAAAACGGAGCTTTCTCGTGCTCGAAACTGTTTTTGAACTGCTGAAGCGCGTCCAGCATTTCATGGGCTGGCAGTGCGTTCGTTTTTCCATCTTCGCCGGGCATCTGAACCGTTAACTGCTGATTTTCGTACGAAAAACGCGCAACCGGATCGAAGGCGATGTACGAAAATGTATTGTCATTGCCGTGATAATCAGAGCTTTCGAGCAGAATGCTGTTCAGGAACCGGTCGCGGATACGCAGGTAAATGCTGACGGGCGTAATGATGTCGGCCAGCATTCGCTTGTGGCGGCTGACAACGCGGTAGGAGGTAGTTTGGGTAGTGGTCATAGTTTTGTGTTGTCAAGTATTGTCAGGAATGGTCAGGTTTTGGTTTCTGAGATGGGCAAAAAAATAAGGCTCACCGGGATGACGGTGAGCCTTTTATATATTTGTTGGTGAACAACAATAGCGGCAACCTTCATCCCATATGAGAAGAATGCCACCACCAGATCATGTTGTTAACTGAATTATTCATGAGTTCTTTTGCGTCCCGAACATAGCGCGCTACCAGCTACGCTACAGTCCAAGGAATGCACAAAGATAAAGCGTTTTTTCATTCTGGTAAATACGATGCTACTTTTTTCTGGATAAAATCGGCCAGCTCATTTGGTACTTCCCACGGTAACAGATGTCCGGCACCGTCGATGATGGCCAGCGTTGCATTTTTCAGATACGGCAAAACCAGTCGATTCTGTACATCGGGGGGCAGGGCGCGATCTTCAGAACCGATGATAATTGAAACGGGAATATTTATTGAATGCATCCGATCTGAAATGTCTTCTTTACTGCCAGATAAGAGCCAGGCATCCCAGGCGGGTTTTGATGTCCGTAAATCGTCCGTAATGATCTGATTCTGTATGGCTTTGGAAATCGCCTTCGCCGTTATGTTCTTCTGCGTCTTTTCTGCCGCCGAACGCTGACCATATCCATCCAGCAATTTTTGCCGCTCATCGTCCGGGATCGGTTCGGGAACGGGCGGTGAGGGCGATACTAAGATCAGCGATGTCAAGCCGGGCGGTTGAGAACGGTTATCTGTGCCAGCCGATAACGCCAGGGCTACTTTCCCGCTCATCGAATGGCCGATCAACACGAAATCATTTATCTGCAACACCCGAATCAACTCCGCTACGTCATCGGCCATGTCGTCAACTGAATAGCCCGTTTCCGACGCATCAGAATCTCCATGACCACGCAGGTCGATGGCAACGCATCGGTACTTGCCCGAAAGCTGCTTCATAACGCCCTGCCATTCCAGTGCCGAGCCACCGAAATAATGCAGAAATACCAGGGCTAATGAGCCGCTGCCACTTTCGAGGACGTTGATGTCGAGACTATTAACAGAAATACGCATCGGTTAAACCTGAACTTTTAACCGGGCGGGGCGGTCTGTCAATTCGAGTAATTCGCCGTGAGGAACCATCGTAATTTGTCCAAATTCCTGAAGCAAATTGCGGTAAGCGGCAGCTACGGGGCGGGGTTTTCGGTCGAGGTCATACAGGCCACACGCGTTGACCGTGTTGTTCAGTTCACCCAACTGCGAATCCCAGTCGATCTGGTCAATCAGGCTATACCACGTAAAGCCCAGCACCGGCACACCATCCCGACGCATTCGCATGATGCTCACCCACTGTTTGTAAAGCCAGATTGGGGCCAGATCGGCCTCAAATACGTTGGTTTCCGTATGCATGACCGGCATTCGATACCGCTCGTAATAATCTTTTGTGATTTCGTACCAGCCCAGTACATCCATCGACGTTTGAATGGAGCCATCGGCGAGCTTAATGCGCTCATTGCGACCGTAATAATCGTTACCCATAACCTGATAGCCGGGCGGCTTTCCTTTCATAAACCAGTCGTATTCTTCGCGCGTCATGCCGTTATCTAACAAATACATACCGACCGTTGCGGAGGGCGGGTTAGCATACAGCAGGTCCAGCGACAGAAACCGCAATTCGTTTTCAAGGGCAACCTGTGGCGAAGGCGTTGCATAAAGTTCATGCGTATACTCGGCACTTTCGCTTTGCACAATCACGCAGTCGTTCCGGCGTTTGGCAATTTCGTGATTGCCCATAATGCTCGCGGCTGCGCAATGTTTGAGGGCCGTTACGAAGCCTTCGTCGGTCTTGAGTTGCTCGTTCCAAACACCGTCTTTGGCACTGATGCGGGCCGTTACGTATATTTCGTTCACCGGCGTGTAAAAGCGAACCCACGGGTAGCGTTCGGCCACGGCCCCGGCATATTCGGCAAAGTGAATGGGCAATTCCGGATTCTGGAAATTCCCGATCCAGTCAGGCACGCCGAAGTGCATCAGGTCCAGAATGGGCGTAATGCCTAACCGCTTGATTTCGGCCATCGCTGCGTCGGCAAAACTCCAGTCGAATTTACCCGGACCCAGATGGATGCTGTAATACGGGAGTCCGTACCGCAATACGGTCAGACCCAATTCTTTCACCAACCCTAAATCCTCTTTATACCGGTCATAATGACCGCATTCCCGAAGCTGGTCGCGCCGAACTTTACCTTTTTGAATGGTCGGGTATGAACATTCGATGCCCGTTGCGAACATGAAATTGCCGGGATTTTTATCCGGCAGACCGCTGCCGTTGTGCCCCTCTGCTCCGCCAAACTGGTCGCCGTCGTAATCGCCGTCGCCAAATTGTTTTTTAATGATGTCGAGAAATCCTTTTTGTGCCATATGTAATGCGGGTGGAAACCCGCAATTATTACTTGCAAAAGCGGGTTTCCACCCGCACTACTTCTTCAAAAAACGGTCGGCGGTGCGAAGCGACAGGGCCATGATGGTCAGGGCCGGGTTCACGCTGAGCGCACTCGGAAACGTTGAATTATCACTGATGTACAGATTTGGTATGTCGAACGATTGCCCGTTAGCGTTCACGACGGCCTTATCGGGGTCGTTTCCCATCCGGCAGGTGCCAATGACGTGCGCGTTACGCGGGAAAGCCCATACGTTTTTCGCTCCGGCAGCCGCCCAGATGTCGCGCATGAGGGCGTCCGCATGAGCCGTCATTCGTTTTTCATTTTCACCGTTCGAGAAGTAAATACGCGGTTTGGGCAATCCCCGGATGTCTTTTTCGTCCGACAGTTCCAGATAGTTATTGTCGTAGGGCAGGCAATCGCCCAGAATATTGATACCGGCAACATGGTTATAGGCCAGTGCTGCCCGTTTCAGGTCATGCCCCCACAGCCCCCGACCCCGAGCCATCTGGCTTAGGTACGTAACGGCCATGACGCCGATGGACTGAAGCAGATAACCGCCCGCAAAATCAGCCGTTTTGCCGTTATAATCTTTAGGTCGGTGGGTGTCTTCCGAAATCAATGCGCCGGGAATTCCTTTGTAGGGCCGCACCTCTTCGTCGAACTCCCCCCAGATTTGCAGGGCGGTATGCGCCATCAGGTTCCGGCCAACCTGTCCGCTACTGTTCGCTAAGTCGTTCAGGAGCAGCAGACGAGCGGTTTCAATGGTTCCGGCGCAGAGAAATACATATCGGCACCGTTGCCGTTCTTCCTGTCCGTTTCGGATGTAAACGACTTCGCTGATTTTGCCGGATGCGTCTTTAATCAATTGAGTAACAAAACTTTCCGGTCGTATTTCGGCTCCATGATGAACGGCCAGCGGGATATACGTTACGTCCATACTCGCTTTTGCACCGGTGCTGCAACCCGCTTGGCAAAACCCCCGATTTGTACAGGCGGGCCGATACCCTACGCCCTCGCGATAGTGGCCCGCCGATAGAGCTGCGTTGGCTGCCGGGGATGTTTTCAGGCCCACCGTTTCGCATCCGAGTTTCATTAACTGACCTGCTCCGTTCACGGGCAACGGCCCCAGCGCATATGCCTGTTTGCGGGCTGGCCCCCACGGGTAAACCGACGGGCCGGAAACGCCCAGAAACTGCTCAACCTCAGTATAATACGGCTCAATATCGTCGAAATGAAGAGGCCAGTCTTCGCCTTCGCCAAATTCGGTTCGGATGCGTAGGTCGTCAGGTTGGGCGCGTGGGGTGTATGCCGTGTAATGCAGTGTGGAGCCGCCAACGCCCGTACCCGAATTGTTGCTGCCAAAGGGCAGTGGATTATTACCCGCGCTCAATCGTTCGTCGGTCCAGAAAAGTTTCTCCTGCGCCCGCTCGTCGGTGGCAAAGTCGGTCGACGGATTCCAGTGTTTACCCGCTTCGAGTGCCACGACCTTCAAACCCGCCTGCGCCAGCCTCGCCAGCAACGGTGCGCCACCCGCACCCGTGCCAATGACGACGGCGTCAACGGTTTCCGTCGGTTGATAGCGATTTGTTTGTGCGGTTTGTGAAGTGGCTGGTGGCATAGAGGTATTGGTCAGGTCTATTTGATTTCGCGAGGTTCGCGGTCTTCTAATTGATTGAGTTCAATGAGTTGCCAACCCGGCGTATCGGCCATGCCAACGTACCCAATTTCCTCCTGTGCTAACGGATGACTGTAATAATTCTCGACGGCTTCGGCTAATAACTCCTCGAAAAAACGATCAGCGGGTAATTTCTGCCAGATTTCTGCCGACACTTGCCTTTCCTGAATAGCTTTCAGAACCCGATCCTGCTCTTCACCGGAAATTACCTGAAATCCTTGTTTAAAGAGCATCTGAGCACTTTCGTCAACACCTTCCAGGCCCAGTTTATACGCGTCTCCGTCGGTAGGCATGGTGTCGTATCGCCAGCCATCGGATTTTTGTTCGCTCAATCGCTGGTCAATGCCCCCCGCTACGTCAATATGTTCGGCATCTTCATCCTGCGGAATAAGTCGTTCGCAGATAGTCTGCAACAGCGCAAATTCATCTGCCGAAAAGAACATCGGTTGGCGGGGTGGGGCAGTCAATCGCTTCGATATTGCCTGCCGGGTCGCTTCGGTAACCTGATTCGTATCGAGCAAGGCGCGAACGGTACCAGTGGGGTAGGGCATGGGGTTTGGTGTTATTGGTGGAGTAGTAGATTAGTGAAGTAGGTGGAGTGGGTGACGTAGTGGAGTGGGTGAAGTAGGTGTAGTTAGTTCTACTCACTCAACCTACTTCACCCACTCCACTACGTCACCCCAATTTCCCGCCCGTTACTTCAATAATGCTGCCGGTCATGAAACTGCCTTCACTGGAAGCCAGCAGCACGTAGGCCGGGGCAAGTTCTTCGGGTTGACCGGGCCGGGCAAGAGCGACTTCGTGACCGAAATTTTTGACTTCCTCTTTGGGCATGGTGGCTGGAATGTTGGGTGTCCAGACTGGTCCGGGAGCTACGCAGTTGACGCGGATATTTTTCGGTCCCAACTGTATTGCCAGCGATTTAGTGAATGAATGAATCGCGCCTTTTGTGGCCGTATAATCGACCAGAATCGGATTGCCCACAATACCCACAATACTACCCGTGTTCACAATGGCGTCGCCTTCGTGCAGGTGAGGCAGAACGGCCTGAGCCATGAAAAAATAAGCCAGAATATTGGTGTCGAAGGTGCGCCGGAGTTGTTCTTCGGTAATGTCTTCGAGTTTCTCCTGCGCCATCTGATAGGCCGCATTATTAACCAAAATATTCAGCTTACCGTAATGAGCCACCGTTTGCCGAACAACATCCTGACAATTTGCCGAACTGCGTACATCGGCCTGAATGACCAGACACGACCGGCCTTTGCTCTCAACAAGCCGTTTCGTGTATTTGGCATCGTCGGTGTTTTCGTTATAAACAATGGCGACATCGGCTCCCTCCATCGCGAAGGCAATGGCAACCGCCCGGCCAATACCCGAATCGGCCCCGGTAATAATAGCAATTTTGTCGGTGAGTTTACCCGCCGGTTTGTAATTCGACAGATCGCTGTCTGGAGCGGGGTCCATGTCTGACTGACGGGCAGGATAGGGGAGTTTCTGTCCGGGAATATCCTCGGATTTAGGTCGAAATTCTTGAGTTTCCATAACAAGTTCAATTGGGCCAGCGCCAGTAGTAAGACCAGCCTGAAATTCCTAACTGAGGAAATGAGAAATACACCTCCGGAAATGTTAATAGAAACGGTTTGTTCGCTGAATAGTTATCACGAAAGTGTACTGTTTGCCCTGTTCAGCAACAGAACGAAGTAACCGCAATGATTCTTCTAATCCTGTAATCCTGTCTAAAGACCCTCAATCAGTCCACATTCAGCGTCAAATTGCCGCCTTTGGTGTAGCGAATTTCTTCTTCGGCCAGCATCTGTTTGACCGTTTGCGCGAGGGCGTCGGCATCGGTTTGGGCGAAGTAATGGGCAAGTTGTTTGGGCGATACGCCGGGACCGTTGGCGAGCGCGACGTAATCACGAACCTCCGTCCGAACGGCTGCCGTGGCGGTATTTTCCAACTTTTTCTTTTTGAGACAGTTGTCGCAGATGCCGCAGGCCTCACCCGCTTTTTCGCCGAAATAAGCTTGTATCAACCGGGTTCGGCATTGGGTTGGGTGTTCGGTGTAGATCGTGGCGGCCTGCACTTTTCGCATCGCCAGCTCTTTCCGGCGGTTCAGTTCGGCTACGTTGATTGGCAGTGAGGGTGCGTCGCAGCGGGGCGTCAAATACGTAAGTTGGGGTTTGTCTTTTTGCTTTTCGTATATCACGACGTTGCGCTGATGCAACTGCTCAAGCAGTCCTTCGATTTCGGGCTGGTTCAGCAAAAACGTCCGCGCCAGCGTCGATTCGGAGATGGTAATGAAGTCGGTAAATAACTCGCCCCCATACATGCGCAGCAACAATTTCAGAAATGAATCGAACTTGGGATTCAGTACCTGAAATTCGTACAACTGCCTGTTATCCAGAACGATTGTTAGTCGAGAGGGGTGATAGTAATTCTCGTTTAACTGGATAAACCCTTCTAACTGAAGCTGCTTCAGCGCGTAATGCGTTTCCTGCGGGGGCAAGCTAAACGTATTGGTAAACGCGCCCAAATCGAAGTCGTAACTGCTAAACTCACCCCCGCCAACCGGAACCGCCGTGTAGTTGGCAATGGCCTGATACACCCGGCGGAGCATGGCAACGGGCTGGTAAAGCTGCTCGGTTCGGAAGCGTAGATTTTCCAGATCACCGGTTGTGTACAGCATCACGGCGTAGGCCTTTTGTCCGTCGCGCCCGGCCCGGCCTGCTTCCTGATAATACGCTTCGATGGAGTCAGGAACATCCAAATGCACGACCACACGTACATCGGGTTTGTCGATGCCCATGCCGAACGCGTTGGTCGCTACAATGACCCGGATACTGCCCTGAATCCAGCCGTCCTGCTTGTCGGAACGTTGTTGTGTTGTCAGACCTGCGTGGTAAAAATCAGCCGAAATGTTTTGCCGGGTAAGCCACTCGGCTACGTTCTGCGTTTGCCGGCGGCTGCGAACGTACACGATAGCCGAACCCGGTACATTATGAAGAATGCGGGCCAGCCGCGCATCTTTATCTTCTTCCAGAACTGCCGAATAGGAAAGATTTGGCCGCGCAAATGTCTGCCTGAAAATGGCGGGCGGTCCATCGGGCTGGTTGGTATTGCGGGTGCGCAGGGCCAGTTTTTCGACAATATCGGCCTGCACATCGGGCGTTGCGGACGCGGTCAGGGCAATAACCGGCGTATCGGGAATGAGTTGGCGAAACTCGGCAATTTGCAAATATGGTGGCCGGAAATCATACCCCCAGGCCGAAATGCAGTGCGCTTCGTCAACGGCTAACAAACAGACAGTCATTTGTTTGACGCGCTCGATAACGAGTTCGGTCCGCAACCGTTCGGGCGATACGTACAGGAATTTTGTGTTGCCGTAAATGCAATTGTCGAGGGTGGTATCAATTTCGCGGTGGTGCATCCCCGAATAAATAGCTGCTGCCGGAATGCCCCGCCGACGCAGTTGCTCGACCTGATCTTTCATGAGCGCGATGAGGGGCGTTACCACAATGCAAACGCCTTTCATGGCCAGCGTGGGCACCTGAAAGCAGATAGATTTGCCCCCGCCGGTTGGCATTAAAACCAGCGCGTCCTGCCGGGTCAGCACGGTATTCACTACGTCCTCCTGCATTGGCCGGAAGTCGGTGTACCCCCAAAACTGCTGTAAAATCTGCCGGACGGTCAATTGGTTTGTTGTCTGTCGTTTGTGGTTGTTTCCCGATAATCAAGTCACAAACAGTATTTATTGATGCAAATTTACGGCTTGCGAAAGACAAATCGGTAGAACCAACGGTTTACGTTTATAAAGCAATAGGAATTTCGCCTGGAACTGGTGGAGCCGTGCCACGGTTCTGAACCGTGGCACGGCTCCACCAGTTCCAGGCGAAATTCCTGAACAGTTGAGTGGAAAAGTTGTTACACAGCGATTCGCCGGGCAAAAAGGCAACTTCTCTGTGTACCTCTTTTTACTCCGTGAATCTCTGTGTAACAGCCTTTTATGCTATAATTAGACAACTATGATTCAGAAAGTAATTAAATCCGACGAAGAGTGGCGGCAGCAACTAACGCCCGAACAATACCGGGTTGCTCGCGGAAAGGGCACCGAACGGGCATTTTCCGGCGAATATTGCGAAGCCCACGATCCCGGCCTCTATGCCTGCGTGTGCTGCGGCACCGAATTGTTCGAGTCGACAACTAAATTTGAGTCGGGAACGGGCTGGCCAAGTTTCACCGAACCGATTGAGGAAGAGCGCATTCGGTTAGAAAAAGATAATAGTTACGGCATGTCCAGGGTCGAGGTGCTGTGTAACGTATGCGACGCTCACCTCGGGCACGTGTTCAACGATGGCCCGCCCCCTAATGGAATGCGCTATTGCCTGAACTCGGTGTCGCTGGTGTTGAAACGAGCGGCAGACGTTGCGTAAGTGTCTGTTTAAACAAAAGACTTACAGGTGGTAATCAGGTAAATTCATTGTCCACACAGGCACAAAAAACACAAAACTTAGCAAGAAAAACTCTCTGTGTTCTCCGTGCCTCTGTGGACAATGAATTTATCGAACGTACTATGTATGTTGCGAATGGTCATTTAGATGCGAAATTTGTGTCGGATGAATCGCTGTTAAGGGTATCATGAAGTACGGAAGGCTGTTGAGATTGCTTTTTGCAGGAAGTTTGCTGACAAATGCGGCATCTGCACAGAAAACCGTAGTGCCAGTTTCACAAGCTCCGGTGAGTTTGTCGATAGCAGGGTCTAAAATCAACTATTACAAAGCGGCTGGCAATGCGTTTGCCTACGCGCCACCGCCCACCGGATTTCTGAACCGAAACAGCCCGAATGCCCGTCCACTGGCTCCAACAGCACAATTTATTGTTACCTACACCAATTTCACTGCCGAAGCAAAACGAGCCTTTCAGTATGCCGTCGATATCTGGTCAACGCTGATTGTATCGTCAGTACCGATTCGGATTCAGGCCAACTGGGTGTCGCAGGAGCCGAATCTGCTGGGGTCGGCGGGGCCGACTTCATACCGGTATAACTTCGATGGGAGTCAGAAAGCACGAGCGTTCTACCCGATTGCACTGGCTGAAAAAATTGCCCGTCGGCAACTCAACAATCCCAACGATGCCGACATTATCGCTGATTTCAACCGGAATAACACCTGGTATTATGGCACGGACGGTAAAACGCCCGCTGGCCAAACGGACCTCGTAACGGCCGTATTGCACGAACTGGCGCATGGGCTGGGGTTCATCGGTTTTTTTAGTGTCGAAGATGGAAAAGGCGACCAAGGCGACGGTCAATATCTGGCGGATTTCCCCTCGGTTTATGACCATTTCATCGAAAACGGCCTGAAACAGCGTTTGGTAACGTCTCAAAAAGATTACCCGGATAACTCGATACCCTTGAACCGGCAACTGACGGGCGGTGATTTATACTTGAATGGAACGGTTTTACGGCAAACAACGGGGCAGAAACTCAAACTGTATGCGAAAGCCCAGTTCAACCCGTCGGCCAGTATTTACCACCTGAATGATGACACTTACCCAACCGGCGACCCTAACTCGCTGATGACGGCATCGCTGAATCAGGCCGAGGCCATTCATACGCCGGGGCCGCTGGTACTGGCGTTCCTGTCTGATTTGGAATGGAAAACCACGTCCCTATTACACGACCCAATATTGAACTCCGAAGATGTTGCCGATTTTCGGTTCACCGTCCGGGCCATCAGCGACACAACCCTGACGGCTGGTTCGGTTCGGTTATTTTACCGAAAAACGGCCCCTACCCCAACCGATTCAGCAAGTACAGCCGTGTCGCTTACGCGGGTGGGCACAACAGATACGTATCAATACACGCTGCCAGCCGCGCAGGCACAGGGCGAAATCTGGTATTATTTTCAGGCGCAGGATGCATCGGGGCGTACGTTTTCTAATCCGGGCCGACTGACCAACGGCGCACAAACGTGGCACCACATACGAACCGGCCCCGACAATACGCCCCCGATTATTCTGTACAGCCCATCAAGAAACAGCCTTTTCCCAACGGCAACTGCCGATAGTTTGCCCATTGCCGCCCGCATTGCCGATGACCGGAGCGGAATCAGTGAGGCTTATGTCGAATATCAAGTTAATGGCACGGCTCAACCCCGCTTGCCGTTGCGATACAGCCGCCAAACCGTTAATTCCGTTACGTATGACAGCGTGTATGTCAACCGGCTTACGTTTCCAGCCAACTCGCTGAAAGCCGGTGATCGAATTACGTACCGAATTGTGGCGAAAGACTCATCGCGGACTAAAAACCAGACCATCAACCCAACAACCGGCTTTTATGAGCTTGCCGTAGCCGCGCAACAGCCTGTGCGTGAGCAATATATTAACACGTTCAACAACACGGTAGCAGCGAGTGATTTCGTCGGTTATGGATTCAGCATCGCTACCCCCACCGGATTCGGCGACCCGGCCATTCACTCGGACCATCCGTATCGAAACGGTACCGATTTTCAATTTCAAGGAAATTACGACTACATGCTTTTATCGCCCATCCGAATAAAAGCCAATCCCGACAGTGCCCAAATCCGCTATGACGAAATGGTGCTGGTGGAGCCGGGCGATGCGGGAAGTCGGTTCGGCGACAGTAATTTTTACGATTATGTCATTGTCGAAGGCTCCAGCGATAACGGACACACCTGGAAACCCCTGCGGACTGGCTACAATTCACTTGACCGGACTGAGTGGCAGACGTATTATAAAAGCACCCTGGTTGCCGGTCCATTTGCTGAACAAAACTCTACTGCAATGGGTGTTCCGGCTCTGTACCGTCGCCGGGAAATTCCGCTTCTGGGGCCGGGAGGCCTGTTTCGGGCGGGCGATCAAATCCTGATTCGTTTCCGGTTATTTGCCGACCAACTGGCGCACGGCTGGGGCTGGGCCATTGATAATCTGCGCATTCAGGCTCCGCCACCGCCCCCCGTGCTTGCTACTGAACCCATTCTTGTTGGGTCATTTCGGGTCTATCCAAATCCAATTGTCAACGATAAGATACGTGTGGACGCTGACTTTGCGAAAGCCGTTTCTACCGTTCAGGTAAGCATTCTCAGTCCAACCGGGCAGCTAATTTGCCATCTGACATTACCTGTGAACGGCACAAAACTGAGCGAATCCATCGACCTCAGCCAACTGGTAACGGGGTTGTATTTTTTGAGAGTACAGACAGGTGATTCTGTGTTGACGCAGACGATTATTGTTGTGAAGTAGAACCACTGCGCTAATTGATTTGTATTAAATAACAGCCGAATAGCCCGTCTATCAGCCCCCGGTTTTAACCGGGGAGCCCGGCACAAACCCACATTTTCACAACCGTTTTAACGGTTTTAGTCTCTGCAAACCGTTAAAACGGTTGCCTGGCGTTCTATTTTTATTCATTGAACCCACAGCTAAAGCGGTGGGCTGATACAGTTGCAATTTGGTGGCTATTTAATGCAAATCAATAATCCCGGTGTTACGGTTAGGCCCTTTCAATCATCCCGCTTCCGAATGTTGGCTTCGGCAACGGTGGCCGTGCGGGAACGAACGGCTGAGGTGATAAAAAAGCCTGTTGCTTTCCGTCCGCCAGTTTTGGTGTTGATAACGTTCGTCGGGACGTTGACCGGGGGCGTGGCAAATAAGCCACCATTGGTGATTTGATTCCGTAGTTCATCCCAGAAATCAAAGGCTGCAAGGCTTAGTGACTGGACTTCTACTGTCACCACGTCATTCATCGCAAACAAACTATCTGGATTGATTGACTGACGAATGGGTGCAATGAACGTGAGACCGTCCGTTACCGGGCTGGCACTCCGAAACCCCCCGTCCTGCGTAGTGATGATGTTTCCGGGCTTGTTTTGCAACGCCCCATTGCGGAAAAACCGAATTCGGTAGTAATCGGCCGCTCCCGGAATGTCTACGGCGTAAAACTCACCTCGGTAACCCTCCGTAGAGGACAGTGGATTGAGTTTGCGTTTTACAAAAATAAGCGAGTCGATGGGTGGCACCCGGTTCATTTTTGAACTGGCCCCGTATGTTTCGCCCTGATACGCAATCGTGAGTTGATACGTCCGGCCAATGCGCCCGAGTGTGTCTTTTCCGGTTGGCTGCCAGACGTAATAACCATCGTTGTCCGGGTCTGCAAATGCGTATATTTTCCCCGCATCGTCCGAAACCGTAACCGTCGCGCTGGTGGCCGGTGTTGGGGTACTGCTGTTAAAATAAGCCGCCGTTTGGGTGAGCCGAATCGTTTGCGAACCGGGCTGGTCGGTTAGGGTAGCGTCTACCGAAAGCTGCGTCGGGCCGGTGTCGAGTTTGGCGTCGATAACCGTCTCGCAACTGGTTAGCCCGATCACAAGTACGCTGAGCAATAAAAAAACAGGTGTTGATTTCATGGTTGAAGTACCGGTTTATAAAGTCGATACGCCTAAAATTTGAAGTTATACGTCACCGACGGAATCAGGGTAGCGAACACCGAGTAACGAATGGCTTCGGTTACGCGGCCATTGTCGGCATTAGGCTGGAAATACACCGAAAAGGCATTTTTTCGGGCGTAGACGTTATACACCGAGAATACCCAGTTGTCCTCTTTCCGCTTGCCGGGGCGTTTGCGTCCCTGTAATGTTGCCGCCAGATCAAGCCGGTGGTAAGCCGGAATGCGGTAATTATTGCGCGAATTATCGGTATTCTGCGGCACCACATAGCCCTGATACTCAAAGCGGTTGGTGGGGAACGTGCCGGGTGTGCCGCTGGCCAGCGTAAACGTTGCCGAGAAATTCCAACGCTTGGCTGTTGGTGGGTCGAACAGCAGCACTGATGTCAGCGTGTGTCGCTTGTCGAAGCGGGTTGGATACCAGTTATTGTTGTTGATGCCCGTTACCTGCCGTTCGGTTTTGGCGAGGGTGTAGCTAATCCATCCGTTCACGACACCCGTGTTGCGCTTTACAAAAAACTCGGCACCATAAGCCCGGCCTTTTCCGCTCAATAAATCGCCTTCGAGGTATTTGTTCAGAATCAGGCTGGCCCCGTCGATGTAGTCAATCTGGTTCTGAAGCCATTTGTAATATACCTCAACCGAAGCCTCAAACTCGCTGCCCCGCGCGGATCCGCCCGTTGAGCCAAAATTTTTGAAATAGCCCCCGGCAATCTGATCGGCAATTTGCGGCTTAATATTGTTGGTCGATGGTGTCCAAACGTCTAACGGTGTTGAGGCTGTGGTGTTGGAAATCAGGTGGACATACTGCGCCAGCCGGTTGTAGCTCAATTTAAGCGAGCTATTGTTATTTAGTTCGTATTTGGCCGCAAAACGGGGTTCCCAGTTGCCATACGTTTTTATCGTGCTGCCTTTTTTGTAAGATATGGTCGCAACGGGTTCGCGTCGGGTACCGGGCGGCACATCGGTCTGAAACGTGTACGCTTCGCCCGGTCCGATGTAGTTGAACAGGGAGTAACGCAGGCCATATTGCAGTTGTAGTTTGGGCGTTAACTGTTGTTCATTTCCGATATACAGTGCGTTTTCGAGCGCGTATTTGCTCTCCAAACCAAACGTACGAACGCTGCCCGAACTGGCGGCTGTTGCCGTACCCGGCTGGAAGTCATGAAGGATAGACTGTCCGCCGAAGGAGATCGTGTTCTTGCCCAGGAAGAGCGAGAAATCAGGTTTAAAGCTATAATCGACGATGCGGGCGTCGGTTCGGAAAAAGTCGTTCGGGCTTTTCTGCTTCAGGTCGGTGTTGAGCGAGTAGTCGTAATTGCTGTAATAGGCGGTTGTGTTTAGAAACAGGCGGTCGCTGAATACGTGGTTCCAGCGGGCCGAAAGGGTTGTATTTCCCCAGTTGAATCCGAAGTCAGAGCCGAACACATCCCGACCGAGGTAACCCGATAGAAAAACCGTGTTTTTGTCGTTGATCCGGTAATTGGCTTTTGCGGTGAGGTCGTAGAAATAAAACTTAGCCCCTTTCAAATCCTTGTTCAGAAACGGCTGCGCCAGAATATCGGCATAGGAGCGACGGGCGGCTACAATAAATGAACCTTTACCGTTGAACAGTGGTCGCTCATACGATAACCGGCTAAAAATCAGACCAATACCGCCGTTCAATTCGGGTTTCTTGGCATTGCCTTCTTTCAGCCGAACGTCTAAAATCGACGCAATGCGTCCGCCGTAGTTCGATGGAATACCGCCTTTTATGAGTTTTACGTCCTTTACGGCGTCGGGGTTAAAGACCGAAAAAAAGCCGAACAGGTGAGAGGAATTATAGACCGGAGCTTCGTCCAGCAACACCAGATTCTGGTCGATGCTGCCCCCGCGAACATTGAAACCCGTTGCGCCTTCGCCCACAGTCGATACGCCGGGCAGCAGTTGAATACTCCGAATAACGTCCACCTCGCCGAGCAGAGCCGGGATGCGCTGCAGGGTTTTGACGTCAATCCGGTTGACGCTCATTTCAATGTTCTTGACGTTATCGTCCTCGCGTTTGGTCGAAACGACAACCTCCTGAAGCTGTTTTCCCTCCTGACTTAGTTCAAGGTCGAGCCGTATGTTCCGGTCGGTCAGGTCAACCGTTCTGGTTTGTTTGGCAAAGCCAACGTAGCTGACAACGAGGTTATACGTGCCGGGCGGCACCGTAACCGCATAGAATCCGTAGCTATTGGTAACGGCTCCGGTACTCGTTTCTTTGACATAAATTGACACCCCGATCAGGCCTTCACCGTTGGCGGCATCTTTAATATAGCCGCTAACCGTCAGGCCAGCCGCCCGGCTGTTTTTATCTGGTGAATTACCAATTGTATTCGTGTTTGGCGGCCCCTGTGCCTTACTTGTCTGCAACGGGAGCAGAGCAGCAAAAAGGCAGCACAACCCAAGTAGTATGTTGTGTTTCATTGTGTTATCAATAGTTCGTACATGTCGCTTAGAGCCGTGCCACGGTTATTTTAGTAGAATCAATAACCGTGGCACGGCTCTAAGCGCAAGTCCTGTCAAGTTGTAACACAAAAGTATAACGGGGGGTATTATGGTTTTGTAAAAAATAGATAAAGCCGCTAAATACACGTGTAAACGGCACGATGGGTAGGACAAAACCAATAACATAGCTTCTTCCCGGATCTGTAGTCTACGATTTACTGTCCTGCTTTTTTATCTGGCTGATAAATTTCCGCGCTTCGCCGGGGTCGGTTTGTGGGAAATGAACGGGCAGCGACTCCAATATCTGAGTCAAAATATGGGCAATGATAAGTTGCTGGTTGTTACGGTCGTCGCTCGGAATAACGTACCAGGGGTTTTCCAGCGTTGCTGTCGCATTGATTGTGTCTTCGTAAGCCTGCAAATAATCCGGCCAGAATTCGCGTTCAACAAGATCGCTCTCGCTTAGTTTCCATTGTTTTTCAACATCCTCCAGCCGGGCGGTCAGCCGTTTGCCCTGTTCGTGTTTATCGACGTGCAGGTAAAATTTCACAATCGGAAACCCATTGCGGTAGAGATAGTCTTCAAAATGGACAATGTCGCCAAACCGTTGTTTCCAGAGTGTTTTGTCGTTTTTCGGTAAGAGATTCGACGGAATAGACTGCTCCTGCAACCGCTCTGGATGAACGCGCAGGGTTAGTACTTCTTCATAATAGGAGCGGTTAAAGACGCCGATGGTGCCGCGTTCGGGCAGTTTTTGCCAGAATCGCCACAGAAAATCGTGTTTTAAATCGTCTTTCTCAGGCTTTTTGAACGAAGCAATCTGAAACCGGGACGGATTCACACCGTTAAATACCCGCCGGATACTGCTGTCTTTTCCGGCCGCATCCATCGCCTGAAATACCGTTAACAATCCGTACTGTTCGTCGGCATGCATAACGTTCTGTGCCTGATCCATACGCACAGCCAACGCGTCCAACTGCTGGTTTAAATTGGCTTCATCCGTATAAAATGGATCAATGACCGTAGGCGCGTCGGCGATGACAAACGGTTTTTTTCCGTCCTGCCGAAATTGATTGACGTTGAGTTTTTTCATATAAGTAATGCGGCTGGGAAGCCGCAATGGGGGCGGCTTCCCAGCGGAACGCCAACCGACCGCATTATTATTGTGCCTGAATAACCGGAATCAGCTTTTGTAGTTCTTTAAACCGTTTTTCGTCAGGTTCCGGGTCGGCAATGGGCAGTTTTTTTAGTTCATCAATGATAATACGGCCCACCAGCAACCGCATATTTTTCTTGTCGTCGGCGGGGATTACGTACCAGGGGGCTTTATCGGTGGCGGTTTCGTTGATGCATGTTTCGTAGGCATCCTGGTATGCATCCCAGAAATCACGTTCTTTTACGTCGCCTTCTTCAAATTTCCAGTTCTTTTCGGGGTCTTCAATACGAGCGATCAGCCGGTCGGCCTGTTCCTCTTTCGAGACGTGGAGATAAAACTTAACCGTTGGGAAGCCATTTCGGTACAGAAACGTTTCCATGTCGCGGATGGCTTCGTAGCGGTGTTTGAAGAGCTTGTCTAAATCGTCCGTTGCTTTTTCGGGCAGTCGCTGGCTATCGGTCAGAATTTCGGGATGAACTTTCGTAACCAGCACTTCCTCGTAATACGAGCGGTTAAATACGCCGATGGTGCCGCGTTCGGGGAGTTCGCGCCAGCTACGCCACAGAAAATCGTGGTCAAGTTCCTGATCCGTCGGGCGTTTGAAGGAATATACCCGCACGCCCGCCGGATTGGTGCCCGTGAACACGTTCTGAATCGTTCCGTCTTTTCCTGCCGCATCCAGAGCCTGAAAAACGGTCAATAATCCATAGCGATTATACGAGTACATACGCTCCTGCCACTTGTCGATTTCGGCAGCCTGCTGGCGCA
Source organism: uncultured Spirosoma sp. (assembly GCA_964244845.1). Taxonomy (GTDB): domain Bacteria; phylum Bacteroidota; class Bacteroidia; order Cytophagales; family Spirosomataceae; genus Spirosoma. The sequence continues at coordinate 90,522 of CAXTKE010000006.1, forward strand.
GAAGGGCTTCGTAATGCGTATTGTCTTCGTAGAGATCATCTACTTTGGTGGGTGATTTTTTTAATTTTAATGATTTGTCGCCATCATAGCGGAAACGGTCGGTGTCGAACTCTTTCATAGGTACAAGGCGAAAACTTTACGGGTATTTGTTCGGTTATTAAATTACTGTAGCGCGGGTGGGAACCCGCAATTTTAAATTAGAGATTGCGGGTTCCCACCCGCGTTACAGTAATTTAATAACCACAAACCGAACGAATGGTTGCCAATCCATTTCGCAGCCTGTTTGCCGCGCTCATAAAGCGACTCCTGAAACTTGTTGGATTCTCAGGAAAAGCACAGCCGGTTAATCAAACCAAATCAACAATCATGACGACAAATCAATCCGGTAGTCTGGCAAAAGCGACCTTTGGCACGGGCTGTTTCTGGTGTACAGAAGCCTTGTATGAATCACTTGACGGCGTTATCGACGCGGTTTCGGGTTACGAAGGCGGCCACAAAGCCAACCCCACGTATAACGAAGTATGTACCGGCACGACCGGCCATGCGGAGTGCGTGGAGGTGACCTACGACCCAACGAAAATTACGTATCAGGAATTGCTGGAAGCGTTCTTCCGCAGCCACGACCCAACTACGCTGAATAGGCAGGGTGCCGATGTCGGTACGCAATACCGGTCGGTTATTTTTTACCACACCGACGAGCAGAAGCACCTGGCCGAAACGGCAAAAGCTGAATTAGACAAAGCCGGGGCATATAACGACCCGATTGTGACGGAGATAACCCCCGCCGAAACGTTTTACGAAGCGGAAGCCTATCACCAGAGTTATTTTGCCAACAACCCCAATCAGGGGTATTGCTCGTTTGTTATTGCCCCCAAACTGGACAAATTCAGGAAGGTATTTAGAGAAAAACTGAAGCCGGAAATCGTTCGATAAGGGAAAGAAATTAAATTTTCAGACAAAAAGCACTTCAGGTTGAAGTGCTTTTTGTGTAACAGTAGGTTTATGATAAATTGCTGTAGAAAATTAATATACTGAAAGTGAGTTCATTAGTAACAAATTACCCCTTCAGTATATCAATGCATCAATTCAGGTTTATTATGTTTGTAGCATATTCGCCAAATTGACCGATAAATAAGTGGATTACCTTTACACTTGGTAGCCCCACAGATTCGCGTTTACTTTGTCTTAAATTTTAACATAAATCAGTTGTATCACATGAAAAAAATCCACTTTACTATCTTACTGGTTCTCGGCCTGTTAGCCAGTACTCAATCGTTTGCTCAGTTTCAAGTTGATAAAGGCACCAAACTTCTCAACCTCGGTATTGGCGTAGGTGGCTACGGCGGAATTGGCTTTGGTGGTGGTGGTGTTGCCTTTGGCGGATCATTTGAAGTTGGTGTTATCCCTAACCTTTCAGTAGGAGCAATAGCCAGTTTTCGGTCATATTCGGGCTTTGGTTCTTACTACAGCATTGGAGCAAGAGGGTCTTATCACTTTAATGAATTACTAAATTTATCTACTGATAAAGCCGATTTGTATGCTGGGGCAGGGTTGATTTACAGTGGGTTCTCCTATAAGGACAATTCTTATAGCAATCTGTATAATTATGGCGGCATTGACCTTGGCTTGCACTTCGGTGGCCGGTATTTCTTTGCTGAGAACATCGGGGCCTTTGCTGAAGTTGGCATAGGAACAGCACCGCTTCAGTTAGGGGTGACATTTAAGTTCTAAGAAATCAAATTCATTAAAAAAGGCCCATCCTAAATCAGGATGGGCCTTTTTTGTTGTTAAAAAGTTTTAATGGCCTTTTCATTTTTGTCAAAACCTCTGACAGAAATACGCATTTTTTGTCAAAGGTTTTGACAAAAATATCACTTACTCGCTATTTCCTTCAAACTCGTTACGCCCATATTCCAGAGGATGAACGAGTAGATATCAGCCGCCGTTTCGATGTTCTTTTTGGTGTTGCTGGCCCCATGTCCCGAATTGGTGTCAATCCGAATCAGCACCGGATTTTGGCCTTTATACACGTTCGTTAGGTCAATAAATATTGCCCCCCCAAATGAAACTTCTAAAATCGGACACAGGTCGGTAGCGACCGATTAGTGCGGATTCAGGCACGCTGGCTAATTGGGCACGGTAATTCAGCGTTGCCAAGTCCTGGGCTGTTGGCGTTTCTTTTACCTCAAATGCCTGTTTGCCGTTTAGTATGAAATCAATTTCGCTACCATTGCGGCTGGTTTGGTAATACTGCAACGAACCGGACTGCCCAAGTTGGTTAGCGACTGCATTCTCGAAGAAGGCTCCACTGCTAACCTGGGCCAGTCGGTTCAATAGACCGCTATCGCTCACGTACAGTTTGGGTTGATGTGCGATAGCCCGATCTGGGTTCGTTGTGAATGACTCCACTACCTGAACAAAATACGTGTATTGGAGCAGCGTTATATAATCTTTCACCTTATGTCGGTTAACGCCCAACAACGTACCAATTTTGGAATAATCAATTTTACTTCCTGTTCGATTGGCTATCAGCCGCATTAATTTGAATAAATCATCACTTACGGAAAAGTCAGACAAAAGGCGAATATCCAGCTCAATGTGTGCGTTTATTACGTCGTCTAAATACCGTTGTTTATCTTTTTCGGTCTCAGATAATACAACCTCCGGGAAACCGCCAAATTTCAGATACGATTCATATAGAGCCTGATATTTATCGTAAAAAGCGGGTTGGTAGGCTATGTAAGCGAATGAATCTAAGCGGTCTGTATTAATTTGGTTAAAAGCTAAAAACTCAGTGAATGAGAGCGGAGTCATTTCAAAAATAGTTTTCCGCCCGGCCAGGCTCTCGGTAAAATGGTTACGCAGGTAAAAAGAACTTGAGCCTGTTACAATGAATTTTACAGCGTACGTATCGTACAGGTATTTGATAACACTTGTGCTGTTTGGTACTAATTGAATCTCATCCAGGGCAATAACGGCTGGTTGCGAAAAATCAATGCCTTCTACCTCTAAGTTTATCTCAATATCGGTGTAAGACGACTGATTGAAGATGAACCGATTGTTAGCCTTTTCAAAATCAAGATATACTTTATTGGTGTGATTGATCTGGTCAAGTAAGTGCTTGACGGCCGTTGACTTCCCAACACGGCGCATACCGGTAATGACGGTGATTTGTCTTTTTGAAAGATGCTCTTCCAGTTCTGTGTATAAAGTACGCCTGTGCATTTCTGTCAAGTTTTCAGACAAAAATATGCATTTTTTGTCTGAAAACTTGACAGAAAATCACTTGCTGGCAACTTCCTTCAAACTCGTTATGCCCATATTCCAGAGGATGAACGAGTAGATGTCAGCCGCCGTTTCGATGTTCTTTTTGGTGTTGCTGGCCCCATGTCCCGAATTGGTGTCAATCCGAATCAGCACCGGATTTTGGCCTTTATACACGTCCTGCAATGTAGCTGCGTATTTGAACGAGTGCGCCGGTACAACCCGGTCGTCGTGGTCGGCGGTGGTGATGAGCGTGGCCGGGTAGTTGATGCCCGGTTTGAGGTTGTGCAGGGGCGAGTAGGCATAGAGGGCTTTGAACTCGTCGGCGTTGTCGCTGCTGCCATAGTCGGCAATCCAGTTCCAGCCGATGGTAAATTTATGAAACCGCAGCATGTCCATGACACCCACCTGCGGAATGGCTACCCGAAACAGGTCATGGCGTTGATTCATTACCGCACCAACCAGCAATCCCCCATTCGACCCGCCCTGAACAGCGAGTTTGGCCGGGCTGGTGTAGCGTTGGGCAATCAGGTATTCGGCAGCGGCAATGAAATCATCGAACACGTTCTGTTTTTTGAGTTTCATACCCTGTTCATGCCATTTTTCGCCGTATTCGCTGCCCCCGCGCAAGTTGGCCTGCGCATAAACGCCCCCCTGCTCTAAAAACGGAATCCGAAACGGGCTGAACGAGGGCGGCAGGCTAACGTTAAAACCCCCGTAGCCATAGAGCAGTGCCGGGTTCGTGCCGTCGAGTTTTAAGCCTTTGCGGTAAGTCAGAAACATCGGTATTTTGGTCCCGTCTTTGCTCGTATAAAAAACCTGCTTCGTTTCATAATCGGCGGGTTTGAAATCGACTTCGGGTGCCCGGAATACCGTGCTTTTCTGCGTGGCAATGTCATAGCGATAGATGGTTGGCGGAAAGGTGAATGACGTAAATGTATAGAACACAAATTTGTCGTCTTTTTCGCCCCCAAAACCGCCCGCAGACCCAAGAGCGGGCAACTTTACCTCGCCTTCAGATTGGCCGTCATAGCTGAAAATCTCAATTTTCGACGTTACATCTTTGGCGTATTCAACAAATAATTTACCGCCAGCCGCACTAACGCTTCCTTCGGCAATGGGTTCCGGTTTTTCAGGAATCAGTGCTGAAAACGCACCTTTCTTCGTATCGAAGGCAACGACTTTGCTGTTCGGTGCTTTTTCGTTGGTTAGAATCAACAGCCGGTCTCCGTCGTTGTCGACAACACCATAACTAAAGTCAGAAACCTCGGCCACAACAGGCACAAACGTCTTCTGAGCGGCTTTGGCGTCGGAAAAAAACAGCGCGTTCCCATCTTTTCCCTGTCCCCGGTCGCTAACCGATAGCAGCGCAAATCGCTCGTCGTCGGTGGTGCTTACGATATGAAATCGCTGCGGGTGCTTCGCGTCTTCAAATACCAGCCGGTCAGCCGATTGGGGCGTGTTCAGTTTATGAAAAAAGACTTGATGGTTCTCGTTTTTGGCGGCCAATGCGCTGCCTTCGGGTTTGGGGTAACGACTGTAATAAAAGCCATCGCCCTGCCAGGCCGCCCCCGACACTTTTACCCATTCGATTTTTTCGGGCAAGTACGTCTTCGTCGCCAGTTCCATAATCTGGTACTCCTGCCAGTCGGACCCCCCTTTCGATAAGCCTACAACAGCGTATTTACCATTTTTGGAAAGCGAGAATGCACCCAACCGGGTCGTTCCGTCGGCCGATAATTTATTCGGGTCGATGACCAGTTCGGGTGTTCCGTCAATGCCTTTCTGCCGGTACAGTACGGCCTGATTTTGCAATCCGTCGTTTTTCGAAAAATAGAAATAATCGCCTTTCCGATTGGGTGCTGAGTATTTCGGGTAATTGTAAACCTGCTCAAGCCGGGCCTGAAACTGGTTGCGGTAGGGAATCTGCGCCAGGTAGTCGAACGTAACTTTATTTTCGGCCTTGACCCAGTCGGCCGTTTCGGCAGACCGGTCATCTTCGAGCCAGCGATACGGGTCGGCAACGGACGTGCCGTGATACACATCGGTTTGACCGGTCTTTTTGGCAACCGGATACGAAATTGATTTTGCGTTCTGGCCCAGTGCCACAGACGAACTCAACATGAGACACAATCGGATGAAGTTAGAAGAATGCATACGGGTTAGTTTGTTGATTGTGAGGAGAAGCAAATGGACTGCGAATTACGGCTCAGCCGCTGAGAAACCAAATTAATATAAATAATACAACTTTACCGGTTAGGAAAGACTACCAATTATTTATTTACATTTATTATCGAACAGTACAGGTAGTTATAACTATATAACTCATTTGTACTGATTGACTAAAACCCGTAACTTCCTGATGGTGCGAATCGTATGCTGTCTCTGCGTTCATTTGGTTCTCTGGAGCGTACTGCACCAGCGTGGCTGGGCGCAGTTAAGGCAACACGGGAAAATGCCCCCTTTTCGGGTTGACCACATTGGCGTAAGCGACGGACTTACGCAGGGTTCGGTGTATTACATGGTAAAAGATAGCCGGGGGTTTCTGTGGTTTGGTACGCAGGATGGCCTGAACCGCTACGATGGTCACCGATTCCGAACCTACCGCCCGGCATTGGGCAAGAACGGGGCTGTTCTGCCCGGCACGATTCGGGGTGTTAATATCTTCGGAATTGTTGAGGACCCGGATGGTAATTTATGGATTGGCACCGAAGAAGGACTCAACCGATACGACCGCCTGCGCGACCGCTTTGACTGTTTTTTTGCCGAAGGCCCTAACCGGGTCACCAGCCGAATACTTCCCTTTTCTGTCAATAAAACCGAGTTGCTTTACCTGAGCGATGCCGAAGGGCTGGTTCGATTCAACTACCGAACCCAGCGAAAAACCAGTCTGGCACCTGATCTCTATCCAACTAAAGAGTATGATCTGCAAAGCTCAACGATACAAACACCGGCGGGTGATGTCTGGCTTCATGCGCCAACGGGTCTGATCCGTTATAATCTGCGTGACCGAACCCGTTCGTATTATTTCAGCAACCAGCCGAACAACCAGTTTGGCCCGGCTCATATCGTGTTTTCATTTTATATCGACCCCGATAATATAGTCTGGATGGGCACCGACAAAGGGTTGATTCGGTTTGATTATCAACAGCATACCTACCAGACTTACGCCACTACGGGCACAACCCCAATCAGTACCATTTACAGCATTGCATCGGACCAGAAGGATCTGCTTTGGCTCGGTACGCAGCACGACGGCGTCGTGTATTTCGATAAACGGTCGCGCTTGTTTGGGCAGGTCAATGAGTTTACAAACAGCACCCAACGCCTGAGTGAATTTAAAATCAGCAAGATTTACGTTGATAATCTGGGCATCGTCTGGGCCAATGTAGACCCCGACGGGCTGGCTCGTATTGTTCCGAACGCTTTTTTGTTTGGCGGAATGGTGAAACAGCTAACCACGGATACGCTGCCAACAAACAGGAAACTAAGCAGCTATAGCATTCGGGGGTTTCTGGAGGAGCGACCTGACCGGATCTGGGTTACTACCGAAAACGGTATCAACGTCCTTGATCCACGCCACAATCGGATCGTCGAACGTTACCTCACCCGCACACCATCGAAAGGCGGTCCGGTGCCATTTGTGGCTAAAAGTTTGTACCGGGACCCGTACCAGCGTATTTGGGTTGGCGTTCCCGGCGGGGTATTGCTGTATAAGCCCGAATCCAACACATTCGACCCCATGCTGTTCGCGTCGTCTACAACCAGTTTAGTATCGGAAAACTACGTACGAAATATGGTCAGCCTTTCCGATACGATGCTGCTGGCCGCTACAGAAGATGGGTTATACGCGCTGAATCCGCGCCGTCGTGAGTGGTCGGGGGTGCCCGTTCTGGAAGGGCAGAATATTTTCAGTCTGGCCTTTAATGCAGCCAAACAGCAGCTTTGGGTGGGTACGTTTCTGAACGGCTACTACCAGTATCAGTTGCCCGTGCAGACGACTAAATCAATGCAGAACCGTCCAACCTGGGCATTAATTCGGTCAGGATTGAAAGGCTATACCGTACTCAACATTCGCCCCGACACCAGCCAGCAGACAGTCTGGCTCTCCTGCGACCGGGGTCTGGTGGCCTTAAATACCCGAACGAACCGCGTTCGTCTGTATACGGAGCGGCACGGCCTGGCCAACTCATTTGTCTATGGCACACTTTCCGACAGCCGGGGGAATATCTGGATGGGTACGAACCGGGGAATTTCGCGGCTGGAACCGGCTACGCAAACCATAAAGAACTTCACGCCAAACGATGGCCTTCAGGGCTATGAATTTAATGGAAATGCGTTTCTTAAAACGGCGGCTGGAGAATTGTACTTTGGTGGTGTCAATGGGTTCAATCGCTGCTGGCCCGATGGATTCCGAAGTAGTTCATTCAATCCACACGTTCATATTTATTCCCTCACCATTAACGAAGAGCCATTTAGCAATGGAACTTACGTTGGCGAAACGGCTGAAATGACGGTAGCCCATACGCAGAATACGCTGTCGCTGGAGTTTGCCGCTCTCGACTATGCCAGCAACGGCCATAACGCCTATCAATACCAGTTAACAAATTACGATGACCACTGGGTAATGGCCGGTGAGCGCAACTACGTCCGCTATGCCAATCTGCCACCCGGCAACTATACATTTCAGGTGAAAGCAGCCAACCGGGACGGCCGTTGGAGTACGCATACCCGCCTGCTGGATATTCATATCGAGCCGCCTTTCTGGCAAAAACTACCCTTTGTTTTGCTGGTCGTTTTAATCCTGTCGGTAGCCATCTGGACATGGATACGCCAGCGCGAAAATGACATCCGCCACCAGCAGGCCGACCGCCTGCGGCTGGCTTATACAATTCAGGAACAGGTAAAGAAAGAGATTGCCCGCGATGTACACGACGAAATTGGCACCCGACTGGCAACCATTAAGTTGTACACAACGCAGCTAACGCAACTGGCGGGCGAAACTCCGGCCATTCTGTCACTCAAAGCAACCATATTTCAACTCATCAACGACACCATCGGTGATGTACGGAATCTGCTTCGGAAGTTAAATCCGCAAACACTGGAGCGACACGGGTACATAGCGGCTGTTGACGAGTTATTCTCCCGTATTACGGCGAGTGAACTTATCAATGCCCAGGTCGACATTAGTGAGCTGATTAATAGCGATAGCCGATTTCCGGTTGATACCGAAGTGATGTTGTACCGAATTACGCAGGAGTTAGTGAGCAACTCGCTCAAACACGCCAATGCCACTCAAATAAATCTGCATATAACCCGTCAGGCCGACCGGCTTATGCTTATTTATGAGGATAATGGGCGGGGCTTTAACTACGAGCTAACGCAGAAAAAAGCGGCAGGTCTGGGCATCGGCAACATCGAGTCGCGGGTGGCCATTCTGGGTGGACGAATCTTTTGGCAAAGCCAGGATGGTGCAGGAATAAAGGCAACTATCGACGTGCCCGTTGGTATCGTCAGACAGCGTCCGGCTACCAAATCGCAACCCAATTTACCGCTGTCTGGCTAACGGGTTGGTTCCGTCCTGGGGCTGGGTCGGGGAATCATACCGTGCGAATCGTGGCGTAAGAGCATTTCAAACAGCAGTACAGTAGCCGCTGCATCACCCTGAGCGCGGTGACGCCCGGTGAGTGGAATGCCCAGCGAGCGACAAAGTTTTCCTAAGCTATAGGATGGGTGCCCCGGAATTAATTTACGGCTGGTGCGGACTGTGCAGAGCGTACGACGCAGAAAATCATGGCCCAGCCAATTCAGTTCTTTCTGGATAAAGGGAAAATCAAAACCCACATTATGAGCCACAAATACAGCATCCTGAGTGATGCGCAGTACGTCGTGGGCAATATCGGCAAACACGGGAGCGTCGGCAACCATTTCGTCGGATATGCCGGTCAGATGCCGGATAAACGGCGGAATCGGACAGCCCGGATTTAACAGCGAGTGGAATGAGTCAACAACCTGCTGGCCGTCATGACGGTAAATAGCAATTTCAGTAATACGGGTCGGCCCTTTTATACCCCCCGTTGTTTCGACGTCAACAATGCAATACACAAAAAATCAGTTAGCAGCGACTGAATGGCGATGCGTTTGTTACTGAACAATTATTAGGCCGAAATGAGTTCGTTATTCAGGCAATTGGATACCAATCAGGGTTCATTAATTCGTAGTATAGAGGCCTGCAGGCGTCGGGTCGGATTAGGTTGAACACCGGGCGCAGGCCGAACCACAACACCCTGCCGGATTAAACGGAGGGTATAGTCCAATACAAAATCCCGGTTAGCCATGAGATCCGTATAATTCCGGCTGACGATAAAATCCGGCTCAACCGTAAAGCCATTAGCCCGCTGGGTTTCAACGGCATGGGTTAATTTTTTGAGCGGTATCCGCACCTGAAGCCGGGAGTTTGGTAGGGTTACGGTTTTAAAATGACCGGCAAAATCACCCCAGTACGCGCTGCCGCTGGCTTCGCCAACAAACGTGCCAATACCCGCATCGAGCGTTTTAGCAAGCACCGATGTTGTGGCCGAAAAGGAAGCACCATTCATCAAAAAGTAGATATTTCCCGTAAACGCATCCCGGTGACGGGGCTGATACCGTCGGTGAAACGACCGGCTTGCAAACCCGCCCATATGATCGGCTCGGTATTGCAGACTAAAATTAAGGGCCGAAAATGGATTCCAGCGCGTTACAAGCTCGTCGCGGGCAGCCCGCTTCATTTCTTCATGTTCCATAATTCGGAACGGCTTCGGCATCCAGTACTGAAGCAACCGGGCCGAGTTCACCACGATGCCCCCGCCATTTCCCTGCATATCGACCACCAGATTCTGAATGTTCTGAAGTCGGACCTGTTTAAATGCCCGTTTTAATCGCCGGTTGAATGCCCATTGAAACGGGTCGTGCTTTTTCAGACCCATGAAGGACAAAACCCGAAGCACGGCAGTATGCGTGAGCGTATCGACAACGCGCACTGACAGGTTCGGTCGCCGGTCAATTTCAGCACTGTAACGACGCTGCATCGTTCGTCGGAAATCCGCCAGGGTCAGGCATTTTAACCGCGCCTTCCGAATGAGAGTATCCCCCGTTGGCCGGTAGGTGATGAAAACAGAATCGGCAGAGCCGAACCAGGCTGCGTAATAATCGGCAAACTGCACCAGACTCCACTGCCGCCGTCCGGTCAGGTTGTCGCCATCGGAGCCGGAATGGTCCGTCTTCATCAGTTCATCGTGCAGATCGGCAACTGTTCGCCCGTTAATAGTCAGTAGTTCGGTACCGCGCCGTAGGTTCGTATCCGCCGATACATTGTGGCTGATGAAATACGCCGACTCGACCAGCCGAATGTAAAATGGCAGAAAAAGCGTCTGCCTGCCAATATAGTTTTTACGATGATTCAGGTTGGTATGTCCGTCTTTCAGGGCCGCCACCAGCGGGCTAACATGATGGAAAAACGTCAGGTAGTCGAGGGGAGAGTTAAGGTGATTGTAGAGCGAATCATAGATCTGCTCCATACGCGGCTGTGGCGTATAATACCCCATGCCGGGATGCAGTAGGTCAAGTTTACGCTTCAGGTAGCTCAGGTCTGCACGCGTCTGCTCAGGTGAGAGAATCTGAGCAGATAAACTCCCGGCAGTTAATCCGATCAATAAACCGGCTAAAAAAAGCGATTTTCCAATCTTCATCAGTCACGTTACGGTAGAAGATTTCCTTTTCGGATTTCTCGATGTTTGTTCCGTGAAGATACAATTTGGCGAAACTATAACCAATGAAAATTGTTTAGCACTTTAGTTAAATTTCGTTATCGGTCGATTCGCCTATTAATCAGAAAGTTAACGCGTGGGTCAGGAGTGGTCAAGAGTAGTCAGGCAATTGACAATACCTGACTACTCTTGACCACTCCTGACAATACCTGACCATTTTTCACCTGTCTTTCCGGTGCGGGATTACAGTCCAGTGTTTGGCACCGGATAAATGCTGGGCCGCAATTTCTGCCGCTACATCTTCTAAGTTTTCATCATTAGTCGTGAAAAACAGGCTTCTGCGCTGTTCGTCCTGCGTCGTTTGCACCTCATAATATTCGTTGTGGTGCTCAATCGCGTGTTTCTCGACAAGTTGGTACGTTGCCATAGTGAAAGAAGGATTAAATAAGGATAACCCGATTGCCGGGTGTATGGTTATTGCTACCTGCCCGGCTTCATTGCACCTACTACGGATACCGGAATTGTCAAAACCTTTTTTTGCACATCACTTTCCTGATTAACAAACGTTTCGTACCTTTGCGGTCTTAATTTTAGACCGGCCTTTCAGAGCTGGGCAGATACACCGTGAATCCATTACGCGCATACGACATTCATATTGTCGGTTTGGATAACAAACGCTACGAGTACGATTTTACGTCGGACAAGTCGTTTTTTGTCGCGCTGGAACAGGAACTGATTCCAACGGGCAACGTTCAGACGCATGTAGTGCTCGAAAAGTCGGAAACGATGATTCGGCTGGAGTTTCACATTGTGGGTACGGTTGAACAAACGTGCGACCGCAGTCTTGACGAGTATGATGAGTCAGTTGATACGCAACAGACGATGCTGTTGAAATTTGGCGACCATAATGAGGAGTTAAGCGACGAAATCGAACTGATCGAACGCAATACGACAACGATTAATGTTGCCCGCTATATTTTCGAGTTTATCAGTTTGTCGCTTCCCATGAAACGGCTTCACCCCCGTTTTCGGGATGAAGACGAGACTGACGACGATGAGAATGGTAAACTCATTTACCGTTCCAGCACAGAAACGAATGACGATGCAGACGACCAGTCGGATGTTGACCCCCGCTGGGCCGCTTTGCGAAAACTGAGTGATAATTAAACGGAGTTGTAGAGTTATACAGTCGTAACGTTAGATAGTGAACAGTTATGACAACGACCAACTTTACTACTTTATAACCATACAACTGTATAACTTAAGAAAATGGCACACCCCAAACGACGCCACTCCAGTACCCGGCGCGATAAGCGCAGAACACACTACAAGGCCACGCCTGTAGCCCTGTCAACCGATGCCCAAACCGGCGAAGTACACGAGCGGCACCATGCCCACGTTTTTGAAGGCAATCTGTTCTATAAAGGACAAATGATCATTGAGAATTACGCGAAAACAGCCTAAATCAAGCTTATTTTGAAAAAGTATTTCGTTGACGTCTTTCCGAAGATGAACGCGAAATACTTTTTTATTGCCCGCTACCTCCCTATTTTTACGCGCACTTAGTTTTAAATCCAGCTTATCTGGGAGGTATTGAACAAACGGAGTCAATGAAAATTGCAGTGGACGCAATGGGTGGCGATTTTGCTCCCGACGCTATCGTGGAAGGAGTATTGATGGCCGCTGCTGAATTGCCGCAACATGTTACTATTGTGCTGATTGGTAAGCTGCCCATCATGCAGGCGTTAATCCAGAAGCACAGTTCCCATCCGGTTGCCAATATTGAGTTAGTCAATGCCGATGACGTGATCGACATGAGCGAGCACCCAACCAGGGCACTCTCGCAGAAGCCCAATTCCAGCATCGGGGTTGGGTTTAAGCTTTTGAAGGAAGGTCAGGTACACGCGTTTTGCAGTGCAGGGAATACGGGTGCCATGCACGTGGGGGCGTTATTCAGCGTTAAAGCCATCGAAGGCGTACTACGGCCCTGCATTGCCGGGTTTGTGCCGCAACTAACGGGTGGGTACGCCGTCATGCTCGATATTGGAGCCAACGCCGATTGCAAACCTGAAATGCTGGCACAGTTTGGCGAAATTGGCTCTGTTTACGCGCAATACACGTTTGGCATCGCTAAACCCCGGGTGGCCCTGATGAACATCGGCTCCGAAGACCAGAAAGGGTCATTGGTAGCCCAGGCCGCGCATCAGCTTCTGAAAGAAAACAAACAGATTAACTTTGTTGGCAACATTGAGGGAGGTGACTTCTTTGCCGGACATACTGATGTTATTATAACAGACGGGTTTACAGGCAATGCTATGTTCAAGTTGGGGGAATCCTTCTATAAAACAGCACTACAGCGGGGAATCAGAGACGAGTTTCTGGACAAAACCAACTATGAGTCTGTTGGGGGCAGTCCAATTCTGGGTGTAAACGGTAATGTGATTATTGCGCATGGCATTTCGTCGCCTTTGGCAATCAAAAATATGATTGGTCTGGCCGTCCGGCAGGTTGAGTCGGATGCCTACACCAAAATTGCACAGGCATTAAAGTAGATTGCGGTTAGGGAGTAAGCCACAGACCGTCAATTATAACCGTACCCGTAAATTTTGTACACCAACTTATGAGTAAAGCTGCCATCACTGGAATCCACGGCTACGTGCCCGATTATGTGCTGACCAATGCTGAATTGGAGCGTATGGTCGATACAAACGACGAATGGATTACGAGCCGTACCGGCATTAAAGAGCGGCACATTCTGAAGGGTGAAGGTATGGGCTCCTCACACATGGGGGCAAAGGCCGTGGCAGGATTGCTCGAAAAATTAGCCATTAAGCCGGAGGAAGTTGATTTACTGATCTGCGCGACAACAACACCTGATTATGTGTTTCCCTGTACGGCAAATCTGATCTGCGACATGGTTGGCATTCGGAATGTGGGCAGCTTCGATATTCAGGCCGCCTGCTCGGGGTTTTTATACGCGCTGACAATCGGGACGCAGTTTATTGAAACCGGTAAATACAAAAAAGTAATTGTTGTGGGAGCCGATAAAATGTCGGCAATCACCGATTATACGGACCGAACGACCTGTGTTCTCTTCGGCGATGGGGCCGGTGCTGTGATGCTTGAACCAAATACGGAAGGGCTGGGCATTCTGGATTCGATCATCAAGTCGGACGGTGTTGGTCAAAACCATTTATTCCAGAAAGCAGGAGGCAGTCGCTACCCACCCACCCATGAAACCGTTGAAAAACGCTGGCATTATGTTTATCAGGATGGACCGTCGGTATTTAAATTCGCGGTAAAGAATATGGCCGATGTATCGGCTGAAATCATGGAACGTAATCACCTGACCGGGAACGATGTCTCCTGGTTGGTGCCACACCAGGCCAACAAACGCATTATCGACGCCACAGCGCACCGAATGGGTATACAAACCGAGAAGGTTATGATGAACATTCACAAGTATGGCAACACCACAGCCGCTACCATTCCGCTTTGTTTGTTCGACTACGAGTCGCAACTGAAAAAAGGAGATAACTTAGTGCTGGCCGCTTTTGGCGGTGGGTTTACCTGGGGAGCCGCTTATGTAAAGTGGGCGTATTGAAATAAGTCATTAAAGTTTACGGTTTGTAGTTTACGGTTGGCTGACGCGACAGCAACACTTGCGTCAGCCAACCGTAAACTACAAACCGTGAATCCCGGCGGGGAACCGCACAAACTATAAACAGTAAGCATGGCAACGACCTCAGATATCCGAAACGGACTGGTTCTTAACTACAACAACGACCTCTTCCAAATTACTGAATTTCAGCATGTTAAGCCAGGTAAAGGTGCAGCTTTTGTGCGTACGAAACTCAAAAGCCTGACGACAGGCCGCGTAATTGACAACACGTTCAACGCCGGCGTAACCATTTTTCCGGTTCGTGTTGAACGTCGAAAATTCCAATATCTTTACAAAGACGAAGCGGGATTTAATTTTATGGACCAGGAATCGTTCGATCAAATTAACCTCAGCGAAAAAATCATCGATGGAGCCGATTTGATGAAAGAAGGGCAGGAAGTCGAAATTCTGATCAATGCAGAAAGCGACACCCCCCTCTCGTGCGAATTGCCGCCCTTTGTTGAACTGGAAGTGACGTATGCCGAGCCAGGTATTAAAGGCGACACCGCCAATAGTCCCAAAAAACGGGTTGAGGTGGAGTCGGGCGCGAAGATTATGGTGCCACTCTTTATCGAGTCCGGTCAAAAAATCAAGGTAGATACCCGAACCCGCGATTACGTAGAACGAGTGAAATAAGGTAGTTGTGAGCCAGTAAGCGGTAAGTAGAGCTACTTATTTTCTTACGGCTTACTCACTTACAACGTACATTATGAACACAACAGACATACAGCAACTCATCGACTTTATCTCGCAATCGGGCTTAGACGAAGTCAATATTGAAACAACTGACCTGAAAATCAGTGTCAAACGGTACGGTTCCGGCGTACCCGCAATGCAGGTTGCTGCCCCCGCACCGGCTCAGGCTGCACCCCAGCCCGCTCCGGCTTCCGTTGCGCCACCTGTGTCGGCTCCCCCGGTTGCAGCACCAAAGGCCGACACGACCAATTACATCACCATCAAATCACCAATGATCGGAACCTTCTACCGTTCGGCTAATCCCGAATCGCCGATGTTCGCTGAAGTAGGCGACACGGTGAGCGAAGGCAAGGTTGTGTGCATCATCGAAGCCATGAAACTATTCAACGAAATAGAGTCAGAGGTGTCGGGCCGGATTGTCAGAATACTCGTTGAAAACGCTACGCCTGTCGAATACGACCAGCCGCTGTTTTTGGTAGAACCTATTTAAATATTAGTTGAATAGTTAATTGGTTGATTGGTTAAGTGAGTCTGTACGCTACTCATTCAACCAGTCAACCAATTAACTATTCAACCATTCGCGAATTATGTTCAAGAAAATACTAATCGCTAACCGGGGTGAAATCGCGCTGCGGATCATCCGTACCTGTCGCGAGATGGGTATCAAAACGGTAGCCGTCTATTCAACCGCCGACCGCGATAGCCTGCACGTGCGCTTCGCCGATGAGGCCGTTTGTATTGGTCCTCCCGTTAGCAAGCAATCGTACCTCAGCATTCCCAGCATTATCTCGGCAGCCGAAGTAACAGGAGCCGACGCCATTCACCCCGGCTACGGATTCCTGTCCGAGAATGCCGAGTTCTCGCAAATTTGCGCCGATTACGGCATTAAGTTCATTGGCGCAACTGCCGAGCAGATCAACGGTATGGGCGACAAGGCGACTGCCAAAGCGACCATGAAAGCCGCTGGTGTGCCCGTCATTCCCGGCTCCGACGGATTACTCGAATCAATTGAACAGGGTAAGAAATTGTCGGCAGAAATGGGTTATCCGGTCATTGTTAAAGCAACAGCCGGTGGCGGTGGTCGTGGAATGCGAATCGTTCGGACGGAAGACGATTTCGAGAAAGCCTGGAACGATGCCCGCACCGAAGCCGGAGCCGCCTTTGGCAATGATGGCCTTTACTTAGAGAAGTATGTTGAAGAGCCGCGCCACATCGAAATTCAGATTGTGGGTGACCAGTTTGGCACGGTTTGCCACTTGTCTGAGCGCGATTGTTCGATTCAGCGTCGGCACCAGAAATTAGTCGAAGAAACGCCATCGCCGATTGTGTCGGAGGAACTTCGGGAGCGGATGGGTCAGGCAGCCATCAAAGGTGCCCAGACAATTGGTTACGAAGGAGCCGGAACGGTTGAATTTCTGGTCGATAAACACGGGGCATTTTTCTTCATGGAAATGAACACGCGTATTCAGGTTGAACACCCGATTACGGAAGAAGTGACTGATTTTGACCTGATTAAAGAGCAAATAAAAGTCGCAGCCGGAGCTGAGATTTCGGGCCGGAACTACACGCCGAAACTATACGCGATGGAGTGCCGCATCAATGCCGAAGACCCGGCTCACGGTTTTCGCCCATCGCCTGGCAAGATTACCAACCTGCATTTTCCCGGCGGGCACGGTATTCGGATCGACAGCCACGTATATAGCGGCTATACCATTCCGCCGAACTACGACTCCATGATTGCCAAGCTAATTGTGTCGGGGCAGTCGCGCGAGGAAGTCATTACACGGATGAAGCGGGCGTTGCAGGAATTTGTCATTGAAGGTGTTAAAACTACCATTCCATTTCATATCCGGCTTATGGACGACCCACAGTTTCGTTCCGGGCAGTTCACAACGGCCTTTCTGGATACGTTCGATTTCAGTAAGTTGTGAAGTGGTATAGGACAAGATTATTTTTTAGACAGGATTACAGGATTTAACCAAATGCAATCCTGTTAAATCCTGTAATCCTGTCTAAAAAATAATCTTGTCCTATACCCATTGTAAAGTATGTAAAGCGAGCGGTTGGCTGCTTTACATTAGAAAAACCGGTGTCTTGCTTTGTATACAAGACACCGGTTTTTTAGTATACCCATGAATCACCTCGCTACGGCCGATTACATCGTTTTCTTCACTTATTTTATCATCGTTGTTGGGTACGGATACTGGGTCTACCAGCGGAAACGCTCGGCTCAGATGAACACGACCGACTTTTTTCTGGCCGAAGGATCGTTAACCTGGTGGGCCATCGGTGCTTCATTGATTGCTTCAAATATTTCGGCAGAGCATTTCATTGGCATGGCAGGGTCCGGCTTTGCTATGGGGCTGGCCATCTCGTCGTATGAGTGGTTTGCAGCCGCAACGCTGGTCATTGTGGCCGTGTTTTTCATCCCGATTTACCTTCGTAATCACATTTATACCATGCCGCAGTTTCTGGCGCAGCGGTATAGCGATACGGTCAGTACCATTCTGGCCGTGTTCTGGTTAGTGGTGTATGTGCTGGTTAATCTAACATCCATTCTTTATCTGGGGGCCATTGCCATTGAGTCGCTGGTCGGAATTTCGTTCACAACCTGCACGATCGGCTTAGCTGTATTTGCTATTTTCATTACGCTGGGCGGTATGAAAGTTATTGGCTATACCGATGTCATTCAGGTCGTTGTCTTGATTTTTGGTGGCCTGGTTGTTACGTATTTAGCCTTGCAGTTGGTCTCTCAGCAAAATAGTGAAGTAGGGGTATGGAATGGTTTACTCTCGCTTCGGAAACAGGCCGACAGTCATTTTCATATGTTTTTTGCGAAAGGGCATCCGCAATATGAGGTCTTGCCGGGCATGGCTCTGGTCACGGGCGGCATGTGGCTCAACAACCTGTATTATTGGGGCTGCAACCAGTACATTGTGCAGCGGGCTTTGGGTGCCGACCTCAAAACTGCCCGCAGTGGACTTCTATTTGCCGCATTTCTGAAATTAATGATTCCGCTGATTGTGGTTATTCCCGGCATTGCGGCTTACGTGTTGTACCAGAGCGGCCCGTTTCGCGCAGCCATGACCGACGCATCAGGGGTGGTAAAACCCGATCAGGCGTATCCGGTGCTGATGAACCTGTTGCCCGTTGGCATGAAAGGACTGGCGTTTGCCGCGCTGACGGCTGCTATTGTGGCTTCGCTGGCCGGGAAATGCAATTCTATTTCGACAATTTTTACGCTCGACCTGTACAAGAAATATGTCAATAAAGACGCATCAGAGCAGAAGTTGGTCAATGTGGGGCGATGGGCAGTGGTCGTTTCCTTTGCCATCGCTATTGCGATAGCACCCATGCTGCGCTCACTCGATCAGGTGTACCAGTATATTCAAGAGTACACGAATTTCATTACGCCGGGCATTTTTTCTATTTTTCTGCTGGGCTTTTTCTGGAAACGCGCTACGAATCGGGCCGCGCTGACAGTGGCAATCCTGACGCTTCCATTATCGTTATTTTTGAAATTCTGGCCGGAAGTAATGCATCTTGCCAATGTTCAGGTCGACTCAATTCCATTTCTGCACCGCACAACCTGGGTATTCTGCATTGACGTAGCACTGATGATCGTTATTTCGCTGACTGATCCAGCCGGACAAATAAGTGGGAAAAACATTATTGTTGACCGGCAGATGTTTCGGGTGTCGCCTTCGTTTGTGGTTGGATCGGTTGGGGTTTTTGGAATCTTAGCCGTATTGTATGCTGTATTCTGGTAACACGAGCCGAAGGCAAAAAAATGCAAACGTTTGCGTACCTGTAAAAGCCCTTTTTGGCCCAATCATTGCGCTATCGTGTTGGTTTACAGGAATAAAAATTTGAAATTTACGCTCTCCATTTTCATTTGATATGATTAGCGAAACTGCCCCCCTTGCCAGCCTCGATCAGTGGGAAGACGACCTGCTGATTCGTTACCCGGAACCTGAACATAAGTCGAAACAAGACTACCGCAACTACGACACGCCGGAGCGTGATACCGTTCGGGAATTCTACCGGCTGAACCATACGTACCAGACCTACGACTTTGTGCGGGAGAAAGAACAGGAGTTTCTGTCATTTGACAAGAAAGAACTGCCGGTTTGGGGCGCAATGGAGTTTTTAAACACCCTTGTCGATGACTCCGACCCGGATACGGACCTCGATCAACTCCAGCACCTGCTGCAAACTGCCGAAGCCATCCGCGCCGACGGCCATCCTGATTGGTTTGTGTTGACGGGCTTTGTCCACGATATGGGTAAAGTGCTGTGCCTGTTTGGCGAACCGCAATGGGCGGTTGTGGGCGATACGTTTCCGGTGGGCTGCCAGCATTCGGACAAGATTGTTTATCCCGAATTTTTCGTGAATAACCCCGACAGTCAGGACGAGCGATACAACACGAAATACGGCGTGTATGAACCCAACTGCGGTTTGCGGAACGTGCATATGTCGTGGGGCCATGACGAATATCTGTACCAGATCATGAAGGACTACATGCCCGAACCGGCTCTGTACATGATGCGCTACCATTCGTTTTATTCGCAGCATCGCGAAGAAGCCTACAATCACCTCATGGACGATCATGACCACGAGATGTTTAAGTGGGTGCGGAAATTCAATCCGTACGATTTATACTCAAAAAGCCCTAAACCCCCCGTTGTGAGCGAGTTAAGGCCCTATTACGAAGATTTAATTGCGAAATACCTACCCGCGAAAGTGCGGCTGTAGTTTCTTTAAACACAGAGAAAACGGAGATTAACACAGAGTACACAGAACTTTAGAAGCCCACTGTGTACTCTGTGTTAACCTCCGTTTTCTCTATGTTTCCCTCTCCTTTCGATGCTCCTTTTTTTTATTGCCCTGTATCTGCTTTCTAATGTTGCGGTTGGCGCGTGGGCGGCCCGGCGGGTTACTACATCGCAGGATTTTGTACTGGCGGGTCGGCGGTTGCCCCTGTTTCTGGCGGCATCGGTAACGTTCGCTACCTGGTTCGGGTCCGAAACGATTATGGGTGCCCCCGCCATGTTTGTAGAAGGGGGTTTGCTGGCCGTAATCGAGGAGCCGTTTGGCTCGGCACTGTGCCTGTTTCTGGTGGGGGCTTTCTTCGCTCGTCCGCTCTACCGGCTCAATATCACTACGTTCTGCGATTACTTCAGCATCCGGTTCGGGCGGTCGGCAGAGTTGTTGTCGGCCCTGATGGTAATCCCATCCTATTTTAGCTGGATTTCGGCCCAACTCGTAGCCATCGGAATTGTATTGAGTGTTGTAACCGATGTTCCCCGCGAATACTGCATCATTGCCAGTGCGGCTATCGTTATGGCTTACACCTTGCTGGGCGGCATGTGGTCTATTTCTGTCACCGATTTCTTCCATAATCTCATCATCATTCTGGCATTGGCCGTGCTGGGCGTTTCGCTCTGGAATGACGTTGGCGGCTGGGAAACCATTCAAAAACGGACGCCGGTGGGGTTTTTCAGGTTTGTGCCTCAGTCGACGGGTAAAGACTGGCTTGCCTACATCGCTGCTTGGATAACCATCGGTCTGGGGTCGATTCCGCAACAGGACGTTTTCCAGCGCGTAATGGCCGCCAAGACCGAAAAAACTGCCGTTCGGGCGTCGTTTCTGGCGTCAGGTATGTACCTGACCATCGCTATGATCCCATTATTTATCGCTCTAAGTGCTAAACTGCTTCACCCCGATTTGCCGAAGGACAATCAGCTTATCATTCCGAATATGGTGATGCGTCACGGAGGATTACCGTTGCAAATATTGTTCTTTGGAGCTGTCACGTCAGCTATTTTAAGCGTATCGAGTGGGGCGATACTGGCTCCGGCAACGGTTTTCGGCGAGAATGTTATGAAATTTTTCCGGCCTGATATCAGTGATAAAGATTTACTTAAGTCGATCCGTTGGGCAGTCGTCATTATCACTGTAATCTGTGTTGGCATGAGCATCAGCCGCAACGCCAACATTTTCGATCTCGTCGCCGAATCGTCGGCGTTCAGTCTGGTGTCGCTCTTTGTTCCCCTAACGGCTGGTATTTACTGGAAGCGAGCTAATTTAACAGGCTGTTTGTGGTCGATGACGGGCGGTTTCGGCGTATGGCTTCTGTGCCTTTGGATAGAGACCGAACACTCGCCGATGCTTTGGGGATTGGTGGCAAGTGGAGTGGCAATGGTGGCAGGAAGTTTTATCCGCTCTAAACATCCAGTAGCCGTCGATGGTAATTGATCTGGCCGAGATGATAGGTCAGGTGACTTGTCAGGTGTACCAATAAATAGCCAGTTGTTGTCTTCCCGTCAAAAACGAGCGTAGGGTATTCTTCATTTAGCTGTTCAACGGTCAGCGTATCCAAAGCGTTTTCAATGACTATAATCGTTTCCTCAACCTTTTGTAATAGTTCTGTTCTGGGAATATCCTTGAGCGAAAACTCAAGCTCACGATAACGAATGTAGCCCGTTTTGCCAAGCTCCGCGCCAATGTAAGTGTTCAAATTTCCAATCAGGTGTAGGCAAAGGTTACCGGCAGAGTTGGCAATGTTGTGTTCAGTCTGCCAAAGGATTTCTTCGCTTTTGTAAAGGCTTATTTCCAACTTTAATTTCTCAAGGTCGCGTCGGAAGAGAGTTTTTAGTGTTTGAACGAGCATAAGTCGTGAAGAATGATGTCTGGAGTTCTTAATCAGCATAACCAAACAGCCGGAGCCTGTTTGAGCCAAATTAGCCAAAATACTGCTGCTCAATTCGCCCGACATAACCCAAATACGTAGCACTGCTAAACCAGGGCTGAATCCAGGCTCCAATATTTGGATACAGATTGAGCTTATCCAATTCCACGACAGGTTTCCAGACTAAGTCGAGGGCGGTGGTTTCGGCGGGGTTCAGGGTTGGTTCGCCTTTGAGGTTTCGGGTCGCGAAAACGACGTGCAGTACGTCGTCGCTGCGTTGCGAAAGGAGCATTTCTCCTGCCAGAATCATCTCACCCAAATCGACCGAAATGCCCAGTTCTTCCCGGATTTCCCGGACAACCGTTTCCGTAAGAATTTCGCCCCGGTCGGGGTTACCGCCGGGAAGCGCAAATACATCCTGTCCGCCATAGCAATAGCGCATCAGCAGTACTTCGGTTTGGTTGTTGTACTGACGCCAGATAAGAGCAGAAGGGCGAACGTTCATGGTAAAAATGATTATCAGCAGTCGCAGGAGTAATTACCATAGCCCGGATAGCGGGGCGATAGTTTGCCCGAAACACTTACAACCCGGTCGAGCGGTACGATTTCGCCCGTTGCCAGTTCGAGTGATTCGACATCGTTCTGACGAATAAGTTGCTTAATCGTTACATCAGCCTTGATAAATTCGTTGAGGTCGGTCAGGTATTCTAACCGTACAAATTTACCGGGAATAATAGCCGCTCTAAAATCGCTGTCCAACGCATCGAAAGTTGGTTGATTGAGGTTTGTTTCCATACCTAAAGAACACTATGATAACGCGAAACGTGCCCCGGTTCGTCACCAGGGCACGTTTCGCGTTTTGTCAGCCTATCGAAAACAAACTAATATCCTGCCGTTTCCAGTTGTTTTTGCAACTCCCGTAAAATTGTTTCTTTCATTGCAATTTTACGTTTCTGGGTATTGATTTTATTCAGAATCTGCTTGTCCTCGTCTTTATTCGGGTCAAGGCCATCGGCATCCTGCAAGGCAAACTGAAGATCGTTTTTCTCGCGTTTAACGAGGTATTCCATTTCCCGAATCTTCGTCCGAATCTGTTCTGACTGGCTTTTGAGTTCAAAAGCCGGGTATTTTCGCGTTAATACACGACCAAGATAACTCAGTTCAAAAATCTTGTCGCAGGCAGATCGGAACCGTTCATTAACGGCTTTATCCTGTAATTTAAACGGCACTCGAATTTCCTTCCACGCATTCAGAAGCACTTTTGCCCGTTCGGCAGCCGCAAAAATATCGGACTGTTTCGCGAGACTCTCGGCTTCGTCGGCCATTTTCATCTGTTGCTCAATACGTGGGTCAATTCTGGGCACGATAACAATGCCCTTTGCATCGTTGTATTTGGCGTAGAACATGGTCGTGGCTTTTTTGAACTGCTTATAGAGCTTGCCACTTTTTTTGATCGGTACTTCACCAACGGCTTTCCAGGCATTGTTCAGTTTCCGAACTTCCTGAAACGCAGCATCCAGATCGCCAAGCCGGTTCGCACGAAATGCCAGCCGGATTAGTTCATCGTACTTATCCAAACGTTCCTGAATAACCTTGTTCTGCTCGTTGAAAAACTCACGCCGACGCGTAAAGAACCCGTCCAGTAACTCCTGAAACCGCCCTTCAACTTCGGCGTCGGTTGCCTTGTCAACAGGTCCGGTCTTTATCCATTTGGTCTTGATTTCCTGGAGTGCATCGGCGGTTTCGCGCCAATCCGTGCTTTCGGCAATGGCCTCAGCTTCGCCAATGAGTGCTCGTTTTATCTCGAGATTTTTGAGCTGATTGACCTTGATTAAATCAGCCAAAAGTTCTTCTTGAGCGTCTAACCGGTCAAGTAGGGGCGGGAAATCACCTAATGCATCGAAGCCAATCAGCTTTTTGCGAAGCTGGACCAGTTTTGTCAGATACGACCCTTTATTCTGGGCCTCATCAATATCTTTCTCTAACTGGCTTACTTTGTTTTCAGCGATGATGAAGCGATTCTTGAAATAATCGAGCGCTTCCTGCTCGGTTCGTTTAACTTCGCCAATCTGGCGATCTTCGTAATTCAGGTAGCCTTTCAAAAATACCTTTCCGTCTAAGACGTAACCGTATTCATCTACCAGTGAAGCGTTTTCCATTACTGTGCTTGGTTAAGGCTGCGCTGTGGGTTAAATTTGAGGATTAAAGCCAACTACAAATCTATCAGAAATTAATGAGTCAGGAAACCATAATCTTTTCCATGGCGGCTGTGGGTAAAAATATTCCGCCTAACCGACAAATCCTAAAGAACATCTACCTTTCCTTTTTTTATGGTGCTAAAATCGGCGTTTTGGGGCTAAACGGCTCCGGGAAATCGACCTTGTTACGCATCATTGCCGGTATTGATAAAAGCTATACGGGCGAGGTCGTTTTCTCGCCCGGCTATTCGGTTGGCATGCTCGAACAGGAACCGAAATTTGAATTGGGCAAAACGGTTCGCGAAATTGTGGAAGAGGGCGTTCAGGAAGTGGTTAACCTGCTGAAAGAATTTGATGCGATAAACGAAGCCTTCGGCGACCCCGATGCTGACTTTGATAAATTGATTGCCCGACAGGGCGAAGTGCAGGAGAAAATCGACCATTTTAACGGTTGGGAACTCGACCAGAAGCTCGAACGGGCCATGGACGCGCTTCGCTGTCCCCCGTCCGACGTCCTGATTGACAACCTTTCCGGGGGCGAAAAACGCCGTGTGGCTCTTTGCCGTTTGTTGCTTCAGCAACCCGATGTACTCCTGCTCGATGAGCCGACCAACCACCTCGACGCGGAGTCTGTCCTGTGGCTTGAAGAACACCTGCGTCAGTATGCAGGAACCGTCATCGCCGTAACTCACGACCGATATTTCTTAGACAATGTAGCAGGCTGGATTCTCGAACTCGACCGGGGCGAAGGTATTCCCTGGAAAGGCAACTATTCATCATGGTTAGAACAGAAACAGCATCGGTTAGCTAAAGAAGAAAAGACCGAATCGAAGCGGCAAAAGACCCTTCAGCGCGAACTGGAGTGGGTAAAAATGGCTCCCAAAGCCCGTCAGGCCAAGTCGAAAGCGCGATTGGGTGCCTACGAAAAACTGCTGAATGAGGATGCTAAACAGCGCGACGAACGACTCGAAATCTTCATTCCGGCGGGGCCGCGTCTGGGTGCGAAAGTCATTGAAGCGGATAATGTAGCCAAAGCCTATGGTGACCGCTTGCTGTTTGAACACTTAGGTTTTCATCTGCCACAGGGCGGTATTGTCGGTATCATTGGCCCCAACGGAGCGGGAAAGACAACGCTATTCAAACTCATCACGGGTCGCGACAAACCCGATGCCGGTACATTTGAAGTAGGCGATACGGTGAAAGTAGCCTATGTCGATCAAGAACACGACGGTCTCGACCCGAACAAAACCGTGTTTGATACCATATCGGGTGGTAGCGAGTGGATTATGATGGGCGGAAAGCAGTCGAACGCCCGCGCTTACGTGAGCCGGTTCAACTTCGCCGGTGCCGATCAGGAAAAGAAAGTCGGAACGCTGTCGGGTGGAGAGCGCAACCGGGTTCATTTGGCCATGACGCTCAAAGAAGGCGCGAACCTTTTGCTACTCGATGAGCCGACCAACGATCTGGATATCAATACGTTGCGGGCATTGGAAGAGGGTCTGGAAAACTTCGCGGGTTGCGCCGTCGTCATTAGCCACGACCGCTGGTTTCTGGACCGCATCGCTACGCACATTCTGGCTTTCGAGGGCGATTCGCAGGTCTATTGGTTCGAGGGTAATTTTTCGGAATACGAAGAAAACCGGCGCAAACGATTGGGCACCGACGCCACCCCAACCCGAATTCGCTATAAGAAACTCGGGTAATGAATGGCAATGCACATAATATCTGTTAGCACTCTGAAGTCATTCTGGGAAGAGTATCCAGATGCTGAAGGGCAGCTACGAGCGTGGCACAGCGAGATAAAAAAAGCCGCATATCAGAATCCTAATGAGATAATTAAAGACTATCCGATGGCTGATACAGTGAAGAACAATCGGATTGTTTTTAATATTTGCCACAATAAATATCGACTTGTTGCTTTATTTCGATATAAATACAAACGGGTTTACATTCGTTTTATCGGTACCCACAAAGAATACGATGCTATTAACGACATCGCTAACATATAGGACCATGACGATCAAGCCAATTAGAACGGAAGAAGATTATCGGTCAGCCTTACGAAAGATTGATACATTGGTCGATTGTAAAGACGGTAGTAAACAGGCTGATGAATTAGACGTACTGTCCATTCTGGTAGAAAGCTATGAAAGCGAGAATTATCCTATTGAACCCCCTGATCCAATTGATGCAATCAGGTTTAGGATGGAGCAAACCGGTATGTCAGAGCAAGAAATTGGTGCTTATTTGGGCGGAGAGATAACCGCCCGTGCTATCTTGAATCGGGAAGAACCGTTAACATTAACGATGATAAAAACGCTTTATCGGCAATTGCATATTCCGGCGGAGAGTTTACTGGCGTATTGACGGCTTGGTTTTATTACATCAATTTGAAGGCAACTTTTCAGAATACGAGGAAAATCGACGCAAACGACTCGGTTCCGACACTACCCCAACCCGGATTCGCTATAAGAAACTCGGGTGAATAAAATAAGGGATTGAGTAGCTACTCAATCCCTTATTTAGTTTATGACATTGTCAAAACTTCGGGCAGGGCAGTTTTTTGCTCCGCCGTTTTACACCCGGCCGACGACCTTCAGGCTTGTCGAAAATGTAAGATAATGACAACTCATGCGACCCGCCACTATTGCCGAGGGTTGAAATTGTGACGTCGTAGCTGTAACCAATCGAAAATTTCTCCATCCGCCAGCCAACCAGCATCGCTACCGCGTCGTGGTTATTGAGCGTCTGGTTGTATTTCTTGAACGGAATTCCGCGATAATAGGCACCCACCGTCAACGGCGAATACGTTAGGTAGGCACCTAAATCTAACTGGTCATATTTGCCCTGATGCTTGTACATAATTACCGGCGATATACTAATCTCGCGGTCCTCTTCATCGGCCAGCCCGGTAAACCCGCCAAGCGGAATTCGCAGACCCGCCTGAATGCTGGCTTTCATCGGCAACCGTTCCTGATCGCCGACAAAAAATCCCTGACTGGGCCGATTGATGTGATGCGCCGAAGCCCCAATCCAGAACCAATCGGAATAAAAAAGGCCGCCTGTCGAAAAATCAAGGTATTTTTTTGTGGGTAAACCCCCCTGCAAAGCGGGATCGCCCGAAACGCTGCCCGTAATGAAGCCCCGATCCGTAAACTGATCACCCGTGGTCAGACCGAAATAATTGATGCTGCGATTCACGTACGAACCCTGCAAGCCCAACCGCACAAACGACGATTCGCTCACCTGAAACTGGTATGCATATTGCAACCCTATATCCGTCGATTGAATCCTTCCCTGACCTTGGTTATCACTTTGGATCATTAACCCTACACCACTATTGTATTTTTCGATGAAATGGTCAACAGACACCATCGTTGTTACATAATTGGTAATCGCAGGCCACTGGTTACGGTAGTTCGCGGTGATGCGCGGAGCCAGTGCCGATCCTGCAAACGCCGGGTTTAGATACAGCGGAGCTGCATAAAATTGAGTGAACTGAGGGTCCTGCGCGAAGACCATCCGACTCAGGGTCAGCGTCAAAATCGTCAGTACGTATTTCTTAAACATAATGGCAAAATCAGGGCAAAGACTGGGCCAACTTAATTGTTGCAACGCTGGCTCTGCCAACGAAGTATTGGGTAATAGAGGAACCTATAAATTTAGACTGATTTTAGGTGCTTTTACGACTATCAGACGATAAAATTTTAATGAGGCACCATCGTTTATAGTAACGTAATGCCCCTGTTGTTGTTATGTTGAGGAGGGAATTTGCGAGGGTGGCTTTATTCAGCGTTTTTTCATGTTAACTTTTAATAAGCAAATTCGTATAACCGGCCTGTGGACCATGCTCTTTCTGCTGGCCGGGCTAACTGCGTCCTGGGCGCAGTCAATCAAGATCAAAGGTAAAGCCTGTATTCCCGATCAGGAATGCAAAGCGGACTCGCTGATGTTTACGGATAGTTTACAGACGGGCGTAACGACGCGCGTCTGGGATTTTGGTGATGGCACGACCGTTACCAAGGGCAAAGACTCTGTAGCTCGACATGTATACCAGCGACCGGGGGCGTATACAGTTAAACTGACCCGAACGGTTGGCGGTGTCACACAAACGGTTGAACGGAGTGTCAACATCAATACGCCCCCTCAGCCCTTCTCCAAATGGCGAACCGATACAACCATCTGTAAAGGGGAGAAGATCACCCTTGACCCCTATCCAGGCAACCCACAGGCTGGTTATAAATTTATCTGGTATCCAAAGGGCGATACGACCCAGAGCATACAGGTCGATAGTTCGGGTTGTTATTCCGTCGAAGCGATTAGCCCCAGCGGTTGTTCCTATCAGGACCGCATCAACGTGGATGTTTGCGGAGAAAAGAAGGAATCACAAGGGGTGAAATGGTATTTTGGGAAAGATGCCGGTCTGGATTTCAGTGGCGGAGGAACGCCCAAACCCATTACCGATGGGAGTTTGAGTACCATCGAAGGGTCTTCGTCAATTGCAAATACGAAAGGAATTTTGCTGTTCTACACAGACGGAATTACCATTTACGGTAAAGATGGTAAACCCCTTAAGTCGCTCGTGCCGGGCGATACAAGTACCGTGCAGACGCCATTGGGCGGTAACACGCGGTCTACGCAATCGGCTCTGATTGTGCCAAAACCTACGTGCCGGGGTTGCGAATACCTGTACTACGTCTATACAACATCTGAAATCCGGGGTCAGAAAATATTGAATTATAGTATAGTCGATATGCGGCAAAACGGCGGGAAAGGGGCTATCGTTGAAAAAAATATTCCCGTTTCCAGTCAGGGTACTGAGCAATCGGCATCTGTTCGCAACGACCGCGATTCAACGTATTGGGTCATTACCCGCGTATTCGGTACGAACCGGTTCGAGATAAGGCACCTTACCCGCAACGAAAATCCTGCATTGACGACTTACGAAGGCGGGCAGAAAATCGACTCGCTGGCACAGGCCGAAGGCTACATAAAAATCGGCCCGGCCGATACTACCGGTGGAAATGAAGGTAATCGGCCGCTGGCCGTTGTTATTCCCGGACCGCCCAAAAACTCCGTTGATCTGTACACGTTCAATGATTCGACGGGAAAAATGACGTTTAACCGAACGCTCGACTTAGGACCTGCTCCTCCCAAAGCGTATGGCGTTGAGTTTTCGCCCGATGGCAACAGTTTATACGTGACCATGCTTGCCGATACAAACACCGATGGTAGTTTGAAAGGGTCATCGTATATTTTGAAGTACGATTTGAATCAGAAAGATTCGCTGCTGGCAAAGTCGCGAACGGTCGTGGATAGCAGCACAACAAGGCAATATGGGTCCATTCAGATTGGCCCAGACGGGCGATTGTACGTAGCGACAAAAGGCAGCGGTTCGCTCGGCACCATCGAAAATCCAAACGGTGGTCTGCTGGATAGTTTGCGGTATAATCCAGACGGGCAGTCGCTGGGGGGCAAAACCAGTCAGTTAGGGTTACCCAATTTAGTAGCTAACTTCAACGATAATTCGAGCGGGCCGGGCCTAACTTATGGCGATACCTGCGTGAATGCGCCAACGGTCTTTCAGATAAGCCCGAACTGCCCGAAACTCAAAGAAGCGTACACGTTAGACTTTGGCGACGGAAGCCGACCTTCATCAACAACGGCAACGACCCCGATTACACACGCGTACAAAACGCCCGGTCAATACTTTGTCAGCTTACGAATCATTACAAAAACCAGCGCGGGGGGCATCTGTAAAGACACACTCATAAAAGACACTCTGACTATTTTAGAACTTCCCCCTGATATAAAGCTCGGGGCCGATACCGCAATCTGTAACAAAAAAGGTATTACGCTGGACATAAAAGTGCAGGCTAAAATATATGTCTGGTTAGTCAATGGTGCTTTAGTCAGCAGGCAAAAGACGCTGAAACTCGTCCGGCCGGGCTATTATATTGTGGTCGGTTTAGCGGCCAATGGCGAGTGTTTCAAAAGCGATACCATTGAAGTGCAGATTAAGCCCCCGCCATCGCTCGACCTCGGCCCCGACACTGTTTTCTGTTACCGCTCGTCTGTTAAGCTAACGGTGCCGCAAAAAACCTGGACCCAGTTTCAGTGGAGCAGTGGCGAAACCACCCGCGATATAGCGGTCACTAAAGCTGGCTTATACAACGTAACAGCCCAATCGACGGTTAACGGCACTACCTGCGAAAACTCGGACACGATCCGGGTTAGCGAATTGCCTAAAATCAGGCTGCAAGCCGCACTAACCGGTCCCAAAGCCTGTACATCGGCTGACGGCTCAATTATACTCACGACCACGCCCGCCGGTACGTACCATTACCTGTGGACTCGCTCGGATGGGGCGGTGCTTCCGGATAGTTCTGACCGGCAAACGAACCTGACGGAAGGCGGCTATAAAATCAGGGCAACGGACAGTCTGCATGCCTGTAAAGCCGATACCGCTTTTATACTGAAATCACCGGCGAATCAGTTGCAACTGACCCCTAAAGTGAGCGATGCGTTGTGTGGAACACCCAACAGCGGCACTATAGTGGTGGCTGTAACGGGTGGGATTCCTGCGGGTTATGCCTGGTTTGACCGAAATAATAATCTGATTACCACAACGCCCATTTTTGGACAGGCCGCTCCGGGATTTTACAATGTGCAGGTAACAGACGACAAAGGGTGTAAAGCGTTGACCGACAGTATAAAAGTTGGTTTGGATAGTACCGGGTTTGCCCGATTAAGCCCCGATACGCTTAAATGTGCTGGTCTGGCAGTAAGCCTCCAGCCGCGCATTGGCGACGTTCCCGGCAACGTGTACCAATGGAGTACGGGAGCCACCACGCCCACAATTTCGGTGAGCCAGCCGGGGTCATATAGCCTTGTTTTGCGGAATACCCAAACGGGTTGCGTTGGGCGCAGCAGCGTTCGGGTTGGAGACCGTCCGCCACCGGCTTTCTCATTAACACAACAGGCGTCGTTGTGCGAAGGCGATCAGGGCACGGCTAAGCTTTCAGCAAATGGCGCGGCTGGTTTAGCTTATTTGTGGGTCGGTCGAAATGATACAACGAAGACCATAACGGTTCAACGCGCGGGTGACTATTCGGTTCGGGTAACTGACCCGCAGGGCTGTACGGCCACGGCTCTGGCACGCGTGCTGAACCAATGCGAGCCACGCGTTAATGTGCCCGATGCCTTTACCCCGAACGGTGATGGTGCCAATGACTTGCTGCAGGTATTTACGGCCTATGTAAGCGAGTATGAGTTTCGGATTTATAACCGGTGGGGCGAGGTAATCTTTGCCAGCACTAACCCTGAGCAGAAATGGGACGGAACCTACCGGGGAGCCACCTATCCCGCCATGATTTATCCGTATATAGTCACCTTCAAAAGTGAGTCGTTCCCGGAGCGTGAACGAGTCGTAAAACGCGGGTCAGTATTGCTGATTCGGTAGCGGTTTTCTGCTGTTTTTTTTGTAAATTTGAGGTAAACGACTCAGCTAAAAACCGTCCGTTTGGTGGTGAAAATGAGCTGAGTATGCACGAATCAAAACCATGCGAAACGACTTTTTGAAGGGGTCAAATGACGGTATGACAACGACCGACAAGGAGATTGAACGGGCACTGCGGCCGCTTTCGTTCGAGGATTTTACGGGGCAGGTGAAAGTACTTGAAAACCTTGAAGTGTTTGTTAAAGCAGCCATGCAGCGGGGCGAAGCACTCGACCATGTGTTGCTGCACGGGCCGCCGGGTTTGGGCAAAACAACACTGTCGCATATTATTGCTAACGAACTCAATGCCAGTATTAAAATGACCTCCGGGCCGGTGCTGGACAAACCCAGCGATTTAGCTGGTTTGTTAACCAATCTTCAGCCCAATGATGTGCTGTTCATTGATGAAATTCACCGGCTAAACCCCATCGTGGAAGAATACCTGTACTCGGCGATGGAGGATTACAAAATTGATATTATGCTCGATTCCGGTCCCAACGCCCGGACTGTGCAAATTAAACTCAACCCGTTTACGCTCATTGGAGCCACTACCCGCGCCGGTATGCTCACATCGCCGTTGCGGGCGCGGTTTGGGATCAGTTCCCGGCTCGAATATTACGATGCCAAACTGCTAACCAGTATTGTACAGCGGTCGGCGGCCATTTTGGGAACGGCAATCGACGAAACAGGTGCTTACGAGATTGCCCGCCGAAGCCGGGGTACACCGCGTATTGCCAATAATCTGTTGCGCCGTACCCGCGATTTTGCCCAAGTGAAGGGAAATGGCTACATCGACGTTGATATTGCAGAAATCGCGCTTAGTGCGCTCGAAGTAGATCAGAATGGGCTGGACGACATGGATAATCGCATTTTGATGACGATTATCGACAAGTTTAAAGGAGGGCCGGTTGGTCTTACAACGATAGCCACTGCCTGCGGTGAAGAAGCCGAAACGATTGAGGAAGTATATGAGCCTTTTCTGATTCAGGAAGGTTTTCTAAAGCGTACTGCACGTGGTCGGGAAGCGACAGAGCGGGCTTACATCCACCTCGGCATCGTACCGCCCCACAAAAACGGCGAGTTGTTTGGATAGTTAAAAGAACTTTAAAAAGAGCACCAATAGAAAAGGGGATTGAGAAAAGCAATCGTATCGCCTTTCTCAATCCCCTTTTCTATAATGTCAATTTATTAATTGAGAATCTTACTTTTGTAGATACAGTCAATCACATCGGACACGGCTGTGTCAACCAGAAAATAGTAAATATTTTTACCGCTCCGTCTTATATCTAAAATGCCTTTATCACGCATATTAATCAGGTGATGCGAGATGAGGGACTGCTCAGCATTCAGATTTTTATAAATCGCGGATACATTCAATTCTTTGTTTTCATTCAGCATCTGAATGATTCTTATCCGCAGAGGATGCGCTACGGCTTTGAGTACATAAGCTGCTTTATCAATGCGTTTTTCGTCGTCAATAACTTTATCGGTTGCCATAAGAACAGGAGGGGTCAAAAAAGACAGGTTGTGAAAGATAGGATATAAAAATAAGTAACATGCTGAAAGTGAGCACTAATTTATTTAGTGGTTGTTTTCTCTATCCTATTATACGATGAAAAGATATTAATATATAATATCGGTAACTTGTGAGTAATTAATATAGGTATTTGCTGAAGAAAAATTAGCCGTCATCTACTCAATTAACG
This sequence comes from uncultured Spirosoma sp., assembly GCA_964244845.1. Lineage (GTDB taxonomy): Bacteria > Bacteroidota > Bacteroidia > Cytophagales > Spirosomataceae > Spirosoma. Next base: position 123,984 of record CAXTKE010000006.1, read on the forward strand.
GCCTGTTATTTGCTCTGCCAACCGGTAAATAACACAACTGCTAAGACCAATAAGGGTCTAATTAACGGCTCGCAGCCAGGAGTGATGCTTAAGAAATTACCACCTGAAATAATCAATACGGGCTAAGTATTGTCATAGCAGTAGTCATATCGACTGCTATGACAATACTTAGCCCGCATGACCAAACCTGACAAAACGTTATTTCTGTCTGAAGAAGAGTGTCAGCGGAACGCCCGTAAAATCGAAATGGTCCCGAAGCCGGTTCTCCAAAAATCGCTGATACGATTCCTGAACGTACTGGGGGAGATTACAGAAAAATATGAATGTTGGCGAAGGCGTTGGCACCTGCAACATATACTTTATTTTAACAAACTTTCCTTTCAGATTCGGTGGCGGATACTTTTCGATTTCGGCCTGCATAGCCTCATTTAGCTTTGAGGTCGTCACTTTCTTCGTCTTATTTTCATAGACCTCCATCGCTTTCTCCATCACTTGGAAAATACGTTGTTTTTCATGAACCGATGCAAAAATGATCGGTACGTAGTCAATAGGCATCATGCGCTGAATCATCTCTTTCCGCAGTACGTCGGCTGTGCGATGATCTTTCTCAACGGCATCCCACTTATTGACCATGATAACGATGCCTTTTTTCGCCTTCACCGCCTGACCAATAATATTCAGATCCTGGGCTTCCAGACCCCGCGTCGCATCGAGCATGATAATGCATACGTCAGAGTCTTCCATCGCTTTAATGGAACGCAGCACCGAGTAAAACTCAATGTTGGAGTCAACACGGGCTTTCCGTCGAATACCAGCCGTATCAGTTAGAATAAAATCTTTTCCGTACGCTTTATACCGCGTATTGATGGCGTCCCGCGTTGTACCGGCAATATCCGTTACGATGCTCCGCTCCTGACCCGTCAATACGTTCAAAAATGATGATTTTCCCACATTCGGGCGGCCCAAAATCGCTATACGTGGAATACCTGCATCGGGGTCTTCAACCCCATCGACCTGAAAATGCGTTATAATTTCGTCCAGCAAATCGCCCGTGCCGCTACCCGTTTGCGATGAAATGGGGTAGGGGTCACCTAAACCCAACGCATAGAATTCGGAGGCTCCATGCGTCCGTTCGGCTGATTCGGCCTTGTTGGCGATGACATAAACCGGCTTTTTCGACCGGCGAAGTACGTCGGCAAAGTCTTCGTCCAAACCGGTGATTCCCGTTTGCGTATCGACTACAAAGAGGAGAAGCGTCGATTCCTGAATCGCAATTTCGACCTGTTCACGAATTGACTCCTCGAATACGTCTTCCGACCCGACTACATAACCGCCCGTGTCAACGACCGTGAAGTATTTGTCGTTCCATTGGGCCGTACCGTAATGCCGATCACGTGTAACACCACTTTGGTTATCCATAATGGCCTGTCGCTGTTCCGTCAGACGGTTAAACAGCGTGGACTTGCCCACATTTGGGCGGCCAACGATTGCAACTATGTTTGCCATTTTCTTTTAAGTCGTAAGTCAATAAGTCGTAAGTGCGGTTTCCGGTTGAGACTGACGCAAGTATACTTACGCCTTACCGGCTTACACCTTACGACTACTCATCATACCCCAGCCGCTTGAGCATCCGCTCTTTCTGCCGCCAGTCGGGTTCAACTTTAACAAATTGTTCTAAATAGACTTTTTTGCCGAAGAACCGTTCGAGTTCTTCGCGGGCCATAATGCCCGTTTTTTTAATCATTTTACCGCCTTCGCCAAGCAAAATAGCCCGCTGTGTGGCTCGCTCAACCAGAATTTCGGCCTGAATAACAATGATATCGTCCTTCTCCTTAAAGCCTGTTACAACGACTTCACTACTATAGGGTACTTCTTTTTTATAGTTCAGGAAAATCTTCTCCCGTATAATTTCCGACGCGAAAAACCGCTCGGGTTTATCGGTCAGTTCATCTTTAGGGAAATACGGTGGATGCTGCGGCAGGCGGCTAAGTATGCCTTCAAATACACGCGCCACGTTGAAATCATTCAGTGCCGAGAGCGGTATAATTTCCTGCGCATTAAATCGCTCCTGCCAATAGGTAATCTTCTCATTTACCTGCTCCTGTGTTGCCAAATCAATTTTATTGATAAGCAATAGCACCGGCACTTCCGATTTTTGAAGCCGTTCGATAACGTCGTTCTCGTCGTGTTCTTCAAAGATATCCGTGACAAACAGCACAACATCGGCATCTTCGATTGAGCCACGCACAAAACTCATCATGGATTCATGAAGTTTGTACATTGGCTTAATGATGCCTGGCGTATCCGAATAAACGAGTTGAAATTCCTGGCCGTCGTGGGTTCCGTTCAGGATACCCATAATGCGGTGGCGGGTGGTCTGCGCTTTGGCGGTGATGATTGACAATCGCTCACCAACGAGCTGATTCATTAGGGTGGACTTGCCAACGTTTGGCTTACCAACGATACTAACGAAACCGGCCTTATGATCGGCCGGGAAACTGGGGATGGTTTCCGTATTCATGTCTGAGGTGATCCCGCTGGCTGATTACCAGTGGCTTTCGTAAACAACTCCCTATCCAGAAAAAACGTTTCGGAAGGGGGGTAAAACTTTTTTTTACAAATATAATTGTTTTTGTAAAAACTTGCCGTACTTTTGCAGTCCAAACATCGCGGGATGGAGCAGTTGGTAGCTCGTTGGGCTCATAACCCAAAGGTCGCTGGTTCGAGTCCAGCTCCCGCTACTTAGTAAGAAGCCACTGAATTTCAGTGGCTTCTTTGCATTTATTGACTTTCCGCAACATAATTCCTCCCAACTCGGTTTACTTCATTTAATATCATTCACTAATGAAGTGACCATATTCCTTAGAATTTCTGCGATCTGGTATTTTGCCGGTTTGTTGATTACACCTTCATGCGTTTCGATAGCGCAATCATCTGAGCCGTGGCCTGAAAAGCCGGGTATCTATTTCCCACAGGCACCCCCGGCCGGTGTATGGCGAAAATCGATTGGAGCCATCTTTACAACAACGCCCCCGGAACTAACGGAGGAGATTCGAGTGAGTGTGCCCGCCATTGATTTCAACATTCAGCGGGCGTTATCCAAGCGGCTTTATCTGGCTGGCCGGATACAGACTCAAATCGTACAAAGCAATGCGGGCTTAGCCTTACGCTGGGCCAGGCCAATTACTAACCGACTGTCTGTAGGCGCAGGGTATGAGGTAACTGGTTGGTTCGGTGCATTAAATGTGCGGGATGTTTTTCAAAGTCAGGCGTATGGCGTAGAAACGTTTCCCAGCGTTTCGGTGGGGTATCGACTGACGAGAGACCTCCAGTTATCGGTTCGTTCCGAAGCCATTATTGATCTTTACTATCGCTCGAAAGTGGGATCACTGGCTGTAGAATACAACAAAAGGGCAATAAACGGCTTCGCCTTTACGGTTGTGCTGGAGCAGCCCTTTTACAATAAACGGCATGTCTCAGTGGGTTTACGGGCGGCTTATTCTAACTTCAACTGGCAGCTTTGGTCGCTATACGACACATTTGACCGCAATCTTTTCTATCCTCAACTTATCTTCGGCTTTATCCTGTGAAACGAACGGGTTACATATTGACAGGGGTGCTACTTATCCTTTTTATGGGATGCCGCAAAGATTACGAAGCACCCGTACCATACCAGTTTGCCAATAAGCCTGGTGCTGGTCAGTTTACGGCGCCCGTCCGTCAGGCAATGGAGGGTGTTTATACGGTCACAACAGGAGCAGGCCAGTTTAACGATCAAGTGGCTGTGAAATGGACGTTTACTGTAAGTGGCAGTGACACAACGCATTACCTGTCTATTTTTACGGGCCTTGATGCCGGGTTCTTTAACCTCGAAAGGTCCTCTCAAACGGATAGTTTGGTGGTGAAAGGGTTCTGGCGGAAATTAGTCAACACCACAACGGGTCTGGCCAATCTGACCGTTAAAATGAAGCATGAGGGAAAAATACAGCCCTACTCAGGCACGCTGGCTCAGGGTGATACGCTTGTGTTAACCGGTTTATACGGCAATAATACAGCCGCTCCTTCACAGTCCTTAACGTTTACGTACAATCGTCCGCTGAATAAAACCCCATTTGCCATTATGGCCCACCGGAGTGGCGGTCGTACATCTGACTTACTGCCTGCTTCCGAAAACTCGGTAGAGATCATTAAACTGGCGTCGCGGTTGGGGGCCACCGGCATCGAAATCGACGTGCGTTATACGAAAGATGGCGTGCCGATTTTATACCATGATAACACGCTGAATCTTCGGCTTATTCAGAAAAATGGGTTGGCCGGAGCCATTGAAAACTATACATATCAGCAATTGAGTTCGCTTGTCCGGTTAATCAATGGGGAGAAAATACCGACTCTTGAGGAGGCTCTGGAGACCGTTATTAACAATACATCACTGAACTTTGTCTGGCTCGATACCAAATACATCGGCCCAATGGACAAAGTGCAGGCCATTCAGCAAAAGTATCGGCAAAAAGCACTGGCAGCCGGACGAAATGTTCGTATTGTAATTGGCTTGCCAACGACCGATGCCCTGAAATCGTATGAAGCCCTGTCTGATAAGGCAAATACGCCTATACTGTGTGAGTTGGATACGGCAATTACGCGAAGTTTAAACGCCCGCATATGGGCACCCCGCTGGACACTCGGCCCTCAAACAGAGGAAGTTAAGGCGATGAAAGCCGAAGGGCGAACTGTTTATGTATGGACTTTAGATGAAATAGAGTTTATCCGGGAGTTTATAAACCAAAATACTTTCGATGGGATTCTGTCCAATTATTCGCCCGTTGTTGCCTATTATCACTATGTTCAACAATAACCGGATACGAGGTTTTCTGCGTACCCTTTGCTGGCTATCCTTTTTGATAGGTAGCCCGCTAACGATGCGTGCTCAGCAAGTAATAACGATGCCCTCCGACTCGGTCGAAACGAAGCGCGGCCCTTATACGATTGTTGTAACGGCAGGGGGTGGATTATCTTACTACGCAACCCACCTTCGCGTTCCGGCGGCACTGGAGCAAACGCAGGTGAGTCGGTTTGGCGTGCCTGCCTCACTGCGGCTAATGTGGTATCCTGATCATCGACTGCGGGTTGGTTTGGAAACGGGTTGGACAACGATGTACAGCTATAGGGGGCAGGATTCTGGCGAACCAGTACACGTATACGTGTCGGCGATTCCGGTGCTGCTGGTATTTTCAATGCCATTGGCCTGGCTTAGGGGGTCGGACCGCAGCGTGTTCCGACGGCTGTCGGCAACGGCCGGAACCGGTGCTTATTTCAACCAGTCGAGGCTGGATTATGCGGGCACCGTTCTTAGTCATACAACAAGTTTAGGCTGGATGGGTGCGCTCACGTATACACAGCCCATCGGGCGCCGGTTTCGGGTAGCGGGCGAATTGAAGTGGTTCGATGCGGTAGCGGTTGAGAATGCCGCCTTTGTTACTGAAATACAAGTAGTCTGGCGGCCATTCTCATGGTAACAAGTTGCTTGATGTTGACTGAATTACGGTATGGAACAAGAGGATAAAAAGAGAGAGATTCTATTTTTAAGCGATACGCAGGCTCCTATGTGGGTAGAACGCTTAGTACTGCGAACGCATCAGAATACAAAGGCCACGACGGCTATTTTCAATGAAATTATCCGATTGAAACCGGCTGTGCTGTACTGGCTGGGCGATATTGTCTCGTTAGGCTATCGGAATAACAAGTGGCGGATTATCGACCAGTTTCTAACCAACTGTACGACTGTCGGTACGGCGGTTTATGCCATCATGGGCAATCATGATGTGATGGGGCGTCCCCGAAAAGGAGCAAAAAATTTCCAGCAGCGTTTTCCCGAGCACAGCCCTACAGGTTATGTGAAAATAACAGACGGAATTGCGGTCGTGATGCTAAATTCCAATTTCACTATTCTGTCCATTGGCGATTTGGTAAAACAGCAAACCTGGTACGAAAAAACGCTGACCGATTTAGACGCCGACCCCGCCGTGAAGGTGGTTATCGTAACCTGTCACCACGCGCCCTACTCGAACAGTAAACTGGTTGGTTCATCGAAATTAGTACAGCAGCGGTTTGTGCCCTTTTACCTTAAATCGCAGAAGGCGCGGCTATTTATTACGGGCCATTCACATGCGTTCGAGCGGTATGAATTTTCTGGCAAAACATTTCTGGTCATTGGTGGTGGTGGAGGGTTGCGTCAACCGCTAAACACATCGCCAACGCGACTGCCCGATCTGGCAACTTCGTATAAACCACTGTTTCACTATCTCTCCGTCCGGCGCGAAGGCGAAGGTTTGGTACTCACCTCGTATTGCCTAAAAAACGACTTTTCCGGATTTTCCGAAGGATACTATTTTGCGATTCCGGCAAATGCCGATGAACCGGTCGTATAAGCAGTTATTCCTCGGTAACTGTGCCGACGCCCAACTCTGAGAACAGCGTTTGCCAGTATTGGGTTACGGCGGGGTTGTTTTCTTTCACGGATGCATTCGGCTCAAAGGGTAGAATCATGGTGATGTCGGGGCTGCCCAGCGTGTAGCGTTTCAGTTTCTCCACATCGGTTTTAGCCCATTCGTCGGCCTGTGCGTTGTCTTTAGGTGCTTTCGCCTGAAAATCCCGTCGACCCGAGCCTTTCACGCTCTCAATCATATCGCTGAGGTAATACACTTTTACCGTTGCACCGCTTTCATTCGCTTTGGCAATAACGGGCAGGCTGGCCCAAATGTCGGTTTCCTGATTCGACGCGCCTGTATTTTGCGCTACCAACTGTTGTAAAACCCGTTGCCTGATTTGCGCTTTTTCGCGGTTTAGTAAGAGCGAAAATTCGGTTTCGGCAGCTTCGCGGTCGGTGGGGCTGGCGGCTGAAACGTCGTCCATTTCAGAACGAACGGTCAGGTTTAAGGCGCGGGCTTTGGAGGTATTTTCGTGGATGAAATAGACGTCTAATCGGTCGCCCTTCTGCCGGATATTCTGCTCGATAATATCGGTTAAGGCCTGCTGGTATTTCTGCCCGACAAACGCCTTATTGACGTTGACACTGCGGGTTTTATCCAGGAAAATCAGCGTGTACGTCGGCTCGTCGGCTCGTACGGGCTTGTCGGTAGCCGATGTGCAGGAAATCAAAAGGCTTTGATACAGAAATGCACAAACAAACCACAGCGATACACGGAGTTGCTTCGGCAAACCGATGAATAGGGCTGTGTATTTCTGTGCTGAATGAACTCGTTGCATAGATTTTACTTCATTAACGCTGCCCGTAACGTGCTGTCGGCGGGGGCGTTGTGGTTCCAATAATCAGATTGTATGGTATTCTTTAAAACGGCTCTGGACGTCAGAAGCTTGTCTTTGCTCTTGTACGTTTCCTCCCAGCCCACGATTTTATGCGGAAACTGGCTCTCGAAAATAATGATCATCGTCCGGTCGTCGGTTGGGTATTCGATGGTATAGGCTTTCAGTAATTTACCCGGATACAGAACTCCTTCATACGCAGCCAGCTTAAGTTTCGCTACCAGCGGGTCGAGTCGTTTATGGCGTAGTCGGGCGGTCATTGTGCCCGGAATAAGCTGAACATCACCCGTCGGAAGCTTGTCGGGATTCATCCGAATTCGGTTCCAGAGTTCATCCTCCAGCATGACCTTCGCTACCGTATAATCTTCGTTGACCTCTTTCTCAAAATACGACTTGCCGTTCACCTGATACGCATTGTCGCGGTAGTTTATCTGTAAATACGTATGGCCGCACCATTCCTGCGCCGACGTGCTGACTTTCAGCGTGTTCGGGAATAGGGACGGTTGGCTGTTACCCGTATTTATTGGGGTGAAAACCGACGTAAAAAGCGAATAATCATAAATGCCGGTCACAAACTTTTTCGAGATATTTGTTTTCAGAACGGGCACGGCTTTATTGCGAGAGGCTTCGGTTTCGGATTTTACCTGCGTATCGGTTGCGAAATCTTCAGTTACAAATACCAGAACTGCTTCGCCGGAGTTCAACGACCCATATTGCGCCTGTTCGAGCCGGTAGCTGTTGAGTTCCGCTTTTCCGGCGAACCAGTACGCAGCAAAGTCTGCCGCCGACGTCTCTGCCGGCTTCGGTTTATCGGGCTGTTTCTGGAAAATAGTCGCTTTGGAGGCAAAGGCGAAGAGTACCGCGAGAACCAGAATGATGAGCAGGAAATTTTTAGTGATAATCTGTTTCATAAAGACGATGTGCGGCACTGAAATTTTTGGACAGGATTACAGGATTAACAGAATTAAGGCTAATTGAAAAGCCTGTTAATCCTGTAATCTTGTCTAACACTGTCCAAACCCATCTGGTACTCACAACACTGCAAAAGTCCGACCGTTTCATTTATCTTACAACTGTTTATCAATGAACTCTCCAATCATGAGACAATCTTACATCCGAGTTCTTCTCATTATTCATTGTACAGTAGCCATTCTTCATTCTCTCACGGCTCAGGTCGGAAAATCGCCCGCACGTCATGAGGGCGATGGCCCGTTCGGTAAGCTCATTATCCGGGGTGTTACGCTCATAAACAGCACTGGTGCGCCACCCGTTGGCCCTATTGATATTGTTGTCGAGAAAAACCGCATCGTCCAGATCAAACAGGTGGGTTATCCCGGCGTTCCGATTGATGCTAAAACTCGTCCGCAGGCCGCCCCCGGTGATAAAGAACTGAACTGCGAAGGGATGTACCTGATGCCCGGCTTTGTGGATATGCACGGTCATATTGGTGGTCAGGCGCAGGGAGCCGATGCGGAATATGTATTTAAACTCTGGCTCGGTCATGGCATCACAACCATCCGCGACCCGTCCTGCGGTAATGGCCTCGATTGGGTGCTGGAACACCGCGCCAAAAGTGAACGCAACGAAATTACGGCTCCACGCATCAAGGCGTACACCGTATTCGGGCAAGGGGCGAAGGAGCCGATCAGCACCCCCGAACAGGCCCGCGCCTGGGTGCAGTTAAACGCCAAACGCGGAGCCGACGGTATTAAGTTTTTCGGGGCAGAACCAACCATTTTTCGGGCGGCTTTGGAAGAAAACAAGAAACTGGGTCTGCGGTCGGCCTGTCACCACGCTCAATTGGAAGTGGCCCGGATGAATGCCTTAGCGACTGCCAAAGCGGGCCTAACCTCGCTTGAGCACTGGTACGGGCTGCCCGAAGCACTTTTTGACGATAAAACGGTTCAGAATTACCCCGCCAATTATAATTACAACAACGAGCAGGATCGGTTTACCGAAGCCGGAAACCTATGGCAACAGGCCGCTAAACCCGGAACAGATCGGTGGAACAAGGTGATGGACGAACTCATTGCGCTGGATTTTACCCTCGACCCGACCTTTAATATTTACGAAGCCAACCGCGAACTGATGCTGGCCCGACGCGCCGAATGGCACGACGATTACACCATGCCGAGTCTGTGGCGGTTTTATGGTCCAAGCCGAATTTCGCACGGGTCGTACTGGCACTCGTGGGGAACGGAGCAGGAAGTGGCGTGGAAGAAAAATTACCAGCTTTGGATGGCATTTATCAACGACTACAAAAATCGGGGTGGGCGTGTTACGGCGGGTTCCGATTCGGGCTTCATCTATCAACTCTACGGCTTTGCCTACATCCGCGAACTCGAACTGCTGCGCGAAGCGGGTTTCCATCCGCTCGAAGTGATCCGGGCGGCAACGCTGAAAGGAGCCGAAGCCCTCGGCATGGCCGACCAGATTGGTTCGGTTGAGGTCGGCAAACTGGCTGATTTCGTGATTATTGACCAGAATCCGTTAGCCAATCTGAAAGTCCTTTACGGAACGGGAGCCATTCACCTGAGCGACAAAAACGAAGTCGAGCGGGTTGGTGGTGTTACGTACACGGTGAAAGACGGCGTAGTCTATGATGCAAAGAAACTTTTAGCCGATGTGCGTAAGATGGTGACGGATGCCAAGCAAAAAGAGAACTTTGAGATTACACAGCCCGGTGTTCCAGCTAAAGCAGGGAAAGTATCGGGCGGGAAGAATTAGCGTATGTGTCGCTGTGATCACGATGAAGCTGTTTAACCTTTTATTATTTGAGCGAAAACGAGTGGTCGTATACTTGTAGTACCGACCAGCATGGAACGTTTAAACAAAATTCCCTATACCGTGCGTTGTGCCTCTGACCGGGTTTTGCGCGTAATCAACAGGGGTAAAATCAGGAAACTAATGCTGCTTAGCAGCAGATTAATGCCAAACCCAACGGCATGAAGAAACGTAGCCACTACCGCACCCTGCGTTACCGTGAAACCATATAGAAGCAAGGCCCTGCTCACCAGAAAATGGTAGGTGCCAATACCGCCTTGTGTCGGCACGGCGAGTCCACCTAATGAACTGACGGCCAGTATGGTTAATGCCGCCTTTGGGGGTAAACTTTGGGTATCCTCAACGGCCAGCAGTAACACGTAATTGGCAAGCCAGGCCAGCACCTGATTGATTAGGGTGTAGGCAACAAACAGGCGGGGATTTGGTAATTTACCAATGGCCATAAACCCCTGTTTGAACCCTTGAAATAGCCTGATTATTTTCAGAACGAACGGGTATTCACGCAACGCAACCCTGCTCAGTATACGCCAGCTTATAATGGCGATGGCCACTGCAAGTACAAAGCCAGTTATTATCAGAAAAGAACTCGGAATGGCCGGTGTTAAGTCGCGGAGGTAGGTTTGCATCCGGCGAAACTCCAAAATAAATGTGAGCAGTAACACCAATAGCAGCATCACTAAGTCGATAATTCGCTCGGCAACGACCGACCCCAAACTTTTTGAAACAGGCACATCGTCGGTTCTCTGGAGCGAACCGCAGCGCGTCAACTCGCCCGCACCGGGAGCGATCATACCGGCCAGTGTACCAGCCAGTAAGGCAATGGTTGTTCGGAAAAGGGACGGCGCATACCCCATCGCTTGCAGAGTCAGTTGCCAGCGGGCGGCCCGAATGATATAGAACAGCCCAATCAGCAACCCCACCAGCAACAGCCAGCCGTAATTAGCCTTCTGAAACTGTCCGGCCATCTGCGTCAGGGGTACGTCTTTCAGCACATACCAGAGCAACCCGGCAGCCAGCAGAATCGGCAATACGCGCCGTAGGAACGGTTTAATCATCCGGCCAAATTACCGATTTTTGGAAAGCGAATACCGAATGTTGGCAAACTGGCATGGTATTAGTAAGTTTGATTACGCGTACCACTAACCCAATCCGAAATTCGTCCATTGCCCTCCGTATGTCAAAGAAACAAAAAGGCCGGGCCTCGGTTTCTGCGGCCAGTCCGGCCCCGAAACTCCCAACGAATCCAACACCGAAACCAACTCAGCCTGCCACCGTACCGGATGAACCAGCCGGGGATGAAAATACGTTTGAATTGATTCGATTTGACCGGCGGGTGAAACTAACACTTGGTACGTTTGCGGCTGTGTTTGTGTTGTTTGTGTTGTTCAAATGGCACTATGTATCCCTGCCGATGTGGAATACAATCCTGCCCGATGGCTCATCACCGACGCGCGGCTTAGTGGCCGGAACGCCCAAACAAATCCGAATGGACGATTATGCGGTGGCCGCTCCCTGGATTTTGTCGAACGCCATCAATGGATTTTCGCAGGAGAATGAAAGCATTGGCGGGCTGAATTCCTCGCTCGTACTGCTCCCAACGCATCATCCCGTTACGCTGTTCAGGCCGGGCCACTGGGGATTTCTGGTGTTCGATACGGAACGCGGTTATAGCTGGATTTACGATATAAACCCCCTCATACTCCTCATAAGCTCATTTTTGTTCTTTCTGCTTGTCAATCGGAACCAGTATTGGCTGTCGCTCACGGGTGCGCTTACGTTGCTGTTTTCGTCGGGAACCGTCCGCTGGTCGTTTATTCCGTCGAGTATGATCGGGTATTGCTGCGCGACCTTCGTTGTTGCCGTCTATCTGCTTTATGAACGCAAACCGATCAGGATTGCTTTGTATGCGTTATTGCTCGTTTGGTTGGTCTGTTCGTTCGCCTTAATTCTGTATCCGCCTTATCAATTACCGCTTGGCTATTTGTTCGAGTTTGCCTTTATCGGGTATCTGATTAATAATCGTCGAGCCCTTTTCCCCGTCAAAGCTGTTCTCCCGAAAATCGGTTTGTTAGTCGTTGCGGCTGGTTTCGCCGGATTCATTCTGTCGCTGTTTCTGACCGATGTGCAGGAGACACTGAAAGCCGTTACAGGCACGGTTTATCCGGGTCAGCGAAGCGAAACGGGCGGTACGGGATTTGTCAGTAACTGGTATTCAGAGTATTACAGTTGGTTTTTCTCCGATCAGGTTCTTCCGAAAAGCTGGCTCAACATCTGTGAATTATCGCATTACCTCAACTTTGCGCCCGTCATTATTCCGTTGATGATTGCCTTGTTTGTGCTGACCAAAAAAATTGACTGGATGCTGACCGCAACAGCTCTGTTTGTCGTATTGATGTGGGTCTGGGTCGAAGTTGGTTTTCCGGCTGGGTTGGCAAAAGCGAGTCTGATGAGCATGGTTCCTACGCGTCGGGCGCAAATTCCGATGGGCGTGGGTGGCATTATTCTGCTGTTTCTTTATCTGGGACATCTCCGCGACAACGCCATTCGCAATGCGTACCGACAGATTCCCGTTTGGGGAAATGGGCTGGCATTGGCCGCGATTGTTGGCTTTGTGGCGTATACCGCCTATGTCAACGTCAATGACTCAGATGGATTGATTAAGCCGTACCAGACGTTTGTGCCCGTCGTTTTTTTCTCGCTGATGAACGCCTTGCTGCTGTTTACCATCCCGATTCGTTACCGGGTTTCCAGTTTCTGCGTCGGTCTGCTGCTTTTTCTACTGCCTAATCTGAAAGCGAATCCACTCTCGAAAGGCCTGAGTCCAATTACCGAGAATGCGTTTTATAAAGCCGTCCGGCAATTGGTTGAGCAGGACCCGAAAGCCCGGTGGATGGTGAACGGAAGCCAGTACATTACGTATATGGTTACCGCAACGGGCGCGAAACAGATTACAGGCGTGAAATATTTGCCCGACCGGAAACGTGTTTTTAGTGTGTTGGACCCGCAAATGAAGCGGGATTCGGCCTACAATCGGTATGCACACGTAACGAATCAGAGTTATATTGACGGCAAAGATTCGGTCATTGTGGTCAATCAATTTGAAGATGGTTACGTAATTGCCATGGACCCGTGTTCGCCCCGAATGAAGAAACTGAACGTAAAATACCAGGTTTTCGACCACCAGCCGCAGCCCGTCGAAGTCCGGTGCATGAAGTCCGTAGCGACACTTGGCTCGCTGACCATTTATCAGGCAAATCCGTAAGTATGACCGCTCCGCAACCGCATATTCTGGTCATCGTGCCCTGCTACAACGAGCAGGGAGCCATTGCCAATGTGGTGCGCGAGTTAATTACGGTTCGGGATCGGGAAGTATATCGGTTAGATGTACTGGTCGTTAATGATTGCTCCACTGATAATTCGCTGACTATTATTCAGACGTTGCCATGCTCATACCTGAATCTGCCCGTCAATCTGGGTATTGGCGGAGCGATGCACAGCGGTTATCGGTATGCGTATCAGCACGGCTATGACATTGCGGTGCAGATGGATGGCGACGGGCAACACCCGGCAGACGAGCTTCCGGCGGTGTTGCAACCCATTTTTCAGCAGGAAGCCGACGTATCGATTGGGTCACGGTTTATCAGTCGCGAGGGCTTTCAATCGTCGTTCACGCGTCGGTTGGGCATCCGGTATTTTCGCTGGCTCAACCAACTGCTCATCGGCAAAACCGTTCACGACAGTACGTCGGGTTTTCGGGCGTTTAACCGCCGAACCATCGAGGTTGTAAACGGTTATTATCCCGACGAATACCCTGAACCAGAGTCGATTGTGCAGTTCGGTTTGCAGGGTCTGCGGATAAAAGAAGTTCCCGTCAGGATGCGTAATCGGGAAGAGGGCGTATCGTCCATCAATACCAGCCGGGCGTTGTATTACATGCTCAAGGTGTCGCTGGGAATCGTATTTATGTATTTTCGTCTGGCTACTAAACGGACTCGGTGATGGCTTCTGTACCCTTAACAATTCAGATTATCAGCCTTGTAAGTGCACTGTTATTCCTGCTCTTCATCTTTCGGCTGATCGTAAAAGGCCAACTTCGGGAGGAGTATTCCATCCTCTGGATTATCTGCACGGTTATCCTGATTGTCTTCTCGATCTGGCGCAAAGGGCTGGAGCAGATTTCACTCGCGCTGGGCGTATTTTATCCGCCTTCGCTGATCTTTCTGGCAGCCCTTTTTGCCATTACAATCTTTCTGGTTCACTTATCGGTTGTGGTTTCACGGCAGCAGAGTCAGATCAAAGTACTGACGCAGGAGGTCGCATTGCTACGTAATGAACTCAAAACCCGGCACGTAATCAACGAACCGGAAACCCCCGTTTCTGTCGAACCGGTTGCCTTTTCGGATTGACTATGCTGCCTACCATTACCGTCATTACGCCGTCGTATAACCAGGGGCAGTTCATCCGGCAAACGGTCGAATCGGTCTTATCGCAGCAGTATCCAAACCTTGAATACATTGTGGTCGATGCCGTTTCTACCGATGATACGCTCTCTGTATTAAACGATTACGAAGATCAACTTATACTTATTTGTGAGAAAGACAGCGGCCAAACCGATGCCATCAATAAAGGATTGCGCCGGGCCACGGGCGATGTTGTCTGCTGGCTCAACTCCGACGATTATTTTCTGCCCGGTACGTTAGCCGCTGTTGGAAATTTCTTCGCCCAAAACCCGAACGCGCTTTGGCTCACCGGCGACTGCCGGATTGTTGACGAAGCCGGAAGGCCCATTCAGGAACCCGTTCGGCAGTATAAACGGCTGTTGCGTTCGCTCACGCCGTCAATCTATCTCGGCATGACCAACGCCATCTGCCAGCCGTCAACCTTCTGGAAACGCGAGGTTCATACAAGATTGGGCTTCCTGAATGAATCGCTTCACTATACAATGGATTACGATTGGTGGCTGAGAATGAGTACGTTACAAGCCCCGTCTGTCAGCAAACAGGCGTATACGGCTTTTCGGATTCATGCGAATTCCAAAGGCGGAAACCAGTATGGCTTTCAATTCGAGGAGGATTATCAAACCTTTTGCCGATACTGGTCAAATGGGCCTGTTCGCTGGTTGCACAAACTTCATAACCGGGCCATCACGTCGGTCTATCATTTCGTCAAATAATGCTCAAACGGTTTATCCGGCTCCTCAAAACGTCGCCGTTGCTGATCCCACTGCTGGCATTGATCGACCTTGTCCTGCTCCTGGTCGACCGCCTGGCCGTGCTGACTGTTCGTTCACCAGAAAAGCCGCTTTCGCTGGTAATCATCCGGCTCGACGTACTGGGTGATTACCTGCTGTTTCGGAATTATTTGTGTCAGATCAGGCAATCGGCCCGGTATGGGAATCATTCGATTACGCTTCTGGGCAACATAGCGGTTAAATCATTGGCCGAAAATTTCGACGCTGACCTGATCGACCACTTTATCTGGGTGGATATTTACAAATTATCGACCCGGCCACTGTACCGGTTTCGGGTGGTAAGACATCTTCGGTCGAAGGGATTTGCGGTGGCGTTTTGCCCCTCGTACAGCCGGGTGCTGGTTCTGGACGATTTTATGGCGTGGGCAACCGGCGCGGCTGAGCGGGTTGGCTGTCAGACTGATTACATAAATATCGCCCGATGGGAAGCGGCTCTGGGCAACCGTTTATACACCCGATTGGTCGACTCAGGGCTGGGTATTGTGTTCGAGATGGAGCGCGACCGGCGCATTGTTGAAGGCTTTTTGCATGAGCCGGTCGCTATTCAGCCGCCAGTTCTTGCGCTTGAGTACGCAAAGCCGGTGGACGTTCCTGAACAGTACATTGTGTTATCGCTGGGGGCCGGGCAGGCGTTTCGGGTGTGGCCCGCCGAACGGTTTGCCGACGTAGCCCGGTTTATTCTGACTCATTATCCTGCGTATAAACTCGTTTTGACGGGCGCACCCAACGAAAAAATATACGCCGATTCGTTTTTGCATAATATGCCCGATACGTTTGCAATTGTTGACTTGACGGGCCAATTGTCCATTCCAGAGCTGGTTTACGTACTCACCAAAGCTGCTTTGCTAATAGCTAACGAAACGGGAATTGTACACATTGCGGCATCGACCAAAACGCCAACGATTGCCATCTCGCAGGGTAAAACACTGGTCCGCTGGCATCCGTATCCCGCCGAAATCGGGGCACATATCACGCATCTGTATCCAACTTACATTGAGCAGCATCGGGCTAATTTGACTGCCATCGCGCCTGAATTCAATCCCGAATCGCGCTTTTCAATCACCGAAATCACCGTTGACCGGGTTACGGACGCTGTTCGGTTCAGCCTTAAACAGCCGACTGAAAAACCAGATTGATGTATCGGTTAACGGGCTTATCGCTCGATGCATACAGGTCTTCGTAGGTAGTGGACACTACTTCGTTTTTGTCTTCGTCAATCTGACTGACCGTGTAATTCAACTCGCGCATCATCGTTAGGAAGTCAGCGGGGGTGGCCCCACTTTTATAGAGGCCGCGCGGCCAGAATTCACTCACCACAATAGGCTTGTAGTTAGCTAAAAGTTCACGCCCGCCTTTCAGAACGAAATACTCAAACCCCTGAACATCAATCTTTATCAGGTCAATCCGTTCCTGAACGGTGTCGTCGAGACGTAACGTTGGAACGTCGACATATTCTGTGAAATCGCCATCGTTATACAGCCGGTAATCGCCCACATTGAATGGGTGTTTGTAGAGCCGCATCGTCTCTTTTTTATCCGAAAGAGCGGCATTATAGGCCGTTACGTTGGTGAGTTTATTGAGGGCAATGTTCTTCTGAAGAATGGCAAAATTGCCGGGGTCCGGCTCAAACGAAATAACTTTTCCGTTCACCGCTTTTTGCCCAACCCGGATGCTGTAGAAACCCATATTGGCCCCAATGTCGAGCATAACCGTATCGGCTTTCACGAACGAGAGAATCGTTTTTGTCTCGGTTTCTTCAAACTTGCCCGAACCCGTAATCTGGAGCGTGTCGTGGGTATCGACATACATCGAGAAGTCGCCGAAATCATACGGCTTGCTATTGTCGATTGCCCCTTTCAACCCCAGCTTGTGTGCTAAAATAGCCGTTTTGAAGAGCACACGGTCGCCATCGAAACCCAACTTATCGAGAAGCGCAGAAGTTGCATTGAGCAGTGCCTGTTTCATTGGAGTTGGAGAAGGGGGCAATTGATTGCTTTTAACGATTACAAACATAGTGCCATGCTGTGGAAATAAGGAGAAGACAGTTACATACAGACTGTAAATCGCACGTTTTACCGTAAATTTGAGTTTCCATTAAAACGAAAATGTGGGCAACTACGGCATGAAACTAAAGCTTCAGCAGACAGACATATTTGAAGACCGGCATCATGGTCAAACGAATGCGGCTCAGGCCGAAATGCTTCAAACAATTGGCGTCGAATCCATTGATGAACTGATCGGCCAGACAGTACCCGACGCTATCCGGCTCCGCAAGCCGCTAAATCTACCCGCTCCTAAATCAGAAATGCAGTTTCTGACAGATTTCAGGAAGCTGGCAGGGCAAAACAAAGTCTTTAAATCGTATATCGGCACAGGCTATTACGACACGCTGACGCCGAACGTTATTCTTCGTAATATCCTCGAAAATCCAGCCTGGTACACGGCCTATACACCCTATCAGGCCGAAATTGCGCAGGGTCGGCTCGAAGCCCTGCTGAACTTCCAGACCGTTGTGTCCGACCTGACGGGTATGGATTTAGCCAACGCATCGCTTTTGGATGAAGCGACCGCTGCCGCCGAAGCCATGCACATGCTGTACGCCATGCGTCCGGCAGCAAAGAAAAACGCCAGCACATTTTTCGTTTCGGAGCGGTGCCACCCGCAAACCATTGATGTTTTATTGACCCGTGCCGCACCCGTTGGCGTTAACGTACTGATTGGCGACCACCGCGCAGTTGACCTCACAAATGGCGATATTTTTGGCGCGTTATTGCAGTACCCGGCGTCGGACGGCGAAGTATTTGATTACACAGACCTGATTGCTGCTGCCCACGAATTAGGCATTACAGTAGCCGTTGCTGCCGATTTGCTGGCCTTGACTCTACTAACTCCCCCTGGCGAAATGGGTGCCGATGTTGTGGTGGGTTCATCCCAGCGTTTCGGCGTACCGATGGGCTATGGTGGGCCTCATGCGGCTTTTTTCGCCACCCGCGATGCCTTCAAACGGCAGATTCCGGGTCGTATAATTGGTGTCTCTCAGGATGCCGAAGGCAAGCCCGCCCTGCGAATGGCTCTGCAAACCCGCGAACAGCACATCCGGCGCGAGAAAGCTACATCCAATATCTGTACTGCACAGGTGCTGCTGGCGGTTATGGCCGGGAGTTATGCCGTTTATCATGGTCCCGACCGGCTCCGGGCTATTGCCGAACAGGTTCACACCCTGACAAAAATATTCGCTACGGCCCTGCGCTGGAGTGGGTTTGAAATTAATACCGAAAATTACTTCGATACGATTACGGTACGCGTTGATGATACCGAATCATTGAAAAAGTCAGCGAGGGCAGCTCAGATAAATCTGCGCTATTTGGCTGATGAGGAACACGTTAGCGTATCGTTCGACGAAGCCAAGACGCTCCATGACGTAACGGAACTACTGACCGTATTTGGGGTAAAAGCCGATATGGACGCTATTTTGGACGGTCTGGAATTAACCTGGCCCGATGAACTCATCCGCCAGTCGGATTACCTGACGCATCCGGTATTCAATACGCACCATACCGAACACGAAATGCTGCGGTATCTGAAATCACTGGAAGAGAAAGACCTCTCGCTGGTTCATTCCATGATTGCGCTCGGTAGCTGTACCATGAAGTTGAACGCCACCGCCGAGATGATTCCGGTAACATGGCCCGAACTTGGTAAGCTCCACCCGTTCGCACCGAAAGACCAAACGACTGGCTATCAGCAGCTATTCGCCGATCTGAACGCGTGGCTTTGTGAGATTACAGGCTTTGCTGCTATGTCGCTGCAACCGAACTCCGGGGCGCAGGGCGAGTATGCGGGTTTGATGGTGATTCGAGCCTATCATGAAAGCCGCAACGACTTCCACCGGAATATTGCCCTGATTCCACAGTCGGCGCACGGCACCAACCCGGCCAGCGCAGTAATGGCGGGCATGAAAGTCGTCATTATCAAGTGCGATGAGCGCGGCAACATCGACGTGGCCGATCTGAAAGCGAAAGCCGAACAATACAGTGCTGATTTATCGTGCCTGATGGTTACGTATCCATCCACGCACGGCGTATTTGAAGAAAGCATTAAAGAAATGTGTTCGATTATACACCAGCATGGTGGGCAGGTGTATATGGATGGCGCGAACATGAACGCGCAGGTTGGTCTGACTTCGCCCGCTATTATCGGGGCCGATGTTTGTCACCTGAACCTGCACAAAACCTTCTGTATTCCGCACGGCGGGGGCGGGCCGGGCATGGGTCCCATTGGCGTCGCTCCGCAGTTGGTGCCATTCTTGCCGGGTCACGCCTTGGTGCAAACGGGTGGCAATCAGGCTATTCACGCCGTTTCGGCGGCTCCGTATGGTTCGGCCAGCATCCTGACCATTTCGTATGCGTACATTGCCATGATGGGTGGCGAAGGGCTGACCAATGCCACGAAACTGGCTATTCTGAACGCAAACTACATCAAAGCCCGCTTAGAGGGCCATTACGAAACGCTTTATACCGGCACGAACGGACGTTGCGCTCACGAAATGATTATCGACTGCCGCCCGTTCAAAGCGGTGGCTGGAATTGAAGTCGAGGACATTGCCAAGCGGCTCATGGACTACGGTTTCCACGCGCCAACGGTATCGTTTCCGGTAGCCGGAACAATGATGATTGAGCCAACCGAATCGGAATCGAAAGCCGAACTCGACCGATTCTGCGAAGCCATGATTGCCATTCGCAACGAAATCCGCGAAATTGAAACGGGCGAGGCCGACCGGACAAGCAACGTACTGAAACACGCACCACACACGGCTACGGTTGCATTGAGTGATACCTGGAATCGGACTTACAGCCGCGAAAAGGCCGTTTATCCGCTGCCACAGGTTCGCGCACGGAAGTTCTGGCCGAGCGTAAGCCGGATTGATTCGGCCTACGGCGACCGGAATCTGGTTTGCTCCTGCGTACCAACCGATGCCTATGCGGAAGAAGTAGCCGAAGAAGCCGGTGTAGCGCAGCAGGCGTAAGCTTATATAAAACAAATGCCGACGGTATGGATTTTAGCAGCGTAAATCTGCTTGATACGTACCGTCGGCATTTTCAATCAAGCTATGTTACCCAATAGCTCGTTTATCTTTCGCAACGTACTGAGCATAAATCAATAGTGCACCCATGACCATCAGGTTTCTGAAAATATTCAGCATGTCGTTTTCTGAAGTTGCTGCTCTCGGAATATGGATAAACAGAATCATCAGAAATACGTAGAGAGCCATCAATACAGCCGCTAATTTGTCATACCGACTAATCAGGCAACTTATGATAAAGGCTAGGATACAGACACCCGTGAAATAATTCCAGAATAAAGGCAAAGGAAGCCATACGGGAACAAACGAAGCACCCGTGGCCGGCTTCCCAAAATGTAAGCCAACATACAGCAAAAAAGAGAGCGGGAAAAGCCAGCGTCCTGTTTTTGTAATTGCGTTTATCATCTCGCTTGGGGTTAGTTTGCTGGGAATGGGATGATTGGACGAATCTCGACACGACCATTTGCATACTTCAAAATAGGGCAGCTTCGACTCCATTCCTGTACCTCATCCAGACTGTCGGCTTTGCATATCAAATAGCCCGCTACCAGTACATTATTTGTGCCTTTGTCTGGACCTTCTTCGATGCCATCTCTGGAGACAATTGTGCCGGTATAGTCAATGGGATGGGTCGAAATTAACTTACCCTGCATGGCTATATTGCCAATCCAACCCTGCCAGGCGGGCATATCTTCGGCCATGTCCTGCGGAGTAGTAATGTAGGTTCCGTCACCGCCGATGTTACGGAATAAAAGCAGATACTCGTTCATTGTCAGATAGTTTACATGTGAGTGATGGTACAAAAGTCCGTCACTCAGAACCGTCTGCCAATGACATTTGTCAACGTTTCAGAGCTTTGCTTTCAGGCGGCTGAATGTTTCCTGCGAAATGCCTAAGTAAGAAGCAATGAGTTTACTGGAAAGGCGAGCCAGGAGTTTGGGCCGATAAGCCATCAGCCATTTGATACGCTCCAGGGCCGAAAAGGCCACGAACGTGTTGATTCGGTAAACGGAATTCGCGTACGAGGCTTCTAAAATTTGCTTGTACACCTTGCCGAATGGCGGAACGGTTTCAATCATTTTTTGGAAACTCAGTCGATCAATGGCGAAAAGGTCAGCAGGTTCAACCGTTCTTATGTTTTCGGTGGCTGGTTTGCCGCTGCCAAAACTGATTAGTTCCGAACACCAGTTATTTTCGGTGACAATATCCCGCGTCGTTTCATTTCCTTCCTGATCGTACACGTACACCTGAAGACAGCCCGTTGCCACGAAATAAACAAACTGGCAGATTTCGCCTTGGCGCAGAAGTTGTTCATTTCGTTTGGTTTTGACATGTTTAAAGTGAGCCAGCACGTCGTCCAATTGAGCGACGTTATCGCCAATTTGATCAATGATATGCTGTCGAAGTACATCAATCATGGTTCGTCCCGACTTGTATGAAAGATGATAGGTCAGGACACAAAGATATGTGTTTGCGATTCGGGCGAAGGCATTTTTACCCGCTTTGGTACGCAAAATAATCCTCAATAAAAATGGATTGTGTTCGTTAAAAGTAAGACCCGCTCAAATTTGCCCTATCTTGAGCGTGAAATGGCGATTTGCTTTTTTACTTCTATGAAAATCAATACGTTATCATTCCTTCTCGTGGCATTAAGTCTGGCCTTTGGACTAACGGGCTGTAATTCGGCCATGCAGGCGTATAAAAAAGGTGTCCGTCACTACGATGCCGGTGAATATAATCTGGCACTTACTCAATTTCAGAAGGCCGCCAAGGGCAACATAGACCCCGCCCGACTGAATTATTACACGGCTGAATCGTATCGTCTGTCGAACCGTTTTGGCGAGGCTGCTCCATTTTATCAGAAAGCCGTCGAAGCCAATACGACCGAACCGGACGCTCGTTTCAATTATGCCTACGCGCTAAAATCGCAGGGCAACTATGCAGGAGCACTGGAACAGTTGCAGCAATACGTAGCTAATGCACCCAAAACAACGGCCAAAGCTACGCTCGACAAGGCCCGGCGCGAAGTGGAAACCTTGCGGGCCATTGACGTAATTGCGCAAAACAAATCGCTCATCAATCTCCGGAATATGGGCAATCTGAACTCGCCGGGGGCCGAATTCGCGCCCGTTGTGCGGGGCGAGGAACTGGTTTTTACGGCTTCGCGGAAGGAGAATATTTATAAAAATAACGGCCAGCAAATGCTGGGTTTGTATAGAACTAAATTAAATCAGAAACCTGACGAAACGGGCAATACGGGAGCATCGGGTCAGCCTGAATTGTTCAGCACGAGCATTTTTCAGGGCGATGTAAACGAAGGAACGCCTGCTTTCTCGAAAGATGGCAAGACCATGATTTTGGCGCGGGGAAATAACGGCAAGCGCAAAGGCGGGTTGGATGTTGATCTGTATATCAGCCGGTTAGGTGATGGGAATGCCTGGAGCCAGCCGTTGCGTCTACCCATCAGCGATTCGACCGCCTGGGATGGTTCGCCTGCGTTCTCGGCCGATGGAAAAACGCTTTATTTTGCTTCTAACCGGGCCGGTGGCGCGGGAGGTATTGACCTCTACCGGACCAGCATCGACGCATCGGGGCGGTTTAGCCGTCCGGTCAATATGGGCCGCGACATCAACACGCCGGGTGATGAGATGTTTCCGTATGTTGCTCAGAACGCCAAGCTTTATTTTGCTTCCGACGGGCATCCGGGCTTAGGAAAATTAGACGTTTTTGTGGCAACGCGCTCCGGGGGCGTCACACGTGTTGAGAATATGGGCCAGCCCATAAACTCCCCCGCTGATGATTTCGGCCTGATTTACACAACACCAACCGAAGGCTTTATGGCCTCGAACCGGACGGGCGGGAAAGGCGACGACGATATTTACTTTTTCCAGGAAGGCGTTGCACCCGGAACACCAACGATTGCACAAACTCCCCCTGCCAACGCGCCCAAAACAGTACGGTATTTCATTGCCGGAACCGTTTCGGCCAACGAATCCCCCGTCATTCCGCTCGATTCGGCACGGGTTCGGATTCTGGACGATGCAACCGGCCAGCCAATTGCCGAAGCGACAACCGGGCAACCCGGCACGTTCGGAAAATACCCGTTGCAGGAAGGGAAAGATTATACAATCTTGGCCGAACGCCGGGGTTATCTGACTCGCCGGGAGGCCTTCACGATGCAGGGGAAAAGCATTCCGGCAGTTTTCCTGACGAAGCCCCAGACCGACACTACATTCAATGTGGCTCTGTTGCTGGACAAACTAACGCTTAACAAAACGTTTGTGCTGGAGAATATTTATTACGACCTCAACAAGTACAACATCCGCCCCGACGCGGCTCTTGAACTCGATAAACTCGTAACCATTTTGCAGGATAACCCGACGCTGAAAATTGAGTTGGGTTCACATACGGATGCCCGCGATACTGATTCCTACAACCAGAAACTGTCGCAAAATCGGGCTAAATCGGCTGTTGAGTACATTGTCTCGAAAGGCATCGATGCCAGTCGTATGACGTACAAAGGGTACGGTGAAACGCTGCTTATTGTCAAGAATGCCAAAACGGAGGAGGAACACCAGCGCAACCGCCGGACGGAATTCAAGATTCTGGAACTGTAAGTAACAAGTCTATACATTAGAACTCAGGAACATTCATACAAACCCGTTGGTTGATAACCCTATCAACCAACGGGTTATTTTTATGCAAAACGACAAGCTTCGGCAATTCTTTGTGGTATTCAGTATAATCACGATGATTGTAATGAATTATCTGTCCAATGCGGCTGTGTTTGGCGGAAAAACCAATGCCGAAATTTCCAATAAATACCACACACTTATTACCCCGGCGGGGTACGCGTTTTCAATTTGGGGAATTATATTTCTGGGATTACTGGCCTTCGCCATTTATCAGGGATTAGGTTCGCAGCAAACCAATCCGCGCTTCCGGGCCATCGGCTGGTGGGTGGTGCTGAATACCCTTTGTAATGCCGTCTGGAGTCCATTATTTAACAACGAACACATCGGCATTGCCCTGATTGTCATTCTGGTGATGCTGTTCTCGTTGGTCGTTATTGAACAACGCCTGCTCGAACGGCGGCCTGCGCCCATCGTAGCAACTGACCGCGATATGACGCTCCCCGAATCGGCCGCTTCGCCAACGGAGACATGGCTCGCCCGAATTCCATTTTCTATTTATTTCGGCTGGCTCACGGTCGCTACGATTCTGAACGTAGCGGTGTTTTTAAAATCGACTGATTTCAGTCTGCTGGGCTTAAGCGAAGAAACCTGGGCCATAGCCGTTCTGATTGTTGGGCTGGCCGTTGGTGCAATCGTCTTCAACCGCTACCGGAGTATAGCGTATATATTGGTCTTCACCTGGGCTTATGCCGCCATTGCCGTAGAGCAGGAAGGTGTCGGCCAAATACCGTTAGTGGCCGGAGCTGGGGCCATTATTGCTGTCTTATTGGCTATTACTGGCCTTATTTCCCGGAAAACGCCAGTGTATTCGTAGTTATCAGAAGTGGCGCGGACGACTGCCCGCGCCATTTCATTTAAGCCGATGGTGCGTCGTCCAATATGGTAATGCTGTTGATTTTGTCGCCCTGCTGAATCTGGTCGATTATGTCCAAACCATCAACAACTTTACCGAAAACGGTATGATTACGGTCGAGGTGGGCGGTGTTCTGGCGGCTGTGGCAGATGAAAAACTGCGAACCGCCCGTGTTGCGGCCCCGATGCGCCATGGATAATACGCCCCGGTCGTGGTACTGATTTTCGCCGGTTAATTCGCAGTCGATGGTGTAGCCTGGCCCACCGGCACCCGTACCCGTTGGGTCGCCCCCCTGAATCATGAAGTTAGGAATGACCCGATGGAATTTAACACCATCGTAGAAGCCTTTTTTGGCCAAAGAAATAAAGTTGTTAACCGCTTTCGGGGCATCTTTCTCGAAAAATTCGATGACCATTGTCCCCTTATCGGTATTCATTTGCGCGGTTGGCATAACCAGAGTTAATTTGTTTTGATGACAAAATTACAACGATTTCCGGTTAATCGTTGAGCACTTTGGTAACTTCCGATACGCACTCCTGTTGGTTACTATAGCAATTAATTCTTTGAATAAGTCAATTTTATTGGCTCATGGTTACGGCCTGATTGAATTAAATTGCCTGATAATAGGCACTACCCTAACTTCCTCTGCCAATACCTACTTATTTTTGTGCAATTACATAGGCGCGATAGCTGCGTGATTCAGTGCCTTTAGGAATAGAAAATGGATCGAATTATTTATCATATCGTTTCGGCCCAACACTGGGCTATTCAGGAAACATCCGAAGTGTACGAAGCCGAAAGTTTACAGACCGAAGGCTTCATTCATTTATCCCGAAAAGAACAGGTCAATGGGGTGTTGAATCGGTATTATCAGCACGTTCCTGACTTATTACTACTGCACGTCGATTCGGCTAAACTGACCTACGAGCTTAAATACGAACTGGCTACAAATGATGAACTGTTTCCGCATGTGTACGGGCCGCTCAACAAAGAGGCCGTCGTGGAAATAGAAAAAATCAGTTAGTTGCTCAGGCTAAGTTAGTTTCAGTAGGAAAGACAGAACGTAGTGGAAATTGGTCGCTCAATGATGATGAATTTTTTCAGGCGCATAACCATAGCCGCATTTATTTTTACTCAGGCGAAAGCCCAAACGGTGCCCTTAAACGCGCCGGGTGGGTCCGTCACGATTCAGCCGGGCAATGGCTCCGCCAACACGCCGGGAACGGTTCAGCCGCAGGCCACATCACCAGTTGGCAGTCCGGCTCAGACCCCCACGCTGACAGCTACTGACTTAACACCCACGCTGACAATCAGCGGGTTTCGTCGGTTCGGCGACCCAACGCTCGACTCGCTGATTCATCTGGGGCTGGATAATAGTCCCAACCTGAAGGTGGCTTTGAGCCGGTTGGAAGAAGCCCGGATTCGGGTCGGCATTGCCCAGTCGTTTTTATCTCCGTCTTTGCGGAGTTCGGCCCTGATAACGACGCAGAGTTTGTCGGAACATCGCCCGCTCTCGGTTGCTAATCAGGCGGATTTATTGCCCCGATTTCAGTTAAGTACGTTTCAGCTACTCCCAATCGACGCGAGTTACGAACTGGATTTGTTCAGACGGATTCGGAATGGCATTGCCGTTGCTACGCTGCAGGCGCAGGCCAGTGACGCTGATTATCAATCGTTTCGGCTCTCGCTGGCGGCTGATATTGCCCGGACTTATTTGCTTATTCGGGGGAATGATATGGAGCAGGCCGTTTTTCGGCGCAATATCCAGTCGCGCGATACAACGCTGTCAATCCTTCGCGAACGGTTTCGGGTTGGGCTGATTAATCAGATTGATGTGCAGCGGGCCGAAACGGATTATGCGGGTTTACAAGTTACGCTAAAAGGGCTTGAACGCGCCCGCATCGAGCTTGTGAACGGTCTTGCTCAACTCTGTGCACAGAACCCAACGCAATTTTCGATTTCATCGGGGCCATTGCCATCCACAGTACCTACTTATCCGTATGCCAGCGTTACCGCCGATCAATTGCAGCGTCGGCCCGATTTAGTGCAGTTTATTCGGCAGAATCAGGTGGCTGCTGCGCAGGTTACACTTCAGCAGGCCAGCACCCAGCCGAGGGTAACGCTGGTCGGATCGGGTGGGTTGCTATCGGGTAGGGTTGGCTCCTGGTTCACGCCCGGCAGTGCAACCTATATTGTTGGTGTCAACGCGTCGGTGCCTTTGTATGAGGGCCATCGCGCCCGTCAGAACATTGCGCTGTCGAAGCAGCAAAGTCAGACGAATCAGCAAATTTATCTACAGGCTCTTCAACTGGCCCAGCGCGATGCCGAAACCGCTCTCGACAATCTTACTTTCCTTCGGCAACAAATCGACCTGCAAAATCAGACACTGACATTAGCCCGACGAACGGCAGTTTTCAATCGAGAACTCTACATCCGTGGACTGGCTACGTATCTGGAAGTTCTTGACGCACAGCGTACTATACTAACGA
This sequence comes from uncultured Spirosoma sp., assembly GCA_964244845.1. GTDB lineage: Bacteria > Bacteroidota > Bacteroidia > Cytophagales > Spirosomataceae > Spirosoma. Next base: position 151,459 of record CAXTKE010000006.1, read on the forward strand.
CAGAACAGCAGTTAGTGCAGCTTCATAGTCAGGAAGTTCAGTATGCTGTGGCCTTACTGCGGACCATTGGGGGCGATTATTAAGGGGAAGCCTGTTTAGTTACTCTGTTAGTGGATACAGAAATTAGTGAACTGTACTGTCAGAGTTGTAAATAATAAATTTATTTGTTCGCTAAATTGAAACGCATGTTCAAACTTTATAAATCAGTTAGATAGTCGCAACTTTGTCACAAATTACTCTCGTATCAATGAATCACACGTATGTCATAATTATGGCAGGGGGCGTCGGAACGCGGTTCTGGCCCTTTAGCCGAACAAGTTATCCAAAGCAATTCCACGATGTACTCGGTACAGGTCGGACCCTGCTTCAACAAACTGCTGACCGTTTTGAGGGTATTTGTCCGCCCGAAAATATATATATCGTTACCAGTTCGCTCTATAAAGACCTATGCCAGCAGCAACTTCCGCAACTAACCGACGATCAGGTTTTGTGCGAACCGATTGCCCGCAACACGGCTCCCTGTATCGCTTACGCCTGCTATAAAATTGCGCAGCGCGATCCCGAAGCGAATGTCGTTGTAGCTCCCGCCGATCATATTATTCTGAAAGAAGACGCTTTCAAACGCACGATTCAGACGGCTCTCGATGCTACGAAAGGAACGGATATTCTGGTAACACTCGGTATTCAGCCGAGCCGCCCCGACACAGGCTACGGCTATATTCAGTATCTGCCTGAAAAACATAAGCCAATCAATAAGGTAAAAACGTTCACCGAAAAGCCGCACCTCGAACTGGCGCAACAATTTGTCGAAAGTGGCGAATTTGTCTGGAATGCAGGTATTTTCGTCTGGAATGTGCAGGCTATTATCAAGTCGTTTGAAGCCCATTTGCCCGAAGTGGCCGAGATTTTTGAGGAAGGAAACGACGCCTATTATACGCCCCGCGAAAAAGCATTTGTCGACAAAGCGTATTCACTCACCCGCAGCATTTCGATTGACAATGGCGTGATGGAAAAGGCCGATAACGTGTATGTCGTTTTGAGCGATTTTGGCTGGTCGGACCTCGGAACCTGGAAATCGCTGTATGAAGTATCGGAGAAAAACGACGACCTGAATGTAATAGACGGCCATATCATGCTCTACGATACCAAAAACTGCATTATCAAAACCCCGAAAGATAGACTGGTGGTTGTGAATGGGTTAGATGGGTATATCGTAGCTGAATATGACAACGTACTGATGATTTGCCGGAAAGAGGAAGAGCAAAAAGTAAAAGCCTTTGTGGCCGATGCCAAAGAACGGGGCGCGGAGTTCGTTTAAACAATCCTGTTTGTGTACTTCTGGCAGATTCAATAAAAATCTGCCAGAAGTACACACCTAATAAAAACACAAATGCCTGCGAAGCAATGGCAGGAACCCACTGTTCGTTAGCGTTATGAACAGCCCAATCCCTTGTGAAAAAAGTAGTTTACCTCAGTCTGACCCTGTTGCTGGCAAGTTTGCTCATTCGTTGTAAAGACACAACCGGCAATTTTTCGCCCGGCACCGCCGATGATCGGATTACGGGGACATGGCAGCTTGTGGAACGTCGCTTCCAGAAAGATTCCCTTCAACTTATTGATAAAGACACGACTGTGGTTGTTCGGGACACAAGCTCAGTGCTGATTAATGGAGTCCTCGTCAAACGCGATACGCTCATCAGCACAAGGCAAGTGACGCGCACAACCCGCAATCTGACCATCGACACCACACTGCGTTTTCCAACGACACCTCCACAAACGCTCACCTTCAACACGGACGGTAAACTAACCGCGACTGGTAGTCAGATGACGTATTACAACCCGATTAGGTACTTTCGGATTGACAAAACCTATCCCGACAGCTTGTTGGTCGATTTCTTTATCAGCACCAACGGCGCGACCGTTCCTTTTCGGCAAGGCTTATCCATTCAGCAGGATGTGCTTCTGCTGAAGCCCAATTGCGGTAGTTTTCCCTGCTATTCTAAATTCGTGCGGGTGAAGTAGGGACGAACTACTGTTCAGTCATTTTCGACCAGCCCTGTGCGCGGATAGGCGTCTGCTGACCGGTTTTCGTTGCCAGCATAATTTGCTCCGGTGTAGCGGTCAGGTAGCCAATCGCCGTGATTCGGGCGTTGTTCGCTAATTTCTCAAATTCCTGCGGACGAACAGTGAACAGCAGTTCGTAATCTTCACCCCCATTCAGTGCGGCTGTAATGGGGCTAATTTTGAACTCGTCGGCGGCTAAATGGGTCTGGTCATCAATTGGTATATTCTCGTCGAAGATAACCGCACCCGTGCCCGATTGGTGGCACAGATGAAGCAGTTCAGACGCCAGTCCATCCGAAATATCAATCATGGCCGTTGGCCGAATGCCGAGGTCGCGGAGTTCGTGAACAATGTCGGTGCGGGCATCGGGGCGGAGTTGACGCTGCACTAAGTACGCCCGCTCTTCGGAGAGGTTGGGCTGCATATTTGGGTCGGCGAGGAACACCTGCTTCTCGCGTTCGAGCAACTGCAAACCCAGATAAGCCGCGCCGAGATCGCCCGATACGCAAACGACATCGTTGGCCTGAGCCGTGTTTCGGTAGGTAATAAGGTCTTTGGGTACTTTTCCCAGCACCGATACAGAAATGATTAACCCTGACCGTGAGGCTGTTGTGTCACCCCCAACCAAGTCAACATTGTAGGCTTCGCAGGCGGCCCGGATGCCCTCATACAATTCATCGATGGCTTCAACCGGAAACCGGCTGCTCAGCGCGATACTAACCGTAATCTGCACCGGCAACCCATTCATAGCCGCAATATCCGACACGCCAAAGGTGACGGCTTTGTAGCCGAGGTGTTTTAGGGGAACGTAGGTCAGGTCGAAGTGAATGCCTTCAACCAGCATATCCGTAGAGAGCAGGCCATAGTTATCACCCCAGTCAAACACGGCGGCATCATCGCCAATTCCCCGTACGGTTTCGGTTTGCGCGGGTGCGGCAGTTGCCTGCCGGATGCGCTCAATTAAACCAATTTCACCAATTGTATTAAGATCAGTCATTATAAATGAAGAATTTGCCCAATAGTCAGAAATAATTGAATCAGGTAACACCGGGTTTCAACCCGGTGCAAGTAATTGGCACAGTGAAGGATGACTTGCACCGGGTTTCAACCCGGTGTTGCCCGATTCAGTACTCCCCGCCAAACCGTAAAAAAAGCCGCTCCGATTGGTATACGGAACGGCTTTTATAGAAAATTGGTTTGCGAAACCCTTATGGATTGGTCAACGAATAATCATTCGTGGTACCGCCGGTTTTCTGACTGGCCGTTGTGCGCGACAGGCTCAGCGTATTATCGTCGATGGAGTTAATCGTAAATTCAATAGTTCCGTTGGCACCTGTTGGCGAGGGCGTTAAGTCGTTCAGGACCAGGCGTGTATCCGTTGGCACCGAATATTTGCCAACAAATGTGTTGCCGTCATACTCTGTATACTGAACCGTCGGGGCTTTGCTCAGGTCAAGTTTAAAGGTGGTGTAATTGCGGACGTTGGCCGTGCCGCCTTTGGTATAAACTGTCACCTTGTTCTCATCGACTTTACTGGCTGTCCAGACTTTGGCAATGCGTTCTGAAACGGGGGGGACTTTCTTGCCGCCACAACCTGTTAATACGGTGAAAAGGGCTACTATCGAAAGAAAAGCGGTAAAATGAGTCGTTCTCATGGTTAATCAAATGCAATGAAATAGAAGTGGCTAAGTTACACTAATTTTGTTGTCACTCGCAAAATTGATGCCGAATAATTCGGCTCGTCTGACTGAATGGTCACTCTTGAAACCCAACTACCGGCCTTTACCCGCTCGCAACTGGCCCTGCGAAATGGGCAGGACCGCGACGAAATCTGGTGCGCCTACGAAGGCATTATTTACGATGTGTCGGCCTCGCGACTCTGGCGCAACGGAAAACATTATGAGCACTGGGCCGGTCAGGACCTGACCGACGAACTGGCCGACGCGCCCCATTCCACAACTGTTTTTGCGCGATTCCCGGTCATCGGCACCTTAACATTGTAACGTCAATCCTGAAAATTATGCTCCTGATTGCTGATAGCGGCTCTACCAAAACAGACTGGCGGCTGGTCGCTGCCGATGGCAAAGCTGTTGCTATTCAAACGGATGGCGTCAATCCATATTATCAAACGACACAACAAATAGCCGATACGCTGACAACCCAGTTAGTGCCGCAACTTGGCGGTGCAACCGTTACCGATGTGTTTTTCTACGGAACAGGCTGCACGGGTCCGTCAGCGAATCACATAGTGGCCGATGCGTTGCGGGCGGTGTTGCCGGGATTGCAAACCGTCGACGTAAACAGCGATATGCTGGGTGCGGCACGTGGAGCGATGGGGCATGATTGTGGCATTGTCTGTATTCTGGGCACGGGGGCCAACGCCTGTTGTTACGACGGCTCCCAAATTACCCAGGGAATTCAGTCGCTGGGTTTCTGGCTCGGCGACGAAGGCAGTGGCGGGTATCTGGGAAAAACGCTGGTGCGTGATTTTTTTCAGCAACGGCTGCCCACCGACCTGCACGACGCGTTCCAAGCCCGCTACGCCCTCGACCGCGCAACCTTGCTCGAAAATGCGTATCAGAAACCCTATCCGAACCGCTACTTTGCCGCATTCACGCCGTTTTTATCTGAAAACATCGCGCATCCACACGTCGTTCGGTTAGTGACGGATGCATTTACGCTGTTCCTGATTACGTATGTGAAGCGTTTTCCTGAAGCCAGCGAGTGGCCGGTTCATTTTGTGGGGTCTATCGCGCATTACTTCGCCGGGCCTCTGCATCAGGCCGTTGCACAGACCGGATTGATAATGGGCGACATCGTGAAAGCCCCTGCCGAACGCTTAGTCCGGTTTCATCAATCATATGCGTGACGTACCTTTGTAAAATAAATAGGAACACAGAGAAACGGAGAAAAAACACGGAGAACACGAAGAAAATCCAACGGTCGCTGTGCTTTCCTTTGTTTCTCTGTGTTTAGAATACAACAACTTAGAATAGTAATGGCAAATCGGTATTTTTTGAAAGTAAAAGACGTCGTTCGGGAAACTGCCGACGCCGTGACAATAAGTTTCTGGCATCCCATCAACGAAGAAATCCGCTACCAGCCCGGTCAGTTTTTGACGTTTTTATTAACCATCAACGGGCAGAAAATTAGGCGTTCCTATTCGATGGCCTCATCGCCCCATGTCGATGTGTCGCTGGCGGTGTCGATAAAGCGAGTACCCGGCGGGCTGGCTTCCAACTACCTCTGCGACCGCATCAAACCCGGTGATATTCTGGAAACGCTGGAACCAATGGGTACGTTTGTGCCGAAACTTGACCCGCAGGGACGCCGGACAATTGTGCTGATTGGTGCGGGCAGCGGCATTACACCCCTGTTTTCAATGGCCAAGTCGGCCCTGCACATAGAACCAAACAGCCGTGTGTGGCTCATTTACGGCAATCGCAATCAAAATTCGATTATTTATAAGGCGCATTTAGATGCGATGGAGCAGGCATATGGCAAATCGCGCTTTCAGGTAACGCACATTCTGAGTCAACCCACAACGGGCTGGACAGGGGCCGAAGGTCGTTTGAATCAGCATATGCTGACCAAACTTATCGAGCAGATACCGGCAGCCGACCGTCAGCATGCAAGTTTCTTTTTGTGCGGTCCTGATGGCATGATGGCCGAAGCGCGTTCTGCTTTATCGCTGGTGGGCGTTGCGGCCGAGCGTGTCCACAAAGAGAGCTACGCTCATGCGCCCGTTGCCGCTGGCGATGTGGTGGAGGAGCCACTGACAGCCGCCGACAGTGGTTCGCCCGAAGTGACAGTCATGTATGAAGGCAGCGAATACAAATTTGCCGTCGCTCCGCACCAGACAATCCTGGAAGCTGCGCTGGACTTAGACATCGACCTGCCGTATTCGTGTCAGGCAGGGATGTGTACGGCCTGCATGGGAAAGTGCATCTCCGGCAAGGTAAAATTAGACGAAGAAGATGGCCTGTCGGAATCGGAGATAAAAGCGGGCTATATCCTCACCTGCGTAGCGCACCCCGTTGGGCGGGACGTTGTTATTGAAATTGACTAAATGATTTAAACCTGTCAGGTCTTTAAGACCTGACAGGTTTACTGATGACTGCATTACTCAGGTTTGGGTGGTTTCGGAGCCGCAGCCGGTCTGGGCGTCGGCGCAATTTTTGGGCTTGGGGCTATCGGTATTGTCGGCTTTACGCTCACCCGCACTGGAGTCGGTGGTATTGCGGGTGCAACAAAACCCTGTACTCGAATCTGATTGGGGCTTTTGGGCGGACGCGGAGCGCGTGCCGGGCGTGAAGCGCGTGCGGGATGCTCTGATATTTCCGGCATTTCCGGCATTTCGGGCACTTCCGGCATCATCCGTGCAATGCCGTCGCCGTGTTTGCCGATTTCGTCGGATAGTTTGTCAACTTCTTCCTCCAGTTTTTCAGCGTCTTTTTCTAATTTCTCCATCGGCTGTTTAAGCTCGTCCTGCTTCGCGTTGGATAGTTCAAATTGCTTATTCAACGCTTCCATGTTGCCTTCCAGTTTTTTAATTTCGGGTTCCAGAGCGGCCAACTGCTTTTCAATATCGGCTTGTGTCAATTTCTGTTTGCCGTCGTTATGCAGCAGTCGCTGATGCTTCTCAATCAGGGCATCGCGCTGCTCCATAAGCTTGTCTTTTCGCCAATTCAACACCTCGTTGTTCCGGTTAACCTCATCAATCGGAAAACGCAGTTTCTCCATTTGAAGCCGAATCGCCTGCATCTGCTGCGACCGCTGGGACAAAAGCTGACTCAAACTATCCATCTGGCGTTGATGGTAAGCACGCTGGCGGTCGAGCGAGTCATTAGGAATAGTAAGGTGTGATACAGACGCCATCGCATTACTGATAATGGCGTTGTAATCGACTTTAGCCAAACCTTCCACCGTGCCATCCGGACTGAGGGGAACATTTTTTAGGGCTGATGCCACAATGTTGTCATAATCAATGTGCGCCAGTCCATTCGCTAACTCGCCCATACCGTTATCGAATGCGGCATTTTTTTCAATAATAGTCAATAAAATATCGCGGTTGGGCTGTTGAATGTCATCAAGGTTAAGCTGTCCGGCTTGTACCTGATCGAGTTGGCGTTGCAACGCAGCAACGCGGGATGCTGGTAATTTTTGCCCTTTCCAGATCACATAACTAACTTTTTTGTTGTCGACCATACCATATTCCGAATGGCTATTGACCTTGTGGCGTCGTGTTGGCTGCGGTTGGGTTTTACGGGCTTTAGGCTTTTCCTGCTGCTGTACGGCATAGACCGACACGCTCATCAACAGAAGCGTTGCCAGCGTCAGACCGGCCAGGCTCCCGTTTGTGACGAAGGGGCGCGTTGGTACACCAAGCATCCGCCGAACGCGGTGCAATAGGTGCTGTCGCTTCGAGGCAAAGGCCATTGCCAGTGTGGGCGTCTGTTCCATGTGGGTTAAACGCAACTCTTCTACCCGCGCCAGTGCCTGTGCGAGAATCCGTCCGTCGCCCCCGCAGGCGGCAACCGCAAGGTCGTCGCAGCAGTGCTCGCGCTCTTCGCGCACCCGTGCCGACAGCCACCACAGTGCCGGATGAAAGAAATAAAGCACTTCAACAACGGATTGCAGCAGATTTACCGCGTAATCATGCCGCTTGATGTGCGCCAGTTCGTGGGCTAAAACCGCTTCGATTTCGCGCATGGTCAGATTGGTAATCAAGCCGATAGGAAGCAGCAAAACGGGTTTCAAAACCCCAACCACCATGGGCATCGCAATTCGGGCCGACTCCCGCACCTGCACGACACCCCGAATCATCAACGCCGACCGCAGACGGTCAGTTAAATGCATCCAGATTGGGTTAATAGGTTGATTGGCGGTTCGCGTCAGGCGTTGCAGATAGAGCCATCCCCCCGCCAGTCGCAAACCGAACAGGCCTACACCAATTAAATAAATCAGAACAAACTGGGGCAAATGATTCTCCAGGAAAAGCTGCATTTGCTGATGCCAGGGTATTGTTTGGGATACCGCTTCCCACCGAATCGCCATCGCATAGCGGGCGGTTGTGGCTGGAGAAAGTGGCGTATGATGGGTTAACGGCTGGTAATGCCAAACGAAGGTGGCAACTGAGAGAACGACCTGAACCATAAGTGTTAACACACCTACGCGATAGCGAAGCACACTCGACCGGCTGCGCAGCAGATGAAGAATTACTGCCGTGGGAAGCACGAGCGCAAAGCCCTGCCAGACGGCATGAAACAGCGTCCAGCCTAATGCATCGGCTACCGGACCTGATAGATAAAAATCGATGTAGTTCATGACAAAATCGGGTTAATCGGTTAAATCCTGAGAATCCGGGTTCAGATTATTAAGTAAGTTTTTGATTTCATCCAATTCCTCCCGCGAGGCTTTATGCTGGCCCAGCACCTGCATCACTAATTTCGATGCTGAACCCCGGAAGGCTGTTTCTACAAAGCGATCCACCAGATTTCGCTGGGTATCTTCTTCGCTCACAAGGGCCGTGTACGTGTGCGAGCGGGCATCTTCTTCGCGAGATAAAAGCCCTTTTTCATTCATAATCTGCATGAACTTGAGGGCCGTTGTATAGCCGATGTCGCGGCTTTGGCTCAACTTCTCGTGTACCTGCCGCACCGTGCTGGGGCCATTGGCCCAGAGTACATGCAGGATTTCCAGTTCGGCGTCGGTTGGCTTCATAATCAATGTACGAATCATTTCGTAGCAAACATATACGAAGGATTTCGTAGACGCAAATTTGTGAACAAAAAAGTTTTATAATTGCTTACAATAACGCGACTGGAAGGCTGCTGAAACAGAATCTGGAAAAGAGCCTGTTTTAACTTTCTAAAATTGTGGCAAAATGATGATGTGTTTGTCATTCCGACCGTAGGCAGGAATCTCAAGCTCCGTAATAGTTAAGTTTGAGATTCCTCCCTACGGTCGGAATGACAAATAAGCCCAGTAGTTTTACGGACAAAAGAAAGTTTTAACAGCTTTAAAGTATAGCTAAACAGCACGCTTAACCGGCGGCTTTTCAGCCGCGTTACGTATGACCCCCGAACAAACCCTGAATCTACCAGCGCGGCCAACCCGCTCCTTTATTGGTGAAACCATTGAGTTGACCAGTTGGGACGATGTTAAACCACTTTATGAGGAATTGCTGGACCGCTCGATAGATAGTGCCGATGAACTGAAAGACTGGTTGATTGACCGCAGCGAACTGGAATCGTATCTGTCCGAAAATTTTGCGTGGCGATACATCCGCATGACCTGCGACACGGCGAATGAGGAATTGGTCAATCAACTCAATTTCTTTATTGCCGAGATTCAGCCGCCCATGACGGCTTATGGTAACGAGCTTGACCTGAAAGCCGTTAACAGCCCGTTCCTGAGCCAGTTAACCGACGATGGCTACGACGTAATGGTGCGGGGCATGAAGAAAGCCATTGAGATTTTCCGGGACGAAAATATTCCGCTACAAACGGACTTGCAGACCGAAGAACGAAAATACGGGGCTATTGTCGGTGCCATGAATGTAACGATTGATGGCCGCGAAATGACTCTGCCCGAAGCCAGCGACCGGCTGCAATCCACCGACCGGGTCGTGCGCGAAGAAGCCTGGCGAAAAATCTGGGAGCGACGTTACAAAGACCATGAGGCACTTGACCAACTATTCGACCGGTTGCGTGACTTGCGTCATCAGATTGCGGTCAATGCCGGGTTTGCTAATTTTCGCGATTATTCGTTTGCCGCTCTGGGCCGTTTCGACTATACGCCACAGGATTGCTTCGACTTCCACGAATCGGTGGCCGAAGCGGTTGTGCCCCTATTAAACGAACTGGCTCACGAACGCAAACAAAAGCTGGCTGTTGAGCCGCTTCGCCCCTGGGATATGAAAGTGGATGTGGAAGGCCGACCACCGCTGAAACCTTTTGCTACGGGTGCCGAACTTCTCGAAAAAACCATTGCGTGTTTCGACCGGCTCGATACCGAGTTGGGCGATGACTTGCGGATTATGCGGGCAATGGGCCATCTGGATTTAGAATCGCGAAAGGGCAAAGCACCGGGCGGTTATAATTACCCGCTTGAAGAAATTGGGGTGCCGTTTATTTTCATGAACGCTACGTCGAGTCTGCGCGATCTGGTTACGATGGTGCATGAAGGGGGCCATGCTGTCCATTCCTTCCTGACCCGCGATTTGCCATTAAAAGCGTTCCGTAATCCGCCGATGGAAGTGGCTGAACTGGCGTCGATGAGCATGGAATTACTGTCTATGGACCATTGGGATGTGTTTTTTGCGAATCCCGATGACCTGCGCCGGGCTAAACTACAACATCTGGAATCCATCATCGAAACGTTACCTTGGGTAGCGACCATCGACAAGTTTCAGCACTGGATTTATGAGAACCCAACGCATACGGACGCCGACCGACGCGAGAACTGGCTTCGGATTTTCAGCCAGTTTGCCGATACGGTTACGAATTGGAATGGCTTCGCGTTTTATCAGGAATACCTGTGGCAACGGCAGTTGCATTTGTACGAAGTGCCGTTCTATTACATCGAATACGGCATTGCCCAACTGGGTGCTATTGGCATGTGGCGTAACTACAGGCGCGATCCGAAAGCAGGTCTGGCTGGCTACAAAAAAGCACTCAGTTTAGGGTATAAAGCCCCACTTCGTGAGATTTATGAAGCTGCCGATGTACCCTTTGATTTCTCCCGCGAACACATCCGTGAATTAATGGGTTTTGTTGGGGAAGAGATTACGAAACTGAAACGCGCAGACCAGTAATAACTGAACGTCTCTATTTGGAAACTTTAGGGGCCTGACCTATTTTTGTGGAATCAATTCGTAATCAAGTTGCTATGAAACGCGTACGAAGCATAGGTTTACTGGCTGTGGCGGTGGTATCGCTCGCATCCTGCGACTATCAAAAATATAATTCAATCCGCCAGAACGATTACCGGTTGGACGACTTTCGCCCTGATTACCGGGCGGGTGACCCGGAGGTGTATGGAGCAGGCAGAGATTCGGCGGCTGTTCAGTCGAAATATAAATACACGCCAAACCCAGCCTTGGACGCCCGGACTCAAAAAATCCGTGAAAAACTGTTTGGTGCCAGCACGTCTCAGCAAGGCGCATAAACAGCGATAAAAAGGCAAAAGAAAAGCGATGGTTCGGTCTATAGGCTGAACCATCGCTTTTCTTTTGCCTAACCGCTTGCTAATAAAGCACCTGAATGTACAATGAACTACTTTCTGACAGGCAATCTAAATGTAAAATTTTGCGTTACTTTGCTTAGTTAAACGAGTCATTAAGTAGTACTATTTCAAGAGTGAATTCGCGTAACTCAATACAACAGATATGAAAATTGCATTAGTCACAGGTTCTGCCGGTTTAATTGGCAGCGAAGCAGTTGCCTTTTTTGCCGATAAATTTGACCTTGTCGTTGGTGTAGACAATAACATGCGGCAGTACTTTTTTGGTGCCGACGGCTCGACTGAATGGAACCGCAACCGACTGGCTGAAGCCTATCCAAACTACCAGCATCGGGCGGCTGATATTCGGGAAGTCCCGCAATTGGAAACCATATTTAAGGAATTTGGCACGGATATTAAACTGGTTTTGCACACGGCTGCTCAACCAAGCCACGACTGGGCCGCCCGCGAACCCTTCACCGATTTCGGCGTCAACGCAGTGGGCACGCTCAACATGCTCGAAATGACCCGGCTGCACTGCCCCGAAGCGGTGTTTATTTTCACATCGACAAATAAAGTGTACGGTGATAATCCGAATTTTTTGCCGCTCATCGAAACCGAAACGCGCTGGGAAATCGACCAGAACCATCCGTATTTCCAGAATGGCATCGATGAGCACATGAGCATCGACCACACCAAGCACTCTGTGTTTGGAGCCTCGAAAGTAGCAGCCGACATTATGGTGCAGGAGTACGGCCGGTATTTTGGTATGAATACGGGCGTGTTCCGGGGCGGGTGCCTGACGGGGCCGAATCACTCCGGTGCGCAACTGCACGGCTTTTTATCGTATCTGATGAAATGTGCCATTACCGGAAACCAGTACACTATTTTCGGGTATAAAGGCAAGCAGGTTCGCGACAATATTCATAGTTGGGATTTGGTGAACATGTTCTGGCATTTCTATCAGAACCCTCGTCCCGGCGAAGTCTACAACGCGGGCGGTGGTCGGTACGCCAACTGCTCCATGCTGGAAGCCATGGCACTTTGCGAAAAAATATCGGGTAATAAAATGAATTACCAGTATTCGGAAACGAACCGCAGTGGCGACCATATCTGGTACATTTCTGATCTCACAAAATTCAAACAACACTATCCGGGCTGGGACTGGACCTTCGATTTGACGGAAACCATGACCCAGATTCACGACAGCATGGTTGCCCGCTTAGCACCAATAGGCTAACGGCAATCGCTGTTTCAATTGCAGAACAGATTTATCTTACAAGACCGAATTTAATGAGTTGGCATAAAAAAGGGGTAGTGTATAAACCCGATGGTTCACAGCCATTTAGTCGCACCCACGCGCAGGTTCCATTTGGCTATCCCATGCAGGATAAGCTGCGTGTTTATTTCTCTACCCGCGACGAAAGCAGTGCTTCGGCGGTTTCGTTCGTTGAGCTAAATCCCGAAAATCCATCGGAAATAACCTACGTTCATGACAAACCCTGCCTCTCGAAAGGCGATGTGGGCATGTTTGACGAAACAGGCACGATGCCCTCGTGGTTCTTGCCTGTGAAGGCGGCCGATGGAAGCGATGAAATCTGGTTGTATTATACCGGTTGGAACAAAAGCGAAACGGCCAGTTACCGGCTTGGCATTGGCCTGGCCATCAGCCGCGACGGGGGACTCACGTTTGTCCGTAAGTATACCGGCCCCCTGCTCGACCGGTCGATTTATGACCAGGTTTGGGCCGCGCAACCGTGCGTTATGCGTGAGGAACAGGCCGATGGAACCGTCCGGTGGCGGATGTGGTACCTGTCATGTACCAAAATCGAGGTCATTAACGGGCACCCGGAACCGTTTTATGACGTTAAATATGCCGAATCGACCGACGGTATCAACTGGGAACGCACGGGCCACGTTTGTGTAGGCTACGATGCGTTTACGGATGCCATTGGTCGCCCAACGGTGTATAAGGACTCGGACCGTCGCACGGGCGATTTGTACAAAATGTATTTTTCGTTTCGTAACGCAACCAACTACCGAACCGATGTTCAGCGGAGTTACCGCATCGGTTATGCGGAGTCAAGAGATGGTATAACGTGGGAACGGAAAGATGAACTGGCCGGTATCGAACGGTCGGCAGAGGGGTGGGATTCCATGATGATGGACTACTGCCATATTTTTAAGCACCAGAACGAATGGCTGATGCTGTACAATGGAAACGGTTTTGGTGCATCGGGATTTGGGTATGCAACGCAACCGGCTTACTGACAAAAATCAGGTTCAGGCGATTTGTGTTTTTCCCGGATACCATCCTACTTTGTGACGGAATTTAAAGCAAGTAAGAACGCAGCGACGTATCGCTCATTTACCGGTTTTTTAGTATGAAAGAAGTGTCGAAGTACCTCATAAAAGTTGACGCCGAATTTAAGGACGGGCAAATTATTCCCGAAATACCCTTCGACGAAGTGATGCGGTTAGTTAACGAACCGAACATTGTTATCATTAAAACGGGCATACCGGAGGCTACACTGCGCAGCGTTATCGAAACGACCCGTGCGTGGGCAGACACCGTTCCGCCCGCCGAAGGTCCCGATACATTCGACAACAACCAGCACAAGCAACGGCTGCATATTGCTAAAATTCAGCAGGCACCGCAGTTGTTTCACGACCATACCTTCGATGCTATTCTGGATCTTGAACCGTCGATGAAGGAAACGTTGATGGGCGTTTTTACCCCCATGCGCCAGTTCTGGAACAGCCTGACGGGTAATAACGAAGAATATGGAATCCGTAAAGGTCAGCCGTTTTTTCATCCGCAGGTAACGCATTATCCGCTGGGTGGCAGCTTCTTCGGTCGGCACTGGCACCCGCTTAATCCGCAAAAAGTAGGTACAATTCTTGCATTGAATCAATACGGAAAAGACTATAATTCGGGCGGTACGGGATACGTAATCAATGACCATATCGTTGAAACAGAAGGCTTTCAGGATGTTGGCGATTTGATTCTGTTTCGCTATGACTTACCGCATTGGGTTAGTCCGTCGAGTTTTGCCGACCGTTTCAGTTGGGATGACCCCGCCGGACGCTGGGTAGCCATTTTGCCTTTCTACGACCCGTGGGCAAAACCTGCCGATAAAGACGAACCCCAGGGCTGGAAAGCGCAAATTCAATCGCCTAAAGAAGTAACTGTATAAAGTTTGTGGTTTGTGGTTTGTGGTTGGCTGACGTAAACATAGGATGCGTCAGCCAACCACAAACCACAAACCACAAACGGTAAACTTTGCATTCATGCCCAAAGTAAGTGTCCTGATTATAACCTACAATCAGAAAAATTTCATCCGCCAGGCGATAGACAGCGTTTTGGCGCAGCAGACAACGTTTCCTATTGAAATTTTAGTCGGTGATGATTTTTCGAGCGATGGTACACGGGATGTGATTCAGGAATACGAACGCCAGCACCCCGGTTTGGTGAAAGGCGTTCTGCACCCGCGCAACATGGGCAAAAACGGCGGCATCAATTTTCTGGAAACCCTGAAGCGGGCCGAAGGTGAGTATTATGCCCTGATGGATGGTGACGATTATTTTACCGATCCGCTCAAGCTGCAAAAACAGGCCGACTTGCTGGATGCGCATCCCGATTACTCGATGGTCTTTCACAACGCGCTCATTACCTACGAAGACGGTAGCCCGTCGCACGTATTGAACGGGCCGGAAACGAAATCATTTTATACCATCGAGGATTTGATTGGCGAAGAGGAAATCTGGTTTATGGCTACGTCGAGTACCATGTACCGAAACAGCATCAGTGAGTATCCGGCCTGGTTCCGGGAGTCGGTTAGTGGCGACATTCCCCGGCTGATTCTGAAAGCAAAGAAGGGGAATATCGGGTATATACCCGATGTAATGTCGGTTTATAGGAAAAACAGCAACGGAACAAGTTTTTCGGACAAGTACGACGATGCGGTCTTTCTGAAAAATCGCATTGATATGTATAGCAATATTAACCGTGAACTGAATTTTCAGTACGATGGGCTACTCAAAAAAAATATAGCCCGTTATTATCGAATGATGATGAACAGCCGACAATACCGCCGGTCGTATCTGGCGAAGTTGCGGCTGATGACACAGTATTATTCATTGGCGAAGCCAAACTGGGAGGATCTGAAATCAGTTGTTTACGACCACCTCACCCCCCCGGTTTTACAGCGTGCTTACGGAATGCTGGCCATTGGGCTGCACCGTATTCTAAATAATTAGTTGGGTGAGCGGGCCAATTTTGGCTAACTACCTGACTTTCGTTAATTTGTGAACCAAACACTGAAACCAACCAGGCTATGAATTTTTTTCAGCAAGTTGTTTATACGACGCCGGAAGAAACGATTCAGAACGTGAAAGAAGCCGTTCAGAATAACAAATTAGTTTACCTGTCCGACTATCGTGAAGATTTGCCGGTACATGATTTCTACAGCAAACTGTCGGAAACGATTGGCCGTATTCATGCCGCCGATGAAGATATTGCAACGGGTCAGCAAACCGGAAATCGCTGGATTGACATTACCTACGATCCGCAAATTCCTGACCGCTACCGGTCGAGCAACACCCGCCAGCCGCTCCATACCGACGATTCGTATGTGGAACTGGGGGGCGAAGAAGCGGTCAACTTTTTTTACTGCGCATCCAGAGCCAAAATTGGTGGGGCAACGACCTACTTCGATTTGCCTGACTTGGTTGAATGTATGAAGTTAGATGGCGAGGACGCCTTATTAGCCGAATTAATGGCTACCGACGTGGTTCATGCCAAAGGGGGTGGCCGCAAAGTGCGAAAAATCATTGACAAAGACGGCGAAGGATACTTAGCGAACTGGAATTATTTCTGCCTGTCGCGCGAGGAAAATTCGCCTGAGGTGCTGGACTTGTGTGAGCGGTTTCATCAGTACTTAGAAACGCGCATCATGAATGCGGGGGTTATCCTGCCTGTTCAGTTACAGAAAGGAGAAGCTGTTTTCTTTCACGATGACCGTGTGTTGCACGGACGAAACGCCTTTTTCGCTGAATTTCCAGGTCAGCGAAGCCTGATTAAAGGCAAAATTATCATCACCCCCGCTGCCGACGCCGTTTATTAAATTTCCCTTCGGACCAATCCACCTCACGCTGTAAACAAGTGGCAAAGTGGCTGTTCTGATAAATGCAGTCTGGTATTCCGTAAGTTGACGTTCACGCTCAACTTACGGAATACCAGACTGCGCTGTTCCTTATGAGTGTATCGATAAAACAGGCGTTGACGTCGCGACTCGGATTTGGCACCTGGCAATTTGGCGGGCCAAATGTGGTCGATGGAAACCCGACCGGGTGGGGTGAAGTGGACAAAGCGGAGGCCATTCGTGCAGTGCATATTGCGCTGGATCAGGGTATTAACTTCTTCGATACGGCCGATAGTTACGGGCGGGGCCAATCCGAAACGATTTTACAGGAAGCCTTTTCGCAAAAACGGGCATTAGATGCGCTTGTTTGTACCAAATTCGGAAATCGGCAAACACCCGATGGTCAGTCTATTCAGGATTACAGCCCGACTTATATGCATGAAGCCGTTGACGCCAGCCTCCGCCGGTTAGGCCGCGACACCCTCGATCTGCTTTTGTTGCATAGCCCACCCGATGCGTTCGACTGGTCGAATTATGATTCGACCCCGTTCGATAAGTTGAAAAAAGCGGGTAAAATCCGGGCTTATGGCGTCAGTTCCCGGAGTGTGTATGGGGCCAAACGGGTTATGGAAGCCGGTTTCGGCAGCGCAATCGAAGTGATTTATAACGCATTAGATCGCCGGGCCGACGATCTGCTGTTTACGGCCCCTAATACCGACGATTATTTCTTTATAGGTCGCGTACCACTGGCATCAGGCTTTTTAAAATCGGCTTACCTTACCCAGGACCCGGTGTTCCCAACCGATCAGTATCGGCATTTTCTGCCCGACCGCGACCGGAACTGGCTTATCGAATCGGTACGAAAACTGGCCTTTTTAGATGAGCAACCGGGTGGCATAGCCACATCGGCGTTGCGATTTAGTTTGTCGAATGAGCAGGTTGGCGTCGTTATTCCCGGAATGCGCAACGAACAACAGGTGCTGGCTAACTGCCGTGCCGAATCGTTAGGGCCTTTATCGACCGAGCTATTAGCTCGTATTCGCGAATCTGTCCCGGATGTAGCTGAACATTGGAAACCAAAAATGACTGCCAAATGAAATTAAGCGTCGTCATACCTGCCTATAACGAGGAAGAGTCTTTGCCGCCAACGCTTCGGATACTTTACCAAACGCTGGCTAAACACGGTATTCCCCACGAAATCTGCGTGACCAACGATAACTCCAAAGATGGTACACTGAAGGTGCTGGAACAATTGGCTGCTACCGAAATTCCGACGTTGGTTTATTATACGAATCCTGGTCCCAATGGGTTTGGTTATGCGGTACGCTACGGTCTGGAACGTTTTTCGGGCGATTGTGTCGCTGTGTTCATGGCCGATCTGTCCGATGATCCGGAAGATTTGGTGCAGTTTTATAACAAAATGCTTGATACCGATGTCGATGCAGTGTTCGGGTCCCGTTGGGGGAAGGGCGGCAAAGTAGTTGACTACCCACCCCTGAAAAAATTCATTAACCGCGTTGCCAACTTCATCGTCAAAATGGTGATGGGTATTAAATACAACGATACAACCAACGCGTTCAAACTCTATAAACGCGAAACGATTGAGGGCATAAAGCCCTTCCTTGCGCCCCATTTTAACCTAACCGTCGAACTGCCACTCAAAGCGATTGTGCGCGGTTACTCGTTTGCCGTTGTACCGAATAGTTGGACAAACCGGAAATACGGTGAATCGAAATTGAAAATTAAAGAGATGGGCAGCCGCTATTTCTTTATTTTGATGTACTGCCTGATTGAAAAATATTTCTCGCAGGGGGATTTTCGCAAGAAACCAGCCAATCAAGTGCCTCAGTCGGTGAGCCGGTAAGGAGTCAGGCAAGAAAAATTTGAGCGTATGCCGCTACTCTCTTCCGCTTATCCCGGTGCGCCCGCCTACCAATACAATGGTCATTTACAGACTATTATACCCAGTCTGATACGGTCTGTGGCAGGCGTAAACTACACCCGTGAACGCCTGACCTTACAGGATGGTGACTTTGTTGATCTCGACTGGATAAAGACCGATCAGACACGATTGGTCATTTTGACGCATGGGCTGGAAGGAGACAGCAGCCGTCAGTATATGCGCGGAACGGCCCGGTTATTTGCTCAGCATAATTATGATGTGCTGGCCTGGAACTGTCGTTCGTGCAGTGGTGAAATGAACCGCGCGTTTCGGCTGTACAATCATGGCGAAATTGGTGATTTTGGCGAAGTCATTACCCATGCGTTACGGACAAAACGCTACAATGAGGTTGTGCTGATAGGCTATAGTATGGGGGGCAATATCACGCTGAAATACCTCGGCGTTCATGGAAAACAGCTCCCTGATGTCATAAAGAGGGCAGTCGCCATCTCCGCACCAACCGATCTCGGTGCCAGTGCCCTATTGCTCGACCGACCGTCGAATCGGTTTTATCGAAATCGGTTTATGAAAAAACTGCTTGTCAAATTGTATCAGAAGGCAAGCCAGTTTCCTGGCCGGTTGGATATGCACAAGCTTCGGCAGGTGAAACTATGGCGGGATTTCGACGAATTTTTTTCGGCTCCTGTCAATAATTATCGCGACGCCGATGATTTTTATACGCAGGCCTCTGCGGTTAATTTCATGCCCGGAATTACCATACCAACACTCCTGCTGAACGCCCAAAACGACCCGTTGCTATCGCCCGAATGTTCGCCGGTGGAACTGGCCGAAAAGCATACCTGTATTTTTCTGGAGACGCCCCGGACAGGTGGCCATGTTGGTTTTCAGGTTGCTCGTGATGTGTTTACCTATGCCGAGCGACGTGCGCTGGCTTTTGCCCAACAATTCATTTAATCGGTAGCTGTATGAATATTGTTTACCCGGACGCCTATACGCTAAACCCCGGCGATCTCGATTGGGTACTTATCCAATCGCTTGGTAACGTAACGCTGTACGACCGTACGGCACCCGACCAACTGCTTGGGCGATTGAAAGATGCTGATATTGTGCTGGTTAATAAGGTTAAGCTCACCCGCGAAACGCTTGCTCAACTACCCCGGCTCCGCTACATTGGCGTGACCGCAACGGGTTATGACATTATAGACGTTAATGCTGCCCGCGAGCAGGGAATCACCGTCACGAATGTGAAAGGGTACAGTACCGATTCAGTGGCCCAATTGACGTTTGCTTTATTGCTCGAACTGACGCATCATGTTGGGGAGCATACCGAAAGCGTTCGGGCAGGGGAGTGGGTGCGGTCGCCGGATTTCAGCTACGCAAAAAGCCCATTGATTGAATTAGCCGGTAAAACGCTGGGATTAGTTGGCTATGGGGAAATTGGCCGGAAAGTAGCGGCTATCGGACGTGCCTTCGGTATGAACATTCTGGTAAATCGGCGGAGTCCCGCGTCAGCATCCGAAGCTGGAGTCACCTTCGTTGATCGGCCCACGCTCTTTGCGCAAAGTGATGTCGTATCCCTGCATTGCCCGGCAACACCCGATACCCTTGGCTTTGTCAATCAGAAATTACTTTCCTGGATGAAGACTACGGCTTTCCTGCTCAATACCAGCCGGGGCAGCTTGCTAAACGAGCCGGATGTTGCGAACGCGCTAAATGCGGGGCAACTCGCCGGGGCCGGGTTAGACGTCCTGGCTATTGAACCGCCAAAGCCGGATAACCCGCTCTTAACGGCCAGAAATTGCCTGATTAGTCCGCATATAGCGTGGGCCAGCTACGAAGCCCGACAACGATTGCTGAAAGCAGTAGCCGAAAACGTACAGGCTTTTCTAAACGGGAAGCCACAAAACGTAGTTTAGATGCCCTGAAAGGCTCATTTACCGGCTATACGCATCAACTCATTAATCTGGTTGATAATCGTAACGTTCTCGGGGCTGTCTATATCCTGCCCAACTACCTGATAACCTGTCAACAGTATGTCTGCTTCGGGAAATGTATTGGCTAAACGATTAACGTAGGGCTGAACCTCATGATTGGAAGGTACAGAGGTTAGTACGCTAAAGATAAAGTCGGGCTGGTGTAGCTTATAGGCGAACATCAATTCGTTAAAAGGCAGACTTTGCCCTAAATAAATTACTTTGTTGGCGCGGGCGCGGATAATGTAATCGGCGAAGAGGAGACTGATCTCATGAAATTCACCTTCGGGCAAAAACAACATGTATTTCTTGCCGTCCTGCCTTCTGTTGCCTGCCTGCGCATCAATAGCAACGATAATTTTCTGTCGAATTAAGCTTGTTATGAAATGCTCCTGCGCGGGACCAATGGAGCCGGTCATCCAGAGCGTTCCGATGCGGGAGAGAAACGGATAGATGATATGAACCATCGTATTTTCAAAGCCAAATTGAAGCGTATTGGCGTTGATAATTTTTTCAAAACGGTCTTCGCTCAAATCAAGCATCGAAATGGTGAGTGCCTGAATCTGATCGGGATAATTGAGTTGCCTGTCAGAAATTTTAATGACTTCGTGCGTTAGCTCCTCAGGGGATAGTTTTGCAATTTCGGAAATTTTGTGGCCGTGATCTTTCAGTAATGAGATATTGAGAACCAGTTTAAGCTCCTCATCTCCATAGGTACGGATGTTCGTATCCGTACGTTCGGGGGCAAGAATAGCATAGCGTTGCTCCCAAATTCGCAGCGTATGGGCTTTTATACCCGAAAGCTGCTCCAAATCTCTGATTGAGTACGTACTCATGTTCGTCGTGATTTATATATCGTTAACGAAGAAAATTTTGTTTTTGTTTAATGTTTTCAAAAAAACTTTAAACAAAAATACCAATGAATCAGAAGCGGCCCAAAAGGGCTATAGAAGGGCAAGTTAACAAAGCAGACATTACTGACTTATCGCTGATTGGTGCGGGAAGTGTTGTACGTAAAAACGAAAAAAGCCCTGACAGAATCAGGGCTTTTTATTAAGGGTGGGAGACGGGGCTCGAACCCGCGACCCTTGGTACCACAAACCAATGCTCTAACCAACTGAGCTACAACCACCATTTTTGAGACCGTAAAGATAATGCATAAACAGTAATGTACAATGAATAATGGCTCTTTTCGTAACAATTATTCATTGTACATTACTGAATTTGTTACGCCTGTTTGCCTAACTGGTACCGCTTTTCAGCCGCTGTCCAGTCGACAACGTTGAAATAAGCGGCTATATAATCGGGTCGGCGATTCTGGTATTTCAAATAATACGCATGTTCCCACACGTCAAGGCCAATTACCGGAAAACCTTTCACTTCGGCAATATCCATCAGCGGATTATCCTGATTGGGCGATGAGGTAATAGCCAGTTCGCCCTCAGGCGTTACAATCAGCCAGGCCCAGCCTGAACCAAAACGGGTCGTTGCGGCCTTTGTAAATTCTTCTTTAAATGCATCGAACGAGCCGAACTTCTGGTCAATGGCTTCGGCCAATGTACCCGTTGGCTGTCCACCGCCTGTCCCCGAAATGGTGTTCCAGAAAAGCGTATGGTTATAGTGACCACCTCCGTTGTTGCGAACGGCGATGGGGGCTTTGCTAACACTGGCCAGCAGGTCTTCAATGGATTTGTTCTCCATATCGGTTCCGGCAATGGCGTTATTTAAGTTCGTCACGTACGCATTATGGTGCTTTCCGTGGTGAATTTCCATCGTCTGCTTGTCGATATTCGGTTCGAGCGAATCGCTTGGGTAAGGAAGTGGGTCTAATACAAATGCCATTATACGAATCAGTTAGAATGGAGATTACTTGGTTGGATAAACAACCCTATTGGAAATTATGTTCTTAAGCGACTAAAAAACTTCACCAACAACACCTGACTTTCATCGGCCAGCACCCCGGTTTCAAGCCGGGTTTTTGGGTGTAATACTGACGGAACGATGCGGCTGTAGCCACGCTTTGGGTCATCCGCCCCAATCACTAACCGCCCAAGCTGCGCCCAGAAGAGGGCACCCGCACACATTACACACGGCTCCAGCGTGACATACATCGTGCAATCAGTGAGGTATTTACTGCCGAGATACTGCGTGGCTGATGTAATGGCCATAATTTCGGCGTGTGCCGTTACATCACTTAATTGCTCGGTCTGGTTGCGGGCTTTGGCAATGATTCGGTTGCGGCACACAACGACAGCACCAACAGGGATTTCGCCGTTATCAGCGGCTTCTTCCGCAAGGCTAAGGGCTATTTCCATAAAATAGTCGTCGGGCATAAACATATCATCGCTACAAAAGCTGGCGAAGATAATATTACTATGTCTTCTCCAGCTTTACTGACTTAAGACTTTCGTTTAAAGCCGTGCCACGGTTATTTTAATGTTATCAATAACCTTGGTACGGCTCGAAACGAAAGTCTTGTAATTCTCTCTTTTACTGTTTCATTACTTTCCGAACGGTTTGCCTGTCGCCTACCTGTATACGCAGCAGGTATAAACCACTCGGCTGCGTCGTAAGATTCATTTCGTTAAGCCGGGTCCGGGTCGTTTGCTGTATAATCGGCTGGCCCTTCAGGTCTGTCAGTGTGAGCGTTGCCGGGTCGCGGGTGAGCGGCAGATTTAGCTCGACCATCAGCGTTGTTTCGGTGGGCACCGGGTAGGTTTTTACCAATGGGTCGAGCGAGTTATCATCGACGCCCAGTAAGGGTAATACTGTTATGGTTGCCGTGCCGGAAAGTGGCCCGGTACCACAGCTATTCGTCAGGCTTGTCAATCGGTACGTTGTTGTCCGGGTCGGGCGGGCTTCAATAACATACGGGTTGGCAACGGCCGTGGCAGTATAGCTTCGCACACTATCGGCATAGGCGATGTCCCAGGGGCCGTCTCCACCAAAGGTGATGGTCAGGTTGGCTGGTGAGCCTTCGTAGATATTCTGCGTTCCCGTCAGCGTTGCCGAAGGTAGTGAGCGCACAGTCAATACAGTAGGGCTATTGCTGCCAATGATACCTATCTCCGGGTTGTCGGCTTTCACGCGAACGTAATATTGACCACTCGTTAGGGAAAGAGGTATCGGCCCGGTAATTGGCGATGAATTGGCCGTAACCGGAATCGCATACTTTTTCGTCGTATCGGCTGAATTGACAACCTCAATTCTGAATGTATTCCCCGTATTGAAGTCGCCGGTTGTTGTGAACGGCACCGTAAGCGATGTACCCACACAGAGCGTCGTCGCTGTTAATAAACTGGTTACGACAGTGGGTACCCGTACGGTGATGATGGCTGACGCTGGATTTCCCGGCAGGCCAATTCCGCATCCATTGGTAACAGCCGATACCTGATAGGTTGTATTGCCGCGCGGCAGTACCGAGATGGTTGTATCGGTTCGGGCTGTACCGGTATAGCCACCCGTAACGCTGTAACTGTACGGGCCTGATCCGGTGAATTTCAATTGCAACGGTGCTCGCTGACCCAAATTGACATCGCCCGTGGGAGCCAAAATGGATAGCGTTGGTGTCGTATTAACGATAACCCGAATGGTTGACCGTGCACTGTAGCAGCCATACGAAGCGATTTGATATACGTAGAACTCGTCGCCATTGGGCTTTATATTGGTATTAAGAGTAGATGGCGTTGGCGCAGTGCCCGTAACATTGCCGTAAGGGTCAATCCAGCGAAGCTGACCACCTGCTTCCCCAACGGCTTCCAGCGGAGTGGCTTTGTCGTTGATACAGTACGTGACCAATGATTTGGGCAAGGCTGGGGCGGGTGGTGTAAGAATGTTCACTTGGATGTCGGCTTTAGCTCCTTCACAATTATTCACCGTCTGGCTAACTTTATAGACCTGCGTACCCGCCCGGTCGACAGAAGGGATCGGTGCGCTGGCGAGCAGTCGGTTGTCGGATGTGTACCACTTTAGACTCTCTCCAGTGGCCGAGGAAATAAGCGATGGAACATTCTGCATTGGCTGATCCTGCTGTGTCTGGCAATACGTCGGGTTTGACACCCCCGGCTGACCCGGTAGCGCGTTAATCGTGACAACAAGGCTGGCTTTGGGACCTTCGCAATTCTCACTCGATGTCTGCGATACTTTGAAGGTCTGGTTGCCTACGGTTCTTGTGTCAGGCGTTGGCGTCCCGGATAATGGGGTATCAGACGCATCATACCATTTTAAGCTGGAGCCGGAAGCTGTCAGCGGTTGCGCTGTGCTGTTATTACAGAAGCTAACTGTATTAACCCCCGGTGCGGCTGGCGTGGCTTTCACGCGCACACTCAGGTTGGCACGGGGACCCTCGCAACCCACTAATGTCTGGCTCACGTAATAAAGGGTCGTGCCCACGGTGGTATTTGTCGGAATGGGTGCCGTCGTAGCAGCCGTTCCGCCTGTTTGATTCGTACCGTACCAGTTTAGCGACGCGTTGGCAACGGGGGTAGCGTTCAGCAAAGGAACGGGTGTTCCCTGGCAGAAATCAATGGCGCTCGTGCCGGGCGCATCGGGTGTGTCCTTCACCAATACGGGTATGCCTGCCCGGTCGCTTTCGCAACCCGCCACAAGTTGGGTGACGTAATACGTTGTCGTGCCAATGGCAGCGGCTGCTGTACTGGGCACGGTAGCATTCGGAGAAAATGAAATACCGGTTGCGCTGGTACCATACCATCGTAGACCCGCGCCCGTGGCCGAAAGCGAAGCGGCTGCTACGCCTTCGCAATAGGTAGGCGAGGCTGGTAGGGTTGGCACGGCTGGCACGGCATTAACGGTAACAGTCAATCCTGCACGGGGGCCTTCGCAACCGCTAATGGACTGGCTTACATAATAGGTTATAGAGCCTACGGCTGTAGTTGATAAGGGCGCAGGGGTGGCCGTAGGTGTTCCGCCCGTTGCATTCGTGCCATACCAGTTCAGCGTGCCATTGGCAGAGGGCGTTGCGGTCAGGGCATAGCCTGTCCGGTTTTGACAGGCAATAAGCGGAGTTGTAATGCCTGGGGCTGCGGGCGTTGCTTTAACGGTAACGGCAATTGGTGATCGTGCGCTTTCGCAACCGTTAACTGATTGGCTAACGTAGTAAGAAACCGTACCCGCCTGCGTTGTGCTGGGTATCGTTGGCGTTGCGGATGCCGTTCCGCCCGTTGCGTTTGGGCCATACCAGTTCAGCGTAGCACCAGTAGAAGCGGTTGCTACTAAAGCCGAAGCAGTTTGATTCTGGCAATAGTCCGGCGCAGGCATCGTTGCTGGCGCAGACGGATTGGCACGAACAGTAACGGGAATAGCTGCTCGCGGGCTTTCGCAGTTCGACACGGTTTGGGTAACGTAATATAAGATAGTGCCAACGGCAGCAGCGGCTGTGCTGGGCACCGTGGCGTTCGTAGATGGCGTACCGCCCGTTTCGTTGGTGCCATACCACCGGAGATTTTGTCCGGTTGCCGATAATGCTACGGCGGTTACTCCCTGGCAATAGGTTGCCGATGCGGGGAATGTGGGCGCGGCAGGCGGGCTGTTAACCGTTACCGTCAGGCCAATTCGCGGCCCCTGGCAACTCCCTGCCGATTGGCTGACATAGTAAGTTGTACTTCCGGCGATTGTTGTCGATGGGGTGGGCGATACCGACGTGGCCGTTCCGCCCGTTGCATTCGTGCCATACCAGTTCAGCGTACCACCTGACACCGGCGTAGCGGTTAAGGCACTTGCTGCCTGCCCAACACAATACGACACTGGGCTAACACCCGGCGCACCCGGCGTGTCGTTGACCGTAACGGTTATGGGTACTCGTGCGCTTTCGCAACCGCTAATCGTCTGACTAACGTAATAATTCGTTGGGCCAACAATCGTTGTGCTGGGTGTCGTTGGTGTTGCTGATGCCGTTCCGCCCGTTGCGTTTGGGCCGTACCAGTTTAAGGTGCCGCCTGAAGCAGCCGTAGCATTCGGGCTTAACGACTGCGGGGTTGCGCCTTCGCAGTAGGCAGCCGGGTTCGTAACCGCCGGACTGGCTGGCCTCGTAACGGAAAGGGTTAATATACCATTGGAGCCTGTGATGACCGGATTGCTTGACACAATCCGAATACGATACCCGGTGCCATTCGCTGTTGAGGGTGGGATGGTGGCACTAATGGCTCCCGCTGTGGTGCTTGAAACCGTACCAATTACGGGTGGATTAGCGGAAAATATCCCGGTCACGTCCGAGAGCTGCGCTGAAAAAACATTTGAAGCCACAAAGGTTCCTGATACTGAATAAGGAATTGATACAACCCCGCCGGGGCATACAGTCGTTGGGGTGAAGCTTCCAGTCGTTATGGTTTGTCCGAAACTGTGGGATGTTAGCCCGACCAGGCATAACCAGATGAGTAAACAGGAGTAAAAAATACGTCTCTTCATAAATATGATAAAGCGTTTAGGGGCTTAAAGTTAACGCATTTGCACACGATATTCAGATGCCCATCCCTGCGTATGTGATAACGACAGGCGGACAAATAACACCATAGATAATAGTCAATCATCTGTAAATCAAACACTTAATTTAAAAACCGTCACTAATTTGTTTAAAAATAGAATCGTGTATAAACTTGTAGCAATAAAAATGCCACTTCTATTAAGGAGTGGCATTGGTAACGGCACGGTTGTCAATGGGTTAGGTTGACATCTTACGAGAAAATCAGTTGATCGCGCTGTAAATAACTTCGTGAATGCGTCGGCGGAGTTTCGTGGTATTGATGGCGTTATTTCCGGCAGTCGGATAAATGCGGTTGGACAGGAAGATAAAGATCAGTTCCTCATCCGGGTCAACCCAAACAACATTACCCGTAAACCCTGTGTGCCCAAATGAACGGGCCGATGCCTGCTGAGCCATATACACACTGCTGGTACTTTCCGGGTTAGGCTTGTCCCACCCTAAGGCCCGGTGGCTCCGACTGCTAAGCGTTTGCGTAAAGTACGGCACCGTCATCGGGTTCAGAATGCGCTGTTCGCCATACACGCCTTTCTGGAGATTCATTTGCAGAAGCGTAGCAATGTCGCGGGCATTACCGAACAACCCGGCATGGCCCGAAAGACCGCCCTGCACAGCCGCCATCTGGTCATGAACGGTGCCCACCAGCAATTGATTCCGATAATACGTATCCTGTTCCGTTGGCGCACATTTCGGATTTGGAAGCCGTTGTAAGGGCGTGAAGCCGAGTTGATGCAGACCCAGAGGCTTATAAACGTTCTCGGTAACGAACTTATCCAGCGGTTCTTTGCTCACCCGTTCCACAATTTTCTGTAAGGTCAGGAAATTCAGGTCGCTATAGACAAAAGCCGGTTTCCCCGACTCATCCGTCTTGCGCGACATAGGCGACTGTACAACCCATTTCCAGACCGAATCCCGCAGTGCCGGAACGCCCCAGAGGGTCGGCGCAATTTGAAGCGTATGCAGGCTATCGTGCGTTGCCGAATAATATTCTGCTTTCAGCCCTCCGCCCGGTAGCCGGGTACGGTCCCAGGTTGTTGGGTAAAACGAAACCATACCCGATTGATGCCAGAGCAGGTCCTGAAGGGTAATGTTCTGCTTATTCGTATTCCGTAATTCGGGTAAATAGAGCGATGCTTTTTGGGTGAGGTCAATTTGTTTGCGGTCGTACAAAACCATGACCGACTGTAGGGTAGCCAGCACTTTGGTCAGTGAAGCCAGGTCATACAGGGTTTCGTCCGTCACTTTTTCGGCACCGGGCGCGTAGGTCAACGCACCAAAATTTTTGCTGTAAACAATTTTGCCTTTGCGGGCTACCAGAATTTCGCAGCCGGGCACTACGTGGTTTTTAACGGCACTTTGAGCAATGGCATCAATCTGATTGAGCACCGTCGATTTCATGCCTACGCTCTCCGGCGAACCCACCGACAATCGGCCTTCCGGGTTGAGTGTCAGGCCCATCCCCACTTTCATCTCCCCAATGGATACCGGCAGCATACCCCGTGCGCCCAAGCCTCCGAACAGTATTTGCGGCACTACCCGCTGCATATCGTCAAGTTCCTGATAGGCGCAAACCAGCGCATCGGCCCCGGCAAACTGAAGCAGGCTATACGGCGACCCAAAGGCGGTAACGATCACTTTAACGCCCCGCTGTTTCAGCCGGGTAATTAAATCGAGCGAGGGTTTGGTGATGCCGTACTTTCGGAAACCCGATTCGCTCATGCGGTGAAAACTAACTACAACCGTATTCGCATCGCCAATTTTAGCCAGTATGTTCGTCAGGTCAGCTTCCGAAACGGGTTTGTCGGGGTAAGCCAGCGTCTGAAAAGGCGCGTATTGATTGAGCGTTTTCTGGAACACGTTGCCCGGTTCGGCACCAATGGCTACCGAGGCTAACCGCAGCGTGTCTAACCGTTTCAGCGGTAACAGGCTATTCTGGTTATCGGCTACGGTGACCGATTGCTCACAAAGCTCCTGTTTCAGCAATTCGGCTTCGGGTGAGTTCAAATCCGTTGATAAACCCGCCAGATTGATGGGTTTGTAGTGATGCAGACCTGCCCAATATTTCGCCCGAAGAATCTTTTTTACCTTCTCATCAACCAACTCCTGCGAGATAATACCCTGCTGAACAGCATTTAAAATATGGATTGTTGCCTCCCGAACATTTTCTGGATAAAGCAATATATCATTGCCTGCAATCAGGGCACGCAGGTTCACGTCCATCGCTTTGGGCGACCGGCTGATACCGCCCATGTTCAACGCATCCGTAAAAACCAACCCTCTGAAACCTAATTCTTTTTTGAGTAATTCAGTAACAATTTTTTCAGACAGTGTTGCGGCCAGCGCGGGCGTATTGTCCATAACGGGTACGTGCAGATGACCCGTAACAACGCCCATCAGGCTATCGGCTATGAGTTTACGAAAGGGATACAAATCAATGTCGCGCATCTGCTCCGACGACCGGCTAACCGTTGGGAGTGTATGGTGCGAATCGGCATTGGTGTCGCCATGACCCGGAAAATGCTTGGCTGTGGCAATAACGTGGGTCTGCTGTAAGCCGCGCATATAGGCCGACGCTTTGAGAGCTACATTTTCTTTGGATTCGCCAAAGGAGCGCACGCCAATGACCGGGTTGGCGGGGTTGCTGTTAATGTCCGAAACGGGGGCGAAGTTGATATGAATACCCAGACGCTGGCACTGCCGCCCGATTTCGGAACCCATTCGATAAATCAGTTCGTTATCCCGAATAGCTCCAAGCGACATTTGTTTCGGGAAATCCATGGCGCTATCCAGTCGCATACCAAGTCCCCATTCGCCATCAATGCCAATTAGGAGTGGTATTTTCGACTGTGCCTGGTAGCGATTTGTCAGCACAGCCTGCCGGTAGGGGCCGCCCTGAAAGAAAATCAATCCGCCAATGTGATTGGACTGAATCAGATGGTCGATGTACTGATAATGGTTTTCATGGCGGTTGGAAAACGTAGCGACCATGAAAAACTGCCCGATTTTTTGTTCGGGTGTGAGCGTATGAAAAACACTATCGACCCAGTGCTGCCCGCTATCGGACATGTGCAGTACTTCGACTGGGAGAGCGGCTGGACCGAATTTATAGGAGGCAATGGCCAGCGGTGCCACGTGGACTACAGGCCGTTTGACTGCCGTTTTATGAATTGCCCTGTGCGCAAGCCGTGCCCAGAAGCTACGGCCCGGCTTTGTTAAGCCAAAAGCAGTTACTAAACTGATAAACAGGAGGCCGACGAGTAAAATTGGTCGTACAACAATAGTTCGCATGGGCACTCAGTGAGTAAAAAATAGACAGCCGGTTAGCGGTGGTTTTTGGCTAAACCATAAAAATAGCCAACCACTATTGAAAACCATAGCCAATCGTCAAATTGTCTAATTTTTTAACGAAATAATGTTGATAAAATGTTTCCTGCACTGGTTTAATACAAATTAAAATACGCCGGTATCCAACCATCGTATCCTAAGGTGCTGTTTAGTATACTGTTAGGAGCGTATGGGCTGGCGGGAGTTGAACAATGAAAACGGATAAACGTTACGTTCAGGATGCTGACAAAAAGAAAATGGGCGTTGCTGGGGGCTTTATTTGGCGTATCGCTGGGGGCGTCGGGGCAGCAGGCGACGAGTAAAGCGTACGACCTGATGCTGAATACGCTCTATAAAAAAACGGTGCCGTTTGTGAGCATAGCCGACCTGAAGAAGATGCCGGATGCTGTCCTGCTCGATACACGCGCAAAAACCGAGTATATCGTAAGTCACCTGCCCAATGCAATATGGGTTGGGTACGACGACTTCGATTTGACTCGTATGGCCGGTGTTCCGAAAAATGCGAATGTAGTGGTTTATTGTTCAGTAGGCTACCGGAGCGAACGGATAGGAGAGAAGCTGTTGGCGGCTGGTTATCAGCACGTTCATAATCTTTACGGTAGCTTATTCGAGTGGGTAAATGAGGGGAACCCTGTTGTAGACGGGCAGGAAAAGCCAACGCAGCGTGTCCACGCATACTCGCAACTGTGGGGCATCTGGTTGCAACGCGGACAGAAAGTCTGCGACTGACTTAGTTAACACGGGCTGGGAGCATCTGGGAAAAGACCGATGCCAACCGTTTGTTAATCGCCGTTTTTGCTACCTGCACGGTATTTTGCAAACATACCGACGGTGCCGCTTTCCGTTTTTCAACGGAAACCGATGCTTTCGTCCGTAACTGTTTCCGGGCAGCAAATATATTATGTGGATGGCCCATGCTAAAGGCTTGACCGGCGATGCCTACAACCAGGATACCAATGATGAGGAGAGTTTTCATAGCTTTCGTCTCTAAGAACAATACAAAGATATGGGTTTAGTTTGGTATCTTGCAATACATAGTACTATATTTTTTAATTATTTTTTTGCGTTGATTGAAGTGGTGTAGTGAGTGCGATGAGTGTAGTAGGTTGCGTACATACGGACGACTTCACCAATCAACTCATTTCACTCACTACACCATTTCACTAATCAACCACAATCCGTTTCACAGCACCATCTTCGTTCTGGGTAACGGTTATGAAATAGGTTCCCTGCGGTTTTTTGCCTAAATCAATTTGCCCGACAAATTCGCCGGAGAAGTCCTTGATTTCGCGTTTGGCTACTTCTTTGCCTTTTGTATTCGTAATGATAATACTCACATCACCTTTACCCGGTGCTGTAAACCGAACATTCAACTGGTCTCGGTCGGGGTTATTTGGGAATGCATCCAGGCCACGAATAGTGGAGGGTTTGCCCGCAACGTTCCGCGACCAGTCCTCAAACGGGCGAACCAACTGCCGGTCAAAATCTTTCGGGAACTCAAATTTAAAGCGGTTCATTCGGTCGGCTAACGAATCGAAATTCTGCCGAAACTCATACCGCCATGTGTTGTTCTGATTAGCTCCCGGACGTCCGTTGGGACCGCGCCAAACATACGCATCCCCTTTTGCCCCCTTCTGAACCGGATTGACCCGCTCACGGGTTACCGTCCGGTCGCCATCTGTGTCCTCAACGATGATGGTCATTTGTCGTTTACCGTCGCCTTTGCGGGACGCTTTCAGCGAATCCACCAATTTCATGACCATTTTGTCGCGTTGGGGATCGGTCATACCATCCATGCGGTAAGTGCGCTCTACTTCACGAACATTATCGCCGTTACGTTCGATAATTCGGACATTTACCTCATTCTTTTCCGGTTTAGCCGCCGGTGTTGCTGGTTTTTGGGCGATGGCAGCTCCACCAAATACGGCTGTTAGAAGCAGGGCTGGTGCGAACCGGGCGGCTGCTAAAACTGTTTTTTTCATAGTACGAGATAGTTGCAAACGAAGGAACGATAAGTTGCGAAACCAGTTGATAGCGGGGTTGTTAAAGTTTGTTAACGAGCCAATGAGTCCTTAACCTGGTTCGTACTTTTACTGACTACCCCGCCCGTTCTAATAGATGAAAAATAAGGTTGAAGGTTGCATGAGCGAGTAAAAAAATGTCAAAACAACGCATACGCTGGATTGTCGCCCTAATGGCCATCGGCCTGTTAGGGCTGGTGGGCCTACAATTGTTTTGGATTGGAAGCGCATTGCAGTTACAAAAAGAACAGTTTGCCTATAAAGTTACCGACGCGCTTCAGGAGGTTGTCCGAACGCTGGAACGGCAGGAAATCGTTTACCTGACCAAACAGCGCGTTCAGGCCCGCGAACAACAGAATCGGCTAATGGCCATCGCGAAAAAAGAAGGCCGGTCGGTCGTAAAAGTCGCTGATGGACAACAAATCGCAGCCAATATGCATACGCAGGCTCCGGCAAAGCACCTTACGTCCCCACCGGCTCAACAGTCGTCAACCCGGCAGATGATGCCCTCTGGGATCGCTCCGGCTGGTGCTGTCGTGGTTCAGTCAGATGTGCTTCACCCCATTGTGCGGCCCCTTTCGGCTGAGCAGATGGTCGTTGTCGAAGAATTTTTTCGTCAGCAGGACGAATTGATGGCCGTTGGCGACTGGCAAACACAACTGGCTCAACAACAGCAGTTTGACCATTGGGTTGAAACCGTATTAAACACAGAACTTAGCCGAATCAACCAGCAGGTCGTTCAGGATTCATCCGTTCGGCTGGCTAAAAACAGGCTTCGGCGGGCTGCTCAACAACGGCGAATGCAGGCTGGGGCGGCTATTACAGAGGCCAAATTAGGGACACCCGTACACCCGGCCAGCATCAGCCAGCACCGGGCCGACGAGCAGTCGCACATGATCAAAGATGTGCTCAAGGGTTTGTTGATGTCTGACCGTCCCATCGAAGATCGCGTCAATCGGCTGGCCTTGGATACATTGCTGCGGCAGTCATTGGCTGATCGGGGAATCGACATTCCATTTGCGTATGCCGTTCGCACCCGCCAGCAACCCCGGTTTCTATTTACCTCGCTGGGCATCGAAGCAAAACAGTTTGATGCAAATGGCTACAAAGCGGCTTTATTTCCGAACAATTTCATTGAAACGGGCAATTATGTGTACGTCTATTTCCCAACGCAGCAACAGTTTATTCTGGGTCGGTTAGGCTTCACGTTTGGTGCGTCGGTAGTGCTGATTCTGGTCATACTGGCCTGTTTTTACATCGCCATCAGCACGATTGTCCGGCAGAAAAAACTGGCCGATATCAAGAACGATTTCATCAATAATATGACCCACGAGTTTAAAACGCCTATTTCGACGATCTCGCTGGCTGTCGAAATGGCGCAGGAACAACTCGGCTCAACCAGTTCAACTACCCAGCCCGAACCGATGCGGTTGTCTCGATACATGGGCATTATCCGCGATGAAACCCGGCGGTTGGGGTCGCACGTGGAGAAGGTTTTACAGATGGCGTTGCTGGACCGGGGCGAAATAAAGCTCAATCTGTCGCCGGTTAACGTGCATGATGTTATCGAGAAAGTATTGAACAACATGAGTTTGCAAATTGAACAGCGCGGGGGCGAGGTCGACCTTCACTTCGATGCAGACCGCGAAGTAATCGAAGCAGACGAACTTCACCTAACGAATATCATCTATAATTTGCTGGATAACGCGCTTAAATACTCGCCGGAAAGCCCGCACATTACCCTGAGTACCCGCAGCCTGACCGAAGGAGCATCCACTCCGGGAGCATCCACTCCGGGAGTAAGCATCACGGTAACTGACCAGGGTTTGGGCATGAACAAAGAGCAGGTTAACCGTATTTTCGAGAAATTCTACCGGGTGCCAACTGGCAACCGGCACGACGTAAAGGGTTTCGGTTTGGGTTTAAGTTACGTTAAAAAGATGGTTGACGAGCACCACGGCCAGATTCTGGTCGACAGTCAACCCGGCAAAGGCAGTTCATTCAAAGTTATTTTACCTTATAAAATATTGAATGATTGAGTGGACGGTCCGCCGGTGCGGTGAATATAATCCGGCAGGCCATTCAACTACTCAATCATTTAATCATTCAATCATTCACTTATGCCAAGCATTCTCCTTGTTGAAGATGACCCGAATCTGGGCCTGTTAGTGCAGGAATACCTGACCATGAAGGGCTACACCACCGACCGCGCCACCGACGGAAATCAGGGGTTGCAACTATTCATGGCGGGCCAGTACGACCTGTGCATCTTCGACGTGATGATGCCCAAAAAAGACGGGTTCACGCTGGCAAAAGAAGTCCGAATGGACCACCGCGACGTGCCGATTATTTTTCTGACGGCCAAATCCATGCAGGAAGACACCATTCAGGGGTTCAAGGCTGGGGCGGATGATTACATGACGAAGCCCTTCAGCATGGAAGAATTGCTGCTGCGTATTCAGGCTATTCTCCGCCGGTATCAACGCTCCAATGAATCAACAGAGCCAACAACGTATCAAATTGGCGCATTATCATTCGATTATCCCCATCAACTGCTTACCCGGACCGCTGGAAATCTGGCAGCCGATAGCGATGCAGGGCAACCGCAGAAACTAACCAGCAAAGAATCGGAGTTATTAAAATTGCTGGCGCAGAACCTGAATCAGCCTGTCAGTCGTAGTTTTGCCTTGAAAATGGTTTGGGGCGATGATTCGTATTTCAACGCCCGAAGCATGGACGTGTACGTGACAAAACTGCGCAAATACCTCAAAGAAGACCCCGCCGTTCAGCTTGTAAACGTACACGGCGAAGGATTTAAACTGATTGTATAGTGAGTGGAGTAGGTTAAATAAGTGGAGTAGGTAGAATAAGCACATTCACTTCACGCACTTATTTAACCAACTCCACTAACTCCACCCATTTCACGAAATTAATGAACCTAATACGTCGTCCACGCCGAAACCGCCAGTCAGCCGTTATTCGCGATATGGTGCAGGAAACCCGCCTGTCGGTGACTGATTTTATCCTGCCGCTTTTTGTGATGGAAGGGCAAAACGTTCGGTCAGAAGTAGGGTCTATGCCGGGTATTTACCGGTACTCGCTGGACTTACTGCTCGATGAAATTCAGGAATGCGTCGATCTCGGAATCAATGCATTTGACCTGTTCCCCAACCTGTCGGAAACGAAGAAAGACAAATACGCCACCGAGAGCCATAACCCGAACGGCCTGTATCTGAAAGCGGTCAGAGCCATCAAAAATCGCTTTCCCGATGTAGTCATTATGACCGACGTGGCCATGGACCCCTATAGTTCGGATGGGCACGACGGCATTGTCGAAAATGGCAAAATCCTAAATGACCCCACGCTGGAAGTGTTAGGGAAAATGGCTCTCGCTCAGGCCCGCGCCGGTGCCGACATTGTTGGTCCGTCGGATATGATGGATGGCCGGGTGAGTCACATCCGACAGGTACTTGATGCCGGTGGTTTTCACGACGTAGCGATCATGTCGTATGCGGCTAAATATGCCAGTGCGTTCTACGGCCCTTTCCGCGACGCGCTCAATTCGGCTCCGAAGTTTGGCGACAAGAAAACCTACCAGATGAATCCCGCCAATAGCCGTGAGGCCCTGATTGAAGCCCAGCTTGATTATGATGAAGGGGCTGATTTTCTGATGGTTAAGCCCGCGCTGGCCTATTTAGATATCATCAAATTGTTGAATGATAACTTCCATTTACCCATTGCAGCCTACAACGTTAGCGGTGAATACGCCATGATAAAAGCGGCTGCTCAGAACGGCTGGCTCGACGGCGAACGGGCCATGATGGAATCGCTGCTGGCCATTAAGCGGGCGGGAGCCAACGTAATTCTGACTTATTTCGCGAAAGAAGCCGCCCGACTTTTATGAGTAAAGTTCTGATTCGTAATGCCCGCTTGGTGAACGAGGGCCGTATTACCGAGACCGATGTACTCATCGAAAATGGGTTTATTGCTCAAATAAAGCCGGGCTTGTCCGATACGTCTGCTACCCAGGTTATCGACGCGAAAGGCCAGTATCTGTTACCGGGCGTTATCGACGATCAGGTGCATTTTCGGGAGCCGGGGTTGACCCATAAAGCCACCATTCGCTCCGAAGCGCGGGCGGCTGTGGCGGGGGGCGTCACCAGTTTTATGGAAATGCCCAATACCGTTCCGAATGCGTTGACGCAGGAGTTGCTTGCTCACAAATACGACATTGCCGCCCAAACCTCTTTGGCGAATTACTCATTTTTCATGGGGGCGTCGAACGATAATCTGGACCAGGTTCTTCGCACCGATCCACGTTCGGTGTGTGGCATCAAGGTGTTTATGGGGTCATCGACGGGTAATATGCTGGTTGATAATGAGCGCGTTCTGGACGATTTATTCCGGGAAAGTCCAATGCTCATTGCCACGCACTGCGAAGACGAAGCGACCGTTCGTGCCAATACCGAACGTTACAAAGCGGAGTATGGGGATACCGCTACGGCTGAATTACATCCACTGATTCGTAACGAGCAAGCCTGTTTGAAATCGTCATCGATGGCGGTTGAACTGGCCCGTCGGCACAATACCCGACTTCATATTCTACACATTTCGACCGCCGATGAACTGGCTTTGTTCGATGATATAGTACTATTAACGAAAAAACGCATCACCGCCGAAGTGTGCGTCCATCACCTCTGGTTCGACAGCGACGATTACGCCCGGTTAGGCAATCAAATCAAGTGTAATCCGGCAATAAAAGCCCCGCACCATAAAGCCGCCTTATTGGCCGCGCTGCTGGACGACCGTTTGGATATTATTGCTACCGATCACGCTCCGCACACCTGGGCCGAAAAACAGCAGCCTTATTGGAATGCTCCGTCGGGTTTACCGCTCGTACAGCACCCATTATTGTTGATGCTCGATTTTGTGAAGCAGGGCAAGATTTCGTTAGAAACGCTGGTTCGTAAAATGAGCCATGCCCCCGCCGACTGTTTCCAGATCGACCGGCGCGGTTACGTTCGCGAGGGCTATTGGGCGGACCTTGTTCTGGTCGATTCAAATCAGTCGACAACGGTAACGAAGCAAAACGTTCTATATCAGTGTGGTTGGTCGCCGTTGGAAGGTCATATATTCAATGCAAGCGTAACGCACACGATTGTTTCAGGTAACGTCGTGTATCAGAACGGCCAATTCCTGACCGACCAACCGGGCGAGCGGTTGCGGTTTA
This sequence comes from uncultured Spirosoma sp., assembly GCA_964244845.1. Taxonomy (GTDB): domain Bacteria; phylum Bacteroidota; class Bacteroidia; order Cytophagales; family Spirosomataceae; genus Spirosoma. Next base: position 188,860 of record CAXTKE010000006.1, read on the forward strand.
ACCGCTAATAAGTCAAATTTTTTTGACGGAACTCTTGCAAAAAAACCGTAGCGGCACGTATCTTTGCAATCCCAATACGGGGAAGCGCACTGCCGAAGTGGTGAAATTGGTAGACACGCACGTTTCAGGGGCGTGTGTCTTTACGGACATGCGAGTTCGAGTCTCGCCTTCGGCACAAGAGCCTGTTAGCAATCGCTGACAGGCTTTTTGCTTTCAATCGTAAATACTGTCTCGCTTCATAACAAAAAAAGTCCCGCTCAGCGAAAGCCGAACGGGACTTGAAGAAATTGACAGACAGCCGTTACGCTGTTACGGCTTCGGCTTCGACTAAGTTGTGCTTCACCAAATATTCGGCGATTTGTACGGCGTTGGTAGCGGCTCCTTTGCGGAGGTTATCCGCCACAATCCACATATTCAGGGTTTTGGGCTGGCTTTCGTCGCGACGGATGCGGCCTACGAAAACTTCATCTTTACCATGTGCGGTCAAGGGCATCGGGTAGAGTTTGTTGGCTGGGTCATCCTGCACAATAACGCCTTCGGTATTGGTCAGTATATCAACGACTTCGGGTAGTTCGAAGTCATTTTCAAACTCAACGTTCACCGCTTCGGAGTGACCGCCAATGGTTGGAATCCGAACGGTGGTTGCTGTCACCCGAATCGAATCATCACCCATGATCTTTCTGGTTTCGTTGACCATTTTCATCTCCTCTTTTGTATAGCCGTTGTCGAGGAAGACATCGATATGAGGCAGCACATTCAGATCAATCTGGTACGGATATACCTTTTCAACAGTTTGATTGCCAGCGCGTTCGGCAAAAAGCTGATCAACGGCGGCTTTGCCCGTTCCGGTTACAGACTGGTATGTAGAAACGACCACACGCTTAATTTTATACCGGTCGTGGAGTGGTTTCAACGCCACAACCATCTGAATAGTGGAGCAGTTTGGATTGGCAATAATTTTGTCTTCCGGCGTCAGCGTATCGGCATTTACTTCGGGAACGATTAATTTTTTGGTCGGGTCCATGCGCCATGCCGATGAGTTATCGACAACCGTGATGCCCGCTTCGGCAAACTTAGGGGCAAGAGCGAGCGACGTACCCCCACCAGCCGAGAAAATGGCGATGGCGGGTTTGGCGGCAATGGCATCTTCAAAACTGACAACCGTATAGGATTTACCCTTAAACTCGACCTGTTTACCAACCGACCGCTCGGAAGCAACGGGAATGAGTTCGGACACGGGGAAGTTGCGTTCCGCCAATACCTTCAGGATTTCGCTACCGACCAGGCCAGTAGCCCCAACGACTGCAATTTTCATAATGATTTGTACAATTGATTAGTAAACTGCTCGCAAAAATACGGCAAAAGTTTGACCAACGGATGTTGTTATTGAAAAAGTTAAAACCGGCCTACTAAACCAATGCCTGCATTAGTCGCTGATGAATAGGGGGTTAACTGCCATGAGCTGCCGATACCGCGTTGCTTCAACGCCCGGTTGTAATATTGGATGGACCGACGAACGTGTTGTCCAGGTGCTCTGAGCGAAAATCCCCAGGCAGCGATACCGACGCCAATAAGAGCGACAATTGCGCCCCCGGCACCCCGGCTCGAAACGGTGGAGGTTCGTGTGTACGGATATGTTGGGGAAGTGTATGTAACCGAATGGCGATTCGGGTCTGACGAGATAGCGTTAGCCATACCAATTAATCCACCTAAGTAAGCCGCTGAGCCAGCTATTATTAGCGGCCAACTGGACTGCCGTCTGGCTTTGAACCGATCAAATTCAGCATTAGCATCCACATTGCCTGAGGCTCTGATGTATTTCTCCAAATCGGTAACTCGCCTAACATCCAGTCCATCGTATATGTATTGAGTGCGAACACCTCTACCGTAGCGACCATAGCCCGGAATAAGGTCACTTTCAATCGGTTTGAGGGCGTTTGGGCTGGTGGGGCCAAGTGTGTCAGTCTGCGCCCAGAGCTTATACGGGCAGATTAGAAGCAAGAGTAGCAGGAATCGCATATCCTTTACTGATTTTCAAGAAAGGTAACAAGCTCATACTATCAATAGGTTAAAATATAAATAAATCTGTATTAAAAATCATTAAAATAGTAAATCCGGTCAGGCAGAACGCACATATCTAACCGAATGTCGGTCGGTTCAACCTTATCTATGCAAGCAATCGGTTCAAAAAGGGATACTCCTATTTTCAGGCAATCGGGACGGCATTCGGCCAGGAAACGGTCGTAGTAACCACCACCATAGCCAACGCGATGCCCTGTCTGATCGAAGGTCAGTAGAGGGATAAGAACCAGGTCGATTTGATCACTTTTAATGGATGTCTGCCCGGTGTTGGCGGGTTCAGGAATGCCCCATTTGTTCTCCATTAAGGGCGTATGCTGGTCGAGGGGATAATGTATAAGTAGATTGGCAACAGGGTCTGTTACGGAAGCCACAATCTGAATCGCTGGGAACTGCTGCCAAAGCAAATGGACAATCTGCCACGTATCAACCTCGTTCTGACGCTGTATTGGCAGAAATGTATGAAGAGAGGTGGGTTTTTCGGAATGGCTTGTCTTGTCAAGAAAATCAAAAAAAGCCTGAGCAATTAACTGACTACGGTACTGTATCTCTGCTGCTGACAAAGCTCTTCGCTGGGCAAGAAATTGTTGACGTAATTCGGCTTTGGTCATAGTACTTTCTCACCGATGGAAACGATCATTTTACTCAAGGCAAAGCTGCATCCGGTAATCGAAGGGGTCAAAAGCCGCCAGCATTTTTTGCAGAAACTGACGGTCGTTCAGGTAGAATGACAGGAAATTTTCGCTTCGTTCCTGTAAGCCACCGTTCGGAAATAATTCATTTTTTACGGCTAATAGCTGCCGGACACCCGTTTCCTGATTGCGTTCTTCGGCTCGGCGCATTTTCTTTTCGAGCCGGGCAACGGCATTTGCAAATCGCTTTGTTTCAGCCAGAACCGCTTTTTCGAGCGTGGGGTCAACCATTTGTGCTTTGTGTAAAATGGCGTCTAACGCTTTGTTCACCGTCTTGTTCTCATTGTCGAACTTGAGTGCATGGCGCGTGTGCGTGTCGATGTAGTCGCGCTTGAGGGTGAGCGTATCCTGAAAAAGTTCTTCGGGTGTCAGACCCAGTTTGCAGATACGTTTCGCACTGACCGCCGGCACATACATGGCGAAATTACGCGGCATCAGGATTGGAAAGGGCGTATGAAAATGCTCGAAAACGGGTTTCAACTGCAACCAGTACGGCACTTCCGACGGACCACCGATATACGCCAGATTAGGCAGAATCGTTTCCTGATACAACGGACGCAGCACCACATTCGGACTGAACCGTTCGGGGTGTTGTTCCAATAAATTCAGGATTTCACTTTCCGAAAATTTAAGCTGTGTATGCAGCACCCGATACGTGCCATCTTCCTTCCGTTCAATACGCTCGCGGAGTTGGTCGTCTAAGTAAAACAGATTGATGTCGCGGGGGGTGATAACGGTTTTATAGCCTAATTTTTCTAAACCAGCAGTTTGCTTTTGCACCAACTCATTCGCCTGCTGATGAACAAGTTCGTCACGCATGACGGGGGCAAAAACGCGTTTCAGAGCCGCGTCGTCGGCATCTAAACAAACTAATCCTTCGGCTCCGAACAATTCATTGATGTAATAGCGGGCAGCATCGGCCAGCGTATCATGTTTCAGATAAGCGGCTTCAAACAAAGTCAGCTTTTCGGGAATCTGGGCGAAAACGGTTTTTAACTCCTGCGGATTTATGCGCCCAACGGCCCCGCGCTGCTCTGTTTGCCACGCGTAATTCCTGCCTAATAAGGAAAAATGATTGATTTCGGCGAAGTCATGGTCTTCGGTCGCCATCCAGTAAACCGGCACGAAATTGTAATTCGGGTAGGCTTTTTTTAATTGCCGGGCCAGATTTATCGTCGTGATAAGCTTGTAGATAATATAGAGCGGCCCGGTAAAAATGTTAAGCTGATGGCCCGTCGTCACGGTAAACGTATTGAGCTGGAGCAGGGTAGAAAAGTCGGGTTTGACTGAAACGTGCTTATACTGCCGCTCAAGAGCCTCTACCAAAACCTGCCGGTTTGCCTGGTCGAACGACTTTTCGTTTAGCTGCCCGGCAAAGGCGGCAACATCCGGGAAGCGGTTATAGAACGGAGTCAGACTATCCTTTTTGCTGATGTAATCGAGGAAGAGTGGCGAAAACTGGCCGGTAGAGGTAAGCGGCAGGTACTGACAGTTCATTCGGGGGCGGGTTGCGTTACCGGGTTTTAACAATGAAAAAACCCGCAAGGTTCGGGCTTTAAGCCACGATGCACTTGCGGGTTTATAGAAAGTCAGGAAACAACCTCACCGTATAAATCAAACTCTTCGGCCCGGTCGATTCGCACATTGGCGAAGTCGCCGAGCCGAACATATTGCGTGGCCGGAACCAGCACTTCGTTGTCCACTTCGGGGGAGTCGGCTTCGGTCCGGCCAATAAAATAACCGCCCTCTTTTCGGTCGAACAGCACTTTATACGTCTGCCCGATTTTATGCTGATTCAACTCCTGCGAGATGCCCTGTTGAACATCCATCAACTCATCGGCGCGTTCCTGCTTTATATCAGCCGGAATGTCGTCAACCATCGAATGCGAATGCGTATTTTCTTCGTGCGAGTAGGTAAACACACCCAAACGGTCGAAACGTGACCGCTCAACAAAGTCGTATGTTTCCTGAAACATGGCTTCTGTTTCACCGGGATGGCCGACAATCAGCGTCGTGCGGAGCGTGATGCCCGGCACCCGTTCGCGAATCGTTTCAATGAGGGCTTCGGTTTTCTCCCGCGTAATACCCCGGCGCATGAGTTTCAGTAACTCAGTCGAGCCGGTTTGCAGCGGCATATCCAAGTATTTACAGACATTTGACCGGTTTCGCATTACGTCCAGCACGTCGAGCGGGAAGCCTGACGGATACGCGTACTGCAACCGAATCCACTCAATACCTTCTACATCCGCGAGCCGGTCGATGAGTTCGGCGAGATTGCGTTTTTTATAAATATCCAGCCCGTAATACGTCAAGTCCTGGGCAATCAGAATCAGTTCTTTCGTGCCGCGTCGGGCCAGCGACCGCGCTTCGGTGATCAACTCGTCCATTGGGCGCGACACGTGACTCCCGCGCATAAGCGGAATGGCACAAAACGAACAGGGACGGTCGCAACCTTCGGCAATTTTTAGGTAGGCGTAATGAGCGGGGGTTGTCAGCAGTCGTTCGCCAACGAGTTCGTGCTTGTAGTCGGCGCGGAGAGTTTTCAGTAAACGGGGCAATTCATTAGTGCCAAACCACGCATCGACGGTCGGCATCTCGACTTCGAGTTCATCTTTGTAACGGTGTGACAGGCAACCCGTTACGTACACTTTATCGACCATGCCCGCATCTTTGGCATCGACGTACCGCAGAATGGTGTTGATGGATTCTTCTTTCGCGTTGTCGATGAAGCCGCACGTATTGATCACCACAATGTTGGCGTCGTCCTTCTTCGATTCATGCGTCACGGCCATGCCGTTGCCCCTGAGTTGCGTAAACAGCACCTCCGAATCCACAAGGTTCTTCGAACAGCCGAGCGTGACGATATTGATTTTATTGGTACGTATTCCTTTGGTTTTCAAAACGACTGTAAGTTTCAGAGCATCAGTACTTGCTAACGCTGATTTTAAGGGGCAAAGTTCGGTGAGGCTGGCATTTCAGCTTGTTTGACATCGGTAGGCCAGGCCAATCGGTGCCAGACAAGCGCTTGCGGAACGAGAGCGAAGTATCGTTCTATAAACTCGACGTGGCCAATATGACTAATGAATAGGTTATTTAGCTGTGTAATCTGACCGTCTGACTGGTAAAATAAATAGTAGCCATATCCTGCCAGCGGATTTTTGGCATTATCCATTTTTTGCATATGATGTTCTATTCGAATAGTTGTAGCGGGTGTCAGAACGCTGTATCGGGCAGGGCTATCAATCGTAATACTTTGGTCGTGAGGGTTTAACGTAAGCGATACGTTACGGGTAATAGTCCAGTACTGCCAATCGAAGTAAAAATAAAACACCAGAAATCCCGCAAAGGCAAAAAAGAAAGGGGCAAATACAAACCCAATGAACTGTTCCTGACGAACGCCCACATTGATCATGATGAAGGCAAGAACAAGGCTCATAACCAGTAAAAAGGCTTCGAGCACTTTTGTAAAAGTGCCAAAATACTTAGAAGCCGAAAACTGGTATGTACGTTCTCGTTGCAGCGGTGAATCTTCGCCAACGGTCTCATTCGTAAACCGTAGCATACGGACGATGAACCAGACAAAAGGTATAAATATGATTGCCAGCAGTAATAGAAACGTTTCCATCGGCCTAAAATACAGCCTCGTGCGTAATATCAACGCTTACTGTAGACCGGCGGTTTTTCTGGATGTTGACCGGAAAAATATTGTTTTTGCTGTCGAACAGATTCGCGTATAAGCCCTTTGGCTCCCGCACAACCACGGAGTATTGCCCAACCGGGAGACGAGCGCAAAACTTGCCGTCTTTACCCGATTTCACAGTCAGAACCGGTTTTTTATCGCCAACGGAGTTGATGAAGCCATTTTCGCCAGCCTCAATCTGACTCATGTTCAGCAAGGGATAGATGAGTACGTCGCGTTCGGCGGGCGAACCACCGGCATTCGTTCGCGGAGCGTCGGGACTGGGCATTTGATTACCCTGTTTTACCAAAACAGTCCCGCAGATTCCCTGAAACACGATGGGTTTAGCTGCTTTTCTGTGTGTACGTTTCTGGGCGAATACCGTTAACGATAAGCCGAAAAGCAACACCAGTAAGACAGGTAGTTTATGCATAGTTTTGCTTAATAAAATTCAGAAAACGTTCAGCCAGTTCTATAAGGCGATTGATTTCGTCAAGAGGAAAATCACCGTCTACGTCATAATCAGCTATCTGGCGACGCTCAAATAGAAGTGCAAAATCATCTTTGTATTTTTCGGGTATCTCGCCAGATTTTATGTAGTACAGTGAAAACATTTCACGGGCGGAGGAATGCCTTTTGGTGACAATGTCTTTATCGGCAAGCAGCCCGCGTATAAGCCAGAAAAAGCAATAATAGCTTGACGTAATGGCACCATTTGGGACTCTGTAGCGGCCACAGTTTTAGCATTAGCCAAATACGCTTCTGCTTTTTTAACAGAGTAACTCAGGTCTTCGCTCATAGATATCTTTGCCCTCTGTCCTTAGTTTCCGGTAGAAAATGCGGTTTGATGTTAAGAACTGGTCAAGTGACACTACCGTCGCCGAAATATTAATGAACGTTTCAAGGTAATAATCATTTCGGTCTGCAATTGTAGTAGCAACTTCCCTGAATGGCGACACATTGTCTTCATTCAGCAACACTAAATAATCCACATCAGATTCTGCATCAAAGTCACCACGGGCGTATGAACCGAAAAGCACTATTTTGGCCAATCGGTCGCCATAATGCCGTTTCATAATGTCGGTAACTTCCCGATTTACCTTGTCTAAATCCGTTACGACTGCCATGATTTCGCTTACTTTTTGAAAAACGAATCGACAAATTCCATTTTATTGAACGTCTGTAAGTCGTCAATTTTTTCGCCGACGCCAATGTACTTGACCGGAATTTTGAACTGATCGGAGATGCCAATGACAACACCGCCCTTTGCTGTTCCGTCTAACTTGGTGATTGCCAGTGCCGTAACTTCCGTTGCTTTTGTGAATTCCGTTGCCTGGATAAATGCGTTTTGCCCGGTTGAACCGTCGAGGACCAACAACACCTCGTGGGGTGCGTCGGGTGTGAATTTTTGCATCACCCGCTTTATTTTGGTCAACTCGTTCATCAGATTAATCTTCGTGTGCAGACGCCCGGCCGTGTCGATAATCACTACGTCGGCGTTGATTTCGGTGGCTTTTTTCACCGCATCGAACGCAACCGCCGACGGATCGGTATTCATGCCATGCGAAATAACCGGCACGCCTACGCGGTCGCCCCAGAGTTTGAGCTGGTCAACGGCAGCGGCCCGGAATGTATCGCCCGCGCCGAGCACAACTTTTTTGCCCCGTTTGTGAAACTGTGCCGCCAGTTTGCCAATGGTTGTCGTTTTGCCAACACCGTTGACGCCCACAACCATAATCACGTACGGTTTTATACCAGCAGGTAACGAGAAATCATCGGAGACATCGACCGTATTATTGTCGGAGAGTAGCGCGGCAATTTCTTCGCGGAGAATACGGTCGAGTTCGTCGGTGCCTACGTATTTGTCGCGGGCCACACGCTCTTCAATTCGCCGGATAATTTTGACCGTTGTTTCAACGCCTACATCGGAAGAGATCAGGACATTTTCAACTTCGTCCAATACCTCTTCGTCAACGGTCGATTTGCCAACAACTGCCCGGCCCAGTTTAGAGAAAAAACTATCTTTCGTTTTCTCTAACCCTTTGTCGAGCGTTTCTTTTTTTTCTTTCGAGAATAAGCCAAATAAAGCCATCGTATAATCAGAAGTCGTTCGCCCTTAGTGACTCCGGCGTCAATATACCAACGACTACCCACTAACGGCGATTTAAACAAAAAAAGTCCCACAGAACCTTTACGGGCTGTGGGACAAATGTCTTTGTGCAGAAGTTAACGGTCGGGAGAACTTAGCTTTTCAGCGCAGCCTGTACTTCGTCAACCGGAACCATCTCTTCTTTGAAGGTGTACGCGCCGGTTTTTGGCGATTTCACGGCTTTGATGATCTTGGCGAATGCCTTGCCGTTGTCCTTCGTTTTCAGGGTTGCAACTACCTTTTTTGCCATTGGTCAGTCTGTCGTTTACAGTGTACAGTTCACAGTTTGGATTTGTCGATAGGTATAAAGCTACAAACAACTAACTGTAAACCATAAACCTATTTAATTTCTTTGTGCAGCGTTACTTTCTTAAGGAACGGATTGTATTTTTTCCGCTCAATACGAGCCGGCGTATTCTTCCGGTTTTTCGTCGTAATGTACCGGGACATGCCGGGAACACCGCTGTCTTTCTGCTCGGTGCATTCCAGAATAACCTGGATTCTATTGGCGCCTTTCTTTGCCATCGCTAAAGTTCGTTTTCTCTATAAGGAGCGCAAAGGTACGAAATCACTTTCACTTGACCAACAGATTATTAAGAAAAAGTCGGGGAGAGCCAAATGGATAATTTGGAGCGAATCACCCCGAAAAAAACAGCCCGTGCTTGGCTTTCAGTTGCAGATGCCGACCTTTGATAGACTATCACCCAAATAGCCTATAGCTGTTGGGCTGGTAAATAAAACAAACAGCCAGAGGCTATTTGAGCCGAACAATGCTTACGCAGACAATCCAATACGAATATGCTCCCGGTCACTTTCGGGCGTCGGAACCGAGTGTGTACTGGCCCGAAATGCTTAATGAGGGCGAGATGATTTTAAATATGGGGCCGCAGCACCCATCGACGCATGGCGTGTTGCGGTTTGAAGTCGTTACGGATGGCGAAATTATTGTCGATGTCGTGCCGCATCTTGGCTATCTGCATCGGTGCTTCGAGAAACATGCACAGTCCTTGCCCTTTAACCAGACGATTCCGTTCGTGGACCGGCTCGATTACTTAGCCGCCATGAACTGCGAACATGCCTTTGTGATGGGCGTGGAGCGAATGCTGGGTATTCAGAATGACATTCCGAAGCGAACCGAATACATCCGCGTGCTGGTGGCTGAACTGAATCGCATTGCGGCTCACTTTGTCGGAATTGGTACATACGCGCTCGACATTGGTGCGTACACGCCGTTTTTGTGGCTCATGCGCGACCGGGAGCACATTCAGCGGCTGCTCGAATGGGTCAGTGGGGCGCGTATGCTGTATAATTACATTTGGGTGGGCGGACTATTCTACGACCTTCCGGTGGGCTTTGAAGAGCGATGCAGGGAGTATATTCAGTACCTCAAACCCAAATTAATTGAGTTGAACCAGATTGTTATCGAGAACGAGATTTTCATCAAACGAACGGCCAATGTAGGCGTATTGCCATTGACTGTTGCTATCAATTACGGTTGCACCGGCCCTATGCTGCGTGGTTCGGGGCTGCGGTATGACCTCCGCCGGGTCGATGGCTACTCAGTTTATCCCGACCTTGATTTTGATATTCCTATTGGCGAGGGAAAAATGGGAACCGTCGGCGATTGCTGGGATCGAAACAATGTTCGGGTGCTGGAGTGCCACGAGTCGATTCGTATTATTGAGCAATGCCTCGATCAACTTATGGGCGATCATAAACGTACCCGCGACTATGACCCGCAAGCCGTTGTTCCGAAGAAGATAAGACCGAAGGCGATGGATTTTTACGCCCGTGCCGAAAGTGCTAAAGGAGAATTGGGCTTCTTTTTTCGCACTGATGGAAAGTCTGATGTGCCGGTGCGTTGCAAAGCCCGGTCATGCTGTTTCCATAACCTGTCGGTCATCAGCGAAATTAGCCGGGGAGCCATGCTGGCCGATCTGGTGGCAATTATCGGGTCAATTGACGTGGTGATGGGGGAGGTGGACCGGTAGAATGGCGCAAACAGGCTCCGGCTGTTTGTTTTCACCGACTTCATTAACCAAACAGCCGGAGCCTGTTTGTGCCATTAGGCGAGCACAAAAATATCCTGCGTATTTCTGCCCAAACCGTCATAATCTAAGCCGTAGCCTAATACAAACCGGTTTTCGATTTCAAAACCAACGTACTGCAAATCGAGTGGTTTTTTCAGCGCGGCCGGTTTGAACAGCAAGGTTGCAATGGCGATTGACGAGGGTTCTTTTGCCTGAAGCTGATTGCAGACTTCACATATTGTCAGGCCGGTATCGACAATGTCTTCGACAATAATCAGGTCGCGGCCTTTAATCTCATCATTCAGGCCCAGAATCTCTTTAAGCTGTCCGCTCGACTCGGTAGCGGTGTAGGATGCAACCCGGATAAACGTGATTTCGCAGGCAATGGTCAGGTGTTTTACCAGGTCTGCGGCAAAAACAAACGCTCCGTTCAATACCACGACAATCAGCGGCCGTTTGTTGGCATATTCCTCATTGATCTGGCTCGCTAATTCCTGAATTCGCGTCTGAATGGCATCAGCCGTAATAAACGGGACGAACGTTTTATCTTTAATCGTTAGCATATTGATGTCGGCGGAATCTCAAAGATACGCGGATCGGAAGGACGTGGACAAAATTTTACTAAAAAATAAGCTCCGGCAAACGGACCGATGCGCGATTACGTTCTTACTAAAGTGCTGATTGAAATGCCAGTGGCTGGCTGGAGTCAGTATTGAACGAACAAGGGCGAAAGCCATAACTCTATTTTTAACGAATGAAGACATTAACGTTGACGGCATGGCTGATGGGGCTGGTGGTTCTGGCTCAGGCTCAACTGTACGACCCGTCGGCTTTTGATAAGAAATATGATGGCCTGCTCAAACACCCCGGTGTTCAGATCGAGTCGGCGGAGGCCATCAATCAGATGTATAATTACAAGTTCTACGATGCCGATAAGGAGTTTCGATGGTTGCGGTTGCGGTATCCGAAGCATCCGATGCCTTACTTCCTGATGGGGCTGGCCGAATGGTGGAAAATTGTACCCAACACCGACGTAACGGATTACGATACGCCTTGTCTGGCCTATATGGATACGACCATCGCGCTGGCCGAAAAACTGTATGACGACAGCGAGAATAAACTTGAACCTTCGTTTTTTCTGGCCGCTGCCTATGCGTTTAAAGGCCGCTTGTATTCCGAGCGAAAAAAGTGGGCTAAGGCAACACTCGCCGGTAAAAACGCGCTCAAATACTTTGAGAAATGCAAAGGAAATGCTGACTTCAGCCCCGAACTGCTGTTTGGCGACGGTATGTACAATTACTACGCCCAATGGATACCCGAAAACTACCCTTTGTTAAAACCCATTTTGCTGTTTTTCCCGAAAGGAAATAAAGTGAATGGTATTAAGGAATTAGAAAAAACGGCAAACTCGGCCTTTTATACCCGCGTGGAGGCCCGGTATTTTCTGGTTCAGATTTACAGCATGGAGAATCAGTATGATAAAGCTTATGAAATGTCGAAATACATGAATGAGCAATATCCTGACAATCCATTTTTCGAGCGATACTATGCCCGGTCGGCGTTTGTAACGGGTCGTATGGCCGATGCTGAACGGCTCTCCAAAGATATTTTGGTGAAGGTTGAGCGCACCCAGTCGGGCTATGAGGGTGTAAGCGGACGTACAGCCGCCTATATTCTGGCGTACATTAACCACTTGTTTTACAAGAACATACCCGAGGCCAAAGTGTACTATCAGAAGGCTATTGACTATGCGAAACAGACCAATGCAACCAATGCGGGGTATTACTGGTCGTCGGTGCTGGGGCTGGCAAAAATTGCAACGATGGAGAAGAATTACGAACTGGCTCAGTCGTATTTCAACGAGGTAATTGACAAGGCCGAGCGGAAGTCAAGTCAGTATAAAGAAGCGAAGAAAGCACTGGACGAGGCAAAAAAAATACGCCGAGAGGAACGGCGCAAGCAAAAATAAGTATGAATTATAAATGATGAATTATGAGGGCTTTACGCGCCCTAACATTACTAATTCATCATTTATAATTCATAATTCATCACGGAATGGGGAGCACCTTGCTTTCTTTGAAAGTAGACATAATCACCATCGTTTGGGTGCTGGCAACCTCGTCGATCTCATTGATAACGTCGAGCATCAATCCCTGATACGACGAAATATCCTTGGCAATTACTTTCAGAAGGAAATCGCCCGAGCCGGTAATGTGGTGGCACTCAATGATTTCGGGAATTTCGTTGACTTTGTCTACGAAAGACATCGTAGTTTCTTTCTTGTGCCCTACCAGCGTGACCATCACGAAGGTTGTGACGCCAAGACCGATTTTTTCGCGGTTTAGCTGCGCATGGTAGCTCTGAATAATACCCGACGTTTCAAGTTTCTTTACACGTTCGAGCGTAGGAGCGGGCGAAAGGCCGATTTCTTTGGAAAGCTGAGCGTTGGTGATTTTGGCGTTGGCTTGCAGAATTTCTAAAACGTTTCGATCTATCTGATCTAATTTCTGGCTCGACATAAATAAAGCAGTCTGTTAAAACTTAATTACAAGACAGTGCAAAGCTACTATCTTTTGAAATAGAAAATTCTTAAAAATTATTGGATTTCTGCAAAAAACAGAACAAATAATGCTAATCCTTCTTTTAAGCGGCACAAAAGTAAGTTTATTCCAGCGACTGCCAAATACAATGTTTATCGTTTGGTCATCTTGTTTACCGATATAGCCCGTTGCTGATTAGATTTAAACCGGGCATCATCTACCGCAGACAGGGCTGTATGTTTGGTCGAACGCCCCTGCACACGCGCTCGCCACATCCGCCACGATGACGGTTTCATCTCCCGTCGCATCACCGTAATGACGTCCTGCTCCGATAAACCAAACTGCGCTTCTATGGCGTCGAACGGGGTACGGTCCTCCCACGCCATCTCTATTATACGATCTATGTCGACTTCGGCAAGGGCTTCTATCGCTGCGGATGTTTTCATCTCTTGTAAACTTACTGATTCAGCGAAGAGTTTTGGGCTTATGAAAATGCGTAAAAAATCGGACCTGCCCACTAAAATTTGTCCCGTTTGTAATCGACCGTTTAGCTGGCGCAAAAAGTGGGAACGCGACTGGGAAAACGTTATCTATTGCAGCGACGCCTGTCGGGCCGTTGGAAAAAGGCAGAATTGACCACCCATTCGGCTACGGTCTGCCAGACTATCGCTATTTTTGGCAATTAACCTGTTCCGTCTGATGCGTCTGATTGCTTACGTTAGTCTGTTCCTTTTCACTTTTATTGGTAATAGCTGCCGACACGCCAAGCCTGTAGTTACCCAAAAACCGGCCGCTAAACCTACCCGGACGGCACCGGTTGCGGCCGCTCCACAAAAGCCTGTTGCGGTTAAACCGCCAGTCTCAAAGACTCCGGCACCAACGCCCACGGTTGTTGTGCCGCAAAAGGATACACTCGAATTTGATGAGTCGACGGATCAGACACCGGCTCCTCCCAAGCGGGAATTTCGGGCGGTTTGGATCGCTACCGTCGATAATATCGACTGGCCCAGCAAAAAGGGATTACCCGTTGTCGAGCAACAGCGCGAACTCGTAGCCATGTTCGACCAGCAACAGCAAATGGGTCTCAATGCTGTTGTGGTGCAGATTCGCTCGGCGGCCGATGCCTTTTATGCCAAAAGTTCAGAACCCTGGTCGGAGTGGCTGACGGGTCAGCAGGGCTTAGCACCGGAGCCATTTTACGACCCGCTGGCGTTTATGATTGAGCAGGCCCATCAGCGCGGCCTTGAGTTTCATGCCTGGTTCAACCTCGACCGGGCAACCTTCAGCAAAACGGCCAGCGTAGCACCTACGAACATAGTGAACCGTAAACCCGAATGGATGCTGACCTACGGCGGGCGGAAATTATTCAACCTCGGGTTGCCCGCTGTTCGCTCCTACATTGCAGGGATTGTGGCGAATGTAGTGCGCGAATACGATGTCGATGGCATTCATTTCGATGATTATTTTTATCCCTATGCCGAAGCGGGTCAGGTATTACGCGACGACAGCACGTATCAGGCCAACTTCAATGGAATGAAAAAACCCGACTGGCGACGCGACAACGTAACAAAACTGGTTCAGGAACTGCGCGACTCAATCCGGGCGAATAAACCCTGGGTAAAGTTTGGTATCAGCCCGTTTGGTATCTGGAAAAATCAGAGCAACGACCCCGAAGGCTCAGCCACAAACGGTGGCCAATCGTATTACGACTTATATGCTGATACCCGCAAATGGGTGCGCGACGGCTTGGTTGACTACATCGTTCCTCAGGTGTATTTCAGCTCGGAGTTTGGGCGGGTGCCCTATAAAACGCTGGTGGAATGGTGGACACGCAACAACGGCAATTGCCATTTGTATATTGGGCAGGGGGCTTACCGGGTTGGGCGTGGTTCGGAGCGCGACCCCGGCTGGTGGCGGGCAACGGAATTTCCGGCCCAGATGCGGTATAACCGGCAGCAAAAGGCGGTGATGGGTAGCGTATTTTTTAGTGCTAAAAGTCTGCAAAGCAACCCATTAGCTATTCGGGATTCGCTACAGACTAATTTTTACCGGCACCCGGCTTTAGTCCCAACCATGAAATGGCTCGATAGCATTCCGCCCTTACCGGCGCGTGATTTAAAGGCGGCTATAACAACCGAAGGCGTTGAATTATTCTGGCAGCAACCGGCCGAAGCAATGGATGGCGATGGAGCCAATTCCTACGTTGTTTACCGGTTTGAAGGTCGGCGTCCGCGTCTGCATTTAGAGGACCCGCGCTACATTGTGGCGCAGTGCATGGGCGAATCTTCGACGCGTTTTGTGGATAAAACGGCTGACCCCAAAAAGCATTATGTGTATGTGGTAACGGCCCTCGACCGGCTACAGAACGAGAGCCGGGAGGTCACGATAAACGTACCGTAGTTTACCCGGCAAATTCGCTCATGACTTCGTCTATTGGCCGGGCGTTGGGGAAAAAGCTGACTAACTTCAACAAAATTCCTTCGACAACGGCATCCGGACAGGAAGCACCGCAGGTCAGCAGGGCCGTAATGGGTCGGGTGTGAGGAATGAAATTTTCCGTTACGACTTCCTCTTTCGTATGCCCATTGAAATGGCGGATTAGCTTATCTGACAGGATTTTCTGTTCCGATTCGATAAAGTAGGTTGGTAATTTTTCTTCACAAAGCTCAACAATATGCGAGGTGTTGGAGGAATTATATCCCCCAGCCACAATGGCCAAATCAGCCGGGTAGTCTAACAGGGCATACGTTGCGTCCTGATTGTCGTTGGTGGCGTAGCAAAGGGTATCGCGCGTATTGGCAAAATGGGCATCGACAGTATCGCTGGTCAGGTTATATTTCTGAATCATCACCTGCTTCAGATAATCGGCAATGCTCTGTGTATCAGAGGCAAGCATGGTGGTTTGGTTCACAACGCCAATGCGCTCCAGGTCGCGCTCGGGGTTGAAATCAGCCGAGTACTGACCGGCAAACTCGGTATAAAACTGCTCCGCCGGTAATTCGCCGGTTATGTATTTCGCCAGTCGCTGCGTCTCGGTCATGTCCTTGACCACTACGGTTGGGGCGGCTTCTTTGCTGTGCGAAAACGTAGCGCGGGTTTCTTCGTGGCTGGGCTTGCCATGTACAATGACCGTATAATTTTTCTGCCCAATCTGACTGGCTTTGTTCCAGACTTTCTCGACAAACGGACAAGTCGTATCGTACCGGGCAACGTCCAAGCCAACAGCCGCCAGTTGATGCTGTATTTCCAGGGTCGTTCCGAAGGCCGGAATGATGACGACATCATTGGCCGACAGTTCCGACCAGGGCGTCAGTTGCCGACCGCTCGTATCCATGATAAACCGCACTCCTCTATCCTGCAAATCAGCATTGACATCGGGGTTATGAATCATCTCGCTAAGCAGAAAAATTCGCTTTTCGGGATTTTCGGCAATGGCTTTGTAGGCAATCTCAACGGCGTTTTCGACTCCGTAACAAAAACCAAAGTGACGGGCGATGAGCAACCGGATAGGGCCAAAATCGAGCAGGGTAGGCGTAAAGTCGCGTTTGAGTTTGTCACGTTTGCGCCGAAATTCTTTCAGCGGAGTGATAATACTGCTGCGGTAATAGTCTGGAATATCGAACGATTTCATTGGCTCGGCGAGTAAATGAGCGTGTGCGTTAAGGCAACTCCTACAAATTTAACTCGGTAATCTTAATGTCTATGGATAGAACAGAACCGCAAACCGCTTCGTTCGATGGCCGTTAGCGACCTACGGTTAACTGACCCAGAATGTCGTCTAAATATTCCCGCGAATTAGCCAGCCGGGGTACTTTGTGCTGACCACCTACTTTGCCGCGCTGTTTCATCCAGGCGTAAAAAGTCCCCGATGGCACAACGTGAATATGGGGGCTTTTTAGCACCATATCGTTGTAGCGTTTGGCGTCGTAGTCGGAGTTGATTTGCCGGAGCGTTTCGTCCAGGATTCTGTTGAATTTTTGCTGATTATCAGGTTGTTGTGAAAATTCAATAATCCATTCATGACAGCCGTTAGCCCCGTTTTTTATGTAATATGGCCCGGCTGTGTAGTCGGTTATAACGGCTCCGGTGGCCTCACAGGCCTGTGTGATGGCGGTTTCGGCGTTTTCAACGATGACTTCTTCGCCAAAGGCATTGATAAAATGCTTCGTGCGACCGCTCACTTTCAGCCGGTGCGGATAGAGCGACGTAAACCGAACCGTATCGCCAATTTTATACCGCCACAAACCCCCGTTTGTCGACACGATGAGGGCGTAATTTTTATCTAATTCAACGTCCTCGATGGTTAGTGCTTTCGGAAAAGGCTGGTCAGATTCGTTAATCGGTACAAATTCATAGAAGATACCATAATCCAGCATCAGCAGCATTTCACCCACCCGGCTTAAATCGTCCTGAATGGCAAAGAACCCCTCCGACGCATTATAAACTTCCTGATACCGAACTGTTTTGGAGGGAAAAACCTGCTGCTCAAATAAGTCCCGATAGGGTTGAAAATTGACTGCGCCATGCATCATTACCTCAAAATTCGGCCAGACTTCCAGGATGTTGGACTTGCCCGTACGCGCCAGAATCTTGTCGATAAGCACCATGCCCCAGGTTGGTGTACCGAGCAGACTGGTCACGTTTTCCTGCGATGTGATTTCGGCCATCTGCTCCAGCTTCACTTCCCATTCGTCCAGCAAAGCAACCTCGATGGAGGGCGTTCGGATGTACTGTGCCCAGGTGGGCAGGTTTTTCATCACCACCGCCGATACGTCGCCAGCGGCACTATTTTTTCCATACGGATTCTGGTGGAGACTGCCGCCAATGGAGAGACCTTTGCCCTCAAAGGCTCGGCTGTCGGGGTTGTTGGCAATGTAGAGGGCCATCATATCTTTTCCACCTTTGAGATGGCTTTCGTCCAGCGACTCGGTCGTAACGGGGATAAATTTGCTGCGGGCGTTGGTCGTGCCGGACGATTTGGCAAACCACCGCACGGGCGACGGCCACAGGACTTTACTTTCGCCTTTCATCACCCGCTCGATGTATGGAAACAACTCTTCGTAACTTGAAACGGGCACCTGCCGCTGAAAATCCTGAATGCTTTGAATGGATTTATATGCGTATTTCTGACCCCACTCCGTCCGGCGACCCGCCCGGATTAACTGCGAGAATACCTTTTGCTGCACCATGCCGGGCTGCTTCATCATTGCCTCGATGCGCGGCAATCGCCTTTGCAGGAGCCATTTAAGAGTGGTGTTTAGGAGGGTCATGGGTCTAAAATAAGCAAAAATTAACCAACTCACGTTAGTCAGCAATAAGAACCGCTAAGGTTAGCCATTGGTTTATAAATTGCTGGCCCGGTTAGGGTAGTCTGTAATGAGTCCGTCAACACCCCACTCCTTCAGTCGCTGCATAACATCGGGTTGATTGACTGTCCAGGGAATTACGTTGATTTTCTGTTCATGCAGTCGCGCAATCTTGTCCTGACTGATGAGCCGGAAATACGGGCTGTAGATGTCGGGTTTAAAGCCAAGTTCGTCCAGATTCTTTTCCGGGCTGCGTAAATTTTCGACCAGCGCGGCCAGCCTGACCTTTGCATACTTTCCTGCATCGGTTTCCTGCTTCCACTGTTTCAGCACGGCGAAGTCAAAACTCTGAATAACAATCCGGTCGGGCGATAACTGTTTTTTCAGAACCGACTGGACAAGGTCGCAGAAGGCTACAGGCTCGGGCTGGCTTTTGTTATATTCCGACGATTCGCTTTTTATCTCGATGTTATAGCAAAACAGGGATAAGTTTTTCGCTTTCCGGTACGCTTCAGCCTGTTCAATAACGTCGCTCAGGAGCGGTTTGTATGTTTTTAGCTTCTGCTGTTCGGGGTAGGCCGGGTTGCCGTTCGAGCCGACATCATAGCGTTTAATGTCGTCGTAATTCATCTGGTAGAGCACCAGATTTTTCTCGTCTTTTTTCTCGACCGGAACGCCATTTGGGGAAATGCTGAAAGCCGAATTGAAATACGGTTCGTGCGAGACAACCACTTGCCGGTCTTTGCTGATAACCACATCCAGTTCCAGCGTGGTAACGCCCAGGTCAAGAGCCTTCAAAAAAGCCGGTATGGTGTTTTCGGGCATCAGACCCCGGCAACCCCGATGGCCCTGTAAATCAAATGCCGGTGGGGCTGACGGAGCAAAAGCGGTGGCAATCATGCAGATAAGCAGGAAGTTGACGCGCATACAGTTTTAGAAACAGTAAGCTCAAAAGTACAATTTCTTTTTCAGTTCAACGGTTTTCTCTACCCCGCACTGGAACCACCATCGACGACTGCGAAAGGTAGCCGCTTCCCCAGCTAACGAATGCTTTCTGCTTTTGACCCCTGACCAACGATTGATTCACCCCAACATCGGCCGGATTCACACGCCGGTATCTTGCCTGTCCATTCGTTTCTCTGAACACCCTCAATGGGCCATTGTTCTGCGTAGCGACGTAATATAAATGCCCATCAGCGAGCAGAACGGATGCCAGTGCTTTGGCATCTCTATCCACTACGAAACCAGATTGAGCCGGAGATAAAGGCCTGAAATTTCCGCGTCCATCGCCCAGTAAACACAAGCCTACACCAGCATCCAGCCAGCCCGACAGCACATCGGTCCCGTAATCGTTGCCGGTTAATAGTATATCTAAATTGCCGTCATGATTTAGGTCGGTGGCGGCTGTTCCGAATACGGGCGAAAATTGGGCCTCAATGGGCAGGTCATGCAGGATAAACGTCCCGGCTTTGTTTTCGAGGTAAGCCGATGACAGATGCGTTGCCCGTTTGATTAGGGCCTGTTTTTTCTGGTCATCAGAAAGCAGGTCACTCATCATCGTTTTTCCGTAGGCCGCATACGACGTCATCTTTTTCTTGAATGAAGGAATCTGGTCGGTCAGCACATCACGCGGGTGAAACGGGTATTCGGTTTCGCCGTTGAACAGGCTCAGAATCGGGTCTAAGGTGCCGTTTTTGTCGTAGTCAGCCGCATAAACCGACACCGGATGCGTGGCTGTAGCCTGGAATCGGCTGTTAAGCCCCAGATTTCCAGCCACATAATCCATGTCGCCGTCATTGTCGAAATCGCCCGGTGTCAGGCTGTTCCAGAAACCAACCGCTTGTGTTAGCGAAGGCATCGGCAGTTTGATGAACCTTTTGCCGCGCTGATTTTTGAAGACCGTAATCGGCATAAACTCACCAGCCAGCATCAAATCGGGCCATGAGTCGTCGTCAATATCTGTCCACAAAGCCGTACAAACCAACCCAGCCCGACCAAGACCGGGCGCGACTTGGTCGGTAATGTCGGTGAAGCGAACCTGCCCCGCGCGGCTGTCATTTCGCAGCAAATAACTTCGTGCGGATTCTGGGAAACGCTGCGGCACCACGCGCCCGCCAACAAACAAATCCAAATCGCCATCCTGGTCGAAATCAGTAGCTACAACACACGAACCGCTGGACATTGTGTTAGGCAAACTCCCCGACGCGGCCCGAAAATTTCCCCGTCCGTCGTTCAAATACAGACTGTCCTGATAGCGGGTTTCGTTTCGGCCCAATTCGGTGCTGCCGTGAACGGCGTAGAGGTCGAGGTCATTATCATTGTCGGCATCGAACAGCAGCACACCCGTTTCTTCCGGCACTTTTACGGGCCGGTCTTTTCGCCGGAAGGGGCCGGATGGTTGCTGCAAAAAAAATGTACCGCCCCGCTGAGCCGCCCCGGCTATGTAAATGTCATCCAGGTCATTGCCATCCACATCGCCAACCGCCAGTCCCGGCCCAATCTGCGAATGTTTGTGCGCCAACAGCGTTTGCTGAGCCTTATAATCCACGAAATCGTCTTCCTGATGCTGAAACGTCAGCCCTGACTGGTTAGAGACGTCGATCAGAAGTGGTTGAGCAGGCGGCTCTATCTGCATGAATGTACTGGAACAGGGTGTTGCATTGCGTTCATGCAGCGTTAACGACTTGTTTGTGATTAGGTTACGCAGCGTCTGCCCGTTGCCGGCAGGCCATAAAATCCGCAGCGAATCAATGGTTTTTGCCTTGCCCAGACCAATGTGTATACCTGATTCCATCGTGGATTGATAGCCCCGCTGCCGGGTATATTCGACGTAATGAAGGGTTCTGCCAGCCCATAGCATAATTTTTGCGCCCAGCCCCTCAAGGTTTCCCGGCTTGCCAGTTAGATTTATCCGTATGAACCGATTTGCCGACGAATCTGCTGATTGTTCGATGGTTAGATTTTTGTAAATGAATGCCGGGTCGTTGATGTTGTTCATAACCAGATCCAGATCGCCGTCGTTGTCGAAATCGGCATAAGCGGTGCCGTTTGTGAAGGATGATTCGGTTAAGCCCCAGTCATTGGCGAGGTTGGTGAAGCGCAAATCACCGTTGTTATGAAACAGAAAATTCGGTTTGTAAACGGGTTCCAAATCAGCAATTCGTTTGAGTAAACCCGTTCGTCGGTCGGCGTCGGAGCCAAATGTTCCGGCGTCGCGGTTATAGCTTGTAAAATCGAGGTCGGTAATGTCTTTCCGATACCCGTTGGTAATCAGCAAATCGCGCAGACCGTCGTTATCCAAATCAGCAAACAAAGCACTCCAGCTCCAGTCGGTGGCGGCAGTTCCGGCCAGATAACTTATGTCGGAGAATAAGGGTAAAGAGGAGGAAGGGGAAGAGAGGGAGATGACCTTCTCCTTTTTCCCCTTTCCTCCCGTTATTCCTTTCTCCCCCCTCGCCCCCCTATTCAATTGCAACACGTTCCGTATGTATTGCGGTTTATAGCCAAGTCGTTGCGCCATCTGGAAACGGTCGTAAGGAATGCTGGAAAACATGGTCTTCTGCCGCAGATTATCGTCGGGTAGCATATCGACTACCGCGAGGTCAATCAACCCATCGTTATTCATATCGGCCATGTCGGCGCCCATGCTGTTGTGACTCTGGTGTTTGAGCATGTCGGCAATGCCGTTGGTGAAGGTTGGCCCGGCACCCCGGTCGTCGTGGTTATTGATGAGCCAGACATCGTTGGATTGAAAATCATTCGCCACGTAAATATCCGGCCAGCCATCCTGATTTATGTCATTGACGACAACGCCTAAGCCCCAGCCTTCATGTACAAGACCCGCTTGCAGAGATACATCGGTGAAATGAGGTATCGGTGTAACGCGGGTGGGAACCCCCAGGCTTACAGTATCATGGCGGGTTCCCACCCGCGTTACATGTATACTATCATTCCGAAACAGCTTGTCCCGGCTCTTCGCCGAACCATCGTTTCGCGGGCCGGTAACCGCGTTTCGGTTGAAGGCTTCGAGCGCGTTGGTCAGCAGAAAAATATCGAGGTCGCCGTCACGGTCGTAGTCCAGAAAGGTTGCCTGGGTGGAGTAGCTTGAGTCGGCTAATCCGGCAGCCTGTGCCATCTCCTGAAAATGGGGAACGCCGTTTTTGTCATTTCCCTGATTGATAAACAGCAGATTGGGAACCGACCGATTGCGGTCTGGGTGAATAGTGGACACGTAGATATCCTGCCGCCCATCCTGATTAATATCGGCAATGGCAACGCCTGTACACCAGAATTTTGTGCGTACACCCGCCGAATCCGTTATATCCTGGAAGCTGAAATCGCCTTTGTTCAGATAAAGTCGGCTCGATACCTGATTGCCCGCAAAAAATACGTCCTGCTTGCCATCGCCGTTAAAATCGCCTACACCAACGCCCCCGCCGTTGTAAATGTATTCAAATTCGAGCACGTTGAGCGAGTCGCTTTCGGTAATAGTGTTCGCGAAATCAATACCGGTTTGCTGTGTTGTTAGCCGCTCAAATCGCGCAGGATGGCGGTTGCAGCCGGTTACTAAAATGGATAAAAAACTGGCCAGCCTGAATAAGTAGCGCATAAGTGAAAGATAAACAAAATCCCCGACGCGGCAACATGGCCAGCCGGGGATGAAATCTCCAGATTTTACTGAAAAGTAATGTTGGTAATCCAGACCTAAAAGGTTTTTGAAACCTTCTAGGTCTAATGGTACTAATATCCTGGATTCTGGTCTTTCTGGCTCAACTTGCTGTTGTTGTCCAACTCCTGCTGCGGAATGGGCAGTAATTCCTGCTTGCCTTTCACAAAGTACGAAATCGGTTCAGTTTTGAGTTTGCTCTGTGCCCGCCAGCGCAGAATGTCGCGGTTGCGAACCTGCTCGCCTGCCAGTTCAACACGCCGTTCGTGAACAACCGCCCGGAACACTTCGTCTTTGCTGTTGACCGGGTAGGCCTTCGTCGGATAAACGGGCATGGCCACACTTTTACGGGCGCGAACCTGATTTAATAAAGCGATGGCCCCGGTGGTATTGCCCGTCTCATTTTCACATTCGGCCATGCCCAGCAATACATCAGCATACCGGATAATCCGCATATTGATTCCCGATGTATAATAGGTATCAGCGGTTTTGTACAAGGCCGTGTATTTACGCCAGCTAATTTTCTGGGATGTGCCGTTGAATGTCTGTGCATTGCCCTGTACATCTTTATCGCCCAAAACGTTCTTGTCGCCGTTATAGCTGTCGCCGATAAAGTAGAAGTTGTATTTCAGGCGGGGGTCGGTTTTTTCATCGCCTTTCGCGGTGTTTTCGTATTCGGCCAGCAATCCGTTCGATGGAATGAGGTTACGCCAGCCAACGGGGTTATATTCCTGGCTGCGGGTGGTGGTTTCGTTTGCTCCGCCGTCGTTGCCGTCGCTATCCCAGTTGAAATCACCGATTTTCGAGAACCCGATCTCAAACAGGGATTCGGAGTTGTTTTCATTCTCCTCCTGGAAATTATCGACGTATTCGTCGGTCAGTTTGTAAAGCCCGGAACTGATGACTTTCTGAAATTCCGGTTTAGCTTTTGCATAATCGCCGAGTTGCAGATAGACCCGGCCCAGCAAAGCGGCTGCGGCTCCTTTGGTCGCCCGACCCAGGTCGCTGCCCGTATAACTGGCTGGTAAATCGGCCTGAACCGCCTGAAGGTCAGTGGTGATAAGCTGATAAATTTCCGTAGCCGACGAACGCGGTTTGGTGCCATCAACTTCGGTTACGTACTCCGCGTACAACGGCACCCCGCCCCATAGCGAAACGAGATCGAAGTACGACAGAGCACGCAGAAATTTGGCTTCGGCAATCGCCCGTTTGGCTGTTGTTGGATCGTCTTTCACTGTAGCTCCTTTGCCAATGACCACGTTGGCGCGGTGAATGGTACGGTATAAACCGTTCCAAACCGAGAACGATACGGCATTTCCCGCAATCTGCGCACCTATCAGAAGCTGATTGCGGGGAGCCTCCAACTGACCCCCGCCCGACGTTACATCGTCGCTGCGCAGATCATGAATAAAGAACCACTCGCGGCCTGTCAGGTTGTAGCTCTGCCAGATGGCATATACAGCGTTAACGCCTTTAACGAGTTCTGTGGAATTTTTAAAATAGGTATCCGTTGTTACCTGGTTCGGATTCACCTGATCCAGACTGTTGGTGCTGCACCCTGCGAGCAACCCCAGCGTGACGACGATACTGGTCAAATAATAGCGTTTCATTATTTTTTCGTTAAGAGGGTTATTTGTCGTCTACCGTTTAGAATCCTACCTGTAAGCCAACCATGAGCGTGCGAGGCTGCGGAAACTGCCCATAGTCGATTCCGTTGGTGAGCGTACCGTTATAGCGCGAACCAATTTCGGGGTCGTATCCCGTGTACTTGGTAAATGTCAGCAGGTTTGTGGCCGCCACATAGAGCCGTGCTTTGGAGAGCGTATTGCGCGACCACGTCTGCAACAGACTGGCTGGCAGGCTATAGCCGATGCTTACGTTCTTCATCCGCAGGTACGAACCATCTTCTATGAATCGGTCCGACGTGCGCGTATTACCATTGGGATCGCCACTAACCGCACGAGGAACGTCGGTGTTGGTGTTCGTTGGTGTCCATGCCCGCAAAACGTCCGTTCCCGCGTTAAACAACCGCAGCATTCCCTGTTCCAGCACTTTCACGCCGTTATACACTTTGTTTCCCTGAACGCCCTGAAAAAACAGCGAAAAGTCGAAGTTTTTATAGTTGGCACTCAGATTCAGGCCATAGGTGAAATCGGGCAGGAAACTACCGAGGTTTACCCGGTCGTCGGCGTCAATTTTGCCGTCCCCATTCGCATCTACGAACCGTATGTCGCCCGGTTTGGCACTGGACTGGGTTGGTGCTGCTTTAATTTCGTCGGCTGTCTGGAAGATGCCCGCTACTTTCCAGCCATAAAATGACTGAATGGGTTCACCGGCCGTAGTACGGGTAATGTCGAACCCGCCGTAATCGGCGTTGGAACCACCAAAGAGGGGCGATATGTTTGGCCCCAGATTCAGCACTTTGTTGCGAATAAAACTGATATTTCCCGACACATTAAAGCGGAATGCACCCTGCTGTTTATTGTAGCCCAACTGCAGTTCGACGCCCCGGTTTCGCATGTTGCCAACGTTCACAACCGGCGATTGGGTGTAGCCGATAGACGGCGCAATAGGTTGTCCTAAAATCAGGCCATCGGTGTTGCGGTTGAAATATTCGGCGGTCAGGGTAAGCCGATTGCTAAGAATGCCCAAATCCAGACCGATGTTGGTCATGTCCGTTACTTCCCAGCGCAGCGACGTGTTGCCTAAGCGGTCGAAATAAGCCCCCTGCGTCCGGCTATCACCCAAAAGTGCGTTGGTCGTTTGCGAGATAGCCACCTGCCAGTCATAATCGCCGATGCCATTGAAACCCATCTTACCGTAGCTGGCCCGCAATTTGAGTTCCGAAATGGTCGGTACATTTTTCATGAACGCTTCTTCGCTGATACGCCAGCCTGCCGATACCGACGGGAAGTTACCCCACTTGTTGCCGGGTGCAAACTTGCTCGATCCATCCCGACGAAACGACGCGCCCAGCAGGTATTTACCCGCATATTCGTAGTTAATCCGACCGAGGTATGAGATCAGAATATTCTGCGAACGGCTCCCGGTCAGCCCGACGCTGGTAGGCGTAAGCGCACTCACCTGTTGAATATCGTTCGTACTGGCCTGACCGGCCCCGTTCAGACTTGAGTAGATACCCGCCTGCCGCTCGGCAACAGCAACGGCGTTGATTGTATGTTTACCAAACGTCTTCTCGTACGTTAACTGATTGGAAATCAACGGTGATGTGAACGTATAACGGTTGTCGGCCAGTTGGGCCAGTGCGCGTGCGTTGAAACTTTCGTTATAAATGGGCTGGAATGTATAATCGCGGGCGGTTACGTAGTCGATCCCGCCCCGAATGCGGTAGGTCAACCCCGCAAAGAGTTTTACATCCAGATAAGCACTGCCCAATAGTTTCAGCCGCTGGGTGTTGGTGCGATCCTGTAGTGCCGCCCGAACGGGGTTCTGCGGGTCGGTTGCGTCGGAGCCATCCGGTCCCCGATAACCACCAACTAAGAACGGATCGGTGACGGGCATATAGGGCGTCATCCGAATCATATTCTGAATTTGTGTTCGGCCTCCGGCACTGACTTCGCTGTATTTATCGTCGTATGAAACCGTTAATGACTGGCCGAATGTAAAGCGGTTACTCAGCGTATGGTCGGAGTTAATGCGGAAGTTGCCGCGCCGGTAACTGGTCCCGAGCATAATTCCGTCCTGACTGAAAAAACCCAGCGATGAGTAAAACCGCGACTTGTCGTTCCCACCCGATAGCTGAACGCTGTGCTGCGTGATAGCCGCCTGCCGGAAAACGGCACTCTGCCAGTCCGTATTGGTTTGGGCATAGGTTTGCGTTGCTCCCTGATAAATGGGCTGGCTCATGGCTAAGAACCGCGCGGGTCGGGCGTCGATGGGAGCGCGGTTTTCGGCGGCTGCTTTGTCGTTTTCTGCATTCTGGAGCAAGGCTGTCCCATATTGAAGATATTGATCGGTGTTGAGCAAATCCAGTCTTCGCCATGCACTCTGAACACCCACGTAGCCATCGTAACTGACATGGAGACGACCATCGCGCTGCCCTTTTTTTGTCGTGACGATAATAACTCCGTTGGCCGCCCGCGACCCGTAAATAGCGGCCGCTGATGCATCTTTCAGCACATCGACGCTTTCTATATCGCGTGTGTCGAAGTTATTCAGGTCGCTGGTTGGGTAGCCGTCGATGACATACAACGGGTTCGAGGAATAGTTGATCGAGCCAATACCCCGGATACGAACAATCGGCGTTTCGCCCGGCGAACCGTTGCTGACGACGCTCACGCCCGGCACCCGGCCCTGAATGGCACTTTCGACACTCGGCACGGGCAGTTGTATAACTTCCTGAGCCGATACCGACGAGATGGCCCCCGTTACCGACGCCCGTTTCTGGGTACCGTATCCTACCACAACCACTTCGCTAAGGGCTTTCACATCGTCAACTAATGTGACGTTGATACGGCTTCGGCTTGCTACCGCCACTTCCTGCGAGATATAGCCTACAAAGCTGAATACCAGTGTATTTGTATTGCTGGCGTTGATGCTGTATTCGCCCGATGCATTAGTGGTTGTGCCCCGATTCGTGCCTTTTATAATCACACTGACACCGGGAATGCCCTGCCCGTTTTTATCCGTCACCCGCCCGTTAATATCCGCCAGCGGTTGCGTTGACGTCATCGACCAGCCAATGGTTTCCAGCTTGTCGATCATCCGGTTGGGCAAACTCACCGGTTCGCTGGTTTGCTCAGAAACGGCTTTCGTTTCGATTTGCTCGATTTTACGAAAAAGCCGGGGGCTTTTTTCGTTCACCCGCACAATGGCGTAGAAGTTAGGTTGCACCTTTTTATAGGTTAACTCTTTATTAGCCAGTAGATTGGTAAGTTCAATTTCCAGATTCTGAATATGATGGCTACCCATCGTCACTTTCGTATCGACTAAGTTTGTTGGATAGATAAACGAAACGCCATAGTGCCGCTCCAGTTCGTTCAGGGCACTTCGCAGGGTGATCTGCCGGGTATCGCTTTCCCGATTCTGGTATGTCGCGTATCGATTGCCGGACGCCAGGAGTTGTGCCCTGACGGGTAAGATTCCGGTCAGTAGCAGCAACGATCCAAGGGTAAATAGTTTTCGGTTCATGGTCGAGGTTAATTGGTTCGTTGTATTGTAATTTGATTGGCTTGCTGGGTAATCTTCAGATCAAACAGGGTGGACAGACCGTCGAGAATCGTCTGCATCGACTGGTTTGGAATCGTGCCGGAAAGTGTCTGTTTTCGCAGGTCATCATCGGCAATGGTTATGCTTACTCCGTAGGTATCTTCCAGCATCTTCGCGACTTCCTGCAAACTGGTTCCGTCAAATTTCAGCCTGCCCGTTTGCCACGCCGACTGTGCGGCCGCATCAACACGCTTTCGGTAATATTCTTTCGTTTTTACATCGGCATAAATCAAATCGCCGGGCAGCATAATCAGTTTTTCTTTCGCCTGTTCACCTACATCGAGCCGGATTTTTCCGTTGTTCAATACCACCTTTGCGCGGCTCTCGCGGGCCATCACATTAAACTGTGTTCCAAGCACTTCGATGGTTAGTTTGTTGGGTAAATGAACAACAAACCGTTCGTGATTACGCTGGTGAGTTACCCGGAAAAATCCTTCGCCTTCAAGCCAGACCTCACGCGTTTGATGACTGCTCCATTGGGGCGCATACCGCAACCGACTGTTGCCATTCAGGGTTACGGTCGAGCCGTCGGATAAGATTAGCGTTGACGTTTTGCCAAAAGCCGTTTGCCGGATTAAGTCGACAGGGTTCAGGTAGCGGTAGCCGAAAAACGCGCCGGTTGCCAATAGCAGCGCACCAATCAGAACAGCCGCCCAGCGCATAGGCTGTGCCCACCAACTTGTCTGACGCACGATGGGCATTGGAATGATGGGTGTATTGGCTCCCTGCCGTTGGAGAATGGCGTTGAGCATCCGTTCGGCATCCGGTGCCGATGTGTTTGGCGGGGCGTGCCAGTCGGCCTGACCAAGTTGGGTATCGAGCCGGTTCGTCAGGTAGAGCTGGCCCGCTCTCGTATCGAGCCAGTCAAGCACAGCCCGTGCTTCCTCGGGCGTTACCTGATTGGCGAAATACCGGTTCAGCAGTTGGTTTGTCATCGGGCAGGAAAGTCAGTATGCTCCCTATACACCACCCAGCGCAACAAGTATTACCGGACAAAAAAATTAATTGTTAGGGCTTTGGCAAAAAGCCCTAATTGTAATTACTGGGAGAACGTAGCCAGTAGAATCAGTACAGCCTCAATACCGGCGTGTTGCCGAAGGTAATCGCGCAGGAACCGGCAGGCCTGATAATAATGCACCTTAACCGTATTGATGGAAAGCTTGAGTTGAGCGGCTACTTCTTCGTTGGTAAGCCCTTTTTCGGAACGAAGGACAAAGATTAACCGACGCTGACTGGAGAGTTGACGAAGTCCATCGCCGAAAACCGAACCATATTCATTGAGTGTGAGCGTATCTTCGGTCGATGTATCAGTGTCAGGACGGGTGATGTGGTGGCTTATGTGGCGCAGAATAGCCCGTTTTTCGTTGCGGATGGCATTGAGCATCTGATGGCGCATGGCGGTTGCCAGATAGCTTTTGACGGACTGCGATTCGTCTACATGGCTCCGATTGATCCATAATTTTAGATACACTTCCTGCAAAGCATCTTCGGCCAGGTCCGGGTCTTTTACATACTGAACGGCCACACTGTACAGATAACGGTAATACCGCCTGAACAGGGTTTCAAAAGCCGCTTCGTCATGCTGTTTTAACCGAAGCGTTAATTCCGAATCCGTCAGTTCCATACCACGTTTTATACAGCCATACTGCGAATGAAAATGCTCAGAATAAAGGCGTTAACTGGTGTTGATTAGCAAATGTAAAAAAGAAACAACCCATTAGGAAAAGAATACTTTTTATTTGCTCAATGCAATGGTAAACTTGTAGCATTAATTTTTCTGTTGCTTTTACTTCCTTATGCGCTACCTAAAAGCTACGTTCGTTTCGCTACTTACAATCACGCTTATTTGGGCTTTAAATCGCCCTTGGGGCAGCATTCCGGCCTTCGGCCCCCTCTTGAGTCCATTCACAGGTTTTTGGCAAAATGCCGAATCAATCAACAATAAAGACGAGGAAATCACCCTGAATGGCACGAAAGCTCCGGTCACGGTCGTGTTCGACGAACTGGCAATTCCGCACGTCTTCGCACAAAATGACGCAGATGCTTATTTCGCGCAAGGCTACCTGACCGCCCGCGACCGGCTCTGGCAAATGGAGTTTCAGACCCATGCAGCCGCTGGCCGCGTTGCCGAAATTGTTGGCGACAGAGCCTTAGAACTTGACCGCTACAACCGTCGCTTAGGGATGGGCTTCGGGGCCGAAAGAGCCGTGACGGAGATGATGAAAGACCCGCGTTCGAGCGAGTCGATAAATAGTTATACGGCGGGTATCAATGCGTATATAAATCATTTAAAACCAGCGCATTATCCCCTTGAGTACAAGTTGCTGGGATACGCGCCCGAACCCTGGAAACCCATCAAATGTGCTTATTTTCTGAAATACATGTCGGGTGTGCTGGCCCTCGGTGCCGACGATTTGAACATGAGCAATGTCCTCAAAAAATACGGTGTGGCCGTTACAAATGACCTTTTTCCAGACTACCCGGTTCGTGAAGACCCGATCATTCCGATTGGAACGAAATGGGATTTCACGCCGGTAAAGTCACCGGCCGTGCCAGCCGCTATGGTAGCGGACATAAAGGCTGCATCTGTAGCGATGAACTGGCCTGAGCATGACCCGGCCATCGGGAGCAACAACTGGGCGGTTGGCCCCCAGAAATCGGCGAGTGGTTATCCGATTCTGGCTAACGACCCGCACCTGACGCTTAGCCTGCCCTCAATCTGGTATCAGATGCAGCTTGTGACCCCAACAATGAATGTATATGGGGCCACCATGCCCGGCTCGCCGGGGGTTATTATCGGCTTCAATAAGCAGGTTGCCTGGGGTGTTACCAACGTAGGTGCCGACGTGCTGGATTTTTACCAGATTCGCTTCAAAGATGCTTCCCGACGTGAATACTGGCACGACAACCGCTGGAAACCCGTTAACCTTCGCTTAGAGTTAATCAAGGTAAAAGGAAAGCCCGACGTGATTGATACCGTACGGTACACCCATCATGGCCCGATAATGTACGAGACGGGCCAGAAACCCTTCGCAAAAAATGTTCCGGTGGGCTATGCTGCCCGCTGGATTGCTCACGAAGCCTCGAATGATTTACTGACGTACTATCTGCTCGACCGGGCCAAAAACCACGACGACTATCGAAAAGCACTGTCCTATTACTCGGCACCAGCGCAGAATTTCGTTTTTGCCGATGTTGCCAAGGACATTGCCATATCACCCAACGGCCGTTTTCCGCTTAAATGGAAAGATCAGGGAAAATTTCTGCTGGATGGCACGAACCCCGCTCACGATTGGCATGGATGGATTCCGGCAGCGCACAACCCGCATGTGAAAAATCCGCTGAGAGGATTTGTTAGTTCGGCCAACCAATCCTCTACCGACCCGACCTATCCGTACTACATCAACTGGCAGTTTGCGCCGTCGGAGCGCGGCACCCGAATCAATCAGCGGCTGACCGCTATGAACCGAGCCACACCCGACAGCTTGCGGGCATTGCAAAATGACAACATTAACCTACAGGCCGCCAATGCTTTACCCGTTTTTCTGCCCTATGTTCAGGAGAATAATTTGTCAGGCGAACAGGCGAAAGCATTAGTGGCTATCAAAAAATGGCGGTATAATCATGACGTCACGGAAATAGCACCAACTATTTTCACCGAATGGATGCGGCAGTATCAGGAGGGCGTCTGGAAGGATGATTTTCCGAGTAATGACACCACTACGTTGCGTTACCCGAGTTTCGACCGGACACTGCATCTGGCCGAGAAAGAACCGGGTTCTGCCTGGTTCGATAATAAAACAACGCCCGCCCGCGAGACCCTTAATGATGTGCTGACTCAAAGCTTTCGGATGGCCGTCGACTCGCTAACCCGGCAGCACGGACCGATAGGAACAGCTTGGCAATGGGGTGTTCATAAAGCGACGCGTATCGCGCACTTAGCCCGACTGGATGCCCTTAGTGCCCTCAATGTACAGATTGGCGGAGGCCGAAGCATTGTCAATGCAACAACGGAGCGGACGGGACCCTCATGGCGCATGGTGGTTGCCTTAGGTCCACAGCCGAAAGCGTATGGCGTCTATCCGGGAGGGCAGTCGGGCAACCCCGGTAGTCCTCACTATTTGAATATGCTCGAAACCTGGCGCACCGGACAGTTAAATGAGTTACTGTTTTTGCAGACAGCAACGGAAAAAAATCCGCGAATCAAACGGAGATTAGTTATCAAGTAGTCCGGTCGGCGTTCCGATGTATAGTTGCGTCTAAACAATAAAAGCGGCTTTCCAGCCGCGTTACAAACATGATTGAAATCCTTCTTATTGCTGTTTTGAGTCTGTTAGCTCAGCTTATACTCCCGTGGTGGAGCCTTGCCATTGTGGCCTTTCTGGTCTGTTTTTGGCGAAGCCTGAGCGCAGGCCGGGCGTTTCTGTATGGCTTTTCGGGCGTTGCACTGGTCTGGATCGTTTACGCATTTATCATCCATGCGCAGACCGATGGCGTATTTACGGGCCGTATGAGCGAGTTGCTTTTCAAAACGAATAGCGCAGCCCTACCTTTGCTGGTAACGGGTGTTTTGGGTGGGTTGGTTGGCGGACTGGCAGGGCTGGCCGGATTCTTAGTCAAACGCACAATGGGAAACCAATCTACCGGCCATACTGCCCGGCAAGCCCGCTCGTAATTCAATAATTCCCTCTACCTTTGCGGTATAACTGATAACTAACTGAATTTTTTCCTGTGAAGAATGCCTCGTTAATTCTGAACGTCATCCTGACGATTGCCGTAGCCATCCTGTACTACCTGCATTTCAAAGACCACCAGCCCGATACTGTTTCTACCGTAAAAGCACCTATCGAAGCCAGAGGAAAAAACATTGTCTACGTGAATGTTGATTCACTGCTGACCAAGTACGATTATTTTAAAGACACGCAGAAAGTGCTCGAAAGCAAGCGGTTCCAGTTGGAAAATGACCTTGCTTCCAAAGGAAAGAATCTGCAAAACAAAGTCGCTTTTTTCCAGCAGCGGGCCGCTACCATGACCCAGGAGCAGGGCCGGGCAACAGAAGCGTCACTCCAGAAAGAGCAGCAGGATATTATAGCGTTTCGTGACCGCGCTGCCCAAAATCTGGCTGCCGAAGAGCAGACAAAAAATAAGCAGCTTTATGACCAGATTTTTGAGTATTTAAAGAAGGAGAATGCGCAGAATAAGTATGAATTCGTCTTGGGTTACACCAAAGGCGGTGGTATTCTGTTTGCCGATCAATCGAACGATCAAACCAGCAGAATACTGGCTGGCCTGAACAAAGAATACGGAGCTAAACAAACAGCCAAGAAATAGCACCGACGTAGCCTAACCGCTATTGACAATCAAACCCGGCTTACTGAACAATATCCTTGTTCGGTGGCCGGGTTTGTCGCATACAACATCACAAATTTAGGTTGGCTGTATAAACCACCGGGCAATTTTTGGTGTTCCTTTTCTTACCCGGTTGCTTAGCAGCCTGTTAACCTGATTTATTTTTTCGATGCCTGATTCCATTATGTTGCGATCATACATCGTAAATCATACACCTTATACCGTACATGGCTTCTGCATCCATTGTTAAACAAGTCGATATTCGTAACCGCCGGGCCTCGTTCGAGTACGCGTTCCTGGAAACCTATACCGCCGGTATTGTGCTGACCGGCACCGAAATTAAATCGATTCGGCAAGGCAAAGTGAATTTACAGGACGCGTATTGCCTGATACACGGCGACGAACTGTTTGTTCGGCAGATGAGCATTTCAACCTATAATGAGGGCACACACTACAACCATGAACCCCTGCGCGACCGTAAGCTTCTGCTGAAAAAGCGCGAGATAAAACGACTTGTCGAGAAGCTGAAAGACCAGGGTCTGACGATGGTGCCTACGCGGCTTTTCACCAGCGAACGCGGTTTTGCCAAAATTGACATTGCACTCGCCAAAGGAAAGAAATTGTATGACAAACGCGACAGCATCAAAGAGCGGGATGTAGAGCGCGAAATGCAGCGGGAACGGTATTGAGTGAAGTCCGTTGAGTGGTGAAATGGGTGAAAGTAGGTGTAGTAGGATGAACAGGCATAACTTACTATACTTGATCCACCTACTTTCACCCACTCCACTATTTCACCTGACCTACCAGCAAAGACTAATTTTTTCCACAACACTTGCCCTTATGTGGATAACTCTGTAACTTGCTACCGTACAGAGGCATTTAAACGCGATATGGGTAGGAAAGTATTAGTCTTAAATCAAGATTACAGTGCTCTCAGCATCTGCTCCGTTCCTAAAGCATTCCTGCTGGTTTATTTAGATAAAGCCGAACTCGTTGCCGAATCCGAGCAATTTACGCTCCGAACCGTCTCTGCTGAGTTTCCGATGCCATCCGTAATTCGTCTGCATCGGTACGTTAATCTGCCCTACAAAGGCGTTATGCTCACCCGACAGAATATCTTCAAGCGTGATGGTCACCATTGCCAGTACTGCGGAACAACCGAAGATCTAACGCTTGACCATGTAATCCCAAAGTCGAGAGGTGGAAAAACCAGTTGGGACAATTTGGCAACTGCCTGCAAACGGTGTAACTCACGCAAAGGCGATTACACACCTGAAGAAGCTAACCTTAAATTGCGTCAAAAACCGTTCAAACCCACCTTTCTGGTCTTTCTGCGCGAATTCTCCGGCTCTATTGAAGAAAGCTGGATGCCGTTCTTAGCCAAAAAAGAGAAAGCGTTTCAGTAGACGTACAAAAGTGAAGTGGGTGGCGTATGTGAAGTAGGTGAACGAGTTAATACTTTGTTCTCTACTTCACATACGCCACCCACTTCACTTTTGTACCTATTCCTGCCTTACTATCAAGTTTTTACCCATTCCGAAACTTATTTCAGAAAGCAATTGCTATCTTTGCAGTCCTTTTTTGAAGGCAAAAAATTTATAACTAAAAGCCAGTCCGCCATTGACCCACGGACTGATGTACTGAGCGGGTCAGGAAATTTCTTTTATGAACAAAACGCAGCAACGCGAACTGCCGGCATTTGATTGGGACCGGGCAGACAACAAAGGATTTGGAAGCGGCTATTCGGTTGAAGAACACGACCGGATGTTGGAACTTTACGACAACACTCTGTCGGAAGTTAAAGAGAAAGAAGTGGTAATGGGAACCGTCGTTGGGATAACGGACCGGGAAGTACTGCTCAACATCGGCTTCAAGTCGGATGGCTTAGTGCCAGCTTCTGAATTCCGGGATATGCCGGACCTGAAGATGGGTGATGAAATTGAGGTATACGTAGAAAATCAGGAAGACCCGAACGGTCAGTTGGTATTGTCTCGCAAGAAAGCGAAGGTGATCACCGCCTGGCAGAAAATCCAGCGTGCTCTGGACGAAGACCTCGTTATCGATGGTTTCGTTAAACGCCGGACGAAGGGTGGTCTGATTGTTGATATTTTCAGCATTGAAGCGTTCTTGCCCGGTTCGCAAATCGACGTGAAGCCGATTCGTGACTTCGACATTTTTGTCGGCAAGAAAATGGAGGTCAAAGTCGTCAAGATTAATTACGCCAACGACAACGTTGTTGTTTCGCATAAAGTCCTGATCGAGAAAGACCTCGAAGCACAACGCGCCCAAATCCTGAATAACCTCGAAAAAGGTCAGGTTCTGGAAGGCGTCATCAAAAACATGACCAACTTCGGTGTCTTCATCGACTTAGGTGGTGTAGACGGTTTGCTGCACATCACGGATATCTCGTGGGGTCGTATCAGCCATCCGTCCGAAGTTCTCCACCTCGACCAGAAGGTCAACGTGGTTGTTCTGGACTTCGACGAAGACAAGAAACGTATTTCGCTGGGCATGAAGCAACTACAGGCTCACCCCTGGGATGCGCTGGCTGAAGAAATTCAGGTTGGCTCGAAAGTGAAAGGTAAAATCGTGAACGTAGCCGATTACGGCGCATTCCTCGAAATCCAGCCGGGTGTTGAAGGATTGATTCACGTATCTGAAATGTCGTGGTCGCAGCACCTGCGTAACCCACAGGAGTTTTTGAAAGTTGGTGATGAAGTAGAAGCACAAGTGCTGACACTTGACCGCAACGACCGTAAAATGTCGCTGGGTATCAAACAACTGACCGAAGACCCCTGGACTCGCCCTGAGCTTCGCGCCAAATACGCCGTTGGTACGAAACACAAAGGCCTGGTGCGTAACCTGACCAACTTCGGCCTATTCCTCGAACTGGAAGAAGGCATCGACGGTCTGGTACACGTATCTGACCTATCGTGGACGAAGAAAGTGAAACATCCTTCAGACTTCATCAAGGTTAGCGATGAGCTTGAAGTAGTAGTTCTGGAATTAGACGTCGACAACCGTCGTTTGGCTCTGGGTCACAAACAACTGGAAGAGAACCCATGGGATACGTTTGAAACCGTATTTGCTGTAGGCACCATTCACCGTTGCACGATTCTGAGCAAAAATGACAAGATGGCCACTCTCGAATTGCCTTACGGTATCGAAGGCTTCTCGTCGTTAAAGAATCTTGGTAAAGAAGATGGTACGTTCGCCGAAGTTGGCGAATCGCTCGATTTCAAAGTAACGGAGTTCTCGAAAGACGAAAAACGGATCATGCTGTCGCACACAAAAACGTGGCAGGAGAAAAACGAACCCGTTAAGGAACAGAAAGCACCGAAAGCTGCTGCGCCAAAAACGGCTTCGGCTCCGGCACAGCCAGAACGTGGTGCTACCTTGGGTGATCTTGATGCACTGGCTGCATTGAAGGAGCAACTTGAAGGTCGCAACTAAGCTGCTTCACTCAATTTAAATAGAAATGCCCCTGTCCTTTTTGGATTAGGGGCATTTTTTTATGTTCGTCTTTTCCTTATGCAGGATAAAACCGTATATTTGCCCTCCCGAATGCGCGATTCATCATGTATTCGGAGACAAACGGTTCCGTGGCCGAGTGGCTAGGCAGAGGTCTGCAAAACCTCGTACAGCGGTTCGAATCCGCTCGGAACCTCTTTTGTACACATAAAGTGTTATTTGGCTAACTTTCTCAGAAAGAATCAGGTCAGATAACACTTTTTTGTTAACCATAAAGAGCACTTAATCAGGCTATTTAGAAACTATAGAACGGAACACTTACTTAGAAACAGTATAAATAAAAAGGAGAAAAAAATACTAAACACCAATTTTTGACTATACAGCAATCGTGTCGTACTTTTGAGGGCTAATAAATGGCAGTGGTGATTATGTTAATCAACTCAATAAATATAGTTCATAAAATGAGTCGCTTCTATAAGCTTGGCGGAGCTATCCTTCTCTCGATTATGCTGTTGATTTTTGCCGGTCAGGTGAAAGCACAGGATTCGGCAGCCGGTGGAACTCCAGCCGCAGCTACACCAGCACCTGCGGGTGGTGGTGATAGCGAAAAAGGAAAGGCCTTGTTTAGTGGTAACTGCGCGCAGTGCCATGCGGTAACGGATGAGAAAGTAGTCGGACCGGGTTTGAAGGGGATTGAGCAGCGTGCGCCCAGCAAGGATTGGTTGCATAAATGGATTAGAAACTCATCGGCTGTTATTGCCACGGGTGATGCCTATGCCAATCAGGTATTCAACGCCAACGGTAAAGTTCAGATGTCGAGTTTCCCAAGTTTAACGGACGCCGATATTGACGGTATTCTGGCTTATATTGACCAGGCTGGAAAACCTGCTGCAACTGCAGCGGTTGCTGGTGGTGGAACAACAGCTACTGCTGCTCCCGCTGCTTCGGGTAGTGGCCCTTCAGAACTGTTCACGTTGGTTCTGGTCGCTCTTCTGGTCGTTATGTTACTGGTGCTTGGCGTTTTGTTAGCCATCGTAACAATCCTGTCGAAGGCGGTAACGCCAGTGCCGGTAGGCGAGGGCACACTCCCGGCTGCTTCACTTGGTCAGCGTCTTAAAACGGGCCTGTCGAGTGCGATTAACAATCCCACGCTTCGCTCAGTTGCTATCTGGCTCTTTCTGTTGGTTGCTACAAAAGCTACGATTGATGGTGCTTACGGTGTTGGCATCCAACAGGGCTATGCGCCTAAACAACCGATTGCTTATTCGCACAAACTCCACGCAGGTCAGTACAAGATTGATTGTAATTATTGCCATACCGGCGTTAATAAGGGTAAGAGCGCAACCATTCCGTCGGCCAACATCTGCATGAACTGCCACGGGGTGATAAAGAAAGAATCGCCGGAAATTCAAAAGATTTATGCGGCTATTGAAACGAACCAGCCTATCGAATGGGTTCGGGTACATAATTTGCCTGATCTGGCCTATTTCAATCACGCACAACACGTGAATGTTGGGAACGTACAGTGCCAAACCTGTCACGGCGAAATAGAAAAGATGGAAGTAGTCGAGGCCCGGTCTTCATTAACGATGGGATGGTGTATCGACTGCCACCGTCGGACCGAGGTAAATACCAAAGACAATGCCTACTATGATAAACTGGTGGCTCTACACCGCAAGGAAAGCAAAGAGCCGCTCAAAGTAGCGAACATTGGTGGTCTGGAGTGTTCTAAATGTCACTATTAATCGAGGGTCTGCTTTAAGTTACCGGGAGTCGCTGGCTCCTTGTAACTTAAGTAAGACGTTATTCATTTTAACCATTGCCGCATAACAACACGCATGGAAAATACATCTAAACGGTATTGGAAAGGGGTTGAAGAATTACGCAATGATGCGACGTTTGTCAAGAACGCCAACAGCGAATTCGCTAATCCTGACCTGAATGAATCATCGAACGACCTGGAGGGGTTGCTTGGTGGCTCAGACACCCACCGCCGTGACTTTTTGAAAGTAATGGGTTTTGGTATGGCAGCCGTGTCATTAGCCGCCTGCGAAGCCCCCGTACACAAAGCGATTCCGTATATTAATAAGCCGGAATTTACATTCCCCTCTATTTCTGATTACTATGCATCGACCTACGCCGAAGGTGGAGATTATGCGGCTGTTCTGGTAGAAACCCGCGAAGGTCGACCTATCAAAATTGAAGGTAATCCACAGTCGAGTATTTCAAGAGGAGCAACGACCGCCCGTGTTCAGGCATCGGTTCTTTCTCTTTATGATATTGATAAACTGAAAGGCCCCAAACGGGGTGACGCTGATATTGACTGGGCTACTGCCGACCGCGAGATTGGTAATCAACTAAATTCAGTTGCCGGCAAAGGAAGTGCCATTCGAATTGTAACATCCACAATTCTAAGTCCGGCAACGAAAGCTGTTGTCGCTGATTTTGTTACTAAATACCCAACGACTCGCCACATCACCTACGATGCTAACTCTGTGTTTGGCCTTGTACAGGCCAATCAGGCATCGTTTGGTAAAGCCGTTGTGCCTTCCTACGATTTCAGCAAAGCCGAAACGATTGTCAGTGTCGGATCTGATTTTCTGGGTACATGGATCGCTCCTCTCGAATTTATGGGGGCGTACGCCAAAACTCGCAAGATTGGTGCTGTTGGTGATGGGAAGAAAACCATGTCTCGGCATTACCAGTTTGAGACGGGCCTGTCAATGACAGGTGCAAACGCTGATTATCGTACGGCTATCAAGCCATCTCAGGAAGGATTAGTTGTTGCCGCTCTCTATAATAAAGTAGCAGCTAAATTAGGTGGTACATCAGTTAGCACACCCTCAGTTACAGTCGATCATTTGGATAAAGCGGCTACCGATCTGGCTCGTTCACGCGGGAAAGCATTAGTCGTTTCGGGATCAAACGATCCAAATGTACAGATAGTTGTTAATGCGCTGAATAACCTGTTAGGGAGCTACAGCACAACAATTGATCTGAACACGCCGGTCAATTACCGTCAGGGTAATGACCAGCAGATGAACGCCTTTATCAATGAGGCAAAGGCTGGTCAGGTTGGTGCTGTGCTGTTCTTCGGTGCCAATCCGGTTTACGACCACCCGCGCGGTGCTGAACTGGCTGAAGCGTTACCGAAAATTACGTTGTCTGTTTCGTTCGCCGACCGGGCAGACGAGACATCCTCTTTGTCGAAGTATATTACACCAGCTCCTCATTATCTGGAAACCTGGAATGATTCTGAGCCAAAGCAGGGTTATTTTAGTCTGACACAACCGGCAATTACCCTTATTTTCAAGACCCGTCAGTTCCAGTCAAGTTTGTTAACGTGGGCTGGTAAACCAAACGATTTTCAAACGTATCTGAAAAACTATTGGCGTACAACGCATTATCCGAAGGCGTCGGGCTTCAGCAATTTTGATTCGTTCTGGGTAAAATGCCTGAACGACGGCGTCTTTGAGCCGAATACTGGTCAGGCAACGGCTGGTGGTAGTACGTTCGCTGGCAATGTAGCACAGGCGGCTGCGGGTATAGCCCAGCGTTATAAGCCGACTGCGGGAATGGAACTGGCTTTATACGAGAAAGTTGGTGTAGGCACGGGTGCCATGGCCAACAACCCCTGGTTGCAGGAATTGCCTGACCCTGTTTCGAAGGCCTGCTGGGATAACTACGCAGCTATCTCGCAGAAAACGGCTCATGATATGGGCCTGACTCAGAATGATCTGGTGAACGTATCTGTAAATGGTAAGTCGATTGAATTGCCTGTATTGATTCAACCCGGTCAGGCTGATAATACAGTATCGGTTGCTATCGGTTATGGTCGGGAGAAAGCAGGCAAATCAGCCAATGGCGTTGGCCGAAATGCATATCCGTTCGCTACAGTAACCAATGGATATGTGACCTATGCTGCTTTTAACGCCAAAGTTGATAAAACAAGCGGCAGGCATGAAATTGCCCAAACGCAAACCCACGATACGGTAATGGGCCGTCGGGCCGTGTTGCAGGAATCACGACTGGCTTCATACCAGAAGAATCCGAAGGCAGGCCGTTATGAGCCTAAAGTGCAAACGTCCGTTGGCCCTACAACGCCAACTGATATTACACTCTGGAATGGGTATGGTAAGCCAAACCATTCGTGGGGTATGGTCATTGACCTGAACTCCTGCGTAGGATGTGGAACTTGCGTCGTAGCGTGTAATGCTGAAAATAACATACAGGTTGTTGGTCGGCAGGAAGTTATTAACCGTCGCGAAATGCACTGGATGCGCATTGACCGCTATTACAGCAGTGATGCTGAGGCAGAAGATTTCTCTGCTTTGGAGGTAGCTTCAGCTAATCCAGAAGTAACGTTCCAGCCGATGCTGTGTCAGCATTGCAGCAATGCTCCCTGCGAAACCGTTTGTCCGGTTCTTGCAACGACACACAGCACAGAAGGCTTAAACCAAATGACCTACAACCGGTGTATAGGTACGCGTTATTGTGCGAACAACTGCCCATATAAAGTGCGTCGTTTTAATTGGTTTAAATACCATGATAATGATAATTACGATTATCATTTCAATAATGATCTCGGTAAAATGGTCATCAATCCAGATGTGACCGTTCGTTCCCGTGGTGTAATCGAGAAGTGTTCGTTCTGTGTGCAACGGATTCAGGAAACCAAATTGACGGCTAAGAAAGAACGTCGTCGTTTAGCTCCGGATGAAGTACAGACCGCCTGTGCGCAGTCTTGCCCAACCAGTGCCATTACGTTTGGTGATATGAATAACCCGGAGAGTACAATCTCTAAAATTCTTTCGGTTGAACTGGAAGGCCGGGCGTTTCATGTGCTGGAAGAAATCAACGTAAGGCCACAAATCTCGTATTTGACTAAGATTCGTAACAAAGACGAAGAGCCAAAGCAAAACGAGAATGCCCGGCAGGAATCACACGCATAAATAAGTTGCAGATTACGAGGGAAGATTTTAGAACAATCTGACATCACAAATCGTAATTTGTCTAATGTAAATCATACATCGTAAATCAGTAAGATATATGTCGCATGTTACATCAGCCGTAAGAACTCCCCTCGTCACCGGTGGTAAAACCTACGCCGACGTGACGGAGGATATCAGCAGACAGGTTGAGGGAGCTCCCACTCGCGAGTGGACTATTGCCTTTACCATCTCGGTGGTTGTACTACTTTACGGAACCGCTTGTGTATTCTGGACCTGGTGGGAGGGGTTAGGTGTTTGGGGCTTGAACAAAACCGTCGGCTGGGCGTGGGATATTACAAACTTTGTATGGTGGGTAGGTATCGGTCACGCAGGTACGCTTATTTCAGCTATTTTGCTCCTTTTCCGTCAAAAATGGCGGACAGCCGTTAACCGGGCTGCAGAGGCCATGACCATCTTTGCTGTCTTATGTGCTGCCAGCTTTATTCTGATGCACATGGGCCGTCCATGGTTAGCTTATTGGGCATTGCCATTACCCAACACATTTGGTTCATTGTGGGTAAACTTCAAGTCGCCCCTCGTTTGGGACGTGTTCGCTATCAGCACATATTTCACTGTATCATTAGTTTTCTGGTACATGGGGTTACTGCCTGACTTAGCAACAATCCGTGATCGAGCACGTAGCAAAGTATCACGGTATATCTATGGCGCGTTTTCGTTAGGTTGGAATGGTTCTGCCAAGACTTGGGCACGCTATGAATACATGAGTTTGATTCTGGCGGGTCTTTCTACTCCACTTGTATTATCAGTACACACGATTGTAAGTATGGACTTTGCTACCTCGGTTATTCCGGGCTGGCATACAACGATTTTTCCTCCATACTTCGTTGCCGGGGCTATCTTTTCTGGCTTCGCTATGGTGCAAAACCTGGTACTTATTATCCGGGTTGTTTTCAAACTGGAGGATTATATTACCATTGAGCACATTGAGTCGATGAACAAAGTCATTACGTTGACTGGCTCAATTGTAGGGGTAGCGTATCTGACAGAATTCTTCATCGCCTGGTACTCGGGCGTTGAATTTGAAAGCTATGCATTCATCAACCGGGCAACCGGCCCTTATTGGTGGGCTTATTGGGCTATGATGACCTGCAACGTAATTACGCCACAGCTATTCTGGTCGCGGGCTATTCGCCGTAGCATAGTATGGACGTTTGTTCTGTCGGTTATCGTGAACATAGGCATGTGGTTCGAGCGGTTTGTAATTATCGTAACATCACTGCACCGTGATTACCTGCCATCGAGTTGGGCTATGTTCCACCCTACCTTGTTCGACATCAGTGACTATATTTTCTCTTTTGGTTTCTTCTTCACGTTATTCCTGCTGTTCGCCAAGTTTCTGCCGGTAGTGAACATGGCTGAAGTGAAAACCGTAATTAAGTCGTCGTCTGAGAGACTGCCAGTGTCTGTATCAGGTGTTGCAAAAGGTGAGCGTGTTGCTAACCCAACGTTTAACAAAGACGTAGAATAAAATCAGTTTTTAGTGTATAGTTCGCTGATGATAAATAAGCATTACGAACTATAGCACGCAAACTATAAACAAAATCACTACTAATGTCAGACATACATAGTAACGGTAAGTTCTTAGTCGGCATCTACGATGACGATGATGTGGTACTGAAAGCCGTTAAAGACGTCAAAGGGTCGGGTGTCCGGATTCATGAAGTCTATACGCCATTTCCTATTCACGGATTGGATATTGCCCTTGGACATCCCCGTTCCCGGTTAGGTATTGCAGCTTTTATGTTTGCACTAAGCGGTACGCTAACGGCATTGGCATTAACCTTCTATACAGAAGGATTTGATTGGCCCATGATTGTTGGTGGTAAGAACTCATACGATCCGGTCGTTTATGTGCCAATTATTTTTGAATTAACAGTTCTCTTTTGTGCATTAGGTATGGTTGGTACTTTTCTGGTATCGAATGGTTTAGGGCCAACGGTGAAGCCATTAATGTATGATCTGAGGACAACTGACAATAAATTTGCAATGGCGATTGACTTAAGCAAAAACACTATTGTCGAAAGTGACATTGAGCAGATTCTGAAAAAATCAGGAGCTGCTGAAGTAAATGTAAAGCAGTTCTAATACTTAGAATCAGAATGAGTACTAAACACATAAGTGTAACAACGCTGGCTATTATCGGGCTGTTAGTTGCGGGAACGTCCTGTAAAAACGGCCATGATGATACTGGTCGTGTATATGCACCGCAGATGTACGAATCTGTCGGGTACGAACCTTATCGTCAAATTCGGCCAAACACTATAAATGTAAAGGAGAACGGCCTGAATATGCGTATGCCGGCTCGTGGTACGGTCTCTCGTCCGAATTACCATACAACGTTTGGTGAAGGCAGCAATGCAACGACCGACCTGATGATTTATAATATCCCAGCCGATAGCATTGGCATTGCCGAACGAGTTCTAACGAATCCAATTCC
The DNA here is from genome assembly GCA_964244845.1 of uncultured Spirosoma sp. Lineage (GTDB taxonomy): Bacteria > Bacteroidota > Bacteroidia > Cytophagales > Spirosomataceae > Spirosoma. The sequence goes on from CAXTKE010000006.1 coordinate 233,499, forward strand.
AGAGAATGAAAAATCGCTGGCCGAGGGTAAAGTGCTTTATACCCGGTATTGCAGCCACTGTCATGGTGAAGGCGGTAAGGGAGATGGTCTGGTAGGGAAAGAATATAAGGGGGTTCCAAGCTATTCTGCAGACGCTTATAAGTATTTGAATGATGGCCACATATTTCATGTAATTACGCATGGTAAGGGCCGCATGTGGCCTCATGGCTCACAAATTACCCCCGAAGACCGGTGGAAGATTGTGCAGTATGTTCATAAGCTTCAACAAGGTTAACGTTAGATGCTCCAGCGAAAGTTGGTAGTTAAATAGTCAGCGTCCAGCGTTTTTTATTAATTGACAAATCAAAAAGAATGGCATCGGCTCACGCAATATCGTCTATAGACGAAGAATTTGAATTTACTGCGGAATCCAAACGTCGATTATTAATCGGCATTGGAGCAGGGGTTGCGCTGGTAGCAATTGGCGCATATCTGCTGGCATCAGGTGTGGGTTCTCATGAAACTCATGTAGCGGCTGCTGGCGGTGAAGCACATGGTGGCGGACATCATGCCTACAAGTGGACTAACCGTTTATGGGCTAATGTCTGGTTAAACGCTGTTTACTTTACGGGTGCCTCGGTTATCGGAATGTTCTTCATCTCCTACAACTATCTGGCTCAGGCAGGTTGGTCAGTTGCATTCAAACGGGTATCGGAAGCTTTACCGGCTTACTTGCCGTTTATGGGTATTGCTATAGTGGGTGTATTTTTAATTGCTGGCCATGATCTGTTTCACTGGACGCAGCCCGGTTTGTACGATAAGGCCAGTGCTGACTATGATCCGATTCTTGCTGGTAAATCAGGCTTTTTAAACATACCTTTCTACATAACTCGTATCGTCCTCTACTTTACACTTTGGTATGTGTTATGGCGGATATTACGGAATTTCTCTTTACAAGAGGATTTATATGGCGGTACTGACTACTACAACAAGAGTATTAAATTCGGTACTGCCTTTCTACTTGTGTTTGGTGTAACGTCTTCAACCTCTGCCTGGGACTTTGTAATGTCTATCGACTCGCACTGGTTCAGCACCATGTTTGGCTGGTACACACTGGCAAGCTGGCACGTTACCGGTCTTGCTATAATCACATTAGCCGTTGTTACGCTGAAGGAACAGGGATACCTGAAAATTGTCAATGAGAGTCATTTACATGATCTGGGTAAGTTCATGTTCGCATTCAGTATTTTCTGGACGTATGTGTGGTTTGCGCAGTTTATGCTGATCTATTACGCCAACTTACCCGAAGAAACCATCTATTACAGAGAGCGTTTTAGCGGCTTTGGAGGTATTTACAAAGTGCCCTTTTTTGTTAACCTATTTATGAACTTTGTTTTCCCTTTTCTCATTTTAATGACAAGGGATGCCAAGCGAACCTATATTATTTTGAAGTTGGCAGCGTGGGGTATAATCATCGGACACTACTTTGATTTCTACGTTAATATCATGCCCGGAACGGTGGGCGAACACGGTGGTTTTGGGCCGATTGAGTTCGGTATGATTCTGATTTTTGCGTGTGGTTTCATATGGTCTGTGTCTACACAATTGACGAAAGCTAATTTGATTCCCCGGAATCACCCGATGCTTGAGGAGTCCATACACCACGACATTTAACCTATAACATCTTTATAGAAATGGTTTATATAGTCGCTCTATTATCGGTTATATTCCTGGCACTGGCTGCATTAGTCATATCCAGAATGGCTGCTGTCGTGAAAAACGCGGGTGGTCAAAGTGAAGAGGGCCGCATTGGGATGAGTAACCGGATCAACGGCTTGTTGTTTTTGCTCTTCTTGATTTTCGGCTTAATCGCAGCAGTATGGTCCTTTATGCATGCCCGGCAATTTTTCTTGCCTGAAGCATCTTCGCCACACGGTCGACGGACTGATTTCCTGTTTTGGTTATCAATGGGCATCATCACATTTGCTTTCGTTGTAACAAATGCGTTGTTGTTTGTATTCGCCTGGCGTTACCAACATAGGGAGGGTTACAAAGCTGCCTATTATCCTGAGAACCATAAGTTGGAACTTATCTGGACGGTAGTGCCAGCGGTTGTCATGGCGGTTCTGGTATTTACGGGCTGGCGGGCATGGCGGGACATTATGTCTGAAGCCCCAGCCAATGCACAGGTATTTGAAATTGTTGGTAAGCAGTTCAACTGGATTGCCCGTTATCCGGGCGTTGACAATAATAAGTTGGGGGCATTCAATTACAAATTGATTGATAATAACAACGATACCGGAATTGATTATACTGATGAGGCATCGTTCGATGATTTTACATCGACGTCTGAACTGCACATTCCTGTCAATAAGCCGATTTTGTTGAAGATTCGTGCTCGCGATGTCTTACACAGCGTGTTCATTCCTCACTTAAGAGTAAAAATGGATGCAGTGCCTGGTATGCCTACCCGGTTCTGGTTCATTGCTGATAAGACAACAGACGAGATGCGCAACATTACAGGGAACCCTAACTTTGGTTATGAGATCGCCTGTACAGAAGTATGTGGTCAGGGACACTTTTCCATGCGCATTCGCTTAGTGATTGAAGATGAAGCGTCGTGGCAGGCGTGGTGCAAAGAGCAAAAACCTTTGTTAACATCAACCCCCGAATTAGCTTCTCGCATTCCCGCAAATCTGAAAGCTAAAGCAGCCAAATATTTACCGGCCGATGCAACGGCTGCGCCTGCTGATAGTTCAACAGCGTTGATACCAAAAATGGGTAGAGTAACTATAGCCAGTGCTACACCCCGTTAATTTTTAAACTTACAACAAACCAAATACTATGGCGACTGTAACAGCTAACTCGGCAACCGAGGTACATGCAACAGAGCATGACCATCATGAGCCGCAAAGTTTTTGGCGCACCTATATTTTCTCGGAAGATCACAAAACGATTGCCAAACAATACCTTATATCGGGTATTATCTGGTCAATTGTGGGCATTAGTCTGTCCGTCATGTTCCGGCTTCAATTAGGCTTCCCTAATCTAAAATTGGGCTTTCTCCGCCCAATTCTGGGTAGCTGGATTAATGAGACAGACAAGTTAGATCCTGATTTCTATCTGGCCTTGGTGACAATGCATGGTACCATCATGGTATTCTTTGTACTGACAGCCGGTTTAAGCGGGACTTTCTCAAACTTCCTGATTCCACTGCAAATAGGTGCGCGTGATATGGCTTCAGGATTCCTGAACATGTTATCGTACTGGTTCTTCTTCGTTGCCAGTGTACTGATGATGTCTTCGCTTTTTATCGAGACTGGTCCTGCTGCGGGTGGTTGGGTAATCTATCCGCCGTTGAGTGCATTGCCACAAGCACACAAAGGGTCTGAGTTAGGGATGACCCTGTGGCTCCTCAGTATGGCTCTGTTCATTGTATCCCAGTTGCTGGGTGGTATCAACTACATCACAACCGTGATCAATTTACGGACTCGGGGTATGTCATTTAGCAAGTTGCCGCTAACCATATGGGCGTTTTTTCTGACGGCCGTTTTGGGATTAATATCTTTTCCGGTACTTCTGTCTGCGGCCTTATTATTGATTTTTGACCGTAGTTTCGGCACAAGCTTTTATCTGTCTGAGATTTACATTAAAGGGGAAGCCCTGCCGAATGTAGGTGGTAGCCCGATTTTGTTTCAGCACTTATTCTGGTTCCTGGGCCACCCGGAAGTATACATCGTGCTACTACCAGCATTAGGAATGACATCGGAAATCATTGCGACTAATTCGCGTAAGCCAATTTTTGGTTATCGTGCCATGATCGCATCCATGATGGGTATTGCATTTTTAGCATTTATTGTGTGGGCGCACCACATGTTTGTAACAGGTATGAACCCATTCTTAGGTTCGATCTTCATGTTCTTAACACTTATCATTGCTGTTCCATCAGCCGTAAAAGCGTTTAACTACATCACAACACTTTGGCGTGGTAATATTCGGTTTACGCCGGCAATGCTGTTTTCAATTGGTCTGGTGTCCTTCTTTATTTCGGGTGGTTTGACAGGCCTTATTTTAGGAAACTCGGCTCTGGACATTCAACTGCATGATACCTACTTCGTTGTTGCTCACTTTCACTTAGTGATGGGTGCTGCTTCGGCTTTCGGTCTATTGGCGGGTGTGTATCATTGGTTCCCCAAAATGTTTGGCCGGTTGATGGACGAGAAACTTGGCTACATTCACTTTTGGCTGACGTTTATCGGTATATACTTAGTGTTCTTCCCAATGCACTATGTTGGTATTGCTGGTTTCCCACGTCGATATTACGCGTTTACAAGCTATGATTTTACGAAGAATATCTTTGCGGATATGAACGCCTTCATAAGCTTAGCCGCTATTTTCACGTTCGTTGCACAGTGGGTATTTGTCTATAATTTTGTCAATAGCCTGATTAGAGGTAAGAAGTCTCCACAGAATCCCTGGAAATCAAATACGTTGGAGTGGACGGCCCCGATTCAGCCGGGTCATGGTAACTGGCCGGGTGAGATTCCAGCGGTTTATCGCTGGCCTTATGACTACAGCAAGCCAGGTGCGAAGGATGATTTCATCCCTCAAAACGTGCCGTATTCGCAAACGCCCGAATCAAACCTTCCTCATGAGAATGAGTTGATCGGCATGGAAAAAGAGATTGAGGGCCAAAACCTGAATGATCAATTCAAACAGCCTCACTAATAAAAAAGAACAGCGGTTCCAGAGTCTGGCCTTACTAACCATTATTGTTATCTACCTGCTGATTTTGGCAGGAGGTATCGTTAGAAGTACAGGCTCTGGAATGGGCTGTCCTGACTGGCCTAAATGCTTTGGCCGGTGGATCCCTCCCACTGAACTATCTCAGCTACCAGCAAACTATCAGGAAATTTACGGTGCCAAACTGAAAGGGGAGGTCGAGTTCAATGCTCTAAAAACCTGGATAGAATATGCGAACCGTCTATTGGGCGTATTGTCTGGTTTTCTGGTTTTTGCCACGCTGATTTCATCCCTCATTTATCTACAAAAAGATAAAGCTATTGTTTTAGGTAGCCTTACCGCTTTTCTACTGATTGGTGCTAATGGCTGGCTTGGCTCACGGGTAGTGGCTACGGAATTAGCCCAGTACATGATTACGTCGCATTTATTATTGGCTATTTTAGTCGTATTCTCACTGTTGTTTGTTTTCATCCGATCTCGTACAACAGGTTCAGGCATCGAAACTGTAACTGTTGAGCACATACGTATGCGCTGGCTGATGGTATCGCTGATAATCCTGACGATAGGACAAATAATACTGGGAGCACAGGTTCGGGACGCCCTTGATTTAGTAGCCAAGCAATTGGGAGATGCGCAACGTAATACCTGGATTGGTAATCTGAACTGGCCATTTTACGTACATCGTTCATTTTCGTTAGTCATTCTAAGCCTTCACGGACTGGTTATCTATCAACTGCGCAAATTGTATAAGAATGGGCAACTGCACACGCTAACGAACGGATTGATTATAGGGGTTTTAACAGAAATTGGGACCGGCATTATTATGGCCTATTTAGGTGTACCCGCTATTGCTCAGCCAATTCATCTTGTATTGGCTGTCTTGTTAATCGGATTGCAGTTTTCAATTCTGGTTCTAATAAATCCCTCCTTAATGATACCCGCGCGTTTGAGCAATAAGCATAGCTTTTTAGAAGTATAACATGGAAAAAACACTGGTTGTAACGACCTTCAGCGAGAAAGCAAAAGCATACATAGAATTAATAAAGTTCAAATTAACGTTGGCAGTCGTTTTCTCCGGCGTCTTTGGCTATTGCCTTGCGAGTGATACAATTAGCTGGTTGAAAATTGGGGCATTAGTTATTGCATCAATCTGCATTACAGGAGCGGCTAATATTATCAATCAGATCATTGAAAAAGACTCTGACAAGGCAATGAAACGTACGGCTGTACGCCCATTACCTACCGGGCGTTTGTCGGTGCAGGAAGCATCTGCATTCGCCTTTATCTTATTCAGCATTGGTTGTTACCTGTTTATTGATGTATTCAATGTTCGGGCGGCTGCACTGGCTGTATTGTCTTTGTTGCTATACGGATTTGTTTACACACCGTTAAAGCGTAAAGGGCAGATAGCCGTATTTGTCGGTGCATTACCGGGAGCTTTCCCGCCTATGATCGGTTGGGTAGCGGCAACAAATCATTTTGGCTGGGCACCGGGCATTTTATTTGCTATTCAGTTTTTCTGGCAGTTCCCACACTTTTGGGCAATAGGATGGTTGGCTTTTGATGAATACAAAAAGGCCGGTATTCAAATGATGCCGGGTGAAGGCAAAACAACAGAAACGGCTTTTAAGATTATGATGTACACGCTGTTTTTGGTTCCCATTGGCTGGCTGCCTTATATGCTTGGTATGACCGGAATAAATTCGGCTTTGGTTGCTATGCTTGGCGGAATCTTGTTTCTGGCACAAACGTTCCACTTAATGAGAACCTGTACCGATAAAGCAGCCTTACAAATGATGTTTGGATCACTGCTGTATTTACCTGTCGTACAGATTGTTTACCTGTTAGATAAAGTATAACAACTGATCATGAGTGAGGTAATAAATGATATTTCAATAGTAGAGGAGCCGCAGGAAACGCTCTCGATGAACCCCCGTAAGTTTATCTTATGGCTATTCATCGTTAGTATCATTATGCTGTTTGCGGCTATGACAAGTGCCTATCTGGTCCGTCGGGCAGAAGGAAATTGGCTTGAATATGATATTCCGGCTGTTTTTTCCTATAGTTCGATTGTACTCGTTATCAGTAGCCTGACAATGCATCTGGGATATGTAGCCGCAAAAAAAGACAACTTTAACCGCCTTAAAATAGCGATTACTATTACTTTTGCACTCGGAATGCTGTTTCTGTACATGCAGTTTCAGGGTTGGGTAGAGTTAGTCAATCAGAACGTATTTTTCGTTGGCAACCCCGCTGGGTCATTTATGTACATTTTTACAGGGTTGCATGGATTCCATTTAATCTCGGGATTAATTGTACTTTTGGTTGCTCTTGTTGCTGCATTTCGATTAAAGATTCATGCTAAAAGCTTGAATCAGATTGAAATAGCTGCGGCTTATTGGCATTTTTTAGACATTTTGTGGTTGTATTTGTTTTTCTTTTTAGTCTACTTTCATTGATAATCTTTTAGACGCATGGCGGCTACTGTAACACACGATACCCTGACAACTGACTCGGAACAAGTGTTCGACAAAAAAACCTGGATGGGTGGTGTTGAACCGATGAAGGTGAGCTACGGCAAGCTGATGATGTGGTTCTTCCTCATTTCAGATACATTCACGTTCTCAGCTCTTCTTGTAACATACGGTCTGATCCGGTACAGCTACCCATCTTGGGACCCCGCTATTTATGGAGAAGTATTCCGATTCTCGAATCTATATTGGCCAACCCCTGAAAAAGTTTACAATTCCGTACCGTTCCTGCATGGTATTGACCTGCCGCTGATTTTTGTGGGGATCATGACATTCATTCTCATTTTTAGCAGCGTGACAATGGTACTGGCTGTTGAAGCCGGGCACCGAATGGATCGCAGGGATGTGGAGAAATACATGTTGTGGACCATCTTGGGTGGTATTACCTTTTTGGGTAGTCAGGCCTGGGAATGGAGTCACTTTATTCATGGGACTGAAACGGGTACAACAATCAGTGAAATTGTAAACGGGCAGACTATTCAGCGTACTATTTTTGGGGCGAACTTAGTTGAAAACCAATATGGTCCACCAGCGTTTGCTGACCTGTTTTTCTTTATTACCGGTTTCCACGGTACCCACGTATTTAGTGGTGTTGTGCTCAACGTGCTGATTTTTTACCGCGCTTCAACCGGATTGTACGAGAAGCGTGGTCATTACGAAATGGTCGAAAAAGTAGGCCTGTACTGGCACTTTGTTGACCTTGTTTGGGTATTTGTTTTTACATTTTTCTATCTGGTTTAATGACCTTCTATCATGTCTGATAACACACACGGAACGCATGAGGCTGGCGAAATACCACCAGCAAATACAGGCCTGATCTGGCGCACGTTTGTAATTCTCTCTGTCATTACGGCATTTGAATTTACGCTGGCTTATTTTATGAAAGCCGGCGGTTTCAGGACGTCTATCTTCGTATTAATGACGCTGATAAAAGCGTTTTATATCGTTGGCGAATTCATGCACCTGAAGCATGAGGTTAAAAGCCTTATCTGGGCCATTGTAATCCCCGTAATTTTTATAGTCTGGTTATTAATTGCGTTGATTACAGAAGGCGGTTCGATATTTCAATTACGATAAAATGACGGTCACTCGAAAAGCCGGGATCCTGCTTGCTACGCTGCTGGTCCCGGCTTTGCTGTATCTATTCCTTCGGTTTGGTACGCAAAATCATTTTTCTTTGCCGCGCTATTTGCCCAAAATCGACTCCAGTAAAAGTGAGCCATTGATGGGTAAGGTTAAGTTACCCGGTGGTGAAGAGATTATAGACACGATTTATAATCATATCCCTCCGTTTAGCTTAATCGATCAGGATGGTAAAACCATCGATCAGTCTGTTGTTAAGAATAAGATTTACGTCGCTTCATTCTTTTTCACCCGCTGCGGCACGGTTTGCCCTCGAATTTCTTCCCAGTTAAGTCGGGTTCAGGATATTTTTCGCGCTAATCCGGCTATTATTCTCCTATCACACTCCGTTGACCCTGAACACGACCGTCCGGCTCAGTTGAAAGCCTATGCCCGGAAGTACGAAGCCATTCCGGGAAAATGGTATTTTCTGACCGGGAGTAAGGCTGACATTTACGATTTAGCTATGCATGGCTATTATTTACCAACGGTAGATGCTGGGGTGAAGGACGGTAAACCCGACGAAACTTTTATCCATAGCGAAAAGTTGGTATTAGTGGATAAAGAGGGCATTGTTAGAGGGTTCTATGATGGAACCAAAAAGGAAGACGTTGATCGGTTGGTATTGGAAATTCGGGTGTTGTTAGACATCTACAGTAAAGTATAAAGAAGGATTTACCCTCGTTGTAAAGCATTAATTATATAAGGCCTGAAAGCCAGTGAATAACATATGGAAGCCTTGCAACCGGTTCAGGAGCAGAAAGCTAATCGTATAATAAATATCCTCTCTATAGCTATTCCAATTGCCGTAGCCGTGTTATTGGGTATTCGGCAAAAGGTTGATCTCGGAACCTGGACAACCTATTTGCCACATTTGAATGGCGTAATTAATTCAATAACATCGGTGTTGTTAATAGTGGGACTATACTTTATCCGGCAAAAGAATATTGTTGCTCACAGGCGTACGATGCTGACGGCTTTTGCATTTGGTTCGCTGTTTTTAGTGAGTTACGTGCTCTACCATTTAACCAACGAATCGACACCATTTGGTGGGCAGGGTTGGGTAAGGCCAGTGTATTACTTTTTGTTGGTATCACATATTGTATTATCTGTTGTTGTTGTCTGGTTCGTATTAAGGGCGGTCTATTTCGCACTAAGTGGTCAGATTGCCAGACACAAACAGACCGTAAAATATGCCTTCCCAATCTGGTTGTATGTCAGCGTAACGGGCGTAATTGTCTATCTGATGATTAAGCCGTATTATATCCATTAACTCGAAAAAGAAATGAGAAGCTGGAAAGTATGGTTATTGAGTATAGGTGTGCTAATTCTATCGCCTGACCTAATGGCTCAATGTGCTATGTGCCGGGGAACAGTAGAAAGCACTGTTAGTAATGGCCGTAGTATCGTTGCCTCACAGTTGAATGTGGGTATTGTCTATTTATTGGTCATTCCGTATCTTATTGTAGCCACTATCGGTTACCTATGGTATCGAAATAGCAAACGTGAGTATGGAAGACGTATCGAGATCGCAGGCCGCGTTAAAAGGGCTATGTCCCAGATGTAGGAAGGGTAAAATTTTTAAAAATCCATTCTATTCTCCACGGGGCTTCGACGAAATGTATGAGCTGTGTCCGCACTGTGGCCTGCGCTATGAGATTGAACCCGGCTATTTTATCGGAGCAATGTACGTCAGTTATGCTGTTTCGGGCGGAGTTGCATTAGTATTAGGCTTTATCCTTTTTTACTTCGCGGGTGACCCCGAAGGTTGGGTATATGCCGCTATTATTGCCCCCGTAATGGTCATTATTGCTCCAATCAATTTTCGAATATCACGCGTAATCTGGCTGCACTATGTAGCGGGTATTAAATACGTAGAAGGGCTGTAAGAATAATTTAGCATACATTTACCTGCCTCGCATTAATAGAGATTTTCTCTGTTGGAGCGGGGCAATTTATTTTTAAAATAAATTGCCAGCCATGCAACCTACTCATGCCAGTAGCGCATCTTCCTGCTGAACCTAAACGAATATGCTTCGAATTATACCGTTTTTTACGACTGAAGCGCAGCTAATAGTGGCGTTGAAGCGGGGCGAAAGTCGCGCACATAAGGTCGTTTACGAACGGTATGCCGGTAAAATGCTTGCTGTATGCACTCGTTATTGCGCGAATCGGGCAGATGCCGAAGAAATAATGCTGGATGGCTTTATGCGTGTCTTCGATAAGATTGAGCAGTTTCGGGAAGAGGGTAGTTTTGAAGGCTGGATACGGCGCATTATGGTAACAGAATCGCTGATGTTTTTGCGGAAGTCAAAGCAGTGGCGGCATGAAGTACCCCTTGATGACGTTACTGTCGAACCCGATTATGTATGGGCTGATACGGCGGTGAATGAAAATGACCTGATGCGGATAGTCAATCAGTTACCGGATGGTTACCGAACGGTATTTAATTTATACGCTATTGAGGGATACCCCCATGCTGATATTGCGGAGATGCTTGGCATTTCCGAAGGCACATCGAAGTCGCAGTTGAGCCGCGCCCGAATGATGCTGCAAACGAATCTGAAAAAAATGGAACAGGAAACCCGGACCGTTCGCGCCGAAACCTATGAAAAAACATACCGAAAAAACGCCAATTGACGACTTATTTGCCCGAAAACTGGGTAGTATCTCGTTGCCGCCCAGTCCCGATGGTTTCGAGCGGCTACAGGCAAAGATGGGTCATCGTAAGCCAGAAGCGCGTATTGGCGTCTGGCGAAATCCTGCTATGCAACGTTACATGGCGATTGCAGCCTGTTTCTTGCTGGTCTGTGTGTTTGGTTGGCTCTATTGGCCATCAAACGAGACGACAACGCCAATTGCTGCAAACAAGGCAGCCTCATCTTCCTCGGAAAAGCAGTCTCAGGAGTCAACAGCGAATGCTCAGTCTGCATCATTGCCAGCCGATAAAACGCATGATTTGCAAAATCAACGGGAAACAATCGGCCAGGTCGCCGTTAGTACTAAATCGGCTATTCTGAACCGGGATCATGACAATCCGAAGTCAATTGACCGGCATAAAGTTCTTACCATTTCTCCGGCATCCGGGAGCGAATTGGCTGTAGTGCCCGCGAAAAAAACGGAAGAAAAGGTCGAGGAAGCGGTAACTGTGCCCGATGTTGCAACACCTGTTAATCGAACAACTGAGCAATTAGCAGAAAATAGCCCCACCGTTAAGCCCGTTCCGGCTACGGAGCGGGGATTGGTTGTCACCATTTCTGAACCTGAGGCATTGGTGGCGGCCCGGCAGGCAGTAAAGACGGACGCTGACGAAAAATCAGCGGTAGCGACGAATGATAAACCCGAAAAAGAAACCAAAGGAAATAGCCTTTGGCAGCAGGTAAAGCGCATCAAACAGGGCGATGTATTTGCACGGGAAACTAACAGTGATGTGGAAACCAGTCTGATAGGCCGGGCTTATAATGGCCTCAAACACAATTTTGATAAAGATAAATCAGCTAAACAATGAATAAATTGCTGAATATAGTTACCTCGGTAATTATCGGGTCAACTCTCTTAACAGAAGCGAAAGCCGCGCCTTCCCATACCGCTGATTCATTGGTCATCCGGTTTGCAAACCGGACCCGTATGGTCATCTACGCCCCCGATAAAGCAAGCATTCAAGCCCTGTCGAACTATGATTTGAACAAGATAGTGCGGGAAATGGGTATGAAACTCGATTCTCTGCCGGGTGGCGAAACCGCAATTTCTCAGCAGGGAGACCGATTTTTGAAAGATACCGTCTTGGTTGTTACAAAGAAAAAAAATGGCGTCACGATTGTCATCAACGACAAAGGCGATACAACACAGTCCAGTTCAACAACCAACCAGCGCGATTACACCCGGACAACCAGCAAACGAAGTGCGTCTTCGTGGGCACGCAGTGTCGATTTTCAGATTGGTATAAATACGTTTCTGACTCAATCAACTCAGGCTGTCTATCCGAGTGATTTATATGGTACAAAACCATTGGGATCGCGCTACTTTGCCATTGCATTCGCCCAGCGACCAACGTTAATTAATGGCAAACGTGCCCGGTTAAGCCTCTATTACGCGCTCGAAGGCTCTTGGAACAATTATATGTTCGAGAATAACGTAGTAGCGAACAAAGGCGCATCACAGGTAGAGTTCAATACGGCCAGTGAACAGCTAAAGAAAACGAAGCTAACAACATTTGCGTTGCAATTGCCGGTCGTGCCGCGCGTGAGTTTCTACAATGCATCGGGACGGAAGGTGTTTCACCTCGGCGTTGGGGGCTTTATCGGGTACAGGCTCGATAGTTACAGCAAAATCAAACGACCGAATAACGATGTGGAGCGAAATCACTCAAATTTTTACCTGAATGATTTTCGCTACGGCTTGGTGGGGCACGTTGGTGTTCTGAAAACCAATTTATTTGTGAAATACGATTTGAACCCGGTTTTTCAGGTTGGCAAGGGGCCGGATGTGCGGACACTTAGTTTCGGTATTACCTTCTGATGCGTCAACAGGTCGTTTCAATTCTTGGTTGTGGTTGGTTAGGATTACCCATGGCCGAACAGCTTCTGCAAAACCGGTACAGCGTAAAAGGCAGTACAACATCGGCTGAAAAAATGCATCTGCTCCGTCAAAAAGGCATTGATGCTCACCCGTTAAGCCTAAACCCCGAACCCATTGGCAATTTGGCGGCCTTACTGCAAACGGATACTGTACTCATTGATATTCCGCCCAAAGCCGGAAAATTGGGCGTGGCACATCATCCGCAACAGGTTCACAATCTGGTTGATGCACTGCGTAAGTCGGATGTGAAGCATATTATTTATGTTAGCTCGACGTCGGTTTACCCGGAACTGAACCGCGTAGTCATTGAGGACGATGTGACGACGCCCTACGCTTCGGCCGCTCCCAATCTGGTTCAGGCTGAGCAGTTGGTTCAACAGCTTGCGCCTGAGCGAAAAATAACGGTGCTGCGTTGCGCTGGTTTGATGGGCTATGACCGCATTCCGGGTAAATATGTGGCTGGACGAACGGTAGACAGTGGTGCCGTGCCCGTAAACTATCTCCACCGAAACGACGCTGTGGCTATTCTGAACATCCTGATTCGGCAGGAAATCGCCGGCGTGTTCAATGCTGTTGCACCGGAACACCCAATTCGCGAAGCCATTTACCGAAAAAGCTGTGCCGATTTTGGGTATGAATTGCCCACATTTATTACGCCCGAAAAACCTGTTCCGTACAAGGTTATTTCGCCCGAAAAATTGACTCAGGCAACGAACTACGTATTTCAATACCCGGACCCGTTGCAGTTTCTGTATCAACTATGACCGCAGCAAATGCCGGACACGCGTCCAGAAGAAGCCACCCGACGAGGATGGTTTGCTCGTTGGTGTAGCAGCCCGGTTCAGAGCCGCCAGAAACAGAAAATAACCCTGCGCGTGCCACGCTCTGAATTGCTCGCTTACGGCCGCATTGTGTTCAGGAATATAGGCCATTAACTGGTTGAGGTCAAAACGGTCTGATGCAATCCCAACCCCGGCCCGTTGTCCGTCAATGGCATTACACGCCTGCTCGAAGTGATTGGGTTGCGGAATCATGAGGGCGGGTTTGCCCAGATAAGCCGCTTCGCAAACCGACTCAAAACCCGCTGTAGTGACGATGGCTTTACAGTGGGCCATGAACTCCAGAAAACGTTTCCCGTCGATGGCATGATACGTCAGTGTGTCATCAACTACCTCATTTGGGCCGGTGGCGTTGGCGTGGAAAGCATCAATCCGAACACCCGGATGGTGTTGATGAGCTTTTAACAGTTCACTCGTAAGGCCGGCTTGTGTAACATAGGCCAGCAGAGAATCACCCGACGTGGGTTTGAGTTCGGTTACTTCCTGACGCAGCAGGGGCGGCACTACGCGTAGCCGTTCGCGGGGTTCGTCGGGTTGCTTGTCGAACGAGAGCGCGAGCAGTGCCTGTGCGCCGAAACACGTTAGCCGGGTGTTGAGTTTAAAGGCCTGCTCATAGAACCACTGCCCCTTTGGCCGCTGAAAATCAGGATGAAATGCCATGTACTGATGCGCAATGCACACCATCGGAACCGATGGCCGCAATAGGGCATACGTTATTCCACCCAGCATTTCATAAAAATTAACGACCACATCGGGTCGCTGGTTTTCGATTTGGTCCCGTACCTGTTTCAGGCTGCGCCAGAACGGACGCATGGTTTTAATGGCATTAATGGTAGTTTTAAGTGGCTCAAGAGCGTTTGTGCCTGCATTGTAAACCAGACCGGGACTGAAAATTGGTGTGATGGGAGCCTTGAATTTCTCGCTGAAAAAGGCCGGAACACTCCGCTCAGGCGTTACGCCAACAATTGCCCCAACTACCTTATGGCCAGCAATTTGCAGAATCTGCGCCAACGACAACGCTTGCGTCAGGTGTCCCCGGCCTTCGCCTTGTACTAAAAATAAAACGCGCATAATGCAACAGGAATTAATGGGTCTGAACCGACAGTTTAGTATTCGTTACTATCTGGGATGAGGTCGGCGTTGGTGGACTTACATCCTCATCTATATCGGACGTGTAATAGAGCAGGCTCCAGTTGCCGCTATGGTCCTCGACCAGCGCACTCAGTGACTCAACCCAATCGCCGGAGTTCATGTAAATAATTCCGTCGATATTACGGATGGCAGGCTGATGAATATGACCGCAAATAACCCCGTCGCAACTGCGGGCACGGGCCAGCTCGGTTAACTTCTGCTCGTAATCGGAGATGTAGCTAACGGCCTGTTTTATACGGGATTTAACTTGCTGAGAAAGCGAATAATACGGCAGCCCCCGCCAGGTGCGGTACTGGTTATAGAACTTATTGACCCAGAGCAGAAACGTGTAGCCTACATCGCCCAGATAGGCCAGCCATTTCATTTGTGAGGTAATGGAATCGAATACGTCGCCGTGGGTAACGTAGAACTTTTTGGCACCGGAAGTCAGTACATAATCTTTCCTAATCGAAAAGTTTTTACCGACTTTGAGCGGCATCACCTGATCCAGAAAATCGTCGTGATTACCGCGCAGATAAATAACTTTCGTATCGTAATGAACGATTTGCTTTAAAACCGTTTTAAAAAAGGCGGTGTGTTTCTTTTTCCAGGTTCCGTACTGCTTCAGTTGCCAGCCGTCAATGATGTCGCCGTTGAGAATTAGTTTCTGGCAGGAGTAGTTGCGCAGGAATTCAGTGGCTTCTTTAGCTTTCGATCCAGCCGTACCTAAGTGAATATCGGACAGAACAATCGTTCGGAACTGCGTACCTAATTTCATGAACGAAGCTACTATTCAGACATGAAGTAGGATTTACCTAAGTGTTACCAAATTGCCAATATTATAAGCCTATATGAATATTAGTTCACATTGACTTAACAAAATCACGATAAATGGAGAATCCAGTCCTTATTTTCGGTGCAGGGAGCTTAGGCCTTACGGCATTAGACCTGTTTCAACGCAATAACGTAGTCGTATTTGGCTTGTTAGATGATAATAAAGACCTGCACGGGAAGGAGTTCAGTGACGTGTCGGTACTCGGTGAAACTGACGACGATGGATTTCTGAAACTGGTCGGGCAAAAGTGCGAAGCCTTTGTCGCTATTGGCGATGGGCGGGTTCGCAAGCGGTTAGTCAAAATGCTGAATGAACGACGCAAAGTGCAGCCGGTCAACGCCATTCACGATACGGCTACCGTATCTGCACTCGCCACCATTGGGCATGGTAACCTGATTGCTGCCCGCGCTATTGTAAACCCATTTGCCGAAGTAGGACAGCACTGCATCATTCAGTCGGGCGTGATTATTGAGAGTCAGGCCAAACTCGGCGATTACGTTCAGGTGGGTACGGGCAGCCTGATTAATAGTGGCGTGACAGTTGGGGAAAGTGCCTTTATCGGTTCCGGTGTAACGATTGTGGCCGGTATAACCATCGGCAAAAACGCCCGGATTGGAGCCGGTTCGGTCGTTGTCGAGAATGTTGATGACGGGGCCACCGTGTTCGGCAACCCGGCAAAGAAATTGTAGACCAATGTACTTAGTGAAATAGGTGGCGTAAGTGCAGTAAGGTTCACGAATAGTCTTACTGCACTTACGCCACCTATTTCACTAAAAACTACTCAACATACAACACCTCATTCGCCAAAAAATCCTGATACGTTCGTTCGAGACCTTCTTTTAACTCGGTGGTGTGTTTCCAACCCAGATTATGCAGGCGCGACACGTCCATCAGTTTGCGGGGTGTACCATCGGGTCTGTCCGTGTTCCAGCGGAGTTCGCCCTCGAAGCCTACGATTTCCTTAATCAGTTCGGCTACTTCCCGAATGGTTACGTCCTCGCCCGTACCTATATTGACGAAAAGAGCGTCATCGTACTGTTCCATCAGAAAAAAGCAGGCATCGGCGAGGTCGTCGGCATGAAGAAACTCACGTTTTGGCGAGCCGGTTCCCCAAACTTCCACAGCCGGTTGGGCGTTGATTTTAGCCTCATGAAACTTCCGAATCAGGGCTGGTAGTACATGCGAGCCTTGCAAGTCATAATTATCGTTTGGGCCATACAGATTCGTTGGCATGGCCGAGATGAAATTGCAGCCATATTGGCTCCGATAGGCTTCGCAAAGCTTAATGCCGGTAATTTTAGCGATGGCATACGGCTCATTTGTCTCTTCAAGATAGCCACTCAGCAGGTATTCTTCCTTAAGTGGCTGCGGAGCCAGTTTCGGATAAATACAGGATGAGCCAAGAAACAGCAACTTCTTAACATCTGTCTGATAAGCACTGTGAATGATGTTGGCTTCGATCAGCAGGTTATCATACAGAAATTCGGCACGATAGATGTTATTAGCCAGAATACCACCTACTTTCGCTGCGGCCAGGAATACATAATCAGGCTGCTCTTCCTCAAAAAAGGCAGAAACCGCAGCCTGACTGCGTAGGTCAAGTTCCGATGACGTACGGGTGAGTAAATTGGTAAACCCTTCAGCCTGAAGTTTACGAACAAGTGCCGAACCGACCATACCCCGGTGTCCGGCAACATAAATGCGAGCGTGTTTTTCCACGGTAATTGAGTATAAAACGTACGGCCAGGAAGGTTGGCGGGTAGTTGAACAAAATAATACTGCTTCGTACAGCGTTGCAAAATTAACAAACTTCAGGCACCAATCGTTTGCTTATGCCATGTTTGCCACTACTTTGAAACGACTGATTTTTATATTCTTACTAACCGCACTTGTTGGATCTGCCGTGGGGGCACAACCAACGGCATCAGGTCCGGCATCACTCACCACCGCATCGAAGCCTGTTTTGGCTCCATCGGGCGCGTCCGGTCCTGCTTCGCTGACAACGCTCGGATTACCCAGCATGTCATCCTTGAAAGAGCAAAAGGATGCCTATCTGGCCGGCATTATGCCTGATTTAGGCCTAAAAGTCAAACAGTTAAAAAAGATAAAGGCCGACCGGAAAAGCAAACAGAAACTCTCAAAGACAGAATATGAGGGCTTGTCGATGGTCAAAGCTTATACCAAATTCGGTAGTGGCGACCGGACTGTTGTCGAAGAATTTTATGTCCTGCGCGACAACGATGCGGCTAAACCACATCCCTATGTTCGGGAGGTGTTCCGCTATTTTCAGAAATCGGCCCGCGTTACCAGTTCGCTTGTAAAAGACGAAGGCACAGGTTTGTTGCTGCATGGACCATACAAACGCTATCAAAACGGCGATCTGGTCGAGGAGGGGAATTACTATGCCGGTATGAAAGATGGCCGGTGGGAGAAATACGATAGTAAATTCATGCTGGTCGATAAAAGCCGTTGGCATCAGGGCGTTCCGGCAGAGTCGCGGTTGGTCTTTTACGATTCGACCCATCGTAAAATAAAAGAGATTGTCCCGATGGAATACGGCAAAGTGAAAGGCACCTACATGGCTTTTTACGAAAATGGGTTATTGGCAGAAGAAGGGAAATATGACAATGGCGTAAAGGTAGGCCGGTGGACAGAATTTTACCCCGTCAATGCCAGCGGTCGGCGGTTACGGCGGAAACTCACACAGTATGCCAGCGATCAATGGGACGCTGATTTTCAGTCGTATACCATCACGGAATGGGACGAAAAAGGCAAAGTGACCTACGAACGCGCGAAGGAAAAAGTGGTGCAGGAAGAGGAAACGGAGAATTAGAAATTGGTAAACTGGTTAAGTGGGTGTAATGAGTGTAGTATGTTCATTACAACTAACTACACCACTTCACTTTTTACTAACTACACTCACTTCACTTAAATACACCCTTTGGGTCGGGTTGTTTGGCCAGCAGTTCGTTGAGGTAACCAATGTCGAGAACAGCCAGGTCGAGGTTACGGGCCTGATGAAAGTAGTCCCACGCTTTTGGGTAGTCGGCCTTCAGAAAATAAACAACGGATAACTTTTGAAGGGAAGGCGCACTTGCCGGATTAATGGATACCGCCCGCTGTAAATACCCTTCGGCTTCGTTTAATAGATCGCTGCTCGGTTTCTCCTGGTAATGCTTAATCTCTACCGTAGCTAAGTCCGTCATTAACACGGTGTTGCTATCGGCTACAGCCAGCCCTCTTTTCAGCATCCGAATCGCAGCCGACAACTGATTTTTCTGGTAAGACACGACACCCAAACCCCAGAAGGCATCTGGATTTTGGGGATTGAGCAGCCATGACAGATTGAAGCGGTAAGCGGCCGTGTCTAACTGACCGTCTGCCACATAATCCCAGCCACGGGCCGCAAAAAACTCACTGGCTTCGGGGCGAGTAGCAAAGTTGCGGTCGCAGTCGTTCAAAAAATGAATTTCTTCGTCAATCTGGGCGGCTGACTTGGGCCGTTCCCCAAACAAAGGCAAGGTATTTACAGGCCCACTAAGCGTTTCTGTTGCATCAGCAGGTGTCACTTCAGCAGGTTGTACAGCAGACCCGGCAGGAGTTTGCGTGGCACGGGTCTGCCTAACCGAATCGCCCGAACGCGCCGATATAATAAGTTGCTTTGGCTGAGCTACCGCTAAAAAGGGTAAAACAACTAAAGTCCACTGTATCAGATTGATCCGTACGCTCATAGAAAGTACTATACCAGGGGTTTTGTCTCGATAAAACGAAATGGGAATCCAAGTTAGTACATTCCGGGCCAATTACCGGCGTCCTCCGCGTGGCCCGGATCGCTTGGCTCCACCCGATTTATTAATTACCGATCCGCCATATTTACGGGTGAACCCACCCGGACGCGTTGCGCTACTCGCTGATGCCGCTTTTGTTGCACCCGGTAGTTTGGCTTTCAGTCGACCCTTGCCGGTAGTGGCATTTTTGCCTTTCTTTTCGTGAAAAGCACCCAAAAATGTCGGGTCATCTTTGCGTCGCTGCTCGTCAATTTCGCGCAACATGGCCTGTTGTTCATCGAAAGGCGTTTCAACAACCTCAACCTGTGGGGGAAGTGGCAACCGGGGAATGGTCATGCGTATGATCCGCTCGATTTTCTGAACGTGATATTCTTCGGCCATCGTCAGAAACGTAATAGCCTCGCCCGTATGGTTGGCGCGTCCCGTCCGGCCAATGCGGTGGACATAGTCTTCGTAAATCAGCGGGAGGTCAAAATTGATTACGTGGCTCACTTCCGCTACGTCAATACCCCGTGAGGCCACATCTGTTGCCACCAACACCTGAACATTACCTTCTTTAAACGCGTCCATCGCGTTGATGCGTGTGTTTTGTCCTTTGTTAGCGTGAATGACCCGAATCTGAGCCGTTTCGACCACTTTCCGGGCCAGAAATTTATAAATATTATCGGCACTGCCCTTCGTGCGGGTGAAAATAATGACCCGCTGGAATGAGTCTTTGCTGATCAGATAATCCAACATATTGATTTTCGTGCGGAAGTTCGGTGTCTCATAAATTACCTGACTAACCATCTCCGCCGTCGATGCCTGGGGCGTCACTTCCACTTTAATCGGTGCTTCCAGAAACTCGCCGGATAGCCGCTCAACCCGTCCACCGAACGTGGCGGAAAATAACAGGTTTTGCCGCTTGCTCGGAATAACTTCCAGAATAGACCTGATTTGGGGCATAAATCCCATATCCATCATTTTATCGGCTTCGTCGAGTACCATCGTGCGAATATCTTTCGTCACAATCTCGCCCAGCCGGTACAAATCCATAAATCGGCCGGGGGTTGCCACCAGAATATCGACCCCTTTGCGAAGGGTTTCAATCTGTGTTTTTGGTCCGAGTCCGCCGAAAAGAGCCAGGTGACGCAGGTCGGTATATTTGCCTAACTCGCTGACAGCCTGATTGATCTGCATGACGAGTTCGCGCGTGGGAGCCAGAATCAAGGCACGCGGATTTGAGCCCTGTGCGTACTTGATTTTCATCAGAAGCGGTAACAGATAAGCCGCCGTTTTGCCGGTGCCTGTTTGAGCAATACCCAGCACGTCATGATTACCCAGACTTAACGGAATCGTTTGTTTTTGGATCGGTGTCGGCTCTGTATAACCGAGTTCGGCTACGGCATTAAGCAACTGCCGGTTCAACTCGAACTGCTCGAAAGAAGTAATTTCCATAAAAAGCAGTTAGCAAGTTGGTAAGGAGTAAGTCAGTAAGTCGGTAAGTAGCTGACGCAGATGTATAACGTTCGCGATAGCCACTTACCAACTTACTACTTACCAACTTACTACTTACTAACTCATTAAAACTGTTTCAATATTCGTTCTACGCCACTAACGTAACCGGAGCCAAACAGATTCACATGGACGAGCAGCGGATACAGATTATAGATGGCTACGCGCTCGTCGAAACCATCCTGAAGCGGGAAGGCTTCGTCGTAGGCATCATAAAAACGGCTGTCGAAACCGGCGAACAATTTGGTAAAAGCCAGTTCTGCCTCGCGGAAACCGTAATAAACCGCCGGGTCAATCAGGGCGGGTTGACCGGTTTCATTCACTAATATATTGCCTGACCACAAATCGCCGTGAAGCAATGCGGGTCGCTCATTCGGAATCAGGTCGGGTAATCGATTGCGAAGCCGAAACAGCGCGTCGTAGGTTGATTTGGACAGCAGATCTTTATAGAATGCTAATCCAGCCTGGGGCAGCAACCGATGGTTAAAGAAAAATTCTAACCCATTTGCTGTCAGTGTGTTATCTTGGGGTAAGGTGCCGATGTAATTATCGAAACTCAGACCGAAAAGGGGTTGTGTATGCGAATGAAGCACCGCCAGTGACTGACCCAGCGATTCCCAATAGTCGTTGCTGGGCTTGCCGGGATCAACGTATTCCAGAATCAGGTATGACTTATCCAACTGATGGCCGTGCCCGATTACCTGCGGAATGTGCAGGGCGTCCGTCTGGCGAAGTAAATCCAGGCCTCTGGCTTCCTGAGCAAACATATTGGATTGCTCACCGGAGGAAACCTCCATCTGATTCCATTTGACAAAAAAAACGCCTTCCGACGAAAATACCTGAGCCGATGTATTGATATTGCCGCCTGATAAAAACTGCGTTTCGATAACCTGAACCGGCTGGCCTATCGCAGAAAATAAAATACTCTCAAAAAAAGAAAATTGCTCATCACCCCAAAAATCCATTCGGTTTGTGGTTTATGGTTCACTGTGTTCGGTAGTTTACGGCCATAAGGGTCAATAATCCGGGGTTGCATTTCAGATGTCGTACAGATGTCATCTTTACATTTTAATGACCCCCAAAAGATGACATCTGTACGACATCTGAAATGCAACCCAATCCGCACACAAATTAACGGTAAACACCAAACAGCGACCTATAAATCTACCATGAATTCACAAATTCAACACCTTTATTCGATTGCCCAAAAGCCTCAACGTCGAATTATTGGCCTTATGTCCGGTACCTCACTCGATGGTCTCGACGTTGCCCTTTGCCGTATTTCGGGCAGTGGACCCGATACCGCCGTCACGCTCGAACGCTTCGCTACGGTGCCGTATGATGATAATCTGAAAGATGAAATTCGGACCATTTTCGCGAAAACACACATCGAATTTGAAAAGTTATGTTTGCTGAATCCGTACATTGGGCGGTTGCATGGCCAGATGATTCTCGCCTGTTTGCATGATTGGGAAATCGAACCCAGCGCGGTGGACATTGTTGCCAGTCATGGACAGACGGTTTACCACGCTCCCAAAAGTCAGCACCAGCGCGATACGTTCCCGAATGCTACGCTTCAAATTGGCGACGGCGACCATGTGGCGGCTGTAACGGGGATTATTACATTCAGCGATTTCCGGCAGAAACACGTAGCGCATGGGGGCGAGGGTGCTCCATTGGCTGTTTACGGCGATTATTTCATGTTCTCAGATAAAGGAGAAAACCGGATTCTGCTCAACATGGGCGGTATTGCCAACTTCACGTATCTACCCGCCGATGGCGATGCCAGCCATGTTTTCACCACCGACACGGGGCCGGGTAACACACTTTTAGACGCTTACGCCCGGAAGTTTCTGAACAAAGCCTATGACGAAGATGGTAAACTGGCGGCCCAAGGTCAGGTGAATGCCGACTTGCTCCGTGCGTTGAAAACGAACCCATTTTTCGATGCTCACTTCCCAAAGACAACCGGTCCCGAAGTGTTTAACAGTAAATACGTTGAGGAAGCACAAACCCGCAGCCGAACAATAAATCTGCTCCCCGCCGACCTGATGGCAACGCTCGTCCAGTTCAGTGCCGATACCATTGTTGAGGCTATTGAGCGTGTTATGCGCGAAGGCGAAACGTACCGGACCGCCGGACCGCGAATCTACATGAGCGGGGGCGGAGCACACAACCCCGAACTAACCAGCCGATTACAGACCTTACTGCCCAATTGTACATTTGGCCGAACAAACGAACTCGGTATTAACGGCGACGCCAAAGAAGCCGTTCTGTTCGCTGTTTTGGCGAACGAAAGTTTAGTTGGCGGAACAACCTCGTTTGGCAACCGGCAGGGTGTTCCCACGGTTACGATGGGAAAAGTGAGCTTTCCCAACTAACGTACCCACGGGCTTCAGCCCGTGTTTTTGATGGTTTATCTACGACTGTAAAACACGGGCTGAAGCCCGTGGGTACGTTATTTCGGCCTGAAGACAGTCATCTTATCTTCGTTCGTGGTCAGGAAGGGGCCACCAATGAGGTCGATGCAATAGGGAATGGCAGGAAATACCACCGAGAGACATTGCCCGATGGCTTTGGGTTTGCCGGGCAGGTTTAGGATGAGCGTCTGATTGTGAATCCCTGCCGTTTGGCGCGATAAGATGGCCGTTGGTACGTATTTCAGGCTTTCCTGCCGCATCAATTCGCCGAAGCCGGGCATCATTTTCTGGCAAACGGCTTCGGTCGCTTCGGGTGTTACGTCGCGGAGGGCCGGGCCGGTGCCACCTGTGGTTACCACTAAACAGCAACTCTCTGCGTCGGCCAGTTCAATTAGTGTGGCTTCGAGCTGGTCCTGCTCATCGGGAATAATGCGGTACACAGGTTGCCAATCGCAGCTAAGCCATTCGGTTAAAAAACCAACAACGGCTTTCCCCGGAATGTCCTCATAAATACCCGCACTGGCCCGGTCCGAAACGTTTATGATGCCGATTTTGATCATAGAAAAGAGTTTTGCCGTTTGTGGTTAGTCGTCAGTACGAAGACAATTTGGCTGTGTATAGCATACCGCTACGAACGACAAACCACAAACAATAAAACCAATTAGAATTTCTTCCGTTTTAAGGCCAAATCATGGGCGGTGTCGTAGTAGGAGCGAAGGCTGTTCCAATCAAACACATCGGCGATGCTCTCGACTCGGTTTCGCTGCTGAATACGGTCGCGCTGGGACATGGTGACGAATCGATACAGTACGTCGGCTAACTGGTCGGCGGCTTCGTTGAAATTCTGCGTCCGGCGGTTAATCACGTAAATACCCCGGTTTTCGTAATCGCGCATGATTTGCATGATAAAATCGCCGAAACCCGACTGATCGCTCGTTACGGTTGGAATGCCCCGCACAACGCATTCCAATGGCGTGTAGCCCCAGGGTTCGTAATAACTCGGGAACACGCCGAGGTGACAGCCCCGCACGAACTGGCTGTAATCTAAGCCGAACAGCGGATTGGTCGACGCAATGAAATCGGGGTGATAGACGATTTTTACCCGGTCAAATTCATTGTTCACTAAGTTGGCTTTGCGGATAAACCGGGTCATGTCGTCCTCCTGTACCAGATTATGGGTCACAAACGGCGGCAGGTGCTTGGTTTTCCAGCTTTGCACCGTCCGGCGGAGACGGAGTCGCCAATATTCATCGACAAACTTATTCAGGTCGGGTAAGGTTGTGCCCTGTGCATCAGATGCGGCTGCCTGAAAAAGACGCTCGCCAACCTGTTTTTCTATGCTTTCGCACGTTTCCTGAATCTCGTCGAGTAAAGCCCGCGAGTGCAATACCTCAGGATTGATAGAGGTGTATGGCTGTTTTGTAACCATGAACATGATAACGGTCATGTCCATACCGGCCTCCCGCATTCGGAAGTTCAGGCGGGCGAGGGCTTCGAGCGTAAGGTCATAGCCTTTGTTGGAAAACTCGAAACGCCCCGATGTGAAGAAATACAGGGTTTTTTCGAGGTCGAATGAATAACTCTGAAAAAAGTGACCCATCACAAATTCATGGATCTTCTGCTTATACCGAACATGCAGGTTCTGAAACTCATGGACAGCCGCAAACCGCGTGACGTTCAGGCCGTTTGGTAAGACTAAATCAGGATTTCGACCCAGAAAAACTTCACACTCGCGGGCTGTTACGTCGCTGACGGTTGTGAAAACGTGGGATTGGAGAGCCGCCAGTCGCTCAATGGTCGCCTGCGTTTCGATGCCGTAATGCTGGGCTTCGCGTTTCCAGTCGAAAAAGGGCAGTTTACCATAAAATCCCGGCTCGTTCTGGGCCAGATACCGCCCAAGCATGGTTGCGTGGGTTGTGAAAATAGTCGCCACTTTAACGTTATTCCGGCGCAAATCGGGCAGCCCGGTACTCGCCATCCATTCGTGAAAATGGGCTACAAAATCAACCCGTTTGGCGTGATCTTCGGCTAAGAGCGAAATGAATACCCGAACCATCTCGCCAAAGGCAATTGTCTGGTTAACAAGGTCTTCAATGTTTAGCGTCGAAAGCTGGTGGTTAAGCCAAAGCTGCGTTTTTATCTCATTTAGCTGGGCGACGGTAATGGTACTAATGTCGAACAGCACAACGCGCGGGCGACCCGTAACGAGCCAATAGCCATACTCAACGGTATAACCCAACTGGCGCATTTTGCGAACAGTCTGCCCAATTTCTGTTTCATCCGATTCGGTAATGGGTTCAAATTCGGCAGCAGCCCGCTGCGGGAAATAAGGCCCCAGGGCCACGTAGTTATCGTCCCACTTGTCGACCATTGCTGGCACTTTCGACCGAATAACCGTATAAATTCCACCTACCTGATTGCACACCTCCCAGGCGACTTCGAGTAGTAACTTCCGCTTCGTTGTTGAAAATACCGCTTCCAAATTAGTAATGGGTTTGGCTCGTTGGATAATGTGATAAGGACCGAGTCTTCGGGGGGCAAGTAAGCACTATAAACAATAAAAGAAAAACTTGTTTATTTCAAATAGGATCTGGCGTTGGTCACGTCGGTCTTTTTATTCTGTGACAGCGTGTAGTTGAAACCCGGCTGAATACTGAATGCGCCGTGTTCACCCCGCTTGTTCACGGCCAGAAAGCCAACCTGTATGTCCTTGAATTCCTGTCGGTTAACAATGCGTAGGGCCGCTTCTTCGCAAGCCTGCTGGGGCGTCCGTCCCTGCCGCATGAGTTCGACAACTAAAAATGAGCCACACGTGCGCATCACTAACTCACCCAAACCGGTGGCGCAGGCTCCGCCAATCTCATTATCGACAAACAGCCCCGCACCGATAATCGGCGAGTCGCCAACGCGTCCTCGCATTTTGTAGGCAAGGCCGCTGGTAGTACAGGCACCGGAAATATTCCCCTCATTATCAATCGCTAACATGCCGATGGTGTCGTGCCGCTCAATGTTGGCGATGGGTTTATAGTTAGCTGTTTTGAGCCACTCCCGCCACTCTTTTTCTGCTTTTTTCGTAAGTAAATTCTCTTTTTTGAAGCCCTGAGAAAGCGCGAAATTTAAAGCACCTTCGCCACTAAGCATAACGTGCGGTGTTTTTTCCATAACCGCCCGCGCCACCGAAATGGGGTGCATAATCTGTTCGAGAAACGTGACCGAACCAGCATTGCCTTTCTCGTCCATAATGCAGGCATCGAGCGTAACGTGACCATCGCGGTCGGGCCGACCTCCGTAGCCAACGCTCATGTCGTCGGGGTCCGCTTCGGGAACGCGCACCCCGGCTTCAACGGCATCTAAGGCCCGTCCGCCCCGGTCGAGTACGGCCTGAGCGGCTGCGTTCGCTTTGGGTTGTTTCCAGGTCGAAATAACCAATGGCGCGGGGTTTGGCGGAGTGGGAGCAGGAACTGATGCGCTGTTAATCAGGCTATTACTTCCACGTCTGGCAGCACCAAACGAGAGCGAAGAAAACAGCCCGGCCAGCGAGCTAAGGGTTAGAAAACGACGTCGATTCACCATAGATGATAAGCTTACGGCTCAAAATAAAGGAATTAAAGCCGGGCATTTACTACTTTTAGCTGATTTATTCCAAACCATGTATGGCCGTTCCCGATAAACACATTTTGCTTATGGATGGCCCCGATAAAAAGGGCCTTATTTATCACGTAACCGGCGTGTTGTATCGTCACAATCTAAACGTTATTCACAATGATGAATACGTTAGCCCGTCGGGCCGGTTTTTCATGCGGACGGAGTTTGAAGGCACATTCGACAATGCGGCTTTGCTGACTGAATTGCAGACAACCTTACCCACCGCAGACGCCCAAGCCGACACCGGTACAGTTGGTCATTCGGGTATTACGTTTCGCCTGAATCCCAAGCGTAAGAAGAACATTGTGGTGATGGTTACTAAAGAACATCACTGCCTCGGAGAATTACTAATTCGGTATGCGTTTGATGAGTTAGAAGCTGATATTCTGGCCGTTATCAGCAATTACAATACGTTGCAACCGTTAGTGAGCAAGTTCGGTATTCCGTTTCATTACATCTCGCATGAGGGCAAAACCCGCGAAGAACATGAAGAGGCTATATTGCGGACACTGGCTATTTATGAGCCGGAATACCTTGTCTTAGCCAAATACATGCGTGTATTGACCGCCGGGTTTGTGCAGCATTTTCCGAACCGGATTATCAATATTCACCATTCGTTTTTGCCCGCCTTTGTGGGGGCCAATCCGTACCGGCAAGCCTACGAGCGGGGTGTGAAAATTATTGGCGCAACGGCCCATTTTGTCAACAACGACCTCGACGAAGGGCCAATTATTGCCCAAAGTGTGAAAGACGTAGACCATCGGCATACAGCCGCCGATATGGCAACCGAAGGCAAGGACGTAGAGAAGATCGTGCTTTCGCAGGCGTTGAAATTAGTTTTCAGTGACCGGGTGTTTATCTCAGGAAATCGGGCAATTGTGTTGTGAGCGTTCTGGTTCGGTTTACCACCTCACGTATTTTTTCCTCATCAGCCTCAATGCGATCATACTCGCCGGGGAGGGTTGAGGTCATGGAAACGGACGGTTGCCGGAAAATCATGCTGCTTTCTTCTTTCTGACTGCCGCTTAAATGCAGGGCATCCACACCCGCCTTTACAAGTTGCTGTGCGTTCTGCACATTTACGCCAGCCCCGGCCATAATTTCGATACGCCCGGATGCCTGTTCGGCTAACTGCCTGATTATAACTAAACCCGCTTCGGCGGTTTGGTGCATACCGGAGGTAAGAATCCGAACGGCACCCGTACGGATTACGGCTTCAAGGGCTTCGAGCGGGTCGCAGGTCATATCGAACGCACGGTGGAATGTAACGGGTAATGGCTTGGCGAGTTCGACCAACTGGTGGGTTTGTGCTTCATTTACTGTGCCATCAGCCCGCAAAATACCCAAAACCATGCCATCCGCTCCGGCTGCCTTAGCCAGACGTATATCGGCCTGCATGACCGCATACTCACTTTCGGTATATAAAAAATCACCCCCGCGTGGCCGAATCATTACATACAAAGGGATGCTCAACTGCTGATGGGCGAGTTGAATAAGCCCCGCGCTGGGCGTCGTTCCGCCTTCTGCCATCCCACCACACAGTTCAACTCGGCTGGCTCCGGCCCGTTGCGCTGTCAGGCAGGACGCGAGCGAATAGGCACACACTTCAATCTGCATAAATTCTTTATTTTGACTAAAATTGGGTTGGCTGGTACGATGACAGACACAGGAAATAAATAAATTATCGACCCATAACAGTCCTATCTAAATAAACAAAATAATTGGTTTATTTGCCGGAATAGAAACAAACGCCGGTTATATGCGTTAATGGCCTAAATCCTGTTATACGAACAGCTAAGAACATTTTTACAAAAAAGAGCTTGGATATTAACGGTTTTTTTACTTTTGCACCCTTATTGAGAAAATAGTCATCAAAATATCGGACACACTATGTACTGGACACTCGAACTGGCATCCTATCTGGAAGATGCTCCCTGGCCCGCCACAAAAGACGAATTAATCGACTACTCGATTCGCTCCGGTGCCCCGCTCGAAGTCGTTGAGAACCTTCAGGAACTCGAAGACGACGGACAGCCTTACGAGAGCATCGAAGAAATCTGGCCGGACTATCCAACCAAAGACGACTTCTTTTTCAACGAAGACGAATATTGAGTTGCCCGGTTTATCGGTTATTAAAAAAGGCGTATCCAGTAATTCGGATTACGCCTTTTTTAGCTTAACTATTTCTGGACCGTCAGTACGTTAAACGGTTGAGTTCGTTTCGGCTGCTTTCGCTTCGCTTCTAACGGGCCGGTCATATTTTTTAGGGGCGTAAAGAAACCCAAATGCTTCGGCTCCTTCTTTTGAATGTACTTTGTGGTGGATGTAGTGCGCCCGCATAATCCGTTGCATATACCGGGCACTGGTGTCTACTTTTATTTTCACCCGGCGATGGACGATTACGTCATGGAAAATGAAATAAAACAAGCCGTACAGCGTCACTCCCGCACCAATCCATGTCAGATAGGAAAATTCAGGAACTTCAACACCAACAAGAATCAGGGAGATGGCCGTCAGGCTAAAGACAACCGCAAACAAATCGTTTATCTCAAAAACGCCGGCATGGTGATTGTGGTGGTCGCGGTGCCAGCTCCACAAAAAACCGTGCATGACGTATTTGTGGGTGAACCACGCAACGCCTTCCATAAACAGGAAAGTCCCCAGAACCAAAGCAACGTTTACCAGCATTTTTGTGTTTCTTAGTTAACAGAACATGAATAGTAATCGGCAAATTATCTATGTCACTAACGGTTTGTTGTAACGAAAAGTTGACAGAAATAGGCCCGGTTTTTAACGTAAAATAGACATACGGACAGAAAACTTGCAAGTTTATTTAAAAGCCGTATATTTATCACAAGTCAGTGCTCAACCAGATGAACCCATCGGTTATGGACTATCAGGCACTCAAGAACCTGGTCAGACGGGGAGAGGGTAGCAATTTAGAGTTCAAGCTGAAAACAAATCATCCCGAGAAAATTATCCGGGGCGTGGTCGCTTTCGCTAATACAAACGGCGGAATTATGCTTATCGGCGTTGGTGACGACAAGAAAATTCCGGGACTCAAGTATGCCGATGAGGACGAATACCTGCTCGTCCGGGCCATCAACAAATTCTGTTTTCCGCGTATTTCCTACACCATCGAGCGCGTCCAACTCTACGATGAGCGCGAAGTTCTCGTGATTCGCGTACCCCGAAGCGCAACGCGCCCCCATTACATCATTCCTGACCCCGCCGACCCCGACAACAAAAAAGCGTACGTCCGCGTAGCCGACAAATCGGTGCAGGCAAGCCGCGAAGTGCGCGAAATCCTGAAAGGCGAGCAAGCCGAACGCGACATTCGGTTTAACTACGGCGAGAAGGAACACAAACTCATGCAGCACCTCGGCGAGCATGCCAGTATTACGGTCGATTTGTTCGCATCAATTGCCGGAATTTCGCGCCGGATTGCCTCCCGAACGCTTGTGCTGCTGGTTTTAGCGAACGTGCTCGAAATTCATCCGAGCGATCTAATGGACCAATACACGACCCGGTCAATTCAGTAAAATTGGGTATATGTCCTGAATGTCTTACTTTGTGATGCTCAGTAACGAGCCTGACAAACCGTAAGACTATGTCTCCAACCTCTCCTGTTCATAAGCCGTTCGTACCCGCAACGGAATCTCCCGCCGAGTTCACGCTCAAAGCTATCATCACCGGGTCGGTGTTTGGCGTATTGTTCGGAGCCGCAACCGTCTATTTATCCCTCAAAGCTGGGCTGTCGGTATCGGCGTCCATTCCCATCGCTGTATTGGCCATTTCGCTGGGGCGACGGTTCCTAAATACAACCATTCTCGAAAATAACATCATTCAAACAACCGGCTCGGCGGGCGAGAGTATTGCGTCGGGCGTGGTATTTACGATGCCGGGTTTTCTGTTTCTGACCAATGGGAGCGGGGCTGATTTTTTCAATTACTGGACAATCCTGACACTGGCGATTCTGGGCGGATTAATCGGTACGCTGATGATGATTCCGCTGCGCCGGTCCCTCATTGTGCAGGAACATGGTACGTTGCCCTACCCCGAAGGGACGGCCTGCGCGTCGGTGCTGATTGCGGGCGAGAAAGGGGGCGATTTTGCGAAAACGGCCTACCAGGGGCTGGGCGTCGCGCTGCTGTATGCGTTGCTGCAAAAAGTGCTGCACGTCATTGCCGAAGTGCCCGTTTGGGCCACGACACAAACGAATCGCTATTTCCCGTCGGCGCAGGTTGCGGGCGAAATCACGCCTGAGTACTTAGGCGTGGGCTACATTATTGGGTTTCGTATTTCGGCGGTGCTGGTTGGCGGGGGTATTCTGGCATGGCTGGGCCTGATTCCGTTACTGGCATCGGTGGTGCCGGGCGATACCATTGCGCTGCAACTTCAGAAACTCGGGTATCTGGCCAACTTACAAACGGCGGGCGGGCCGGGCGGCTGGAATCCGGCAACCCACACCTTCACCGATACGGCTGCGGCCATCTATCGGGCTTATATCCGGCAAATTGGCGCGGGAGCGGTTACGGCGGGGGGCTTTATGACGTTAATCAAGACCATTCCGACCATTGTTTCATCCTTCAAACAGAGTTTTAGCCGGTCGGCGGTTAAAGCGATTGAAGAAGAGGGCGAGTTGAGTACAAGCAGCCAAACCCCACGTACGGAACAGGATTTAAGCGTTCGGATTGTCGTCATCGGGAGCGTAGCACTAACCGCTTTGATGGTCATACTCCCGCAAATTCCCGGCGATTCGATCCTGACCAAACTACTGATTGCCATATTGGTCATTGTCTTCGGATTCTTTTTCGTGACCGTTGCCAGCCGGATCGTCGGGCTGATTGGGTCGAGTTCGTCGCCGGTGTCGGGCATGACCATTGCAACGATTATGGGTACGTCGCTTGTCTTTATCGGCTTCGGCCTCACGGGCAAAGTGTATGAACCGGCGGTGCTGGTTGTGGGCAGTATGATTTGCGTAGCGGCTGCGAATGCGGGCGGTACGTCGCAGGATTTGAAAACAGGTTATTTGGTTGGTGCAACGCCCAAATACCAGCAGATGGCCTTGTTTATTGGCGTTATTGTCTCGTCTTTGGTGGTGGGTGCTACAGTGAAAATTCTGGATACGCCCACGCCCGATTTGCTGGCGCAGGGCATTACCCACGCCATCGGTTCCGACAAATTTCCGGCTCCGCAGGGAACGCTCATGGCTACGCTCATAAAAGGGCTGCTATCGTTCAACCTCGACTGGCAATTTGTGTTGGTTGGGGCCTTCATTGCTTTTGTCTTTGAGTTGGTTGGCGTTAGTGCGCTGGCGTTTGCGGTGGGCTTATACCTGCCGTTATCGACCACGCTGCCCATTTTTGCGGGTGGACTAATGAAATGGATTGTCGAGCAAAATGCCAAACGTAAAGGCATTGTGGAGGAGGATGCCGATCTGGGCAAGGGAAATCTCTTTGCAACAGGCTTAGTAGCCGGGGGAGCTTTAGCGGGCGTTGCTGTCGCCCTGCTATCGGTTAATGATTCGATTTATAACGGATTAGCCTCGCTCACGCTGGAACCCGCTTTGAAAGGCGTGTTGGGCGAAGGCGGCTTTATGCTGCTGGGGGCATTGGCGTTTGCCGGTCTGGCACTCATTCTGTGGCGTGTGGCCGAAGGGAGACAGGAAAGCTAAATAATCGCGGAAAAAATAATTAACCACAGAGGCACAAAGAACACAGAGCAGTACTTGGTTACTGCTCTGTGTTCTTTGTGCTCGTATTGAGCGAAGTTTATTGAGTTGAAGAAATAAATCGCCGAACCGCAACCGTATCAGCCACCGCTTTAGCTGTGGGTTTACGGCATAAACACCATGTTCAATTAACCGTTTCAACGGTTAATTGAACATGGTGTTTGTCGGTGGCTTCCCCGGTTGAAACGGCAGCGGCCGACCGTCGGGGGCTGATAGATATTAATTCGTCGGTTAATTAATACAAACCAATAAACTTCGCTGGTGTATTATTCGCTGGGCCGACGCTTCGGTCTCCGAGCGGCAAGTATAGACTCCGGTCGGAGACCGGATAACACCAGAGCGTAGTCTGAGACTACGCTCAACAGCGCGTACTGAAAAATGGCTAAACAAGGCTTTACCGGATCTGCCCCGCCTTTTTGAGCAAATCGACCACTTTTTCTACCGGTAATTGCTTTATCTCGTGACCCCGGTCGCCGGATGAGGACTCAGCGGCAAATAAGGAGTTGATAATGGCTTCTTCAGTCGCTTCGATGGCGGCCATAAACAGCGGGGAAACGTTATCGTTACGTAACAAATTTGTTTCATCGAACGAACTGGTCGTTTCGTGCGGAATGCGATAGGCTGTCGATACGGCTATGACGTAATCGCCACTACCATTCGATGCGATACCGCCTGTTCGGGCGAGTCCCATAAACGCCCGTTTCGCCAACCGTTTGAGGTTCCGGGCATCTAAGGGCGCGTCGGTCAGCACGACCATCATGCAGGAGCCATCCAGGTTTTCTTTGAAATCATAACGGCTTAACTCGACGCCAATCGGTACACCGGCAATTTGCAAAACTCCGCCAAAATTCGTTTGCACCAACACGCCAACCATATAGCCACCCAGCGAAGCGGGCAACTTCCGGGACGACGTGCCAATCCCGCCTTTGAAACCAAAACAAACCGTTCCTGTTCCGGCTCCAACGTTTCCCTCTTCGACCGGCCCGTTTTTTGCCTGCTGAATTGCATCTAATACGTGCTGTTTCGTTACGTGCCGCCCGCGAATGTCATTCAGAAAACCGTCGTTGGTTTCGCCCACAACCGGGTTCACCGACCGAACTTGTTCATTGCCCGGTTGGGCCAGTGTGTAATCAATCAGTGCATCGGTCGCGGTGGGAACGCTCAGCGTGTTGGTCAGAACGATGGGCGTTTCGAGTGTACCGAGTTCGTCAACCTGACTATAGCCCGTTAGTTTGCCGAATCCATTGCCGATGTAAATAGCCGCCGGACTTTTCTGCTGAAATTGGTTGCCGGTATGCGGCAGAATGGCCGTAACACCGGTACGAACGTTCGGCCCTTGCTTAAGCGTCACTTGCCCCACCCGGACACCGGGCACATCGGTAATGGCATTGAGCGGGCCGGTTGGAACTACCCCAAACCGAAGGCCATACTCGCGGGGGCGTTTGGCTGGCTGGGCAATTGCTATCTGAATAGACAGGAGGATAATCAGGACAGGAAAGTGTGTTGAACGAATGGGCATTGAATGAAGTCGATTGGCGAATTATACCACGAAAGTAAGGGTATGCATCAATTGCCCAACGGCTCATAGAAAACCAGTCGATTTTGAAGCTGAGTAACCTGATTTTGAAGACGTTCGACCCGTTCCAGTAATTCACTCACTACGTCCAGATCATCGGGGTGAATCGACAAATCCTGATGCAGCCGAACTAATTTTTCCAAGCGGGGCAGTTGTTCCGGCTGGACATAAACCGACTGCTCAATGGTAATGATTTCGACAAGGCCCTGCTGTTCCAGTAATTGAACAAACGCAATTTCGATATGATGATGAACGCAGAATTCGCTGACAGAGATTAGCTGGTTGGGTTCCATGTAACGGACGTGTTTGGGTTTACAGGCTGGCTAATTTTCGGACTAATTCTTTCTGTTCGTCGGTCAGGTTCGTCGGCAATTTTATCTGCCACTGCACGTAGAGGTCGCCGAAAGAACTGTCCTGTTTATAAACGGGAAATCCTTTGCCCTTCAGTCTTATTTTCGTGCCGTTCTGGGTTTCGGGCGGTATAGTCACTTTTACTTTGCCGTCTAATGTTTCGATGATTTTTTCGCCCCCCAGCAACGCCGTATACAGATCAATTACTTCGTCGACGTACAGATCGTTTCCTTTGCGTTTGTAGCGGCTGTCGTCGGCAATGACGAACGTAATGTACAAATCGCCATTGGGACCACCGTTCGTGCCCGACGAGCCGTAGCCAGCCAATTTTATTTTCTGTCCGTTTTCGATACCTGCTGGAACCGTAATTCTGATGTTTTTTCCATCGACGGTCAACGTCTGCTTGTGCGTCGTATAGGCATCACGCAGGTTCAGGTGCAGTTCGGCCTGATAATCCTGCCCCCGAAATTTGGTTTGCTGCCGACTGCGTGTGCCACCTTCCTGCCCAAACATAGACGAAAGAAAATCCGTGAAATCGGCCCCGCCGAATCCGTCCGAGAAATCATATTCAGGAGAATCGCCGGGTGCAGATGACCGGCGTTGCTGCTGACGCCGTGCTTCTTCAAACTGTTCGGCATGTTGCCAGTCTTTGCCGTACTGATCGTATTTCTTCCGTTTTTCGGGATCGCTCAGTACCTCATTGGCTTCATTTATCTGCTGGAATTTCTTGTTGGCTTCCGCGTCATTCGGATTCAGGTCGGGATGAAGTTTTCGGGCCAGTTTTCGATACGCTTTCTTAATGTCCTCTTCCGATGCCGTTTTTGGTACGCCCAGAATGCTGTAATAATCGATAAAGTCCATACGGGGGTGGCGTGTTAAATCTATAGTTATAAACGCAGAAGGGCAGGGAAGGTTGTACCGGGATTAGAGAACGGTAGGCTGATACGTTGTTGGTCTTTAGTAAACACAGATTCGCGTATCTTGCAAATCGATAAAACCAATTCCTAAACCCTCATGAGACGCACGTATTCCGCCCTGCTTATCACGCTTTGCTTCTTTACAATCGGTACACTTCGCGCTCAAACCACCAAAACCGGCTCGCTGGCCGACGTTAGTTTTATGGAAGGACGCTGGCAGGGAACGTTCAATGGTGGGCCAATTGAAGCGGCCTGGATAGCACCCGTTGGCGATAATCTCTCCGGCTTCATGCGGATGATGAAAGACAACAAAGTCACAATGTATGAAATGCTGATTTTCGAGCAAACCGAACAGGGGCCGATTGTACTGGTCAAGCATTTTAAGTCCGGCCTGATTGGGCAGGAAGAGAAAGACAAGTCAGACCACTATAAATTCATTGAGGCTAAGAAAGACCAGGCCCTGTTCGAGAAAGTGGACGGTTCTATCCGAATTATCTACGAAAAACGCGGACCCGATCAGTTGGTCATTCAGCGGGGACAGCAAAAAGATGGCCAATGGGCCTTTTCTGATTTGTTCGTCTTCAACCGCGTTCGCTAACGTACTATGGCTGACTACACCATTCCCGACCAGACCCGCATCGGTCATGTTCACCTCAAAGTGGCCGACCTGGACCGGGCGTTGGCTTTCTATCGCGATTTGCTGGGTTTCTCGCTGATAACAATGTATGGCAAAGACGCTGCATTCATTTCGGCAGGGGGCTATCATCATCATATTGGCCTGAATACATGGTATAGCAAAGATGCGCCCCCGGCCCCGGTGCGTTCGGCGGGGTTATTTCACACTGCTATTCTGTACCCAACGCGCCGGGATTTGGCGGTGGCGTTACAACGGCTCATCAATGCCAAATACCCCATAACAGGTACTTCGGATCATGGCGTTTCGGAAGCGATATACCTGAACGACCCCGATCACAACGGCGTGGAACTCTACTGGGACAGACCGCGCGAACAATGGCCGCATAAACCCGATGGCTCCGTCGAAATGTTTACGCATTCGCTGGATCTGGAAGGGCTGCTGGCAGAGATTTAGCGGATCAGCTACGTACGGCAAATCACTCCTAACATTTTGGCGAACACCCGGTTTACGACGATGTAATCACTTACTCGACGTAAATTCATGAAACAGTTTATTATTCCCATTCTGCTTGGGTTAGGCGTTGCTGCCGGTTGCCAGAAAAAAGAGAACGCAAAGGGCGTCGATACGGGTAATCTGGATAGTGCCAAAGAATCCGTCTCGACCGTTGGCAATCCGAAGCTACTCTATACACTCCCCGCCCGCTACAATACGCCCGATGGCCTGGCCCTTGCTCCCGACGGGGCCGTTTATCTGTCGGTTCCGAATTTAGCCGACAACAGTTCGCCGGGTGTTCTGGTAAAATTTGCTTCTGACTCGGTTCGCTTTTTTACTGCCCTGCCCGTACACCCCGATACCAAACACGCCTGCCCGATGGATTTAGCGTTCGGGCCGGATGGTAATCTGTATTACGCCGATAATCAGTATGAGAACGACAAAAATTATAAGTCTCGGCTAATGCGGATACGCATGAAAAATGGCAAAGTTGCCGGTATCGAGCCGATTGTAACGGGATTTGGCCTGTCGAATGCGGTTGTTTGGCGGGGCAACACGATTTACGTGACCGATAGCCAGTGGGATATGCCCGGTGATGATAACGGGAGTGCGGTATTTCACTTCACCCTCGATGAGTTGAACAGGGGTGTGATCGCCTTGAATCCTAAAACAATGAACCCGCATATTCTGGCTACGTTCACCACCCAGGTGAACGAAACCGGGATAGACAACGGGGCCGACGGGCTGGATTACGACAGCAAAGGGAATTTTTACACCGGTTCTTTTGGGGATGGGACACTTTACAAATTAACTCTCAAACCCGATGGCAAACTGGCCTCGAAAGAAGTCGTTAAACTCAGCGAAAAGATTTCGTGCGTCGATGGCTTGATCGTTGACCGAAAAACGGATGTGATTTACCTCTGCAATTCGCGCATGAACGCCGTGATGACGGTGTCGCCCGATGGCAAAGTCGGTACGCTGGTGCAAAACGGCGATACCGACGGAAAAGATGGGCGGATTGACCAGCCTGCCGAAGTATTATTGAAAGGCAACCGGCTTTACATTACTGATTTTGATAAGCCCGAAAAGAAATTTGTCAATACCAAAGCCGACGATGTACATACGATGTCGTACGTCGATTTACCAAAGTAACGCGGCTGGGAAGCCGCCGGTTTTTTGTCATGCTGACGAAGGAAGCATCTCAAAGCATCTTTGCTTGTATGTTATGACAGCCTAAGATGCTTCCTTCGTCAGCATGACAAAAACTCGTCAGCAGGACGAAACTGCTTACAACGGTTGCAGCTTCAAGTTCCGCCAACGGACTTTAATACCCCCGCCATCGTGAATTTGCAGGGCCACAGAGCCATCGGCCTTTCCGATTTTTTCGTCGGTCATGTCCACCATCGGTTGCCCGTTCAGGAACGTTTGCACATGGTCGCCCTCAACCCGGATACGGAGCGTATTCCATTGCTCAGGTATCAGGATGGTTTCTTTCTCGTCGGGAATCTGCACGAGCCAGCCCCGGCCGTAAGACTCGTAAATGCCGCCCGTATCGTGGTTGGGCGGTGCCACTTCAACCTGCCAGCCGCTAACTTTGGTGCCTTCGATGGTTGACCGGAAAAAGACGCCACTGTTGCCGTTGGCTTCCTGCTTGAACTCCAGCGACAGGTCGAAATTTTTATAGAATTTTTCGGTGGCTAAGTAGCCGTACTTTTTGTCGGGGCCGCTTTCGCAGATGAGTTCGCCATTTTCGACGTACCATTTTTCGGTGCCGTAGATTTTCCAGCCTTTCAGGTTTTTCCCGTTAAATAATTTGACCGTTTTGGTTGGGGCTGTAAACGCCAGTATGCTCAGCATGAGGCCGAAAGCAATGCAGTATTTCATTGAGTATGGGATTGGGTTTAATTAGTTATTCAGTACAAAACTACTGCCGACTTGCCATAATAACGCAAACCGGCGCGGGCACCTTTACGGATTGGCCGGTATAGGTCAGTTTTCCCGTTTTCTGGTCGCGTTTGAAGATCGTGATATTATCCGAATCCTGATTCGCCACAAAAACGAAATCACCTCTTGGGTCGATCAGAAAATTGCGCGGTGTTTTGCCTTCTGTTGCCTGATCGCCTACTTTGGTTAGTTTTCCGTTGCTGCCAATAGCGAAAATAGCCAGCGTATTTGCCCCCCGGTTTGACTGATACAGAAACTTGCCCGATGGGTCGACGTGAATATCAGCACTGGTATTTTCCCCGCTAAAATCGTTGGGTAACGTCTTAACGTTGTCATCAATCAACGTTAAAGCTCCGGTTTTGGCGTCTCGGGAGAATACCGCTACCGTTGAGGTCAGCTCTTCCACTAAGTACGCGTATTTGCCGTTCGGATGGAACGTAAAATGGCGGGGTCCAGAGCCGGGTTTCACTGTTGCGAAGGGGGTTGAGGCTGGTTTTATTTTGCTCGCATTAGCATCAACTTCGTAAATATTCAGTTTATCCGTGCCCAGATCGGCAACGTAGGCAAACCGGTTGTCGGGCGCAATCGTCGTTGAGTGAACGTGCGGTTTATCCTGTCGTTGTGCGTTAACGCCACTGCCCGTATTCTGAACACTGTCTGTTGCCGCGCCTAATGTGCCATCGGGTTTGATGGGCAACACCGCCAAACTTCCTCCGCCGTAGTTCGAGACAAAGGCCGTTTTGCCCGTTTGGTCGATGCTGACGTGGCACGGACCCCCGCCAAGCGACGATTGTCCATTTAAAAACTGAAGTTTTCCGGTTGCTTTATCGACGGCGTACGCGCTAACGCCCCCGCGCTTATCGGCTCCTTCATTAACGGAATAAAGGTAGTTTCCCGACGGGTGAAGGGCGAGAAATGACGGACTTTTGGCATTCGATACGGACTGTACGGGCGTCATACTGCCTGTTTTGCGGTCAAATTCAAACACGTAGATACCTTCACTGCCCCGCACGGAATACGTGCCGACATACATAAGTTCTTTGTTCGACTGGGCCTGCGCCAGTAGCCCTACGCTCATTAAAATAGGAATCAATAAGTTGTTCATAAATAGCATACGAAGTCCACCCAATAAGTACATGACCCGTATAAACTACCAGTGGCATCTCTATAGATTTGTATGGGTGGAGAATGATTTTTTTGGAAATTTAGGAATCCTACAAGGAAATAATGCAAGTAGAATTGTTTTAGATGACGGATGCTGTAGGAACGATTAATCAGAATGCGTTACTTTTGCATAACGATTAGCACCTCTTATTCGTAGTCTCTATCGTTAAACCTAACTTTTCGTTAACACCTCCAGTACTATGAAACGAGTATTGATTATTTTATCGGCTGTCGTCATGCTGGCTTCCTGTAACAGCAAGAAGCGGCTGGCCGAAATGAAAACCCTACAGGATGCCCGCGATAAAGCGGTTGCCTCACTAAACGATTGTGACCAGCGTACGGCTGATTTGCGTTCGCAATTGTCGGCTAAAGAGACCGATTTGCAGGGGAAAGACAAGCAGGCGAGTGATTTGCAGGCCCAGATCGATTACCTCAAAAAGACAAACACGAACCTCCTCGACCGGATGTCGGATTTGTCGATTGTGAGTAAATCCGGTGCTGAAAGCATCAAAAAATCGCTCGAAACCCTAAACGAACAGACGAAGTACACCAACAATCTCAATTCGTCTATCCAACGGAAAGACTCGTTGAATCTGGCGTTGGTTATGAGCCTGAAACGGTCGTTAGACGATATCAACGATCAGGACGTACAGGTTGAAGTGAAAAAAGGAGTTGTTTACGTGTCGATTTCCGACAAGCTCCTGTTTAAATCCGGCAGCTACGACATTACGCCAAGAGCCGAAGTCGTATTGGGTAAAGTTGCTAAAGTGGTTAATGACCATAAAGAATTAGATATTCTCGTAGAAGGCCATACCGATGCTGTCCCCATTTCGACAGCCGCAATCAAAGACAACTGGGATTTAAGCGCACTGCGGGCAACGTCGGTTGTTCGGACGTTGCAAGCTAAATTCGGTGTTGCTCCCGAGCGGCTGACCGCCGGTGGCCGGTCGGAATTCGCGCCAAAAGATGATAACACAACGGCTATGGGTCGCCAGCAGAACCGCCGTACAGAAATTATCATCACGCCAAAACTCGATCAGTTCTTCAATCTGATGTCGAGCGGTCAGGCAGGCGGAAGCAAATAAGTTTCTTCTCTCCAACAAAAAAGGCCCGCCTGAATTCAGGCGGGCCTTTTTGTTGATCTATACAATAAATGGCTTCGCTTATTCAGAAGGCGGGGAGATTCTGACTTCTCCTGTTGTGTGCGACGTTTCCTTGTTCGGGTTAACCAGAACAGGTTCTTCTTCCTCAGGCAACACCGATTCAATCGACTCTGTGGGTTGCGAAGTGCTGTCAACGGGCGTTTCGCTGTCGAAATTTGACTCCGTTTCCTGCTTTTCATCGCTCAATTCTGAAGCGGGCAATACAGCCGCTTCGGTGGCGTCAGGCCCCGAAACAGGAAGGAGGCTATCCTCAACGGGTGGCTCTCCAAAGAACCGACGCTGAAAGAACAAGATCAGGCAAACGCCGATAAAAATACACGAGTCGGCCACATTGAAAATAGGTGTCGAGTAGTACTGCCCACCCCAAACCGGCACCCATTCGGGAATAAAACCCTCCCAGACGTCCACAAAAATCATGTCGATCACCTGCCCATGAAACCAGGGCGTTGGCGAACCGTAGGGGGCATTGTTCAGGAAAACGCCGTAGAACGTACTATCAATTACGTTACCAACGGCTCCCGCCAGAATCATGGCCATGGCCCAAAGTAAGCCATTCGGGGCACCCCGATGGGCCAGATTTACCAGATAATAGCCAATGCCAACCATAGCAAACAACCGGAATACGCTCAGCAAAAGTTTGCCGTATTCATGCCCCAACTGCATCCCGAATGCCATGCCGGGATTCAGTACGTAGTGAAGTTTGAGCCAGTCGCCAGCGAGTTTCACCTGCCCCGCAAAACCGGGAGACATGTAGAAATGCACCGCCAGTTTTACACCCTGATCGAGGAGGATTAACAGCAGCGTCAGCAGGAAATATTTATAGGGACTTTTCCGAATCATAATAAAAATATGGCACAGCAAGTAGCTGTGCCAGTCAATAGTCTAAAAATAGGCAGCGAGTCGAACGAACCGACTCGTTAGGCAAAGCTACTTATCGTCGGCAACTTTTCCGCCGTTTTAACTCATCGCTGATCAAGTTGAACTCCCGGCTGCTTTGTCCGGCAATCGACTTGTTTTCATCGGCCCGCCGGAATAAATACGGCATAACCGCTTCAACCGGGCCATAAGGCACATATTTGGCGACGTTATACCCGGCATTGGCCAGGTTATAGGAAATGTTGTCGCTCATACCGAGTAGTTGGGCAAAGTAGATATGCGGATCGCCCGGCTCAATGCCCATATCCTTCATGTGCTGTACACAATACCGGCAACTGTCTTCATTATGCGTACCAAGACAAATCGAGATTATGTTGCGGTGTTCCAGACAGAAGTCAATGGCCGCATCGAAGTCGTGGTCTGTATCGTCTTTGGTCGCCTGAATGGGGTCCTGGTATTCCTCTTCGTGCGCCCGAAGCCGCTCTTTTTCGAGGTACGCCCCGCGCACTAATTTTACGCCGAGGTGATAGCCTTTGGCCTGCGCTTCGGCGGTGTCGCGCTGGAGGTGTGCCAGGCTCTCCCAGCGGTACATCTGGTACGTATTATACACAACGGGCCGCTCATGGTTATAGCGGTCCATCATCTCGTAGGCCAGCGTGTCGATGGTATCCTGAATCCAGCTTTCTTCGGCGTCGATAAAAATGCGCACGTTCCGTTCGTAGGCTCGTCGGCAAAGGGTATCAACCCGCTTCATAACCCGGTCAAATTCAGCTTTCTGCTCTTTATTGAGCGAGTCGCCAATCTGTACGGCTTCCAGCAAGTCGGTAGACGCAATTCCGGTCACTTTAAAGACCGAAAAGGGAATGTCGCTGGATTCGCTGGCGCGTTCGATTGTACGAAGAATTTCGAGAGTTGTCTCGTCGAAACTCTTTTCGGTTTCCTCTCCTTCCACCGAATAATCGAGGATGGTTCCCACGTGGACATCGTGCAGGTGCCGGATAGTTTTTTCCGAATCCTGGATGCTCTCGCCCCCGCAGAATTGCCCGAAAATCGTGTTTTTAATGAGTAATTTGATGGGGAGACGCAGGCGCAGGGCAATCTTTATAAAAAAAGTCCCTAAATTTACCAGCCATCCCTTATTCATCAACGCAAATAACCAGTAAGTCTTTCGGAGTTTAAAATCCGATTGAGACGAAAAAGCAATCGAAGTGTCCTCAAATGAAAGGGGGCGGACTACGTTTGGATGTACGTCTGTAAGGCCCTGGACAGTCTCCGGCATTAGATTACTTCGGTTCGACATATCAGTGCTCCGTTTGAGCGATGCTACCTGCGTAGCGTTAAGTGCGAGTCGGCTAAAGCGACCGAAATATATAACGAAATTTCGGTCAATTCGTTAATGCGACGACGCAGCTTATTTCGACAAACTAAAAACGGTTTTAGATAGATGAAGGAACCGGCTTGAAAGACAGCTAATTCCACTGCAAATATACCATAAATTTAAATTGAAAGTTCCCCATAGAGTAGAGGTGTTACTCTTAGATTAATCGTTTCGTATGAAAGTAGAATTAGCCGTAGAGCCGCTTGGATCGTGGATTGAGACCAACGGTAAACCTCTGATCATTGCCGGCCCGTGCAGTGCCGAAACCGAAGATCAGTTAGTGGAAACTGCACGCCAACTGAAAGCGTTGGGTGCCGTTCATGCCATTCGCGCGGGCGTTTGGAAGCCCCGCACCCGGCCCGGTAGTTTTGAAGGCATGGGTGAGGCTGCCCTGCCCTGGATTCAACGCGCCAAAGCCGAAACCGGTCTGCCGTTTGCTGTTGAAGTGGCAACCCCCGAACACATTGAACTGGCTCTGAAATATGGTGTCGATATTCTGTGGATTGGTGCCCGCACAACGGTAAACCCATTTAACGTACAGGAAATTGCCGACGCGTTGCGGGGTGTCGATGTACCGGTGCTGATAAAAAACCCCGTTAACCCCGATTTGGCCCTTTGGGTTGGTGCGTTTGAGCGTATCGCCGGAGCCGGTATCAAAAAGTTAGGGGCCATTCACCGGGGATTTGCCACGGGCGAAGCCAGCAAATACCGCAACATTCCGATGTGGCAGATGGCCATTGAGCTGAAGTCGATCTTTCCTCAGTTGCCTATTATCGGCGATCCAAGTCATATGGCAGGCAAACGCGCCTACCTGAACGAACTATCGCAGATGGCACTGGACCTGAATTACGACGGTCTGATTGTTGAGTCGCACATTGACCCCGACAAAGCGTGGAGTGATGCCGCTCAGCAGTTAACCCCAACCGCCTTTGGCGAGATGCTCGATCACCTGCAAATTCGGCAGGTAGAATCGCAAAATCTGGAATTTCAGAGTTTTGTGGAGCAATCAAGACGCAACATCGACAATGTAGACCGGCAGATTGTTGAAATGCTTGGCGCACGGATGGCTCTTGTGGAGCGGCTGGCCGAATACAAACGCGATAATAACGTCACGCTGTTTCAACCCGAACGCTGGAAAGAAATCCTGAAAACTCGTACCGAACTGGGTCAGAAACTGAATCTATACCCCGAATTAGTGGAAGAAATCTATAAGATTATTCACATGGAGTCGATTCGGAAGCAGACGGAAATTATCAATAACGCACCGCAAAGCGTATAGTTTTTGGCGGAAAAGGGGAATGGGTGAAGTGAGTAAATTAAGTAATGTGAGTTAGGCTAACTCGTACACTTAGTCTACTCACTTCACCCATTCCCCTTTTTACTACTTCAACGCAAGCGTCTGGGTCGCGTTGTTGTAACCCGCAAAGCAGCCTAACCCGCCCTCAATATTACTTGGGATAGGGACCGGTTCAGCAAAGGGGTTATTGCGGCTTCTTCGTTGCCGGTTGATGGCTTCCTGATACCGATAATAGGACAGGTCAACGCTCAGGAGATTCATCG
Source organism: uncultured Spirosoma sp. (assembly GCA_964244845.1). Lineage (GTDB taxonomy): Bacteria > Bacteroidota > Bacteroidia > Cytophagales > Spirosomataceae > Spirosoma. The sequence continues at coordinate 278,396 of CAXTKE010000006.1, forward strand.
TTACCTGCGCTGTTTTATATTGGTTGTAAAAACTTCCCGGCTGGTCTGCTGTCAACGAGGCCGATGTGATGAAGGCACGCCCGGAAAATTTTAACGTACCATCGGTGCCTATATCAGAGAACAGCCCCCGAGTATCATCATTGAAAGAAACGGGAAAGTCGCCGGATTGCTCGACCGGACAAGATGCACACTGCGTCGTATAGCGAAAATAACCCGTAACCTGGTAATAGTTTGGCTCGGCGGCAGGGTCCTGCCATAAAACCTCGACGAAATAACGACGGCTTTGAAAACGGCCTCGGCTTTCCGTTAACGAATCGAATGCAATGCCCGAAAGAGGTACGGGTTTCGGTATAGTGCAGCTACTCGTGGCTTGCTGTCCGTTGGCGGTCACCACCGTAAGTTTGTATGTCCGGCCTACGCGTATCGGGAAAGACCGGGTGCTGGCCTGGTAATACGCCTGCGTGGAATCGGTGGGAAGTGCGTTGTTATAGCGCAAGGCAATGGTTCGGGTGCCGTCCGAAAGCGTAACTGTGGCGTCAGGAATGTTATTTCCCGTCTGGAACAGGCTGACGCTATCGCCCACCACAGTAGCCGACCGCGTCACTTTCATCGCCAGCATCGTATCCTGTGGCGATAAAAAGCCACTGACGACTAATTTGGCTGACTCAAGACCCAATTGCCCCGGATTGACTTCATTGCGCAGCCCCGTACAACCTGACCCGGAAAAGAGAACGGGCAGACAGAGGAGCAGGGTGCAAAAAGCGTGAAAAATGCGCATCGTTTCGGGTTTCAGAATTTGAAATTATAACTAACCGCCGGTACAATTGGAAAGACCGAATAGCGAAACAGGGCCGTGCGAACCGGTTCTGTTGCCGTAGCTGCAACCGATTCCAATCGGTAGAAAAACGGGTTCCGGCGGTTGTAGAGGTTGTAAAAGCTAACCTCCCAGGTTCGTTCGTGGTGTTTTTTCTGTTTATGAAACTGAATGCTGAAATCGAACCGGTGATACGCTTCGGCCCGAAAACTGTTTTTCTGCGTGCCGTAATCATCGACAGTACGGGTACTTTGCCGATTGAAAAACTGTTGAACAATGCCGGTTGACCCTCCGTAAACCAGCGCGTTTCCCGGTCGATACGTATCATATCGGCCAACGGGCACGGTCAGGGCATTTCCAGTGCCATATACCCACGTAGCTGACAGTGTAATGCGTTTGTTCAATTCATAAATGCCAACCAATGACAGGTCGTGCCGTCGGTCGTAGCGGGGATAGTACGGTTGACCGCCATTGAGTTCGGCAAACTGCCATTGTGTCCACGAAAGCGTATAGCCCACCCAGCCCGAAAGTCGCCCGATTTTCTTTTGCAGGAGAAACTCGGCACCGTAAGACCAGCCACGCCCGGCCGTTACATTGTCTTCCCAGCGCACCGTGTTGGCTGATGTCGGGTCATTAATAAGCAGAAAACTGGCTCCCTCTTTATAGTTAATGATATTGTTCATGGTTTTGTAATACCCTTCTACGGTCAGCGTCAGGCCGTTGGTGAACGTGTTTCCGGTCGTAAAATCCTTGGCGATGCCAACCGCCACCTGCTGCGATTGCTGGGGTTTGACACGGTCGGTGGTGGGTACCCACAGGTCTGTAGGCAGACCGATGCCGGTATTGGACAACAGGTGAACATACTGATTCATAAGCGCGTACGACGCCTTGATAGACAGATCGGGCTTGAGCGTATAAGCCGCCGACAACCGGGGTTCGGGCCTGACATAGCCAACATCTTTCTGCTGGAAATAACTTAGCCGCAGTCCGCCATTTACACGCCAGCGGCTGGATGGACGCCAGGTATCTTCGGCGTAGATGCCCGACTCAAACACGTCGATCTTTTGGACATTGTTAATGGACTGATTGATGGTGGCGTTTTGCAGCACAACCGCGCTGGGTGTGAAGCGATGGTACGTGCTTTGAATACCCACCCGCACCGAGTGCTGGGGGGCGGGATAATAATCCAGGTCATATTTCAGCGAGAAGTCCCGAATGCCCGAATTGTAGCGCAGCGAATAGGTTTCTGCATCCAGCGCACTTTTCTCAACCGACGAAATCTGAAATTTGTAATCGCTGAAGATGAGTGATAGATTGGCAAACAATTTTTGACTGAACAGGTGATTCCAGCGGAGCGTACCCGTTGCATTGCCCCAACTCAGGCCCGTACTGGTGCCTTCTGTTTTGTCATCGGCATAGAATCGGTCGCGGCCAAAGTAGCCGCTTAGATACAGCTTGTTTTTTGGACCAAAGTCGTAGTTCGCTTTGGCGTTGAGGTCATAGAAATAATACCCCGCATTGGTTGTTCCGCCCGATTGTGCACGAATCAGCGGAGCCGCCACAATGTCTAAGTACGTGCGCCGGGCGGATACCAGAAAGGACGCTTTTTTGTTTTTTGTCAAGGGCCCTTCGAGCATCAGCCGGGAGGCAATCAGACCAATACCGCCTTCACCGTGTAATTTTTCACGGTTGCCGTCTTTCATATTGAGGTCGATAACCGACGAGAGCCGCCCGCCATATCGCGCCGGGAAGCCGCCTTTTATCAGTTCGACGCTTTTTATGGCATCGCCGTTGAAGACCGAAAAGAATCCGAACAAATGGTTCGCGTTGTACACAACCGCATCATCCAGAATAATTAGATTTTGGTCGGGGCCACCCCCGCGTACGTAAATGCCCGTTTGCCCCTCCGACCCTTTCTGCACACCTGGCATCAGTTGAAGCACTTTCAGCACATCTTTCTCACCCAGAAACGCTGGTATTTTCTTTATCTGACTAATCGGTATTTCAATCGAACTCATCTGCGCACTTTCGCTAACTTTTTCAACCGTTAGCCCCGCTTTTACCTGTACTTCGGTAAGCAGCCGACCGGGTGTGAGCGATGTATTTATTACCTGATTGGAGCGTAAAGACATGGTTCGGCTAACGGATTCGTACCCCACAAACGAATACGCCAGCCGTACGCTATCCTGCGCGGGCAGGGTAAGCGAATAAAAACCATAAGTGTTTGTGGTCGTTCCGGTAGTCGTGTTGGGCAAATACACATTCACGCCAATCAACGCTTCCTGACTTCCCGTCTCGCGCACATACCCGCTAACCGTAACGCGACTGGACGGACTCTGCGCCCATACCATATTGACAACCAGCGATAAAATAAGTAGCCCATGTAAACGTATCCGCATGATGTACTGTTAGATAAGAGAGCCTGAACGTGCCGAAAGGCGAAAAAAATGCATGGATTGGCAACCGAATGACCTTTGGCAGGGAATCTTATAACGAAACGATGAAGTCAGGGGTCAATTGCTCAATTTCTACGATCAGGCCCAAACAAAACGCCTGATTACGAGGTACTATACTCAGGAAAGACAGGTGCGCTAAACGCCCGATACGTATGCTTCAATTCGATAAACTTTCGCTCAATATACCCGCCACAACCAAACCTCGCGTTGTCATTATTGGCGGGGGATTTGGTGGGATGAATTTAGCCAAATCCCTGCGCAACACCGATGTGCAGGTGGTGCTGTTCGATAAACAAAACTACAATGGTTTCTGGCCATTATTATATCAGGTCGCTACGGCGGGTCTGGAGCCGGATGCCATTGCCGAACCGTTCCGCAAGATGTTTGACGGTTTCGAAGATTTTCACTACCGGATGGTGCGGGTCAGTAAAATTGACCCGGCAACGAAAACCGTTTCGACCCTGATAGGCGATTTGACGTATGATTACTTAATCATCGCCAGTGGTTCCAAGTCCAACTATTTCGGGAACGAGCAAATAAAGAAATATTCGTTTCCGCTGAAGACAATCCCTGAAGCACTCAACGTCAGAAGTCAGTTTTTGCAATGTTTTGAGCAGGCAAGCGTCACTACCGACCCCGCCGAACGCGAAAGTCTACTCACGTTTGTCATTGCCGGGGCTGGCCCAACGGGCGTTGAGATGGCCGGTTCACTGGCCGAAATGCGAAAACACGTGCTGCCCGCCGACTATCCGGGGCTGGATTTTAGTCAGATGCGCATTTACATTGTCGAAGGATTGGGTAAGGTGCTACCGCCCATGTCGGACGAGGCCGGTAAGAAAGCACAACGCTATCTTGAAGACCTCGGCGTAGTTATCAAACTGAATACATTCGTTGAAGACTATGACGGTGAGACCGTTACGTTTAAAGGGGGCGAGAAAATAAGAACCCAGACGCTGGTTTGGGGCGCGGGCGTAACGGGAGCCATGATCGACGGTATTCCTGCTGAATCTACGGAGCGGGGCCGGATTCTGGTGGACCCCATCAACCGCATTCAGGGCCTGACCGACGTATTTGCTATCGGTGATATCGCGTTTATGAAACTCGATGATTACCCAAAAGGGCATCCTGGTGTGGCGCAACCGGCTATCCAGCAGGGGGTTCACTTAGCCAAAAACATACGTCGAATGCTTAAAAACGAACCTACCGAACCGTTCAAGTATTTCGACAAAGGGTCTTTAGCGATTGTTGGGCGGAGCCGGGCCGTCGCCGATTTGCCGGGAAATATTCACCTCGGCGGGTTCATTGCCTGGATGGCGTGGCTATTCGTACACATCTGGTATTTGGTCGGCTTCCGCAGCAAATTAGTCGTGTTCAGCAACTGGATGTACCGGCTATTTACCTACCAGCGCGGCACCCGGATTATAATTCGCCCCTTTGTTCGGAAAGACGACAAAGTAGGGCAGGAGATGCTGGCCCAAAATGAAATGAGTTAAACGAAAACGCCCCTTTTCTGAGCCAGAAAAGGGGCGTTTTGCTAAAGCTGCTTAACGTGTTTGCCAAGCGGGTAGTTGAAGCCGAACGCGTAAATATATTGCAGCGAGTAAAAGTGGTGCGTAGCCAGTCCCTGATGGTCGGCACCGAGTCGTGTATTCGTATAGTCAACCCACGCGCCCTGTAGGTTAGTTTGCAGGAAGAAGTACTTGAAAACGTCCAGTTTCAGGCCCATGCTCAGAGCCGCGACAACACCATGATAGTGAAAATATCCTTCGTCGTTGTTGCCCAGTATGTTCGAGATGGTATAGGAAATTAGTGGTCCGGCTCCCACTTTACCAATGGCACTTAACTGAAACGCGTTGGACTGCCATAGTTTTTGTCGCTTTACTAAATTGAGCATCAGGTAGTTATTGCCGTTGGTGTGTTGCAGGTGTACAAAGTCCGGCGTTACGAGCGTGTCCTTATCAATCTGATGCCCTCGTATTTGCCCCTGAACATGAATAACCTGATTGTCGGTAACGATGTATTTCAGGTGGTCCCAGCTTAGCTCAACACCGAGGTCGTATTTATCATTGAAAAAATACCCCACATTCATGTCGTATTGGGGTACGGTCAGGTTATTGAGTTTATAAAAGTCGTGCAAATCAGCCCGGTCGTGTGCCTTCGCTTTGATAAACGTAAAGTCGTAATTATCGGTCGTTGTATTGCGAAAATGAATCGTGCTGTTGGTATACCAGTCGCGGTTATAACCCCATGTAAAATAGAAACTGCCTCGGGGTTTATCGGGTTTTATACTGTTTTCGAACGGTATCTGCTGGGCAAAAAGGGGCTGATACAGGCAGTAAAAAAGTATAGGCACAAGTAAACGTGTCTGCTTCATGCTGTATGTAGTGAATGGTAACGTATCGGTAAATAACCTTCTACATATGAGGTAATCATGAAACCGGCTGATGAGTTCCACCGCAGGATTACTGAAACGTTTGGGCTAACTTCACGTTTTAGTATCGAACAATATAATCCCTATTCGTCCAATGCCCTGTATGAACGTTCGCGCTGCCTTGCTGGCAACTGTACTCCTGACACAATTGGCTGGCCCGGCTCCGGCACAAACCGCGTCTACCGGACCTGTAAACAGTCCTGACACCACAAAAGGCGGGCCGCTCGATCTGGGCAAAATGTGGACGTTCGATAATCCACCTTCGGCCTACTTTCAGAAGACATACAATTTTACCGCCGATGAGAAGTGGTTTGATGAATCCCGGCTGGCATCGTTACGCTTTGCCGATTATTGCTCAGCGTCGTTTGTGTCGGCAAATGGTCTGGTCATGACTAACCACCACTGCGCCCGCGAATCGGGAACGGGCGTGGCACGCAAAGGCGAAGACCTGAATGCAACGGGTTTTTTCGCCAAAACGCCTGCTGACGAACGAAAAGTAAGTGGTTTGTTCGTCGATCAGTTGGTAAAGATTGAGGACGTTACCGCCCGCGTTCAGGACGCCATGAGCGCGGGCGGTAGTGCGGCACCTCAATCCGAGCAGGCCCAGTTGCAGGCCCGCGAACAGGCGTTTACCGCTATCAAGCAGGAATATGGGACCAAAGACGGCTGGAAAGGGCTGGAGTTACAGACAATCACGTTCTACAATGGCGGTCGCTACTCGCTCTATGGTTTCAAGCGGTATACCGATGTACGGTTAGTGTTCATGCCCGAACTGCAACTCGGCTTTTTCGGTGGCGACTACGACAACTTTACCTATCCGCGCTACGCCCTCGACTGTTCGTTTTTTCGGGTATATGACAATGGCAAGCCGCTGAAAACCAGCCATTTTTTTAAATTTAATACCACTGGGGTTCGTGATGGCGAACCAATTTTCGTGATCGGAAACCCCGGCCATACCGAACGGCTTAAAACGGTTGCGGAACTTGAGTTTGACCGCGATTTACAGACGCCGAACACCATTCAACTTCTGCGGAATCGGTCAAATGCGCTACAGGCGTACAACGCATCGGCAAAGAGTGACAGCGTTCTGAACGAAATTTTCAGCTACGAGAACAGCCTGAAAGCCTACGGTGGGCAACTTGAGGGATTGCGCGATGCGAGTTTATTGTCTCGAAAAACTGTTTTTGAGAACCAGTTCAAAGCCGCAGCCAAAGCTAAAAACCTGCCTGCCGACCAGCTCAAAACCTGGGACGATATTGCTACCAATACGTCTCAGCTACGCACGCTATTCAAAGACGCCAACTACCTCGCCCCCAGCGAGCGCACAATGGGCGAGTTGCTCACATTTGCTAACGTTGTCACGCAGTTCAGCGAGTTGCTGGCAACCCGCCCGCAGGATGCCGAACGCGCCCGTTCGCTTATGGTGATACCAAACGTAAAAAACCGCACGTTGGATGAAGCCTTTTTGGCCGCTCACCTTGCCGAAGCGCAGGCCGGTCTGGGCAACGACGACCCGTATGTGAAAGCCGCGTTGACAGGGGCTGGCGGTAAAATACTGACGCCAAAAGAAGCGGCTGCGTATCTCATCAAAAACACGAAACTGACCGACCCGGCTTTTGTCAGCGAACTGTCAACCCGCCCAAATGCTGCCGCTTCGTCAACCGATCCGATGCTGGTGTTAGCGCGAATTGGCTTCCCGCGTTACGTAGCTGCCGCCCGACAAGCGCGGCAAATTTCTCAAAAGCAGGAAGTGTTGCGCGGTCAATTAGGCCGGATGCTTTACGAGGTTTACGGCACCGCCGTTCCGCCGGATGCTACGTTCTCCCTGCGCATTAACGACGGTGTGGTGCAGTCGTATGACTACAACGGCACGAAAGCCCCCATTCTGACCACCTTCGCCGGGTTGTATGACCGCAATTATTCGTTTGCCAATAAGGCCCCGTGGGATTTGCCCGCCCGCTGGAAAAATCCGCCAGTGGAACTGCTGAAACAACCCATGTGCTTCATCTCGACAAACGATATTATTGGCGGCAATTCGGGCAGTCCGATGATTAACAAAAACCGCGAAGCCGTTGGTCTGGCCTTCGATGGCAACATGGAAAGTCTGCCGGGCGAGTTCATTTTTGTGCCCGATGCCAACCGGACAATCTCCGTCCACACCGGGGGTATTATTGCCGCCATGCGCTACATTTACAAAGCCGACCGGCTGGTCAATGAGTTAGTTGGACCCGTAGCAGTTAAGAAATAGCCTGTTTTTGTCATCCCGACGAAGGAGGGATCTCTTATATCAGTCATTTTCAAGATCCCTCCTTCGTCGGGATGACAAAAAATACCTCCCATGACTAAATCCGAAATACCCGTACTGCCTAAATTCTTCGACCGGTACATCAACCTGGCCGATAACACCTTTATCCTCGACGCGCTGACGCAGGGTGCTTCCTTTGAAAACCTGATTCCCGCTACTACGCTCGAATCCCTCGGCGAACTCCGGTACGCGCCCGGCAAATGGACAGTGAAGGACGTTGTGCAGCACATCATTGATACCGAGCGGATTATGAGCTACCGGGCCATGCGTTTCGCGCGAAATGACCAGACTGCCCTACCAGGTTTCGATGAAGAATTATTCGGGGCAACAGCCAACGCCAACCGCCGGACCATCCCCGATTTATACGCCGAGTACGCCGATGTCCGGCAATCGAGCATTCGCTTATTTACCAGCTTCGACAACGAGATGTTGCTGCGAAGCGGTATCTGCTTTCATCAGACCATTTCTGTGCTGGCACTTGGTTTCGTGCTGGTTGGCCATGCTACCCACCACGCTAATATCATTCGGGAACGCTACCTGCCACTACTTTCTTAACGTATCGGGCACATTTAGGGATAGATGTCATCTTTCTTTGAAACTACCCTAAAAGATGACATCTATCCCTGAATGTGCCCGATTTTTTCTCTCACCAAACCATGCTGAAACGACTACTTTTTTTACTCGCCGTAACGGCACAGGCCGTTTGCGCCCAGACGAAGTCAAAAATTACCGTAACTGACCTAACCCGCATCAAACAGGTGGGCGGCATCGAACTCTCACCCGATGGGCAACGGGCTGTTTATACCCTCACAACGATTGAAGCCAATCCCGAACAGAAAGACGAGTACGAGTACAAAACACACATCTACCTGACCAATCTGAAACCCGGCGACAGCAACGCCCTGACGCGGGGAACGGAGTCGGCACGGCAGGCGGTGTGGTCGCCGGATGGCAAACGAATTGCCTTTGTGCGGACGGTAAAAATGAAACCGCAGATTTTTATTCTGTCATTGGATGGGGGCGAAGCTTGGCAATTAACAGATTGTACCTACGGGGCTTCTAATCCGATCTGGTCGCCGGATGGCAAACGAATTGTGTTTAGCGGGAGTGTACCGATGTCGCAGATGCTAACCGACTCGTTGCTCAATCCAGCAAAAAACGGCCCGGCCTGGTCGCTCGAAAAGCCGGGATTCAGTACCAATAATTTTGTGAAGACTGATAAAAATGTCAAGCCCAATCCCGATGGGTCGCTGGCCGAAATCCGCGCGTATCTGACTAAAGATGTTGAGGATAAAAAAGCTAAAGTCATCGACCGGCTCAATTTTCAGGGCGAGTCGACAACGGAACCCGATTTAACCTTCACACACCTCTACATGACGGATGTAGTCGAAAAAGCAACGCCTAAGCCATTAACGCGCGGTTTTTCGTCGTTTCTAGCCGCTAACTGGCTTCCCGACGGGCAGGGTTTGCTGGCCGTTACGGACCGGGATTCGCTCAAACACCCCGACCGCGAACAGGACAACGCGATCGTGTTTATCCCAACAGATGCATCGGGCAGGCAGACGACAGTGCTGGCTGAAGCAGGTAAAAGCTACGGATCGCCCGAAATTTCACCGGACGGCAAACAATTGGTATTTTTAATGAGTCCGTCCGAAGGCGTCAATTATTCGCAGATTGGCTTAGCGACACTAAGTGGTGCCGTGGTGTCTAATAGTCAGTTTGTTACGTTCGACCGGGCGGCCGGGAATTTTGTCTGGACGAGCACAACTCCCGCAAAAGGAAAGAAAGCCGTAACTCGATATACCATTTATTTTACGGCTTCGGCCAACGGTGGCATTCCGCTTTACCAACTTGACCCCGCCACGCGGCAAGTGACGCAGCTTACTACGTTTGAGAGTGGGGTTACGGGTTTCGATGCTGTCGGAAATCGGGTTGTTTTCGCGAAAACGGAAGTTGCTAACCCCTCCGAACTGTACCTGACCGATGCCTCAGCCAAAGCGCAGACGAAGTTGACAACGCACAACGATTGGGTGGCGCAGAGACAGTTGAGTGTCCCGGAAAAGCGCACATACAAAAACTCTGTCGGCCAAACCATCGACTACTGGATTATGAAGCCCACAGTGGTAGCTGCCAGCGTAGTAGCCACCGGAAATAAATACCCGCTTCTGTTAAACATGCACGGCGGGCCAACGGCCATGTGGGGACCGGGCGAACCGTCGATGTGGCACGAATTTCAGTACATGTGTTCGCAGGGGTACGGCATCGTTTACGCCAATCCGCGCGGGTCGGGTGGGTACGGATTGAATTTTCAGCGAGCTAATATCAAAGACTGGGGCACAGGACCTGCCGAAGACGTGCTGGCCGCAGCCACCGATGCCGCTAAAGAAGCCTGGGTCGATACGAGTCGGCAGGTCATTACGGGCGGTTCGTATGCGGGGTATCTTACGGCCTGGATTGTGGGGCATGACAATCGCTTCAAAGCGGCTTTCGCCCAACGTGGCGTGTATGACCTCACGACGTTTATGGGCGAGGGAAACGCCTGGAGGTTAGTACCCGGCTATTTCGGTGGTTATCCCTGGCAAGCCGATGCTAAAAAAGTATTGGACAGTAATTCTCCCTACACATTCGTTGAGAAAATCCGAACGCCTTTGCTTATCAAACACGGCGAAAATGACCTGCGGACGGGTATCGTTCAAAGCGAAATGCTGTACAAAAGCCTGAAAGTGCTGGGTCGTCCGGTCGAGTATGTTCGTATGCCCGGTGCTACGCATGAGTTGAGCCGGACGGGTAACGTTCGGCAGCGCATCGACCGGCTGCTCCGCATTTATGAGTTCTTCGAGCGGTACGTAAGCACTGACCCCATCCTGCATAAGTGATATAAAGTCAATGCCTTGCATTTTCGTTGCCGGATAATAAACAACAACCAAAACGAAAGCCGGATTTAGATTACTTTGCCTGAAAACCATCTTCACTAAATCCGATGAACAGACATATTGGTTTACTTGGCTTGCTGTTCGCTGCGGCAACCGCATTTGGACAGATTGCCAACGACAACACCCTGAAAGCGCAGATTGACGGTAAGGAGTTTACGGCGCAGCCCCGCCGGGTCCGAATCGGTAATTTCTGGTGGATAACAGCCAATACCATCAAGCCCGATAAGTCGCTTCGGATCTGGTTAGGCAATTATAATAATCAGGATATGGTTGAACCTGGCACGTATTTAGTCGTTGACGCCGACAAGCCCGATACAAAAGAGAATCGGAAGAAAGCGGAGGACATGATGAAATATAAAGGGATTGCCGCCATTAAATATGTGGAAGAAACCCGTGAACCCCGGATGGAATACCACGTCGGAAAATCGCAGAACACCGACGAAACGATAGAGGTGAAAATGGGAGCCGACGGTTTTCTGGAAGCTACATTCAGCGGTACATTGGCTGGCAGCTACTGGAAAGAAAAGGGAACGGCGACTGTTTTTGGGGGTATGGGGCGGCTTATTAACAAGATGGAAGACAAGGCCATTACGAAAGCATCGGGCTATGATTCTGACATTGATCCCGAAGGCAACGGCTACAAAAAGCAGGATAAGAAAGACCAGATTGTGATCTCAAACGGAACCGTCCGGTTAAAAATGAAGTAGGTTTCTATCTCAGTCTGCCGTTAGGGGCGGGCCGGCGTACACCATATCGTATCGTTCAATCATTGCCCGACGTTGTTCCAGCGTCGGGTTTTTCATCTTACTGCCTTCCTCAAAACAGGCCTCCATCTGACCCGCCGGTTGGTGGCTCAAGAGCAACCGGGCAGGACCTTCGCTTGTTTTCACGAAGGCGTGTGGCACTCCTCGCGGCCCCAGCACCGAATCGCCCGCTTTTAACCGAAATGTCTCGTCGCCGACCTGAATTTTGAACTCGCCATCAATGACATAAAACCACTCGTCTAAATTCGGGTGTATATGCATTGCTGGACCTATTTTTTCATAGCGCGTCGTGTCATAAATGCAAAAGGCCCCGTTGGTATCTTTACCGGACACTTTGAGATCGAAACGAGCACCGAGATAGTTGAGGCTTTTGCCGAAACGGTCTTCTCCGGCTTTAACCAGAATGCCTTTTTTTGGGTAATCCAAGTGCATGGGCGGTTTGGCAAATGGAATGACGGAGGCAACTAACGGCAGCTTGAGGAATGAGCGACGAATCATACGTAGTGGATGGTTTGCGTGTCAACGTAAAGCTATCGCTTTGCCAATCGACTGCCAGCAGGTTTTGAGGGAATGGTTGGGGTATTTAGTTATCAAATCGCGTTGTATATAGCCGATTAAGCAATGCACAGCTCTCATTTATTATCCGATTCCTGCCTGCATTGCCTGTTTGTTGCCCAACGATTCGCCTTACTTTTGTAGCGAATGAGTGCCCTCAAAAAATACAGTCTGTATACCGGGCAAGCAGGCATACACGTCTATTGGTTAAACGATTATGAGCAAACACGAAGAACCGCTTGAAGAAGCCCATAAGTTTCGGTACTGGAAAAGTCAAGTGGAAGCCAACGGGGTTAAAATAAATAAGATAAACGACTTCTATATCCGGCGTCGGCAGAACGGCGAAGTGCTGTTTGCCATGCTCGAAGTTGATGCCGACACGCCCGAAGGCGATAAAATCCCACCCGCGCTGTTTTTGAAAGGCCATGCGGCTTCGATGCTCGTTTGCCTGATTGATACCGATACCCGTCAGAAATTTGTGGTATTGGTGAAGCAACGACGCATTGCCGATGGTTCGCAAACCTACGAACACCCCGCCGGGATGGTCGATGCCAGCGACGCCCCCGACGACGTTGCGGCCCGCGAAATTGGCGAAGAAATTGGCCTGACCGTAACCCCCGACGAACTGACCAAACTGAATCCGCACGTTTGGTTTCCAAGCACCGGCACCAGCGACGAAGGCATGCACTTTTTCTATATCGAGAGAGAAATGCCGCGCGATGAAATCATGTCGTTTCACCTCAAAAACATGGGCAATCAGTCGGAGTTTGAGCGGATTACGAGCGTAGTAGCCACCCTGCCCGAAGCCCATAAACTCGTGACGAACGTAAACGGCTTGCTGCTTCATTTTCTGTACCTGAAGCACATCGGCGATTACGAAACGATGAAATTATTGTAGATTTTGTATCCTGGACGTCCACATCCGGGTTTTAGCCAACTATTTTTCGCCCGGACGTAAACGTCCAGGATACAGTTATGGATAAATTTATGCAGGAGGCCATCCGTCAGGCCCGCAAAAGCCTGAGCGAAGGCGGCATTCCTATTGGCTCGGCTCTTATTAAAAATGGCGAACTGGTCGCGTCGGGCCATAACAAACGGGTGCAGGAAAACAACCCGATTTTACACGGCGAGATGGATTGCCTGAACAACGCAGGTCGGGTTGGGTCGTTCAAAAATACCGTCATTTACTCGACACTGATGCCGTGCTACATGTGCGCCGGAACCATCGTTCAGTTTAAGATTCCGAAGGTTATCGTGGGCGAATCGCGGACGTTTGCCGGAGCGCGGGAATTTATGGAGCAGCACGGCGTTGAAGTAATTGACCTCGATCTGCCCGAATGTGTGGACATGATGAATCTGTTTATTGCCGAGAAACCAACGCTCTGGAACGAGGACATCGGGGAGTTGTAGGAAGTTGGGCTTTGTTACCTTCCCATGATGGAAACGTCACATAAGCCGACTTCTAACCAATTGACCCTGTGCGGTTTCTATGTGTTTTGTTTGCCGGATTATTTTTGTCAACGTCTGTCCTTTGCCAGACGCAGCGTTCGGATATTTGGCAGGAGAAACCCGGAACGTGGCTGCTTAACGCAGGCGTGGGACCAACAAATTATACCGGTGATTTGAGCGAATTGGGTAATCTCGCTCATCTGCAATTGGGGGCGGCTGTCAATCTGGCGGCTGTCTATCGGGCCACACAACAGCTTTCATATCGGGCCGAGGCTCAGCTTTATTACATCCATGCCCGGCAGATTTACACGCGGAATTACTATAATAACCTGTCGTTCAGAAGTTTGAATCCCGATATTTGGGCGGGTGTTCAATGGGATTTCTGGCCGGTCAATGACCGATACCGGGCAGTTATTCCCTACGCGCTGGCTGGCTTGGGCTTAACCTACATGACGCCCAAAGCCTTGTATAAAGGGCAAACGTACAGCTTAGCTCCGCTTCAGACAGAGGGTGTCGCCTACGACCGGCTGGCGGGTATTGTTCGCTACGGGGTTGGCTTGCCGCTGCTGGCAACGGAGCGCGTCAAATTTCATCTGGAAGGAACCTATACGCACGTTTTGAGCGATTATTTAGACGATGTCAGTTCTGTGTATGCCGCCCGCAACAACATGAGTTCGCTGGGGGCTTCGCTGTCCGACCGCCGGGCCGAACTGGGCACAACCCTCAACCGGCCGGGTGAACAGCGCGGTAATACCGGCAAAAATGATGGGTATTTTCTGCTGTCGGTCCGGCTGGTCTTCGTTGTCATGACACCCACTCAGCGGAATTACCGACGGTCCTTCAGCCGTTAGGGTTTTGGGCCTTTTTGCCTTATTTTTGAGCGGAAACCCAACTTCGCCGAATGAGTCCCGCTACGTTTATTGATGCACTTCAACGTGAACTTCAGTCTATTCAATACGGGCAGAACCCGCCCGAACTCTACGATCCAATTCGGTACATAATGCAGCTCGGCGGCAAGCGAATGCGCCCGCTGCTGACGCTGATGGGAGCCTATCTCTTTACCGACGACTGGCAGAAAGCCGTCCGGCCCGCGCTGGGCGTTGAGGTTTTCCATAATTTCACGCTCATGCATGACGACATCATGGATCAGGCTCCGCTGCGCCGGGGCCAGCCAACCGTGCATGAAAAATGGAATGGAAACGTGGCGATTCTGTCGGGCGATGTGATGCTTGTCAATGCCTATCAACTCCTGCTGAACGTGGAGGCCGACAAACTGGCTCATGCGCTGGCCCGCTTTAGCCGTACAGCCGCCGAGGTTTGTGAAGGCCAGCAGACGGACATGAATTTTGAAACCCGCTGGGACGTTACAGAGGCCGAATACATCGACATGATTCGGTTGAAAACATCGGTATTGCTCGGCTACGCGCTCGAATTGGGCGGGCTGATTGGCGGAGCCGATGAAGCAACGGCACGACATTTATACGAAGGGGGTGTAAACATCGGCATTGGGTTTCAGTTGAAAGATGACCTGCTGGATGTGTATGGCGACCCGGCCAAGTTTGGCAAACAGGTTGGGGGAGACATTATCGCCAATAAGAAAACGTTTTTGCTGATCGAAGCATTAGAGCAGGCAAAAGGCACCTGCAAAGACAAACTGACCGACTGGCTTACGCGAAAAACATTTGATAAAACGGAAAAAGTACAAGCAGTTACGGCTATTTATGACCAGTTGGGCATTCGGCAGCTTACAGAAACCCGCATTAACACGTACTTTGACCTGGGATTTACCAACCTCGATCAAGTAAATGCGGACCCGGCCCGAAAAACATTACTCGTTCAATTTGCCCGCCAATTGGTTGAGCGGGAAAGCTAAAATCAGGAATGACAGGCTATCGAAATAGTTCGCCATACAGCCTGTAACTCACATTAACTCATGAGCACTACGCTACTTATTATCATTGTTACGGTTGTCGTCAGCGTGGCCGCCTGGAATAACGCGGGCCTTATGGACCGCTGGATTATGAATCCGTATCAGGTGGCAAGCCGGGGTCAATACTACCGGCTCATCACGTCGGGCTTTCTGCACGCCGATTGGGGACATCTGTTTTTCAATATGCTTAGCCTCTACTTTTTCGGTGGATTTATTGAGCAGATTTTCAGTTTCGTGTTCGAAACGAATGGAGCTTTCTACCTGGTTGGCTTCTACTTAGTGGCTATTCTGGTGTCTGATATTCCAAGTTTTCTGAAACATCGGAATAATCCCGGCTATAATTCGCTGGGGGCGTCGGGGGGTGTATCGGCTATTATTTTTGCGGCTATTCTGTTTCGCCCGTTGATTCCCATTTCTATGTACTTTATTCCAATCGGTATTCCCGGATTCATTTTCGGGGGGCTGTATCTGGCCTATTCGTATTATGAATCGAAGCGGGGGGCGGGTAATGTTAACCACGATGCCCACTTTTACGGAGCCTTATTCGGTATTCTTTTTATGGTTGTTATTTACCCACCGGTACTGCCCAGCTTTTTTGAGCAGATTGCCGGTTGGCGGTTGTTTTAGCGACGTGGCAGCTATAGGTCGCCATAGTTGGGTATGGTCCTTCTCAACACCAGACAAATTCTGACAACTTTTTAATGGCTGCGCTATTAAATCAACCTTATCCAACGGAGTCCTCAAAGGCCCGCAGTCTGGTAAAGTCTGTTGGGATTGGCGCGTTCGTTGGGTTGTTCCTGCTGGTATTTCAACCGTTTGGGTTGGATTCGTGGCAAACCTCCGCTAAAGCCCTGAAAATTCTTGGTTTCGGGGGCATAGCACTGGTCGTTATGCTGGCTAACTTTCTGATATTGCCGGTTTTATGGCCTATTTATTTCTCCGATAAACGCTGGACAGTTGGCAAAGAGATTAGCCGCATCATGGCGGCTGTCATCATCATCGCCATTGGCAACCGGCTCTATCTGGGGTGGTTGTTGAACGAGCCTGTTTCAGTAGGTGGCTGGTTATGGGCTATGGGCGTGACATTTTCAATTGGCATTTTTCCAGTTATTGGCTCGATTACGCTCAACTACATTATCCGGCTGAGACGATATAGTCTGGTTGCCGGTGGGTTACCGGTTCATGCGCCCAGCCCGCATCCGGTACCAACCGCAAACGGCGTGACTAACCACCCTGATGCGTCGCCCGACCATACGGTAACGCTGATTGCCGACAATGAAAAAGACACACTGACGCTGTTGTCCCGCGATTTGCTCTATATCGAATCGAGTGATAACTATTGCACCATCGTTTATTTGAAAAACGGACAGGTAGCCAAACCGCTTCTTCGGTCCAGCCTAAGCCGTTTAGAGACACAGATCGCTCAGGTGCATATTGTCCGTTGCCATCGCTCGTTTGTGGTCAATCTCGACCGGGTAGAGCGCGTAACGGGCAATGCGCAGGGCTACAAACTCCATCTCTCCAATGGGCAATTTCAGATTCCTGTTTCCCGTCAGAACAGTGACGCGATAATTGCTGGATTGAAAGGCTTGTAAAATGCCCCACCATTCGTCCCAGCCACTGTTGTTGATTGCCAAACGTCCCTAATATTGCTGTTTAGCCCTATTAAAAGCCAGAAGCCAGTGCGCCGTTGTAGGTTTGTCTCAACGAAAAACAACCCTGCAAACGGCCATGAAAACACTGATCTTGTCGCTTCTTATCCTGCATATTGCCACTGGCTGTACAGCCCTGCTGGTTGGCCTGATTCCTATGTTTTCTAAAAAAGGAAGCCGTCTACACAATCGTGCCGGTCTGATTTATGTCTATTGCATGATTACCGTTGCCATAACGGCCCTTCTGTTGTGTGTTCTTCAGCCATTCGGAATGATGCGCCTTTTCCTGACCGGGATTGCGATTTTTAGCTTTTATCTGAGCATGACCGGCTGGCGGGCGACGAAGCAGAAAAAAAGTGCCCCTACCGCATTCGATAAAGGGCTTACGTTCATAACGCTGGCCGTTAGCCTGCTTATGATTGGTTTCGGCGTGTATTTGATGGTGCTGAATGGCGCGTCGTTCTTCCCAATTTTGTTCTCCTTTTTTGGTTTTCTAACGCTTGTGTTTGCCCGGCGCGACGTGCAGTTGATGAACCGGCCTACGGAAAAAATGCATTGGTTTTTCCAGCATTTCACGCGGATGGGCGGCTCGTACATTGCCACCTTCACAGCCGCTTTAGTCACGAATTTAGGTCGGATGTTGCCCGAAAATGCACCCGAGTGGGCCGCTACAGCCGTATGGATTGCGCCGAGTGTGGTCGGTGGATTTATGATTGCCCGGACGGTGCGATATTATAAAAACAAGTTTGCCGGAACGAAACCTGCTCTGTCCTGACTCACTTTTTTAGTAATTCCTTAACTACGGGCAGTGCCTTTTCTGCCCATTGTTGCATGTGTTTCCCCGAATAGTGAAGCCCGTCGAAGGCAAACTGGGTGGGGTTTCCAGTGGCTGAGCGCGTCAGCGGGGTAATGTCCACATAGGCGACGCCCGCTTTCCGGCATTCGTCCTGAGCAACGCCATTGAACGCGTCAATTTCGCGGGTGATCTTCGCTTTGTCGCGTCCTGTCGCAAAGGGCGAAAATCCCCAGTCAGGAATAGAAAGTACAAAGACGTGCGTCGATTTTCCACCGGCAAGCTTGACAGCGGTTTGCAGCAACTCCCGAAATTCGGTTCGGTAGCGGTCCTCGCCCTGCCCCCGATATTGGTTGTTTACACCGATCAGCAACGAAACCAGACTATATGTTTTCTGATTACCACTGGCCTTAATGGCGTCCTGTAACTCGGCGGTTGTCCAGCCCGTGCGGGCAATAATATCGGGGTCGGCGATGGAAAGACTATCCTTACGAAGCCTGTCGGCCAGTTGAACCGGCCACCGCTCATACTCCGACACACTTTCGCCAATGGTATACGAATCACCAAGCGACAGGAAAGAGTATTTCGACGCGCTATTAGTTGGATTCACCATGCTATCGGGCTGGGTAGAGGCTGAGGAGCAGGCCAAGAGGACAATCGGAACCAGGATTTTAACAAGATTTAAAAGATTCACAGGATTAGTGAGCATTTAGTTTGTACCATAATTATACGACGATCCCATGCCTGTCGATTTGTAAGTACAAAACATCTTGTAAATCGGTCAAATCTTGTTAAAATCCCGGTTCAGACAATGTGATTCAGACATCCTGTTCCAACAAAAACGCTTTGATAAACGGGTCAATGTCGCCGTCCAGCACCGCTTCTGTATTCGAGGTCTGGTATCCGGTTCGGTGGTCTTTCACGCGCCGGTCGTCGAGTACGTAGGAGCGGATCTGCGATCCCCACTCAATTTTCTGCTTGCTGGCTTCCACTTCTGCACGGGCCGCGTTGCGCTTCTGCACTTCTATTTCGTACAATTTCGACTTCAACAGCCGAATCGCGACTTCTTTATTCTGCAACTGACTGCGTTCCTGCTGACACTCAATAATCAGGCCCGACGGTTTGTGCTTGAGCCGAACAGCCGTTTCTACTTTGTTGACGTTCTGTCCACCTGCCCCGCCCGACCGGAACGTATCCCAGTCAATATCGGCCGGATTAACTTCGATATTAATCGTATCATCGACCAGCGGATAAGCGTAAACCGACGCAAACGACGTGTGCCGCCGGGCGTTGGAATCGAACGGCGATATACGCACCAACCGGTGAACACCATTCTCCGATTTCAGAAAACCATAGGCCAGCGGCCCATCGACTTCAATCGTCGCCGATTTAATGCCCGCCGTGTCACCATCCTGATAATCAACCTGTTTCAGGCCGTAACCGTGCTTTTCGGCCCAGCGCATATACATTCGATACAGCATATCGGCCCAGTCCTGACTTTCGGTGCCGCCCGCTCCGGCATTGATTTCGAGCACCGCGCTAAGCTGGTCTTCTTCATTGCCGAGCATCTTTTTGAGTTCGAGGTCTTCGAGCGTTGCCGACACCTTGCTGCCCTCCTCGTCCACTTCTTCCTCGGTCACATCGCCCGCTTCGTAAAATTCAAACAGGGTTTCGAGATCGCCAAACTGACTGTTTAGCTTTTCGTAGCCGGTTGTCCAGCCTTTCAATCCCCGAACCTGTTTCATCACGCCTTCGGCGCGGGGCGCATCGGTCCAGAACTCGGGTTGAAATGTTTGCTGTTCGAGTTCAGCTAATTGTTCTTTCTTGGCATCGTAGTCAAAGATACCTCCTTAGGGCCTCTACTCTGGCCCTCAAGTCGGTCAACTGGTCGGTTGTCATGAACTTGTCGTAAACATTTTATAAATGAGCTGGGACACAGAGATGCACCAAGACGCACGGAGATACACAGAGAAAACTATAGAAATACCTCTGTGTATCTCCGTGCGTCTTGGTGCATCTCTGTGTCCCAGTTTTAAACCACAAAGATAGAACAAAAGCAGGTGGGAGAAGGGTTTGGTTTCGGTCCCAACTTTTCAGCCTACCTTTGCGTTCTCAAAGCAGAGGGGTAGGATGTCGTTACCAATTCCTGATGACCCTTAAATGATTTCTGACAAAAACTTTAATACACAAAAATGGCTTCACAGTACGATGTAATCGTTGTGGGTAGCGGACCGGGCGGCTATGTAGCTGCTATCCGGGCGTCGCAGTTGGGTTTGAAAACCGCCGTTATCGAGCGCGAAAGTCTCGGCGGTATTTGTCTGAACTGGGGTTGTATTCCCACAAAAGCCCTGCTGAAATCGGCGCAGGTTTTTGAATATATCAAGCATTCTGCCGACTATGGCATCACCGTTTCGGGCGGATCGAGCGCCGATTTTGGTGCCGTTATAAAGCGGAGCCGGGGTGTTGCCGATGCCATGAGTAAAGGCGTTCAGTTTTTGATGAAGAAAAATAAAATCGACGTCATTAACGGTTTCGGCAAGGTAAAAGCCGGTAAAAAAGTAGAAGTAAAAGCGGCCGATGGTACCATCACGGACTACGAAGCGAAGCACATTATCATTGCCACCGGAGGCCGCGCCCGTCAATTACCCAGCGTACCCATCGACGGCAACAAAGTAATTGAGTACCGCAAAGCCATGACCCTCGAAAAGCGTCCCGACACGATGCTCGTTATTGGTTCGGGGGCTATCGGCGTCGAATTTGCTTACGTCTATGCCAGCATGGGTACTAAGGTGACAATCATCGAGTTTCTGCCCAACGTCGTGCCGGTCGAAGATGAGGACATTTCGAAAGAACTGGCCAAGCAATACAAAAAAATCGGTATCGACATTTACACTAAATCGGAAGTAACGAAAGTGGACACCAGCGGCACCGGCTGTAAAGTGTTCGTGAAAACGCCCGATGGCGAAAAAACCTTCGACGTTGACATTGTCCTGTCGGCAGCGGGCGTAGTTGCCAATATTGAAAACATCGGCCTCGAAGAACTGGGCATTTCGGTGGATCGGGGCAAAATTGTAACCGACGATTTTTACCGCACGAACGTTGACGGCTATTACGCCATCGGCGACGTAACGAAAGGACAGGCACTGGCGCACGTAGCCTCTGCTGAAGCCATCATCTGTATCGAGAAAATTGCCGGGTTGCCGCACGTTGAAGCCTTGAATTACAACAACATTCCGGGTTGTACATACTGCACCCCCGAAATTGCCTCGGTTGGATACACCGAAAAAGCCGCTCGTGAGGCTGGTTATGAGCTTAAAGTGGGCAAATTTCCGTTCTCGGCATCGGGTAAGGCTAAAGCCGCCGGAGCACCGGAAGGATTCGTAAAAGTCATTTTCGATGCTAAATACGGCGAATTCTTAGGTGCCCATTTCATCGGTGCCAACGTAACCGAAATGATTGCTGAAGTTGTTGCTGCCCGTAAATTGGAAACCACCGGCGAAGAAATTCTGAAAACGGTTCACCCGCACCCAACCATGTCGGAAGCCATTAAAGATGCCACCGAAGCGGCCTACGGTGAAGCTATTCACTTATAGTTTCTAAGCAGAATAGCAGTCAGGTTTCAGCCTATTGTTTTAGTTGTTGTGTGATAGATCGTAAAAAAGGGGTGTTCTGTTGATAACCGTTATCAACAAAGCACCCCTTTTTTGCAATCTGCCTGGTATGTCTGCGTAACAGAAAAATAATCTCTATTTGCGTCTTTCCGACGCTGCCGACTGGTCGTCGGTCTACTTCACATTCCGTATTTATAAAAGCTAAACGACCGGAAGGGGTAGATAAACATTATGTAGAGCCGCTAATGTAGTCGTTCCCCCGACCCGGTCCAGATTCGCTTCAATCAGTTATACCAGTTAATAAATTAGCCTGCTAAGCTATCTGTTAAACAGGGTTTTAAAGTAGATTTGATGTGCGAAGGAGGTGGTAACAGGACCCTGGTTAATCCGCTTCTAAATCCGGTTCCCATCGTAAAGAGTGCCTTCCTCCCATGAAAACCTTACTATTCTGCTTTGCCAACAATCGGGATCGCCCCCTGGCTGAACTACGGAATGAAGACGACGCCATTGATCGCTTGCTGGACCCGTTAAGCAGTCAGCAACACTTTCAAAAAATTCGGGATTCGTTTGCCACCACCGACTCCGTAGCCAGCAAGATTCTTGCCTATCAGGACTCTTTGTGTCTGTTTCATTTCAGTGGTCACGCGGGTTCGTCAGCCCTTTATCTGGAGGATTCATCGGCCAGAGCCGCAGGTATTGCTCAATTACTGGCCCGTTGCACGCAGCTAAAGTTGATATTTCTAAATGGTTGCTCCACACTTGAGCACATTCGACTGCTTCGGGAAAAAAGCAGTAAAGCGGCCATCATTGCGACCAGTACCCCGGTTGACGATACGGTGGCTACCCAGTTTTCAATTGCCTTCTACCGTGCCTTAAGTAGTGGAACGACGCTAGGAGAAGCACTGGAACGGGCACGTCTGGAACTTCAGGTAAAAGAGACGACAACGATTGAAACCATTCGGGGGGGCATATTAACTGAACTACAGGAGATCAGTCGAAACCAATGGTACTTCTCTGCTCCTGATGACCAGGTTACTCAGTGGACACTGCCCGCCGGGGAGGAGCTACGCAGTGCCGCACGCCGGACCCGATATGATCGGTACATCCGCCTATCTCTTATTCTGGGCAGTATCGTTGTCGTTGGCGGCAGTTATCAATACTTTCGCACACATCAGAGTTTCGATTACGTTGTTTACCTGCGCACGAAGCAAGGGTCGGCTTCTATGCAGAGCAGCCCAAAACTACGGTTGCTGTTGGGTAATACACCCCGTGAGGAAGTGGCTGATGCCAACGGTCGGGTCGTTATTACGGGCATTCCGGCCCGCTTCCAGCAAAAGCCCGTACGCGTTGAATTGATCGACAGCCCCGATCAGTCGTTCAGCAACGGTACGTTCGTGGATACGCTCCTGCTTGCCGAAACCCAGGCAACCCTCTCGTTAATTCCCCGCGAAGATTTGTGCTGCATCCGTGGCACTGTCTATGATGCCAATGGTGAACCCGTTGCCAACGCCACTGTTTGGGCTGAAAACTTCTCTATCAGGCAAACCGATAGCTTGGGACGCTTTGTCCTCAAGCTGCCCATAAAATACCAGCAGGACGCCAGCATTCAGGTGACAGCCCGAAAAAACCGGCAGCAGGTATCCGTACATGCCACCCCCCGTGAGGAAACATCTTTATCCCTTCCATTATAGCCATGAAAACAGTCGCTATAATACTCATTTTGGCTGGACTGCCCGGATTTGTGAAAGCGCAGGCACCTTGTCTACAGGAATATAAAGGTGAGGTTACGCTTTATACGAGTAAAGGCAAAGGCTTGAGCAAAGTGCCTATTGTCATTGACGGCAATCAGGGACCCCTCACCGATGCAAACGGCGTGTTCAGTTACCGCTTGAAAAAATGCCCTGGTATGACGGTTCAACTAAAGATAGGCAACCCTAATTGGGATATCGTTAATCATTCGGAAGTGTATA
Source organism: uncultured Spirosoma sp. (assembly GCA_964244845.1). Taxonomy (GTDB): domain Bacteria; phylum Bacteroidota; class Bacteroidia; order Cytophagales; family Spirosomataceae; genus Spirosoma. Next base: position 302,059 of record CAXTKE010000006.1, read on the forward strand.
CGTACACCCTTCGCCGGTTGGCCGACCCGGCTGATTTTCAGTTTAAGGTGCTTGTTGCTCAGGCTAAAGAAATCGAGAAGGCAAGGCTCAATTATTACGCTGAACTTGCGGGCGTAGCGTTGGATAAAGAATTGGCTTTGTGGAAAGGAGACATCGAGAAACTAAAAGCGTTGCAACGCCAGCAACTTGATCAGCAGCGACTTATCGTCAGCCAAACGAAACCAACCGATCAGAAAGAGCAAAGAAAGGTGGGTGAACTGGAAAAACGCCTTGAGCAACAGCAAAAAGATTATCAGCGGGTCGTTGACAGCTTAGTCAGAGAATCGGCGAATTCGAAACAAGAAAATCAGGAAGTTAATAAACTGCGGGACAGCCTGGCCAAAATGCAAAACCGCTATGAGCTGGCGTTGAGCGAACGGGATAAGCGGTTAGACGAAGCGAAAGCAATCGCTGCCGTTTTTGCGCGGCAAACCGAGATCGACAGCAGTTATCAGCAGGCGTTCCTGAAATATAAAGAAGGCCAGTTCAGCGGTGCGTTGTCGACCCTGTCCAACGAACCACAAGCGGGTTTTCGACCTAAAGACAGCACCGGTAAACAGCCCGATGAAACCCTCCGGGAGCGGGCATTATACATCAGCAAGTGCCTGTTCAAAGCCACACTCTACCGGAGTCAGTTTGATAGGCCCCAGGCTGCCCACTGGTATGAAGAAGCAATTCGGACTGATACAACGCAGGTGGAAAATATGATCACCTACGCCAACTTTTTACAGCAGCAAAATTTACCCAGAGAGCCGGAGCGTTGGTATCTGAAAGCTTTGGATCTTGATCCGCCAGCACCTCGCAAGGCGGATATTTATATCGAATTAGGGTATTACTACACCGCCAACAATCGGTATGATGAAGCAGAAACCGCTTTTCTGGACGCCAGAGCCATTAAGCAGAAACTTGCCAAAACCAATGTAGAGCAGTATGAGCCTGGTCTGGCCCGTGTGCTGGATGGTTTAGGAAACCTGTATGTCAAAAAAAGGCAATACGATGAAGCTGAAAAGGCATACGTTCAGGCCAAGAACATTCGCGAGAAGCTCGTCGAAAAATATGCCGATGAGTATGAGGCAGATCTGGCTTTTTCACTCAACAATCTGGGCACTTTTTATTACATCAATAAGCGTTTGGGCGAAGCGGGAAAAACGTACCTGCGGGCCAAAACGATTCAGGATCGGCTCGTCCGCCGGAATGCCGATCAATTTGAACCTGACCTTGCTTCTACTCTCGGCAATATGGGAACGCTCAATTATGAACTTGAGCGGTTAGCTGATGCAGAAACGGCTTATAAACAGGCCAAAACCATTCAGGAAAAACTCGTTCAGAAAAATCCTGACCTGTACGAACCCGGTCTTGCCCGTGTGCTTAACGATTTGGGTGACCTTTACACCGCGACAAAGCGGTATGACGACGCGGAGACTGCCTATAAACAGGCTAAGACAATCCGGGAAAAACTCGCTCAGAAAAACCCCGATCAGTTTGAATCCGACCTGGCACAAACATTAACGGATATGGGCCTGCTCTATATAGATACCAAACGCTATCAGGAAGCCGAAACGACGTATACCCGGGCCAAAGCTATTCAGGAAAAACTTGTTAGTAAGTACGCTTCCCTGTTTGAACCACAACTGGCTGGTACGCTGGCCGATATGGGCTTTTTTTATGCTGAAATGAAACGGTATCAGGAGGCTGAAGCCGCCTATCAACAAGCGAAGACACTTCAGGAAAAGCTTGCACAAAAGCAACCTAAAGAGTTTGAGCCTGATCTGGCTTATACGCTGACAGATATGGGCAATTTTTATTTTGATATGAGCCGTCATCGGGAAGCCAAAGGCACGTACATAAGGGCCAAAGATCTGTTGGAAAAGATGGCACCAGCGGATGATAATCAGTTAGGCTCTTTACGGATTCAACTCTTGCATCGACTTGCTATAGTAAGTGAGTCTGATGAGCGCGAGAGCTATTTTAAGGAAGCGGACTCACTACAAGGGCAAGCGGTTGAATTGGTCAGGGTTCGATTTGGGGATGCTGACTCGACACTGATGGCCCGGGAAATGAGCAATTGGTCGTATCACCTGATTTTCAGCAAAAAATTTGCAAAGGCTGAAGCGATTGCGGAGAAAGCCCGTTCGTTTGATGAAGACGAAGAGTGGGTTAATGCAAACTTAGCCGTGGCCTACCTGATGCAGGGAAAGCTTGAACAGGCTAAAGAACTTTACGCCTATTTAAAAGATAAACGGCATCGCTCAAGCCGGTATAAAAAGACTTTTTTAGCCGACTTTGATGAATTGGAACAGGCTGGCATAACCCATCCCGATATGGCGATAATCCGCAAACTGTTGAATTAATACGGCCAGGTTACTTGTGTTCTACCCGTTATGAACACAGGTTTCGCTACACTAAAAGTTTCCAGCGCATCAGCCCGATTTTTGTCAGGAAATAAAACAGGGAAGTCCGCAGAACGCCAAGTCCGTAAATTGAACTGCGCTTGAAATTGATGGATGACGCTTCTTCAAAATACTTGGTCGGGCAGGTAACTTCGCCAATTTCGTAGCCCTTATAAAAAATCTGGGCCACCATTTCATTGTCGAAAATAAAATCGTCGGAGTTGTGTGTAAAGTCCAGACTGCGAATAACGTCACCCGAAAACGCGCGGTAACCTGTATGATATTCAGAGAGTTTCTGATTCATTAACACGTTTTGCGTGAACGTCAGAAACCGGTTTGCAATGTATTTGTACATGGGCATACCGCCTTTCAGCGCACCTTTCCCCAAAATCCGCGAGCCAAACACAACCGGATACAGGCCATTGCCAATAATGGTAATCATGGCTGGCAACAGAAGGGGCGTATATTGATAATCAGGATGGAGCATGATCACAATATCCGCGTTCAATTCAAGGGCTTTGGCGTAGCAGGTTTTTTGGTTTCCGCCGTACCCTTTATTCCGGTCGTGGCGGATAACGTGCCGAATGCCCAACTGCCGGGCTACGTCAACAGTATTGTCGGGGCTGGCGTCATCAACTAAAATGACGTCGTCGACTAAATCGAGCGGAATTTCACGGTAGGTGCGTTCCAGTGTCAGGGCCGCCCGATAGGCAGGCATCACCACGATTACTTTTTTGTCATTAAACATTGCCGCAAAATTAAGCGGTCAGGGTCATACTGCCAATAAATTTGGCAAATGAAGCCATTTCCTTTGGCATATTGGCCGTAGCTTTGTTGCTTAGCTTACCGCGTCATTCGTTCAGGGGCTTAATTGTCTGTTTATCTTCACTGTATGTTTTCCAGCGAAACAATCTTTTTTCTTGCATTTGCGGGGTTCGTTCTTTTCATCATGGCGTTAGACCTTGGGGCTTTCTCGAAGCAAAAAAGTCACGTTGTCGAATTTAAAGAAGCCGCCATATGGAGTGCCATTTGGGTTGGACTGTCAATTGCCTTTTACTTCTTTCTGAAAAATTTTGGGTATTTAGTTCACGGCATCGACACATATGCCCACTTGCAGGAAGTGCGCGACCGGTATGCCGACCATGTTGAGCTTATACCGGGCGATTTTACGGCCAGTTTAAGCCGCTTTCAGGCAAACATGGCTTTAGAGTATATTACCGGCTACTTAGTCGAGTACTCCCTTTCAGCCGATAACATATTTGTTTTCATCCTGATTTTCAGTTCGTTTGGGGTTCGGGAGCGGTACTATAAAAAGATTCTTGTCTGGGGTATTCTGGGAGCTATCATTCTCCGATTTGTTTTCATCTTTCTTGGATCGGCACTCATTCAACGATTTGAATGGATCATGTATCTGTTCGGGGCGTTTCTGGTGTACACGGGTATTCAACTATTTTTTCAGAAAGACGAAGACGAAAAAATCGAACCGGCCAGTCACCCGGTGGTGCGGTTTGCGAGCAAGTACCTGAGCGTGTACCACCGCAATGTCACGGATAATTTCTTCGTCCGCCGGAAGTCAGATCAGAAGCTCTTCGTTACGCCCCTGTTCCTGATCGTTATTGTGGTGGCCTTCACCGATTTAGTCTTCGCCGTCGATTCCATTCCAGCCATCTTTTCGATTACGAAAGACCCGTACATTGTCTTTTTCTCGAACGTTTTCGCCATCATGGGACTGCGTTCGATGTTCTTTTTCCTATCGAGCATCATGAGCCAGTTCCGTTTCCTGAAAGTAGGTCTGGCGGTACTGCTCACCTTTATTGGTGCTAAAATGCTGGCCGAACACTGGCTGGCCGAACAGGGTTTCAAGCCGGTTTATTCCCTCTATATTATCGTCGCCATCCTGAGTGTAAGTGTGCTGGCTTCCTGGCTGATACCGGAGAAGAAGTCTGAACCGGTTGGCGGCAATTAATTGACAGAATTTCAGGATTTATTACCTTGTCAATCCTTTAAATCTTGTGAAAATCCCGCAAGGCCGCTTGGCGGTTCAGACAGTTCTCCGCACCTTCCGCCGACGCTTAGCTAACCTAAGCAGCCGCAACCGGTCGTTGTTGCTCACGGGCCTGCCCTCCGGCCAGTTTCTGGATTTACAGGAAGTTGATTTTCTGCTCAATAAGCCATCGTTCAGCATCATTGCCGACCTTATTGCCCGCAAACCTTCCGTGACTCTGTGCGATGTACTCGACGCGCGGCAGGAGCGCAGCAACGAGGTAAGCCGAAAGCTCCGGCGCATCGACCGAGCGGCCCGGTTCATTGAAGAGGAGCGGGGCACCGAAGATTTATACGTCGGATGGCCGTTTGTGAAGGGCAAATTTCTGGATGATACCGTCATTCATGGCCCGCTATTGTTTTTTCCGGTACAGCTTTCGCAACAGGGAAAATCGTGGAAACTGACGCGCCGGAGCGACGAACTGGCTTTTCTCAATCCAACGCTGGCACTGGCCTACGGGCAGTTCAACCAGGTAAAACTGCCCGACGAGGTCATTGAAAAAACAATGGACGATCTCGACCGGGACCCCGTCGTTTTTCGGACGCAACTCTACGAATGGCTCAAAATCAGCCCACTTGAAATCAACTTCAATCCCGATTTATTTGTCGACAAGCTTCAGTTCTTCAACAAACAAACGGCTAAAGACCTCGGTCAACTCGAACGTACCGGCGAGTTGAAACTTTATCCAGAGGCTGTATTGGGCATTTTTCCGCAGGCAGGCTCGTTCCTGGTGCCGGATTATGATGCATTGATAGAAAGGGAGGAAGGGGCAGAAAGGGGAAACAGTCTACCTCCAGTTTTCCCTTCCGCCCTCTCTTCCCCTTCCTCCTTTCCTTTCCCCTTTCTGCCTGAAAAATTCATCCACACGCCCCTGTCAATGGACGCGTCGCAGGAAGCGGCCGTAAGAGCCGTAAAAGCGGGTCAATCGCTGGTGGTGCAGGGACCGCCCGGCACGGGTAAATCGCAACTCATTGCCAATCTGATGGCCGATGCGGCTGCTTCGGGAAAGCGGGTTTTGCTGGTTTGTCAGAAACGGGCCGCGCTCGATGTGGTGGCAGAACGGTTGCGGGAGGTGGGCATGGCTTCATTTCTGGCTCTCATTCATGATTTTCAGAATGACCGACGGGCGTTGTATGAACAGATTGCGGGTCAGGTTAATGACATTGACGCCTATCGTCAGCAAAATAACAGCCTGAACGCCGTACTGCTCGAACGTGATTTCGACGTAGAGAGCCGCCAAATCGATGAGACAGTTGCCGAGTTACAAGCCATTAAAAACGCGCTGTTTGACACCCGTATCTGCGGGATTTCGGCAAAGGAATTGTATCTGACTATGGCAGTTGATAAAGATGTAGTTAAGGAAACGATCTTGTTAAATGATGTTTATCCACAATTTCATCTGATAAGTGTGGATAACTTTGTTCGGCGATTGACTGATTTCGCGGCTTATCAACAGCGGTTAGGATCGCAACATTTGTGGGCAAAACGCGTCAATTTTGCATCATTCACCAACGCCGATTTAAGCAAAGCCGAACAAACTATTTTTCGCTGGGTTGCAATCAGGCAAACGGCTTATAATCAGGCAAATAGCCTATTTAGCCGACCACTTTCTCTCATTGAACTGCTCAACTGGAAAACCCACGACTGGCAATTAACGGCCCTGCTAACGCTGCTCGATGCTCCTGATGCTACAGTTTTGTGGGGAATCGTTACGTATCTGCGTACTCATCCAGCGCATTCCGCTTTGTCGGTTGAGGAACTTCGTCTTGAGAATCTGGTAGATAAATGGGAACAAATACGGGTTGCGCCTGGCCCGGAAACGTCGTTGCCCACAACCGAACTGCGGGCGTTTCGGGATTTACTCGCCGATGCATTGACCGCCCGGTCGTCGTGGGTGCGCTGGAACTGGTGGCAAGTGACTAAGGCGGGTAAAGGGAAGGTACAGCAAGTTGCGGCCGCGAATGGTCTGACCTTGTCGGAACTGGACTTGCAAACGCTGGCAACAAAAGTTAACCTGCGTATTCGGCTGGAGAGTATAAAACACGAAGTCCAACCGTTGCTGGCTGGCTTGTCGCTGCCCGAATTGCCCGATAGCTTGCGGTTACTTCGTCGGGCAATCGACTTGAACGAAAGCCTCAAAACGATTCAGCCTCTGAGTCAGATTTCGGCTTCGTATTGGTTGACACATAAGCAATTTGCCGAAACCATAACAGCAGCACTTAGCCTTGCCGGAGCCGTCGAAAAACTGCATACCGAAGCCCAAATCTATTTGACAACAGAGCAATTAACCCGACTTTGGGAAGACGATTCATACGCCAATCAACTTCGGCAGGCCCTTCGCAATGATTTCGATTTGCTGGTTGAGTCTGACCGTTTACAGAGCGGTTTTTCAGAGACCGAGCAGATCGTTATCGACCGATTGAAAACGATTGACCCTGTAAACTGGTCCGAAACGTTCCTGGATAGCCTTCGTCGGTCATGGCTCGACCATATTGAAACACTGCATCCCGAACTTCGCAGTGTTTCATCGCTCAGAATGAGTCAGTTAGAGCAGACGTTACAGACAGGTATTCTCAAAAAGCAGTCGTTGAGTCGTGATAGTCTGTTGGTTAAACTTCGTGAGCAGACATACCGAAACCTGACGCTTAATCGCCTGAACAACGTAGTGACGTATCGGGATTTGCTTCATCAAACGACCAAAAAGCGGAACGTTTGGCCGGTTCGGAAACTTATGGAATCCTTTGCCGACGATATATTCAAACTGGTGCCGTGTTGGCTGGCCTCTCCCGAATCTGTATCCGCCATATTTCCGTTGCGGGAAGGGCTGTTCGACCTGGTTATCTTTGATGAAGCGTCGCAGTGTTTCGCCGAGAATGGCGTTCCGGCCATGATGCGGGGGAAACAGGTTGTCGTAACGGGTGATAATCAGCAACTTCGTCCCAGCGATTTATATAGAATCCGTGTCGATGATGCGGAGTCGGACGACGAAACGCCAACCGCGCTGGAAGTCGAATCCCTGCTCGAACTGGCAGTTCAGCAATTGCCGCAAGTGTCGCTGACCGAACATTACCGCAGCCGTTCCCTCGACCTGATTACGTTCTCCAATCAACATTTTTATCAGAACAAGCTTTCGTTGCTGCCTCATTTCGAGGCAATTAACGAGCATGTGCCCGCTATCCGGTATATGAACGTGAAAGGCACCTGGCAGCAGAACACTAACCCTGTCGAAGCCGATGCCATTTTGCAACTGCTCGATGAGATTGCCATTGAACTCCCCGGTCGGTCGGTGGGCATCGTTACGTTCAACTTTCCGCAGCAGCAACTCATTCAGGACAGGCTGGAAAATAAACGCAACACGACCGGAGAGCCGCCGTCTTTTTTAAACGATAGCGTCTTCCCAAACGCGTTATTCGTCAAAAACATCGAAAATGTGCAAGGTGACGAACGTGACATCATTATTTTCTCGGTTGGTTATGCTGCCGACGAGCGTGGGCGGTTGGCTATGCAATTCGGGAGCCTAAATGCACGCGGGGGCGAAAATCGCCTGAATGTGGCCGTTACGCGGGCGCGGGAACGGGTTTACGTGGTCACGAGTTTATGGCCTGAACAATTGACCATAGCCGAGACGGCCAACGAAGGCCCGAAACTCCTGAAAGCCTACCTGACCTACGCACTCGACGTAGCACAGGGACGATTCCGGCCAACACCCCGCCCTGCTCATTCGTTACCGTCCGGTTCGTTATTAATCGATAAATTAGCTGCTCAACACCCCGACTGGCAACCCGAACTACCCTTCGCTGATCTGACTGTAAAAGAAATTGATGCGTACCAGTCATTGATTTTAACCGACGATGATGCGTATTATCAGCAGACGATAAAACAGGCTCACGCGTATTTGCCGATAGCGTTGCAAGGCCGAAAGTGGCCGTTTCAGCGCATCTGGAGCCGGGTGTTTTGGCGGAAGAATATTATTTAATACGGGAAATAGCTTACGAAATGAGTTCGCTATCAGCCTTTTAGTTATTATTGCGTACTCGCTTCCCCGTGACCTTTCTCTATCGTTAATCGTATGGTATCACCAACTATACAGGCGTCTCATTCTCCAGAAAGGCTACAAACACTATGGGCGGGTGTCCGGCAGCAGGATTATCAAAGCCTGACGGATCTTTATCGGTACATCTACGCCGATCTTTTGAATTTTGGGATGCTGTTTGGGCATGATGGCTCGTCCACGAAAGACGCGATCAATCAGATTTTTTTGGAAATCTGGGAGCGTGGCGAAAATCTTCCACCCGTAGACAACGTCCGGTCGTATTTGATTACGTACCTGCGCCGGAAACTCCTCCGCGAATACGAGCATGGCAACCGCTTCAGCGAATTAACTGATAGTGATCTCATTAACCAGCGGTCTTATGAAGAGATTCTGGTTCAGGGACAGCAGGAGGACCACATTCGGCAACGGTTGCAGGCAGCACTCGCCCAGCTAACGCCCCGCCAAAAAGAACTTATCGAAATGCGTTTCTTTCTGGGTTTATCGAACGAAGCGATTTGTCAGGAAACGGGTATGCACATCAATACGGTCTATAACACGATTTCGTCGGCTCTGAAAACCTTGCGGCAAGTTCTGGGACAGGAGGACTATTTCAACCTACTTATGGGTTGGCCTTTGCTGTTTCCGTTACTTTTTGAGGTTGAATTACTGGCTAAAATCTGAAAAAAGTAGCCTTTAGTCTGTGAGATTTCGCGCTGACGACGCACTAACAGGTACTACCCTTCATCAACAAATCTAAAACTTTTGTCTCTCCGTTTTTCCCTGACTGCCAACGAATGAATCACGAAAAATACACTGTCGATGATTTTCTGATGGACGATCAGTTTCTGGCCTATTGCCACGGAAGCGATCCTTCGGCAGTGAAATTCTGGGAGACGTGGCAGGCTGGAGGGCCGCCCAATATGGCAGCTTTCCAGGAGGCCGAGAAACTCTGCAAGCTGCTGAATGGTCAGAAGCCGCGCTTAGATACGTCGCTACAGGAGCTGGAATTTATGATTCGTGGACAGCGTCAGGAGGCAAAAATTGTACCGATGCCAACGCCAATACGCTCCTTCGGTGGTTTTCAATGGTGGGCGGTTGCGGCTACGGTGCTGTTGGTGAGCGGGGTAGGTTTGGCGGGTTATTGGTTCTGGAGCAATCAGTACGTTAGCTACGAAACGGCTTATAATCAGCAGCGTACGGTTCAACTGCCCGACGGCTCCAGCGTAACACTCAACAGTCATTCGACGCTCAGGCACAAACGCAATGGATTTTCGGCAGAGGGCCGGACGGTAGAACTGGAAGGAGAAGGTTTTTTTATGGTAAAGCATTTAGCCAATAATGCGCCGTTTCGGGTCAGAACGAGTGGGGCGTTTGATGTGCAGGTGCTGGGTACGGAGTTTAGTGTTTACAACCGCCCGGCTCTTCACCGTGTGGTGCTGAATTCGGGGCGGGTGCAGGTACAGTTTCACGATGCCCGTTCGTCTATAATTCTTCGGCCCGGTCAGTTGATCGAGGTGGATGACAGCACCCGCCGACTCCGTCGGCGAGGTGTGCGGGCCGATCAGTATAATTCCTGGCTACGAAACCAGTTGGTGTTTGATAATACGAGCCTGACCGACGTTGTTCGGACTGTAGAAGAGCAGTTTGGCGTGACGGTTCGGCTTGACGACGAAGAATTGGGTAAGCGCACCATTACGGGTATCCTGCCCATTAATAAGCCCGAAACAGTGCTTGATGCGCTGGCTGAGCTAACCCAACTCAAGATCCGAAAGACGAAGAATACGTTTATTCTCAGCAAAAAATAACCCCTGGCATCATATGCAGTACGTTTCATCCGCTCCGGTCAGGTGGATCGTGGTTAGTAGCTGGTTCCTCTGTTCTTTGTTTCTCGTAGGTTCCATCGCCTTCGGACAAACGCCCATGTCCCTGCGCGATGGTTTGAAAAAGCTGAACCAGAAACGGGGAATCTACTTTTTATATGACCCACAATTGATCGATGGTCAGGTTATAACCATTACCCCCGACTGGAAAGCGGATACCGAACCTTTGCTCACGCAACTCCTGTCAGGCACACGTCTGTCGTTCCGAAAAGTTAGTGACTGCTACCTGATTGAAGCCCAAGCGGAGACGATAAAGCCGAAAATTTCCTCATCGGCTCCCGCCCGGCGGTTTACCATCAGCGGATTCGTAAAAGAGCGCAACAGCGGTGAGCAACTCGTTGGCGCAACGGTTTTTGTGGCCGGGAAATCGGGTACGCTCACCAATAATTACGGTTTCTACGCGCTCTCACTTCCCCAAACCGATGAGGTTGAGCTAATAATTTCTTTAGTGGGCTACCAGCGGGCGTATCGGCGCGTTCGGCTCGATCAGCACGTGTCGCTTACCATCGAACTAATGAATAACGACTTACTTGATGAGGTAGTACTAACTTCCGACGCGAACGAACGCGCTGGGTTGAGCCTGCAAACGGGCCAGCATACGGTGCCCATGCCCTTAGTCCGAAATGCTCCGGCTGTTGCGGGGGAAAAAGATATATTGAAAACGCTTCAATTCTTTCCGGGTATTCAAAAGGGACTCGATGGGCAGGTGGGGCTGCATGTGCGTGGGGGAGGAGCCGACCAGAATCTGTTGATTTTAGACGAAGCACCGGTTTATAATGCCAATCATTTGTTTGGCTTTTTCTCGGCCTTTAACGTCGATGCGATCAAAAATGTACGTCTCCAGAAAGGCGGTTTCTCATCCCGGTACGGTGGCCGCCTGTCGTCGGTGGTGGAGATGAGTATGCGGGAGGGCAACAAAGAGAATTTTCACGGCGAAGCAGGAACGGGCATTGTTACGTCAAGGCTTATACTGGAGGGGCCGCTCATTCGCAATAAAGCATCGTTCTTGTTGACAGCCCGGCATACCAATTTCAGTTCGCTGCTCGGGGGTTTCGTTGTCGGGTTGCTCGATAATTACACGGGTACGAACTGGAAAGCGAACTTTTATGACCTCAATGCGAAAGTAAACATCGAACTCAATCGCCGAAATCAAGTGTACATAAGCGGCTATTTCGGACGTGATTTTTTCGGCGGTGGCGACAGTTTAGACCGTAATCGGCGGTGGGAGAACGTAGTACGCTGGGGAAATGCAACCGGTACGCTCCGCTGGAATCATCTGTTCAGCGAACGACTTTTCTCAAATTTATCGCTGATTTACAGCAACTATGACTTCACGACGCATACCAAATACATCCCGTTTAACCCTGCCGATGCGACCGTTCAACAAAACACCTGGCGGTCGTTTGATGGCGTAACGGACTATACGCTCAAATACGACCTCGATTATTTTCCGAGCCTGGCGCACCAGATTCACGCAGGTTTCACAACCACACAGCGTTCATTTCGGCTTAATGGGTACGAGATTATCAACTCCGACGATCAAACGCACCGGACACACCACCAGTCTACACGCTCGGTCGAAACGTCGGTTTATGCCGAAGATTTCTGGGACATCAGCAAGCGACTTAAAGCAACTCTCGGCGGTCGGGCCACGCTCTATCAGGTTCAGGATCAGTCCTATAGCCGGGTCGAGCCACGCCTGTCTGTCTCCGCTAAAATCACAACAAACACGGCTCTGCGCGGTTCTTACGCGGTTATGAATCAGTTTTTGCATCAACTGACCAATACGGGCGAAGGCCTGCCAACGGATTTATGGGTTCCGGCAACGGCACTGGTGAAGCCCCAGCATTCGCAGCAGGCGGTGCTGGGTGTTGTGCATGACCTGACACTAAAATGGCAACTGTCCGCCGAACTGTATCAGAAATGGATGCGCCATATTATCGGCTATCATCAGAATGCTGACTTTATCGGCATCACCAGTGCCCAGCGTGCTGAGGGAATTCAGTGGGAACAAAATGTAACGAGCGGCTATGGGAATGCATCCGGCCTGGAGATTATGCTCCAGCGGAAAACAGGCCGGTTGTCTGGCTGGGTAGCGTACACCTGGGCCACAACACGCTGGCTCTTCGATGAACTGAACAATGGGCAGGCCTTCTATCCGTCTCACGACCGTCGGCATACGCTTTCGTGGGTTGGTGCTTATGAGGTTAAGCCAACGCTCAAGCTATCGGCATCGTGGTCGTATAGTTCCGGTAATCCGCAGTCGCTGCCGGTATCGGGCGTACCCAGTTTCGGGCATTTGGGTTTAGGGAAAGTTGAGGAGCCGGTTACCCCTGCCGACCAGCTTTTTGGCTCTGAAGGCCCGTTAGTGCAGGTTCGGCGGTCGTACAATGGGTTTCGGGCGGAGCCATTCCACCGACTCGACATAAGCATACTGAAAACGTTTCCGGTCGGTCGGTTTACGCATGTAATAGAAGCAACCATCGTGAATGCATACGGGCGCAGAAATCCGTATTACTATGATTTGCAGGCTGATACAGGCAATCAACTGGCACTCAAGCGCGTATCGCTCTTTACGTTTCTTCCGTCAATAAACTATACGTTTCGGTTCTAAACGATGCGTTTCTATTTAGCTTTTCTGTTGACGCTCACACTGGTCAGTTGCCTGAAAACAACGGACGTGGTTGATCCCGCTCTGCTGGCTGCTGATCGGGAGTCGAAACTTTATGTAATCTGTTTTATATCCCCACAAGACACTGTCCTGGCTGCCAAAGTGGCTCTGTCGGAACCGAGAATTGTCATTACGAATGAACCATCCCTTCTTGTCAAAACGGCTACTGTTACGCTGAGTGATGAGAAGCAACGCATTGTATTGGCGTATGACAGTACACTGGGTTATTATCGGGCACATCCGGCCGGTAAATTCCCGATTCGGCCCGGTCAAACCTATACACTCGCTGTTTTGATGGGCGAAAATCGGCAGGTAACGGCTCAGGCGACAGTGCCCGAGGCTATCCCAATCCAGCGTGTACAGGTCGATTCATCCATTACCACAACAGCCAAAAATCAGTCAATTCTCTACCGGACGACCATTTTTTGGGATTCGCCGGGCGGCCTTGCCTATTTCCGGGGCTATGGTGAATTTGCTCAATCTATTTTCGATGCACAGGGCAGACTTCAGGAAACCCGTACCAGTTCATCATCGTTCTTTGTAGATCGGTCAAATACACCCGGCCCCAATAGGCGTTCCCTAACAGGCACACATACACTCCTGCTGCCGCCGAATAACCAAACCCGTATCAAACGGGCGAGAATCGGGCTTTTTACAACAGATTTAAATTACTACCGATATCATTCTACCCTCCGCGAGCAGATCAACACACCCAATAATTCATTTGCCGAATCGACGGTACTGTTTTCTAATATCGTTGGTGGATACGGTGTTTTTGCGGCTTATAATGCGTCTTACGTAGTGTTGCCGTAAGGACAAAATACTGATTAGAGATGTCATCTTTACTTTCCACGTTCATTAAAGATGACATCTCGGCTATAGATAAAGGGGCAGGCAATTAGCCCGCCCCTTATCCGACTAAACCCTAGAGCTTCCCAACTATGGTAACAAGACCTGATTGATTACGTGAACAATACCGTTCAGTGTCACAATGTCGGCGGCTATCACGTTCGACGGCGTTGCATTACTGTTCCCTTTGACGGTCACCGACTTATCCATTCCAACTGAAACCAACACTTTGCCCTGTAGCGTGTTTACTTCGCCACTACGTAATGTTGACGAAAGCTCCCGCCCGCTGATAACGTGATACGTCAGAATACGCGTTAAGGTTGCGGGGTCTGCCGCCTGAATCGACGCGATTGTTGGAAAGCCTGCTGCCATAAACGCGGCATTGGTTGGCGCAAATACGGTGAACGGCCCACCTGTAGCAATGGTTTGTACCAGACCTGCCCGCTGAAGAGCTGCCACTAAATACGTCAGATTGGGATTAGCCACGGCCACCTCTGCCAGATTGCCAGCGGGCGGTGACAGGACTTTGTTAATGACGTGGATTACGCCATTGGTTGCTTTTATATTGGCCTGCTCGACAAATATGCCGTTTACCGATACCTCCTGCCGTTTAGCGACTAATACTTCTGCACCCTGCAAAGTTGTGTACCCAGTGACCGAATTTGAAAAGTTTTGGGTAGGAAAACGATTACCAATAACGTGATACAGCAGGATTCGACGTAGCACATCGACATTGGCGTTGTTGATGGCGTCGGCATTGGCAAAGCCAGCCGCCTGAAAAGCCGCATCGGTTGGCGCGAAAACGGTTAGATTGCCCGAAGCCAGTGCCCCCGCTAAACCGGCTTTGACAACCGCTGTTTTTAGCAATGAGAAAGCCGGGTTTTCAACGACAATGTCCGTAATTGATTTAGTTACCGTTCCGCCATCGGGCAACAAAACCTGGTCAATAACGTGTACTGCTCCGTTTATGGTTACTACGTCTGGAATCACAATCGACGCTGGCGAACTGTTGCCAAGCCCTTGTACAGTGGCCCGGCTGGGTGTTTTTGTTGTGGCCAGCGCATTGCCCTGAATCGTCATCAAACTGCCCTCGCTCAGTTGGGATGAAAACTTCCGCCCGCTCACGACATGGTAGCGAAGAATACGCCCAAGTACGTTTGGATCAACAGCTTTGATGGCGTCTATCGTTGGAAATCCTGCCGCCATAAAGGCAGCATTGGTTGGCGCAAATACCGTTACGTTTCCGCCTGCCAATGCGGGTAGGAGGTTAATTTCTCCCTGACTTGCCCGCTGAACAGCCGCTACCAAATAGGTTAGATTCGGGTTAGAAATGGCCACTTCAACGGTGTTTCCGGCAGGGGGCAGCAATACCCGGTCAATGACATGAATTACGCCATTAGTTGTTTCCAGATCGGCCTGCGAAACAACGATGCCATTCACCGAAAGACCTCCTTTGCTGGTTGCATAGACCTCTTCGCCTTGCAAGGTTCGGTAGCCAGTCAGATTTTCTGAAATCCGATCTTCAAAAAAGCGTTCGCTACCGATGACGTGATAGAGGAGAATTTTGCGTAGCACATCGACATTGGCGTTGTTGATAGCCTCGGCATTGGCAAAGCCAGCGGCCTGAAAAGCTGCATCCGTTGGGGCGAAAACGGTTAGATTTCCCGTTGCCAGCGCATCGGCCAAACCGGCTTTAACCACTGCCGTTTTTAGCAGCGAGAAGTTAGGCGAGCCAACAACGACTTCCGTAATAGTCTGATTAATTTGGATGCGGGCACCCGATGACCGGGCCGGTTCCTGTGGCTGAATACCCCGTTCGCAGGAAACTATCGTCAATAAGGATATGACTAATAGCCCAACAAGTTGTGATGACAAAAAGATACGTTTCATACTATCGGTTAACAGTTTTAAGTTGAAGAAGTAGTTTCCTATTTATCCTGAGCGCTCAGGCGAATGGAAGCAATTTCAACTGGTAGTGTTACCGACGTTTATAATCTCACAAGAATTTTTACGAAAAATTTATACCTGCGCTGCAAATGCATTCAGAAATGGTTTTATACAACGAAAAAGCCGCACCCAAATCAAGTTGAACGCGGCTTCTGTCATAAAACTTTCTTTTTACTCTACTCGCTCATCATGCCTACAAACTGGTCAAACAGATAATGCGAATCATGCGGGCCGGGCGACGATTCTGGGTGGTACTGCACCGAAAACGCAGGCTTGTCCTTCCGGCGAATGCCCTCGATGGTCTTATCATTGAGGTTGATGTGCGTTAGTTCGACATTGGCGTGGTCCATTACTTCCTCGGCGCGTACGGCGAAACCGTGATTTTGGGAGGTAACTTCGCAATGACCGGTAATCAGATTCTTCACCGGATGATTTAGCCCCCGGTGGCCGTTATGCATCTTATACGTCGAAATACCACTCGCTAATGACAGAATTTGATGACCTAAACAAATGCCGAAAAGAGGCTTTTCGGTATCCAATGCCTGTTTTACCGTCTCCACTGCGTAGGGCATGGCTGCCGGGTCGCCGGGGCCATTGGCAATGAAATAGCCGTTAGGGTTCCAGGCGGCTAATTCTGCATGGGACGCACGGGCCGGGAATACTTTGCAGAACACACCCCGTTCGTTGAAATTGCTTAGAATGCTGCGCTTAACCCCTAAATCAAGTACGGCTACCCGAAGTTCAGAATCGGGGTTACCCTGTTCGTAGGCTTCCTGCGTACAGACTTCCGAAGAAAGCTCCAGACCGTCCATATCGGGTACTTCCTGCAATTTGGCGAGTAACAAAGCCGGGTCCAGAATTTCTGATGAAATAATGCAGTTCATTACGCCTTTTGAGCGAATGTAACGGACCAACTGCCGGGTATCTACGCCATGAATTCCAACAATGTTTGCTTTCTCAAAATAGTCCTGCAACGAGCCATCGGCCGTGTAACGGGAGTGTATACCCGAGAAAAAATTGCAGATCATCGCCCGAATTTTAACCCCGCCAGATTCCTGCTCAGCATTATTGAGCACACCATAATTACCAATGTGTGAGGTGGTATTGATAATTACCTGTCCATAGTAGGAAGGATCTGTATAGATTTCCTGGTAGCCGGTCATGCCGGTATTGAAGCAAATTTCACCCCCGGCTGTGCCTATTTTACCGAGAGCAAGTCCACGATAAACGGTTCCATCCTGTAAAACCAGTAGTGCTTCAGGTTGCTGTGTGTGTTTCATGTATGCGTTTTGGCGTTAAAGACTAAAAAAAAGGGCTAACCGTTTTGCGGTTAACCCATTTCTATATGACGTTCGTGTTAGTCACTCAGCTATTCTTCTTTTCCACCCTTCAAATTATCCTGCAACACTTTCAGTTCGTCCATTTTGCCATCGCGGGCTAAAGCGGCTTGCTCGTTCCAGGTGGTGGCATCATGTACATTGAACCGGGGACCAGCCTCTGTCAGCACTTGCTGAACCGTTGCATCATCAGCCTCGGCCAACTGCGCAAAGGTAGTGATACCTGCATTATTGAGCAACTCGGCAATTTTAGGACCGATTCCTTCAACAATAGTCAGGTCATCACCAGCAGCCGGTGCCGATACCGCAGCCGGGGTTTCTACCGTCTCAACAACTTCTGCAACGGGTGCTTCAGTTGCCGGAGTTGCGGTTGCTGAACGGGCAGTACCACTTCCACGACGGCTCCGACGTGTTTTAGTCGCTGCCGTTGATTTTTCAGCGGCAGCCGAAAGGAGCAGTTCATTGAAATCCACCAGTTCGATCAGGCAAGTTTCGGCATTATCACCCAGCCGGTTACCCAACTTAATGATACGCGTGTACCCACCCGGACGGTCAGCAATTTTATCTGATACCGTTCCGAACAATTCTTTCATTGTTTCCTTGTCGTTCAACGCTTGGAAAACAACGCGACGATTTTGGTAGGTATCTTCTTTCGCGCGTGTCAGAATTGGCTCCACAAATTTGCGGAGTTCTTTAGCCTTGGCAAGCGTGGTCTCAATTCGCTTATGCAGAATGAGCGACGATGCCATATTCTGCAACATCGCTTCGCGGTGCGAATGTGTCCGGCTTAGGTGATTATCTTTTTTACCGTGTCTCATTATAGTAAGTGTGTGGTTCGCAGTTTGTAGTTCGTAGTTACTGACCGTAAACCACAAACTACAAACCACAAACTAGCTTAGTCTTCGTCTAATCTGTACTTAGCGACATCCATACCGAACGTCAGGTTCTTTTCAGCAACTAATTGCTCTAATTCCGTCAGCGACTTTTTACCGAAGTTGCGGAATTTCATCATATCCGAAATCTCTAAGCGAACAAGGTCGCCCAAGGTCCGAACATCAGCCGACTTGAGGCAGTTGTAAGCACGTACTGAAAGATCGAGATCCGCCAGCGACGTTTTCAGAAGTTTCCGCATGTGCAGTACTTCTTCATCCACCACATTTTCTTCTTCCAGTTTGGCCGTTTCAAAGGTCATGGTCTGGTCTGAGAACAACATAAAGTGCTGAATCAGAATATAAGCCGCACCTTTCAATGCTTCTTCCGGGTGAATCGAACCATCCGTTTCGATGTCTAACAGTAACCGCTCGTAGTCGGTTTTCTGCTCAACACGCGTGTTTTCAACGCTATATTTCACATTCTTAATCGGCGTATAGATAGCGTCGATTGGAATATGGCCGAACGGTAATTCGTTAACCCGCGGTTCATCAGACGGAACATAGCCCCGACCTTTCTCCACAAAAATCTCCATTTCCAAATCCTTCGTATCGTCAATGTGGCAGATTTCCAGTTCAGGATTCAGCACCTCGAACGAAGGCGAAAATTTGGATATATCACCGGCTTTGAGAACCGATTGCTTTTTAATGTTAACTGTGATCTTGTTGTCGACCATGTCATTGATCTTCTTAAACCGAACCATTTTCAGGTTCAGAATGATCTCTGTCACGTCTTCAACTACGCCCTCGATGGATGAAAACTCATGCAACACACCGGGAAATTTTACGCTTGTAATGGCGTATCCCTCCAGCGATGACAGCAGAATACGCCGTAGCGCATTACCAATTGTTACACCATATCCTTTTTCAAGGGGTTTGAATTCAAACACCCCGTGGAAGTCGTCAGCTTTCTCCACTACGACTTTGTCGGGCATTTGGAACGCTAATATTGACATACGTTTCGTATTTTACAGCAGTTCTCTGCCTTGGCGTGAAGACTGAAATTGTGTTTACGGTTTTCAGTGCTTCGGTTTTTGTATTTCTTCTGGATTAACAGCCAGCTTTCAACCGAAAACCGATTAACCCTCAACCGTAAACTATAGAAAGGTGACAGAATCCAGTGAAAAGTCCTGCCAGCCCAACGAATTACTTCGAATACAATTCGACGATGGCCTGCTCGTTGAAGTTCTCGGGAATCTGATCCCGCTCAGGATAGCTGATAAATTTGCCAACTAACTCCTGATTGTCCCACTCAACCCAATTATACCGCTTGATATTCCGGGCCGATAAACTCGACGCAACGGCTTCCAGCGATTTGGATTTTTCGCGAACACCGATCAGTTGACCCGGCTTAAGCGAATAGGAGGGAATGTTCACCACTTCGCCATCAACAATGATGTGTTTGTGGGATACTAACTGACGGGCGGCCCGGCGTGACGAAGCGATGCCTAAGCGATAAACAGTATTATCAAGGCGAGCTTCACATAACTTGAGCAGGTTTTCACCCGTAATTCCTTCCCGAACCTGCGCCCGGTGGAACAAGGCACGGAACTGGCGTTCCAGAATGCCATACGTATATTTTACTTTTTGCTTTTCCAGCAACTGGAGTGCATATTCGGACTGTTTCCGTTTACGACCCCGACCGTGCATACCCGGTCCGTAATTTTTTTTCTGAAGCGCCTTGCTGGGTCCCAAAATAGGCTCACCGAACTTACGCGAAATTTTGGCCTTTGGGCCTGTGTAACGTGCCATTCTTCAATGAATGAATAAGAGTGAAACATTGGACAGACACAACTAAATGTCGCCTGTCCCTATTCATGCCATCCGTATTTATACGCGACGACGTTTTGGCGGCCGACACCCATTGTGCGGCAGCGGGGTAATATCACGAATTGTCGTTACTTCGATACCGGAGTTCTGAATGGTACGGATTGCCGATTCACGACCTGATCCCGGACCTTTTACAAACACCTCGGCCTTCCGCATACCCAAATCATGGGCAACGGCGGCACAGTTAGAAGCGGCAGTTTGAGCAGCGTACGGCGTGTTTTTCTTCGAGCCACGAAAGCCCATCTTACCTGCCGACGCCCAGGAGATAACCTGGCCGTTCATGTTAGTGATCGAAATAATGATGTTGTTGAACGTAGCCCGGATGTGTACCTGACCAACGGGTTCAACAACCACTACCCGCTTTTTCGCTTTGTCTTTGCGTTTTGCTTGAGCCATTGTTTGTAGGTAATCGTCAATGTGTCACCAAGTTTCATTACGTGCTAATCAACATAAATTGGATAGCGTCAAATGTCCCGTATGACGATGAGCGACCGATTAATTATTTCGTTACTTTCTTCTTATTCGCAACAGTCTTCCGCTTACCTTTCCGGGTACGGGAGTTGTTTTTCGTATGCTGACCACGAACCGGCAGACCTTTACGGTGCCGTAGACCCCGGTAGCAACCGATATCCATCAACCGTTTGATGCTCAACTGCACTTCTGAGCGCAACTGACCTTCAACCTTGTACTCGTTTGTAATCGCGTTACGCACAGCGCTCGCTTCGTCATCCGACCATTCGCTGGCTTTCTTATCAACACTTATACCAGCGTCGGTCAGAATTTTTTTCGCCCGGCTGCGGCCAATGCCGAAAATATACGTTAGCGCAATTTCGCCACGCTTCTTGTCTGGAATATCAACACCTGCAATACGTGCCATGCTTAGCCTTGTCTTTGTTTATAACGGGGGTTCTTTTTGTTGATCACGTACAGCTTCCCTTTCCGCCGGATCACTTTGCAGTCTTCACTGCGTTTTTTGATTGACGCTTTTACTTTCATGATTCCTAATTCAGTTTAACATGTTTAGTTCTAAGCCTGACGTTTTTGGTTTGACCAATTGCCAACATCAAACTACAAACCATTACTTGTACCGGTACACAATTCGCGCCTTACTCAAATCATAAGGCGACATTTCCAATTTCACGCGGTCTCCGGGCAAAATCTTAATGTAGTTCATCCGCATTTTGCCGGAGATGTGTGCAATTACCTCATGCTTATTGGCCAATTCGACCCGGAACATCGCATTCGATAACGCTTCCAAAATCACACCGTCCTGTTCTATTGAATTCTGCTTTGCCATGTTCGCTTTAAGCTGCCATCAGTTCATTTGTTTCGACCATCAGGCTTGTATTGGCGGTGACTGCTTCTATGTAATCAAAGGTTGTCAAAATTTCAGGCTTCCCTTTTCGTACGGCCACCGTATGTTCAAAATGGGCTGAAGGTTTGCGGTCAACTGTCCGGATTGTCCAGCCATCGCGTTCCTGGATAACCCCTTTCTTACCGAAGTTAATCATCGGCTCAATCGCCAAAATCATTCCCTCCCGTAACTTAGGTCCCTGACCGCGTTTGCCGTAATTTGGTACTTCAGGTGCTTCGTGCAAACTTTGCCCCACACCATGCCCTACCAACTCCCGAACAACGGAGTACCCAAACTTCTCGGTGTAAGTCTGAATAGCATACCCAATATCCCCAACCCGATTGCCTTCCACCGCTTTTTCAAGACCGATGTAAAGCGATTCCTTCGTTCGGGTTAATAGCCTGCGAATAGCCGGGCTAACATCACCAACGGGGTAGGTGTAGGCACTATCACTATGATAACCGTTCAATTTAACACCACAATCAATGGAGATGATGTCACCATCACGTAGCTCATACCGGCTTGGAAAGCCATGAACCACAACATCATTGACTGAAATACAGAGTGAAGCAGGAAATTTATTGTACCCTAAGAATGATGGAGAGCCTCCGTTATCCTTAATAAACGCTTCCGCAACCCTATCAAGTTCCTTTGTGGTAACACCAGGCCGAATAAGCTTTGCCACTTCGGCATGTGCTTTCCCGAGTACCTGTGCACTGATTTTAATCAGAGCGATTTCCTCATCGCTTCTGTAAAAAATCATTTTCTCCTTTTTGTCGGAACCAGTCATTTCAAATTAGGCAGCTACTGTTTCACTACTGGTTCGACCCTGTACACGACCTGATTTCATCAGCCCTTCGTACCGGCGCATCAGTAGATAACTTTCTACCTGTTGAAGCGTGTCAAGTACTACACCAACCATAATTAGAAGCGAGGTGCCTCCAAAGAACTGCGCAAATCCACTTGTCATACCAAGCAAGTTGGCAATAGCGGGCAGAATCGCAACAATCGCCAGCATAATAGCTCCTGGCAGTGTAATACGGTCCAACACGGTGCCAATGTATTCTGACGTTTGAATACCTGGTTTAACACCCGGAATAAAGCCGCCACTACGCTTCATGTCATCCGCAATCTGAACTGGGTTAACAGAGATAGCCGTGTAGAAGAACGTAAAGATGATAATCAGTAACGAAAACAGGAGGTTATATTGCCAGGTAGTATAGCTTTGAAACGCGTTTTGCACACTGGCGGCAAAGTCACTTTTCTCAGCAAACAACCCCGCTACGTAGGTCGGAATAAACATTAATGCCTGAGCAAAAATGATTGGCATAACGCCAGCTGCATTTAGCTTTAACGGTAGATATTGCCGTTGCCCACCAACCACTTTATTCCCGATAACCTGCTTCGCGTATTGAATAGGAATGCGTCGAACGGCTTGCGTCAGAACAACAGCACCCATAATCACGAAGAACAATCCGACTAATTCAAGGACAAAAATAAGACTGCCTCCTGTACCTCTCGATAAGGCCTCACCGTAGATAGCTCCTGGTAGCCGGGATACAATCCCAATCATGATAATCATTGAGATACCGTTACCAATGCCTTTGTCTGTAATCCGTTCGCCCAGCCACATGCAAAAAATGGTGCCAGCCGTCAGAATAAACAGCGAGGAAATGGTGAATAGCCCCCGATCAATCAATAACGCTTCCGCTGGAATCGTCGTACGAACGTACGTAATTGCCTGCACAGCGGTTACGCCGATTGTTAGCACCCGCGTAATTTGATTCAATCGCTTACGACCCGATTCGCCTTCCTTCTGCATTTTCTGGAAGTAAGGCAAAGCCAGCGTAAGTAGTTGAATAGCAATCGAAGCCGAAATATACGGCATGATGCCTAACGCAAAAATCGATGCTTTACTAAAGGCCCCACCCAGAAATGTATCCAGCAAGCCCAATAATCCCTGCGGATTCAGGTTGAGTTTGGTTGGGTCTACGCCGGGTAATACGATGGCCGAGCCAAGACGAAACGCTGTAATAAACAACAACGTGTTCAGGATTCGACCCCGCAACTCGTCAATTGCAAAAATATTCTTAAACGTGGTGATGAGTCGATTCATAAAAGTAGGTCGGTCGTTACCGTGCTGACAACTTAGTTAGCTGCTTCCTCTTTTGCCTGTCTAACAGGAATAATAGCCTTGCCACCAGCTTTTTCGATTGCTTCTTTCGCACTTGTCGAGAAAGCATGCGCGTGGATTTCAACAGCGGTTGTCAATTCACCCCGGCTCAGTACTTTCACAAGGTCTTTCTTGCTAACCAAACCATGCTGGAGCATGAAATCCATGTCAACTACTGTAACTTTAGTCTCATCAACCAATGCCTGGATAGCATCTAAATTGAGAGGTTTGTATTCGACGCGGTTGATATTCTTAAAGCCGAATTTCGGTACGCGACGTTGTAGGGGCATCTGACCACCTTCAAAGTGCGGTTTGCGGCTATAACCTGAACGCGATTGCGCTCCTTTGTGACCACGCGTAGACGTTCCGCCCATGCCTGATCCTTGTCCACGTCCGACTCGCTTGCGCTCTCTGACGGAACCTTTTGCCGGTCTAAGGTTGCTTAAATTCATTTGATTTTGTTTGAAGTAAGCAGCAAAGAGCAAGAAAACAGACGGGCTTAACCTTTGTTTTTCCTACAACAATGCTCTTATCTTCTATTTAGTGATAAAAAGATGATTCTTTTGGCTTTTCGACACAGCTATAACACGGGGTTAGAACGGCCTGAAAACCAAAAGAATCGCAAAGATACTTAAATTTCTTCAACCTTCACTAAGTGCTGTACCTTGGTAAGTGCACCTTTCAGCGAGTCATTGTATTCCAATTCGACACTGCGGTTGATTTTGCCCAAGCCTAACGACTTGATTGCGTTCTTTTGAGATAGCGGCCGTTTAATGGTGCTGCTGACCTGCGTAATACGTACTCGTGCCATGTCTTTTGCTCCTTTTAAATTAACCGTTAAATACTTTTGCCAGGCTAATTTGACGCTGGAAGGCTACCTGATGCGGTAAACGCATCTTCAGCAGCGCAACAAGGGTCGCTTTTACCACGTTGTGCGGGTTAGACGAACCTTTTGATTTCGCCAGAATATCATGGATACCTGCCGATTCAAGAACGGCCCGCATGGCACCACCGGCGATAACGCCTGTACCGGGAGCGGCTGGTTTCAGGAGGACAAACCCACCACTGAACTTGCCTTCCATTTCATGGGGCACGGTGCGCTTCAACAGAGGAACCTGTACCAGATTCTTTTTGGCATCTTCTACACCTTTGGCAATTGCATCGGTTACTTCATTGGCTTTACCTAAGCCATAACCAACGACACCGTTACCGTCGCCGACGACGACAATCGCCGAAAAGCTGAACCGGCGACCACCTTTTACCACCTTCGCTACGCGGTTGATGGCTACAACCTTTTCCTTAAGGTCGGCTTCGTTAAATTTTGTCGGTCTTGCTGAATTGATGTTCATCGTTTAGAACTTAAGGCCACCTTCGCGGGCTGCGTCGGCCAGTGCTTTTACTTTACCGTGATATAAGTAGCCGTTGCGGTCAAATACAGCCGTAGCAATACTCTGTGCTACCGCCTTCTCCGCCAACCGAAGACCTACTTTTTTCGCCGTTTCGACATTATTGCCTTCGGCTTCGCTTTTCAGCTCGATAGACGATGCGGCTGCCAGTGTACGACCGGATACATCATCAATCAGTTGCGCGTAAATCGCTGTGTTCGAGCGAAAAACTGACAAACGGGGGCGCTCAGCCGTACCCGATACTTTCGCCCGGATACCAAACTTAATCCGCTGTCTTCTTGCTTGTTTATTATTCGTTGCCATGTTATTTGATTCCGACCAAATAGGCGAATTTTAGTTTTCAGTTTGTAATTTATCGTTCGTAGTTTCCGATTAACGGCAAACCACCAACGACAAACTATAAACTCTTTATTTCTTAGACGAAGACTTACCAGCTTTCCGGCGAACCTGCTCACCAATGAACCGGATACCTTTGCCTTTATAAGGCTCAACTTTACGGAGCGAACGGATTTTAGCCGCTACATCACCCAGAAGTTGCTTGTCTGAACCTTCCAGATAAACTTTCGGATTTTGGCCTTTTTCTGTGACAGCCGATACTTTAATTTCAGCCGGAACCGCTACGTATACATTGTGCGAGTAGCCAAGTTGTAATTCAAGAACGTTATTAACGACAGACGCTTTATAACCAACTCCGATTACTTCGAGGTCAAGTTTGTAGCCTTCGCTAACGCCCTGTACCATATTGCTTACCAGTGAACGGTAAAGACCATGTAGAGCTTTATGCCGTTTCTGTTCTGTAGGACGCGATACTTGAATCTGCCCATCTTCGATTGCAACCGAAATATCCGGGTCAACCGTTTGGGTCAGGGTGCCTTTAGGCCCTTTTACCGTTACGACATTTTGAGCGTCGACGGACAACGTTACGTTGCTGGGGAGGGCAATGGGTTTCTTACCTATGCGTGACATCGTTCAGTTCGGATTAATATACGTAACACAATATCTCTCCACCGACGTTCAGCGTCTTCGCTTCCTTGTCCGTCATCACACCTTTCGAGGTTGAGATAATGGCTACACCTAATCCGTTCAGGATACGTGGCAGGTGATCGGCACCCCGATACTGACGCAGACCTGGACGGCTAATACGCTGGAGGTCAACGATAGCGGGCTGCTTCGTTGTTGGATTGTACTTCAGTGCAATTTTGATGCTGCCCTGTGGTGTACTGTCGTCGAACTTGTAGTTCTGGATGTACCCTTTCTCGTACAAAACCTTGGTGATTTCTTTCTTTATATTGGAAGCAGGTATTTCGACAACCCGGTGCTTAGCCCGGATAGCGTTTCTAACGCGGGTCAGATAATCTGCTATTGGATCTGTATTCATTCTTAGCGTTGCGTTACTTGCAAACCCTTGTTTTTGAAGAAGTTCGCAAAATTACGGAAACTGAATTGCAAATAGAAATGGAATCTGGAATTACCAGCTTGCCTTAGTTACACCTGGAATTTTACCCGCTGATGCCATTTCCCGGAATGTTACCCGCGAAATACCAAATTTGCGCATATAGCCCCGGGGACGACCCGTTAGTTTACAACGGTTATGCAACCGAACAGGTGATGCATTTTTGGGGAGCTTATCAAGACCGATGTAATCACCGGCCGCTTTCAGAGCGGCCCGCTTCACAGCATACTTGGCCACTAATGCTTCTCGCTTCCGTTCCCGTGCTTTTATTGATTCTTTTGCCATTGTCTTAGCCTTTGTGTCGGTTGTTATTTACCACTTTTAGCAAACGGCATTCCCATTGCTTTCAACAATTCGTAGCTTTCGTTGTCGGTGTTGGCAGTTGTCACAAACGTGATGTCCATCCCCGAAATACGAGCTACCTTGTCAATGCTGATTTCCGGGAAGATGATCTGTTCCTGCACGCCAAACGTGTAGTTACCACGACCGTCAAACCCTTTGTCGCTAATGCCTTTGAAGTCACGAACGCGGGGCAATGACACCGATGTCAGCCGGTCCAGGAATTCATACATCTTCACACCACGCAACGTTACTTTCGCACCAATGGGCATTTTTTCCCGCAGTTTGAAGTTCGATACCGCTTTCTTCGACATGGTCGGAACGGCTTTCTGACCCGTGATGGTCGTCAATTCTTCGACACCCACGTCTACCAATTTCTTGTCGGCGACGGCGGCTCCAATGCCTTTGTTGATGACAATTTTGCTCAGACGCGGTACTTGCATAACCGACTTGTACTGAAACTTGTCCTTCAACTGAGGCACTATTTCGCTCAAATATTTTTCTTTCAGTCTTGGCGTTGCCATTTTCTTAGACCTGCTTAAGGTTATTTACGACCTGCGTCGGCAGACCGATCAGGAATAAAGTTGCCCGTCTTCTTCGAGAAGCGTTGCAGCTTACCCTTTTCGTTTACTTTGCGACCCGTACGGGTGGGTTCGCCGGTGGCAGGGTCAACCAGTTTCAGGTTACTGATATGGACTGAACCTTCCGTTTTTTCCAGACTACCCTGTGGGCTGGAAGCCGTTGGCTTCAAGTGTTTGGTAATCATGGCGACACCCTCAACGCGAGCACGGTCTTTTTCCACAATCACTTCTTTCACTATTCCACGCTGGCCTTTCGAGTTACCACCAATCACGACGACCGTATCGCCCGTCTTGATGTGGAATTTGTGTTTCGGTAGCGTTAATTTCTTCTCCATTGCTTACAATACCTCCGGGGCTAACGATACGATTTTCATAAACTGCTTCTCGCGCAATTCGCGGGCCACAGGACCGAAAATCCGGGTGCCGCGTGGCTCATCATTGTTGTTGAGCAACACTGCCGCGTTGTCCTCAAAACGAATATATGAGCCATCTTTTCGGCGTATTTCCTTTTTGGTCCGAACAACGACAGCTTTTGACACCGTTCCTTTTTTCATGCTGCTGGACGACAGAGCCTGTTTCACCGTCACGACAATCTTGTCACCGACTGATGCATACCGCTTGCCTGTACCGCCCAGGACGCGGATAACCAGCACTTCTTTCGCGCCACTGTTATCGGCTACTCCTAATCTTGATTCTTGCTGTACCATGGCTTACTTCGCTTTTTCGATGATTTCGACTAAACGCCAACGCTTATTTTTGCTCAATGGGCGAGTTTCCATAACACGAACTGTGTCACCGATACCACACTCATTATTCTCATCATGAACCGTCAGTTTTTTGGTCTTGTTCATGAACTTGCCATACATTGGGTGCTTCACTTTCCGATCAATCGCTATAGTGATTGTCTTCTGCATTTTATTGCTGGTCACCCGTCCGATACGCTCCTTACGGGCGTTCCGCTCCGATGCCGGTGTTGTTTCTCCTGTTGCAGGAGTTGCAATAGCGGCCACCTTCGGCTGTTCTGTTGCTACGACCGCCGGGGTTTCGTTTTCCGCCTGCGGTGCTGGTGCTTGTTGCTCTTCCATTGTCGTGTCTTGTTAGGCTTGCTGCGATTTAACCGTCAGTTCCGTGTTCAGGCGCGCAATCCGTTTCCGGCTCTCGCGAATGCGCATCGGGTTCTCGATGGGAGAAACCGCATGAGCGAACTTCAGCTTCAGCAGTCGGTCTTGTTCTGCACCAAGTTCAGTGCGTAAGTCGCTAACCGACAATCCTTTTAAATCTTCTGTTTTCATCTTGTTCGTCGCTTAGGGATATTATTCCTCGACCTGCTCCTGATAATCGCGCCGAACTACGAACTTGGTCCGAACCGGCAATTTCTGAGCTGCGAGACGAAGGGCTTCCATACCCGTCGCTAAATCAACGCCCGTTGTTTCGAACATAATCGTGCCGGGCTTTACTACGGCTACCCAATATTCTGGGGCACCTTTACCTTTACCCATCCGAACTTCGGCTGGTTTCTTCGTAATTGGCTTGTCGGGGAAAATACGAATCCAAACCTGGCCTTCGCGTTTCATAGCCCGCGTTACGGAGATACGGGCGGCTTCAATCTGGCGGGCCGTAATCCGACCCGGTTCCAGCGATTTGATGCCGAATGTACCGAAGGAGATTTCATGGCCGCGCGAAGCGATACCTGGAATCCTACCTTTATGTTGCTTACGGAATTTAGTTCTTTTTGGCTGTAACATAGCTCAATATCAGTTGATAGTCGGCAAGTCAAGGAGCGTTTGTCAGATCAACTGACTCAGTTCATTAACGTGCTGTCTGAGTTTAGCGTCTTGGTCCTCCACCGCCACCACCACGATTGCCACCCGGCGCACCACCACGGTTACCGCCCGGCGCACCACCCCGGTTGCCACCTTGACCACCCTGGCCACCGCCACGGTTAGCACCGCCACGATCATTGCCACCGCGATCACCACCCCGGCCACGACCACCGCGGTCGTTGCCATCACGATCACCACGGGGACCACGACGGTCACCACGGTCGTTAGCCGAAGCTGTACGCTCACCGGCCTGCGCCTGGCTCATCATGGCTGCTGGCGACAGGTCGCGCTTGCCATAGACTTCGCCTTTGAAAATCCACACTTTAATACCGATTTTTCCGTATACAGTTTGCGCTTCCGAAATAGCGTAGTCGATATCAGCACGCAGTGTGTGTAATGGAACACGACCTTCTTTGTACTGCTCCGAACGAGCAATTTCAGCACCACCCAAACGACCGGATACTTTTACCTTGATACCCTGCGCTCCAACCCGGATAGCCGACTGGATTGCCTGTTTCATGGCACGACGGAACGAAATACGAGCCTGTAGTTGCTGAGCTATCGCTTCACCAACTAATTTGGCATCAATTTCAGGACGTTTGATTTCGAAGATATTAATCTGGACATCTTTGCCCGTGATCTTCTTTAATTCCTCTTTGATCTTATCGACTTCACCACCGCCTTTACCAATAACGATACCCGGACGAGCCGTGTGAATCGTTAACGTAACACGCTTTAGTGTGCGCTCGATAACAACCCGGGCAATAGCCCCTTTCGGAATACGAGCAGCTACGTATTTACGGATCTTCTCATCCTCGACGAGCTTTTCTGCAAACTCTTTGCCACCGTACCAGCTTGATTCCCAGCCCCGAACAATACCAAGTCGTAGGCCAATTGGATTTATTTTTTGTCCCATTTCTTATTGTTCGTTTTCAGGGGTTGCTGCTTCTACCTGATCCAACACGGGCTTAGCCGTACTATCAACCACGATTGTGATGTGGTTTGACCGTTTCCGAATCCGGTGGCCGCGACCTTGTGGGGCCGGGCGCAGACGCTTCAACATTGGACCGCCATCAACAAAAATCGTTTTTACATAAAGATCAGCATCTTCAATACGCTCATCTTCATTTTTCTGCTGCCAGTTGGCAACGGCCGATAAAAGCACTTTCTGCAATACATCGGCACCAGCCTGCGGCTGATATTTTAACAGACCCAACGCCCGGCTAACGCGCTGACCACGAATCAGGTCGGCGATTAACCGCATCTTACGGGGCGACGTGGGCACATCTTTAAGTCTTGCTACTGCTTCCATTTTTTTCAGTTAGTGGTTAGTAGTTTGTTGTTCGCGGTTTATAGTGATTAGTTAACTACAAACCACTAACTACGAACTACGAACTGCTTATCGTTTGCCCTTGTCTTTCTTTGCGGTGTGCCCCCGGAAGTTGCGCGTTGGCGAGAATTCGCCGAGCTTATGGCCTACCATGTTCTCCGTTACATAGACCGGAATGAACTTATTGCCGTTATGAACAGCAAAGGTGTGGCCTACGAAATCCGGCGAAATCATAGAGCGACGCGACCAGGTTTTGATGACCGATTTCTTGCCCGAATCGTTCTGCACCTGGACTTTATTGTCTAAGCGGAAATCAATATAGGGGCCTTTTTTGAGTGAACGTGCCATTTTTATCTGTTACTTTTTGCGTCGGCTAATAATCATGCTTTCAGATGCCTTGTTCTTGTTACGGGTCTTCTGACCTTTGGCGAACTGGCCATTGCGCGAACGTGGGTGACCACCGGATGCCCGGCCTTCACCACCACCCATCGGGTGATCGACAGGGTTCATAACCACCGCGCGAACACGGGGACGACGACCTAACCAACGGCTCCGACCTGCTTTACCAACAACAACGTTCATGTGATCGGGATTGGATACCGAACCTACTGTTGCCATACCAGCACTCAGAACCCGGCGGGTTTCGCCCGAAGGAAGACGCAGAATAGCGTACTTATCTTCGCGGCCAACCAACTGAGCGTACGTGCCAGCCGAACGAGCCATTGCGCCACCTTTACCCGGCGTTAATTCGATGTTATGAACAATAGTACCAATTGGCATAAGGGCCATTGGCAACGCGTTACCAACGTCAGGTGTCGACCCTTCGCCCGACTGAATTGTCTGGCCAACGGTAATACCCTGTGGTGCAATGATGTAGCGTTTTTCTCCGTCAGGATACTGCACCAAAGAGATGCGGGCTGAGCGGTTTGGATCGTATTCTACAGTCAAAACTTCGGCAGGCTGGCCGACTTTGTCGCGCTTGAAGTCAATAATACGGTATTTCCGTTTATGGCCTCCCCCAATGTAGCGCATAGTGCGGTGGCCTTCGTTATTCCGGCCACCGGTTCTCTTGATGGGCTCCAGCAGACTCTTTTCTGGCTTGGAGGCTGTTATTTCCGCAAAGTCGGGTGCCACGCGAAAACGTGTACTCGGCGTTATTGGTCTTAATTTTTTAACTCCCATGACTGATTAATTGTGGAGGGCAATGCCCGGTTTACAGGTCAGCGTAAATATCAATTACTTCGCCCTCTGCAACCGTTACGATTGCTTTCTTGGTGGTTGGGGTCTTGCCCGATACAACACGTCCGTTGATGTTTTTGCTGCGCTTCTTTCCGTAAACCCGGAAGGTATTCACTGCTTCAACATTAACGCCGTACATTTTCTCGATGGCTTTACCAATTTCGAGTTTATTCGCTTTCAGTTCGACCTCAAAAGCATACTTCCCCTGCTTGTTAAGGCCCGTCATTTTTTCAGTGACGATTGGTCGTTTCAGTATGCTCATTTTATTTATCGAACAACGTTTGAATGGTTGACAAAGCTGCTTCGCTAATGAGCAGTTGGTCGGCGTTCATCAGATCGTAGGTATTTACCTGCGAGGCTGTGGTCACTTTCGTTTTCTGCACATTCCGGCTCGACAAAACCACATTAGTATTCACATCCGGCAGAATGAGGAGCGTTTTACGGCCCGTTAGGTTCAGGTCACTCAGGAACTGAATATAATCTTTCGTGCGGGGTGCTTCGAGCGTGATGTTGTCAATGACCGAAATCTTTTCTGCCTTCGCTTTTACGGCATAAGCCGATTGGCGGGCAAGCGATTTCACCTTTTTGTTCAGTTTGAAACTATAGTCGCGGGGGCGGGGTCCGAAAATGGTACCACCACCAATCATGACCGGCGACTTGGCACTACCGGCGCGAGCACCGCCTGTACCTTTCTGTTTCTTCAGTTTACGAGTCGAGTGGGCATTTTCAGCGCGCTCTTTCGCTTTGTGCGTTCCTTGCCGTTGATTGGCTAAGTATTGTTTCACGTCGAGGTAAATCGCGTGCTGGTTCGGTTCAATACCGAAAACCTCTTCCGGAAGCGTGACCTTTTTGCCTGTGTCCTCGCCTTTGCTGTTATATACGATTACTTCCATGACCTACTTCTCGATAATAACGTATGAATTTTTGGCTCCAGGAATCGAACCGCTAACAACGAGCAGGTTTTGCTCAGGCAGGATACGCAGCACGCGCAGGTTTTGCACCTTCACGCGGTTGCCGCCCATACGACCGGCCATACGAATACCTTTAAATACACGCGATGGGAACGAGCAGGCACCAATCGAACCTGGGTGACGACCCCGGTTATGCTGACCGTGCGTTTGACCGCCGACACCAGCGAATCCATGACGTTTTACAACGCCCTGAAAACCACGACCTTTCACCGTTCCAACTACGTCAACGAAGTCTTCTTCAGTAAATACATCGGCTACCGTAAGAGTTTCACCCAGGTTAAGCTCTTTCTCGAATTCTTTAAACTCGACCAGTTTGCGCTTGGGTGTGGTGCCTGCTTTTTTGAAGTGGCCCATCTCCGGCTTGTTGCTGTGCTTTTCTTTCTTATCGCCATAACCCAGTTGCACAGCCGTGTAGCCATCTTTCTCGACGCTACGGACTTGAGTTACGACACAGGGACCCGTCTCAATCACTGTACATGCCAGAGCCTGCCCGTCCGCATTGTACACGCTGGTCATCCCGATTTTCTTGCCAATTAAACCAGACATTTGTGTTTGTTTAAAGTAAGCAGGTAATTAAGATAATGATTTCCCAAATCAGTCTTGCGAAGCATCGCACTGCCTAAATCGGGCCGCAAAGGTAGCAAAAGAATCAGATGAATCCTATATATGCTTAACAATCAGGCCCAAAAACGGCATAAAAAAAGGCCGGGCGCACAGCACCTGACCTTCAATGGCAGACAAAACGATGCGTTGCAAAGTTTGTTTGCTAAAAAGTCAGATGTGGTTTCTGCTAAATCGTATAACGCTTAGCGGACCTTCACCCTCGTATGTCGTTGTCTCGATGTTCTGAGTTTGGGAGTGCAAAAGTAGAGAATAGTTGGGAGAAATGAAAAAATTATTTTAAAGAAGTTTGAGCAGGCTTTTTACGGAGCCAATCCATCCAGTCTTTTCTGTTTTATGATAGTGGGTTACAATTACTCATAGAATCCAATCATGAAGTAACAACGTATGTATACTCAATTAGCTGATGGCTGTGCAGTACATTGCTGTTTTTACATTGTTCACAATACCCGTAGCGAAAGGGTTTGCTACAAGAATAGAGGCTGTTGATTGCCTTGAACGAGCTTGTGCTGATTTAGATTCATTGCCCTTAGGCATGTATGACGCTCAAACAGCTACAGCATCAATCCATCAATGTGAAGATCGCGGCTTATTTTTTGTTGATGAGGGATTGATAATACGTCTGGCCCAATCGTATGTTGAACGATTTTTATAATGTATACTATTGATTTACAGAAGGTTATTTGAGGTCCTGTTGATAATTAATGAAGGGTTAGACCGCTCGTATTCGTCAACGGATGTTAGTCCAAGGCTCGTCAATTCATAACACGTAGTCTCATTATCCACCTGACCAATTGCGCTTATAAGGCCAATACTCAGTAATCCTACTATATAATAACGAATCATCAGTCGATCAAAAGAGGTCTGATTCTCTACCTGACTATATGTCGCACAAGTATAGGTAGCTTTTAAGATGCTGTATTGAGCAAATGTAAGCATCATGTTTTTGTCTAATTATTTTCAGTACTACTAAGTAGCCTTATTGAAAGCCAGCGTGGAATAAATAGATCCGTCAAGCACCAGTCAGGCCATATCGTTACTAACGAAAATACGTAAATAGGGTTGTGACAGGAAACCTATTTTTATTTTATGTGATAAAATAGCATCCCCTCTTAGATTAGCCGTCCGTCCGCGTTACTATAAGTTTACTTCTTCTATAGCGAGTCGAAGTAATTGCCCTTCTCGGTTCCAGTATAAACCGGCGGTACCATTCTCGCCCATTAATGCCAGAGTAAACCCATGCTCTTCGGCATACTGACGCATAGCATCCGCCATTATCACGCCAAATTCATAAGGAATTGCCACGCGCTTAACGGCGCCATAGGCTACTCCTGTCCATGTTGTTAAGGTAATATGTGCTTTCATCATTATCGCGCCACAAAAAATGTGATACGATTCATTGGTTATCAAGTAGCAACACCGTTCATACCAAGCCGTTATAAATAGTTAGGTATTGGCGTACATAAGATCTCAGATCTGTAAGGCAGTACGCTTCATCTGTTTATCAGCTAACAGCGGCAGGGAGTTCGGCGGGCGTTTGCTCTTCGGCCTGTTGCTGACGAACTTGCTGACCAATAGGAACGTACTCAACTTCGCAGGGGTATCCAAACAAACAGTTCGCTTTAATCTGCTCGGCTACGCGGGCAGGAACCATCTGCTCCCAGCCATCCTCACCCAGTTGAATCATCTCCAGAACATGATCCGTTGAAATGTGCAGATGTTGTTCGTTGAAATCGGTGATGTCCTCAATTTTATCATTGCGAACCAGATACTGAAAAAGTGGTTCCAGCGTAGGGGGCAACTTAAATTCATTGCAGGTATAGATGGTCCCTTCTTTCAGCGTTGGATAGACAAATAACTTGACCTTACGGCTGAACAGCGTAGCAAATGACTCCAGAATACCGCCCGGCAAAAACTCGTAGTGGCCTTCCTCAAAAATATATTCTAAGTTCGGAATACCCACAATAAGGCCAATTTTCAGGCGTGTCAGCCGCGCTAAATACGCAACGAGCTTATAGTATTCTAAGTAATTGGAAATCATTACCGTCTGACCCATCGAACACAAAATATCGACCCGGTCCAGAAAATCTTTTTCATCAATTCCCTGTTCGTTCGCTTTCAGATTGTGCAATGTTAACTCTGCCATCGACACGACCCGGTTGCTGTCAACATCAGCTTCGTCTTTAAATTGCTTCAGCCCGTTTTCGATCATGTCCATCTGGACATTGGTAACAGGCCGTAGACGCCCCCGCATAACCAGTATATGCTTTTTGTAGAGTGCTTCGGAGGGTTGCAACACTTGTCCATCGGCACCAAACAGAGCAGCATCCGTAAAGCCGTTTTTGACTAAGTGTAAACTCATGAGCCGGTTATCGACGTCCGCAAAATCGGAGCCGTTGAACCGGATCATATCAATCTGTATTCGGTCGGGACTCAGGTCGTCCATTAACGACAGTACCAGCGTTTCGGGCGATTTAGCGTAGTAATAACAGCCATAAATCAGGTTGACGCCGATGATGCCAAGGGCCTGCTGCTGTAGAATATTCTCGTTGTCGATCATTCGGACGTGAATAATGACATCGTTATAGCCTGCCTGTGGATTTAGCTGAAACCGGCACCCGATCCAGCCGTGTGCTTCGTTGGTTTTCTGATAATTAAGGGCAACAACGGTATTGGCAAAGGCGAAAAAGGTGGTATCGGGACCGCGTTTTTCAGACAGCCTTTTCTCCAGCAAACTGTATTCCTTGCTGAGCATTTTTACTAATCGTGACTCAACTACGTATCGGCCGCTTTCTTCAACGCCATAAATCGAATCACTAAATGTCATGTCATAGGCCGACATCGTTTTTGCGATTGTTCCCGACGAACCACCGGCTTTAAAGAACATAGCGGCTGTTTCCTGACCGGCACCTATTTCGGCAAAAGAACCATAAATACGACGATCAAGGTTAACGCGTAGTGCTTTCTGCTTGGTACCTATATTTTTCTCGTACATAATAGATTTGCATGTTGCTGCTAAAGTTACAGTATAAAACGCCAAAAGCAGCCTTTGGAGCTGCTTTTAGCCTGAAATAATACAATCTTAATGTCCCGCGTTTGGCAATTTATCACTAAAAAACATATTGCTTCCACCAGCTTTCCGTTCAATAGACGAACTAACCTCGTAGGTAGGGCTGCTGGTACGAGCGGCTACTCGACCTGAACCCGTTATGCGGGTAATGGCTGCACTCAGCAACGATTCGTTCACATCGCCAAGCTGTTTCCAGACCTCGTTGGTGTACTCTTTTACCTCTACGCTCGGCTTAAAACCAGTTGAGTAATCGGACTGGCCGAGTGCGTTAAACGACTTTGTGACAATGGGTTGCATACCCCATTTGATATGCCCCGTGTCATCCGAAATGGTGATTGACCCTACGTTCTTTCCATACGAAGTGGTACCAATGGTAGTCACATCCATAAAAGGCTTTAACCCATTGATAACCAGTTCACTGGCAGATGCCGTCCCGCCTGTTGTGAGCACAATTAAACTACGGAGGTTATCGCCAATAGTACTGGCTTTTTGCAGAAAATACCCATTAAACCAGTCGGCACCATACGACTTCAGCAACTCGGGTGTAAGGGTTTTGTTGTATTCTTTTTTGTAGAATATTTTTGATGGGTCAACGCCTTTTGCTACCGAACTGGCCAGATTTTGAGCCGATGTAACATAGCCACCCGGATTATACCGGAAATCAAGCACCAGATCCGTTACACCCTTCGCTTTAAATCGGGAGAAAACAGCATCGACCTGATTATCGTATGTGTGGTCTGATGGCCCGGTTGGTCCTGTAACGAATTGATTATAAACGAAATAGCCAATCGTTTTTCCCTTAATTGTATAAACTGTGTCAATAAAAACGG
Source organism: uncultured Spirosoma sp. (assembly GCA_964244845.1). Classification (GTDB taxonomy): domain Bacteria; phylum Bacteroidota; class Bacteroidia; order Cytophagales; family Spirosomataceae; genus Spirosoma. The sequence goes on from CAXTKE010000006.1 coordinate 339,198, forward strand.
GATTGGCCTGATACACAACGGCTGTCGTTTGTTTGATTGTCGTTGTGTTAACAATCGTATTGGTTGCGTCAACTTTCGCCAACGTGTACGTTTTCGTATCGCTTCCATAGATCAAATCTTGGTAGTTGCCTAAATTCAATGTCTGTCCGTTAATCTGATAAAAAATGTCGCCCCGTATCAGGCCGGCCTGAGCAGCAGGTGAATTTTTCTGGACATATAACACCTTACCTATCACATCGTTGCTACCAGCACTACGCAGATAAAATTTGAATTCGAGGCCATCCGTTTTGGTTTCGCCGTTCAGAGATGCTTTCAACTCATCGGCACTTTCCTGAATCCACGAAAACCGGTCGCCATCCGGGTTGCTCGTGGCATTATAGGTGTTCAGCAGTGACGAGAAAAACTTATCGGGCGTCAGCGTTTTATCAGGGCTCGCCGGAATTTTGTCATTCCAGTAGTAGTACTGCTGCATGTTCCCCAAAATCCAGTCGTTGACTTCCTTGTCCGTCGCTATGCCGGAAGTGGTCGTTACCGATGTGACGGGCGAAAGAGGGGCTACGTCTGTGGTTTTCTTACAGGAAGTCAATAAAAATGCGCCGAAAGCTACCAGAAACAGAGCCGGACGCCAAACACCAAATGTCCTCATAGTGATTTGTTGATGTACAGAATAAGATGTGTATTAATAACGCAGATGGGATTAAAATAATTTGTCTGCCGATGTGATAAGGCCCTATTTCTAATGAAAGTTTTCAGGGTATTCACGAAAAAGCGTCTTCAATGTGTTTTATACGTAACTCATTGCCAGACAGGGTAACAGCCATAATGTCGAACCGAATATCGTGCAGCCAGTTATGAGCGAAAATGTAATGTTCAGCCGCTTTCATCACCAACTTAGCTTTTGTGTAAGAGACAAACTCTTCGGGGTTGCCGTAGCTGATATTGGTACGGGTTTTGACTTCCGTAAAGATCAATAATTTACCCTTTTTGGCCACAATGTCAATTTCAGCGTGTTGATACCGATAATTTCGAGTCATGATTTCGTATCCGTTCTCGCGCAGGTAACGAGCCGCTTCCTCTTCTCCCTGTTTGCCGGTTTCGTTGTGTTGGGCCATTGCTCAAAGCGGGTTACGGATAAGAAATCGAACGAAATGCACACGTCTGACTGTTAATAAAATAACGCAGGCATATTGCTTTCGTAAATCAATGAATAGTATTCTTAATAAACAAGTTGAGGTTCAGCAATTGGGAATGATTGCCTATCAGGCGGCCTGGGACGAGCAGGAACGCTTGTTTGCCCAAACCGTTAACCAGAAACTCCTCAACCGTGCCCGCCCTGCCAACGAGCAGCAGCTTACCTCGAATTACCTGTTATTCTGCGAACATCCACCCGTTTATACGCTCGGCACAAGCGGTCAGGCCGACCATTTATTGATAGACGAAGCCCGTCTCATGACCGAATTGGGAGCAACGTTCTTTAAAATTCGGCGCGGGGGCGATATTACCTTTCATGGCCCCGGTCAGTTGGTTGGTTATCCCATTCTGGACTTAGATAATTTCTTCACGGATATTCACCGATACATGCGGTTGCTGGAAGAGAGTATTATTTTGACCCTTGCCGATTATGGTCTCGATGCCGGTCGTATCGAAGGGTTAACGGGCGTCTGGCTTGATTATGACGGCGGTGCAGCCCCGCGTAAAATCTGTGCGATGGGTGTAAAAGCCAGCCGTTGGGTAACGATGCACGGTTTTGCCTTGAACATTAATACAGATTTGAGTTATTTTAACCATATTGTCCCATGCGGCATTACCGATAAAGCTGTAACGTCAATGGCTGTTGAAACAGGCCGTAAAGTGCCGTTAAATGAAGTTGCCGGACATGTTCAGCGTCATATCGCTGAGTTATTTGATATGGACTTGGTAACGGTCGGGTTGCCGCATTAGTAGACGCCCGCAGTTAGTAACCTACATAGCGGGTATCCACTGGTGCGCCAGCCCGGCGCAGCGGTGGACCATCCGCATTATACACAATGAAGAAGGATATTAATTTTTTGCCTGTTGAGGGCGTACAGATTGTAATTGCCAGGAAAGAGAATTTACTGGGCGGTTACGATTGGCAGGTCTATTTGATTAACCAGAATGACGTGGCTATTCAAACTGTGTTTGTTACGTCGAAGGGTTATGGGCTGAAAAATGCCGAAGAGCAGAAAACCTCGACTCTGCGCCATTACTTTGTTGAAATACTGCCGGGCGCACACGAAGTTGTCGAATCCATTTTACCCGATGTGTTCCACCTGAACAACGAATATTGGGTGAGCTATTTTATTGGCAGTCAGATTTTTGATAAGAAGTTTATCTTTGTCCCGGACAGTATTGTTGAAGAAAACCTCGTGACCGTGCCTGCATTGGGGCTGGAGGGAATTCTTCATGAGTAAACAACAGAAACTTCCTGTATCTGTGTCGCCAGTTGATTGCCTGTAACTCACCGCTTCCGCTTTGCATATTTCAGGCGACCTATTCCGGAAAATTCCGCACCTCAACCCAGTCGAACAGCATCATGAATCAGCTAATAAGCCCGATAGTTGATGACCATGCCTGCATAGGTCTCTTTCAAAAATGGCGGGTGCCCCGCTCGTGGCAAACGGGCATAGTACAGTGAGTGACAAAAAACAATCGGAATTCCGTGAGGTTTCCCCTTTCTGTTCACTCCTTAATTAAACATTTCAGCCTGACCCGCAGCGGCAGGCAATTCACATGAGAAACGAAAAACCAAAACAAAATAAATACAGTAGGGCTACACCGGGTAAATCCAGTACAGGCCAGTCCAATACGGCCCGCGCCCGCGAGAAAGGGGTAGAGAAATCCGGTAAATCCCGCCCCATCGTACAGGCCGATTCCTATTTGGATGAATTGAAAAATGACCTGATGGCATTTTTTCAAATTAATGACCAGCAGTCGTTTACGCAGGAGCAAGTTCTTGAGCACTTCGACACCAGCGACCGGCGCATGAAACTGATTATGCACGGCCTGATTGGTGAACTTACCGACGAGGGCACGCTTGTTCGTTTGGCCGACGGAAGCTACCGCGTCGATGCAGACGCGAATGTTATCGAAGGCATTATAGACCACGTAAACTCGCGGTTTGCTTTTGTGATTCCCAGTACGACCAATGGCGCACGGCGGGATAAAGCCGATGATATTTGGGTATCGACCGACGACCTTGCCGGAGCCGTTGATGGCGACCGCGTGCGGGTTGTCCGCTTTGCAGATGCACGCAATAAAGGACGACGGATTGAAGGTAAAGTGGCGAGCGTTGTTGAGCGGGGCCGTTCCGAATTGGTGGGCCGCATTGAGGTTTGGCCGACATACGGATTCGTTGTTCCCGACAGCAAGAAAATCTACGACGATATTTTCATCCCGAAAGAAAAACTTGGCGGGGCCAATGATGGCGAGAAAGTTATTGTTCGCTTGACCAAATACCCCGATCCGCACAGCAGTAAGCAACGCTTTGAGGGTGAGGTTATTACGGTGCTTGGTATCGCCGGGCAGAACAACACGGAGATGCACGCTATTCTGGCCGAGTTTGGGTTGCCCATTCACTTCCCGTCCGATGTTGAGCAGGAGGCCGAAGCCATCCCAACCCAGATTACGGAAGCCGATTTAGCGAACCGGCGCGACATGCGTGAGACGACAACGTTCACCATTGACCCGGTCGATGCGAAAGATTTTGATGATGCCTTATCGGTGCAGATGCTCGACAATGGTAACTACGAAATTGGCGTTCATATTGCCGATGTAACGCACTATGTTCTGCCCGGCTCGAAGCTGGAAGAAGAAGCCTATAAACGGGCAACGTCGGTCTATCTGGTTGATCGTGTGGTACCCATGTTGCCCGAAAAACTGTCAAATGGGTTGTGTTCATTACGTCCTAACGAAGATAAGCTGACATTCTCGGCGGTTTTTGAACTGACACCCGACGCCCGAATCGTGAAGGAGTGGTTTGGGCGGACAGTCATTCACTCGGACCGACGTTTTTCTTACGAAGAAGCGCAGGACATTCTGAACAGCAGCAGTGGCGATTATATTGAAGAACTCCGCTTGCTAAATGAACTGGCCTACAAACTGCGCGACGAGCGGTTTAAAAACGGCGCGATCAACTTTGAAACCGTTGAAGTTCGGTTCCGCTTAGATGAGAACGGCGTGCCGCTGGCTGTTTACCCGAAAATTCGTCAGGATACGAACAAACTCATCGAAGAGTTTATGTTACTGGCCAACAAGCGCGTGGCTGAGTATGTGCATCTGCTGTCGAAACGAAATAAAAATGGCGAGGAGAACACCATGGTTTATCGGGTTCACGAAAGTCCCGATGCCGATAGGCTTCGCAGTTTTTCGGATTTTGCCCGTCGGCTGGGGTACAAACTCAACGTCGATGATGAGCATTTGTCGAACTCCATGAACCGATTTATGGCCAGTATTGAGGGCAAACCCGAAGCCGGTATGCTACAGCAACTGGCTGTGCGAACCATGTCGAAAGCGCGGTATAGTACCGAAGATTTGGGGCATTTTGGCTTGGCCTTCAAACGCTATTCGCACTTTACATCACCCATTCGTCGCTACCCCGACATGATGGCGCACCGCTTACTGCAACATTATCTGGACAAGGGCAAACCCGCTAACCGCGACGAATACGAAGATAAATGCAAACACTCGTCGGAACGCGAACGAATGGCTACTGAAGCCGAACGCGCCAGTATTAAATACAAGCAGGTCGAATTCATGAGCCGTATGGCCCCCGATCAGGCGTTTGAAGGTGTGATTTCGGGCGTTACGGAATTCGGTATTTTTGTGGAAATCACGGAAAATAGTTGCGAAGGGTTAGTCAGAATGCAGGATTTGAGCGATGATTTCTACGAGTTCGATAAGGACAACTACCGCATCATTGGGCAGCGAACCAAGAAAATGTACACGTTTGGTGATCCGGTAGTGGTACGTGTAAAGGAAACCAACCTTGCCCGCCGAAGCATGGATTTCGCTTTAGTGAGCGATAAAGCAAATAGGGCTGCAGAGGGTGATACCAACCGTCGTTCGAGTCGCAGCAGCGATAGCCGGGGTTCACGGTCCGGGAGTTCGCAGAAGTCGGGTTCTACACGGTCAGGAGCTACAGGAAAACGCAGTGAAGGCACAGCCTCGAAGGGCGAGAATCGACGTGGAGGCCGGGGACGTCGGTAAAAAGTCAGGACTTGTTCGGCAATTGACTTGCGTTTTAGTGCTGTAATCTGCTATATTTGCACTCCCAAACAGGGAAATTGTCTGCTTCCGTAGTTCAATGGATAGAATTTCGGTTTCCGGTACCGACGATAGGGGTTCGAATCCCTTCGGGAGCACTTTAATTTCTTTAAAAAGCCTTATAAGTCAAGAACTTATAAGGCTTTTTACTGTTGAGAGGGTCGTTAACAGTGCATTTTCAGGCTCATTTTGTGCGCCATGTGCCGCCAAAGTTCGGTCTGTTTGATACCCGCTTGATACGCATTGTTAAATCTAAGTTTAAGTTGTACAAACATCTACGGCTTATGAATCCCAATACTATACTGTGGCGGTTTTTACCCCTTTTTTAAATTGCATCCTTAATTCTGCTCAGCCCGTATACTGTCCTCCTTGTCTAATTCGACCAGTTCATAGGCCAGTTTTTCCAGACCCGGTTTGATTTTGGCCTTATCACCAACGACCAGAATAATCATTTTATCGACGGGAAAACGGGTAGTAGCATATGCTCCAATCTGGTCACGGGTCAGCGTGTTTACGATTTTCATTTGCTGTTCCACAAAGTTGGCCGGTAAATTATACTCCAGAATCTGCCCCAGAAACAGGGCTTTCTGAAAAGGCGTTTCATACCGCAGGGCATCGCGCTGGCCGACTGAACTTTTTGTAAAACTCAGTTCGGCATCGGTAATTCCCTGCTTCGCATACCGCGTTATTTCGTTCATGAATTCTACGACCGAACTATCCGTTGCCATTGCTTTTACGCCTGCCTGAGCCGTAAAGGGACCGGGCAAAAACGAGCTTGAAAAACCGGACCGTGCTCCGTAGGTATAGCCCTTTCTTTCGCGCAGGTTCAGGTTGAGACGGCTATTGAACGCCCCGCCCAAAATGAAATTGGTCAGGGTGCTTCGGTAATAATCCCCGGTCGCATCGTAGGGCATATCGGTTAAATAACCAATCCTGATTTCCGATTGAGGAGCCGCCGGTTTGTCGATCAGATAAATACGGGTCTTATCAATCACGTTAGCTACCGGTAAACTCGGCATGGATACCAGCTTGGCCGCCCAGTCCCGCAGAAACGATAATTTGGGTAGTAATGCGTCCTTTTCGATATCACCAACCACAACGAATTTGGCTACCGAAGGGGATAAATTCTGGTCATAAAACGCCTTCACATCGTCGAGGGTAAGCGTTTCGACAGACTGCATCGTTCCGCTGACGGGGATGGAGCGGATATTGTCGGTGCCAAACAAGAGACGGTTATACGCTTTATTGGCAATTACCACAGGCTGCGTACGTTGATTGGCAATTAACTCTACCTGCTGTTTTTTGAGCCGGGCGAAATCAGCCGGATCAAATTTTGGATGGAAGAGCTTTTCCTGTAGAATGGCCAGGGTAGCATCCAGATTCTTAGCCAGCGATTCGACGGAAACCCCCATTTCTTCCGGGCCGGCGAAGATAGAAATCGAACTGCCTACCTTTTCTAATTGGCGGGTCAACTCTTCGGCTGTGTGGTGCTGCGTGGCTTCATTCAATAAGGAGGCCGTTAGCTGGGCCACACCCGCTTTGCTCAGGTCTTTCTGAGAAAGCAGATGCCCGCCTTTCCACGAAAGATACAGGGTTACGGTGGGTACTTCATCACTGCGGACACCAATGAGTCGTAACCCATTCGGAAACGTTTGCTGCCAGAAGGGTGGCACCTTAACGACCGGATTCGGCCCCACGGCAGGTAACTGGCTCCGGTCAAACGTATCCGTCGGCTTGGTATAGGCCAGGCCTTTATAGCCATAATCCGGCGGGTTGTAGCCAGCCGCAGATGCAGTATAATTATCCGGGTGGGTCACGATCTGGTTCTTTCCTTTTGGATAAACCGTCAGCACGACCGCCTTTTTTCGGTTGATATACTGGTTATACACCCGCATAATGTTGGCTTTGGTTAGCTTTCGGAGCCGGGCCAACTCTTGGGGCAAATAGTTCGGCGTTCCGTCAAACGTCTGGTACGAAGCCAGGCTGGAAACCTTTCCCGATACGCTGCTCAGCCCGGCAATCAAACCGGCTTCCTGAGACGCTTTGTATTGAGCCAAATCATCGTCGGTAACGCCCCGACGCTCAAATTCAGTTAAGGTTCCCCGCATTAGAGCGTCTGTACTGTCCAGGCTGACCGTTGGAAAGGGCAGGGCTATCAGCGAAAATTCACCGGCTAACTCACTGGTTGGATGGCCCGCATTAGCTTGCACCGCTTTTCCGTTTTTGACCATGTTTTTGTACAAAAGCGAGGTCTGACCTTTACCTAAAATCTCCGCCAGCGCGTCCAGTGCTACTTCGTCGGGATGGTGAGCGGGCACCGTCGGCCAGGTAAGTTTCAGCATCGGAAACCGAACATTATCTTCATAGGATACGTACCGGTCGGCTGTCAGGACGGGCGCGGGAAGCACCATTTTTCGGACGGCCGGGCCTTTGGGAATCGAACCAAAATAATGTTCGGCTAACCGGATAACCTCTTTCACGGTCACATCCCCGCCAACGGTCAACACGGCATTGTTTGGCCCATACCAGCGCATGAAGAAATCTTTTAAATCATGAACCCCCACCCGGTTGAGGTCTTCGACATAGCCGATGGTCAGCCACGAATACGGATGGCCGTAGGGATACAGGGTTTTTGCGGTCGTTTCATCGGCCAGCCCATAGGGACGATTATCATAATTTTGTCCCCGTTCGTTTTTTACCGTAGCGCGTTGACTCTCAAACTTTTGCTGGGTTACGGCATCCAGCAAAAAGCCCATCCGGTCAGCTTCGAGCCACAGTGCCCGTTCCAACTGATTGCTGGGAACGGTTTCAAAATAATTGGTGCGATCCCGGTTGGTGGTGCCATTGAGCGTGCCGCCTGCCTGGGTCACTACCTTAAAATGCTCGCCGTTGGCCACGTGATCCGATCCCTGGAACATCATGTGTTCAAAGAAGTGAGCGAACCCTGACTTGCCAATTTCCTCGCGGGCCGAGCCTACGTGATAGGTCACATCAACATGCACCAGCGGGTCCGAATGATCTTCGTGAACCACAACGGTTAAGCCATTGGGCAACTGGTATTTTTCGTAGGGAATCAGCAGTTCCGTTCCTTTCCGGCTAACTTTTTCGATGAGTCGGGCCTGCGACAGGGCAAGACTGGCCGGTAGCGTCCACAGCAGCGCGACCGATAAACTCCGTAACAGCAATTGATGAATACGCATAGTACTAATTGATGAAAAACAGATAGACCCGACCTAAAAGGCGTTCCGGCCACTGTCGAGGAAATGAACAAAATTGGTCGGGTCATAATCGGCCCCCTGTGGTTTCACAAGTGGCTTGCCATCCTGACCCAGCAGGACATAAAACGGCTGCGAATTGGCATTGAATCGGCTGGCCTGGAGATCACTCCACCGGTTGCCGATGGTTTTAATTTTCTTACCGCTGTAGGTCGATACGTGCTGTTCGGTAACGGGCAGTTCGGTCTTGTCATCGACGTAAAGCTGGATCAGCACGTAATCGTCGCGCAGGCGTTTGAGTACATCCGCTTTGGGCCAGACGCTGGCTTCCATCTTGCGGCAGTTTACGCAGGCATGGCCCGTAAAGTCAATGAGCACCGGTTTGTTCGCTTTTTTAGCATACGCCATCCCTTCGTCGTAATCGAAAAAGGCGTTCAGGCCCAAGGGCGCGTGAAAAATATCACCGTACTTTTTGGGCGACGTAGCAGGTCCCGTTTCGGCCACCGCCGTTCCACCCAATGTTCGGGTGTAGAGGTCAAAATCCTGGGTTTGCTGGGGCGGCAAAAAAGCGGCTACCGATTGCAGAGGGGCACCCCACAGGCCCGGAATCAGGTACAGCGAAAATGCCAGAGCAACAATGGCCATAAACAGCCGGGGCACCGAAATACTGGCCAGCGGACTGTCGTGGGCAAAGCGGAGTTTACCCAGCAGGTAGAACCCCAGCATGGCGAAGATGATGATCCAAAGCACCAGAAACACTTCCCGGTCGAACCACTGCCAGTGATACGCCAGATCGACATTCGACAGGAATTTCAGGGCCAGAGCCAACTCCAGAAAACCCAGCACTACCTTCACCGAATTGAGCCAGCTACCCGATTTGGGCAGGGACTGGAGCCAGGCGGGAAAAAGCGAAAACAGCGTAAAGGGCAGCGACAACGCCAGGGCGAATCCAAACATACCGACTGCCGGGCCGATGAGTTGCCCCATCGAAGCCGCCTGCACCAGCAGTGTTCCGATGATGGGGCCGGTACAGGAAAAAGACACCAACGCCAGCGTTGTGGCCATAAAAAAGATGCCCAGCAACCCACCCTGATCGGCTTTTGTGTCCATTTTATTGGCCCAACTGGTTGGCAGCATAATCTCGAATGCTCCGAAAAATGACGCGGCAAAGCCCACCAGTAAGAGAAAAAAAGCAAAATTGAACAGGCCATTGGTCGAGAGTTCGTTCAGCGCGTCGGCCCCGAAGAGCACGGTGATGAGTAGCCCCAGCGAGACGTAAATGACAATGATCGACAGGCCGTAAATCAGCGCGTTACGAATTCCTTGCGCCCGCGAACCGGAACGTTTGGTAAAGAAACTAACCGTCATCGGTAGCAGCGGAAAGATACAGGGCATCAGAATGGCCGCAAAGCCACCCAGCAATCCGGCCAGAAGCGTTACCCAAAGCGATTGTTTGCCCGAACCGTCGGAGACGTTGCTTATCGTCGATTCTTCGCCGGAACGAGTCGGGGCAGCGGGTTGAGCCGGTGTTTCGGCGTTGGTTACTGTTACGGTATCGCGGTTGGCTGGGCTGACCTGTGCCACAGCCGTAACAGATTCGGGGGCTTTAGCCGCTGGCGTTACTGCCGATGTCGATGTGGGAACAGGCGTCTTAACAAGGGCGGTTGTGGCAGTTGTTGCTACAGGCGACGTTGCAGCCGTGGCACCCGTTACCGGAATGCTAATGTCAACCTGATCGGGCGGGAGGCACTGGTGATCGTTGCAGACCATAAACTCCAGACTGCCGGTAATGGTCGCCGAAGGTTTTTTGAGTTTTACTGCCTGGGTGAATATGGCTTTGTGTTCAAACCAGACAATTTCCATGTTAAAGGTCTTATCGAACCCTTTCGTAGCCTTCGACTGCTCTTTCACCTTACCCACCAACTCATAATCCGGCGAGGGCGCGAATGTAAAGGAAGTCGCTACCGGGCCTCCTTCTTCGATAAACTGGGAATAGATATGCCAGTGCGGGTCAATGGTCGCCGTTAGGGTCAGCACCGCTTCGCCCGCAGCGGTCGGTTTGGCACTAAACGCCCAGGTCACAGGTTTTTCGATCTGCGCCTGGCAGATACCCGTGACCAGCAGAAGAAAGAAAATCAGCGTTTTTTTCATCGGACAGATTAACAGAAGGATTAGACAACTTTGGGGGCCATCATTGAGAGTCGGCTGATGGGGCGGTAATCCACAAACTCCAGATCGGGGGCCAAATATCCGGCCTTAACCGGCTCGGCCTTGACTAAGTCGGTACTGAGGTATTTCTTGTTACTATCGCAGAGGATGGTAACCACGCGGGCCTGAGGCCCCATCTCATTCTGAAGCTTGATGGCCCCAATCAGGTTCGCCCCCGATGAGATACCAATCGCAATGCCCAACTGAGCCGCCAGTTTCTGGGCCACCAGAATCGAATCACCATCATTCGCCTGCACGATGGCATCAAGTTCCGTTAACCTGACGATGTCGGGAATGAATTCATCGAAGAGACCCTGAATCCGATGCGAACCCGTTTTGTAGCCCGTTGACAGTGTTGGCGATTCAGCGGGTTCGAGCGGGTGAATCCGAATGTCGGGTTTGCGGGATTTCAGGTAGCGACCGACCCCCATCACCGTACCGCCCGTGCCAACACCCGCCACAAAGGCATCGGGCGTTACGTCTACGCTTTGCAGTTGCAGCCATATTTCCTTCCCAGTCGTGAGCGAATGTGCTTCGGCGTTGTAATCGTTGGCAAACTGCCGGGGCAAAAACACCTGTTCATCAAGCAACGCCATCTCTTCCGACCGGTTCAGCGCACCCAGAAAACCGCCCTCTTCTTTAGTAAACAGCGTAATGGACGCGCCCAGACTGCGAATAATGTCGATCCGTTCCTGACTGATGCCTGCTGGCATAATAATCGTGACCGGATGGCCCAGTGCCCGGCCCATAGCGGCAAAGGCAATACCCGAACTCCCGCTCGTGGCTTCCACAATGGTATCGCCCGGCCTGATTTTCCCCTGTCGGTACGATTGATGCAGTACGTGCAACGCCATGCGGTCTTTGATACTGCCCGTCAGGTTGTAGTGTTCGCATTTGACATACAGCGAGCGGGCTTCTCCCCGGTAAGTGTAGAAGAGTTCCAGCATGGGCGTGTTTCCAACCAGATGCCAAAGGTGCTCGAATTTTTCCTGTAGCCGGGGTGCTACGGCAAGAGGCATTGTCTGCGTAAGCATAGTCGTTTGTGATGAAAGGGCACTCGTTGGCCAGCCCCACAGGTTTAGCGGGTTTGCCGGAAAGACACGAATGAGTGTTGGATTTATCCATCCGCAAGGAGTTGACTCGACTCCTTGCGGATGATCGGCTATAGCTCTACTGCTGGCCTAACAGTTGGGCTAATTTTTTGTGAAGGGCGTCTCCCCGCAGGTTTTTGGCCACAATTTTGCCATTCTGATCCAGCAGAAAACTGGTTGGCACAACTTTTATTACGTACTGCGGTAATATATCGCTTTTCCAGCCTTTCAGGTCTGATACGTGATACCAGGTCAGGCCATCCGCATTGATGGCTTTCTCCCACAAATTCTTTTTGGTATCCAGCGATACGGCCAGAATCTCAAAGCCCTTGTCGTGAAACTTTTTGTACGCCGACACCACATTCGGATTTTCTTTCCTGCAGGGACCGCACCAACTGGCCCAGAAATCGACCAGTACATATTTGCCCTTAACTGACGAAAGGCTAACAGATTTCCCCGTCGTATCGGTCAGCGTAAAGGACGGAGCTGTTTTGCCAACACCGACTTTTTCCAGATCACTCATCAGTTGCTTCATCTTCTGACCGTAATACGAATTTTGTATCTCCGGTGTCAGACCCGCATAAATGCCCGGTAGTTTCTCCGTTTCGGGTTCCATCACATAATAATCCATAGCCAGATACGGACTGACAATTGAGTTTGGATGCCCCTTAATAAATGCCATCGACAGGCTGTCGGCCCGCCCAAACTGGTATTTCACTTCCGCGCTTTGCTCCTTCGCCAGACTGTCGGGTAATTTGTCGCCTGGCTTGGCTTTCATGGCCGCGTATTTCCTGTTAATGGCATTCAGCTTGTCAAATACCTGATCGCTCAGTTCCCGACGGTGCTGTTTGTAGAGTATATCCAATGGTGCTCCGGTTATGGTTGCCTTGTCGAGCGAATCGTTTTGAGCCTGTACCGTTATGGTGCCTCCGTCTGTGAAAAACGAGGCCCGGACACGCTCATTCGATGTCCCGATTGAATAGATGCCCGGTTGTGCGGATGGCCCCTTGAACAGGAATTGACCGTTGGTTGTCATCATTGAATCGGTCGTAAAATCATCACCGACGGGGCGATGAAAATAGACTTTCCCTTTTGCCAGGCCCTTGATTTGCCCTTTCACTACGTAGGGTTTTCCGGCGGTTGGTTTGGTCTGCGCCAGCGTAGCGGTGGTTAATGTGGCAGCAACGGCCAGTAGAATAAGTTGATTTTTCATAAAGTGAACTCGTAATTGATGGCTTAAGATGTATCCTGATTAAAAGGTGTACCCCGGATTTTGGGTCAGATTCGGATTGGCTAATCCTTCCGCCTGTGGCACCGGGTAAAGAACAGCCGTTGGTTTCCAGTCGGTCTTTTTAGTCCCCAGTACGGCATCGGCGCGGTTGGTGCGTTTCAGGTCAAACCAGCGGTGTCCCCATTCGGCCACCAGTTCCACGCGCCGTTCCTGCTCAATGGCCAGCAGCGAAGCGGCTTTGTCGAGCGTGGTGGGCAGGGCCGATAGACCGGCGCGGGTACGGAGCGTGTTCAGGTCCTGCGCGGCTCCCGTCAGATTGCCCTGCTGCGCTCGCGCTTCGGCCCGAATCAGGTATTGCTCGCCCAGTCGAAACATCATCAGGTATTCCGTCACGGTGGCGTTGCTTTTTACCTTATACTTGTACGGATAGTTGTACACCTTGCCCTGATAGGTGACGCTGTTGATCCAGGCCGTTTTACGCTTGTCGGCGGCCTCAAACGCGCCCGGAACGTCGTCGGTGTAGATATAGAGCGGATTGTTGTTAGCGGCTGGAATGGTGAGGTTACCGACATACGCATTGACGTTGGTTCTAACCGGCGCCAGTTGCCAGATCGCTTCCGGGCTGTTTTTCAGAAAAACCCCGTTCGGGTCAGCCACCAAACTATACGTGCCGCTGCCAATGAGCGAGGCCGCTTTAGCTTCGGCATTGGCCCAATCCTGGGCGTACAGGTAGGTTCGGGCCAGCAGGGCCGTTGCCGTCCATTTGTTGGGTCGGGTCTTTTCAGCAGCAACAACATAGCTAACGGGCAGCAGGCTCTCGGCTTCGGTCAGGTCTTTGATAATGGCCTGATAAACAGCCGCCTGTGCAGTACGTGGCAGGGTGGCATTGACCCGATAATCCGTAGAGGTAATGAGCGGCACGTCACCATAAAGGGCTGTCAGGTAGAAGTGACAGAATGCCCGGATGAACTTGGCCTCCCCCAACAACTGGTTTTTAGTTGCCGCCGACAGAGCAGTCGAGGCAGTCAGCCCTTCGATGGCGGCATTCGCGTAATAAATGTACTGGTACCCCGAACTCCAGGGCAGGTCCACGAAGTTGGAGTTCGACCGCAGTGTGTTGGTCAGAAAGGCGTTGTAGTCTGTTGACGGAAAATACTGCAACTCATCGGCCGACAGCCCCGCCAGCATTGTAATCACGCCATTACCGAGATAAGGACTCGATGAGGCATTCATCTGCGAGTAAATGCCCGTGATGGTGGAGGTGGCGACCAAATCGCTGCTGAATACTTTATCACTGGCTGACAGCGTTGGCGACGGGGCTACGTCTACATACTGTTCGCAGGCCGACGTGGTTAGCAACAGGGCCACAGCGGCCATCAATACGGTTTTATAGGTTCTCATTGTGTCGGTGCGATTGGGTTAAAACGAGAGTTGAAGACCACCTGTCAGCAGGCGGAGCGGGGGCAGTGCAGACCCCTGCGTTTCAGGATCGAGGCCATTATAGTTGGTAAATGTGAACAGGTTCTGGCCCTGCACATAGACGCGGCAACTCTTCAGTTTGGCCCGTTTAATCCAGTCTGTTGGCAGCGTATACGAAATAGACAGCGTTTTGAGCCGGATGAATGACGCATTACTCACAAGCGCATCCGAACTGGCGTAGTTCGAATAGGCCGAGTAAGCATCGCCATAGGCCTGCGTGGGTTTCTGCATCGTCGCGTTAGGATTATCGGCCCGCCAGTAATTCATCACACCCGTATCGAAGTTATACAGCGAACCGGGTGTAGCAAACGAGTAGGTAGCGCGGTAGCTTTTAGCCTGTTGCTGAACGGCCTGAAAAAATACGTTTAACTCCAGACCTTTGTAGCGCACACTGTTGTTGATACCCCCGTATACCGTCGGTATACCTTTCGAAATCGGAAGCCGGTCGTCGGTATAGGAAATATCCCCATCTCCATTCAGATCGCGTACCGTGAAAAGGCCCGTTGCAGGATCTATCCCCGTATTTTTATACCCGTTGATAACCGTTACCGGCTCGCCAATCACGTAATCGCTTCGGTATGATGAGGAACTGAGTCCCGGAAATTCGACCAGCGTACTTTTGGCAAATGTCAAATTGGCCGAGGTGTTCCAGGTCAGGTTCGCGGTCCTGATATTGACCGTGTTCAGTTCCAGTTCCAGCCCTTTGTTTTCCACAACGGCCGGAAAGTTGGTCTGATACCCCGTAAAACCCGTTTGCGTTGGCAGGGTATAGGTAATTAGCTGGTTGCCGGTGCGGTTCTGGTAGTACCCCGCCGTCAGCAGAATCCGGTCTTGCACAAAGCCCAGTTCCAGTGCGCCTTCCAGCTTGTTTACCCGTTCCCAGCTATAATTTGTGTTGGTCAGGCTGGTCGGGTACAGGCCGGGTTGCCCCTGGTAGTTGTTGGATGTGGAGCTATAGGTAGACAGGTACTGATAATCGCCGATCTGGTCGTTACCCGTTACACCGTAGCTACCCCGCAGTTTACCGTACGACAAAAAGGGCAGGTTGTTTTTTACAAACGTTTCTCCGCCAAATAGCCACGCTACCCCAACCGCACCAAAATTGCCGAAGCGGTTGTTGGGGCCGAAGCGGCTGGACCCGTCGCGCCGGAAGGTGGCATTGACGATGTATTTATCAGACAGGTTGTAGTTCAGTCGGCCAAACACAGACTGATATTTATACTCCGCATAGCGGACATTGTAAACCGATATAGCACCCGCAGCCGCCAGTGAACCCAGCAGGCCATCGTTGGTGTAGTTCGAGCCATACAGCCACTGCGAATTGCTCACGTTTTGCTGCCACGTACCGCCCACTAATGCCTGCATCCGGCCCGGACCCAGTTTTACGTTATAATCGAGTTGTGGTTCGATGATGTAGTTTTCCGACGTACTGCTGGCAAAGTACGAGTACCCTCTTGGCGACGAAGCCGGGTTTTGCGACGAAGCAGGCACTTTTTCCAGTTGGTCCAGGCTGATGCGTGTATAGCCTAAGCTGGTTTTCAGGTTCAGGCCGGGCCGAAGACGATACTGAAGCACGGCATTGCTGACCATGTTGTTGGTTGTTCCGTCGTTGGGGCGTTGCGTATAGGCATACGGGTTGGTTTTCCCCCCACCCCAGTAGAGCGAGCCATCGGTGTTGCGGGCCGGGTAGTTGGGTGGCAGGTTGATGGACAGTGCCAGATCGGTAGGGATCAGCTTCGTTTTTGTGGATGAGTAATTGCCCGAAAACGTCAGCCGGAATTTGTCGTTGGCGGAGTTATGGTCGAGGTTGAAATGGACGCTGGCCCGGTTCAGGCCGAAATCGCCCGGATAAACCGTTCCTTCTTTCCGAAATGCCCCACCCAGCAGAAAGCGGGTGCCTGCGTTGCCGCCCGAAATGGATGCCTGCGCTTCGGTAACATGAGCCGCATTACCAATAAGTTCTTTTTGCCAGTTCGTATAAGCCGTTGTATCCCAGGTCATTAAATCAGGCGCGTTGCTGGCTGTGGGCGTAACACCATCATTGACAAACGCCTGCCGACGCAGTTGGAGGTACTGTTGGGTGTTGAGCATCGGCATGGTGCGCGTTACTTTCCCCACGCCCGAATACACGTTCACGTCGAAGAGTGTACGACCGGCCTTGCCTTTTTTGGTCGTAATCAGCACCACGCCGTTGGCCCCGCGTGAGCCGTAAATGGCGGTTGCGTCGGCATCTTTCAGAATCTCGATGCTGGCAATATCGGCCGGATTGATGCTGTTCATCGGGCTTTGGTTCACGTCGCCCGTGGCCCCGAATACCCCAAACTGGTTCAGGGAGTTCGGCGACTGGTTGGCCGACGAACCCTGCTGGGGCGAACCGACCGTGAACGGCACGCCGTCGACAATGTAGAGCGGAATACGCCCGCTGGTGATCGAGTTAATGCCCCGAATCTGCACGTTCACGGTTGAGCCGGGCACCCCGCTCGGGCTGCTGACGACCACCCCGGCCACCCGACCGGCAAGGGTCTGCAAGGGGTTCGATACGGGTTGCTGGGCAATAATTTCGCTGCCCACCCGCGCTACCGAGCCGGTCAGTTCCCGGCGCGAGGAGGTGCCGTAGCCAATTACAACGGTTTCGTTCAGCGTGTTATCGGCGGGTTGCAGGGCTACATTGAGGACGCTTTCCCGCTCTACTTTAATCGACTGAGTTACGTAGCCAATAAAGCTGAACTTAAGCGTAACGCCTTCCGGCACGCTCATACGATACCGGCCTCGTTCATCCGTCACAGCACCCATTGGCGTACCGCCCGCCACGATGTTGACACCGGGTAAACCTTCGCCATTATTCGCATCAATTACTCGCCCGCTAACGGTCACTTCGGCCCGAAGGAGGCTGCTCTGTTGCAGGTTTATGGGTGCGATAGTGGTATTTCTTTTCAGAATAATGTAGTTCCGGCGCAGGCTGTACTCAATTTTCAGGGGTTTTAGCAGCCGGTCGAGCGTAGTGCTCAGTTTTTCGTTGCGGGCCTCAATCGACACATTTTGGGTCTGCTCAAGTAGCGCGGGTACGAACGTAAATCGTATGTTGGCGGCCCGTTCAATAGTCTGTAGGGCATTGGCGAGTGATTGATTCCGAACGTCGATGGTAACGGTCTGATCCAGTAACGTCTGTCCATGCCCTTCGCTGGTGAAGGCCGTTTGAGCCAGGAATACGATGAGAATAACCGGAATTAGCGTAAGTCGCATAAGCTGAACAAGTAATGTTCGTCGGGGTACAACTTTTTTCATACTTTTGACTAAGTTTTGATTGTGAGTAAAGCAAGACAAGACTTCGTCCGGCACCCGTGAAAACGGGCGTTCGATGTGAGCACATCGCGGACTGATTGCAAGCCGATAGTGGTGGCCGCCCTATCGGCTTTTTTGTGGTTATTTTTTCTACATAGAGCAGCCTTTTCCGGTGATAATAATCTGAGCGTCAAGCACTTCGTAGCGAGCACCAATGGTCTCACAAATAATGGTCAGTTTGTCAAAGAGAGGTTCCTCGGCCAAAGGGGCCGTCACTAAGCAGTTCCGCATGAGTTCGGCATCGAACACAATTGGAATACCATAGGCTTGTTCTAAGGTGTGGAAGACAACAGGAAGGGGCGCGTTGACAAAATTGAAGCTGGGGACGCTGCCGGGGGTTTGTACGACAAGCGGCACCTCAACCACCGACTTGCTCATGCGTTCGGTGCTTCGCTCAAAAACCACCTGTTGATTGGGGGTAACAATGATTGTGTGGGGCTGATACGCTTTTTCCTGCTGTGAGCGCACCCATTCGGTTTCGGGCAGCACGGAGACTTTACCTGATAGCACCTTTACGACCACCTGGCCAGTTTCGGAAGAAGCCTTCACCGTGAAGCGCGTTCCCAGAACCCTCGTAACCGACCCATTGGCATGAACCAGGAACGGTTGCCCCGGCCGACGCTGTACGTCGAATGTCGCTTCGCCGGTTAAATAGACTTCGCGCCGGTCGGCCGTAAAGCGGGCGGGGTAACTCAATTCGCTACCGGGCTGAAGGCGTACCTGACTGCCGTCGGCCAGTTGCAGAAATGTCCCTTTGAAGTGAATCAGCGCGGGATTCGATTGAGGCTGAACAGTAGCGACCGTCGATTGCGGAGCCGTTGACGGGCGTTGATTTTTCCACCAGAAACCCGCACCTGCCAGCATCAGCAGGCTTACGGCTGCGGCCATCTGCCAGTTGAAATTTGAGTAAATAGGTCGTACTTTCGGTTTGGCGGGCAAATCGAGGTATTGACGGGTTAACTCGATAATTGCCTGAATATCGGACTCCGTAATGGGCCGATTTTTCACCTGTAGAGCCAGCACAACCTCACGGGCCTGGGCCACCGTATCTGTCAGGGCGGGATTCCGGGTCAGCCAGCCTTGCCAAAACTGATTCCGCTCCGGTGTGGGGTGTAAAACCCAGTTGCGGAAGGATTCCTGCCAGACAAGTCCTTCGAGTGTTACGGGCGTATTATCGTTCATGTTTTGCTGTATCTTACCTTCGATACCGTAGAATCATTGGTAGATACTGCCTGCCGACGAATTATTTTTTCGTTCGTTGAAAAAAAAACGGTAGAAACTGGCTTTATAGAAGCTGTTTGAGTTAATCGCTTTGGCCCGAAAGGGTGTCTTTTGATGGCTGTCTGCGTTACTTTTTTGGCTCGTAGCTACGGCTACGGTCTGCAAAAAGTACCTTGACAACCGTCAAAATTCACTCCTTTCAGTCTCAAATCGCTAACTCAAACAGCTTCTTAGCCTTCATGCCGCCATTGCCCGCGTAGTTTTCGCAGGGCTTCCTGTAACAAATTGGACACAGACTGCGGGGCAATCTGCATTGTTTCGGCAATTTGGTCCCGATCCAGTTCCTGAAAGTATTTCAGGTAAACAACTTCTTTTTGCCGGGCGGGCAGTTCGTCCAGCAGTTGCTGCATTTGCCGGGCCGTAGCCCGCGTACTTTCTGAACGAATCAGATTATCTTCAACAGTAAATTCAGCCGAAAAGTCGGGTTGCGTGGTTAAATCAGTTTGGAGTTGGGTCATTTGCCAGACCCGGTGAATGCGTCGGCGCAGGGCTACCAGCAGATAGGGCTTCACCAATACGTCGGTTCGGAGTGTACTGCGCCGTTCCCAAATGTCCAAGAATAAGTCTTGGATACAATCTTTTATCAGATCGTCATCTCTGGAAAATTTAGTGCCGTAGTGAAACAACTCTTTGAAAAACAGCTTCATCAAACCGTCTAAGGCGGCTTCATCACCCTCAGCCAGGCGGAGCCATAGCGTAGTGTCATCGAAAGCTGGTTCTTTGCGGAAGATGTTCATCAGGTAAACACGCAGTACGTGTACCGGCAAGATAGGAAACCGACCCTATTTTAGCAATTACGAGAGCAATAGTACTGTTCTTGTGCTGGTGGTAGACCACCCTATCAGCGCATCACTCATTTTTCAACTTAAAATAGCAGAACAAGGGCCAGGTATGGGGGTGCGAGCAATAGCCCTGAAACGCTCGCTTTCGATCCTGCGACGGCACCCAGAAGGCGTATAAACCTTCCCGGTATAAGGTCGAGTTCACCTCATCGGCAGCGGTCCATTGACCAACCCAGTAATCGGGATACTGAAGACTGTACGTATGAAAAGAAAATTTCATCAGTAACGCCCAAGCCTCTTCTTTATCGAATGTAGACACACCGAGCAACACCGGATATTCTAAGGAAAACCATATGCCACCGTCTTCTCCATCGGGATTTCGGCCCCATAATGATTTTTCTCTTGTCCTTATTCCAATCTTCTCCGGGTCGAGCACTTTGCTTTTTACATACGCGTATATCTCCTTTTTACGGGCTGTCGACAAGCCCGGAATCTGCAAAAGATAGCCCTGGGGTTCAAGACAGACATTATCGAGACCAAATTTCAGTTTAGAACTCAAATAAGCTCGGGCCGAAAATTTCCGGTCGCCCAAATCCCGCATGTAGTTTTGCTCAACGGTTGCCCGGTACTGTGTCAACGCGGTGATTAAGGAAGCAACCTCTTTATTCTGCGATTTTTCTAAGGCCGTTATCAGTTTAGGAAAGGTGGCTAAAACCACCGCCGAGTTCAGATGGGACTCAGCCGTCCCGGCATAAACGTTCGGTGAATAGTCATGAAAAAAACTGTCGCTCCAGTCGGAATTCAGCATTTTAACCAACCCGTTAGGCCCCAGTCCAACTTCGTCGCGCAGATAAACAAAATACTTTTTTACGATAGTCAGTACCGTTTCTTTTCTGTTCATCTCGGCAGGATAACAAGCAACCTGCTCGGTCAGGAATTGATAATCGTTTGTGATCGTCAGGTATTCGGCCAGGGCGTAAAAGAAAAATAGTTGCTCATCGCTTTCTTTATAAATCGACGGAGGGGTGTACCCAAAACCGGAGTTGCCCCGCTTGATTTCACCGTCGGCCTCAGAATGCTTGATAACGTACCGGAGAATTGATTTGGCCAGTTCGGGATTGGTGTAGCAAGCGGCCAGCGCAGCCTGCAAATGATCCCGGTTGGAAATGTTGTCGCCGAAATAATAGCTGTAAACCGTTCCCTGCGGTATGAACGTCTCTTTATAATACGCGCTGTACTTGGCAGACGCTTCGATCATGTGGGCATTCCACAGCATCTCCCGCTTAAAAATTTCATTTTTCTCCCCCGAAAAGTCAGGCAGTTTGGCTTTCCACTGCTGCACATACAGGCCATCCAGCGGATCGCTCAGGTTTGCTCCCGTAAACAGATCGTCTACCTGTGCCTGAACATCCGTAAACTGTTTATCTTTTGTTAAGCCGATAACGATATTGAAACGTACTGTCTGGCCCGGTTTTACCGTAGCATTTACGGTAGTAGACAGGGTGTCGTTAATAGCCGTTACCGCAGTCTTGCAGGCTCCATCCGGGTTTTTCGCATACATGAACAACGAGGGTGGATCAACATCATAGAGATAGCGTTCTGTTGGAGCCGACACTACCTGAAAATCATTCGTTTTATACGATAAATCGGCGATGGCTATCTGTTTATCGGCATCAATTCCAATAGCAGCACTGTGGGTAAGCGGGCGTTTTGCTTTGTCGGTATATTGCGTGCCGTTCAGGACAAAGTTGACCAGCACCCGTTCGGTGTACGTCAGTTTCTGCGTCTTTTTGCCGGTATTTGTCAGCCTAACCGTAACCACAAACGAGGGATTTCCGGTGTTGATTTTGGGTGAAGGTTTGACGGAGATGACCCGTGTGCAGCTTACCTGATTGGCCAACGGATAGGTATAGCGGGCAAAACCAACGCCAAAGGATTTTCGGACCACAGCCGGATCGGCAGCAATCGAGTTGGTGCCAACTAAATTTACCTTTTGGGTTGGGTTATCTTTAAACACAATACTGGCATCGTTCCACCCATAATTCGGTTGCACTGCCGCATTCATTCTGGCCCAAGCTCGTTCAGCCGTTAAGAACTGATATGTTCCGCTGGCATGGGTAAGGAGTGCCATGCGGTAATTACCCAGTAAAAAGTAGGGGTCTTCGGGCAAATTAGCATCCTTGCCAAACTTGTCAACGGCTGTAAAAGGCAAACGCCCCGTATAGTGATAAACGGGCAATCCCTTTGCTGATAAAGACCAGTTACCGATTTTCTGAGAAAAGGCCGTTTGCAGGTGTAGTAAACAAATACTGAACGTAAGAATTAGCTTCATGCAGAAAACGGATTTTTCTTGTAAATAGGGCTACAATGAGGCATCTGATAAAGGTTGCAGGCTACTCTAACGAGGCCCACGCATAACTCCGCAGCGTTGTTAAGGCAACGTTTACCGTGTTGTACACGCTCTTCATGGTAATATCCATGACTTCAGCCGCCTGCGGGTAGCTCAACCCTTTCATGTACACCAGATACAGAATTTCTTTCTGACGTTTCGGCAGTTTGTTCAACTGAGCAATGACCCGCAACGTTTGTTGTTCAACCAATTGCTGCTCCACCAGGGTTTGTTCAAAAGGCTGAATCACAAACTCAGCATCGTCGAACAGGTATTCATCCGAAGCCAGTTTGTTGAACCGCGCAACGGTATCCAATAAACGCCGTCGTAAAGCGCGGTAGAGGTAAAACCGGATGTTATCGGTTGCTCCCAGTCGAGCCCGACTCTCATGCAGGTGCAGAAACAGTTCGTGCAGGCAATCTTCTACCAACTGTTTATTGCGGACCAGATTATAGCCGTACCGATACAGATCGGCCGAAAACCGCTCGTAGAGTTGTGAGAAAGCCGCCTGACTTCCCTCGCGAAAGTCGTTCCAAAGCTGACTGTGTTGGGCGGGCGTGAGTTGAGAAGCCATACATACGTTTTATTGATGGGTCAGTTCTTTCTCAATCTCTTCCAGTGATTTACCTTTCGTTTCCGGAATTCGTACCCGAACGAACAGAAAATAGGCGAAGCATAAAACCGCATGAAAACTAAACGTGGTGGGTAAGCCCCAGTACTGCTTCATGACCGGGAATGACGCTGTCGTGAAGAAGTTGGTAATCCACAAGGCCAGCGTTGCCAGTGCCAGCGCATTCCCCCGAATCCGGTTCGGAAAGATTTCTGAGAGAATAACCCACGTAACAGGCCCCAATGTGGCGGAGTAAATAGCGATAAACGCCAGCACAAAAACGAGTACCCAGGCACCGGGTAACTGCCAGTAGAAGGCTCCTGACAAGGCGAGCGCGTCTAAACAGAGCAGGGCAGAACCATATTGCAGGAGTTTCTTACGCCCGATTTTATCAATCGTGCCAATGGCAATAAAGGTGAAAATGAAGTTGATAATCCCAATAATAATCGACTGCAAAAAGGCCGAATCCTGCGCCATACCCGCTTGCCGGAATAGCTCCGGGGCGTAGGAAAACAGGGAATTTTGCCCGACAGCCTGCGAGAAAACGGCGATCACAATACCAATGAAAATGATGGGCCAGAGTTCTTTCCGAAACAGTTCGCTGACGGCTGGTGCGGTTCCGGTTTCCTGCAAAAAACTCGCCTTGATCTGAGCGGCCTCTGCCAGTGCATAGTTGTTTCCACCTATTCTTCTTAATGTAGCCTCAGCTTCGTCGTTTCGATGCTTTCGGATGAGCCAGCGCGGACTTTCGGCCACAAAGAACAAGCCCAAAAAGAACAGCAGCGACGGTATCGACTGGGAAGAGAACATCCACCGCCAGTTGTTAACGCCCGTATTCAGCAGCAGATAATTGGATAGATAAGCCAGCAGAATGCCCGTAACTATCGAAAGTTGATAGAACGACACCATACGCCCCCGCATGGAAGCGGGCGAAATTTCGGCGACGTACATCGGGCAAACCAAAGCTGCTGCGCCCACCGCCACCCCGCTCAACATCCGAAACGCGACAAACAAGGGAAAGCTTCCGGCCCAGCCTGTACCCGCTCCGGTGAGGGCAAACAGCATGGCGCAGCCCATCAGGAGCTTTTTACGGCCCAGCGAATCACTCAGTTTGCCACCAATTAACGCACCAATGGCGGCTCCCAGATTGATGCAACCCACCGCCCAGCCCGTTTGAAACTCATTCAGGTTGAAGTAGCTTGTGAAAAACGGGACCGTACCGGAAATGATGACCAGATCGAAGCCGAACAAAACGCCACCTAACGCAGCAATGGCACTAATGAGATAGACATAACGCCGGTTAACATCAGCAAAATTACTGACGGTCTGCGTCTGGACTGGGATGATAACAGCCATTGGTTCAAGAAGTTAGGAAAGGTTTTTGTGGTATCAGGTTTTCAAGCCTGATATCAACCGTACGATTTATTTCAAGGAAACGTCGGCTTCTTTGGCCAGAAAATCGGCTCCGTCTTCGGCCAGGCCAGCCGTTTCCCACGTAAGCAGGGCTTCGTTTGGAACGACATGGATAGGCGTAATGCTCGACATGGACGAAGCCGAATCGTTGTAGCCAATGTTGGATTGACGGTTGTAGCACGAAATCATCGACCAGCGCGGCTTATCGGACAGGTTGGCTTCTGACCGGTGAAGAATATTGCTGTGGAAAAACAGTACATCGCCCGCTTTCAACTCCACATAAATCAGGTCCATTGTTTTCAGGGCCAGATCGACGTACCGTTGCGATGCGCCCACCTGTTCACCTGCGAAGCCGTGTTCCACCCGCCCCATTTTGTGCGAACCTCTGATGACCTGTAAACAACCGTTTTCTTTATTGGCATCGGTGATCGCCACCATCACCGACATCATTTGATCGGGGAGCAGGAATTCATTTTTGTACCAGTAGCCGTAGTCCTGATGCCATTCCCAGGCTCCGCCCACGCGGGGTTCTTTCTGCATCAGTTTCGAGTGAAAATGACATACGGCGGTTCCTTCGCCGTTCGCATTGGTATCCAGTAATTTATCCACCGACTCGACAAGCTGCTGGCTGCGCGTGAGCAGGCCATAGATGTCGTCGCCGGGTTTGTACCAGAGCGAGAGCTTACTCCGTTTGCCTGAACTGTCGTTGACGTTGATGGCGTTTTTGCTGACAGCACTGTCTTCAATGGCGACCCGGTAAAGTTTTTCGATCTCTTCTGCGTTTAAAAAGCGGTTGATAATCAGGTATCCATCCTGGTTGTACTGACGAATTTGATCGGGTGTTAACGATTGATTTGTCATGGTTATTGACGGTATACGAGTTGGCGTTAGCCCAAACAGGTTCTGGCTGTTTGGTTGTATATACGTTCTGTTCCAAACAGCCAGAGCCTGTTTGGGCCGTTATGGTATCAATTCGCACTTATTTCAAAAAGCTCCCCGGCATAGGACTCACCCAGATTTACGGGAAATCCAGTTGTTTGAAGGGCCAGTCCATTCAGCGATGCAACGACCTTTCCATCCATTGATTTGATCTGATACCGTTTTGCCGGGTCGAGGTGTTGAACCGTAATCTGTCGTTTTGTTTCGGCAGCACCCTGCCTGAATACACCGATAATTCCGCCTTGTTTCGTGTCGGTATTGACCCGCTGGAAGCCGTCCCAGCTACCGTCCATAGGCTCGCCAAACCCGGCCAAATCCTGACGGTAACTCATGATCTGATGCTTGTTTTCCATCAGTTGCAGCCAATCTGCATAAGCTCTGTATTTCTTAAGGTCTTGAGTTGCTAATTTTCGGGGGTCACCCAGCATAATGGGCAGAGCACCCGCCAGCGATTTAATGTGCATCTCCCAGCCTTTGTCCTGCATCTCAGGATTGCCGATAACCAGTGCGGTAGCGGGCATGGCGGGCGAACGCCACCAGGCCATATTCCTGACGCGCAAATCTACGTTGGCATCCGGGGGGCCGTAGAAATTCGACAGCCAGTCGCCTTCGGCATGTTTTAGCATGGCGTAATCAACCAACTGTAGGCCGCCCATCGTTTCAAACGTGCAGTCGATGAACAGGTTAGGTTTGGCGGTATGCAACTCATCGAACAGTTTCCACACCGATTCGTAGTTCGTATACAACGACTCGTGGTGGTCGGTGTGGCCGGTGTGATGGGCGGCATAACATCCGGTTACTTTGTTGCCGAACCGGTACGTGCTGGTGACCACCGTGAAATCAAGCTTTAAATACTCAAGCCCGTATTCCAGTGTTAGTTTTAACAGCACGTCCTTGATATACCCCCGCCATCCGGTTCCAAAGCAGGCCGTACGCATGTTCAGGTCATCTTCGTGCAGATTGACGGGTTGCTGGTTGGAGTCCAGCACGAACCAGTCTGGATGCGCTTTGTAGACTTTACTATCGGGTGAAGCACTGCCCACGCTAACCCACAACCCCGGCTTCATGCCCAAGGATTTGATGTAGTCAAAAACGGGTTTCAGGCCATTCGGGAATTTTTTGGTATCAATAATCCAATCGCCATAATTATCAGCCCAGCCGTCATCAATGACGAATTCTTTCATCCCAGCATCGGCGGCCGCTTTAGCCAGTTCCATCACTAACTTTTCATTGATATTCTTTCGAAATGGAACCCAGGTATTGTAAACAAAAGTGGGCTTTTGTTCCAACTCCGACAGCCGTATGCCCATGTGTTTGCGGACGAAGACCGGAACGACGGTATTCAGTAGTTCATCGGGGTCTTTATGGTTGTTATAAACGATGGTGAACACCTGGGGCGTCGTAAAGGACTCTCCTTTGCTGATGTATTTTCGAAACGGAAAGCGGGCATCTTTGTGGGTAAGTCCGCTCAGAATAGCAGGCTCATCCCAAAATACGGATGTGTGTTTGACAACCCCGGCGGCCTCGTTTCCAATCACAATTCCCTGCTGCCAATCGCTGTTATGAACGGTCAGTAAGGCATCCTGCCTGTCACCATCGTAGGGGCCAATAGAACGTCGTCTGCCGTAATCGTGACATATCCAGCTAAACGTAGTGGCATAGTAGGGTGTCACGGTAAACTTCTCCACGTCGACCGATTCCAGGCGGGCTGGCTCATTTGTCAGATTTTTGATAGTCAGGCTTTTGCGAACAACGGGCAGGTTGGGATACAGTAAGAAATTTACGGTCAGTTCAACGGCTCCGTCCTGGCTTTGCAGCGTCACGGCGGCTCCATCGCCTTGCTTTGCGTCGGAAATTTTCTGAACCGTAACCAGCCGCCAACCGCCCGAACCCGTGTATGATTTGCCGTTTAATTCAAACTGAAAGTCAGGGTTCGTTTTTTGAAAGTACTTAAAATCACCCGTAATGGGTTTGTACAGCGTTGTCAGAAAACTACCGTCCGAAGCCGGTAGTTTGATGGTTCGCTCAACGACCCCATTGTTCAGCGTCAGTTCAGTAGTAGTCCATTTGGCATAGGGCGGCTCCAGGTACGTTGGTGCCTGCGTAGCCGCCAGCATACCCAACGGAGTGAGACTATTCAGTAAGAGTATGCATATGAAATTCTTCATAGTACTGGCTACCGCCAAGGTATTCAGGTGACTGGGTCGTTCTTTCCTTATTGCATTTTACATTTACAAAATTCAGTTTTACCAATAAGATCTAAATGAAGTATCTTAGCGTAATCATGGATTATTTTGCCTTAGGCTCCTTATCTTTACAAATACAGTTGGGATGACGACAAGTGTGGTTACGCGAAAAAGCCGGGGCTTCGCTGGTGAGCGCATCATTGAAATCCCAAATGAAATGGTTGATAAGTGCCGAGACATGCCGTTGATTAACAGCCTGTTCATTACCCGAATGGGGTTCTATCCCAAAGCCCTGCACCATTACTACCAGCGGCCAACGGGTATTTCGCAGGTTATTCTCCTGTACTGTACGGATGGACAGGGATGGATTCACTTACCCAACGCCCGGCTCATCATTCAGGCTGGAGATGTATGTGCCATTACGCCCGGTACACCCCATTCCTACGGGGCTGACCCGGATAATCCGTGGACAATCCACTGGTTCCACTTCGCGGGCAGCCAATGTCAGGAAGCCGTACGGGCTATAATAAATGATCGGGGCAGTACAACACAGGTAGTCCGGGTGCCTTATTCAGACGAGCGGGTTGCGCTGATGGACCGCATGTTCGACACGTTTTTGAAAGGCTACAGCGCGTCGAACCTGTTGTACGCCAATCTGGTAGTTCCATTTTTTCTGGCCTCGTTTGTTCTGCCGGAAAACTTTCAAAAAGAACTCGTGGCCAACGTAGCGGTCAATCCCACCAATAAAGCCATTCAGTTTATGCAGAATAATCTGTCGAGGGCTATCACGCTGGATAATATTGCTCAATCCGCTAATCTGTCTATGTCGTTTTTCTCCCGCAAATTCAAACAGGATACCGGCTATGCGCCCATCGAGTATTTCAATCATCTCCGCATTCAGCGAGCCTGCCAGTTACTGCACTTCAGCGATCTTCGCGTCAATGAAGTAGCGGCTCAACTGGGCATCGACGATCCATTCTATTTTTCGAGGTTATTTAAAAAACAGATGCGCGTGTCGCCCGCTGAATATCGGAAAAGCGAAGGTATTCAACGTAGGCTGTAGTAATCAGAGGTAACTCAGTTTGGCAACCCGCGTTTATTTTCCCCGTAGCTCAATTACTATTCAACAACTAACGCAACCCTATGCCCCGCATCGACCCGCTCCCCGAAACCCTGGCTTCTGACAGCCTGAAAGCTGCCTGGGCGCAGCACATTGCCGATTATCCCGGCTCACGCATTACCAACATGAAAGCGACACTGAGCCACTCGCCGGTAGCGTTTGCCGTCTATATGCAGTGGTATCCGCTCTATCATGAAGTTATCGGCATTGTGGGTGACCGGTCGGCTTATCTGTTTGCTCATGCCGTTTCAGAAGCGTCTGACTGCCCGCTTTGCACCACGTTTTTTCGCAAACTCATCATCGAGCATGGCGAGTGGCCCGAAGACCTGCATCTGACTGAGGATGAGCAATCGCTGCTGGATTTTGGTGCCGAAATCGCCCGCAATCGGGGAGAGGTATCCGATGCGTTATATGCCCCCATCCGGCAGCGATTCACCGACTCGGATATTGTGATACTGGTTGCCTTTGCCGGACAGATGATTGCCACCAATGTGTTTAATAATGTGCTGAGCGTATCTATCGACGACTATTTATACCCGTATCTACCCCTAACGCAAGCCAAAACGCATGTCTGAATTAACCGGAAAAACAGCCTTTATTACTGGAGCGGCTCATGGGCAAGGACGGGCTGTTGCGCTGGCTCTGGCTAAACAGGGTGTAAACATCGTCGCTTTTGATGTTGCGCAAAATTTATTGTATCCAGCCTATACCTTCGGCTCCTCGGAAGAATTGGCTTCGCTACAACAGGAAATCGAAGACACAGGCGCGTCGTGCCTGACCGTAACGGGTGACGTTCGCAAGGATGCGGAGGTGAGTGAAGCCGTTAAGCAAGCTATGGAAACGTTTGGGCGAATCGATATTCTATTCAACAACGCGGGGATATGCGCCTACGGACTGGCTCACGAACTTACCGAAGACGAGTGGGATGCCATGCTCGACATTAACCTCAAGGGCGCGTGGTTAGTCGCCCGGCGCGTGATTCCGGTAATGATCGCGCAAAAATCGGGGGTGATTATCAATAACTCCAGTATTGCCGGGCTGCGGGGGATGAACCGGCTGAGTCATTATGCAGCTTCTAAATGGGGACTGGTCGGTCTGACCAAATCGTGGGCCATTGAACTGGCTCCGCATAACATTCGCGTCAATTCGATTCACCCCACTGGAGTCAATACGCCGATGAATGACGGGCTTGCCGCGCTGGAAGGCACTACCACACAGGCCATTGCCGAACGGTCGGCGGGTAACCTGTTGCCCGTTCCCTGGGTCGAGCCGGAGGATGTTGCCGGGATGGTGCTGTATCTGGTTTCTGATGCGGCCCGCTACATTACCGGTTCGCAATTTGTGCTCGATGCCGGTTTGTTAACCCGATAAGTTTCAGCCCGATTTTATTGGCCTTACCAAACAATACAAATTTTGCCCGCTTTCATCAATAGATCGTTACCTTCCCCGATTCGTACAGCAAAACGTTATAATCATGAATTATTTCAACTCCATCATCGACACCATCGGCAACACGCCGTTGGTGAAACTAAACAAAGTGACAAAGGGTATTCGGGGGACAATTTTGGCGAAGGTCGAATATTTTAACCCCGGCAATTCGGTTAAAGACCGCATCGCTGTTCGGATGATCGAAGATGCCGAAGCGCGGGGGGTGCTGAAACCCGGCGGCACGATTATCGAAGGCACCAGCGGCAATACGGGCATGGGGCTTGCGCTGGCCGCAATTGGTAAAGGCTATAAATGCATTTTTACGATGGCGGATAAACAGTCGCAGGAGAAGATCGACATTCTGCGGGCCGTGGGAGCGGAGGTTGTTGTTTGCCCCACAAACGTTGCGCCCGACGATCCACGTTCGTATTATTCGGTCGCTAAAAAACTCAACCGCGACATTCCCAACTCGCTTTATCCCAATCAATACGACAATCCGGCGAATACAGCCGCGCACTACGCAACGACCGGTCCCGAACTCTGGCGCGACACCGATGGTAAAATCACGCACTTTGCGGCTGGCGTTGGAACGGGCGGCACGATTTGCGGTACCAGTAAATTTTTGAAAGAGCAAAATCCGGGCCTGGTTTCGATTGGATTGGATACGTATGGGTCAGTCTTTAAGAAATACAAGGAAACCGGTATCTTCGATGAAGGTGAAATCTACCCGTATCTGACCGAAGGCATTGGCGAAGACATTCTCCCCCAAAATGTTGACTTTAGCCTGATCGACCACTTCGTGAAAGTGACCGATAAAGACGCGGCAATTATGGCTCGGCGGCTATCCCGCGAGGAGGGTCTGTTTGTTGGCTGGTCGTGCGGTACGGCCGTGCATGGTGCGCTGGAATGGGCCAAAGAAAACCTCACGGACGATGATGTACTGGTGATTCTGCTACCCGATCACGGCACGCGCTACCTCGCCAAAATCTACAACGATACGTGGATGAAAGATCATGGATTTCTGGAAGACCGCGCTTTCAAAACCGCTCGTGACATCATTCAAAACAAAAACGGCCATTCGGACCTCACAACCATTGGGGCGGGCGTGTCGGTCAGTCAGGCCATTCACGTCTTGAACCGGTATGGCATCTCGCAGATTCCGGTTACCGATGAAACGGGCCACATTGTTGGTAGCCTGACCGATTCGACCGTGCTAAACCGGCTCATCGAAGACCCCGCTGTGAAAGATCACCCGGTGAGTGAAGTGATGGATAAGCCCTTTAAGTTTGTGGGTTTAGACAATACCATCGACGCACTTTCGTCGCTGATTGACCGGGATAACAAAGCCCTGCTCGTTCGCGATGAGCGGGAACAAGTACACATAATCACCCAGGCCGATTTGCTGGCCGCCATGACAAATTAGTAGTTGGTGGAGAGGTGAAGTGGGTGAAAGGAGTGCAGTGGTTGTTGCCTATTTTACTTATTTCACCCACTCCACTACTTACTATCTCCGGTTATCCCCACCGTCCATCATGCTCAGGTAGCTCATATAACGGCTTTCGGCAATGTCACCCTCGCCAACGGCATCTTTAATGGCGCAGCCGGGTTCGTTGATGTGCAGGCAGTTATTGAATCGGCACTGATTCAGGCGGTCGCGCATTTCGGGAAAATAATGGCCGATTTCGGTTTTTGAGGTGTCCATCAACCCCAGTTCCTTGATGCCCGGCGTGTCGATAATAAACGTATCGGGAGCCAACTCGAACATCTCCGCGAACGTCGTTGTGTGAACGCCTTTGTTGGCAAACGTTGAGACTTCGTTGGTGCGTAGGTTTAGTTCGGGGGCAATGGCGTTCACAAGCGACGATTTGCCCACCCCCGAATGCCCGGCCAGGAGCGTTACTTTTTGGTCGAGTAATTGCCGGAAGGCATCGACGCCTTCGCCTTCGGTAGCCGAGGTAATCAGGCAGTCATAGCCAACGCGCTCGTAGAGGTCAATCACTTCCTGTTGGTATTCCAGTCCTTCATCGTTCAGAATATCGGCTTTATTGAAAACGATTGTTGTCGGAATTCGAAACGACTCTGCCGAGACCAGAAAACGGTCAATAAAGCCTAACGACGTGCGGGGCATGGCAAGCGTTGCCAGCAAAATCGCCCGGTCAAGGTTAGCCGCCAGAATGTGTCCGTGTGCTGTTTTATGGACTGACTGACGGATGATGTAGTTTTTACGGATTGAAATGTCCGTGATGACCGCTGTATTTTCAATTTTATCTTCAACATCAAACGTTACCCGATCACCCACCGCAATCGGGTTGGTGACTTTCAGTCCTTTCAATTTGAATTTGCCTTTCAGCCGACCCTGAAAAATGTGCCCGTCCTGATCACGAATTTCGTACCAGGAGCCAGTAGACCGTAAGATTAAGCCTTTTTGCAATGTTTAAAGAGCGAAAGAGTGAAAGAGTGAAAGAGTGAAAAGCTGGCGCGACTCATTCGCTCTTCCGCTCTTTCACCCTTTCGCTCTTTAATTGGTTGACTACTTCCATAACCTTGCCCGTTGCGCCAATGTTCCGCTGCACATAATTGCGGCTAATTTGGGCCGACTTCTCAGGGTCTTCGTATTGTTTTGTGAAGGCGTCAATCAATTCAGCCACGTTGCGAATCGGAAAAGCAGCCCCTTCATTAACCAGATCAACGGCTTCCTGAAACTTGCTGTACTGCGGTCCGAAAAATAACGGCATCCCAAAAGTAGCCGCTTCCAGAATGTTATGAAGGCCCTGCTTGAACGCACCGCCAATGTAGGCAAACTCACCGTATTTATATAGCGAAGATAACATCCCGACGTTGTCAATGATAAGAATATCTGCCTTGGTTACATCCGCTTCATTTGTCTGCGAGAAACGTACCGACCGCTTTTTTGATTGATGCTGCCAGCGGTCAATGGCCTCATCATGAATCTCGTGTGGGGCAATTATGACTTTCAGTGGCTTATCGAAGTTGTTCATGAACGGAATCAGGACGTCCATATCGGCTTGCCACGCGCTGCCAATAACGAAGAGGGGCTGGTTGTTTTTGAACGCAGCGGCTAACGGAATTTCCTGTTTTGTGGCCGCAACCTGTGCTACCCGGTCGAAACGCGTATCGCCCGCCAGTGTTACGTTGTGCAGACTGATGCTTTTCAGTAGATCGACGGATTGCTGATTTTGAACCAGAATATGGTCGAAGTAACCCAGTAAATTTCGGTAGAGCGGGAACGCAGGACACCCGGCAAATGACTTAAAAAAAAGCTGGTCAGGACGGAAAATAGCCGAAAACGAAATGACGGGTACAGCCGCAGCTTTAAGTTCGCGGAGGTAGTTGTACCAGAATTCGTACTTGATGAAAAAGGCAATTTTGGGTTTTACCAACGACACGAATTGCCGGGCATTGGCGGGCGTGTCGGCGGGTAAGTACAGAATATAGTCGGCTCCGGCATAGTTCTTACGCACCTCATAGCCCGATGGCGAGAAAAAAGTGAGCAGAATTTTATCGGTTGGATAGGCCAGTCGATACGCTTCGATGACCGGGCGGCCCTGTTCAAATTCGCCAAGCGATGCCGCATGAAACCACGCTATTGGGCTTTTATTGCCATCAAGCTGTTTTGTAAGTTTATTAGCCCAGCGGTGCCGTCCGTCAACCCACTTCCGGGCTTTGGGATTGAACGGAGCCACAACCCGCAACAGGGTTTGGTAGGCAGCAATGCCGGTGTTATAGAATACCGAAAACAAGCGCACACAGGGTTAGTTATATTGACAAAGCTACGAACTCACCGGTAAACCAACAGCCTTATGCACGCGTACGATACACTCACCGAAGCGATCAATGCCCTGCGTAAACAGGGATTTACGCAGGATTATAACCTGAAATCGGATCGGCTGCACTGCCAGCCCGACGATGTTGAACTACACCCCGCCGACTTCGATGTGGTTGATGTCTATCGTTTTGAGGGCATGACAGACCCCGGCGATTCGACGGTGTTGTATGCGATTGAAGCGAAAAATGGTAACAAAGGAATGCTGGTGGATGCCTATGGAGTTTACTCAGAGTCGATCACGCCCGAAATGGCTCAGAAACTACGCTATGACCCGGAGAATTAACGAACTTTTCAGCGTCAAAATAGCTTCTACGTCAACAGAATGTATGTCGATACAATGAATTGGAACAGAATAACAAGCGACGCTCAACTGGATATAATTAAAACTGAATCAGCGAAGCAACCGGTATTGATTTTTAAGCATAGCACAACCTGTTCGATTAGTGCTATGGCACTGAGCCGGATGGAGCGCAATTGGAACGATCAGCTTGGGGTAAAACCCTATTACCTTGACTTATTGGCTAACCGACCTATATCCAATAAAATTGAGCAGGAATTTGGTATTGAACATGAGTCTCCGCAAGTGCTGCTCATTCGCAACGGGGTATGCGTTTATGAAGCATCGCACATGGGAATTTCCTTTGCGGGTGTGCAACAGGTAGTGTAGAAAATAAGTCAGTTGCCGATGATTTTAACAGATTCGTCAACTGACTTATCTTTTTTAGTTACTCTTTCAGGGTAATTCTGGCCCGGTGGCAAACGCCCCCAATGGGTGGGTTAAATTTGGATACGCTCACTTCAACGGCTTCTAAATCAGCGTATTTACCTCGTATTTCCTGAATAATTTGGTGGGCAATGTGTTCCAGCAACCGGGCCGGTTGTTTCATAACAGCGGCCGTAATTCGGTATAAATCCTCGTAATTAACGGTAGCACTCAACCGGTCGCGCCGGGCTGCTTCTGAAAAGTCGGCCGTTACGACAATATCCACCGAATATTTATTGCCTATTTTCTGCTCCTCATCGTAAAAACCATGGTAGGAGAAAAACTCAAGTCCTTCTAACGAAATTGTTCCCATCTATAGTGGCAATGATTTTCCAGCCCACCTTGGTCTGTTTGCCCTGCCTGTTTTTTAAATCTGGTCGAAAAAAGAACCGCCTTTCTTCACCGGTGCGGCTTCTGTTGACGATTCCGTTTCGGACGTCGTATTTACTTCGGCCAGTACAGACTCTGGAGCACTCTGCTCAGTTGTTTGGTCTGTTTCGGCAACGGCTTGTGGTGCTTCCTGACCAACCGTTTGTGCTGACTCTCCCGATTCTTCATGCGGGAGTTCACTGACCGGAATGGCTTCGGGAATAGATGCTTCGCGTTCCGTTAACGAAGGCAGATCCGTAGCGGGGTCTGTTTGGGCAGTTGACTCCGTAGGGGCCTCATTATCCGGCGTATCTTCGGTCTGTTTCAGTTCATCCTTGATTTGAGAAGCAACTTCGTCGATTTTACCCTTCAGATTCTGTTTGGCAAATTTCTTTTCAAACCGGTCAACACTGTCAACGGCGTTGCTGGCGAGGCTGCGAATCTGAATCGCTAAATTCTCTTTATAACCTTCCAGGGCTTTGAAATCATGTTCCAGCGATTTGAGGTCATTCAGAATATTATCTTTCAGGAAACGGGCCTGATTCTCCGCATCCTGCACCATCAAAACAGACCGTTTGCGGGCTTCGGCCAGCATTTCGTCGGCTTTCTGTTTCGCTTCGTCTACGTATTTCGCGCCTGCCTGATTGGCCTGTTCCGTAATTTGAGCACTGGTGTCTTCGGCGGTTTTCAGCGTTCGGAACAGCGTCATTTCGACTTCCTTCAACTTGCCTAATTCTTTTTCGGCCAGTTCAAGCTGCATCTTCAACATTTTGTAATCGCTGGTTACGCGCTCCCATTCCTGAGATAACGACGACAGAAATGCGTCAACGTCTTCGGTTCTATAGCCGCGCATTCCCTTGTCAAATGTGTGCTGCCGGATTTCAATAGGCGTAATTTTCATTGGTGCGCAAACGGTTTGAGTGTCGGTTAATAATCAGATAAAGGTCAAGTAACATTCATATTACCTATTTTACAAAAAATAGCCCCAAAAATAGGCCGTTCCTACTTAACAAATCAACTTAGCTCAATTTCCATACCGAAATTGTCCGGTCGTCGCTGGCCGAAAGAAGTTCCTGACGATACGATGTCCAGAGAACCCGATTGACCGACGTTCCATGCCCGGCGTGTCGGGCGCGGTCTACAACCTTCACTAATTTATAGGTCTCTGCATTCCAGATTTTAATGGATTTGTCCATACTGGCCGTAGCTAATAAACTGCCATCGGGACTGAACGTCATGTGATTGATGGCGAACATATGGGCCACAATATCCTGCTGGAGTGCGTAGCTATTTTCAACATCCCAGATTTTCAGGTGGGCGTCACGCCCGGCGGTTAGCAAAGAGCGGAAATCGGGTGAGTAAGCAATCGTAAAGACCGAATTGGTATGCGCCGGAATCGCCCGTTTAAGTTCGTAGGTGGTCAGGTCAAAAATACGAACGGTGTGGTCGCTGTAGCCAACGGCCAGTTCCCGCTCAACCGGATTTATGGCGATGCACCGCGCCGACTGGTTAGCCGCTTTGATGTGTTTTCTGACAACTACCTGGCTCGCATCCAGAACAATCAATGTGCCATCGGCGAGGGCTACGAAGGCGTCATTCTTGTAAAATTTGATGTCGAAAATGGCGGCTGATGTCAGCTTCAACGACGTAACTCTCTGCTTCTGAACAGGTTCAATTACGTGAATGCCTTCGTAGTTCTGCCCCACCCATAGAAGCCCTGTGTCCGGGTGTAGAGCCAGCGCGTAGACAGACGCCTGTACATTGGCAATCAATTCGCCCAGATCGGGCCGGTCCAGATGCCACTGCACGACCTGCCCATCGCCACCCGCCGAAAAAAACTGTTCGGCAGACACGCCCCGCTCAAGCGTATAAATTGGGTCGCGGTGCCCGCCGAAGGTATCTATTTTCTTTACGATCACAAGTAAATAAAACAAGTTGGTGGTCAAAGGTCGTTAATCCTTTCTTTTTCCCGAACGGCTACCGACTTTTGATTTGTGAGTTTTCAGATAGACATAAACAGCGACTGCATCGTCAGGCTCCACGCCATCACAGAAGATGAACCAACCTTGCGGGCGGGATTGCCGTTGACAGCGTTGGAACAAGCGGAACTGGCAAGTATCAGCCATCCAGCCCAGCGCGTCGAGTGGCTTGCCTGCCGGGTGGTCATTTGCCGGTTAATCGGCGAGCAGGGCGTACCGTATCAGGGATTGCAGAAAGATGCGTTCGGGAAGCCGCACCTGATTGGGTTGCCGTGGCACATTTCGCTGTCGCACACGGGCGGCTGGGCAGCGGTCGTTTTGCATCGGTCGCGACCCGTTGGCATTGATATTGAACCGATTCGGGAACAGTTCAGGCGGGTCGTACCGCGTGTTTTGTCGGAAAGTGAGATCATCCACGCGGCTGGCGACCCGAACCGGCTGGCTGTTTACTGGTGTGCGAAAGAAGCCTTATACAAACTGTACGGAAAACGCCAGCTCACCTTTCGGGAGCATCTGCACATCGAACCCTTTGCCGACGGAGCCGCTGAATTGACGGGCCACGTTCGTTTACCTGACCATACGGAGAATCCAAATGGTAGTCCGATCACCATTCGCTGTTTTCAGGCCGGGCCTGGATTAATCGCGGTGGCCTATTAGCGTACCCACGGGATTTATCCTGTGATTTCTGGATAGCGAATTTTAAAATTATTAATCACGGGATTTATCCCGTGGGTACGCTACCGCTGCGTATAATCAGACAGGGGCAGGCCGTCGCCATCGTCCCGGACCGTGTTCAGAATCTGCTCCACTTCCCGAACCCGTTCAGAATCGCCCGTTTTCTCAAAGGCCAGCGTCAGGTTTCGCAGCACGCGCCGGACAATATCGACGTTGGTACAGGGCTGATAAAAGGTATCTAACCGCTTGATATTCAACTGGTCAATGTACTGGTCAATGTCTTTGGTCGTGAAAACTAGCCCCCGGTTAAACACATTGATGTAGAACTGAACACCACTGCTGTTTTTGTAGGTCAGCACGAATAAGTTCGGCAGATTTACGCCATACACCGGTAAGTTCAGGCGCTTGGCAATGAGCATATACAGCACACAAAGCGTGATGGGATTGCCCCGCCGGGACTCAAGCACCTGGTTAATCATTGAGTTGGCCGGTGAGTGAAAATGCTTGGTGTTGGGCGCAAATTTCAGTTTTGAAAAAAACGCCATATTCATCGATTTGACCTGCTCGTCGGGGTGCATATCGGTTTTGAAATCGACCCAGACATCGTAGAATAGCTGCTCAACATCCTGCTTTAGTTTGTCGAGCGAAAGGTCAGGATATTGATAGGTAGCTACAATCCAAAGCCCTTCCAGCAGGTCCATGCCCCCCCCGTTTTTCCAGTCGCGCATCCGATCCAGCACCGATTCGTACTGCAAATCATGAATAATTTCTTCAATCCGTTTCTGGAGGTTGGGGTTGAAACTTCCTTCCCATTCCGACTCCAGAAGCGGTATCATTTGCCCGCCCATTTGCCGAATTCGCTGTTCGACATGAGAAACAACTTCCTGATCTTCGTCGTCCAGGAGCGAGATTAGGGCTTTCAATTCGTTGTCGTTCATTGGTTTATGTCGCTTTACCAGTTAGCCCCAGAATAAAAACTGTTTTCGGAAACCTCCTGAATATGCTACTTTTGTATGGTTTCAGGAGTTGCTATGCTAAAGTAGCAACAAAATCTTTATAAAAAACGGTTTGACTCCCACAGACAATTCCCCCAAAATTCTGGTAACTGGTGGCGCGGGTTTTATTGGCTCCCACACGGTTGTCTCACTGGTGCATGCTGGCTTTCAGCCGGTCATCATTGATGATTTTTCGAACTCTGAACGGTCGGCTCTCGATGGGCTGCGGGCCATTCTGGGCCGCGACGTAACGTGTTATCCGGTAAACTGCAACGATGCCGTTGCGATGGAGGACATCTTCACGAAAGAAGCACCGATTGGTGTCATTCACTTTGCGGCCTACAAAGCCGTTGGAGAATCGGTTGCGCAACCGCTGAAATATTACCGGAACAACCTCGATTCGCTGCTGTTGCTGCTGGAACTGATGCCAAAATACAACGTATCCAACTTTGTGTTTTCATCGTCCTGCACGGTTTACGGGCAACCCGAACACCTCCCCGTAACGGAGGAAACGCCCCGGCTCCCGGCGCAGTCGCCGTATGGCAACACCAAAGCGATTTGCGAAGATATCATTCGCGATGCTATTCGGGCGAAGGTTCCCGTTAAGGCACTGGCCCTTCGGTATTTTAACCCTATCGGTGCTCATCCATCCGCAGAGATCGGTGAACTGCCGCTGGGTGTTCCGGCTAATCTGGTGCCATTTATTACCCAAACCGCAGCCGGTATTCGGCCCAGCCTAACGGTATATGGCGATGATTACAATACCCCCGACGGGACCTGTGTTCGCGACTATATCGATGTGATGGACTTGGCCGATGCGCACGTTCAGGCCTTGAAAATGCTTAGTCAAAAAGAAGAAAAATCCTCTTATGACGTAATCAACGTGGGTACGGGCCGGGGCGAAACGGTGCTGAACGTAATAAAAACATTTGAACAGGAAACGGGCGTTAAAGTGAACTACAGCATCGGTCCTCGCCGGGCTGGCGACGTCGAACAGGTATATGCCGATGTCTCGAAAGCCAATACCGTGCTGAACTGGACCGCCCGCCGTACGCTGGGCGAGTCGCTGCGGGATGCGTGGCACTGGCAGCAGAAACTTAGTTCTAAAGTTGCAGAGTCATAGAGTTCTATAGTTCACAGGCTATTTTATGAGGCCACTGCGACTTATAACTCTACAACTCTACAACTGCACAACTCTATAACTAACACATTATGAAACTTCTCATCACCGGTGGTGCTGGATTTATTGGGTCACATGTTGTGCGTTTGTTCGTTACAAAATACCCTGAATACCAGATTTATAACCTTGATGCGCTGACCTATGCCGGGAATCTGGCTAACCTCACCGACATTGAAAATGCCCCGAACTACACGTTCATTAAAGGCGATATTACCGACGCGAAATTCCTGGAAGATATGTTCGCCGAAGTAGCGTTCGATGGCGTCATTCACCTCGCGGCTGAGTCGCACGTTGATCGCTCCATTACCGACCCTATGTCGTTCGTAATGACTAACGTAGTCGGCACGGTGAATCTGCTGAATACGGCCAAAAATAGCTGGGCCGCCAACGGGGCCGGGGGCGCGTCTGCCTTTGATGGCAAGCGGTTCTACCACGTTTCGACTGACGAGGTGTATGGTTCATTGCACAACCCGGAAGATTTCTTCACGGAAGAAACGCCCTACGATCCGCAATCACCCTATTCGGCATCGAAAGCCGCTTCCGATCACTTTGTGCGGGCCTACGGCAATACCTATAAGTTGCCGGTAGTGATTTCCAACTGCTCGAACAATTACGGCCCGAATCATTTTCCGGAGAAACTGATTCCGCTCATGATTCATAACATCCAGACCAACAAGCCCTTACCGGTTTATGGCAAAGGCGAAAACGTTCGTGACTGGCTGTTTGTGGTCGATCATGCCCGCGCCATCGACGCCGTTTTTCATACCGGCCGATTAGGGGAAACATACAACATCGGCGGGTTTAACGAATGGAAAAATATTGATATTGTCAATCTGCTGTGTCGCATTATGGATAGTAAGTTGGGTCGGCCCGAGGGCACGTCGGCCAAACTCATCACCTACGTAACCGACCGTGCCGGACATGACCTTCGCTATGCCATCGACGCCAACAAAATCATGAACGAGTTGGGTTGGGAGCCTTCTCTTCAATTCGAGGAAGGTCTCGAAAAAACCGTCGACTGGTTTTTGGCCAATCAAGTCTGGTTAGACAACGTTACGTCGGGCAATTATCAAAGTTACTATCAGGGAATGTACTCAAATCGCTAAGTGGCAACAGGGTGGAGTAAGTGGAATAGGTGTAGTATATACTATAGCCCAGCCCTTACTTCACCTATTCCACTCACTTCACCCGCTTCACTAAATGAAAGGAATTATTCTTGCCGGAGGCTCCGGCACCCGTCTTCATCCGCTTACACTCGCTGTATCAAAGCAATTGATGCCGATATACGACAAGCCGATGATTTATTATCCGCTGTCGATTCTGATGTTGGCGGGCATCCGTGATATTCTTATTATTTCGACACCGCACGACCTGCCGCATTTCGAGAAGCTCCTCGGGGACGGTGCCCGCATCGGTTGCCGGTTCAGTTATGCCGTTCAGCCAAGTCCCGATGGGCTGGCGCAGGCCTTTATCATCGGCGAAGAGTTTATTGGCGATGATAAAGTCGCGTTGGTATTAGGGGATAATATTTTCTACGGTTCCGGCCTGTCGAAATTGCTTCAAGCCAATAATGACCCGGATGGCGGAGTCGTTTATGCGTATCAGGTGCATGACCCCGAACGGTATGGCGTGGTGGAATTTGATGAGCAATTCAACGTCGTGTCAATCGAGGAAAAGCCCGAACAGCCGAAGTCAAATTATGCCGTACCGGGCTTATATTTCTATGACAACGACGTGGTTGAGATTGCCAAGAATATCAAGCCTTCCCCGCGTGGCGAACTCGAAATTACGGACATAAACCGGGTCTATCTGGAGCAGGGCAAACTCAAAGTGGGCGTTCTGGACCGGGGCACGGCCTGGCTCGACACCGGCACCTTTGAATCGCTGATGCAGGCGGGACAGTTTGTGCATGTTATTGAAGAGCGGCAGGGCCTGAAAATTGGCTGTATCGAAGAGATTGCTTACCGGATGAAATTTATCAATGCCGAGCAACTTGCCGACATCGCCCGTCCGTTAGTCAAAAGCGGTTACGGTGCTTATCTGTTGAATTTATTGAAAATGAGGTAGGTAAGCCTGGTTCATAGGGGTATAAAAAAACGCCGGGACAAGCTGCTCCGGCGTTTTTTGTTAACCTAACCTATGAGAAAAATCTTTGCCAATAGAAACGCCTAAGGGCGACTCATTGACGACAATACAAAGGTAGGCTACGGACGTGTCGCCATGTAAGCGCAAAAACCCCGATTTTGGACACTTGATAAGAAATGGGCAAAAGTCCGCACTTTACCACGTAGAACTACGCATTAAGAACTATCTCATACGGTATAAATATCTGATTATTAAGTAATTATTGGAAATAAGCTAAAGCAGGTAAAATTGTTGCACGAACATAGTTGCTGTAGCTTTGATGCGCTTTCCGATTATATCCATCCAGACACAACCTATACGTTACCCAATTTCAACCCTTCTTTAAATATGAGTGTTTTTACCAAAAATGCGGGCCGCATCCTCGACCCACACGAAACCCGAGCCATGACGGGCACCTACCGCGAGCGAAAATTAGAGGTAGGCCTGACCGACGATGATTACATACGCTCCGAGTATTTTGGCATCAACCAGGTTCAACACCTGCTCAGTCAGCCCGGTTGTGTTGGGTTGCGTATTCACCACGCCAAACGCTGGGAAGACGCCGACGGCAAACCCACCGAACCCGGCATAGGACAGCTTAAACCACGCGTTTTGCTGACCGGCGTAGGAGAGGACGGCAAGGACATGCCGATTTATGATGACACAACGGGCAGTAAAGATATGCCTGCTGGCGGTGGCGGAAGATCTGTAGGCGATGGAATGCCTTGCCCACAGTATTGCTCGAATAATGGATAGGCTAATCTATCTTTTCAATAAGCACCCGTTAAGCTTTGTTGCGGAGTCCATTTCACTACTTCCTTTACTGATAGGAATTGTACTCTGGCGGGTAACGACTAAAGAGGTGAAATATTTGACAGTTTTTTTTGCACTTAGCTTTGTCAAAGATTTCACCTCTAATATTTTTGCATTTTACAAACAAAGTAACTTATTTATTTATAATTTTTTTTCATTAGTTGAGATTGTACTTGTATTAGCTCTCTTCTATGATATAAAAAACATTAATTCTACTTACTATAAGCGGATTGTATTATACGGTGGAGTAATTGCTTTGCTGATAAATATTTTCTTATTTAGAGTAGATGAGTTTTCAGTGGGAAGTTTCACTATTGTCAGGTTGTACGGTATTTTTATTATTATGAATTTTTATTATCAGGTCATGTCAAACCTGTACATAAAAAATATTGTTTTTTATTCTTTATTTTGGGTTAGTGCGGGCCTTTTACTTTATCAATCTGGTACTTTCTTTATTTTTCTTTTAGGAGATACTGTTTTGTCTACTAAATCGAAACCTGAAATATTTCAACAATATTGGGATACAAATTTAATATTTTATATAGTATTTTGCCTTTTGTCTTCAATCGGGATTTTGCTAAGTAAATATGATGAGAAGAATTTAATATGATTATTATCGTCAGAAAACATTGTACCTATATAAACAATATCGCCCAACGGAAAGTTAACCGCTCCAATACAAAATAAACTTTCTACCTCTCAATCAATAGTTGGACGTAATTCATTGACATTCAGAAAGAAATTTTGAACTTTACTTAACTCGGACATTTTAAATTGCAATAATGTCGATTGACTCCGGTTTTGTAATTGCCATTGGTACGGCGGTGTTGTTGATGATGGCGGTGTTCATCATCATCTTCGTCGCCTATTACCAGCAAAAACAGGCAAAACAGCAACTGGCCTTCAAGGAATTGCAGGTTCAGCACCGGTGTGAACTGATGGAAGCCACCCTGCGGGGGCAGGAAGAAGAACGAAAACGCCTTGCCGAAGACATGCATGATGGTATCGGCACGATGCTGTCCGTTACCAAAATGAGCCTGAACCAGTTAGAAAGGCAACTGGGGGGCGATATACAGGTAGGGTTTCAGTTTCAGAAAACCCGTTCCATGATCGACGAGACGATGACCAACGTTCGGCGGATAAGCCGAAACTTAGTGCCAACAACCCTCGAACGATTTGGATTACAGGCCGCCCTCGAAGAATTGGCCGACCGCGCTACGGACAATGACACACAGGTGCAATTGGTCTATCAGGAGCCGGTTATTCCGTTTTTGCCCGCCCTTGACCTGATGCTCTATCGAATTGCTCAGGAACTGGTCAATAACGCTATGCGGCACGCCCGCGCCCTCCACATCACTATTCAGCTTTTTGGCTTTGAAAATGAGGTGCGTCTGTCGGTTATTGACGATGGCGTCGGGTTTGATTTCGACGCAGTTATGGAGAACAGAGAGGGTGGACTGGGCCTGCGGAATATCGAAAGCCGCCTAAGTGTTGTGAACGGACACGTCACATTCGATGTCTCGCCCGGTCGGGGGTCGCAAATTCATGTGCAGGTTCGGCTGCACGACGCGCAACCTGTTGATTTATTGAGTTAATTTGTTTGCCGGATGGTCGATGTTTGCGACAAATGCGGTATCAGCATTTAACTCTACCTCCTCTATGCGAAAAATTAA
This sequence comes from uncultured Spirosoma sp., assembly GCA_964244845.1. Taxonomy (GTDB): domain Bacteria; phylum Bacteroidota; class Bacteroidia; order Cytophagales; family Spirosomataceae; genus Spirosoma. The sequence continues at coordinate 383,613 of CAXTKE010000006.1, forward strand.
ACTGGCTCTCTGCGACGACCATACGCTGTTCCGCGTGGGTATGGCAACAATTCTTGGGCAAATTCATGATTTTGAGCTAATTATGGAGGCCGGGAATGGTCAGGAACTGATTGATAAAATCGCCCGAAAACTTCCAGACGTGGTACTGCTTGACCTGCAAATGCCGGTCATGGATGGCACCGCCACTGCCGACTATCTGCGCGAAAATTACCCGCTTATCAAAATTGTTGTGTTAACCATGCACGACGAAGACCGGATGGTGCTGCACTTGCTCGAAAAGGGCGTAAGCGGCTACCTGCTGAAAGATGCTGAAGCGGGCGAAGTAGAGAAAGCCGTTCGGAAAGTAATGGACGAAGGCGTTTATCTGAACGAGTTTGTATCGAAAGCGATGCTGCGTAAAATGACCAACAAGCCAACTGTACAGCGGCCTGTGAATGCATTTTATAACAGCAAAATTCTGCTTTCTGAGCGCGAAAAAGAAGTGCTGATGCTCATTTGCGAAGGGCTTTCGACACTCGAAATCAGCGAGAAAATTTTCCTTAGCCCTCGTACCGTTGAGGGCCACCGACTGCGTATCCTCGAAAAAACCGGCACCAAAAACACCGCTGGCATGGTTGCCTACGCCTTTAAGAATAGCTTAGTTTGAGTTATGAGGAGATATATGTCCATCAGTTCAGCCACCGGTTTTAACCGGGGGATGTTAATAGAGATGTGCGTTTCCCGTTAACCGTTTCAACGGTTTAGTGGCAAAAACCGTTGAAACGGTTAACGGGGACCTACCAATTTTCGTTTTGCCCCACAGCTAAAGCTATGGGCTGAAACCCAATCCTGAATCGGTTAAAGTTGGCTGCCGCGTGAACTTTACAACTCGAAAACCGCTACGACGGACCGTTCTATAGCTGGTCTAAAGGCTTCCCGTTTTTCCGCCATCTACCGGAAGGTTGATTCCGTTGATGGAGGCCGCTGCGGGTGTGCACAAAAACGCGATGGCAGCCCCGACTTCGTCAGCCGTAACAAACCGCCCGGTCGGAATTTCGCTTTCCATCTGGTTGGCTGTTTCTTCTTCGGTTTTACCGGATGTTTTCGCCCGCATGGTCAGCACCGCGTCCAGACGAGCGGTTTTTGTATAGCCCGGCAATACATTGTTGACCGTAATGCCGAATTGGGCAATTTCCAGCGACAGCGTTTTAGCCCACTGCGCTACGGCTCCCCGAATGGTATTGGATACGCCCAATCCCACAATGGGCTGTTTAACCGATGTTGAAATTATATTGATAATTCGACCGTAACCTGCCTCTTTCATCGCCGGAACAACGGCCTGCACCAACGCCTGATTGTTGAGCAGGTGATTATGAAATGTTTGCACAAACTCGTCGGGCTTTGCGTCGATGAGTGGACCACCCGCCGGACCACCCGTATTGTTAATAAGAATGTGCACGTCGGGAAACCGGGCTAAATGAGCCGCTAAAGCCGTAGGTGCCGCGTCTGGCTGGCTAAAGTCGGCAACAATGTAGCAGTGCGTTTGCCCCATAGCCGTATCTAAATCGTTTACTACTGTTTTTAAGGTTTCTTCATTTCGGGCCATCAACACGACGTTGGCACCGAGCAAAGCCAATTCGATGGCGGCAGCACGACCAATTCCCTGTGTACTCCCACAAACAAGGGCGGTCTTTCCAGTTAAATCAAGATTCATTGTGCAAGGTATTTATTTAGGACCACCAACCATCCATACAAATTCTAAGTAAACCAGCTAAAAGCACCGCTGGCGTAGTTTTCCGTTGACAAATTGTTAGTTTTGGGCAACTTTGAGTCCAATACTAACAATTTGTATTTCAACAGACCATGTCAAAGACATTAATTATCGTAGTGGTTATTGCCCTTGCTTTGGGTATGTACGGCTGTAGTTCCTATAATGGTTTAGTGCAAACTGACACAAACGTGCAGGAAAAATGGGCGCAGGTGCAGACCCAGTACCAACGCCGGGCTGACCTGATTCCGAACCTTGTACGGACAGTACAGGGAGCCGCTAATTTTGAGAAAAGCACATTGACGGCGGTTATTCAGGCCCGTGCCAGTGCTACGCAGGTGAAATTTACGGCGGACCAACTGACGCCCGAAAATGTACAAAAATTTCAGGCCGCACAGGATCAGTTGAGCGGTTCGCTGTCGCGTTTGCTGGCCGTTGCCGAAAGCTACCCGAACCTGAAAGCCAACCAGAATTTCTCCGAACTTCAGGCGCAACTGGAAGGCACTGAAAACCGGATCTCTGTATCGCGGAATGATTTTAACGGGGCCGTAAAAACCTATAATCAATCGGTGCGGTCATTCCCGAATAATATTTTCGCCGGTATTTTTGGCTTCCCTGTAAAAGGCTTCTTCGAAGCTTCGCAGGCCGCTCAAAGTGCGCCAACGGTTCAATTTTAGGTTGTAATAAGTGAAGTAGTTAAGTAGTAAAATGAGTGAAGTAGGGTAGACAGATACAGCTTACTTCACTTATTTTACCTGCCTCACCACTTCACTAACCACACTCACTTCACTAAAGTACGATGACAAACCCCTTCACTCCCGACGAACAGAAGCACATTGTCGATGCCATTCGGCAGGCTGAAACAGCTACATCGGGCGAGATTCGGGTGCATGTCGAACCGCACTGCGCCAGTGCCGACCCAGTACAACGGGCTATCGAGGTGTTTGCTCAGTTGGGAATGCAGCAGACGAAAGACCAGAATGGCGTACTGTTCTATCTCGCCCATACGGACCGGAAATTTGCCGTAGTTGGCGATAAAGGGATTGATGCAAAAGTGCCCGCCAATTTCTGGGAAAGCACCAAAGACCTGCTTCGTAGTCATTTTGCTGCCGGAAACTACGCGGAAGGGCTAAGCCGGGGAATCGAGCGGGCTGGACAACAATTAAAACAGTACTTTCCTTACGCCAGCGACGACACTAACGAACTCGCCGACGATATTTCGTTTGACTGATACTGCTGTGAACGTACTTACCCTGTTTACCCCTGTTACCCGAATGCTGCGTCTGGGGTTGATGCTATTGCTTTTGCTACCGGCCCACCTGCGGGCGCAGGACACCGCAACCGACGATGGCACAACCGCCAATACGGCTATCCCCGATAAGCCCAACCCGCCCCGCCTGGTCAACGACTTTGTTGGTATTCTGAGTGCCACCGAACGGGCGCAGTTAGAACAGAAACTCCGTGCGTATAACGACTCTACCTCTACCCAAATCACCATTGTCATTGTCAAAACCACCGAACCTTACCCCATTGGCGATTTTGCTTTTCAGGTGGGCCGGAAATGGGGTGTGGGGCAACAGGGTAAAAATAATGGCCTGGTATTGGCTTGGGCTACGCAAACGCGTAAGGTGTTTATTGCCCCCGGCTATGGCCTTGAAGGGGCCATTCCCGATGCCATTGCCAAGCGAATCATCACAAATTTGATTGCTCCGGCTTTCAAACAGGAGCAGTATTATCAGGGTCTCGATGCGGCTACAACCGAAATTATCCAGCGGGCCAGTGGCGAGTACCAAGCCGAACCCGATACCAGTAGTGGGGATGGTGGTGGCTCCATTATCATCATTTTTCTGGTTATACTGGTTATCTTCTTCATTATTTCGCGCCGGAATCGGGGCGGGGGCAGCAGTGGTAATCGCGGTGGTGGCTTTGGTCCGATATTTTTTCCGACATCGACGTTCTCCGGCTGGGGTAACTCCGGTGGGGGCGGTAGTTTCGGCGGGGGCAGTGGTGGTGGTTTCGGTGGTTTTGGGGGCGGTAGTTTTGGCGGGGGAGGAGCCGGTGGGGATTATTAGGCAGTTTCATAGCTGAGTCCATCGCCGATAACTACCGGGAATAGGCCGTTCAACGAATAATTGGTGCACAGACAAATGACTGTGTCTACCTTTGACGGGCCATTCGTCTGCTTATTATGTTGCCCTTTATTACCCGTTGCTGCCTACTCATTTTTCTTCTGCCCACGCTTTCAGTAGCGCAAACCAACCCGGTCTTGCCTAATACGGCGCAGTCAGACACTGTTCAGCCCGATACATTGCGAAACGATACGCCTGAGCAGGCTACACCTGATGAGCAGACTGCGGGTAATCAGGCCGTTATCTTCAAGCCTTCTGGTAAGCGCAGGACCATTCAGGCCGTTGAGATCAGGGATAAACTGAAGATTGATGGCAGTCTGGATGAAGCGGACTGGCAGCAGAGTAAGGCCGTTCAGCGATTTATTCAGGTAGACCCGCATCAGGGACGCCCGGCTACGTTCGGCACTGAAGTGCGCATACGGTACAATCGCCAGTTTCTTTACATCGCAGCCATTAACCACGACACGCTGGGCCGAAAAGCGTTGCGGGTTCCCAACTTCAAACGCGATTTTAGCAGCCGCTCGCATGATTTTTTCGGCGTATCCATTGACGGCTTCAACGACCGGCGTAATGCCATGACGTTTGCTACGAACCCCTACGGCACACAACGCGACCTGTTATCGTTCGACGATTTGCTGTACGACGAAGACTGGGATGGTTTCTGGAAAGTACGCACCACTCGCACCGATTCGGGCTGGGTAGCCGAGATGCAGATACCCTGGCAGACCGTACGTTATGCCCGCTCTGCCGATTCAACGCAGTCGTGGGGTATAAACTTCTTTCGTAACCGACGCTATTCCAATGAATTATCGGCTTGGTCACCCTTTCCACGAGCGTTCACATCGAGCCGAATGGAGTATGCCGGATTGATAACGGGACTGAAGCCGCCACCGCCTTCGCCCAATGTGCGTATTCAGCCGTATCTGTTAGTCAGTGATGACCGCTACAGTGGAACTGAGGTTGGTTATGGGCAGCGAGCGCGACTTAAACTTGGCGGTGATGCCAAGTGGGCAATCAATCCGAATACAGTTCTTGACCTCACGCTGAACACCGATTTTGCCCAAGCCGATGTTGATCGACAGGTAAATAATCTTACGCGATTTTCCGTCCTGTTCCCTGAGCGACGGTCGTTTTTTCTGGAGAATGCCAGTCTTTTCGGCGCGGGGTTGCCTGGAAACAGCACCTTTGGCGAAGGGGGCAGTATGGTGATTCAGCCATTTTTCAGCCGTACCATTGGTCTGGCTACCCTACCCGATGGCACAAGTGCGCCAGTGCCGATTGATGCCGGAGCACGATTAGTCTATCGGTCACTGAATCGAAATTATGGAGGCATGATTATCCGGCAGCGGGGCATTCCCGGTAGCCCTACAACCGATTTCTTTGTCGGTCGCTATGTTGAGAATGTTGGTCGGCAAAATCGCATTGGAGGGTTGTTTACCCTGAAAAATGTGCATGATGGCGATGGCATCAGCGGTCGGCAGAATGGCACGCTGGCGGTAGATGGCTTTTTTCGATTGAACCAGAAATGGACGTATAATGCCATGCTGACGGGTTCGTTAAGTTCGGCTGGTTCTGATCAGGGACTGTCGGCGTATAGTCAGCTATTTTATCGAACAAACCAGGTCGTAGGCTGGTGGACACAGTCCGTTGTAACGAAGCACTTTAATCCAGAAATGGGGTTCGTTTCGCGTACGGATGTCATTGCCACCACACCGGGCGTCTACTTAGTCAATCGAGCCAAGTGGTTGCCCAAATGGGTGCGTAACTTCGAGCCGGGTGCCTTCGTGGAACTGTATCACAAAGCCTCGACCGGCTATTTGCAGGAAGCGCAGTACAATTTTAATCCCATCTGGCTGACGTTTCAGAACGGCGGAAACTTTGGTCTCTTCATAAATCCAACCTTCCAGCGATTGGATGAGGGCGATTACCGCCCGCTTGGGTTCGACATTCAGAATGGTAAGTATCGGTATGTTCGGTACACGGCCATGTTCGGTACCGACCCGTCGAAAAAAGTGTCCTTTCAACTTAACGGTGAAACGGGCCGCTATTACGATGGTCGGCTTACCTATGGCCGTGCTTCGGTTATTCTGGCCCCAATTCCGCACGCTGCGTTTACATTCAATGCCGAAGCAAACGATTTTCAGAACGTAGGCGGTTATTCAGGGACAATCTCGCTCTACAGTGTAGAAAGCCGAATGGCCGTCAATCCCCGTTTGCAGTTGATTAGCTTTTTTCAGCGCAATACGTACACCGACAAAAATGTCTGGAACATTCGCCTGTCGTGGGAGTTTCAGCCCCTGTCCTTTCTGTATATCGTGTATAACAAAGGCGTCTATGCGGGTTCTGTCCGAACCGCCGACCGTCAGCAGGAACAGCACATTATTGGGAAACTGTCGTATCTGAAGCAGTTTTAACCAATTGGTGGAGTAGCTTATTGTCTGTTAATCGACCTCACAAACGGGCATCCCTACCTGCGTTTCACCGATTAGTTGGAGCGGAAGAACTCGTCTGTTTTACGATTGAATTCATCAGCATGGTCGATCAGGGTAGCATGGCCGCTGTTTGGCAGTATCCATAACCAGGCTTTCGGGATATGGCGGGCAATGGCTACCGTATGTTCAGTTACAATCACGTCGCGATCACCCGCTACGATTAATGCCGGGACCTTAATTGCCTTGAGTGCCTGAAAAGGAATGGTAGGCTGCAATACGTCTAATACAAATACCTTCCAGTCGTTTTTCTGCTTTGGGTCTGTAAAAACTTTGGTTTTATTCTCCTGATAGGCCTGCTGTTGCTGTTTCCATAATGAAGGAATCAACGCCGTTGAGTCAGGCTGGATATTTGCCCCGGTAGCCACCAGCTTTTTTACTTTTTTGGGATGACGCATGGCCAGTAGCAACGCATTGATGCCGCCATCGCTCCACCCGATCACATAGGCCGAGTCGATACGTAAGGCTGTCAGTAGGGCGTCAAAGTCATCGGCCATCATCTCGAAACTCAGCGAATCGCCGGGGTCTGCTGATTTGCCGTGAGCACGGCTATCCACCGCTATGACCTGATACCGTTTGGCGAAATAAGGAATAGTTTTTGCGAACGACTCGATGCTGCCGCCATTGCCGTGAATCAGCAGCAGAGGTTGCCCTTTGCCATACACTTCATAGTAAAGCCGAATGCCTCTTACTGACTGGTATTTACCCGCAGCCGGATTATTGCCGTAGGGAACGGTTTGCCCGAAGGAAACGATGCAACAGAGACAAGCGAAAAGGAACGGGTAACATCTCATGGCTTATGGTTTGGCCGATAATGAGTACTTACTGCTTAAATAACCTGTTTCTCAATCAGCAAAATAAACAGGTGAATCACTTTGATATGAATCTCCTGAATCCGGTCGGCGTAACCGAAATGCGGCACCCGAACCTCAACGTCGGCCATTCCGGCCAACTTGCCCCCGTCTTTTCCCGTCAGCAAAATTACTTTCATTCCTTTCTGGCGAGCCGCTTCAACCGCCCGAATTACGTTTGCTGAATTGCCGCTTGTGCTTAACCCCAACAGCACATCACCCTCGTTGCCCAGACCTTCGATAAACCGCGAAAAGACAAACTCATAGCCATAATCATTGCTCACGCAGGAAAGATGGCTGACATCCGAAATAGCAATGGCTGCCAGCGAACGGCGGTTATCGCGGTAGCGGCCCGATAACTCTTCGGCAAAATGCATGGCATCGCAGTGTGAGCCGCCATTGCCACAGGAAATAATTTTGCGACCACTTTTAAGCGCATTGGCCATAAGTAGAGCCGCCTGTTCAATAGCCAGTAAGTGATCAGGATTATTGAGAAATGTATCTAAAACAAACTGAGCTTCGGTCAGTTCCTGTCGAATAATATCAAGCATTTTGTTCAGTAATAAGTCATGAAGGGGTAAGTGCTAAGGTGTAAGGGATAAGGCGTAAGCGGCTGACGCAGAAACACTACATGCGCCAGCTACTTACGCCTTATCCCTTACCCACTTACCCCATACTAAAACACCCAGTTTCGGTAGGGCAGATTCCAGCGCAGGGCAACGCTTGCAACCTGATTGGTGTAGCTATCTGGCCGGTACTGGCTATCCTGGAATCGGTAAAGATAACGGCCCTCCAGAAATATGTTGTGCCGAATCATGTAGGACGCCCGCACGTCGGCATAGGTAACGACCGTTTTGCGGCCCTGTCCAATAAAGTTGCCTTCGTCGCGAATCCGGAAGGTGTAATCTTTCAGAATGTTCCCTCCATAATTGATGTCGGCTGCGGGATCGGCCCCGTACATCATCACCCCAAAAATACCGTTGGCCGACCAGCGTTTTTGCTGATACCGGACAATGCCCAGCCCTTCCATAAAGTTGCCGCCCAGCGGATGGGCCAGTGGCTGGCTATAGTGCGCATAGTTGGTCTGCCCCGCACTCACTGTCGCAGATTTTTCGTGTGAGTACGTATAAGGGCGGGCCAAATTGAACTCGGTCTGCAAATCGAGATTCGGTACGTTGAATGCGTCAATGTATTTCGCTCCGAGTTGAAGGGCAAACTTATTGGTCCAGTCGCCTTTTCCGGCCAGTAATGGTTTCAGCCGAAACTCATCCAGCATAAACTGGGTATACACCAGAAAATGCGACAGAAAATTGGCTTTAAAGTCGATGCCGATAAACGCATTGTCCTGACTGCCCAAACTCGACTCGACGTATCGGTATAGAATGATCGGGTTGAGGTAACTCAGGTCCAAACGGTCGCGGCTAAATACTTCGGCTTCAAACACGCCCAAATTCATGTGGTCGTTGATGTTGATGCTCAGGTGGTGCATGGCCGCAAACTTTGGCGGAATCAATTTATCGCCCTGCGCTAAAGGAGCCTGTGTGTTTTGCAGAAAGGTAAACAGGTTCGTGTACTGAATGCGTTTGCCCAAGCGCGTCGATAATTTAAGGAATAGATAGGGAGGGCTATTGTCTGAGAGATATAAAGAGCGAAATCCATTCCCGAAGAAATTGCGGTCGTGACCAAACTGTACATTTATGATTTTCAGCGCATTGAATGTAATGTAGCCCCGCGCCGTCAGGAAGTCGGCTCCGGTTGACCGATACGGCTTCACGAAGCCCTCGCCCGGTGCCGTAACTTGTGGAACGGGCGTTGCCGACTGAGAATAGTTCTGGCCGTACGTTTCGCCATATCGCCGGATATATTCAGGATAAATGGCCTGGTTATCGGCGAAATAGGTGTAGAAACCCAGCTTGCGCCCAATGGTGCCGCGCACTTCCAGCCCCCGCGTATTGACGAATAACGTTTGCCGGTTATTGGTCGACACATCGGCCTGGCTGGACGTGTTTTCGGCCCCGAAGCCCACGTATACGACCGGGTTGACGTGCAGGTCAACGTCGGGCGTTTGCAGGCTATAAAAATCGGATTTTTTTGTGTAGAAGTACGTCAGAAATGGCTTGGGGCTGTCACCCTGTGCGGCTGGGGGCTTCAGGTGGCGCGTGAACGGGTCGGGGCGGAGCGAATCGCGGGGAGCGACCCACTCCCAACTGTCATTGCGCAGGTAATCGAAATTGAAATAGTCGGTGTCAGAAAATTCCCGGTTTGGATGAGCCGCCAAACTATCGGTCAGTTGGATAACCGCCTGACGATTATAGGGTTTCACGGAGCTATGAAAGCCGTCGGCCCACTTGTTCTGACTAATTTCAAGCCGGTCGATCAGGTGATAATAATCGGCATTGAGCGGCACGAACGGGCTTTGCGCCCAAGCCGGTAACGAAAGCAAAAAGAAACAGAATGGATAAACGTTGATACGCATGTAACTTACCGGCTATCGGTCTTATTTACTTGTTTTTATGGCTTGCTGACCTATATGAGCGGCTTAAATTAGCCAAATGGTTTGGATATACGCCAACCTTGCGGCTAATTTACGGCGAAAGACGCCTATACCCTATGTTTGTTTTTACGCAGCAGCCCTCGCTGGCTAACCAGTTTATAGCCGAACTCCGTGATGTAGCCATTCAGCAGGATCGGTTGCGGTTCCGCCGGAATCTGGAACGACTCGGGGAATTGATGGCGTACGAAATATCAAAAAATATGCCTTATCAGGCCATAGCGGTACAAACACCGCTGGGCACTTCACACACGCAGGTTCTTCGCCAACAGCCTGTTCTGGCTACGATTATGCGGGCGGGATTACCCTTTCATCAGGGATTTGCCAACTATTTCGATCAGGCTGAAAATGCCTTTGCCGGAGCTTATCGGGGGTATGGGCCGGGCGGAAGCGACGAATTCGAGATCGAGATGGACTATATTGTAAGTCCCGACCTGAGCGGGAAAACGCTTATCCTCTGCGACCCTATGCTGGCAACGGGCCGTTCGCTCGAAAAAGTCTATCATGCCCTGCTGCGCTACGGAATACCCGCCCAAACGCATATTGCCGCCATTATTGCCAGCCCCGAAGGCGTTCGTCATGTGCAGCAGCAATTACCGCAGTGTCATCTTTGGCTGGGGGCGATTGACGATCACTTGAATGAGCATTTTTACATCGTTCCCGGCCTCGGTGACTCTGGTGATCTGGCGTTTGGAGAAAAGATATAACCCGGAATAAAGCGGAGAAAGACCATACTGTAATTTCCTTACCGGAAAATAAAAGAATAGGGTACGTCTAATAAATAATATGAAATAAACTGTTAGTTTTCACCTAATTAAGTCTTTTCTTATTTCATCTTTGGTATTCCTGACGGGCAGTAGCCGTAGGAGTGGAGCACGTATTATAAGGCCAGTTATTTTACGATACTACCATCTTTCTCTATCTGTTCTCGTTAGGGTATCGAATTTACACCTCAAACCAAACTTTCTCATGTCAGGATTACTACGAAAAGGTAGCACAACTGTTGTGGCTGTGCTTATGATGCTGTGTTTGCCGCTTGTTGGCTGGACACAAACGACCATTAAAGAGCAGGCCAAAGCGGCCAAAGTCACTCCCGACCTGTTGGCTGTCATCACAAACCAGGGCGTTGCAAGCCGATCCCCATCGGACGAATTACAAAAAGTAAACTTATTTCTAACGAAAGAAAATACCATTGCTATTGAAGCATTTGTCAACCCTGGCGACGATGTACAAGTGCTCTTACAAGCGTTGCAGGCGTTAGGACTTCTCGATGGAAAAGTCTACCGCCAAACGGTAGTTGGCTACCTGCCTGTTGATAAATTGGTTGACTTAACCAATATTCCTTCGCTAAAATTTGCGCGTCCTTCTTACAAACCAACAAAAAACGTTGGGGCTGTAACCTCGCAGGGCGACGTAGCGATACGCGCAAGCGTTGCCCGGTCAACGTATAACGTTAGCGGAGCGGGCACGAAAGTGGGGGTGATGTCTGACTCCTATAACTCCCTCGGTGGAGCACCCAACGGCGTTGCCTCCGGCGACTTGCCAACGGGCGTGCAGGTACTGAGCGATTACATTGCCTCAGATGCCACCGATGAAGGGCGGGCAATGGCTGAGATCGTTCATGATGTTGCTCCCGGAGCTGCCATTGCATTTGCCACGGCTTATATAGGTGGAGAACCCGGCTTTGCGCAGGGTATCCGGGATTTGGCAACCGCAGGGTGCAAAGTAATTACAGATGATGTGGGTTATTTTGCTGAGCCTTTCTTTCAGGATGGCCTTGTGGCACAGGCGATAGACGATGTAGTGACGAATAGCGGTGTCTCTTACTTCACGGCAGCAGGCAACTCCGGCCGGTCATCCTACCAAAGTCCTTACAGTGGCGTTTCATTCACCGATAATGCTTACGGAAGCGGAACGTTTGCCGCTCATAACTTTGGCAGTGGCGACAAGCGTCAAACGATTACAATTCCGGCGGGTGGTCAGGTACTCATCAGTTTCCAGTGGGATGACCCTTTCTTCTCGGTTAGTGGCGGATCGGGTGCTCAAACGGATATGGACCTTTTGGTTTATCGGAACAATGTATTGCGGACGGATCTTTCATCCATCGGTAATAACATCGGTGGCGACCCGGTCGAAATTGTTGGTGTCAGCAACTCCGGCGGCTCTGCTATCAACATCGAACTGTCTTTGGTTAAACATGCAGGTCCAGACCCAACCATTGTTAAATGGGTCAACTTTGGCAGCACAGTAACCATAGAATATGACACGAAAAGCTCAACGGCGGTTGGACACGAAAATACAAATTTAGGTGCCAGCGTAGGTGCTGCTTCCTGGGCAAATACGCCCGCGTTCAATGCCAGCCTGACGACCGCAGTCATCGAGAATTTTTCGTCGGCGGGCGGAACACCCATTCTTTTTAACACGGCTGGACAACGCATTGCAAGTGTTACACGCCAGAAACCAGATTTTACGTCGGTAGATGGCGGGAATACAACCTTCTTTTACGCTGATTCAAATTCAGACCCCGACAATTTTCCGAATTTCTATGGCACGTCGGCGGCTGCTCCGCACGCGGCCGGTGTAGCGGCTTTGATGCGCGAGAAGTCAGGGAACACAATTGCGCCGGCCAGCGTCCTGTCAATTCTGAAGCAGACGGCCCTCGACATGGATGACCCTCTGACGCCCGCTTTCGATACCGGTTTCGATTTTCGTACAGGTTCGGGCTTTATCCAGGCCGACGCGGCACTTCAGGCAATTGGCGGTACAACAAATACGGCTCCTACTGTAGCCAACACAATTTCTCCCCAAAGTACGACGGTGGGGCAGGCATTTACCTTTACGATTCCGGCCAATACGTTCACCGACGCCCAGACGCCGAACAGCCTGACGGTCTCGGTTAGTGGTCTGCCACCGGGTTTGACCTACGCCAGTGGGGTTATCAGCGGGACACCCACGACAGCCGGTACCTACACGGTAACGGTAACGGCAACCGATCCGGGCGGCTTGTCAGTCAGTACCACCTTCACCATAACGGTAAGCGCGGCTTCGGGTGGCAACACAGCACCTACCGTAGCTAACACGATTCCGCCCCAAAGCACAACGGTGGGTCAGGGTTTCAGTTTCACGATTCCGGCCAATACGTTCACCGACGCCCAGACGCCGAACAGCCTGACGGTCTCGGTTAGTGGTCTGCCACCGGGTTTGACCTACGCCAGTGGGGTTATCAGCGGGACACCCACGACGGCGGGTACCTACACGGTAACGGTGACGGCCACCGATCCGGGCGGACTCTCCGTCTCGACCACTTTCGTCATAACGGTGAATGCGGCTTCAGGTGGCGGGCCTAATACGGCTCCGACGGTAGCGAATCCGATTCCGCCCCAGAGCGCAACGGTGGGACAGGCATATAGCTATACCATCCCGGCCAATACCTTCACCGATGCTCAGACACCCAATAGTCTGACCATAAGCATCCTGAACAGTCTGCCACCGGGTTTGACCTTTTCAAACGGGGTCATCAGCGGAACGCCGACTACAGCAGGAACCTATACGATCATTGTACGGGCTACAGACCCCGGTCGTCTATCGGTAACGACCACCTTTAGACTGACGGTGGTTCCCGCTTCAGGTGGTGGTGGCAACACGGCTCCAACCGTAGCCAACACGATTCCGCCCCAGAGTGCAACGGTAAGTCAGGCGTTCACGTATACGATTCCGACCAATACCTTCACCGATGCCCAGACGCCTAATAGCCTGACGGTCTCGGTCAGTGGTCTGCCACCGGGTTTGACCTACGCCAGTGGGGTTATCAGCGGGACACCCACGACGGCGGGTACCTACACGGTAACGGTGACGGCCACCGATCCGGGCGGACTCTCCGTCTCGACCACTTTCGTCATAACGGTGAATGCGGCTTCAGGTGGCGGTGGCAATACACCCCCCACAGTGGCGAATCCTATATCGGCCAAAACTGCAACGGTCGGTCAGGCCTTTAGCTTTACCATTCCGACGAATACCTTCACGGATGCCCAGACGCCTAATAGCTTGGTTATCACGGTAAGCGGTTTGCCACCGGGTTTGACGTATGCCAGCGGGGTTATCAGCGGAACGCCCACAACGGCGGGTACCTACACGGTGACCGTAACAGCGACTGATCCGGGCGGGCTATCGGTGAGCACCACTTTTGTCATAACCGTTAGAGGTGGTAAAGGACGAATCGGTGCGGATAGCGAACCAATGGCTCAACTGAAGGTCATTCTGTATCCGAACCCGGTTGGCGAGGAGTTTTCTATTGCCATTCAGAATGCGCAGGGACAGAAAGTTCGCATCAGACTGACCGATGTTAAGGGACAACCCGTAACAGATACATCAGTCGATGTGACAACCCCAGAGCATAAAGAACAAGTAAGGTTCGGTCAGCAAGGAGCTACCGGCCTGTATTTGCTGCGAGTAAGCACTGACCAACAGGCGGTTACGCTGAAAGTGATTAAGCAGTAACGGTGTGTAGTTAAATAGGTTTCACATAAAAATACCCCGGTCAGTGTGACCGGGGTATTTTTATGTATCTAAACGGGAATTAACGCAAATCGACAACTTCGACTCCCGGATATTTCGATTTGTCGAAGACAAACAGGGCATCGGAAGCGTTTATGTTGGGCGTAAATTTGGTGATCGTATAGGAAGTCTGTTTTCCATCCCGGTTAGTAATTAACCAGTTACGAATGGACTTGTCCAATTTATCGACCGAGATCTGTACCGTTTTAATTGCACTCTTCGGACGATTAGACGTCAGTTCAATTACTTCGAGATTACGGCTTCCCTGCTTTTGCTCTTTCAGAAAACGGTAGTCAAACCCGCGTTTGTAAATCGTATAAATCTGCGTTGGATTCAATTCATTATTCGCGCTTGCATCATAATCCTGAACATTCAGTTCATTGGATTCTTTGATGTAGGTAGACATTGTTTTACCGTCCGTAAACACCTCCTGACCGCCCAGTAGCAACCGAAATTTCTCATTTTTTACGGTCAGATCACCTTTATACGACTCCTTCGCACCACCGCCCGCGCTGGCAAATGTAAAAGCGGCCTGATAGGATTTTAATGCCTTATACTTTTTGCTCATCGCATCCAAAATCGTTTGTGCCCGTTTTTCTTTTTGAGCAAAGGCAGGGAGCGTCATGGCAAACGCCAAACTTAGTATCAAAATTAGTTTCTTCATTTTACCGGATATTACTCGTCAATTCGGGTTATTGGACTTGTTTAGGCAATAAATCAAGTCATACTGTACTTAGACGAGAAAGAAGGGGGAAAAGTTTAATAATTGATTAGCAGACAGGCGTATTCGTGATAAACAGCATCATTCGCCCTTTAATCGTTTTAGCGTTTCTTCCAGCGTTTGCAGGTCCTGCACAAGTACATCGCGGGCTTTGCTGCCTTCAAATGGTCCCACAATTCGGGCGGCTTCCAGTTGGTCAACCAAGCGTCCGGCGCGGTTATAACCGAGTTTGAGCTTGCGTTGTATCAGCGATGTGCTGCCCTGCTGGTGAATAACAATGAGCCGGGCGGCTTCGTCGAACATGGGGTCCCGGTTGGCGAGGTCTACGTCTTTATCGTCGCTTTGTCCGCCGTCGTCGCCCACAAATTCGGGCAGGGCATAGGCTTCGTCGTAGCCGCGCTGATTGCCTACAAACTCACAGATATCCTCAATTTCATTGGTATCAACAAAGGGGCACTGTAGCCGGATAATATCGGAATTTGACGAGAGCAGCATATCGCCCATGCCTACTAATTGCTCCGCTCCACCCGTGTCCAGAATGGTTCGGGAGTCAATTTTAGAGGTCACTTTAAACGACAGACGCGCCGGGAAATTCGCTTTAATCAGACCCGTTATCACGTTGACCGATGGTCGCTGCGTAGCTACAACCAAGTGAATACCAATGGCTCGGGCTAACTGAGCCAGTCGGGCAATGGGCTGCTCCACTTCTTTGCCAGCGGTCATCATCAGGTCGGCCAACTCATCAACAATCAGGACAATGTACGGCATGAAGCGGTGCCCTTTGTCGGGGTTAAGCCGCCGTTTTACAAATTTCGCGTTGTACTCTTTTAGGTTCCGGCAACCCGCGTCTTTTAACAGATTATAGCGGTTATCCATCTCAATACACAACGAATTGAGCGTATTGACAACCTTTTTGGTATCCGTAATAATCGGCTCTTCCGAGTCGGGCAGTTTAGCCAGAAAATGCCGTTCCAATTTGTTGAATAGCGTGAGTTCGACCTTTTTTGGGTCGACCAGCACCAATTTCAACTGCGACGGGTGTTTTTTGTAGATGAGCGATGTCAGCAGTACGTTCAGCCCGACGGATTTTCCCTGCCCCGTTGCTCCGGCCATGAGTAAGTGCGGCATTTTGGCTAAATCAGCCACGTAGATTTCGTTCGAGATGGTTTTCCCGAGCACAATGGGCAAATCGAACTTGCTGTTATTAAAAATATCACTCGTAATAACGGACCGCATCGACACCATTTCGCGGTTTTTGTTTGGCACCTCAATACCGATGGTTCCCATGCCCGGCATCGGCGCGATGATACGGATACCCAACGCCGATAAACTCAGCGCAATGTCGTCTTCCAGGCTCTTGATTTTGGAGATTCTAACGCCTTTCGCCGGTATGATTTCGTACAGTGTAACCGTTGGCCCAATGGATGCCTGAATCGAGTCGATTTCGATGCCGAAGTTTCGCAGCGTGTTCTCGATCTTCTCTTTGTTGGCTGTCAATTCATCATCCGAAACCTGCGCTTTGCGGCTGTTCGGGTAATCGGTCAGGAGCGTGTTAGTTGGGTATTGATACTGGGGCAAATCGAGCGTTGGGTCATACAACCCATGAAGTGCTACCAGGTCATCGTCCTCAAACGGGTCCGGCTCAAACGTTGGCGCAGGTGTTGCACTAAGCTCTTCGGTATCCGCCGACTGATCGGTAGTAGCGTCCCGGTTTTTGATGGTTAAGGTAACGCCTGTTGTCTGAGCGATAACATCGGCTAAAGGAAGTTCAGGGGTAGTCGAATTTGTTGCTAACGAGTTATTTATGAGCGTATTAGCGGGATGGTGCTGTTCGTTCTCCGTTTGTTCTTCCGGTAGTGTTTCATCGGTTTCCTCTTCGGGTTCAAACTCACTTTCCTCATATGTTTGCAGCGGATCGGCCGAACGACTCTTCCCCCGGGGACGGGTTGGACGTGATAAATCCGGCATTTTTATGCTGCGTACATCGAAGAAATAGATAACGAAACAGAACAGTAGAAAGGTGATAAAGGCCAGATTTCCCCAGCCAAACAGACTGTATAAAGCCACATTGGTTTCGTAGCCAATCCCGCCACACCAAACACTGGCCGTTTCGGCAGAGTCGGTAACCAGCACAATATAGCCCAGCAGGAGGCTCGACCATAGCGCAGCGAATAGCAGAGCCGCCGTTGTGCGGCTTAACGGCAGTAATTCAGTGCCAAAGGTTAGTTTGTAGCCTGCCAGAAAAACGATGGGCGGCAAAGCCAGGGCACCCACGCCAAACCACCGAAAAACAAACGCATGGGCTATATACGCGCCCACCAAACCGACCCAGTTCCGGGTTTCGGTGCCTGCTTCGGCCAACGGTTCCGAAAAGGCCGCGCCCACCACACTCTGATCGGCAGAACCACTCAGGAAGTACGAAATAAAGGCAACGAATAACCCGACGGCAAACCCCATCAGTAACACGCCCAGCGTTAAGGTTGAGCGTTGGTCGGTTAGCCACCGGTCGAGGGCGGCTCCCCAGTTGAAGGACGGACTTCGGGAACGACCCGCCGATGGGCCGGTGGGGATTCGTGGGCGGGGTTCGTTCGTACCAGCAGGTCGCCGGATGGTATTTTGGCGAGTCGATGTGGTTGGTTGTGCCATGCGTTAAGGTCGGGCGGTAGCGATAGGTAAATTTCCCACTTTTTAATGAGAAACTGTGATAGGGAACGGGACACTACCCGAATATTTTGTTAACGTAGTAGAAGAATAGATAAGATAAATACTGTAAAACCGAAGTTTCCAGCTATTGATCGCCTTTATTAAACGCCTACAGTTCCTTTAATAACTCCTGATTGATGCGTTTAGCCAAGCCCGGTCCTTCGTAAATAAAACTGGTATAGACCTGAATTAAGCTGGCCCCGGCACGAAGTTTTTCCTGTGCATCCTGTGCCGAAGCTATGCCGCCTACACCAATAATAGGAAATGACCCACCGGATTGCTCATGCAGATACCGAATTACGGCTGTTGCCCGTTCGCGCAGCGGTCGACCGCTAACCCCACCAGCACCCATCTGAGTAACTACTTCTGAATCAGTGAGCAAGCCATCCCGGCTAATGGTTGTGTTGGTAGCAATAACGCCCGCAATACCCGTTTCGGCAACAATGGCGATGATGTCATCTAACTGGCCATTTGTCAGGTCGGGGGCAATTTTGAGAAGAATCGGTTTAGGTGCAGGGCGTTGATGGTTTTCCTGCTGGAGTGCCGTTAGCAACCGGGTGAGGGGTTCGCGCTCCTGCAAATCGCGCAGGCCGGGCGTGTTGGGTGAACTGACATTGACCACAAAATAATCGACAGCATCGAACAACTCCCGAAAGCTAATCAGATAATCGTTCAGTGCGTTTTCATTGGCCGTATCTTTATTCTTGCCAATATTTCCGCCAACAATCACCCGACGCCCCCCCCGATTTCTGGAAAAGTGACGAATTCGCTCAGCCGCAGGACCCGCCCCTTTGTTATTAAAACCCATTCGGTTGATTAATCCCTCATCGGCTTTCAGCCGGAACAGACGCGGGCGCGGATTGCCCGGTTGCGGTCGGGGGGTTACCGTACCAATTTCAACGAAGCCAAAACCCAGATCGCTTAACTCGCTGATGAGTTCGGCATTCTTATCGAAACCAGCCGCCATGCCTACCGGATTCGGGAACGTCAGCCCGAAAACGGTACGGGCTAACCGCTTGTCTTCCAGTACATAGAATTTTCGGCAGAGCGCAGACACGCCCGGAATTGCCAGGGCTATTTTTAATAATCGGGTAACGGTATGGTGGATGGTTTCTGCGTCGAAACGGAATAACAGGGGCAGGATAATATGCTTGTACATGATCGCAAAGGTACATTCTCAAACCTGTAAGGTTTCAAAAACCTTGCAGGTTTACGCGCCGAACAGTTCGGACGATAAATACCGATCTCCCCGGTCGCAGATGATGCAAACGATAACCCCTGACTCCAGTTCCTGCGCCAGCCGTATAGCCGCATCGACGGAACCGCCACTGCTCATACCGGCAAAAACGCCTTCAACATTCGCCAGTTTCCGGGTCATCAGCGTAGCGTCGTCGGCTGAAACTTCCATGACACGATCCACGCGCTGCGGTTCAAAAATCTTGGGCAGGTATTCGACGGGCCACTTCCGAATACCCGGAATAGACGAACCGTCCGTGGGTTGACAACCCAAAATCTGTATGGCTGGATTTTGCTCTTTCAGATAACGCGACGTGCCCATAATGGTGCCCGTTGTGCCCATAGACGAAACAAAGTGCGTGATTTTCCCGTCGGTATCACGCCAGATTTCCGGGCCGGTCGTTCGGTAATGCGCTAAATAATTGTCTGGATTGGCAAACTGATTCAGCATCAGATAGTCAGCTTTTTTTGCCTGTTCTTCGGCATAGTCGCGGGCACTTTCAATGGTTTCTGTCAGGATAACTTTCGCTCCGAAGGCTTCCATAGTCAGGACGCGTTCGCGGGTAGAGTTTTCGGGCATGACCAACTCGATAGCGATGTCATACAGCCGCGCAATCATGGCCAGTGCAATGCCGGTATTGCCACTTGTTGCTTCAATGAGCGTCATTCCGGGCTGGAGTTCACCCCGCAACAGGGCACCCTGAATCATGCTGACGGCGGCACGGTCTTTCACACTGCCGCCGGGATTATTGCCTTCGAGTTTACCGTATAGCGTAACGTTGGGATTTGGATTCAGCCGGTTCAACTCAACTAATGGAGTATTGCCAACCAAATCAAGCAGGGTTGCCATGCTGATTCGTAAGAGAAATGTTCTTTGCTGTCAAGGTCAAAGACACTCAATAAGTTCGTTTTTTTCTCTATTCCTGTTCAATCCTGCCCCGAAAAACAGGCACGTTTCAAGGTTTCATCTACCCGGATCCGGGTATTCTTGTGGTTACAAAACGTTTTTTCTTGACAGCTAATAGCTTGACAATGAATTTTTTGCAAACTTGCTACGGTAGGTTCGTAAATGCTGGCTGAGTCAGTTCACCCGATTTTATGAACTCTTTATTCACACCTTTTAAAACCTCCTCACTCATGAAACCATTTCTGGTTACTCATCCTCTTTCCCGTGTCCATCTTGAACAACTTGCAGACCAGTTTAAACTATCCGATCTAACGCTCCCGTTCTGGGGTTACCGCAAAAAAATGCCGATGCACCGTATTGTGCGACTCGAAGGCGAAGGAAATTATACCCTGTTCCATTTTGCCGATGGAAGCCAGCTTATGGTATCGTTGACGCTGAAAAAGTTAGAAAGTCGGCTATCGCCGAAAGTGTTTGCCCGCCCTCACAAAAAGAATATTATCAACCTGTTGTATCTGGAAGGCCTACACCCCGACCGGCAGCAACTGAGCGTTAGCCTGCTCAATGGCGACCGGGTTGACGTATCGCGCCGGAAGGCCAGCCGCTTTATTAAGCAGGTAAAAGGTTTTCAGCAGGAAATACTGACGCTCGATGCCCAAACAATGGCTGCTTAATCGTAGCGCGGTCCTTTAGGCCGCGTAGCCGTAGGCTAACGTGCTCCGGGCTAACAATTTCAGCGACAACTTAGCCTACGGCTACGCGGCCTAAAGGACCGCGCTACGTACAAAAAAGGCGTCTCTCCGCACGGTGAGACGCCTTTTTTGTGTTCTTAATTTTACAACACAGTCCCAAGAAGCCGTTGGTCTAAAATACCTGGTTTACTTTTTCAATTTCGCCAGTTCTTCATCCCGCAAAGGACGGCGCAGAATTTTACCAACATTCGACTTTGGCAACTCATCGCGGAACTCGATAACGCGCGGCACTTTATAAGCCGTCAGGTTTTCGCGGCAAAAGGCTTTAATTATCTCTGCCGTAAGAGTCGGGTCTTTTTTTACCACAAAAATCTTAACGACTTCTGTCGATTTCTCATCGGGAATACCAATACAAGCTACTTCAAGCACACCCGGACACTGGCCGACAACATCCTCAATTTCATTGGGATAGACGTTGAATCCCGACACCAAAATCATGTCTTTCTTGCGGTCAACAATCTTGAAAAAACCGTCTTCGTTCATGACGCCAACATCGCCGGTTTTGAACCAGTCGCCCAGCATGGTATTTGCTGTTTCTTCGGGTCGTTTATAATAACCGCTGAATACCTGCGGGCCGCGTGCCACAATTTCACCCGCTTCACCAACCGACGCATCCGTGCCATCCTCGCGGATGATTTTCATATCGGTGCTGGGCCACGGAATGCCAATGGTGCCAACGCGCACACCACCATCGATGGGGTTCGAGCAAAGCACCGGCGATGTTTCGGTCAGGCCGTAGCCTTCGCAAGGTGTGTTACCGGTTAGTTTGGTCCAGCGTTCGGCAACGGCTGTCTGGAGAGCCATACCCCCCGCCGACGTTATCCGAAGATGACTAAAATCGACCTCACTAATGCGAGGGTTGTTGAGCAGACCGTTATACAGCGTGTTGACACCTGTGAACGCCGTAATTTTATACTTTTTCAGGTCGTCGATAAACGCGTTCATGTCGCGCGGATTTGTGATGAGCAGGTTCATGGACCCATCTTTCAAGGCAGCTAACGCATTGGTGGTCAGCGCGTAAACATGATAGAGAGGCAAGGCAGCGACAATGATTCCAGTACCTTCAGCGATGCCTCCGGGGATCATCCAATAATGCTGACACTCAACATTTGAAATAATGTTCCGGTGCGTGAGCATAGCCCCTTTCGAAACGCCCGTTGTGCCGCCTGTGTACTGGACAAAAGCCAGATCGGTGTTTTTTATAGTCGCTGGCTTGAAAGGCTGACTGCTTCCCCGGCTCAGCGCATCGGTAAAAGAAATAGCGTCGGGCAGATTATAATCAGGAACCAGTTTCTTCACATACTTGACAACCGCGTTGACAATCTGTTTCTTCGGAAAGCCGAGCATGTCCCCGAGTTGCGTGATGATAACATGCTGAATGTCTGTCCGGTCAAGAATTTTCTCCAGATGACTGGCGAAGTTGCTTAGAATGACAATCGCTTTTGCGCCGGAATCTTTAAACTGGTGCTGCATTTCGCGGGGCGTGTACAGTGGGTTTGTGTTTACCACCGCCAGGCCCGCCCGCAATGCGCCAAACATAGCGATTGGGTATTGCAGCGTATTGGGCATCTGAATAGCAATTCGATCTCCTTTCTGGAGTTTCAGCCCATTCTGCAAAAACGACGCGAACTGTGCTGACAGTTTATCCAACTCACCGAACGTGATCTGTTTGCCCATGCAGGCGTAGGCCGGGCGGTCGGTAAATCGCCGGAAGCCTTCGTCCATCAGGGCCGCCAGTGACGGATAAGCATCGGGATTTATTTCATGGGGTACACCTTTAGGGTAAAAGCGTCTCCAGGGATAAGCATCCAAAGTTGATTGCGTATTCATGCAGTGTATGGGTTTAAAGCAAAAAATGACTCGCTCGTCTGACTTGGAAACGATTGCATCGGTGGCAGGTGAGTACAGTTATCGTATAATCATTGGTACGTATAACAAAACTAAGGAAATTGTTCAATTTTTATAGTGCTCATATAAAACCTTTGCGAAAGCTTCTTATGCAAACGCCGGGACTTTATAGCCCCGGCGTCTTTCATTGGCCGTTTACATACGTATGCTGCCACCCGTACAATAGTGCCTGTGTGTATGCAACAACCTGCTTCCGATCTACGTCATTAAACTGACGCATACAGCGTTTAAGTTAAGAAAAGAGTGTAAAAACGTCGGGCCTTTGATGCGTTCGGCGTTTTTTGAATTTATACACTATCAGCAAGGTAACTATTCTTTTACTGAATGTCAATACGCGCTGCTGACAGCTAAGTCGTTGTGCTATACTGGTTGAGAAAGTTGGCAACTTGGTTGTGGAAGTGAGCGAAACTGCGGGACTGTTTAGCGAGTTCATTGAAGTCCGCTTTCTCTGCAATAGCTTGTGCAATCGACTGTATTTTCCGGCGATCATCTTTATTATCGTAAAGTAGCCGCTTCAGTTCTTTTTGATGCAGTTTTTCCAAACTACCATTCAGAGGCTTTTCGTTTATTTTTAACTGGTACGCCTGATAAGCCAACCAATGCTCGATAGCCTGAATTGGTACATAAGTTAGAATTTGCTCTCCGTACTTTTTATGAGCACTACCCAATGCTTTAGTTAGTTTAGAACATTCTTTCCTATGCTCTTCCTGTTCGTCTGTCTGATCTGGACCATCTAAATCAACACCGACGATGCAGAAAGCCTGTTGTTCATCGCGTAATGCTTTCAAACACAGGTCTTCTGCTTCCAATAACACTTTCGATTTACTGGGTTGCTTCTTCAACAAATCCAGACTGCTCCGTTTTACCTGTAATCCTTTTTCGGCGGCAATTCGCTTGAGGTAAACTGGAATGAACGAATACTCTGCAAAGCCTTCAGCGACGAGCGCGTACACAAGCGGTAACTTCATAAAATTTCTTCGGGAATACCGCCTAACAAACCATACATCCAGCTTTCGCCCAAATTGCCGGTAAAGTCAATTTCTTTGGTTCCCGTCTCGCGGCTACGTTGGTGCGACGGCTCAATAATATCTGTCTGTAAGTTCTTTACATACGTAGCTCCTTCCTCATCTTTCGAGAACACAAACACAGCTTCGGGCATGGCCGTAAACTCATTCAGTACGTTTTCATTATGGCTCGTCAGGATAATCTGTATATCTTTTTCTTCCGCCAACCGAAAAATAAAGTCCATCACTTCCCGAATCCGGCGTGGATGAATACCTTTTTCCGGTTCTTCAAGCAAGAGAAGTTTAGGCGGATTAGGTTGGTTGATGATGCAGAGAAGAGCAAGGAAATAAAGTGTGCCTTCGGAAAGTTCGTCAGCCCAATAAATGGTCTTCTGTCGCCCATCTGTTAGACCAATTCGCTTGAATGTCTTATCGCCAAATTGCTTAACTAACTCTTCTGTGGATTCAACATTCTGAAAGTTAATTTCTGTAAATTCTGGAACGCACTTAGTTAAGTCAGCTTTTATTTGAGCAAATGTTGCGGGATACTCATCTCTTATTCGGTCAAAGAAAGCAATGAGGTTAGAAGCATCAGCGGCCAGCGTATCATCCCCTCTGCCTACTGGGCCAGGTTTATTAAGTTTGTTCGGGTCGGGTTTATATATTTTTTGCTGACTAAAATATTTGTCAAATAAGTGGTCTTCAGTTATAAAATTCTGAAACCTTGTTGTTGGAATAGCTTCATGTAATGATACTCCATTCGGGAGATTGTCAAACACGTCTTGGAAGGCCTTATAAGGAGCATTAGTTCGGCGATTAATGCCCATCGTGTACCCCATTAACAGTCTTTTACCTTGCAGATAAACGTCAATATGAATCCCGATTTGCCTTTGCTTTTTAAATGAGTTAGCATGCAACATTTTGAAAACTTCATCAGGCCCGTATACTGTTTGGGAGCCAATACTCATAAACTCCAGTGCCTTCAGAAAATTTGTCTTACCGGAGTTGTTCGGACCGATGAGCAAATTCACTTTCTGAAGGTCGAGCGTGACGTCTTTCAGGCTTTTGAAATTCTGGATAGAAACGTGCTTGAGCATGGCGAGGGTAGTTAATGGCCCAAACAGCCTCTGGCTGTTTGGGTCGCGAAGCGACTAATTATGTTTGTTTAGTCAAACAGCCAGAGGCTGTTGGGGCCGTTTTTGCACTGGCAAGTTAGGAATTTACTTACCCATTTGTACCGCCCGCATCAGTACGATATTGTCCGGGTCGATGGTTACCGAAGCGGGTTTGGTGGCCAGCGGGACGGTGAACGTTTGAGTTTGTTCGGTCATGGTCAGGCGGGTGGTGCGGGAAAGTTCGCGGCCGTTTGCACCCCGGATGCTGAACGTGAGGGGTATGGTGAAGAACGTGCCCGAACGCTGCGCCTGCCGAACATCAATTATTAGTGCTTTTTTAGCCTCGTCGTATGTCGTTCCCCACACAACTTCGGGATAGCCGGGCTGGTATAGCCATTGCTGAAAAAACGTACCTAACCTCTTACCCGATACATTCTCCATGACGGCCTGTAAATCGGATGACTGGGCATTACGGTTGCGAAATCGCTCATAATAGGCCCGAACGCCTTTCCAGAAAACGTCGTCGCTGAGCTCGTTACGGAGCATGTGCAACACCCAACCGCCTTTTTGGTAGGAGTTTGGATTTAGTAAGTCCATCAAATTTGTGGTGGTCGAGTCAACGATAGTGCCCTTCGGTTTGAGTGCGCTGTACCGAAAAATCTGGCCTTTATTCTGGTTCAGTACGGCGTTGAGCGTGTCTTTGCCATAGGCGTGTTCGAGGTAGAGAGCCGAGAAATACGTAGCGAATCCCTCACTTAACCAAAGCTGCGACCAGTCGGATTCGGTGGCGGAATTGCCAAACCACTGGTGTGCAATTTCATGCGCCAGCAAAGCTTCCACATCTGAATCCTTACGGCCAACAATCACTTTTTCGTTGTAGAAAATACAACTCGCGTTTTCCATTCCGCCAAAAACCGTTGTCGATTCTACGTTGGCTAATTTCTCGTACGAATAGGGTCCAATCTTATCAATAAAGTATTGCAGAATCTCTTTGGCCGGGCGGTAATCAATGAACCCTTTCTGACTATCGTTAGGATAAAGCCAGCTTTGCACCGGCACCCCACTTACGGCACCAACATCTTCAACGGCAAACCGGGCCGCGCCAATTACCATTACTTTCGTTGGAATGGGCGTATTTTCCTGCCAGCGTGTCAGCTTGCGATTGTTGGGCAATGTGCTTTCATTCAAGAGCTTACCGTTCGATATGACTCGGTAGGCTACCGGAGCATTTACGGTAAATGAACAAGTTGCCTTGTCGGATGGATGGTCAATAACGGGCAGGTAATTTCGGGCATTGTTCGGCCAATTGTCGCCGAAGAAGGTCCGTTCGCCAAATTTGTTCTGGCTGATAATCAGGCCCCGCGCCGGAGTGCCTTCATACCGGATGATGACTTCGGATACCTGGTCCGGTTGGGCCGGGGGTAAATTGATAAACACCCGGTCGTTGCGCTGGCTGAACGGAACCGGCTTCCCATCGGGCAAACTGACCGAGCGCACAAGCATCCCTGTTGTTGCCGAGTCTGACTTGGCACTAATCAGGTCGAACCAAACCGTTTGCCGGTCGTCGGCGCGGGTAAACTGGATGGTAGCTTCGCCCTTAATGCGGTTTGTTGAGTCACTCAGGGTGAGCGAAAATGCGTAGTGTTTGACGTCAACGCCGGGCTGTGTGTAGCGGGCGGCATTACCGGGCAACTGGGCGTGAACGGCGGTTGCGGCAAAAACAAGCAATCCAACTAAAAATCTCTCTTTTGTATGGTTCATTAGGCTACTCCTTAATTTCCTGACACAGTTCAATTAATACACCGTTTGTGGCTTTTGGGTGCAGGAAACACACTAATTTATTGTCGGCTCCGCGTTTGGGAATGTCACTCAGTAACGTAAATCCTTCGGCCTTTAGTCGCTTCATTTCGGCTTCAATGTCATCGACTTCAAACGCAATATGGTGAATTCCCTCCCCTTTTTTCTCCAGAAACTTTGCTATCGGGCTATCCGGGATGGTTGCTTCGAGCAGTTCAACTTTAGTCTCATTTATGCGGAAAAACGACGTTGCTACTCCCTCTGACTCAACCATTTCGGCTTTATAGGGCGCTCTATTGAGTAGTTTTGTAAATAACGCATTTGATGCGGCAATGTCGCGAACGGCAATGCCGATGTGTTCAACGTTTGTTAGCATGGCTGTTCCGAACAGGCTTCGGTTGTTCGATTGAGAATAAGAAACGAACAGCCGGAGCCTGTTCGGACCAGAGTAAGAACTTTTCTGTTTGGCCGAAAGTTATAGAGAATAGCATTGATATGCGTCAAAATTGACCAAATTACAACTATGGTTACGGTTTCAGATATTGCCCGAAACAAGATTGTTGAACTCCGTCAGAAGGACGGTTTGGCTGAAAATACGGCCATTCGTGTGGCGGTTGAAGGCGGGGGTTGTTCGGGCCTGATGTATGATCTTCAGTTTGATGCCACCCAGCAACCAACCGACCACCTCGTTGAAGATAAAGGCATTAAAATTTTAGTGGATCGTAAAAGTCTGCTTTATCTGGCTGGTACGGAACTTGATTTCTCCGACGGACTGAACGGCAAAGGGTTCCAGTTCAAAAATCCGAACGCTACCCGGACCTGCGGCTGCGGAGAAAGTTTCGCCGTTTAATTGTCTGAACCGGGATTTATTGGATTTAAATGATTTTCTTGATTTTGTTTAGAAACCGCTCAGATGACGAGCGGTTTCTTCATTTTTATACCTTATTGAATTCTTTCATATTTGTTGAATGCCCGAAGCAAAATCACAGTCCATCATTCAAGCCATAAAAATCCCGGTTATGACAGCCAAACCCGTTAGCCACTCGCGCACCACACTTACCGAACTAATGATTCCGGCTTATGCTAATTTCGGCGGGCGCGTTCACGGTGGCATATTGCTATCGCTGATGGATAAGCTGGCCTATGCGTGTGCGGCCAAACATGCGGGGCAATATTGCGTAACGGTATCGGTTGATGGGGTCAACTTTCGGCAACCGGTCGAGGTGGGTGAACTGGTCTCATTAATGGCATCGGTGAATTACGTTGGCCGCACATCGTTGGTTGTCGGTATAAAGGTCATTGCCGAGAATGTGAAATCAGGAACGGTCAAGCATACCAATACCAGCTATTTTACGATGGTTGCCAAAGACGACGCCGACCAGCCTACCGAAGTGCCCCCGCTTTTGCTCGAAACTCCCGATGATGTCCGGCGTTTTCTGGAAGCCATGAAGCGGAAAGAGTTGCGGGCATCCTACGGTGAACATTTCGATAATGCCAAAACGCGGATGCTTTTACATGAAAACCTTAGCAAACTGGCGAATGAACGCTGCGAATTGGCTGGTGATCTGAACCAGGATTTTAACCAGATTTAAACGATTTTACAAGACAGGTAGATAATCATTTAATCGCTGTAGAATGTGTCATCAACGCTCTCGTAAATCCTTTAAATCTTGTTAGAATCCCGGTTCAGACCTCCCCACGAATAAGTTTCGCTCCGGCCACCATATTGGCTAATTTCTGTTTAGCAGCCCAGCGGGCGGTTTGACTCAGGCCACAGTCGGGCGCAACCGCCAATTTTTCGGCAGGAACGTAGGGAAGGCATTTTCGTATGCGTTCGGCTACATCTTCCGGTGTTTCGATGTAGTAACTTTTTACGTCGATGACGCCCACCGCTACGTCGAATTTTTCGGCGAAGCGTTCCAGCAGGTGTACTTCGGCAAAATTCAGGATGGTCATTTCGGAGTGAAGCTCATCGACGGTCATATCCATGAAATCGGGCAGCATGGGCGCGATGGTCTTTTTTCCCACCGACCGGCCTTTGTAATTGCCAAAGCAGAGATGCATCGACAGGCGGGTTTTACCCACACCCGGCGCGACTGTCCGGTTGAAAATATCGACAAACCGCTTCGTGTCTTCGCGGTAGGCGTAGCACGACATGGACGGTTCATCGACGCAGATTTCAGGCACACCGAGTGCCACTAAATCCGCAATTTCTTTATTCACCAAAGGCAATAGTGCCTCTGTTACTTCCCAGCGATCTTTATACAGATCACCCGGTAGCAACCGACCGCTAAGCGTATACGGTCCCGGAATCGAAACTTTCAGCCCTTGTCCTTCAGGAGCTAAGCGTTTTAACCGCAGATATTCTTCCACCACACCCAAGCCTTTTGGTGCTGTTAGCGGCTCAACGATGTTGTGCTTGCCGCGCTGATCGTGAGCGGGTGGTCCATATTTTCGCAGTTCGGTATCGTTGTTTTGTATACCCTTTATATAGCCGTAAAACGACAGATTGAAGTCGAAGCGGGTTTGTTCTCCGTCAGTAATAACGTCTAATCCAGCCGTAACCTGGTCGTGAACCGATGCAACAACGGCATCTTCGATCATTTCGCTAATATCGGCGGGGCCAAACTGAGCAAGATTCTGACTTGAAAATTCAAGCCATCCCGGAAACGGCATCGAGCCAACAACGGTGGTTTTTATGGGTACGGGTTGCAAAGAGTTGGGGAGTTTGGGTTGTGTGGTTCGTAGTTTGTCGTTTTTGAGTTATCCGTACTGCACCATTCCGTGTGCCGGCAACTTAGAACGACAAACTACGAACGACAAACTTGTTTTAGCTATAATCACTAATGCGGGCAATTTTGCCGTTGCTGAAGGCAAACATCGTTACGCCCCGCAACCGCATGGTATCACCCGCTTTGAGCCGCTGGAGGTTACGGTCGGTGGGCAAATCAACAGCCAGGACGGCTTCAAACTCAATTTCGACGGCGGCAGTGCGTTCGCCCAGGGTGAGCGAACGAATCGTTTGTCGGCGGCTTTTAAACATACTTGCCGACTGGCGGGCCAACATCTCGAAGTCTGTTTTGCCGCTGGTCGTTGTGACACCGTTTGTGTTCGATATATTCTCGAACACAACAACATCGTGCAGCAAGGCAACCATTCCCGACACGTCCATCCGATTGTAAGCGTCAATATATTGGCGAATCAAATTCTCCATTATACTGCTTTCGCCAGTTTCATCGTGATGGGGTCCCAGTTGATTACCCGTTTCTGCTCGACGCTCAGGTTAGCCGCCAGCGACGGTGCAGCCGCCCGAAGCCCGAATTCAGCATCTTCCTTAACAAGAGATGGTTTGTTTTCGCGGATGGCGTTGAAAAACACAATCATGTGGTCGAGCCGGTCGTCATACCCTTCCGGCGCGTTGAACGACACGGCCGGTTCATTTTTTACCTCACGGGTAAACTGTCCGGCCGGGTATTTCTGATCGTATTGCTGAACAAACTGGTCCTGTACGGCCTGCGGGTAGGTGAAGAGCGCATCATACCCTTTGCTGTACATGGGCGCGTTCGGACGCTTAAGCCGGTTCAGAGTGAACGAATTCCATCCGATGTCGATTACGCCTTCGGTTCCAACCAAACGCGTGTGAATGTCGCCACCGGCACCCGTCGCCAGGTTAACGCGCATGGCCAGCGGGAACGACGCGTTTGTAGCCGTTTTTGGGTAGTTCATCAGTGCTGTAACCAAATCGTAGGCATCGCGGCCATCTTTCCAGTAGTTCAAATCGCCGAGCGAGTAGATGCTGGTTGGTCCTAAACTGCCCGTTACGGTATGAAGACCCGTGAGCAGGTGAACGAATAAATCGCCCGCTACGCCCGTGCCGTAGTCTTTGTAGTTGCGCCACCGGAAAAAGCGGACCGGCTCAAACGGTTTTTTGGGCGCGTCGCCGAGGAACGTGGTCCAGTCGAGGTCTTTCGGGTCGACCGTTGGGGGCATGGTATATTGCCACGCACCGAGCGCATCCGTCCGGTCCAGAAAAGCTTCTACCGATGTCAGTTCGCCGATATCACCCGCTTCATACCGTTTTTTTGCTTCGAGAACAGCCGACGCACTCGCCCGCTGACTTCCTACCTGAAATACCTTTCCCGATTTCTTATGTGCTGCGATTACGGCGTATCCTTCGTCGATATGATGCACCATCGGTTTTTCGCAATACACGTGCTTCCCGGCGTTGAGTGCAGCAATTGAAATGTGATCATGCCAGTGGTCGGGTACGCAGATCAGGACCGCGTCTACGTCTTTTCGGGTCAGAATTTCGCGATAGTCGCGGGTGGTAAAAATATCATTTCCCCAGACCTCTTTGGCCCGCACCAATCGAGGATCGTATAGATCCGCTACGGCAACGACTTTCGTACCCGGCACTTTGAGGGCGCAGTTGAGATCGAAATGCCCGATAATACCGGCTCCAATCAGGGCGAGGTTGATGGTGTCGGCTGCCGAGCGCGGTTTAATGCTTTCGATCAGGCTTTCGCGGTAGGCTCCGGCATCGACCTGACCCGGAATAAGAAGGGATGCGCCACCGGCCAGCAGGGCAGAGGAGCCGCCAAGCTGGCGAAGAAATTTACGACGTGAATTCATACAGGTTTTGGAACAAATATAAGACACGCAAAATAGTCAATTCTACCTTAAAAAATTACTACCTGTTCGCCTATTGGTTATATAAATATTCCCACCAGAGCATGTTCTCAATTCGGTCGAAGAGCCGGAAGCCCGTCTTTTCCAGAACTTTCTGCGAGGCCACGTTCTCCGCGTCTGTATCGGCCACCACGCGCCAGACGCCTTTCTGCTCACTCGCCCAATTGACCAGTCCACTTACCATTTCGGTCATGTAGCCCTGCCGATGAAGTGCGGGATAGGTGCTATAGCCAATCTCAACGGTTCCGGTTTCGTCGGGTTCGCCTTTAAATTTAGCTTCGGCTACAAACTGCTGTTTCTCGCGGTCGATAGCCATCCACATGGTGTTGAAAAGCGGGGACGTTGCCGGGTTTTGCAGGCGCGGAATGGTGAAATACCGAACGATGGTTATTTGTGGCTCAACCCGTTCACGATGCCCTTTTTTTAGACCCAAACGCTTCTCCAACTGATAATTGTCTGCCAGATACAAATGAAGTTGCGGGAGTGTCAGCGGAATCAGCGTCAGGCGGGGTGTTTCGATCACGTCAATGGCGTTCAGATTTGCCCTTCGCTTACACTCCAGCCCCCGTCAACCGTCAATACCTGACCCGTTGTGAATGAGGACTGATCGGACATGAAATAAACGGCGGCTCCATCCAGATCGTCGGCGTGACCAATGCGTCCACCATCGAGCGGCTGCTTGGTTTTGGTAAAGGCTATTATCGTATCATCCTGTGCCGCCCGCTGGGCCATCGGTGTTTCGACCAGAGCCGGAGCCAGTACATTGACCCGTATGTTGTCATTGGCGTAATAGGCAGCGACCGACTTTGTGAAGCCAATCACCGCCGATTTCATGGCTGCATACGCATGGGTAGCAAAATAGGCCGGTGAGGGCCGCGACCCCAACACGGAACCCATATTCAGAATAACACCACCGCCACCCTGCGCCCGGAATGCCCGAACGGCCGCCTGATTTGACAGCATAAGTGAAGTTAAATTTAAGTTGACGGTATAGTTCCAGCCATCGAGCGTGATGTCGTGAAGCGGACCGTCACCAAACCGTCGGCCACTGCCGCCCGCTACATGGTAAAGTCCGTTGAAACCACCGAAAATCTGCTGACAGAGCGCAATGGCTTTGGGAGCTGTTTGCGGGTCGGCGGCATCGCCCGACATCGCCAGTCCGTTGCCGTCGAGTTGTTGCTCGGCCAGTGTGCAGCTTTCCGGGTTTCGTCCAACAACGACGACTTGGGCACCTTCCCGAACGAACGCCATTGCCGCCGACAGGCCCATGCCCGTTGTGCCGCCAATGACAACAATTTTTTTATTTTCTAACCACATTGAGTTTGGAAATTATTAAAGGTCTAAGGCAACCCTCAGTCTTAGTTTAAGTTCGGCGTATAGAATTGGACTCACTTCACCTAATTCGCCGGTGAAAATTTCTTTATCCAGCGTAGCCAGTTTGTCCATCTTAAAAACTGATGTTTTAGTGAGGCCGGTAGCCATGAAATCGGGATGAGATACATCCAGAACAAAATCTGTGTTGCCCGGAGAAATTGGAATCACAGATGAGATGAATGCCACAATTACGTCTGGATCGACCGGGTTATCTGAAGACAATACCAAAGCGGGTCGTCTTTTTGTTGCACTAAGATCGGTAAATGGAAACTTGGTTAAGACAATTGTCCCTCGGCTCATCAATACTTAACTTTTAGATCAGCATCTGTATAAACATCTTCTTCCTCATCTGCAAGGAAAGCGAATGCCTTACTCTGTTCAACAAGTCGCTGAATATCGGTTCCACCTACATCGCTGTTCGGGATTGAGACATTGGGGTTGTCCTGCAAAAAAGTAATGATCACTTCCTGAGGAACCTGTATGTCTACCGGCTCCAGGAGTTTCAGACTTTTACCGTCATATATAGCTTTGACACTCAACATATCTTTCAGTACGTTAAATAAGTTCAACCGTCAGGGATTCAAAATTATATCGGTACTTGACAACATCACCTTGTAGCATTCCTTCTATAATTAGCTGTCCATTTTCAAAATGAGATTTGCTAATGTAAAGTGAGTAATCATACAAATCATTAAATAATCTAATTTGATTAGTCAAGAAATTGGTGAGATTGATCAGAACCACCTCCTGAGTATATACACACAGCAGGTAATTTCCATAATATGAATTTCCAATGAAGTGCCCGCTTTCTCCACGAGGTAATTGAATTTTTCTTGAACTACTTGTCAATATTACGAAACTTTGGCTTTCATCTGGAATGAAAAAGTACTTTTGATCGGGCGATAAGGGATTATAACGCTCCAAATCATAATGCACATAATTTTCCCATCTGAAATAGTTTGAAGTTACATCACGTCCATTTATTGACAATGCAACTTCCCATACCAGTCTACCATAATTTGGCTCAACACCCTTGAGTAATTCCAAGGCAAAGATGTTAGATTCCGTTTTTGCCGTATAAACCTTTCCTTCCTGCATACATACAAGCGTACAGACGCGGGCAATATTACCCGCGCCTGATTCTGTTTATCACACTACATCCCGCTCGATGATTTTCCCACTGGCTTTCTCTTTCAAAATCACCTTGTTACGTCCATCGTGGGTCATTTCCTGCTTGATGAGGTAGTGGTCGGCGTCGTACTCAACGAGGGTAGACTCTGGTTTAAGGCCTTCCTGACCGCGCCAGACGGGGAGATTTACTTTTTCCCATTGCTTCGTTTCGGCTGATTTGTAAGCAGCATCCAGCACGGCATTCACAATGTAGCCGTCGTAAAACGTTTCGGCGGGTTGGCGACCGTCTTCCGCCGATTTGAACATGTCCGTAAACATGTGATTGTAGCCGAGGTCATTTACTTCATCGCCGACGGGAAAAAGCCAGCCGGTATTGCTCTCGGCCTTTTCGGCTACGTAATCCGCGCCCTTGCCCGACGTGTACATCTCGAAGCCCGTCCGCAGGAAATTGTTGATCCAGATGGTGCCTTCGGTGCCCATGACCTCATCGCGCAGGTCCATACCGCCCCGAAACGCCCAGCTTACTTCAAACTGACCAATGGCTCCATTCTCATACTTCACCAGCGCGATGGCGTGGTCTTCGGCGTCGATGGGTTTTACCTGCGTAGCGGCCCAGCACATAACCTCAACGGGCTTAACATCTTTCCCGATAAAATTACGGGCAATTTCGACGCAATGACAGCCTAAATCGAGCATGCAGCCGCCACCAGCCTGCTCTTTGTCCCAGAACCAGTCGGAGTGCGGGCCGGGGTGGGTTTCGCGCGACTTAGCCCATAAAATACGACCCAGTGCCCCGTTTTTAACGCTCTCCAACGCTTTCAGAAACTTCGGGGTATAGCACAGGTCTTCCAGATAGCCCGCGAAAATACCGGCTTCTTCGGCCGTTTCCATCATCCGCAGGGCTTCTTCGGCGGTGCGGCCCAGAGGCTTCGTACACACCACCGATTTTTTGTGTTTGGCGCACAGATTCACCGCCGTTTCGTGAATGTTGTTGGGGAGTGCAATGCACACCATGTCCACATCGGGGTGAGCAATGACGGCCTCCATATCGGTCGAAGCAATGTCACAGCCGTAATCAGCTTTGAATTTTTGGGCGGTTTCGTCCCGGCGGGCGTAAATGGCAACAACCTTGTCGCGGCTGCGCTGTCCATGAATAGAGTCGGCATAGAAGCGGCCAATGAAGCCGCCCCCGAGCATAGCAATCCGTTGCATATGTAGAGGTTTAGGAAAGGGTTAATCCGTACTTTCGCGCAGTTAAAGTAGAGAACCCCAGCCGATTTTTTTCCATTCATGACCGATTTTTTCGATATCCGCACTATTTTCTTTACGCTGTGGGATTACCCAATGAGTTATCTGGAGTTTTTCGGGGCCTTATCAGGTGCTGTGGCTACGTGGCTTGCCGCCCGCGCCAATGTCTGGAGCTGGCCAATTGGTGCGGGCAGTGTGTTGCTGTTTTTCTTTCTGTTCTACCAGATTCAGCTCTACCCCGATATGTTTTTGCAGGTATTCTTTTTTGTGACCAATTTACAGGGCTGGTGGCGATGGACGCACCCCCGTGCACAGGAAGCCGACCCGCGTAATGAACTCCGCATTACCCGGCTGTTAGGTCGGCCTCTGGTATTGGTTTTGCTGGGAGGATTGATGGCTACACTCGTGCTGGGCACGTTTGCGCAGAATCTGCATATCTGGTTTCCGGTCCTGTTCAGCAAACCCAGCGCGTTCCCGTATCTCGATTCGTTCACGACAGTGATGAGTATTATTGGCACGTTTATGATGATTCATAAAAAACTGGAGTGCTGGTGGGTATGGTTTCTGGTTGACATCATCAGCACGTATATGTACTTTACAAAAGGGGTTAAACTGGTTGGCGTTGAGTATGCCGTTTTCTGTCTGATTGCTTTCGTGGGCGCCTGGCACTGGACGCGGACGTATCGAAGTTATACGAATTGAGTAAGGCACCATACAATCATAGTATAACACCTTATTCCGGATTGAAAATAGGACGTTTTTTAGAATACAGAGTATAAATCAATATGCAATAATTATGAATATTTAAAGAATTTTAACCCTTAATTGCTTGATAATTATGTTATTATGCCTTTTGTATTATAATTTTGCACTGAAAATCAACTAATCAACCTCTATGGCAGTTGCCAAACAATTTCTCAAAAGCAAGCCACTTGCAAAAGTGACGTTTGAATTGTCGGCTGAGGCCGTCAACGGTGCGAAAACGGTCGCCCTGGCCGGTGAATTTAATGGTTGGGACGCTGGTGCCCAGACGCTGAAAAAACAGAAAGACGGTTCGTACAAAACGACGGTTGAATTGCCCGTTGGTGGCGAATACCAGTACCGGTACATTTTGGACGGAACGACATGGACAAACGATTCGGCTGCCGATAAGTACGTAGCCAGCGGTGTATCGAGCGAAGAGAACTCGGTCGTTGTTCTTTAAAAAAGAAATTGAGTATATGCTAAATGGGTAATCAGGTCGGTCAAATTGACCGCTGATTACCCATTTACATATTAAGTTATCGCCAGTTTATACGGCGAAACTATCCGATTCAAGATACGCTTTGATGAGGGCTGCTTCACCTTCTTTTCCCTTCTGGGATTTACCGTGCTCCATGCCGAAAATATAATCGCGGCCCGCTTCCTTCTGCTTCTGATAAACGTGCTTGAATATATTTTTGTAATTAATTTCTCCCGTAGTCGGTTCGTTGCGGCCGGGATTATCACCAATCTGAAAATAACCAATTTCATCCCACGACCAGTTGATGTGCGGAATAATATGGCCTTCGTTTTTCTGCATGTGGTAAATATCGAACAGCAGCTTGCAGGATGGACTGTTCACGGCCCGGCAGATTTCATACGTCTGGTCCGATGTTCGCAGAAACAAATTAGGCGAATCGCTGAGGGGTTCGAGTACCATCGTTAATCCGGCGGGTGCCAGAATGTCGGCTCCCCGGCGTAGTGCATCAATGACGTGCCCCGTTTGAATACCGATGGGTAGATTCCGCTCGAAGTCGCCGGGCACAACCGTCGTAAACTTTGCATTGACGCGCTTGGCGGTCTCAACGGCTTTCCGGCATCCGTTCAGGAAAATGTCAATAAATTCGGGTTTTCCAGCAGCAAGCGTGTTCTGCGAATTACCGCCTTTGTCGAGTACAAAAACGCCCATTGCCATACCAAGCCGGGCCATTTCCTCGCCGATTTTGGTTTGCAACGCCGGTTCACGACCCATCATGCCATTGTCTTCCAGTGCCGTAAAACCCACATCGGCCATAAACTTTAGCTGGTCGATTGGGTCTTTCCCTGCGCTGTTCTCGAACATGCCAAAGTGCGGGGCATATCTGAGTTTGAAATTATTTTTAGCCAGAGAAACAGGCTGCGAATGCCAGTTGCCCGCTATGGATTCGCTTGTAACGGCGGCTCCTGCCAGGCCAACGGTTGATTTTACAAAGTTGCGTCGTTGCATAGTTAGGGTGTCTGAACCGGGATTTTAACCAGATTTAAACGATTTTCAGGATGTTGTAGATAGCGTCAGCAATCTTGTTTAATCGTTTAAATCTGGTTAAAATCCTGGTTCGGATTATTTCTTTTTCAAATTTGATAGATACGCTACTAAATCAACCAGTTCCTGGGTGCTCATGGCCTCCTGCAAACCGGACGGCATCATCGAGGAATCCATTTGTTTCATCGACACGACATCGGCCATTTTGTAGTTCTGCACAACGCCACCCGGAAATTTCATTTGCAAATCGGTTTCGGTTTTGCTCGACACAATTCCGGTCATGGAACTACCGTCTTTAAATTTCACCTCCCAGCCTTCATACCCGAAGTTGATCCCAGCATCAGGGTGCAGGATGGCTAAGTATTGCCCTTCTTTGGGCAGTTTCGAGCCAATTTCGGAGAGTTTAGGACCGAAATCCATGCCCTCTCCGTTGACCTGATGGCAAATAGAGCAATTGTTTTTGAATACACTAACGCCTTTGGTCGCATCGCCATTCATGGCCAGCAACTCATTCATGCCGGGTAGTTTCTTGCCTTCCGCACCCGGAGCAGCATCTAAGAAACTGGCTGCCTGCAACCGAATATTTTTGCGCCATGCACCGCTAACCCCCTGAACGGCAGCCGATTTGTAGTCGCCTTTGATGTCACCGGATTTCAATAAGCTGATAACCAAATCTTCGCCTTCCATGCTTCCTCCTAAAGACTGGGTCGCTTCCCGACGTAACGCCATTGGCCGTTTTTCGTCCAATGCGACCGTTTTCAGGATGTCAATCGACTCTTTGTTCCCAACCCGGCGCAGGGCTACCAGCATGTTAACAGCAGCTTCAGGGTTGGTACCATTGATAACCTCCCAAACCATTGGCCCACCCTGTTGCTTGAGTAACTGCCGGGCCGCATCGCGTCCCATGCCGTCCATCGCTTTCTGAACGGCCAGTTTTTTCAGATTGGCGTTTTCGGAAACTGGCTCATACCGTGTGACGAGTTCAACGTATTCGGGCGTTCCATACACATCGTTCATGAGCTTGTTGAGCGCAGTCGTTGCCACTGGCGAACTTTTCACAAAAGCCGGGTCGAGATGGCGCAGGGCCAGTTTTGTCACGTCGGTCGAACCGCTGTTGGCCTGCAAAATTCCCAGCAGCGCGTTTGATTTCTCAGTAGCACCGGGGTTGAAATCAAACGCCCGGAAGTAGCGCAACCGCTGGCTGAGGTCAACCGACGGGTCACCGGCCAGTTTAGCCAGCATCGGTACCGATTCCTTGGTGCGGGCACGCCAGACAATATCGCGGCCACCAGCATTTGCCAGTGGATCGTTGTTCATTTGCTTAATCCAGGCAGTATAGTAACTATCCCAGTTGCCGTCTGCACCGATGCCGAGTGCTTCTAAGTACCAGCGGTCTTTGCCATCATACTGACTGGCCAACTGCGCCCATATTGCTGGTGCGTCAGGTGATTTGTTCAGGCGCAAAGCAATGGCAACCTCCCGACGAACCTGTGGTTCCGGGTCATTGGCTAATTGCTTCAGGTACGGAATAATGTCGCCTTTACCCTCACGAGCGGCCCGGAGTGCAGCAATGCGCATATCTGAATTATCGCTTTTCAACGCCGTTTCGATGTATTTCGAGCCTTTGTCGAGCTTACTCAACAACCACAATGCTCGGGCTTGCATCCTTGGGTTATCCGACGTTTTGTAGAGTTTAGCCAGTGCTTTTTCGGCCTTTTTGTCCATCTCGCGGAGTTTCTGCCAACCCGCATAGCGAATGGCCATGTTCGGACTTTGCAACGCGTCAATAGCACCGTCTGTAGTCGTTAAATCAACTTTCGGTTGAACATACGGCGTGTTTGGAGGTGCAATGCGATACACGCGGCCCCGATTCTGATCACCCGCCTGGTGACCGCCCACGCCCGGATCGTACCAATCGGCAACGATTAATGAACCATCGGGTGCGACGCACACATCGGCCGGACGAAACCACTGGTCACGCGCTCCTTCGAGTACATTCACAATCTCGGCTTTATAGCCTGCACCCTCTTTTTGTACCGTATACGACCGTACTACGTTCGGCCCCGCATCGCAGTGAATGACCTGATTGCGAAACACCTCGGGCAGGAGTTTACCTTCATAAACGATAATGCCCGTTGGCGAACCGGCACCCGTCTGGAGCAGATTCGGTACAACACCGGGGTCGTTCAAGTGCCAGTGGCGACGCGGAATTTCGGGTTCGATATTCTCCCGGTTGGCCTGCCAGCCTGCCCCCGTCAACTCGTCGGTATAGCCGTAGTTGCCGCCTTCCATAACGTAGTTGATGCGAACGCCTTTGTTGCCATCATCGTCATTATCCGACTGCCAGAGCGTACCATACGAATCGACCGCCACTTCGTAGTTATTACGGAAGTTCTGGCCCAGCATTTCAACATTTTTTCCGTCGGGATCGCAGCGGAAAACCATGCCCTGTTTGAAATTCTGCTTGTTAATGGCTTTGCCGGTAACAATGTCAATCACAGGCTGTCCGTCTTTATCGAGCAGTTGTTCGCCCGCGTTGCCGAAGTTGAAATACCACTTGCCGTCCGGCCCGAACACGAACGTATGCATGCCGTGGTCATGCTGTTCACCCCCGATGCCCGTAAAGAGCAGTTCTTTTTTGTCGGCTTTATCGTCGCCGTTTTCGTCGGTCAGTATCCATACGTTGGGGCTATCGGACACAATCACTTTGTTGCCCTGCACCCAAATGCCCAATGGCGATTCGATGCTGGGGTCCTGGTAGAAAACCTTACTGACATCGGCTTTGCCGTCGCCGTTGGTATCTTCCAGAATCACAATGCGGTCGCCTTCCTTGCGGGTTGGATTACCATTTACGGCAGGTCGGTAGTTATAGGCTTCGCACACCCAAACCCGGCCCCGCGCATCCACGTCAATGTCGGTTGGGTTGGTGAGCATTGGCTCGGCCGCAAAGAGCGTCGCTTCCAGTCCGGGGGCTACGTTTAAGCTCCCCACCGCATACTTGGGGTCGTGCTTATCGTCGTCGCTTAGTTGGGCGAACAAACTGGTCAGGTACTGGCCCGATGCTGCGTTGAGATTTCGATTTTGGTAGGCTCCGATAAACGTTCCGCCAACCAGCAGGCCTGCTGTGGAGAGAACAATTGCCCGACGGGAAAATACGGAGCGTTGGGCTGATGAAAACTTGTTCATATAGTTGGCCCGAAACGGGAGACGATTGGCTATTTACCTATGAAATAGATATCTGTATGCTAAAATGATTTTTGTGCCTGTTTATACCCATTGACGGTCAGACTTTTCAATCAAATTTATCCTATCATAATCCAATAGTGAATCCTTTTGTTTACCATTGCAGTGCCACGTTGGCAGACCTTAAACTCTTAAAAACTATGGGCTTTTTGTATTCTATCTTAATCGGCGGGGTCGCCGGTTTCATCGCCAGTCGAGTTATGGATAGCCATCACTCAATGATTATCAATATTTTACTTGGCATTGTAGGCGGCTTTGTGGGTGGTTTCATTGCCCGTCGGCTTGGTAACGATCCCGACAATGACGGTTTAGTTATGAACCTGCTTATTGCTGTAGGCGGAGCCATTGTACTGATCTTTCTGGGCCGGCTCTTCTAATCTGCGAAAGTTGAAAACACAAAACAGCCGTGCCCAAATCATTTTCGGCACGGCTGTTTGTATGAAAAGCTTTTCGGCTTATTCTTGACGTAGTAAATCCTGATACCAGAAACCAGTGTCCCAGTTGCGGTCCGATTCGTCGGTATGGCAGTCGGTACTGCCCGAGGGTGTATAACTTCGCCGGACAATCTCGCCCTTCATGAACGGGACCGGACTGGAAAAGATAGGGCCATCATAGACGAAAGAGTGGTACTCACCATTTTCTCCACAGGGGTCAACGGGTTTGGGCAGGTCTTTCAGTAAATCCAGATTCAGCTCGCGGCCCAGAAAATCAGCATTGAGGTGCTTCTCATTCACGCAGACCAGTACCGCCCGAAAGCCCAAATCGACAAATTCATGCATCAGTTCGGTGGTGTTCCGTTGCCAGAGCGGAAACGCGCCTGTTAGCTGTACCCGCGCCAACTGCTCTTCCCGGTATTGTCGTAGGTCTTCCAGAAAAATATCGCCGAAAATAGAATGCGTAACGCCCTGTTCCTGAATGGGTTGAAGCGTTTCGCGCATCCGAGTATTGTATTCGGCCATCGACACATTGCCCGACAGTTGCAGCATCTGCACCGGAATGCCGATGCGTTCGGCCTGTGCGATGAGCAGTTCCGTCCGAACGCCGTGCATGCTAATCCGGCCATACGCATCATTGACGCTGGTTAGCAAACGGCGTATGTTCCACCGCCCCGATTGCAGGCTATAGTGCAGCGCGAGGGCCGAATCTTTGCCCCCGCTCCAGTTCATAATCGCTTCCTGCCTGCTCATCGGAAGTAAAATCCTGATGGAGCAATTTCGGCTTTGACCGAGTCGATCAACACACCCGTCGATTCGTAACGAAGTACATAACCTGCCTGTGTGTAAAGTTGCGGGTTCTGGCTCCCGTAAATTCGTTTGGTTTGTGGGTCGATGCCCAGCGCACTGAACGAACGCGAAATGATTACGCTGCCGGTACCTGTGTTCGCGCTTGTGGGAAAGCTGTAGGTTTTGCCACTCAGGCTATAATAAAAGGTTCGTTTGTCGGGGCCAATAATTACGTTGCTGAGTGTAGCCGCAAATGTTAACCGCTTGGCAACCGTACGGTCTGATGGGTTAAGCTGAACCATTTCTTTGCCGGTCCGTATCCATAATTTACCGTCCGCGTCGAGTGCAATCGGCTCCGGTGTTGACCCGAAATCAATGCGTTGCTTCACTTCGTCGGTATTGACGTCAATTATCAGCAGGGTTTTGTCGCCACTGTAGGCGTTGCTTCCCACAAAGGCTTCGGTGCCAGCTATGACCATACCTTCGACGCCTTTCACCGCCGGTATTTTTTTGCTAACTGTACTGGTGTTTAAATCGACCACCGCAATGTAGCCGGGGTCTTTATAAAATGCACTACCAGAGCCAGAAACATCCCAGCAACTGATGTAGGCTTTATTCGGCCCCGCCTGAATGACCTGACGCGGGTTTTCAATGTCGGGCGTTTTTAAGGTAGCGCGGGACTTGAACGTATTGGTCTCAACAATTTCAACCTTATCCAGTCCGGCCGTAGAATTATCCACCAGAATTAACCCTTTACCATTAACCTCTGTGTAGCCCTGCACCCCGCCAATCAAGGATAATGACGGGTTGGCGGTCTGGAAAATACTGGTTGCAACCGTATTGCCATCGCGTGGCAGAAAGGAAACAGTGCCGTTATTACTGAAAAAGTTGCCAGCATTTAAAATATACACGCCTGATTCATAGGGCGTTGGTTCCGGGTCAGTGGTTTTGCAGCTCCAGATGCTCAGGGCCAGTAAACCCAGCGCAATTTTGTTGATTGATAGATACTTCATTGTGTATTGGATGGAAAATTGATAAGCAGATTAAGTGCCCAGTTGCGCCCCGGCAGCGCGTTTCGCTTCACGCTGATGGCTAATGCGTCGAACACATTGTTGATTTGTCCCTGTATCCGAACCGGCACCGGACCCAATTTCGTGGTATGTTCGATCAGCACATTTGCCAGCATAACGCCGTTGAAAAACTGGCTATTGTCAAACGTGATGTACCGGCGTGAGGTGGCCTGTGTCTGCACCGTCAGGCGCGTTTGGCCCCGTTGCAGGTAGGCGTTGAGCGTTCCTGTATGCACTGGCACATAGGGGAGTTGCTTGCCCACAACATCCTGCGAATAGGTGTCATACGCCCGCTCCTGTGAAGAGCGTGTCAGGGCGTATCCCATCCGCAAACCCGCCCGCCAGCCGTTGCGAACGTATGCCAGCGAGGCCGTTAGTTCGCCCCCGCGAGCCAGTACCAACTGCAAATTTTCGACATGGTAATCGGTCGCCGGATTCCAGTACGTCCAGTTGTCTACCCGATTGCGATAGGCTGTCGCTTCGGTGGTTAAGGTCAGGTAATCGGTGAGGAGAACGTTTGCGGATAGGCCCGTTTCCAGATTAAAGCCGCTTTCGGGCAACAGATTTGGGTTTCCTAACTCAATCCAGTAGCGTTCGTTGAGGGTTGGCACGCGGTAACTGCGGCTGACGGCTCCTTTGGCCGTTAGCGCAAAGCGCGGGTGTTTGACAAGGCGGTATTCCGCTCCGAGTGATGGCGTGAGGGGCGGATTGAATCGGGTTACAAATGCCTGCCGAATATTGGCCGACACGAGCCAGCGGGTTGTTTGCAGTCGTAACAGCGCGTATAAATCGCCCCGGTCTTCTTCGATTAATTGCCCGCCATAGCCATCCGTTCGCGTGCGATAGTGTGACCATTCACCCCCAACCCGCAGATTTAGTGACGTATTGGCTTTATTGGGCAGCAAAGAAAATTCCCGTTCGGCGCGGCTAATAAACCGATTCGTTTGGGTATGAGACGGGGTGCTGAAATTGCCTTTTGCGTAATCGAGCACATCGTTTATCCAGCCCAGCCGAAGCGTAAAATTGCTTGATTCATAGGTTGTTAAGAACCGGGCCGACTGGGTGCGGGTGCGTTCTCGGGCAATGGTATCGTTTGGCGTGACAATCAAATCGTTGTCCGTAACCCACACATTCACAGAAAGTTGCCGCCCGCTTTTGTGCAGAAAATACAAGTCCTGCACAACCCCGCGTTGCGCTGTCGTGGTCGGCTCAAGAAAATAATTTCGGCGTTCGGTATACGGATAAACATTATTGAACTGGCTCCGGTACGCAAACGTCTTGCCCGACAGTTTCCAATTTTGCCCCATTGCAGACGCATATCGAAACCCGACCTGCGTCTGGTTATTCTGGAAACTGGCGAACTGCTGTCCAAGCGTTACCTGAATACCCGGACGCCAGATAGGCGTACTTCCCAGCAGAATACTTCCGCCCACCGCATCGGAGCCGACGACACTGGCCGAAGAGCCATATTGCACAGCTAACT
Organism: uncultured Spirosoma sp.; assembly: GCA_964244845.1. Lineage (GTDB taxonomy): Bacteria > Bacteroidota > Bacteroidia > Cytophagales > Spirosomataceae > Spirosoma. The sequence continues at coordinate 427,798 of CAXTKE010000006.1, forward strand.
TATCGAAACCGGCAACGGGCAGCGTCGAAAAATCCGTCAGTCCCAGATTGGGCTGGTTAATGTTAATCCCATTCCAAAGTACCGCCGTGTGACTGGCCGATGTTCCGCGAAACGAAACCGTTGCCAACTGACCGGGACCGTAATTTTTGAATGCCAGCGGAGTATTGAACGTCAGCAAATCGGTGAGCGAGCCGAATTGAAACTGCCGGATGGTGGCCGAGTCGATGCGCTGAAGCTTCTGGCCGACCAGGAACCGTTCGGGTGCAATAGCCCGCACCGTCACTGCCGACAGCGACACAACCGTTCCCAAACGATTCGACTGAATCGCTGATGAATCGGTTTGGGCGAAGCTGTTCGTAGCCGCCAACAGGCTAAAAAACAGACCCGATACCCACCAATGAAGGGTTCTCGTTCCCACGATTAATGTAAAAATAAGTGCTAAACCGGCACGCGATTGGGACGTTTCCTCCGAACGTCAGAACAACGGATGGTTGTCGGCAGGTCTCCTGGCTCGTCTCGTCGGTTCGGGCCTTCCCGCGCTGATAATCAACGCAGTGGCTATGTAGAATGAACCGATTTTGTTAAAGACTTACAGTTGCGGGGACAGCTCCCGTATTACACGGGATTCCCTTTTAAGCCGTGAAAGCTACCACGAAGCAGCATCAGGCACCGAAAACTCAGGGCAAAGGTAAGGGAATTTATGGAAATTGCGTAGCGCGGTGCTTTAGCCCGCGTAGCCGCAGGCTAAGTTGGAACTACTCTTTCTCTACAACTTAGCCTGCGGCTACGCGGGCTGAAGCACCACGCTACGTTTTAAAACCCGTCGGCTTTTATTTCTTTTTCGGTGATGGTTCCGTATTTTTTCACTTTATCCCGAATGGCATCGGCCTTGCCAATCAGCACAAACTGAAGGTTGTTTTTTGGGAAATACTGGTCGATAATCTGGCGCGTTTTGGCAACGGTCAGGCCATCGACGTTCTTCTGAAAATTATTGATAAACGACTCATCGAAGCCTAAGCTAAACATATCGGTCAGCAGATTTGCCAGTTCGGTAGCCGATTCGTATCGGGGTGGGAAGTCCGCTTTTACGTAGTTTTTGGCCGATGTCAACGCTTTTTCGTCGATACCCGTGCGGTGTAAGCTGTCGAGCACCTGCAAGGCCATATCAATAGCCTGGGTTGTCGTGCTGACTTTGGTAAAGGTCGAAATGGCGAATGTGCCGCTTTGTCGGTAGGTGCCGAAGCGGCTGCTGGCTCCGTACGTTAACCCCGAATTCACACGCAGGGCGTCATTCAGCCAGGACGTGAACCGCCCACCAAAAATGGTGTTGACAACCGTTACCGGAATGAAATCGGGGTTGTTCTGCGTAATGCCTTTGCCACCAATAAGAAACGTTGTTTCGCGGGCGTCGTCTTTATTGACCAGCAGCACCCGGTTCTTGTCGAAAGCAACTGTGGGATTGGTCAGTGCGGGCGATGTAGCGGGGGCTGTCTTCCAGGTGCCAAACAGGTCGGTGATGCGTTTCTTCATAGCCGCCGTATTGAAATCGCCGACTATGGCAATAGCAGCCCGGTCGGTGGTGTAGTTTTTCTGGTAAAATTGTCGCGCATCGGTTGCGGCAACCGCCGAAACGGACGTTGGCGTGCCCGTAAGTGGGTTTGCGTACGGATGGCCGTCAAAGACAAACCGGCTGAAATAGGAGCCAATGACACTGCGCGGGCTTTCTTTCTGCTGGGTTAACTGGAGCAACTGCCGCTGTTTATACTTGTCGAATTCAGCCTGATCGAAGGTCGGTTTCGTGATGACATCCTGAATAATATCGAACAGTAAATCCTGATCCTTCACCGCAAAGGAAGCCGTTAGTTTAGCCACTTCTTTGCCCGCGTAGGTATCGACACTGGCCCCGACATACTCGATTTTTTCTTCCAGTTGCGCCTTTGTGTATTTAGAACTGCCAAACAGCAGTGCGTCGGCGGCCATGTTGGCAAGTCCATAGCGGTTTCCGTCCTGCACAGCACCCGCATCGAACACCGCCGAGACATTGATGAGGGGTACTTCGTGCTGCTCCAGCAGGTAGACCGTCATCCCGTTTTTGAGCTTGAATTTCTGATACGGGGGCACTTTAAAGGTCTGGGCAACAGACTTACCCGCAATGAGCAGGGCAATGATTATTAACGCTGTATACTTCATTTTTAAAGGCTTATTTTAGCACAGGTGTATACAAAACACAGACTAAATAGCTGTGTTTTCGTACCTCTATTGAGAAATCAATTACTTTTTACTGGATTGGCCTTCGGTTCCGGGAGCAGATAACCTACCGTGCGATTGCGGGCGGTCAGATACATTTTCGCTACGCGCTGAACGTCTTCTTTCGTCACCTTCTCATACAGTGACGGGGCTTCGTAGAGTTTTTTGTAATCCCCGAAATACAGTTCGTACGTGCCGAGCGAGTTCGCTTTTCCGTTGATGGTTTCCATCGTCCGGTAAAACTCCATCAGCTTTTGATTTTTCAGTTTCTGTAGTTCGACATCGGTAATGCCAGTATTGATAACCTTGTCAATCTGATTCAGCACCGATTTTTCCAACTGCTCCGCCGAAATCCCGCTGGCAGCAATGGCATAAATGGTGAACAGATCCGGGTCAAAGGAAAGGCTCACATTTGTGAACACCCGCGACGCGATGGTCGAATCGAGCACTAATGCTTTGGTTAACCGGGAGGAATTTCCCGAACTGAGCACACCACTAAGCAACTCAAGCGCATAATAATCAGGGTGTTTCGTAGCGGGTGTATGATAGGCCAGCAAAATGTTGGGCGTGGCTACATCTTTATACGTTGTGGCACGTCGTTCGCCGTTTTGCGCAGGCTCTACGGTGCGCAGGCTGTCGGGTAATTTTTGAGCCGGTATGGTTTCCAGATACTGCTCTGCAAATTTTTTCACCTGTGCGGGTGTTACATCGCCCACCACAACGGCAACCGCGTTGTTCGGCGAGTAGTACGTTTTGAAGTATTTTTCGAGGTCTGCCTGCGTCCATTTTTTAATGTCCGACTCGAAGCCAATGACCGGAAACATGTACGGATGTTCGACAAACGCCACCGACTGAACCAGTTCGCTGATGACCCGGTAATTGCTGTTTTCCAGGCCCGTGCTCCGTTCTGATAGCACCACCCCGCGTTCACTCTCAACCATTTTCGGGTCGATAGCCAGATCACGGATGCGGTCGCCCTCAAGGTCGAAAATCGTTTCGAGCGCACCGCTTTGAAACCAGTCGGTATAAACGGTTGTGTTTTCAGTTGTATACGCGTTGTTCGAGCCACCGTTGGCTTCCATCACCCGGTCAAACTGCTTGGGACCGTATTTCTTGGCTCCGTTGAACATCATGTGCTCAAAAAAGTGCGACAGGCCCGTAATGCCATGCACCTCGTTGCGGGAACCGACTTTCCAGAATGAATAGAAATTGGCATTAGGGATTGAATGGTCTTCAAGCACCATGAATTTCATGCCATTTTTGAGTGTGAACGTCTGCACGTCCTCTGGTTTGGGCTTGTTCTGGGCCAGCGCGACACCTATCGAGAGCGTTAGGCCAGCCAACAGCCCGATTCGTTTATTCATGAGACTATGTTTAGTTTGCAGGACTTTCGCTGAGAGCCGTGCCACGGTTCTTTCGAGGAACACAGATAACCGTGGCACGGCTCGAAGCGAAAGTCCTAAGTTCTTCTAAACGCTAAATTTAGGAGTGAACCGGCGGATTACAATGAGCCGGATGTGTAGGTTTGCAGATAGCTATCGCCTTATTGTATACGAATGAATCAATCTCTATGGTCACTCAGCGGTCAGTACGCCCTCGTTACGGGTGGGACCAAAGGAATTGGGGAAGCTATTGTCCGGCAGTTTCTGGACCTCGGCGCATCGGTGTTTATTGTTGCCCGTGATAACGAATTGCTTCAGCAGCAACTTAGCACCTACAGACAGCAGGGCCATACTGTTGAAGGTCTTGCCATTGACGTAGGACAGCCGGACGCTGCGGTTGACATCATTCGGGCGGTGACAGCAGTCTGGAACCGGTTGGATATTCTGGTCAATAATGCCGGAACGAATATCCGAAAACCCACTGCCGAGTATAGTTCCGCTGATTATGAGTACATTCTGAACACAAACCTGCGTTCGGCTTATGCGTTGAGTCAGGCCGCGTATCCGTTACTGAAGGTGTCGGGAGATAGCAAATTGCTGTTCGTTTCGTCGGTATCGGGGCTGGCCCACACCAGCAGCGGGTCGTTGTATGGCATGACCAAAGCGGCTATGCTGCAACTGACGCGTAACCTCGCGGTAGAGTGGGCACCCGATGGTATCCGCGTTAATGCCGTAGCACCCTGGTACATTAAAACACCACTGGCAACGCCCGTGCTTACCAATCCCGAAAAACTGGCGGGTATTCTGAAACGAACGCCCATGAACCGCATTGGCGAACCCGAAGAGGTAGCCTCGGTGGTGTCGTTTCTGAGTATGCCCGCGTCCGGTTACGTGACCGGCCAAACAATCTCGGTCGATGGCGGGTTGATGGCCTGGGCATTTTAAACCCCGGCCACCATCGCTTTCATTTTCGACATGGCCGTGTTAGCTACCGTCTGGGCGTCCTGCGCGTAATAGGCTTTGTTGAATACTTCTAAGGAAAGCACAATCGGGCGGTCGGTACGCTTAATTAGCTTTAGCGTGTCTTTAATGGGCGCAACGCCATCGCCGGGAAAGACGCGGTCGGCATCGGTGATTTTTTCGCGTGTGAAGCTGGCCGGGTAATCGTTGACGTGAAATACTTCGATAGCCGACTTACCTACTAACGGCAAACTCACCGACCCCGAACCACCTTTGTAGAGGTGGTAAATGTCCAGCAACAGCCGCGCCGACGGATGCCCGCTTTCGATGGCAATGAACATCACTTCGCCTAAGCGGTTCAGGTTGGGCGAAAAGCCCCACAGTTCCAGTTGAGGCACCACACCCGTTTGATCGCTCAAGTCCAGAATCGTGCGGTACCGTTCGGCGGCTTTATACAAATCGACTTTCGCGCTTCCCGGCGATTGAGCACCCACCGGTGGCGTCGCTACACGCTTGCAGCCTATCTGGGCGAGGAGTTCCATTTCGCGTTTGAGTTGCTCGACGCCTTTTGTGCGTATCGTTTCATCGTCTACAATCCAGGGAGCAAAACCGATGGCATTTTCCACCTTTATCCCCAAATCATCCAGCCGTTTGCGGGCATCGGCCACGGTACCGCCGTTTTTGAGATAGTCCTGAAGCGTATCCATCCAGATCTCGACCGACCGAAATCCTGCTTTCGACGCTGTTTCCAGTTCTTTCACAAGCCCAAGTTTATGTCCCCGAATCGTGCTCATATTCAGGCAGATGGTAAACGGAGCCTGGGCCGATGGTGCGGGTAGCAGCGATTCGGACAGGGGCGACGAAAAAGATGCGCCAACGGAGGCTGTCAGGGTTGCCAGCGTTTGCCGGCGGGTTACAGATTGCGACATGAAGAATGGAGAATTCGGACGGTAAGGAATCATACAGTAAATGAAAAAATCGCCGAAACCTACTGATTGGCCAGGATAAGAACTATGGAACGATGGTGCTTCAACGGGCTTAGCTTACAACCGCTAAACCCGTTAAAAACGAGATTTTAGTAGAATGGCGCAAGCGTTTAATCCAGAGTGGAGGCACATAAAAGCAAACAAACCCAAGTGCTCAATAATTATATCTGTTAATGAATTAGTATTATTGTTAACAAATAGTTTTCTTTATATCGAAAAATTAAAAAGAATGAAATTCTTAAACCCGCTGGCATCTTGCTGTGCGGGTTTTTTTGTTGATACTGACTCAGTTGGAGAAATAAATAAGGCCCCGGCTAAAAACCGGGGCCTTCGTAATAGAGCAATTGATAAGGGGACTGGCTTACCTAAAACCGGCTTAGCTCTTTACAACATCATGCAGAGAACCGGCCCCTACTAATTTTTTATAGAGCGTCAGTGCCTGAGCGACTACCTGATCCATATTGTAGTAGCGGTACGTACCCAATCGGCCAACAAAATGTACGCCTGTCTGCTCATCGGCTAATTGTTTGTACTCTTTATAAAGCGCGGCATTTTCGGGACGTGGCACCGGGTAATATGGGTCACCTTCGTCCTGTGGATACTCAAACGTAAGGCTGGTTTTTGTTGGATGTTCCTGCCCCGTCAGTTTCTTATACTCGGTAATCCGGGTGTACGCATGGTCATTCGGGTAATTGACGACCGAAACCGGTTGATAATCAGCAACGTCAAGTGTCTGGTGATCGAACCGAAGCGACCGGTAGGGGAGTTTGCCGTAGCAATAGTCGAAATACTCATCGACCGGGCCTGTGTAAATCAACTCGTCGAACGATAATTCATCTTTCACCTGTTTGAAATCCGTACCGAGCATCAAATGGATGTTGGGATGGTTGACCATCTTTTCAAACATTTTTGTGTAGCCATGCAGCGGCATATACTGAAACTCATCCGTGAAATAACGGTCGTCCTGGTTGGTGCGGGTAGGAATCCGCGAGGTAACCATCTTATCGAGTTGCGAGGGATCGACACCCCATTGTTTGCGGGTATAGCCCCGGAAAAATTTCTCATACAGGTCGCGCCCTACCTGGCTAACAACCACATCTTCAGACGTTTGTATGTTATCAACCTGTTCGCCAACGGTTTTAAAGTATTCGGCCAGTTCTTCCGATGTGAACGAAAAGCCATATAACTTATTAACGGTATCGAGATTGATAGGAATAGGGAGCAATTGCCCATCGACAGATGCCAGTACGCGGTGTTCGTAGTGCCGCCACTCGGTAAACTGCGACAGATAAGCAAAGACATCGGGGGAGTTCGTGTGGAAAATGTGCGGTCCGTAGCGATGAATCAAAATTCCATCTTCGTTGGGGCAATCATAAGCGTTTCCACCGATATGAGAACGTTTGTCAATGATCAGTACTGTTTTTCCGGCCTGACTGGCTAACCGTTCGGCCAGTACACTACCGGCAAAACCGGCTCCGACAATGGCATAATCGTAATGCATAAAATGAGGCAGTGTTATAAGTTTTTTAGTTATACTTTTGATAAATGGGTATTACGTCCTTGAACATCAATCTACATAACTACATACAAAACGATAAGTTCAACTGTGGGGCTACACTAACGGATGGCTTTCGGATCGTATAGGCTATTGACACTATTCACTGAGTAGACGTCTGACGCGGTTTGAACACATAAACATTAAGATAAGGCTATGGGCAAAATCGCTCCGGTTTAGGCCGATGAGACCATGCCGGAGCCATTGCCTCACTAGGGTCTATCCTTATGCAGGTTGGTCATAGCCACTTCGTATTGGCGTTTGATCTATCAAATAAACGCAAATTCGGGATTCGTTGGGTAGTATTGTTATCCAACGAATCCCGAATTTGCGTTTATTTAAAAAAGGGTATACTTGCTACTTAGTCAATTACAGGGATTCGTAACTGGGTTTGCGTTGAGTTTACAGGCCCGCATCCAATTCGAGCAGTCCAAAGGCAGGCAAGGTGTAGCCAGCTAATGCGTTTGGCGAAGCCGCTACCAGCACACCACTCATTGTATCGACAGTCAGGTGAGTCGCCATCGGGATTCGTTTGCAAACAACGTACGTGTTAAATGGTTGGTGAACCGCCGGTTACCTGAACGGTGCTGCCCGTCATATAGCTCGAATCATCGGAAGCCAGCAGCACATATATGGCGGCCAGTTCAGCGGGTTGTCCGGCCCGTTTCAGCGGCACATCCTGACCAAATGTTTTCACTTTTTCCGGCGGCATGGTCGACGGAATGAGTGGAGTCCAGATTGGGCCGGGGGCTACACAGTTCACCCGGATGCCTTTTTCGGCCCATACCTGGCCTAAATTCGCCGTAAAGTTCTGGATGGCGGCTTTCGTGGCGGCATAGGCGAGTAGCTGAGGGCTTGGCTTATACGCGTTTACCGATGTTGTATTGACCACCGTGCTGCCGGGCTTGAGGTGTTCCTCTGCCGCTTTGCACAGGTAAAACATAGCGAATATGTTCGTACGAAAGGTTTGGTCTAATTCCTCGCTGGAGATGTCCTGCAACGATTCGTGCGCCATCTGAAAAGCCGCATTATTGACCAGAATATCTAACCCGCCCAGTTCATCGACCGCTCGTTGAACAAGTTGCTTACAGTGGCTTTCATCGCTGATGTCGCCCGGTACAAGCACTGCTTTTTGACCGGCTTCTTCAATATATCGGGCTGTTTCACGGGCATCTTCGTCTTCATTCAGGTAGGAAATCAGTACGTCGGCACCTTCCCGCGCAAAGGCAATGGCAACGGCCCGGCCAATACCCGAATCACCCCCGGTAATGAGGGCTTTTCGACCCTTTAGCTTGCCCGAACCCCGGTATGATGTTTCGCCGTGATCGGCTTTGGGCTGCATCTCGGCCTCTGTGCCGGGCGCAGACTGTTTCTGGTCGGAATAGGGTGGTTGCGGGTATTTCGTTAGCGGGTCCTGCTGCGTATCGGATGTGTTACCGGTTGTTGGATTCATACTATAAAGGGATTTTAAAACCAGCGTTATACGATTAGCTATACCCTCTTTGGTCTGAATCGGTTGGCTAAAATTGATGCAAGTGAGGTAACGGGACTTCTCAGATGAACCTTCGGGCAGTTCCTGACATGATTGATTGAACCGAAAATTCAGCGGCCCCACCCAAAACAGACATCTGTTTTGGGTGGGGCCGCTGAATCAGAGAAATTAATACGTCGGGACGTTAAAAAAGCCAGCTAACAAATAATCCTAAAGCCGTTACACTTGCCATAGCCCACGTTGTAACCAGCATGATTTCGCCCCGTGTTGGGCTGTACATCGGGTTCTCCTTGTCATCCAACCCCATGTAATTACTTTGAGAAAGCCAGTTGGACGATGACCTCAATGCCAAAGGCATCTGGGAAAGAATACTTCCCTTATGGCTCGCCAGTAACTTATCCAGCATACGGCCGTTGGCCTGTGGATTAGCAGATACTACACTGGTTGACAACTCGGGACGGGTAGTGAGAATAGCGGGATTCATGGTGTTATGCTGATGGCTTGATTTAAGGAAACCTGCTCGCTTTGTTGGTCTGGATAGTGATACAAGATTCAGGAAAAGCTGCCAATTGGCGCGTAACAGTTCGATGAACTGCAGCTTTTGCCCGTTTTTTGGTCAAAAACTACCGAAAATCCATTTCGTCTGCCGGCCACAAAAGACGTTAAAACTCAGTGATGTAGAGCATATCCGTACAAAAAGCGGACCAGTGATAGAGATTTGCCGGACACGATAATGTGTCAAAACTATTTCCACAAAAAAGCCACTTACTATTTCTACTAAGTGGCTTTTTTGTGGAAATAGTTGTACAGTATTCTTCAGCAAACTCTACTTAACTCGATTCGTCGTCACCGTTCGCCGATTTGCCTTTCTTCACCTTGGCTCCGTTCAAATTACCCAGCTTGTAACTGAATGTCAGTCGGATACTGGAATTATAAATGTACTGCCGGAAGTCCTGATTGAACTGCGCTGAATTCAGCACCGAAGTGAAGCCCATGCCGTTGGTGAGAAAATTCTCGGCGGCTAAACCTAAGCTGCCGCGTTTATTAGTGAACGCTTTACGTGCTCCCAGCGAATATTGGGCAAATCCAATTCGGTATCCCTGTAGCGCAACGTCCTTACCCCGATAACCTAAATTGGCCTGAATGGCCCACCCTTTATCAAACTGTACCTGCGTATCGAACCGCCCGCCCCAGCGAACACCCGTGTTGCTGAGCATGATAGACTGGCCCGATAAATCGAGTGCTACCCCACTAATGTACCGGTACATAATGTCGATGTTCGTGTTGACGCTCCAGCGGGGTGTAATGTTCACCGTAGCGAACAGATTGGTGCCGTAGTTGTACTCCTTGCCGATGTTTGTCCGGCGGCTAACGACCGCGCCGATCAGTGTATCAGACCGTTGGCTAACCGATTGAATATCATCCCTGTTGAGCCGGGTATAGACAGTCAGGTTCAGGTACGTTTTTTTAACATAGGTACTATACCCAAGCTCAACCCGGTCGGCTATTTCAGGTTTCAAATACGGGTTCCCAATCTGAACATTGTAGGGATTGGCCGCGTTGAAATTCGGATTTAAATCCTGAACATTTGGTCGTTGAATCCGGCGGTTATAAGCGAGTTTAAGGGTAGTCGTTTCGTTGATTTTTTTCGAAAGGTTGATGCTGGGAACCATCTTCCCATAGTTTGGAATTGAGATAGCCCCCTGATTGCCCGCCGTGGCCTGAATACTGGTGTACTCATAGCGCATGCCCGCTTTCAGCGTTACCTTACTACGCGTTGTGAGTGTATAGGAGAGATACGCAGCCCCAATATTCTGGTCATAAAGCAGTGAACCATCTGGCCGCTGGCTATCGGTCACGAAATCCGAAGTCGGCCCCGCCAGCAGGTACTGATACTGGCTGTTTACCTTCCGATAGGTTTCCTTAAGCCCAAATTCGAGTTGTTGCGTTTGGCTTAGCGGGGTCTGGTAATCTACGGCCAGAATAAACTCCTGGCTGGTATTGAAATTTAGGTTCCGCTGCCGACTGGTCAGGATGCTGTTGGTATCCAGGTTATTGGCGTCAAAATTGTTGGTCAGGTGATTCTGGCTGTATTGGGAGGAGATGCTCAATTCCCGTTGCGGTCCGTCGCCTGTTCCCGGATACGTATGCAGGTAATCGACATTCATATCGACCGAATTAGACAAATCCTGGCTATAAACGTCCCGTCTGGAGGGTGTTCGCATGAGGTCCCCATTAAATAGATTGGTCGCCAGATGCTGGTCGCGGTTTAGGTTTCGTATCCCGAAGCGGACACCGGCTGTCAGCGACTGATTTTTTGCAATGTCATAATCCAATCCCAGCGCATACTGCCCAAACAGGCCCTTATCAAACCCATCCGCGTGCTGGCGCGTCCGAACGGAAGGGATCGATTCGCCCAGAAAAGTAGTTTGGTTGAGGTCGGAGGCCGATTTGTTATAAACACCCCGGCCATTGCCGTTCAGATTCACACCTAATTTACCATGCCGAAACGAGCCATTTACGCCCAATGTGGAAGTCCGGTTGCCGATGCCGCCATCTACATCGAGGTGGAGACCCTGCAAGGTGTTTTTCTTGGTGATGATGTTAATGATACCACCGCTCCCTTCGGCATCGTATTTGGCCGACGGTGAGGTGATAACTTCCACGGTCTTAATCAAATCGGCTGGAATTTGCCGCAGCGCATCGGCCAGATTCCCCGCCAGAATGGACGAAGGTTTGTTATTGATCAACACCCGCACGTTGGAACTACCCTGCAACGAAACATTGCCCGCCAAATCCACTGACAGCATCGGTACTTTTCTGAGAATATCGGTTGCGTCGCCCCCTTTGGCCGCCAAATCACTATCCGCGTTATAAACCAGCCGGTCAACTTTGTCCTCCACCAGTGCCTTTTTGCCCGCTACGGTCACCTCATTCAGCGTCCGGGTGCTGGCACTTAGCCGGATAATGCCCATATCTTTATTCTGGCCTTTGACAATCAGTACGTTGTCAATTGTTTTGGCCGTGTAGCCTAAAAAGGAAATCAGCAATTTGTAGGTGCCGGGGGCCACGCGGTTGAGCGCAAATTTACCCTTATCGTCCGCTACCGTTCCGTCGATGAGTTTGTTGGTGAGTGTAGAATAAACGGCCACGTTGGCAAACTCAACGGCTCTGGTTAGCGTCGAATCGACCACATAGCCAGTGATTTTTGAGTTGCCCTTCGTAGAAACGTCTCCGGTAATTGGGACGACCGGAACTGGAGTGGGTTGGGCAGTGGGTACGGGAGCCGACGGTTCGGCAGTCGTTTGAGCCAGCGTCTTCCCCGCAGCAATTAAAAAAAGAAGTCCGGTAATTTTAAGCCACATAACGTAAGTCAGGTTGTATGATAAGAAGTAAAGTCAATAAATATCTTTCTGCACGGCTATCAGTAAAAACAAAGGTTTCTTAATGCCGGTTTTGCCTCGCTTACTCCCGCGTATGGCTGATTGAATGCTGTTTAGGGTTTTGATAGTTGCCAGTGAACAAGTTAAAGATGAGCGTGCGTTTGTCATTCCGACGAAGGAGGAATCTTAAAATTGCCAATCAGGGGAGTTTAAGATTCCTCCTTCGTCGGAATGACAAACGCACGAACTTTAAGCAAATCATAGGCTGTTTTTGTGTTCAACCTATTTAATAAACTGGCCTTTACTGTCAAACATCAGGTCTTTGCCACCAACCTCCGCTTCATAGGTTTTCGTGCCTTTCGCATCGACGATTTCGGCGGCTTCCTTAATTTTTTTGCCCGCGTGGTGCTTCGTCACATAATCGCGTACTGAAGCCGGCAAAGCCGACACGGCGATGGTGGTTTCGGTTTCGAGTACGTTGCCTTTGGCATCGATAACCAGCGACAATGCCTTTCCGTTGTGGGTTAAGCCCGCTTCATAATTCCCATCTTCTTTCTCCCATTTTACGGATTTTGCTCCCGGATAGAGCCGGGCCACACTGGCTTTGGCAGCCGCCGGAACGTCGATGGTAACGGGCATTATGGCAGCAGAGCAATTACCAATAGGACTGGCAACCACAACAGGGGCAAGGTTGGCTAAAGCCATCCATGCAAGAGCACTCAAAAACAAGGTCTTTTTCATTGTTTATCCTGGTTTAGTTTCCGAATCAAAGTTGCCGTTGCATTCTAAAGGAATATTGAAGTTTTTGACTGTATACGCCAACGATTAGAAATCAACTTGAAACATGTGTCGGCGCATCGCTGCTACGTAGTTGTACTGAACACGCATGCCGTATTGATGGGCAATTTCTTTGACTAAGGCCAACCCCAGGCCGGTGGACTGAGGGAGAGCGTGATTTCGGACAAACCGACCAAAAAGCTGTTCCTCGGGAAATGGCAGCGGGTCACCTTCGTTGGTGATAATAAAATTATTGGTGCCTACCTGAACCAGAATTGACCTGTTTGCATCGCCGTGGCGAACCGCGTTCTTTATCAAGTTGGAAAACAGTACGTCGGCTAATTGCCGATTTAACGGGCGGTACGGACCATCGTTAATAAGCCGTGTAATGGTGATGCCTTTATGCACGATATAGTCCGCATAGTTATCCAGTATCTGACTAACCAGCTCGCCAATGTTGACCGACTCATTCCGGGCAAACTGATGGTTATCAATTTTGGCCAGCAGCAGCAGCGACTGGTTCATGGCCGAGAGCCGTTTGATTTCCCGTTGTGAGCGTTGAATTCGGTCCAGGTCATTTTCGTCTAACCGCTCCGACTGTTGGAGAAGGTCCAACTCGAAGGATAGCACACTTAGGGGCGTTTGCATTTCATGCGAAGCATTGTCTGTAAACTGCTTCTGTTGCGCGTATTGATGGCGGGTCCGGCGGCTCATGGCGGTAAGTGACTGGCTAAGCAGACCGAACTCGTTTACATCGCTGGCCGGAAATTCTGCCTCGTCAGGGCCATCGACCCGGAATTGTTCTAACTGATGAATAATTCCGTAAAAGGGCTTCCAGATGCGCCGGGAAACCAGCACATCGGCCCCGACCAGCAGCAACATAATCAGCAAAAAACAAACAATAACCCCCACCGATAACGTGCCGGCGATTTCGTCGAACTCTAAATAGGATTGTTGAATTTGGATGCTATACGATTGACTGCCATCTGAATAGCCCGAACGGAGCACCCGGAAGGTAATGTGCTCCTTTTCGTGCGGATCAAACGCAGCAGAGTCGGTAAATACATCGGCTGTTGGACGTAGTGAGCCAGCCTGTGTAATCTGAATGTTCGGGTCCCAGCCCGGAAGGGAAGCCGCATTGGGTGGATTCGTTCGGAGTTGCTCCTTTACCTGGCTCAGTTCGCCAAGTAATACCTCATCGATTTCATGCCGGATGTTTCGATGAATAAAATAGTTCAGCAAAAAAATACCCCCCAGCGCAATAGGAAGAGCCGCGAGCAGTAGGTAAAGTGCCGTTTTATGGATCAGTTTCATTCGGTGGTCGAGAAAATATACCCCGCTCCGTAGCGCGTTGTCAGGTAGTCTGGACTCCCGGCGTCAAGCAATTTCCGTCGCAGATTCCGAACGTGGGTATACAGAAAATCGTGGGAGTCAATGCCGTCCATGTAGTCGCCCCAAACGTGTTCGACAATGGCCGACTTGGATAAGAGTCGGTTTTTGTTGGTGACCAGAAACAAGAGCAGTTCGTATTCTTTGACCGTCAACTCCAGTGCGTGATTGTTCACCAGCACCTGTTTTCGGATGGGTACGATGGTAATAACACCGAAAACAAGCTGCGTCTCGCCCTCATGCTGCCGTCGGCGCATCAATGACCGAATGCGGGCGTTTAACTCGGGCAGGTGAAATGGTTTGGTCAGGTAATCATCGGCACCCAACTCTAAACCGGTAAGCTTATCATCTAAGGAATTTTTGGCCGAAACGATGATAATTCCAGCCTGGGCATGGGCTTCTTTCAATTGGTTGACAATCGACAGCCCATTGCCGTCGGGCAGGGTAATGTCGACCACAATGCAATCGTAGTCATAATCATTCACTTTCTCCGAGGCTTTTCGGAAGGTATCAGCGGTCGTTACGTTGTAGTGTTCGCCCTCTAAATACTGGCGCATAGCCACTAATAACGACGGTTCATCCTCAATCAGCAAAATTTTCATAATCCTTCCGTCGGGTTATTTTCCAAAGTACCGGTTTAAAACTGAATACATTTTGAAGATGGTTTTCTATGCCCGTTGATGCGCGTACACCAATCACTACAGATTCTCTTAAGGATTCGCCGTTTACTTTGCGTTTTTCCATTCAGGCTCATCCGCACTCTTCCAACACGATACACGCACCAAATACATACCAAACGTTGTGAATTATTGCAAAATAAACCGAAGGCGGGGATTACGGTCTTCACTTGTTGCCTGGAGCTTAGTCAGTTGGCTTTCGCTGTTCACGCTGGCCGCATCCGTCGGGCAGCCGCTAAACCGGCCGTCGCTCCGGGCGCAGTGGGATAGCATTCCGGCGCGGCCCGCTACGTTTCGGTGGGTCAGCCCGGCTGTATTGATTCCGGTTGGGCTGGCCTTATCACCTGATTATCCGAATAGTCATTTCAACCGTTTCTACATACGCGGTGAGATTCAGGACAAACTGCATTTTCGGACCAGAGCCGACGATTACCTGCAATACGCACCAATGGCGGGTTGGATAGGGTTAAGTCTGGCCGGTGTGCAGGGCCGATCAACGCCCCTCGACCGGGCTGGTATTGCCCTGCTGGCGCATAGCATAACGACGGTATTCGTGCTAAGCTTGAAACAGATTACCCATGAACGTCGACCCGATGGCTCCGACTCGTATTCGTTTCCGTCGGGTCATACGGCACTGGCGTTCACGGGCGCGGGTTTGCTCGACCGGGAGTTTGGTGCTGTCAGTCCGCTTATTTCCATCGGGGGCTATGCTGCGGCCACATCGACGGGATTTTTGCGGATGACCAATGATAAACACTGGATATCGGACGTGTTGGTTGGGGCGGGTATAGGCCTGCTTTCTGCCGAAGTGGCGTATCATGTTTATCCGTGGTTGAAACGCAAATTTGTTCGCCACAAAACAGGTCCGTATTAAGTTTAATGCGGGTAATCAGGTAAACATAGAATGAGGTGAATGTAGTCGTTGGTTGGTTGGCAGTCCTGAAAAAGGCTCGGTTCGCGTTCCCGTGGTTCTTAGCCATTGGCGGCTTGTTTCTGGTGCTAACTCGCCCGGTTTTGGCGCAGTACTCAACGATTAATAGCAATCCTGCCGGTCGGGCATTGCTAACGGCGGGTTTGGACCAGGTCTATAATAATCAGTTCACGGCTGCCGAAGCTACGTTCGCCCGGTTAGACAAGCTGGCTCCTGGACATCCGGCTGTCGACTTGCTGCGGGGTGTTCGTTTGTTTTATCAGTGGTTTCCCGCCCGTACCGATGTGACGCTTAAGCAACGCTGTCTGGTCCAGTTGGAACTGGCTGCCCGGAAAGCCGATGTCTGGCAGAAGGCTCAACCCAAAAATGACGGCTCCGAAAAGCCCGAAGCCATGTTCGTGTACTTCACGGCCGAGGCTATGCTGGCTAAAATCAGCCATTACGAACACGAACCGCTGGCGACCATCCGGTATGCTAAAAATGCGTATCCATTCATCCAGAAGGGCAGGGCGTTCCAGCAGCATTACCCCGATTTTTACCTGTCGACCGGCCTTTACAATTTCTACCGGGAGGTGTATCCTCAAATTCATCCTTTCTATAAAACGGTGGCCTGGGTGATGACCGCCGGGGATAAAAAGCTGGGCCTGAGTCAACTGCAGATAGCCACCCGGCAGGCACTCTTCGTGCGAACGGAAGCCATTCTTTACCTGACCCATTTATTGACCGACTACGAGAATAAACCAGCCGTTGCTGTACCCTATCTGGCGCAATTGACCGAACGGTATCCCGACAATCCCTACTGGCGATATAAATATGCCGAAGCCCTGCTGAATGCGCACCAAACGGATTCTATATCCAGCCTGATTGAGCAACTGATGGCCGCCAAAGAGGCAGTTTATCAACAAATGGGAACGCTCCTGAAAGCCCGGTACGCGCTGGAAACAGGTCAGTGGTCAGTAGCCCGGAAATTCGCGGAGGATGTTGTGCGGAGTTCCGTTCGGGAAGAAACGGTGCGGGCCTACGCTTATCTGGTACTGGCGCGGGTGGCCCGGCAGGAGGGACAGGATAAACAGGCCCGATACTACGAGAGGCAGATGCTTGAGTTTGCCGAATTTCCGGTACTACGTAATGAGGCTCACTAAACAGGCAGTATGCATATACATAAACGAATAGCAGTATTGACTGTCTGGCTTCTTATTCAAGTCCTTTTTGGCTATGGACAGGACACGCTGGTTCACCGAAATCTGGCTTATTATCTCGAAGAAGGATTGGCGAACAGCCCACTGCTGAAGGACAATGTCAATGCAATTACGCTGAATCGGCTGGACAGCCTGCTGAACATAGCCGTCAACAAGCCATATGTGCAGGCTATTGGTCAATATCTCTACGCACCGGCCGGAGCGAATTGGGGCTATGACCAGAATACGACCAACGGGGGCCAGTACACGGGGCTGATTCAGGCAAACCGGAACCTGCTCTACCGTCGGAACCTGCGGATTCAGAACAAGTTGAATGCTGCTTTGCGCGACTCGCTGGTCAACACCATTCATATTAATCAGAACGACCTGCAAAAGGCCATTGTCGACCTCTACCTGACAGCCTATCAGGATTATCAGCAGACGGTTATTTTCGGCGATTTGTACCAGATTTTTTCCCGACAGAACGAGGTGTTGAAAGAATTACTTCGGAAAGCCCTGTTCAACCAGTCCGATTACCTGGCGTTTCGGGTCGACTGGCAGCAAAGCGAAGTAAATTACGAAGCGGCCAAAGTCCAGTTTTTGCAGGATTTACTACTCCTGAATACGCTTTGCAACATTCCTGATATGGGCCTTGTCCGACTTCAGAAACCGGCACTTGCCCCGCAGGCACGCTTCACCCTCGACAATAACCCATACCTGCTCCGGTTCCGCTACGACAGCGTTATTGTGGAACGGAACCGCCGGGTTGTCGATATTTTTTACCGGCCCTCGCTGGATGTCGTTGCCAATGCCGGAACGAACGCCATTAGCTCCGACCTCATTACCCGGCGGCTGGGCTACAGCGTCGGGCTGAATTTTACAATGCCTATTTACAACGGAAATCAGCGTCGGTTTCAATACCAGAAACTCGACGTGGCGCAGTTGACCATCCGAAATTATCGCAATCAGTATATCAACCGGTTCAATCTGCAACTCCGAACGGTGAATGAGCAGTTACGCGTGAATCAGAACTTGGTTAGCTTAACCGAAAAGCAAAATACGGATGTCGAAAATCTGCTCACCATCAGTCAGAACCGGTTGTATCGGGGAGATATTTCGGCCATTGATTACCTGCTGATTGTGCAGCGATACCTGAATATTAAGCTGGCCCTGAACCAGTTAACGGTCCAGCGGCAACGATTTATCAACACGTTCAACTACCGTAACTTTTAACACGTTATCCATGCCCCCATTTATGAAACGACACGTGTATCTGGCCGGGCTTTTCGGGTCGCTGCTGCTATTGGGCTGCGGTTCGTCGTCAACCACCGACACGGGTACGCAGGCACCCGACGATGCTCCCAGACCCAAAACGCCCGTGGAAATTACCACCATACTGGCCGACTCATTCCGGGTAGAGAAAACGTTTCGGGGCATGACCTACTACCTGACCAGTGGCGACATTAAATCGCCGATTGCGGGCTATGTGACTAAAGTTTATGTCAAAATTGGCGACCAACTTCGCAAAGGAGCACCCCTGTTCGGGCTGGAAACCAAAGAGGCTTATGCGCTGGGGGGCAAAAATTACCTCAACGACCCAACGCTTAAAAACATTGGTCAGTTAACCATCCGCGCTCCCGATGCCGGGTTAGTCACCTTAGTTCAGGCCGAAGAGCGCGAATACGTGCAGGATGGGGCGGTACTGGCCTCATTCTCTGCGCCCGATATGTTCGTATTCCTGATTGAAGTGCCCGTCGAACAGGATTCGTCTGTGCATGTCGGCAGTGTATGCACCATTCAACTGCCCAACGGCCGACGAATTGGCGGACGGATTTCCCGCACGCTGGCACTCACTGATTCGCTCTCGCAGACGGAGCGGTTCGTGGTTAAGCCTGACCGCCCGATGGTGCTGCCCGCCCGACTTGGGTTGAACATCACGTTTACTGATCAGCAGCATAACAACGCACAGTCACTCCCTACGGAAGCCGTATTGGCCAATGAACTTCAAACCGATTTTTGGGTCATGAAGCTCATCAACGACACGACGGCCATACGCGTCCCGGTTAAAACGGGTCTCCAGCGGGCTACGCGCATCGAAATTCTCAGTCCCCGTTTTGGTCCCCGCGACCGGTTCGTCAGCAAAGGCGGTTATGGGCTTGCCGACACCGCATCGGTTACGATAAATAGCCAGCCTCATGCCCACTGAGCAATCTGCCGCGCAGCCCGGTTTCTTTCGCTTTCGCAAGCCGATTCTGGGGCTGCTCATCCTGCTGCTGGCGGGGGGTATTTTCGCCTACCGAAGTATTCAGGTGTCCCTGTTTCCTGAGCGGACGTTTCCTAAAATAAAAATTATTGCCGATGCGGGCGAGCAGCCCGTCGAACTGATGATGGTGGCTATTACACAGCCATTGGAAAATGCTGTCAATCAGGTCGAAGGCGTCGAAATGGTCCGCAGCACCACCAGCAGGGGCAGTTCTGAATTGTCGATTTACCTGAACTGGTCGGTCGATATGGATGTATCGCTGCAACGCGTCAATGCCCGGATTAACCAGATTCAAAACACCTTACTGCCCAATACGAGCCTGTCGGTCGAGAAAATGTCGCCGTCTATTCTGCCGGTAATGGATTTCGCCCTGACCTCGAAAAGCCGCGATTTAATTGAACTGAGGAAACTGGCTATCTACACCATCCGACCCTATCTGAGCCGGGTGGCGGGGGTGTCGAATGTGCAGGTGATGGGCGGCCGTACCAAAGAATACTGGATTGTGCTCCAGCCGGGCCAGATGGCCAGCCTGAACGTAACCCCGGCGGCTATCACGACCGCCCTGAGCAATACCAACTTTATCCAGTCCGACGGGCTTATTTCGGATTATCACCGGCTGTACCTGACGCTCACCGATGCGACGGTTCACTCCCGCCAGGATGTCGAAAATATTATTATCCGCAGTGATGGGCAGCGGGTGCTGCGCTTAGCCGACGTTGCCACGGTGGAACTGCACGAGCAGCAGGAATATACCCGAACGGAGGCTAACGGCAGCGAAACGGTACTGGTCAACATCGTTAAGCAACCATCAGCCAACCTGATTAGCCTGAGCAACGGCATCACTCAGAAAGTGAAGGAGTTAAAAAACCTGCTTCCTGCCGACGTTACGCTGACGCCCACCTACGTGCAGGCAGACTTTGTAAACGACGCGGTGAAGAGCGTGACCGACAGTATTTTTATCGGGTTGGTGCTGGCTATCATCGTCACCAGCTTATTTCTGCGGTCGCTGAAAGCGAGTCTCGTTATTCTGCTCACGATTCCGGTCATCCTGGCTACATCAATTTTAGTCCTCTATGTGATGGGCTACACCCTCGACATCATGACACTGGGCGGTGTTGCGGCCGCCATCGGGCTGATTATCGACGATGCCGTCGTGATTGTTGAGCAGATTCACCGGGTAGAGGAGGAGCCCGGCCGGTCCCGCTCCGGCCCGTCCGGGGAGCCGGTACCGGCCGGAGCGGTGGATTCGCACGAAGGCACGTCCGACACCCGAACTATCCAGCAGGCCATCAGCTACCTTTTCCCGGCTATGGTCGGTTCATCGCTCAGCACCATTGTTATTTTCATTCCGTTTTCGCTGATGAGTGGCGTGGCGGGGGCTTTCTTTCAGGTGCTGGCTACCACTATGGTCGTAACGCTCACCTGCTCGTTTCTGATTACCTGGCTGGGTTTGCCGGTGATTTATGGCCTGTTTGGGTCGGGAAAGAAAAAGCAGAAAGATACCGCCACGCACCCCGCCATCGGCAAATGGCTGTCTACTTTTATTCACCGGCCCTGGATTGCGCTGGGACTGGCCGGAGCAATGGCCTTCGCCGTTTTTTTGATTTATAGCCGCTTGGAAACGGGCTTCCTGCCCGATATGGACGAAGGGTCTATCGTGCTCGATTACCACTCTGAACCGGGCACGTCGCTGGCCGAAACCAACGTCATGCTCACCGGAGTTGACAAACAGCTAAAGACCATCCCGGAAATAGCCGCTTATTCGCGACGGACGGGCGCACAGATGGGCTTTTTCATTACCGAACCCAACGGGGGCGACTACCTGATTTCGCTCAAAAAAGACCGCAGCCGCTCCACCAATGAAGTTATCGACGACCTGCGGGGTAAAATCGAATCGACTCAACCGGGTCTCACCGTTGATTTCGGTCAGGTGATTGGCGACATGCTCGGCGATTTAATGAGTGAACCCAATCCGGTGGAGGTAAAAGTATTTGGTAACCAGCCCGCCGAAATCCGTCCGTTGGCCAATCAAATCAGTGGCATCGTAACGCAGGTTCCGGGCACGGCAGACGTCTTCAACGGCATCACCATAGCGGGGCCATCGGTGGTATTCAGCCCGAAATCCAGTGCCTTATTGCAGTTCGGCTTAACACCCCTCGACCTGCAAAACCAGTTGACCACCCGGCTGATGGGCAATGAGGTGGGGAATATTCTGGAAGGCAGTCAGTTCATCAAAATGCGGCTAAAATATCCGGGCGCGGGGAGTGATTTAACGCTTCTCCAGCAAAGTCCTGTTTTTACCGCCGATGGCCGCAGCCGGTTGCTTTCCGACTTCGCCAGCGTACGGGTTGATTCGGGCACCGCCGAAATTCAGCGGGAAAACCTCCAGCCGATGGTTGCCATTACGGCCAGCCTGGCGGGCCGTGACCTGGGCAGTGTGATGAACGAAATACAACAGAAAGTAAGCAGTGGCGTAACGCTGGCGTCGGGGCAGCACATCGAGTATGGGGGGGCCTATGCCCAACAGCAGCAATCGTTCCGTGAACTGCTGCTCATTCTGCTATCGGCTTCGTTGCTGGTGTTCATTGTGCTGCTGTTTCTATTCCGCGACCTGAAAGCGGCCGGACTGATTCTGCTTATTTCCGTATTGGGGGTGTCAGGCTCGTTTATTGCCTTGTTTCTGACCAAAACTCCGCTCAACGTGGGCAGCTATACGGGTATCATCATGATTGTGGGCATCATTGCCGAGAACGCTATTTTCACCTTTCAGCAATTCGCCATTCATCACCAGACGGCCCCGGTGGCAGAATCCATCGAGTTTGCTATTTCGGCCCGTATCCGCCCCAAACTTATGACCGCCACGAGTGCTATTGTTGCGCTGATGCCCCTGGCACTGGGCATTGGTACGGGTGTGCAACTCCACCAGCCGTTGGCCATTGCGGTCATCGGCGGGTTCTGTGCCGCCCTGCCCTTGCTACTCCTGATTTTCCCCGGCCTGTTGCGGATGGCCTATAAAGATAAACCTGTTAACCAATTGATTGACAACCCTGTAAACCAAGTCAAAGTTGTATGAGAATGCTATGGATTTCTGCCGTATGTCTGTGTTTAGCAGGCACTCTCTTCGCTCAGTCGCCAGCGAATTATCATCTCGTTAAAAAAACCGTTATCGGGGGCGAAGGCGGTTGGGACTACCTCCTGGCCGATGCCGACGGTGGTCGATTGTATGTTTCGCACGGCACCCAGGTGGACGTACTCGACTTGAAAAGCCACGAAAAAGTAGGTGTAATTTCGCCCACGCCGGGTGTGCATGGCATCGCGGTTGTTCCGGCTACGAGCGTCGGCTATACGACCAACGGTCGGCCAAATACAGCGACCATGTTCGACGTGAAGACGCTTAAGGCCACGAAGGAGATTCCAACGGGAAAGAAGCCGGACGCCATTCTGTATGATGCCTTCTCGAAGCGGGTTTTCATTTTCAACAACGAAGGCAACAGTGCTACGGTGCTCGAAGCCAGCACGGGCAGCGTAGTGGGTACGGTTGAGTTAGGCGGGGCACCTGAAGCCGCCGTTACCGACGACCACGGCCTGATTTTCGTGAATCTGGAGGATAAAAATGAGGTTGCTGTGTTCAACGCAAAGACATTGGCGGTCAACCATCACTGGAAATTAGGAACGGGCGAAGAACCGACCGGGCTGGCCTTTGACAAACCGCATCACCGGCTGTTCAGCACCTGCAACAAGGTCATGGTTGTGCTGGATTCGCAAACGGGCAAGGTGCTGGCGCAGATACCAACGGGTAGCGGAACCGATGGTGCGGTGTTTGATACGTCGACCGGGTCGGCCATAAGTTCCAACGGGGAAGGCACGCTGACGGTCGTGAAAGAAGTGAAGCCTGGCCAGTTCAATGTGGTACAAACCGTGCCAACCGAGCGTGGTGCCCGTACCATTACCATTGACCCGGTAAGTCATCATGTTTTTGTGACAACCGCCGAGTACGGTCCCGCACCAGCCGCCACCACGGAAAGTCCAAGACCCCGGCCTTCGGTAAAGCCGGGAACATTCATGGTGCTGGAATACGCAGCCAACTAAGTCAACACCCTAAAATCAGTCATTGCCGGATAGCCCTCACCATCCGGCAATGACTGATTTTATTTACAGGACTTTCGCTTCGAGCCGTGCCACGGTTCTTTTAAGTAGCATGGATAACCGTGGCACGGCTCGAAGCGAAAGTCCTGATTTATTCATCTGCTGCTTAATTCGCCGGTTCAGGCCAAAAAATGATTGCATGACTACATATCAAATTCACTCCTGGTTTCACCATCGCTTCGGCAGGTTCACTGCCCGCTACCCCCGCCTTGTTCGCTGGCTGGCCGAACGCCTGTCGACCGAACACTTCAGAGCATTACCGCTGACTGTATTGATTGGATTATTAGTCGTCAACGTGCTGGTTTTGTCCGAAATAGCCGAAAATGTGGTCAACTCCGAGCCGATGGTGCGCGTTGACGAGTGGTTCACGCAGTTGGTCTTTCACCATCGAAGTGCTTCCGTTAGCCGTGCGTTCTATGCGCTTACGTATTTCGGTTCCGGCTACGTTACGGTTGGGTTGACGGTAGTGGGGTCATTCGTTTTGTTTCGGCAACAGAAGACCCGCAACATCGTAATCCTCTGGATTTTAATGGCGGGTGTTGGGGTGTTTGTGCAGGTAGGCAAACGAACATTCATTCGGCAACGCCCCGTTGAGGTGGCTTATTACCCCGAAACGGGCTACTCATTTCCCAGTGGTCATTCGGCTACAGCCATGACGCTCTATGGTTTACTCGGCTACTGGCTGGTTCGGGGGCGTCGTCGATTGCGCAACCGGTGGTTGGTTGGTCTTAGTGCCGTTAGTTTGATTTTGGTAGTTGGCTTCAGTCGTATTTATCTGGGTGTACATTTTTTGAGCGATGTGCTGGGCGGCTATCTGTTGGGGGCCTGCTGGCTGATTGTGGGCATCGTACTGACCGAATGGCAGCAAACCGCTGTGCAAACGGTTAAGCATACTCCATAAAAAAAGCCACTTACTATTTCTAATAAGTGGCTGATTTACAGTGGGTAACGGTTGAGCGGGAAATGGGATTCGAACCCACGGCCTGCAGCTTGGGAAGCTGCCGCTCTACCAACTGAGCTACTCCCGCATTGACCAAACAAAGGTGAGTGATTAAACCCAAAATGTCAAGCAATACCGTTCAGATGATTGTCAGTAGTGCTTCAATCTGTTCGTATGTATAGGACAACTGTTCATTGGTTGTACAATAGGGCGGCATCATATACAGCACATTACCCAATGGACGCATGAGTACGCCACGGTCAAGCAGGAAATTATACGCTACATCCCGGATGTTGTTGAAATAAGAGGTTTGCTCGCCCGCTTTTAAATCGAACGCCAGCAATGTACCCCGTTGCCGGATAGTTTCGACGTTTGGATGAGCTTCTAATTTGGCGGCAAAATTCGTGTGTTGTTTGGCAATGCGCTGAATATTGGTCTGTGTTTCGGGTAATAACAACAAGTCCATACTGGCCAATGCGGCTGTGCAGGCCAGCGGATTAGCCGTAAATGAATGACCGTGAAAGAGCGTTTTAAATTTATCATCCGATAAAAACGCATCGTAAATGGCCTGTGTACAGGTCGTTACGCCCAACGCCATCGTTCCCCCCGTCAACCCCTTCGACAGGCACATCAAATCGGGTTTCTCCGTCAGATGATCGGAAGCAAAAAGCCGTCCGGTGCGGCCAAAGCCCGTCATAACCTCGTCGGCAATGATGAGCGAGCCATTAAGTCGGGCCAGTCGAAATAATTTGTCAAGCACAGCGGGTTCGTACATAACCATACCGCCCGCACCCTGAACCAGCGGCTCAACAATAAAGGCTGCTACGTCTTCACTGAAAATCCGCTTAGCCTGTTCTAAAACAACTTGTTCCTGTCCGGCTATGGGTACGGGCAGGTACTCGACATCAAATAAAAACGGTGTAAACGGTGCTGTAAAGGCACTTCGTCCGCTCACGGCCATCGCCCCGAACGTATCGCCGTGGTAGGCATTGTCAAAAGCAACTACTTTTCGGCGCGGCTGACCAAGGTTATGCCAATATTGAAACGCCATTTTCAAGGCCACTTCAACCGCCGTCGACCCATTGTCAGAATAAAAAATTTTCGCCTGATTTTGGGGAAGAATGGCCAGTAAACGCTCGGCCAGTTCAACGGCTGGCTGATGCGTGAATCCCGCAAAAATGACGTGTTCCAGCGTCTGTAACTGCTCCGCTACCCGCTGCGCTATGTGCGGGTGGGCGTGTCCGTGCAGGTTGACCCACCACGATGAAACCATGTCTAAATATTCACGGCCATCGGCTCCGTAGAGCACAGAACCCTTTCCGCTTACAATAGGAATGGGCAGGGGAGCCGTCTGCATCTGCGTAAACGGGTGCCAGATAACGGCCCGGTCACGGTCTGCTAATGTGTTCATAAGCATAACAAAACAGACCTATAAGGTTTCAAAAACCTTATAGGTCTTCTGGTCTTTAGACGTTGATACTCCATTTCCCCTGCGCTTTCAGCACCTGCTCGATCACATCCCGAACAGCCCCCCGACCACCCGATTTAGGCGATATGTACTGGCAAATTGCCTGAATCTCATCGACCGCGTCGGCGGGGCAGGTGCTAAAAACCGCTGGACGGCTCAAAATTTCGTGGTCGGGCAGGTCGTCGCCCATGTACAGAATTTCGGCTTCGTTCAGGCCGTCGCGGGCAATATAGCCGAGATACGCGTTTATTTTCTGGTCCGATGGGCCACCCATAAACACATCTTTTACGTTCATGCTCGCCAGCCAGTTCCGAACACCTTCGGCATTGGAAACCGACAGAATAGCGACCCGGAATCCGGCTTTCAAAGCGTACTCAATGGCATACGTATCCCGAATATAAACCGTTCGGAAGCGTTCGCCCGAAGCGAGTAAATTGACGCTGCCATCCGTTAATACGCCATCAATATCAAAAATAAAGGTTTTAATCTGACCGAATCGGTCATGTGTTGCTGCCATGTTGCAAGTTTAGTGAAAACGGCCCGACAGTTCCGTATTTTTGCTGAATGAATCCTCTCAATACGCTCCCGGCTGGCCTGTCTCCGGCTGGATTACCCTCGGCATTTCAGGAACAGATGCGAAATCAGTTAGGGGCTGATTTTCCTGACTTTGAAGCGGCCCTGACGCAGCCAACGCCCGTAAGCATACGTATCAATCCATGCAAACGGGCTTTTAATACGGCTGATTTAGAGCCAGTTCCGTGGTGTGCCGGGGGATTTTATCTGGCAGAACGCCCGAGTTTTACACTCGACCCGCTGTTTCAGGCTGGGGGGTATTACGTGCAGGAAGCGTCGTCGATGCTCCTGAGTGAAGCCTTAAAACAAAGCGTAAACGTAAGTCGGCCGCTTCGGGTGCTGGATTTATGCGCGGCTCCGGGTGGCAAAAGCACCTTGCTGGCGTCTATGCTACACCCTGATAGTTTGCTGATTTGCAACGAAGTGATTCGCAGTCGGGTGTCGGTATTGCGGGAGAATCTCGATAAATGGGGTTATCCGAACGTCGTTGTGAGCAGCCACGACCCGGAAGATATGGGCAAACTGGCGGGCTTTTTTGATCTGGTGGTGGTCGATGCGCCCTGTTCGGGCGAGGGGTTATTTCGGAAAGACCCCGACGCCGTTCAGCAGTGGTCGGAAGCGAACGTACAACTCTGTTCATTACGGCAAAAGCGAATTCTGGCCGCAGCCGCCCCGTTGCTGGATAAAGGCGGAGTCCTGATTTACAGCACCTGCACGTATAATGACAGCGAAAACGATGAGAACGTCCGCTATCTGACAGAAAACGGCTTTCGGAATCGTCCGCTCATTTTGCCATCCGACTGGAATATAGTGGAGAAACAGGCTGGCGATTCAGACACAGGCGATGCCGTTGGCTACCAATGCTATCCGCACCGCGTTCGGGGCGAAGGGTTTTTTATCAGCGTTTTTCAGAAAACAGCGTTTACCGCACCCGTGAAATTAGATGCCCGCACATTTCGCACCGTCCGGGCACTGCGCCCCCGCGAATCGGCTTCGGCTGCGAAATGGCTTCAGAATCCGGGCGATTTTTCGTTTTGGGAAAAACCCAATGGTGACGTAATGGCGTTGCCGAGAGCTTTGGAAAAGACGTTTCTATTTCTGGATAGTGCTCTGCACAACAAAGGATTTGGGTTGGAAATGGGTCAGTTTAAAGGGCAGGACTTTATTCCGTCGCACGCGCTGGCTCTTAGCACAGCAATCAACCAAAGCATACCGGCTATATCATTGAGTAAGGAAGATGCACTGCGGTACTTTAAAAAAGAAAATTTAGTGTTCGATGAACCCGTTCGAGGCTGGTTATTAGCCACATACAATGGGCTAAATCTGGGCTGGATGAAAGGCGTTGGGAATCGGGTTAACAACTATTTGCCAAAAGACTGGCGCATTCGCATGGACCTGAAAACGGAGTATTTTGACTAACTTTCGGGCATCCTAAATCACCCGATTCCTGCACGTATGAAACGTATTTTACTAATCGTCGGCATTCTGCTGGCCGGTCTGGCCATTGGTTACATAGCCGGACCCCATGCCGAAGTGATTCATACAAAACCAACCCCACTATCCACATTCGCTGATTTGACAAAACTCGATAGCGACATTGCTCAATACGAAGCCGGTTTCAAACTGCGTCCCGATAACCAGGCTCGCATCGTTTGGGCCGACAGCAACCACAAAGCAAAAACGCCGTATAGTATCGTTTATGTGCATGGGTACACGGCCAGTTGGGCCGAGGGCGAACCAGTACATAAAAATTTAGCCAAACGTTTCGGCTGCAATCTTTATCTGTCGCGTAATGCCGGTCATGGTCTCGATTCGCCAACACCCATGAAAGACCTTTCGCCCGAAGACTATCTGGCCTCGGCAGAGCGGGCACTGGCAATTGGTAAAGCATTGGGCGACAAAGTGATTGTGATCGGTACGTCGATGGGCGGTATGCTTACGCTGTATCTGGCGTCGCGCCATCCCGAAATCAGTGGTATTTTATTGTACTCTCCGTGCATTGAAGTCGCCAACCCTGCCCTGAAATTGATTACCAAACCCTGGGGTCAACAGATTCTGAACCAGACATTTCCGGGTAATCAGGTGGGCGGTGGCGTACCGAATCCCAAGCGTGCACCGTATTGGTATTCCGGTTATCATACCAACGGGTTGCTTGTCCTGCAAACGGTTCTGGATGAATATTCCAATGCCGAAACCTTCGCCAAAGTCAAACAGCCCACATTTTTAGGGTATTATTATAAGGACGAGGAACACCAGGACGAGACGGTTTCGGTGGCGGCTGCGCTGCGTATGTATGACGAATTGGGCACGCCGGCGGCTCTTAAACGCAAAGAAGCGTTCCCCAATGCCAATGCCCACGTTATTGCGTCGAAACTGGCAACCGACGACTGGCCTGCGGTAGAAGCAGCATCTGTTAAGTTTGTAGAAGATATTTTGAAACTTCAGCCTGTAGCAACCTCACAGTCTACGGTAGCCCTTCACCCGAAAAAATAATTTAACTTTGGGGTAATTATGGATAATGCGTATTGACTGATGACTACGGTTTCACGGGTTGCTGAGTATGCATGATTCATTACCACTCTACATAAAAATATGGCTTACGGATTACTAAACGGAAAACGCGGCATCATTTCCGGTGCCTTAGACGAAAAATCAATCGCCTGGAAAGTCGCTTTGAAAGCGAAAGAAGAAGGTGCCATCTTCACCCTGACCAACGCACCCATTGCCATGCGGATGGGCGCGATCAAGCAACTGGCTGAGGAGTGTAATGCCGAAATTATTCCGGCAGATGCTACATCGGTGGAAGACCTTGAAAACCTGTTCACCAAATCGCAGGAGGTGCTGGGCGGTAAAGTTGATTTCGTTTTGCACAGCATCGGCATGAGTCCGAACATTCGCAAGGGCAAAGCCTACACGGATTTGAACTACGAATGGTTCAAGCAAAGCGTAGATATTTCGGCCCTGTCTTTTCACAAAATGATGCAGACCGCTTACAAACTCGACGCAATCAGCGAGTGGGGGTCAATCGTTGCGCTGACGTATATGGCAGCCCAGCGGACGTTTCCTTTTTATACTGATATGGCCGATGCAAAAGCCATTCTGGAGTCGATAGGCCGGAGTTTCGGGTATCGGTACGGCAAGCATCGCCATGTTCGCGTGAACACCGTTTCGCAGTCGCCAACGCCTACAACGGCTGGGGGCGGCATCGGCGGCTTCGATAAATTTTATGACTTCGCCGACAAAACTGCACCCCTCGGCAACGCTACCGCCGATCAGTGTGCGGATTACGTAATCACGTTATTTTCTGACCTGACGCGCATGGTCACCATGCAAAACCTCTACCACGACGGCGGTTTCTCTATGACCGGAATCTCGGAAGAGGTCATGGAATTGATTACTAAGGAGTAAGTTAGTGTAGTACGTAAAATGAGTGCAGTAGGTGAAATGGTTAGAGCCATCCCGCCTACTGCACTCATTTTACGTACTACACTAATTTACTCCTAAAACGTAATCGCCTGCGTCAGATGCGTTGCCTGATCGTCGCCATTGATGCGGACGGTGGCAACAAGCGGTTTGGACTGCCAGTTAATTGTAATCAGCCCGTAATTCAGTTTCGCTACCATGTCGCCAACGCGGTGGCGGTTCGGCTCGACATGCGGGGCCGAAACGTGGGTAAGGCCGCTGCTCGTAATGTCGAAGAGGTCGTATCCCAAACCGGGCACCGTCACTTTAGAAACTTCGGCAATGTGGCGGTCACCGCTGATAAATAAAGCACCTTTCGGTTTGGTCTTGCTCAACAAATCCAGCAATCGCTGGCGGGCAGTTGGGAAGTTAGCCCACTTTTCATAGACATGCTCTTCGGGCAGAACCTGAATCCCGCTACCAATAATATGCACGTCGGCATCAGAATTGGTCAGTTCCTGTTCCAGCCATTTCCATTGTGCTTCGCCCAGCATATCGCCCGACGGGTCAGGAACATTCGCCTTTCCATCTTTCTTGAGCGGGTCACGAAAATACCGGCCATCCAGCAAAATTACTTTGACGCGTTGACCTTTTGGCCCATACGTGTGGGCGGAGTACCCGCCTTCCTGTGTGCGTAACGGGCTGGTTGTTGGAACATCCAGAAAATTGAGCATCAACTGCTGGCTTTCTTTCCGGCGCGGATATTCTTTGCCGCCATCGTTTACGCCATAATCGTGGTCATCCCAAACGCCAATAACTTGTGTCGATTGCCGCAGTTGCTGATAAATCGGGTTCGACTTTTGGCGGTCGTATTTAGCTTTCAGCGTGTCCATGCTCTCCGAATCGCCATAGATATTGTCGCCGAGCCAAATCCAGACATCCGGTTTCTGGGCAACAATGTCGTCCCACAGCGGTTGCGGGCGTTTCTGGTCGCTGCATGACCCAAACGCAATTGTCGTAATGGTTTTTTGCTGTTGCGATAACGATTGCTGAGACGTGGCAATCTGTGGCTGAGCCGTACGGCATTCGGCTAATAATAAGCAGATTGAAAATCCGAACAGAACAAGTTTTTTCATTAAGAACAGGTTTGTATACCGTAAAAGTAAGGTAGCCGCCTTGTTTTCGGACCTTGTTCAAGATTTGTTAATAATGACTTAAGCTCATAGCCGTGCCACGGTTCCAAAGCGTGGCACGGCTATGAGCTTAAGTCATTATTAAATCTCCCAACTCCGTACAATCCGGCTTCCGTTTTCCGAGGTTTCGGCCCGAATGTACGTATCGACTTCCTGTTGCAATTCCTCAACGTGTGAGATAATGCCCACAACGCGGTTTTCGGAGCGGAGCGCTTTCAGCGTTTTGAATACCGTTTGCAACGAATCTTTGTCGAGCGTACCGAACCCTTCGTCTAAGAAAAACAGGTTTTGTTTGGCTTTGGTCAGGTGCTGAATGTTGTCCGACAGGGCCAGTGCCAGCGACAACGCAGCCTGAAACGTTTGCCCACCCGAAAGCGTTTTCACGCTCCTGACCTCTCCACCGTTAAGAAAATCGCGCACCAGGAAGTTGTTCTTGTCGTCTAATTCCAGCTTCAACTGGTTGTTAGTCAGCTTAAAAAAACGTTCGTTGGCCGACTCACAAAGGTTTTTCAGGTACACTGAGGATACGTAGTTCACGAATCCCTGCGCCCGAAACAACTCGTCCATTTTCTTCAGGTCCTGTCGTCGCAAATCAAGTTCATCGTGTCGTGCCTGATGTTTCTGTTTGCTCTCCCACTTTTGTTCGAGTGAAGTCAGTACGTTCCCTGCACTGCCAATGGCTTTATTTAGTTCATCTTTTTCGGCGCGTACTGTTTTCAATTGCTCCTGCACGGTAAGCAACGCAAGCGGGTCGAATGGCTGTTTAGTTAGTTCCGTTTCCAGTTCAGCTACCAGATTTTGCAAGCCGCACAGCTTATTGGTATATTCTTTAATCCGCTGTTTTTCAGTGGGTATGTTCAGATTGGTTTGCAAAATCTGCTCGATCTGCTCCCGAATTAGCCCATGTTCAAGCAGATTTCCGTTTAGCGTACGCTCTAAAATCAAAATCTCTTCGTCGACAGCGATAAGTTGTTTCGTCAATTCGTTGACCTGCCCTTCTGCCGACACAAGTTCTTTTTCAGCGTCGTTTCGTTCTTTTTCGGCGTAATTAAAGGCTGTTTTAGCGTGTTTGTATTGCTGAGCCAGCGATTCCCGCAAGTCAGCAATTTTGTCCAGGCCCCAATTGGCTACGTCGGCAAGCTGGTAATGGTCCAGCGATTCCACGAGAACCTGAATTTGGCCATTTAATCCAGAGAGTGCAGATTTCGATTCGACAACTCTATTCGTTTGTTCGGTACGTGTCTTCTCGGCCTCATTCACTTGCTCGATCAATTCCCGAACGGCTTTTTGCGCTTCCTGAAGTTGTTTCTGATTCAGTCCTTCTTTCCGAATTGCTTCGGCCACAACATCGCTCTGATCTTTGGCGAATTCCGGCCAGACAAACTTGTCATTGTGTGTTGCAAGTTGCAAAACCACTTCGCCCCGTTCATCAATCAGTCGTTTGCCGTTCTCGATAACACCGCGCAACTCCGTTTCTAACCCTTTGATTGTCAGGCGAAGATTAATCATATCACTGATGCGCTCTTTCACTTTCGCTACTGATTGCTCACTTTTCACTACGTCTGGCTCCTCTGCATCAGTAGCGTGTTTTGTGGGGTGATGTACCGACCCGCAAAGTGGACACGGCAGCCCGTCGGTCAGGTTTTTGGCATAACGTACCAATTCGGCTTTCAGAACAATCTGTTGGTGAGATGCTGTACGTTCCTCCTCGATTTCTTTCAACCGACTGATCGCTTTATCGATTTGATCGGGCAGCGTTTTCAAGGTTAACTCGGCCCATTCGGGCTGAAAATCCATTAATGCCTGCTTTTTGCGCTGTTTAATTTCGGTTACGCTATTATCATATTTATCAAGTTGAGCCTGTAAATCATCGGCCTGCTTTTGCAGCGGCTTATGTACGACAAACCACTCCTGTACCTTATATAGTCGCTCCAGATTTGATTCCTGTCCAAAGTGATTATCAATAAACGTTTGCTGTCGTTTCCATTCTGCTCTCAGGCGATCAATGAATTCATTTTGTTTGTCGACAGATAGCTCCAGTTGCCATTGATTGATAGCTTGCTGCCCAGCCGCACTTTGAAGCGTTCTGATAGTTTGAACCGTATCAAGCTCGTCGATTTGGTTATTTAACTGCTCCCGATTGTCATAAACATGTCGGGCCGCTTCATAGGTTGCTCGTAATTGAGGCAACTTATCCGTCACTGTTTTGAGCAATTGGCGGGCTTTATCTTCCGTATCAATCAAGCCACTTCTTTTCGTGTACAGCTTGTTCAACGCCAGCAAATCGGACTGAAATAATAATCGACATTGCTCATACTGCTCAATATCCTGCCGGATCTTCTGGTATTTTGATTCATGCGTAAGCCAATCGGCCAATTCCTGCCGGGCTGTAGTGAGCGAACTAAACTGCTTTTTTAGATGAAGTAACCGTTGCTCATTGGGCGTGAGCAATTTGAGTTGCTCTTCTTTTTCATCAACCGTTATTAGCAGTGTAGCAATATCGTCTTTCGCCTGCGCGATAGCTTCGGGTGTTACGGATTCCAATGGTGCCAGTAAACCACGAAGTTCGGCCAGGTCATTTTCATTGACTTTACTTAATTTGTCTGTCCGCTTTGCCAGATCGTACTGATCCAATTTGAACAACTGATTCATCATCTTAGTCCGGTCGACCGGACTGAGTTCCAGAAACTCCCGAAACTGGTTTTGTGGGATGATAATTGTTCGCTTGAAATTTTCGTAGTCCAATCCCAAAATTTGCTTCGACAGTACCGATACGTCCTGCTTCTCATTCCCAATCGGTTTCCAGTCGTCATTCTCCCGAATGAACATCCGCCGTTCAGATGAGCTAATTTCCTGATGTTTTTTAGGATGCCGTTTTGCTTCATAGACAAACTTATATAACTGTTGGTCGGCTCCGGCCTGAAACTCAAAGTCAATAATTAAGTGCTTCGATTTCAGGTTCATCATATTATACTGACGATTGTCGCGGCTGTTGAGCCGTTCGGTTTCGCCGTATAACGCAAAGCTAATTGCCTCCAGCAACGATGTTTTGCCACTGCCAACCTTGCCAAAAATGCCGAATACATTCGATCCAATTAATGGCTGAAAGTCAATTTCCTGTAATTCCTGGTAGGAATAAAGCCCTTGAATCGATAGTTTAATAGGTATCATTCAGATTCGGTGGATAAAATCTCACGGAACAGTTGCCGAAGCCGGTCGTTCGGTTCCTGTCCTTTATTCTTATTCTTAAAGTAATTCGAGAAGAGCATCTCCATGCTTTGTGTAAGGTCGATAGCCGGAGCCGCCTGCGGTTCGATTTCTTCCACATCGCGCACATCCGGTATAATTGTCACTAATGATTCATGTGCCTGCTGGAGTTGCCGACGCTCGTCGCTCGTCAGATACGTTGGTGTTTGAAGCGTGATTTCGGCATAACAATTCGGATTTTCTTTCAGCCAGTCAACCGCTTCGTCAACCCGCTTAAAACGTGGACGTAGCAACCGTTTGCCAGTTGCCAGCGGAACGGGCGTAATCGTAACAGGTTTTCCAGGTTCGGCCTCAATCAGAACGATGTATTTCTGCTGATCGGCTTCCGCAAAACTGTAAGCCAGCGGACTACTGCTGTATACAATCGGTCCGGTGCCACCCGCCACCTCCTGATACCGATGTAAATGCCCAAGAGCCGTATACTGGATTTGGGCCGGAATCATATCCGTATAGATCACAGAAGCTCCTCCAACCTGCAAAATGCTCCGCTCATCATCAGACTCTTCGGGCTGTTCGCCCCCGCGTTTCATCACGAATAAATGAGCGACCAGCAAGTTTACGCCCTGATCATCCATGTACGTATCAGCCAGCGTTGCCCAATGCCCCGTCAGACTCTGCCGTAGTTCGTCATCCAAACTGGTCATACCAAAGTAAGACCGCATACGTGACTCATTCGCATAGGGCGTTAGTATAATACGTACAGGCGATTCATGCCGGGGTAGTTTCAATTCAATAAATCCAGGCGCGGAGTGCAACAGCTTTGCTTCACAACTCAATTCATAGGATCTAACCTCTGTTCTGGGGAAACCAGCGAAAAGAATACCGCACTCCCGTCCAAAGTGATCCTGCGCTTCAATGCGATCCGGGTTATCATGATTGCCTGCAATGGCAACTACCGTCCGGCGACCACCATCGGTCAGTTCCTTTAGTGTACTATATAATAAGTCTTCTGCCTGCGGGTCTGGGTTAAATGTATCGAATAAATCGCCTGCCACTAAAACTAAATCGACATTCTCACGATTAGCAACCTGAACAATTTCGGCCAATACACTCCGTTGCTCCTGCAATCGCTGGAAGTCCTGAAGCCGTTTTCCTAAGTGCCAATCTGCCGTGTGTAAAATTTTCATTGTATGGATAACTGCACAGTTAGGATGATATAAAAGAAAGATGCAATATAATTCATAGATTGTGTATAACGGTTAAAAACGCTACATGCGCCCAATAGGCGAGGTTGTGTAAAAAGAATTATTTTATTTTACACAACCTAACTTACTGATTTTGGAAGGTTTACCTGTTTGGATGTGCTACTTCTCAAAACTATTTTGGGAAAAGGTCTTGACAAGGGTAAAAAAAGGCCTTACCTTTGCAGTCCCAAATCAGGGAAATCAATCGGTCATAACACCATTAAGGTGCTGTAATTCAGTAAGTTAAAGTTAAAGTACTGACAATCAGCAGTCAAAAAATAAGTTAGAATTTACTTGACAAGTGAAATAAAAGTAGTACCTTTGCACTCCCAAACAACGGGAAGGCAATAGAACAACAGAAATACCAATACCGGATCACTCCACTTTGAGTCATCTACAACGCTTCGACCAACGGGTCAGGCGCCCAGTTCTTTGACAAACGGTCAGCACAACATAACACA
>CAXTKE010000007.1:0-322829 GCA_964244845.1 uncultured Spirosoma sp.
TTGATTGGTTGATTGGTTGATTGGTTGATTGGTTAATTGGTTGATTGGTTGATTGGTTAATTGGTTAATTGGTTAATTGGTTAATTGGTAAACCCTTTACTGATAATAGTACAAAATATAGATCGTGATAGTACCGTTACACTCCGCTAACCAATACACCAATTAACCAATCAACCAATTAACTAATCACCAATCAACTAATCACCAATTAACCGAAATGTCTCCCGAAGCTGTTTTTCAACTGGCAAACACACTGGTACTGCCGCAATGGCTGCTGATGGTGTTTGCCCCGCGCTGGTTCGTAACGAAGTGGCTGATGAATGCATACCTCATTCCGGTAGTTCTGGCTGTCATTTACATCATTTATCTGTTCAGTGGTGGCTCGGTCGATTTTGGCGCATTTGGTTCATTGTCAGGCGTAAAGATGTTATTCGCGAAGGGTGGCGATGGCGTCATGCTGGCGGGTTGGGTGCATTACCTCGCCTTCGATCTGGTTACCGGTACGTTCGTTGTGCGGGATTCGCAGGAGAAAGCCATTCCACATTTACTGATTGTAATTCCCCTGTTTTTCTGCTTCATGCTGGGGCCGGTTGGCCTGCTGTTGTACTGGTTTATTCGTGTAGTGCGTACCCGAACGCTGTCGGCCTGACAAATTCTCAACTTCCTCGACTATGAACGCTCTTTTATCGACAATCAGGAGCCGCAACGCCATCTTGTATGGGTTCGGATGGGGTTGCCTGATTGCCTGCCTGATTTGTGCAGGCTTATCGCTGACAACCAGCGGGCAAGTGATGGGCATCAATGCGTTTATCAAACCGGCAAAATTTTTTATATCGACCGGGATTTTTTGCTGGACGATGGCCTGGTACACCGGGATGCTCGTCCAACGGCGACAGGTAACAATCTATAGCTGGGCCGTTGTGATTATCATGGTCGTTGAACTGGGGATTGTTGTTGGTCAGGCCGCTTTGGGCAGATTATCACATTTCAACATTAGTTCACCGATTAACGGGCTGCTATTCAGCTTAATGGGCATACTTATAACCATTTTTACCATCTGGACAGGGTACATTGGCTATCTGTTTTTCCGACATAAACCGGTAGTTACGGATTCTGCCTATCTGTGGGGAATTCGGCTCGGCATTCTGCTGTTTGTCATTTTTGCCTTCGAAGGCTTTGCGATGGCAAGCCGGTTGAGCCATACGGTAGGAGCCGCTGATGGTGGGGCCGGTTTGCCCGTAGCGAACTGGAGTACGCGCTACGGCGATTTGCGGGTGGCCCACTTTTTTGGGATGCACGCCCTCCAACTGCTTCCGTTATTCGGTTACTACGTTGCCCGCCGACCGCGTCAGGTTGTTTTGGTCGCAACAGCCTATTTTCTGCTCGTTACGTTGCTGCTGATACAAGCTTTGGCGGGTAAACCCTTACTGGCCGGTTTGGGCAATTGACGGTAAAAAACGGCGCGATTTCTCTTTGATGAGGGATGTGTTTTCTGTCATTCCTCGGCACCGGCCGCCCGGCTTCGTCGGAATGACAGAAAACACGCTGTTTTTACATACTCTCTTTCGCAAAGATGAATCGTTCCGATTTTATAAAGACCTCGGCACTTGCGGGTGCCACCCTCATCACCGACTCCGCTGAGGTTCGGGCCTTTATCACCCGCCAACCGGCTCGCAAATACCGCACGGCGGTGGTCGGTTCGGGCTGGTGGGGCACTAATATTTTGCGGTGCGCCGTTCAGGCGGGCGAATCGAAAATAGTGGCACTCTGCGATGTGGATACCCGCCAGCTTAAAGCCGCCGGTGATGAACTCAGCAAACTCACGTCCGATAAACCCAAACTCTACCGCGATTACCGCGAGATGCTGGCCGCCGAAAAGCCCGAAATCGTCATCGTAGCTACGCCCGACCACTGGCACCCGCTTATCGCTATTGCGGCCATGAAGGCAGGAGCGCACGTCTACGTCGAAAAACCCATTGCCCACACCATCAACGAAGGCAAAGCGATGGTCAAAACGGCCCGCCAAACGGGGCGCATCTGTCAGGTCGGTATGCACCGGCGCATTTCGCCCCATAACGTGTCAGGCATGGCGTTTCTGAAGTCGGGGAAGGCGGGCAAAATTGGGATGGCGCGGGCGTTTGTGTACTATGGCGGTGGCGCGGGTCAGCCCACACCCGATGGTCAAGCCCCCGCTGAAATGGACTGGAACATGTGGTGCGGACCGGCTCCGCTGCGAGCCTACAATCCGGTAATGCACCCCCGTGGCTGGCGTAACTTTCTGGATTATGCCAACGGGACCCTCGGCGATTGGGGCATTCACTGGCTCGACCAGATTTTGTGGTGGACCGACGAAAAACACCCGCGTAAAGTTTATTCGACCGGCGGGCGGGCCATCAAGCAGGACAGTACCGATGCGCCTGACCATCAGGTAGCTACGTATGAGTTTGAGAACTTCACGGCCATATGGGAGCAGCGGGCATTTGCGGGAAACATGGCCGAGAAAACGCACCCGCAGCAGGCCGTGGGCGTGTATTTCTACGGAACCGAGGGGACGTTTCACATGGGCTGGCTCGACGGCTGGACGTTCTACCCATCCGACCCCAAAAAGCCCGTTATTCACGAAGACGCCCAACTCAACAAACCCGACGATCAGAACATTGCGCAACTCTGGGCTAACTTCTTAGACAGCATTAAAACCAATAAATTGCCCGTTGCTGACATTGAAATCGGCCACCGCTCCACCAACATGGCTCTGCTCGGTATGTTGTCCATGAAACTGGGCCGGAGTGTGGCCTGGGATGGTGAACAAATTCCGAACGACCCGGAAGCCAACAAACTGCTCAGTCGCGCCTACCGGGGCGAATGGCAATACCCGGTATAGCATTGCCTTGTCCATTGAATTGTTCAACGCCGTAACACCTTACTCTTTACCTCTTTATGAATCTGGCTACTGCCTGCGTCCGTTTGCTGATTGGGTTCAGCCTGACGATGCCCTATTTGTCCTTTAGCCAGAAAAACTGGTTACCTCCATCTAAACTCAATGCTCCCGATTCCATTAAAACGTGGACGCTCCGGCACATTGCCGACTCGCTGGTCAATACAGGAACGGGGCAGTTGAGTACGGCTAAACAGGTGTATCAGCAGGCAATGACCTTGGCGCAAAGCACCGGTGATCCGAAAGAAATTGGGTTTGGCTATCGGGGTTTAGGTTACTGGCATGAGCAGGTGGGCGATTATACTCAAGCCATTGCGTTATATCAGCAGGCAATTGATGCATTTAAGAAGGCAAATAACCCACGGCAGATTGCCAAAACAATGTATTTGATTAGTTTCTGTTACGACCGTCTTCACTTGTTTGATCTCTCCGAAAAGCGTGCCCTGTCCGGCCTGAAACTGGCTCAGCAAGGGAATATGGACGATTTGGTCGTTCAGTTTTATGAGCAGATGGCGCACGTACTAAACAATCGGAAGGACACGAAGCAGGTTGACTGGTATAACGACAAGGTGCTGGCTTACTATAAAAAGAAAAAGGATTGGCTAAGCTATTACACCGCGCAGTATAATACTGGCCTCATGGACAAAAACCGGGGCCTGTACAGGCGGGCCGAACAACGATTCCGGCAGGCCGAGACGTTCGCTACCGCTCAGAAAGATGGTTATTTTCTGGGGTACATCTGGGCCAGTATGCCCTATGCACTCATTCCGCTTAACAAACTTGACGAGGCCGAACGGTACTGCCGCATGGCCATTCGTCAGATAGAAAAAAACGGCACCGACAAACACGGGCTGTTTGCAGACATAAACGAGCACTTGAGTCGGATTGCCGAAAAACGGGGCAACCACCAACAAGCTTTAGTTTACTATAAACGCCATATAGCGAATCGGGACAGCGTGTTCAACGAAACAAAAAGCCGTCAGTTGGCCGAACTGGAAACGCGCTACCAGACTTAGTTGAAAGAAGAAAATATTACCCGGTTAGCGGCTACCAACGCTCTGCAAACCCGCCAGATCTGGGCCGGAACGGGCGGGCTTATTACCCTGTCATTATTGCTTGGTACCGTGTATTGGCTCTATCGGAAATCCCGCCAGAGCAGTCGGCGAATCCAGCAACAGGCCAACCAGATGGCCCTGATGATGAAAGAATTGCACCACCGGGTCAAAAATAACCTCGCCATTGTGTCGAGTCTGCTGAAACTTCAATCGAATCGGCTCGACGACGAAAAAGCGATTCAGGCCGTACGGGTGGGTCAGCAGCGCGTCGAAGCTATGTCGCTGATTCACCAGCGATTATACCAGACGGAGCACGTAACGACCATCAATATGCGCGACTACCTGACCGACCTGACCCAGAATCTGATGCAGGCTTATGGCTATGAACCCAGCTTCTTTGATTTACAGCTCATTATTGAACACGCCATATTAGACATTGACGTGGCGATGCCTCTGGGGCTGATTGTCAATGAACTGGCAACAAATGCCTTTAAATATGCCTATTCCGACGACAAGAGGCCCTTATTGCGGATTGCGCTGCTCAACAACCATAGTGCGCAGGCTGGCATCACGCTGGAGGTTCAGGACAATGGGCCGGGCATTGACATGACCGACTGGCAGGGCACGGGCAGCCGGTCCTCCTTTGGCAAACGCCTGATTGCCTCGCTCGCTGAGCAATTGGAAGGACATTTCCGGCTCTACAAGGAAAATGGCACACTGTTTCGTCTGCACATCCCCGAAATTCGCCTTCAGGCCTGAAGCAGAAGAGCACTGAAATTGCCCGCTGTCAGTATCGCATTTTAACAAAAAACCTCCACATCAATTCGACGTGGAGGTTTTTTGTGGGCCAGCCAGGGCTCGAACCTGGGACTTACTGATTATGAGTCAGGCACTCTAACCAACTGAGTTACAAGCCCGTTGCTGATTGATTGCTCAGATTCAGCGTTGCAAATTTACGAAATTTTTGACAGGATTATAGAATTAGCAGGATTGTCGCCTAAAAATCCTGTTAATCCTATAATCCTGTCCATAGACATCAACGCAGGTTTTCGGCTCATACGCCTGTTAATCGTGCCCTTCTGTCCGGTATCTTTGCCCGATGGCAACGCCCAATAAGAAGAAAATTCTCAACGATCCTGTTTACGGGTTTATTACGATTCCGACGGAGTTGCTTTTCGATCTGGTCGAGCATCCTTATTTCCAGCGGCTCCGGCGAATCAAGCAGTTGGGCCTGTCGGAATACGTCTATCCGGGGGCGCTCCATACACGCTTTCATCATGCCCTCGGGGCCATGCACCTGATGGGACAGGCCATGCAAACGCTCCAGAGTAAGGGCCACCGGATCAGCGATGCTGAATGCGAAGCCGCCCAGATTGCCATCTTACTGCACGACGTTGGGCATGGTCCGTTTTCGCACGTGCTGGAGTGCTGTTTGCTCGATAAGGTGCCGCACGAAGAAATTTCGCTCCTACTCATGCGCGAACTCAACCGGCAATTCAACGGCGCGTTGTCATTGGCAATCCGCATGTTTGAGGGCAGTTACGAACGACCGTTTTTCCACCAGCTTATTTCGAGTCAACTGGATATGGACCGGATGGATTACCTCAACCGCGACGGCTATTATACGGGCGTGGCCGAGGGAGCTATTGGTGCCGAGCGCATCATTAAAATGCTCGATCTGGTCGACGATCAGTTGGTGGTGGAAGCCAAAGGAATTTTAAGCGTTGAGAATTTTCTGAACGCCCGCCGACTGATGTACTGGCAGGTGTACCTGCACAAAACGTCGATCTGCTGCGAATCCATGCTGATACAGATACTGCGCCGGGCGCGGTTTCTGGTTCGGCAGTCGGGGCCGTTGGCTGCCGATTCGGGGTTGGGGGTTATCTCGTCCGAATTCCGGCTATTTCTGCGCGAAAGTGTCTCGCTGGCTGATTTTCAGACGGATAGGTTGTATCTCGATGCCTTTACGAAGTTAGATGATTTCGATGTTTGGGCGTGTATCAAACAGGGTGCTTCCCATATCGACCCGGTGTTGTCGACGCTTTGCCAGATGCTGCTCGACCGGAAACTGTTCAAGATTATGCTATCGACGGAACCGTTTGCGGGCGAACTGCTAACCGAACTGGAAAGCCAGTTGCGCCAAACGGGGCTGCCCGACGACGTGCTGTCGTACTTTCTCGTAGAAGGCCAGGCAACGAACGCAGCCTACCTGCCCTCCGGCGACCGCATTGCTATCAAACTTAAATCGGGTCGCGTGATCGACATTGCCGATGCGTCGGATTTGTCGAATATTCAGGTATTGACCAATATCGTTCGCCGGTACTATGTCTGCTGGGCAAAAAACTTAGTAGTTGATCGGTTGATTAGTTAATCAGTCGGCTGGTAGCTAACTAACCGATTAACCACTCAACTGATTAACTGACTTAGGGCCATTGCGGAAAAGTTCAATTTGTTACCTACCTTAGCGGCCTGATCGCTCGACAAAAGTGCGTGTTTTGCGACGGCCGTCATACGTATATGAAGTTTACAGTCAAGCAGATTGCCACACTGCTGGGGGGCGAAGTCGCCGGAAATGATGCACTGGCAATCACCGGATTAGCAAAGATAGAAGAGGGACAGCCGGGCGATATTTCGTTTCTGTCCAATCTTAAATATGAACCGTATCTGTATACCACACAGGCATCAGCGGTCATTGTAGATCATGCTTTTCAGCCAAAGAAACCCACTGATTCATCGTTGATTTTTGTAGAAAATTCCTATCTGGCCTTTACGCGCCTGCTGGAGGAATACTATAAGCAGCTAAGTTTTTCGCGGGTCGGTGTCGAGCAGCCGTCTTATGTCGGTCAGGAAACCCAGCTTGGTGAACAGGGCTATCGGGGGGCGTTCTCCTATATTGGACAGAATTGCCAGATAGGCCGGAACGTTAAAATCTTCCCGCACGCGTATGTTGGCAACAACGTGCGTATCGGCGATAACACCATTATCCATCCGGGTGCCCGCGTTCTCGACAACTGCATCATCGGTAAATATTGCGTGGTTCATCCCAATGCCGTCATTGGCAGCGAAGGCTTCGGTTTTGCACCCCAGACAGATGGAACGTACAAGACCATTCCGCAACTGGGTAATGTTATTCTGGAGGACTACGTTAATGTTGGCTCCGGCACAACCATCGACTGCGCCACCATGGGGTCGACCATCATTCGGCAGGGGGCTAAATTAGATAACCTCATTCAGATCGGGCACAACGTCGAAATTGGTAGAAATACTGTTATCGCGGCCCAAACCGGCATTTCGGGGTCAACCAAACTCGGCGATAATTGTGTTATTGCCGGACAGGTCGGCTTTGCCGGTCACCTCACCATTGCCAACGGCACTAAAGTTGGGGCGCAGTCGGGCGTCGGTAAAAATGTTGCGGAAGAAGGAACAGCACTGAACAGTTCGCCTGCTTTTGGTTTGAAAGAGAGTATGCGTTCACTGGCCGTCTTCCGAAAATTACCCGCTTTAGAACAGCGGGTTACAAACCTGGAGAAGAAAAACGAAAAGTAGTTTACGGTTTACGGTTTATGGTTTACGGTTGGCTGACGCATCAGCTATTCTTGCGTTAGCCAACCGTAAACTTCAAACCGTAAACCGTAAACCTGACAACGAATGAATACCAAACAACAGACGATTCAGAAAGCCGTTTCGGTATCGGGAGTGGGCCTGCACACAGGCGTTCAGGCCACCATGACGTTCCTGCCCGCGCCAACGAATCACGGCTATAAATTTCAGCGCATCGACCTGCCGGGGCAACCCACCGTAGACGCCGATGTGGATAACGTTGTGGATCTCTCGCGCGGCACGACCATTGAGCAGAGTGGTGCCCGGATTCATACCGTTGAGCATACGCTTGCCGCACTGGTGGGGTTGCAGTTAGACAATATTCTGATTCAATTGGATGGACCCGAACCGCCCATTATGGACGGCTCGTCGATTCAGTTCATTGAAGCCCTGCGCTTTGCGGGTATCGAGGAGCAGAACGCTACCCGAAACTACTTTGAAGTAAGCGAATACGTTCATTACCGCAATGCCGAGAAAGACATCGAATTGGCGGCTTTGCCTTTAGATGACTATCGGCTGACGGTAATGGTCGATTATAACTCGCGGGTAATCAGCAGCCAACATGCCTACCTGAACGATATCAGCCAGT
Organism: uncultured Spirosoma sp.; assembly: GCA_964244845.1. Taxonomy (GTDB): domain Bacteria; phylum Bacteroidota; class Bacteroidia; order Cytophagales; family Spirosomataceae; genus Spirosoma. The sequence continues at coordinate 8,180 of CAXTKE010000007.1, forward strand.
TTCCGGAGCAGATTGCTAACTGCCGGACTTTCGTGTTTTTGCACGAACTGGAGATGCTCTACAAGCAGGACCTCATCAAAGGCGGTGACCTCACCAATGCGATTGTGATCGTTGATCGGGAGGTAAAAGACGGTGAACTCGACTACCTGGCTGATCTGCTGAAAAAGCCAAAAGTAAGCGTCAATAAGCAGGAGGGCATTCTCAACAACCTTGAGTTGCACTATCCGAATGAAATGGCCCGCCACAAACTGCTCGATATGGTGGGTGACCTGGCACTCATCGGCCGACCCATCAAAGCGCAGATTCTGGCAGCCCGGCCTGGCCATGCGGCCAACGTAGCCTTTGCCAAGAAAATCAAAAAGCTGATCCAGAAAAATGCGGCCAATCAAGTGCCGAAATACGATCCGACGCAGCCGCCCGTTTTGGATATTAACCGGATTTCGCAGTTGCTGCCGCACCGCTACCCATTCCAGATGATCGACAAAATCATCGCGCTGGACGAAAACAGTGTGGTGGGCATCAAAAACGTGACGATGAATGAGCCTTATTTTCCAGGCCATTTTCCGGGAAATCCAGTCATGCCGGGCGTTATGCAGTTAGAAGCCATGGCCCAAACCGGTGGTATTCTGGTCCTGAGTACCGTTCCCGACCCCGAAAATTACTGGCCATTTCTGGTTGGCATTGAAAACTGTCGCTTTAGACGCAACGTTTTACCCGGCGACATGGTAATCTTTAAATGCGAGTTTACGTCCCCCATGAAACGAGGCATTGTGAAAATGCAGGGCCGGGGCTATGTTGCCAATCAGTTAGTTTGCGAAGCCGATATGATTGCCAGCCTGGTAAAGAAAAAACAGTAATAAGTCGATAAGTCGTAAGTTATAAGTGCTTACGCAAGCTCACTTAATAGCCTCACTTACGACTTACGACTTATCGACTTACAACTTTATAAAATGATTCAACCATTAGCCTATATTCATCCGGAAGCGAAAATTGCGCAAAACGTGGTGATTGAGCCGTTTGCCATTATTCATAAAGACGTTGAAATTGCCGAAGGATCATGGATCGGTTCGCATGCCGTTATTAATGAGGGTGCCCGCATTGGCCGAAACTGTAAGATTTATCCCGGAGCCGTCATCTCATCGACTCCGCAGGATTTGAAATTCAATAACGAATATACCCGCACCTACATCGGGGACAACACCACCATTCGCGAATACGCCACCATCAGCCGGGGAACGGAGGAACACTGGAAAACCGAAATCGGCTCCGATTGCTTAGTGATGGCTTATGCCCACGTAGCGCATGACTGCCGGATTGGTAACCACTGCCTGATTATCAACAATGTACAGATGGGCGGCCATGTGCATATGGGCGACTGGGCCATTATTGGCGGGTCAAGTTCGGTGCACCAATGGGTGAAAATTGGTGCTCATGCCATGATTTCGGGCGGTTCATTGGTACGGAAAGACGTGCCGCCGTTTACAAAAGCCGCCCGTGAGCCGCTGTCCTATACCGGCATCAACTCAATTGGTTTGCGTCGGCGGGGGTTTGAAAATGACAAGATCAACCAGATTCAGGAAATCTACCGCTACATCTACATGCGCGGCCTGAACAATGCCGATGCGCTGACCCAAATTGAACTCGAACTCCCCCCGTCCGACGAGCGTGACGAAATTGTGAACTTCATCCGGTCATCCGAACGGGGTATCATGAAAGGCCCGTCGAACTCAAGTCAGGAGCGGGAATAAGACAGTTTGTTGTTTGTGGTTCGTCGTTTGTGGCCGGTCTGCCGTGGTGGTTTACCGTTACGGCGAACGACAAACTATAAACCACAAACTTAATGACGATCAATACCGATCAAATCGGCAAAAAATACCGGAGGGAGTGGATTTTCCGGCGGGTGAACCTGACGCTCACCGCCGGAACGAGCTATGTGTTTGTCGGGCCAAATGGCAGCGGAAAATCGACACTTCTGCAATTACTGGCCGGGAATTTACCCGCCACCGAAGGCACGCTGACCTACTCGCTGAATGACAAACTCATTGAGCCGGACGATTGGTTTCGGCAGGTAAGCATTGCCGCTCCTTATTTGGAATTAGTAGAGGAACTCACATTAGATGAGCTACTTACGTTCCACCAAACCTTCAAACCCTTCCGGGATAACCTCACGCCCGAATCCGTTGCCGACCGTTTACTCTTGACCAATGCCCGCCATAAAGAAATCAAGTATTTCTCATCGGGCATGAAGCAGCGGGTAAAACTCGGCTTGGCTTTTTTCTCCAATTCTCCAATCGTCATCCTCGACGAACCCACGTCCAATCTCGACCGGCAGGGCACGGCCTGGTATCACGAACAGGTACGCCAACTGTCCTCCAATCAAGTGCTCCTGATCGGCTCCAACCAACCCGACGAATACGACTTCTGCCCCAACGTACTGGATGTCATGCAGTGGAAATGATAGATGGGAAATGGTCAGGTATAGTCAGAAAATAGTCAAGAGTTGTCAAGATTAGTCAGACTGTGGTTCGGCGTAGTATTCACTACGTCGCAGCGTTAGCCGGTCTCCGACCGGCGGATCAACTCATAAAACCATCCATATTTATGCCCACCGGTTACCAAATCCAAGACCCCGCTGCTACCTACTTTCTAACGCTACAGGTTGTCGATTGGGTGGACGTTTTCACCCGTAAAATTTACCGCGACATTGTCCTTGACAGCCTGACCTATTGCCGTCAGCAGAAAGACTTGGAAGTGTACGGCTATGTTGTGATGAATAACCACGTGCATCTGATGGTTCGCGCCAGAAATGAAAATCTATCGGATGTGTTGCGGGACTTTAAAAAGTTTACCGCCGGTCAAATTTTGAAGCAGATTGCTAATGATGAGGTCGAGAGCCGCAGTGAATGGATGCTCAAACGGTTTGAATTTGCCGCCCAGCCGCATGTGCGCAACTCGACCTATCAATTCTGGACGCATGAGAATCACACTGTGGAAATCATCAGCAACAAGTTTATCGACCAGAAACTGAATTACATCCACCAGAATCCGGTACGCGCCGGTTGGGTCGAAGAGCCACAGGAATACCTGTATTCGAGTGCGCGCAACTACTGCGGACGTAAAGGATTAATTGAGATTGATTTAATTTAATATTGATGTCTTACGCCGGTCAGAGACCGGCCAACACACCGACGTAGTGAATACTACGCCGAACGGGGCCTGTAACAAAAGCGAAATGGACAATTGATGTGATCAATAAGTCTCGTCTTATTCCTATTGGTTTCAAGAAGGGGAGAGTGGAACTAAAATTTCGATGATTATGGATGCTAATATTTCGATAGAAAGACTTCTGGATGATGTTCAGTACGATGATTTACGTGGGCTTTGGTGGGTAGTTGAAAGACCTACAGAATATGGATTTCCAGCGAACTATACGAAGAGTTACCAAAGCAGAATTGACTTATTCTGTACCATTTTGGAATGGTTATTAAGTGAAGGTAAAATGCGTTTGGCTAATCATGGTATCTTCTTGGAAGGCACACCTGCTCAACAAGCTGATAAGTTTCGGAATGCTTTTCCCAAATCCGAAGATGAGATGAATGAGAAGGAAGCTTACTTGTGGTTTTTAGACGAGTGCCCTGGAGGGGCCGTCTGGTATACCGACGTTGATGACAACGGGTTTCAAACGTCACCAACAGGCGATGGCCGATTTTACTATTGGACCTGAACTCTACTTTCTCTGCATCCTTATTTACAACCTTAACCAATCTTATTCTCTGCCAACTGAGACGAAACGCTAATTTACTCGTCTAAGAGAATGGTCACAATTATTCACCAAATTCCATTTATTACCTATGTTACGTATGCGTAACCAGTACCCTATTTCGTTAACAGCCCTTGTGGTTGCCAGTTCCCTTGCCCTGTCGGCGCACGGCCAAAAGGCGGGTATGCTCAACGTGCAGCGGCCACAGCCCACCAGCAGCACGCCCGTCAAACTAACGGACTTTGCCCGGCCCCCTCACCCCATTGAGATAGTCAGCATGAATCTTACGTCAGGCGGGGTGCTTCGCTACCAGACTCTTATGCCTATTGATGGGCGTATGTTCCCAACTACCGAAGCCGGTAAACTCAAAGGAGCGATTACAGGCCCACCCGAGGGGGTATGTATCTACACCAACACCGTCGATGCCGCAGGGCAGGCAGCACCCACCGGATCAATGGTGTTTGGTACCCCTGATCCCCGGGTCAAAGTAGCCCCGGGTGCATCGGTCGATTGGGTAGTCTGGGGAACTAATAGCGATGATGGTCCCCTGCGCTTGCCGTATGGGGGGAAGTATGATCAGTTACCAACAGCGGCCCAGCCCACCCGGCAACTTCGGCAGGTCTCGTTCGTCATTAGCGGGTCGGGCTTAAACTATGCCAACTACGGCCTGTATCCGCGCTACCGGATGGCTACCCGCTATGTGGACCCCGTCAGCACCCGGTTTGTGAGTCGTTCTGAGGAAATGATACCCCAGCAGGCTGCCAACGAGCAAAAGTTAGCCCGCTACATCGCCGTAGAAGGCGAAACACCCTGGCAGCGGGGGCAGGTTATTGACCTGTCGCCATCTACAGACCCCGCCACCGGCCCTTCCCGGCCCCGTTTCGAGGGGGTAGCCACCCGCTTCGTGGAGGGCGATAAAAACGCATCGGTGCGGCAGGTGAGCCTGCTTACGTTTGATGATGCGGGGAATCTGCTCAACGACCAGGCAGTTAGTTTTCCCTACAACCGCAAGCTCTCGATGCGTCTGCCCGTTCAGGATGCTACGGGCCAGACGGTGGGCACCTTCAGTGTCTTCGCCGATGGGGGCGGTAAAAAAGATGGTCGCGATCCTGAGGAAAACCGCTTCTCGGTCGTGGTCACCAATCAGGACGGCAGTGTCTGGAGTCAGTTTGAGTGGGTCAATGGCGAAGGCAGCAGCCGGGCCGTTATTCCCACCTATGTGCTGCGGAAAGGCGATAACCTGTTGGTGTACAATACCAACCAGCAAAAGTTGCTTAAACCCGTTGAGGAAACCTGGCTGTTCGATAAATCGGGTAAAGCCAGTTTGGTGGGGAGCGTGCCCAATGGTGAGATTGCAGGTCGTTCTACCCAGGTTATCGACTCGCCCACCGGCGTAGTGAGTGGCGGGCAGCGCATAGGATGGGCCAATTATTCGGGCGCTCACTACATCGATTCCTTTACCGATGCCAATGGCGAGGTGTGGCTCTTGTTGCAACGCCAGGCCGATGCACCGGGTGGCAGTAGTGTGTCGGCTTCTGCCCCGGCCCCAACCTCTACCACCTCGCGGTTAATGGGTTTTGCCAATAAACTCAACCAGATGACCGGTCAATCGGCTCCGGCCCAGGCTGCTACGCCCCAGTCTACCGAATCGGGCAAGGTGTATAGCGACCTGTTTGTGCTGCATTTCGACGCTGATCTCAAATTCAAAGAACAAACCGTCATCAACTTAGACGCTATGCCCGAACCGGTTCGTTTTCAGCGGTCTATACGCTCAACCGGCTCCGATTACGTTCTTAGTAATGCGACCAACACCCGGCTCAGTATGCGGAACGGGCAGCTATCGGTGCAACGGCTCGCCCCTCTGCAGGCAGTCGGTATAGTTGGCCCTCAGGTAAATAATTTCGTGCTGGACCCAATGGCGGGTACCATTTATGTGCTCTATGGTATACCCAAAAAGCCGGGCGTGGGGCAGTTACTGACCTATTCGTTAGACTGATTTTGACGCTGTTCGGGATGTACGAAAGACGCCAAACAGGGGTTGACCGTACATCCCGAATCATTTCCTTATCCACGACTGACTCCCGTATGCATTCATTATCTACCCGTTACCCCTCGTTCGGCGTAGTGAAGACTACGCCGAACAAAGGAACGACGGTATTTATTACGTCCAACAACGGCCTGACCATTCCTGTCAACATCTGACAATCTTCTAAACAACTTCGGCCAACTCGTCGGCGTTGATATACACGGGCGAGTCATACAATTTTCGCATCAGGAAACCGTGTTCGATGAGGTAGGACAGATTGAACTTGCGGACCATGCCATGATTGGGCAGGGTAGGGCTTTCGACATGGTCGATGGCGTAATTTGGGAAGTAACTCGCTACGTCGATGGGCGAAATGCTGAACGGGGGCGAGGGCAACGTCGGCGCGTATTCGACCGTGTTGAGGAAGGTTAGTGCACCAACGGGCGTTAACTTTTCAAGCGTTTGCAGGTAGTGCATCCGCATGGCATCGGGCAAGGCCACGAGCGACGCCCGGTCATAAACAATGTCAATGGGGCTGAGGTCGTCGGCGGTCAAGCTGAATAAATCGCAGCAGAAAATGGTGATGTTGCCCGAGATAAATTTATTGCCAATGCGTGTGTAAGCCCGCTGATTTTCGACAAAAAACTGAATTACTGCCTTCTCCACAATCTCAACGCCAACAACTCGCCGGGCAAAATGACTGAAATACAGCAGGTCGACACTCTTGCCACACAGCGGAACAAATACCGACTGGCTTTCCAATGAAAACGGTGGCAGGTGTTTGACTATATACGGGTGAATATCTTTCCGGTGAAAACTGGTGTGATGACCTTCTAATTCCCAGGAGTTAAACCAGAATGCTTTTTCCATGATTACAGTATAGTGTTTTTGCGAGTTTTTGGTACTGCAAAGTTCACTACTCTACCGTCCGGCTTTTAGCGCAGATGTACGGCTTTTGGCTGTTCCGTATATTCCCGTAAGATGAATAAGTGCATAGCGGGAAACTACGTGGTTTGACGGATGGACTTGGTTGAGCGTAGATTTAATCTACGCTCGGGTGTTATCCGGTCTCTGACCGGTGCCGTCTCTGACCGAAATAGTCAACCTGTTTCACACCGGTCAGAGACCGGATAACGCTGCGACGTAGTCAAAGACTACGCCGAACGAGAACTAATAAGCCGAGCCTGCTCCCCTCCCCTTTTTTCAAGGGGAGGGGCCGGGGGTGGGGTCAACTATCCTTCCGCCCGCAGCACGTCTAATGGTGGACGAACCAGCACCTCTCGGCTATTGAAAAGACCAATCAATACGGTCAGGGTCGTTACCGTACCGGCCACAACGAGTAACGGGAGCGCATCCGGCCGGTAGGGTACTTCAAATACGAACCGGGCTAAGGCCCATGTGCCAACGATGGATAGTAAGATGCCGGAAAGGGCCGCTAACAGTCCCAGCAAGCCATATTCCAGCGCGGTAATGCGTAAAATCTGTCGGCGGCTGGCACCGAGCGTTCGGAGTAGCACGCTTTCGCGTAGTCGCTGGTATTTGCTGATAACCACCGAACTGGCAAGTACTAATAAACCCGTCAGAATACTGAACAGAGCCATAAATTGAATCACGAACGAGATCTGCCCCAGAATATCGTCCACCGTTTTCAGGATCAGGCCGAGGTCGATGGCTGATACGTTTGGAAAGCGACTCACCAATTCGCGCTGAAGCAAAGCCGATGTCTGGTTGTTCGGTACGCGGGTCATCAGCACATGAAACTGCGGTGCCTGCTCCAGCACCCCCGACGGAAACACAACCAAAAAGTTTGTCTGAACGCGGTTCCATTCCACTTCGCGGGTGCCGCCAACGATGGTTTGAATGGCCGCACCCTGCACATTAAAGTTGAGCGTATCGCCCAATTTAAGGTGCATCCGGTCCATAAAATCTTTTTCCATCGACACATAAATAGTGCCATTAGCCTGATAAGGAGCCTTCCCCGAAGCCAGTTTCTCCGACGAAATCAGCGTGTCGCGGTACGTAACGCGGTACTCGCGGGTAAAGGCCCATTTCGGCGTTTTGGCTGACGTGTCTTTTCGGACAATCTCCGTCGTGCCGTTAATGTCGGACAAGCGCATCGTTACAACCGGCACTTCCTGCATGATGGGCAATTTTTGTTTTTTCACCAAATCCCGAATGCCCGCAATCTGCTCGTTCTGAATATCGAACAGGACCATATTAGGTTGATTGCCACTGCCCGACAATTCGACCCGACCCAGTAAAAGTCCCTGCGTAAGATAAAGCGTGGCAATCAGAAACGCGCCTAAGCCAATCGACGTAACTAAGATAAGCGTCTGGTTATTAGGGCGATATAAATTGGCTAAGCTCTGCCGCCAGATGTAACTCCACGACATCGGGAAGAATTTACGAACTAACCAGATGAGGCCCAGACCAAGCAGTGTCAGCGTACCGAACGCAACGGCAAGGCCACCCGTAAAACCAACGGCCAGCATCAGATTTTTGGTTTGCAGCCAGGCAAAACCGACAATGAAACCAACGACCAGCAGATACACCACCCACCGCCACGGGTCCCGGCCGCTGAGGTCATCCTCATACGACGTTCGCAGCGTCCGCAGGGGCGACACGTTCCGAATAGCGAGCAGGGGCAAGAGTGCGAACAAAACGGAAATGAGCAAACCCGTACCGATACCGCCCAGAATGGCCGGTCCCGACAAGGCCGTTTCGACCGTAACGGGTAGAAAACGACCGAATACCTGTGGCAATATCAACTGTACGCCCGACCCAACCAACGCACCAATAACGGCCCCGATTAGCCCCATCAAAGCGGTTTGAATCAAGTAAATTAAAAACGCCTGCCGACCGCTGGCACCGAGCGTTCGCAGGATAGCAACCGACGTAACTTTCTCTTTCACATAGAGTTGTACCGCGCTGGCAACACCTACGCAACCCAGCAACAGGGCCACAAAAGCCACCAGACTCAGGTATTTGGTCAGGTCAGCGAAGGAGCGTCCCGTTTGCTTTTTTCGACCCGCAACGGTGTCGTAACTCACGCCGTCTTTGTCTAACCGCGCCGAAATCGTTTTAACGTATTTCTCGACATCCGTGCCGGGCGCAAACTGGTAATAATATTTGTACGCTACCCGACTGCCGCGTTCCAGCAGGCCGGTACTGGCCAGAAATTGAGCCGGGATAAATACCGTTGGCGCAACCGTGGCGGCAATGGCGGCTTGTCCCGGCGTTTTGGTGACGCGTCCCGTAATCAGAAACGACAGATTCCCCACCTTCACCGAGTCGCCGGGTTGAGCACCTAATTGCACCAAAAGCGCGTCGTCAACCAGGGCGATGCGGCTCGTTGCCCGTTGAAACCCCTGAGTGGCCGTTGCGGGTTGCACCTCCCATACTCCGTAATACGGGAAATTACCCTGCAATCCTTTCACCTGTGCCAGCCGCACACCACCGGTTTTCGGGATGGAAACCAGCGAGGCAAACGAAACTTCATACGCCCGGTCGCGGCCAATGGTTTTGGCCAATGTAGCCGTTTTGGGCGATGGTGGGCGATTCCACGAAAGCGTCAGGTCAGCACCGAGGAGTTCGCGGGCCTGATCGTCGATGCTGCGGGCAAGGTTATCGCCGAAGGAGTTGATTGCCACCAACGCAGCAATGCCCAGCACAATGGCCGACATAAAGAGCAGCAATCGCTGCCGACTCCGGCGACTGTCGCGCCAGGCCATTCGGAAAAGCCAGGAGGTATTCATAAGTTTTAGATTAAACACAGAGGAGATGGAGACCTAAAAGAGTTCACAGCGTTATTCTCCGTTTTCTCTGTTATACCTCTGTTTTCTCTGTGTTTGTAATTTCAGCGACTACTGTTCCACCTTTAATGCGGATGATGCGTTGGGTTCGGGAGGCCAATTCCATGTCGTGCGTAACGAGAACGAGTGTGGTTCCGGCCTCGCGATTGAGTTCAAAAAGTAAGTCTACGACGGTGGCACTGGTGTCGGCGTCGAGGTTGCCGGTGGGTTCGTCAGCGAAGAGTAGTTTGGGGCGGTTGGCAAACGCCCGCGCCAACGAAACCCGCTGCTGCTCACCGCCTGATAGTTGAGTCGGGTAATGGTGACCCCGGTCGCCTAAGCCGACACGTTCCAACAGGGCTTGCGCGGCTTTTCCGGCTCCTTTTTCGCCCCTGAGTTCGAGCGGCACCATCACGTTTTCGAGGGCCGTGAGGGTTGGTAAGAGTTGGAAATTCTGGAAGATAAACCCGACATGCTGATTCCGCAGAGCCGCCCGCTGGTCTTCATTGAGCGTATCCAACCGGACATCATTGAGATACACACTGCCTGAGGACGCCCGGTCTAAACCGGCGCACAAACCCAGAAGGGTCGTTTTGCCGCTGCCTGATGGCCCAACAATGGCGAATGTATCGCCGGGTTCGAGGGTGAAGTTGACGCCATGCAGAACGGTCAGGTCGCGGCCCCCGCTCGAATAGGTTTTCGTCAGATTTTCGACGCGAAGAATACTCATGGAACGAAAAAGGTTGTTCTAAACACGGAGATAACGGAGATTTACACAAAGAAAACAGAGGTATTGCTGCTTCGTGTGCTCCGTGAAACCTCAATGTTCTCTGTGTTTAAATCAAACCGACGTATTGTTTATGAAGTTCTGCCTGATTCGCCAAATGGTCTTTTCTGTGATAAACGGGTTGTTGCTGGTCTTAACGGTCTGGGGCTGTGGCGCATCCGACACGAAAACCGAGTCAACCAAAGCCGCTGCGTCAACCAAATCAACTGACGAAAAACCCGTAGCCTCTTCTAAAAAAGGTGTTGTATTGTTCTATGGAAATAGCCTGACGGCGGGCTACGGCGTCGAACCGTCGCAGGCATTTCCGGCATTGGTTGGGCAAAAAATTGACTCCGCCGGACTAAATTACACGGTTGTAAATGCTGGGTTAAGTGGCGAAACCACCGCCGGGGGCAAAAGCCGGATCGGCTGGGTACTGCGTCAGCCCGTAGCCGTGTTCGTACTGGAACTCGGCGGCAACGACGGACTACGTGGTCTTCCGTTAGCCGATACCCGGAAAAACCTACAGGCCATAATGGATACGGTTCGGCAGAAAAGTCCGCAGGCAACGATTGTGCTGGCCGGGATGCAGATTCCCCCAAATATGGGCACGACGTACACGAAGGAATTTCGCGGACTTTTTAAGGAGTTGGCGATGAAAAACAACGCCGTTCTGATTCCGTTCCTGCTCGAAAACGTTGGCGGCATACCCAAACTGAACCAACCCGACGGTATTCACCCAACTCCCGCCGGTCATAAGATTGTGGCAAATACGGTGTGGAAAGTGTTAAGGCCAGTGTTAAAGTAGTCAAATGTAGTCAGGAAATGGTCAGGATTTGTCAAGCGTTGATGTGCAGTATCTGACAACTTTTGACCATTTCCTGACTACACTTGACTGCCTATTTTAGAACGGATAGCCAACGGCGATGTTAAACACCAGATTTCGTTTACGCCATTCGGTGCTGCCAAAGTCAATCTGGTTGATAACCCACTCACTACCATTGGTTTTGTAAGGTTTTCGCAGGGGCGTTGCCAAATCGAAGCGCACCAGAAAATACGACAGGTCGATACGAATCCCCACGCCCGCCCCAACGGCTATTTGTTTGTAAAAATCCGGACTGAATTTAGCGTTCGCTTCCTGCCCAAAAATATCGTTGTTTGAATAGGTCCAGATGTTGCCCGCATCCACAAAAACCGCCCCTTCTATGTATTGAGTAAACTTCGCCCGAAGTTCCGTATTCGCTTCGAGTTTAATATCTCCTCCACCATCCTGAAATAGTTGGCCGTTACGAATCGTATCTCGCGCAAACAGGCCCGGTCCGATAGCACGTGGCCGGAAGGCCCGTATGCTATTGCTTCCGCCCACAAAATATTGTTTTGTTAACGGCAGTTGAAGGCCTTTGGAATTGCCATACGTAATACCCAAACCGGCAAACAGACGATTGGCCCAGGTTATTTTGGGAGTCAGTTTTGTGTATAAACGAGCATCCGCATCAAGTCGCAAAAACTGGGCAAACGGAACGCTGAAGATAATTTTGTCGCCGTTATCGTCTCGTTTATTGGTCAGTAAATTAGCCACATTGCCCGCAATTTCTACATTTGTTGCTAACCGAAACGTAGTGGATGATGCTGAACGGAGCGATGAGTTATAGTTGAAAGAATATAAACTACTGAAAATAAGCTGTTGAGAGCGGCTTACTGTCACATACTGCTGATAGATATAAGGATTCGTCAGTAAGTTATTTATGGCCGAGTCAAGAAAAGCTGTGCTAATGTTAGACGGTCTAACGTAGGTAACGTTGAAGGGTTGAAACGAATGTTCAATCTGCTGATTCTGCCGCCAGGAGTAACCGAACGTCGTTTGGAAGGAATTTAGATCATACAGGCCTCCCCGAATTATCTTCTGATAACTTAGCGTAACGTTGGTCTTTGGCAAGGCCTGCCGCTGGTCGGAGCGGAACCGGTAGGGGCTAACCAAGCGCGGAAAGCTCAATACAGCTTCGGCCCCATAGCGATAGTTTGTAATGTTCTGGTCGCCCCCGCCAATCTGGTATTCAATACCGACGTTGGCGTTCAGGGTCAATAACTCGGCTCGCCGGAGGGCGTTGCGGGTGCGCCAGCTAAGAATTGCCTGCGACCCGTTGAAATTGTTTGAGCGGGAGGTTCCGTCAATCTCAAACCGCACCGACTTTGTTGGGTAGGGCGTCAGATAATAGTGGACATCCAACACAGCAGAATCGCCCTGCTGATCGGGTTCAAAGCGATTTCGGACAAACTTAAAGGCGCCCACATTGATAAATCGCGACAGGGTTAAATCCTGCGCCCGGCTGTTGTAGCGGCTACCGGGTTTCACCGTCACAATGTCGCGGAACAGTTTAGGCTTGAAACGACGTGTAGAATCGACAATGTTGAACCGTTCGTCTGTTTTGTACGATCTACGCAGATTGGTATCGGTCTGGGCGGTCGAGAGGTTGTAGTTCGGATAAATAAACACGTCCCGAATGCCGTAGGGCACGCCGGCAGCATTGGGCATTTCGGGCTTGATGGCAAAATATAAGTTAGTCACATGGCGAGCCGAATCGTTGTCGGCCAGAATCGCGATGTAGTCGGGCAGGAAATAATAAAAACCACGCTGCTTGAGTGCCTGACTGATTCGTTCGCGTTCTAATTTGATGTTGTCGAAGCGATACGGGTCACCTTTCTTGATAACCGTCCGTCGGCCAGCTACCTGCAGGGCACGTCGGACCGGTGTTGAATCGGACAAAAAAGCGACAGAATCGACATGATAGCGTTGCTTGACATCGACTTCATAAACGCCCCGTGCTTTATAGCCTTTTTCCTGTAGCGTGCCGGTTACGTTCGAGCCAAAATAACCTTCGTTTTGCAGCGTAGCTTTCCAGACCGGAATATTGGACGAAATGGCTTTGGCACTTGCCAGAATGGGTTCTTCGCCAAATTTCCGCCGAAACCAGGCTCGGAACCCATTTTTTTTGGGTTCGCCGAACAGGTAGTACAGGCCAACTTTATAGGGATAGCCAAACAGCTTTTTATTGGGTCTTGGCCGCGCCAGTGCGCTTAGCTGGTCTTTCAAACTGCCCTGTTCGTCTTTCGATACGTTCGAATCCGCTTTCATAACGATGTCCGTACCGTCGTAAAGCCGCTCTTTTTCGGGCAAGTGTTTGGCGATATTACAGGCGTTAAGGGTAAGCAGCAGGAGTAAATAGACCCCATAGACCCCACCCCAACCCCTCCCCTTAAAACAAGGGGAGGGGCTGAAGTTGAGTATTTTGGCCCCTCCCCTTGTTTTAAGGGGAGGGGTTGGGGTGGGGTCTATGGGGTCAGGGTATTTATAGAAACTCTTCATAACAAATCAATTCAGCGAGCGGCCGGGCGACCGGCGCAGGATGTCGGCAAGGGTGTTATAATCGACCGTGATGACAAAACCAACACCCGTTTCAATAATATAACCATCCAGCACGGCCTGGTAGTCGTTGCGCCGATACCCCCGCAACACGTACCGCCCGTCGCGGCTAAGATTATAGTTCAGCGATACATTGTCAAATACTTCGTTTGGGTTGCGGGTGGCACTCTGGGCCGCGTTTTCAAGGACAAAATTCCGGCCAACGGAAACCGTTAGCCGCCCGGATAGAAAACTCTTGGAAAGCCCCACATTCAGGTCCGTACGGGCACCGTTTGTTGTGCCGCCTGTATTGGCACTACCCGTTTGCGAGAGCAGGTTGAAATCCACATCGAACCCTTTCAGAATACCGGATGCCAGTTTTCCCAACTGCTCGGAAATAAGCTTGCTCACACTGTTTCGGGCTACACCTTCGGCCTGGGTATCCAGTCCTCCGTTGCTTGAGCCAGAGAAGAAATCCGATGTATTCTCAGGAAGGAACCGGTTCAGAATCAGCAGGGCAAATACCTGTTTATTCACCTGCGACTGATCCTGCCGGAGCGTTTTGAGTTTGTTTTCAATAGTAGTCGCAAATTCACTGGACGCAGCCGCTCCATTATCTTCTGCTTCGGGGAGCCGAATGTCGAAATCCAATTTGGGTGCCGCTAAATTGTTGCCAATGCTGAGGGCTACATTGAACGGTAATTTACGATTGAGGGCTGCCGTGTTTGTGCTCGTTGACTCATTCCCAATCAGATCTGCCGGAGACGTAGACACCTGATAAATCGCCGTGATATTGATGTCGGCCTTGAGCGGGTCGCCGGTGAATTGAATATAACCGCCTTTCTGAATCTTAAACTGCCGTTTCAGCACCTGGTAGGTGAGCGAGTACTCGCCCTCGGTTACGTCGTAACGGCCCAGCACGTTTATTTGCCCGGCGGCATTTACACCCACGTTGAGCCGGGCATTTCCCCGCGCCCGCAGGTAATCGCCGTTTAGTTCGTCTACCACAATGGTCAGTTCCGACTTCTCATCGGCTTCCAGATCAAGCGAAATATTGGCGTTGCTGAGCTGCTCGAAGGCCAGCCGGGGCGTCAGGCTGTCGCGTTTGGGTCGGTACAGATACTTGGTCAAAGCCAGCGAATCATTGTGGTTGACAAACGTAACAATCTTGCTCGCTTCATTCACATCCAACTGCTGGTCGGGCAGCACCACCGATACCTTACTGCCATCTTCGAGCCGGATGGTGCCGTTCACCGACGGGCTGCTTCCGGCTCCTTTAATGCGTAAATCAGCCGTAACGGACGCTTGTCCGTACGCATAGTCATTGTCTTTTCGGGCGGCATTCAGCACCTGAAAATGGTCGGCCCGAACGCGCAGATTATAGGCAGCATTGGGCAGGTTTTTCAGCACGACAGAGCCATCCGTTGTGAGTGATCGGCCCTGAGTATCGCGCAGTTTAAAGTCGCTCAGGGTAATGGTTTGTCCCGAAAAGGCCAGTTTTTCCTGATCAATAAAGTAGGTTGTGTTAATTTGGGTGATGTTGAACGCAACCGAGTCGAAGGCAACACTGCCGTTTAACTGCGGGTTGTCGGCGGCTCCGGCCACAGTGAACGCCCCCGTAAGATTCCCTTTGGCCTGCCGTAACTCACCGAAGCTAAAGGCTTCGACCGTGCGGGCATCCAGACGATTCAGCTTAATAGCCAGATCAAGGGCTTTTTTTGCATCGGCAGGATTGTAAAAGCCCGTCACTGTCGCATCATTATACGGTCCCGCGAGAGCCGTATTGACATTAATTCGGCCATCGGGGTTGTTGCTGAACCGGGCGGTGAGGTTGCCAATCGGTTTGCTCATGACCTTCAGGCTATCGACATAAACCGACCCGATAAAGGCCAGTTTGCTGTTAGTGCCCATGTAGTCCCGAACAACCACCGTACCATTAAGTTGTCCGCTCGCCAGGGTCGTATCCTGATTCGCCAGCCGTGCCAGATTCGCCAGTTCAATAGCGCGAGCCGTGACCCGAATTGGGGCATTGCCATATTGTTCAGTGCTGCTTATTTCGAGCGACTGCTTATCGGTTTCAACACGCAGCCGGTTGATTAACACGCCATCGTTTCCGTATTGAGCAAACCCGGTGGTGTCCGTCTTCCAGCGTTGGTAGTTGGTGAGCAGGCCGTTGGGCGCAAACTGGAATCGGTAGCTGGAATCGACAACGCTGAGCGTACCCGAAACGCCATGCAAATCCTGATTTATAGAGTCTTTATTAACAACGGCAAACCGGAATTTGTTGTTGGCCGCTATACCGTTGATGTCGGTCTGTCGAATTGTGATTCCGTCATACAGCACACCATCAATGCGACCGTCAACTTTCAACTGGTTGTTCGCTCCCCGAAGGGTCAGCGTACTGCCTTGTAGCGTTGTGGTGTCATATACAACGGTTCCGGTACGCAGCGTGGCCGATAGAGTAGTGTCCTGATTACCATCTAAATAGGCACTCAGCCGAACGGTGTCCAGCCGGGTTAGGGCCGGAACGAAGGCCTGCAACAGCGGATTTTGATACGCTTTCAGGTTCAGCGTAAACGCGTGGGGGGGCGGAATTCGCTTATACGTCAGGCTCGGCAGGGCAATGTACTGGCTGATTTCGCCCGCAATGATGTCGTAAAGTTGGGTGTACTCAAATTGCCCGTTCAACTTTAATCGTGCCCCCGGCAGTTGCGCCACCACATTTTTGGTCGTTCCATCGGCCGATAGACGGGCATACAGCGAATCGACCGGATACTCTTTGCCGTTCAAACTCAGGACTGCATCACTCGCCGAAACAGTGCCGACAGGCCGCGCCGGGTCGGTCGAGGTCATGTCCAGAATGATACGTCCTTTCAGCGATAGCGGGTCTTTGTAGAGTTTAAGTTTTTGCAGATTCAACTCCTGTATGACCGCTTCGCCCACAACGCCCGGAAACTCACCCTTGAGGTTAACTTTGGTGTCTAACGTCAGGTTGGCGTTCGGGTCGTTGAGCGAACCCGTCAGGTTCAGCAAACCATTCGCCAGTTTGCCTTTGGCGTCGAGGTTCTGGTACGTATAGCCGCTAATGTCAGCCGATTGTACGGCCAGATTGAAATTGGTAGTTAGTGTTTTGGGGTCAATGCCGCGTCCGTCAACGGTGGCGCGTCCGGTTAGTTTGCCGACGGTTCCTTCCTGCTTGAGCCACTTACCCGCGTCGAATGCATTGAGGTTAAGCGTTCCTTTATACGTCTGGTTTTTGCTCGCCAGAAAGCCGCCTAACCGACCATCGAAACCGGCTGTTCCCCAGGCCGTATTGAGTTTGGCATCTAACGTAAGGTCGTTAAGCTGGCCTTTAAGTTTACCCGTCAGTTTGAACGAAGGCGGCAACGCTATCGACGTGGGGATTGTGCCTTTTGGCACCAGTTTGTTGATGTCGGCGATGTTGGTCGTTGCATCCTGCACCGTCATATCGACGCCAATGTGGTCAGAATCGGTTACGTTTGTCAGGCGACCGCTTGCCCGGATTCTGGTTCCTGACAGCATATCGAACTCAAAACGGGGCAGGTTAAGAGCGGCCAGTGTGCCCGTTGCCTGTGCGTTCATTTTAAACAGTCCCCCTTTATTGCCCGAGAAAGGCGGCATCGTAGCCAGATACGGAGCCAGTTGCAGGACATCCTCTACCGACAGGCGGCTCTGACGCAGGTTTACCCGAACACCCACGCGCTTTGCAAAACGGGGATTGGTCAACTGCCCCAGCGAGTCGTAGCGAAGCACCAACTGGTCGCGCAGGAGCGAGGTGGGCGTTTGCACATACAGGTTGTTTAGTGTCGTGGTGGTATCGGTATATAAAACGTTGCCCTCAAGTTTCTGAAGCACAAATCCACTGGTGGCCCGGAATCGCCCGTTGCGAAACTGCCCGCTGATGCGCTGACCACGTTTGCCTAAATCCTGATACACCAGAAAACGACCGTCGATGCCCAGATTCTGCAAATCGAGGTGCCCGTAATCCAGCCCCGTTTTTTGCCGAACCGCCGTTTCGTCGTCGTACCGAATTCGGTTGTTGGCAAAGCGAACGTTGGTGAGTTTAGCCTGCCAGCCTGGCGACGTTACTGAAGTAGACGGCGGTTGTGTGGTTGTTACTTTTTTAATGGGTTTGGTCAGCACGGCGGCTACATCGGCGTTTGTCAAATCCAGTGATTTGATGCCGATTTTTTCCCCTTCCAGGTAAAAATAATCGGATTCCATCGCCAGTTTCTCCGCGTTGCCTTTCGTTCGGAAATCAGCCGTTTCGACGCGTACGTCCCATTTTGCGCGGTTAATCTGCCATTTACCCAAACCAATATCGAGCGTATCGCCGGGCTTGCTGACCGCGCCGGGGGGCGTAGGTATGCCTTCGTACAGGCGTGTGTACGCGTCCAGCCCTGTTACGGCTACGTTGGACAGACGATACCTGGATTTCGCTACATCGGTCTCACTGAATGAAGCCCGCAGGCTATCCATATACGCATTGACGTCGGCACCAACAACATCGTCTTTGTACTTGATTCGTACGTCTTTAAGGAAAATAGCCGTCAGGTTAATGGCCATCGGGGTCGATACGGTGTCCGATGCTTCGGGGGCTGAACCTGTGTCGAATGCGTTTAGAATATATTGAAAATTGAACGTAGTGTCTGGAAGCGTTCGGTTGATATTCAGGCGAATATGCTCCAGTTCGACCTGATTGATAGCCACGCGGTTATTGAGTAGCCCCCACATATCGAGGTCAAGGCGCATCCGCCCGCCGTTAATAAGGGTATCGCCCTTTGGTGTTTTAAAGAACACGTCCTCCAACTCAATCCAGTCCGGAATGGAGTACCGAATGTGACCAATGCGAAACGGCGACTGAAGTTTTTGGGCGAGGTAGGAGTTGACTTGCTTCGTAACGAACTGCTGACCCCAGGGCGTGGTGGTTATGAGCACCACAAACCCCGCCAGCAGCAGGACGATGGCAAGCAAACCGAGCAGAATACGAACAAACAGTTTAGACACAATACGCTGAGTTTTTAGCGGGCAATTAACCGATTTAGCGATGCATTCGGGCCATAGTAGCCCTGTTCATAACGCGCCTGGGGTGCAATATGTTACTGATTGGTGTCAAAGCTACCATCTGTCGCTTAAACATAGTGTATTTAATGGAGAATGGCAGGCTACACCGGGATAAATCCCGGTGCAAGTAATTTGGCCATTGAATCATGATTTGCACCGGGATTTATCCCGGTGTAGATCAATATAACTATACCCGACACCCCAAAAAATATCACCCAATCGCACCTGAAGCTAGCCTTCTCAAACCCAACAGACCATACGCAACCGGACGAGCATCTGTTGCTAAATTCGTTAAACGGCTTCTGACCAGCCATCCTCGTGGCTAACCTTTTGTCCGGTTCGGGGTTCTTTCTTGAACAACCTGTTGCAGACCCGGCCCGTAGCGGGTAATTTTGGGCTTTCACTTCGATTCGACTATGAGCGACCTCTTTACGGCTGAGTCCATTATCAGTCTGCTAACCCTGACATTTCTGGAAATTGTTCTGGGGATTGACAACATCATTTTTATTTCTATTGCCGCCAATAAACTTGCCCGCAGCGACCAGCGGAGAGCGCGGAATATTGGGTTGATTCTGGCCATGGCGTTCCGGTTGGTGCTACTGCTTGGTATTTCGTTCGTCATCTCGCTCAGCAAACCCTTTACACACATCGACGCGGGCTGGTTCAAAGCGGCTTTTACGGGGCAAAGCCTGATTTTGTTTGCGGGTGGCCTGTTTCTGCTCTACAAAGCCACATCCGAAATTCACCATAAATTAGAGGGGGGCGGAGACGAAGAGACCGAAGGCGGCAGCACAAAGGGCAAGGCTACTGTTTCGAGCGTGGTAACGCAGATTGCCATTACCAACATCGTTTTTTCTATCGACTCGATTCTGACCGCCATCGGTCTGACCCAAAACGTTACGATTATGATGATTGCCGTCGTTTTGTCAATTGTTATCATGATGTTTTTCGCCGGTCCGGTTGGCGCGTTTGTCAATGAACACCCAACCATTCAGATGCTGGGACTGGCCTTCCTGATTATGATTGGGTTTATGCTGGTGGCCGAGGGCGCACATCTGTCTGACGTAAAGTTCTTCGATCAGGAAGTAGGCACCGTACCGAAAGGGTACTTATACTTTGCCATCGCCTTCTCGCTACTGGTCGAGTTCCTCAATATTCGTCTGCGCAAGAAGCAGGCTCCGGTGAAACTGCACAGTTACGAAGGCCAGCCCGACCGCGACGGCATGATTTAGTTTCCAGGTATTAGTGCAGTAAGTGTAGTTGTGGAGTAAGTAGAATGAGGAAGGCAGGTTAATCAACTTCACTTACTGCACTCACTTCACCACTTTACTCACTCCACCTACTTCACCACTTCACAATTTGTCTCTCACCGACCAATTAAATGACATTCTGAATAGCCTGGGCGGCTTTGGCCCGGAGGTATGGCTGTCGGCATCGTTTTGTTTTTTGCTGGTGGCCGAACTGGTACTTGTTCGGGCGATGGTGTTACCGAAAGCGCGTCTGTATCTGGCCGCGCTGAGTGTCGGTATCGTGCTGGTGGCGGGTGTGTGGGCTGTGCTGATACCAACACGGGGTTTTCTATTCATGCATCTGCTTTTTGTTGATAATCAGGCCGTTTTCATTCAGGCTATCGTTGCGCTTAGCGCGGTGTTTGTTTTACTGTATGAGACGTTTTCTTCACGACGAAGCAGGGTGGCTTATGCCGGAGAAGCTCAGCGCATTCCTTCGTCTGCCAGAGCAGGGTTACCGCTCGAATGGTATTCTTTGCTGATTGCCATGACGCTGGGGCTGTTTCTGATGACGATGTCGGTCAACATGCTCAGTATCTACCTGAGCATCGAACTGGTTTCTATTTGCTCGTATCTGCTCACCGCCCTCACCGCCGACCGAAAAGCGTCGGAAGGGGGAATTAAATACCTGTTGTTTGGGGCTATTAGTTCGGCCATCATGCTCTACGGCATGTCGCTGCTTTATGGCATGACCGGCACGCTCGACCTCACCGCCGATGCGTTCGGGGCCGAACTGGCCCGGCAGGATGCGTCCGTGGTGGCTGTTGCTATGCTATTGACGCTGGCCGGTTTGCTGTTTAAACTCGCCGGTGTGCCGTTTCATGTCTGGACGCCCGATGCCTACGAAGCCGCGCCCGTTCCGGTAGCCGCTTTTTTCTCGGTCGCCCCAAAAGCGGCTGCGGTGCTGGTGTTGATGCGGGTCGTTACAGCCCTGCCGCTTGAGTCGATGGGCGGAACAACGGCGGCAGTGCTGCAAACGCCCTTAGCGGTGCTGGCTCTGGCGGGTATTCTGATTGGTAACCTGTCGGCTCTTCGGCAAACCGACGCTAAACGATTGCTGGCCTACTCGACCATTGCCCACGCGGGTTTCCTGCTGGTGGGCGTTGTGGCCCTTACCGAAGCCGGTTTTGAGGCCGTTCTTTTCTACATCGGCACGTATCTGTTCATGTCGCTTGCCGCCTTTTTTCTGATTGACCTGCTGGCGCGGAGTCATGATCGTGACGGGGCCGCCGGGTCGCTAACAATCAGCCGGTTTGCCGGTTTGGGGTCGAAGCAGCCGTTACTGTCGGTGGCGTTGACGGTGGTCATGCTGGCCTTAACGGGTCTGCCGCCAACGGTGGGTTTTACGGCCAAACTCCTGTCTTTTTCGGCCCTTTACGAAGCGTACCAGCGCACCGCCGATCCCTGGCTGCTGGCCTTGTTTGCGTTGGGCCTGTTGAATGCACTGATCTCGTTGGTCTATTACCTCAAAATTCCGTTTCTCCTGTTTTTTCGACCGGCTCTTTCCCCGGTGCAGAACGCGCTGCCCGTGCCGAAAGCCGCTGTATGGTTGGCCGTTGGGCTGGTCGTTCCGGTGATTGTTCTGTTTCTAAAACCCGACCTGCTGCTTCAGTTTATTACGGCGCGGTAACGGACCGTTGCCTTGAATGCATCGCTCCCTTTCGGAAAAGGTGTTCACGTTTCGTTTCTTTGCATAAAAATTAAAGAGCGAAAGCGCGAAAGAGCGGGCTGCCGGTGCGGTGGTTGGCGCATTAACAACGCTCTTTCGCTCTTTCACCGCACCGGCGGCCCGGTCATTTGCTTATGAGTCCTGTTCTGGATATGTCTATTGATGAGTTGTTCGATCAGTTCGATAAACTTCGTGTGCTGATTATTGGCGATGTGATGCTCGATTCGTACGTGTGGGGCCGTGTGGAGCGCATTTCGCCCGAAGCACCCGTGCCCGTCGTTACCGTTGACCGGCGCGAACTGCGGCTCGGCGGAGCCGGTAATGTGCTGCTCAACGTGCAGGCATTAGGCGCGGAAGCCATCATTTGCTCCATCATCGGCACCGACGCACCGGGCGATCAACTGGAACAGGAACTCGGCAACCGGGGCCTCAACTGCGACGGCCTCATCCGTAGTAAGGCCCGAATCACAACCATTAAAGAGCGCATCATTGCCGGTTCGCAGCAGGTGGTGCGCGTCGATACCGAAACCGATAAATACATCACTGCCGACGAACGGACACAGTTAATTGCCAAAGCCAAAGAACTTATTCTGACCTGTCATGTCGTTATTTTTGAGGATTATGACAAAGGCGTTTTAAGCAAAGAAGCCATTGCTGAAATTACCGATTTTGCCAATGAACAGAACGTGCCGACGGTCGTTGATCCCAAAAAACGAAATTTTCTGTCGTACCAGAACACGACCCTGTTCAAGCCGAATTTGAAAGAATTGCGCGAGGGACTGAAAGTAGATTTCGATGTCGATAATGCCACTGAATTGCAGTCGGTTGTTGACCAGTTGAAACAAACGCTGAATCTGAAAGGCGCGTTGATTACGTTATCTGAGCGGGGCGCGTTTATCGACTACAACGGCGAACAACTGAAACTCCCCGCCCACGTCCGCAAAATTGCCGATGTATCGGGCGCGGGCGATACGGTCATCAGCATTGCCGCCTGCTGTGTGGCCCTCAAACAGCCGCCCGCCATCATTGCCGGACTGTCGAACCTCGGCGGTGGCTTAGTCTGCGAATCCGTTGGCGTCGTCCCGATTGATAAAGCGAAACTGAAAGAAGAAGCGAAAGAGCATTTGTAAGAAGGTATGATCGCAGGACTTTCGCTTAGAGCCGTGCCCCACACGGGCGGCCCCGCGTAACGGCGGACCGTGGTTGATTCATGCGCCCTCAGAAACCGTGGAACGCGTCTAAGCGAAAGGCCTGCCTGTAGTCCTGTCCCAAAAAACTTGTCTTACACCTTGGTTAGATCGTTCCAAACTCCTTCACCGCATCCACAAAGCACCGCGCTTTATCGGGGTCGGTGTCGGGGTAAATGCCGTGGCCGAGGTTGGCAATGTAATGTTGATGCCCGAATGCGCTGAACATTTGCTTCACCTCCGCCCGAATCTGGTCAAAATCGGCGTAGAGAACACACGGATCTAAGTTGCCCTGCAATACCCGGTCGGGAATCAACGCCCGCGATTCTTTCGGGTCCATGTTCCAGTCCAGCCCCACTACATCACAGCTCAACTGCCCGATTTCGTGCCGGGCAAAAAACGCGCCTTTAGCAAACACCGTTACGGGTACTTCCTGGATCAGATCGCAGATTTGTTTGATGTAGGGCAGGGAAAACGTTCGATACTGCTCCGGCGAAAGAATACCCGCCCACGAGTCGAAAAGTTGAACCAGATCGGCTCCGGCGCGGATTTGAGCCTGCAAATACGCAATCGTGCTGTCGGTAATTTGCTGAAGCAGGGCGTGGGCGAAATCAGGATCGGTGTACAGTAATTTCTTGGCAACCGAGAAAGTTTTCGAGCCTTTGCCCTCGGTCATGTAACAGAAAATGGTAAACGGCGCACCGGCAAAACCAATCAGCGGAACGCGGTTATTCAATTCCTTCTTGGTCAGCTTGATCGCGTCCAACACATAACCCAAATCGCTTTCGGCATCGGCCACGCGCAGGCGGCTCAGGTCACTCATGTTGCGAACCGTTGTGGGGAAAACAGGTCCCCGGCTCTCAATCATTTCATAGGGCAGCCCCATCGCTTCGGGTACGACCAGAATATCGGAAAAAATAATGGCGGCATCGACGTCGAACGCATCGACCGGCTGAATCGTCACTTCAGCGGCTAATTCGGGGGTTTTTGCCAGCGTAATAAAACTCCCGGCCCGCTCCCGAACGGCCCGGTACTGCGGCAGAACACGCCCGGCCTGACGCATCATCCAAACCGGTACGCGTTCGGTCAATTCGCCCCGTGCGGTGCGGAGCAGCAAATCATTTTGTAAAATCATGGTGCAAAAGTACGCCCGAACCGGGATTTATCGGATTGGATTTATTGATCTGAATAAATAGACTTTAAAGTAACGGGGGTGGGAATCCGCGATTCAAGCTTATAAATCGCGGATTCCCACCCCCGTTACTTTAAAGTCTATTCTGCAAACTCTCGGCTTCAACACGGAACCTTACCTAACCCAATTCCAGTCAGAATTTCCCAATTTTACCAAAATTTAGAAAATCAATGCCTACGCTCTTTATCGATGCCGAACGCCTGCGCGACCTTAACAGTGGTTTGGGACAGGTGTGTCTGCACCTCGGCTACGAACTCGTTCGCCAGCGTCCCGACGGCTGGAAACTAACTTTTCTGGTTCCGAAAGGCCAATCCGGTGTGTTTGGCGAGTCGGTTGGATACATCGAAGCATCATGGCAGCGGAAATTCTGGATTCCCGAACGGTATGATGTCTGGCATTGTCTGCATCAGGATTCGGCGTATTTGCCCCGCCATAGTCAGAGTAAGTTAATACTGACGATTCACGACCTGAATTTTCTGGCGCGGCCCGATTATTCTGACGCGAAAAAAGCGAGAAAACGGGCGGCTCTCCAACGAACCGTTAACCGCGCTGCGGCCCTGACCGCTATTTCGGATTATACGGCTTCGGAAGTGCGGCAACATTTGAACCTGCCCGCCGACAAACCGCTTCGGGTGATTCATAACGGCGTATCGGTTGATCCAAAAAACGCCCCCACAGAACTAACGGCTGACCCGCTCATTCAGGCATTCACTCGTTCACCTTTTTTGCTTTTCGTTGGTGTTATTCACCCGAAAAAGAACGTTCATACGCTGCTGCCGTTGCTCGAAGCCTTTCCCGATTATCGGCTCGTTCTGGCCGGACCCGACAGCCATCCCTATGCTCAATACATTCGTGAGCAGGCTCAAAATCTCGGCGTTGCTGACCGGCTGTTCGTGTCCGGCGCGGTCGATGAAGCGACGAAATTGTGGCTCTACGCTCATTGTGAGGCATTTTTGTTCCCGTCGCTGACCGAAGGGTTTGGCTTGCCCGTTGCCGAAGCCATGATGTTTGGCAAACCCGTGTTCATCTCGAACCTGACCAGTTTGCCCGAAATAGGCGGAAAAGAAGCGTATTATTTTGCCGATTTCGAGCCGGAAAGTATGGCGAAGATGCTGCACGATGGCCTGCACGATTTCGGCCAGAATCCCCTCCGCGAGGAACGACTGCGCCGACGAGCCGCCGGGTTTAGCTGGCCGACAGTAGCGAAGGAATATTGGAAGTTATACAAGGAAATTGCCGGGAGCCAATAGGATAGCATCCGCAAATGATAATCAAGGGCAGATTGCTGGGGTTGAGTAAGCATAAGACTATGCCGTATAAGTCTTGAAACGATAGGGTTGTACCAAAACAAAATCAATTATTATTGCCCAGACAAACAGATAAGCGAAAGTGATGAAGGTTTGATACGTTGTTGAATAGTCTGTTATGTTGCTCATGGCATAAGAACCTCCGCAAAAATTGAGGATATTCAACAGATTGACAGCCAGAATATATCGGTAGAAAATCACTTTCACAGATTGCATGGATTCCCTTTTCCCAGCTACGTATGAATAGCCATTACGCAAGAATAGAATAATTAGTGGCATAGTAGAAATTACCATAAAAGAAACACTTGCCCAACCTAACCATTCACCAACCAGCCCCTCAATTGTCGCCCAATACGCAAATCCAAGTAATGATAAGGTCAAGCTTAAACGTGGTGGCAGAAAATAGCTGCCAATTAATCGTCTTAATTCACGTCCTATAACTGAGGAATGGATTTTGCCTTTTTCTTCTTCCATTTTTAGCAGGCCCGGTCGTCCACCGAAGTTCCGATAAATTTCCCGTAGAGCCACATCGAACGCCATGCCCTGCGTTATGCGTTCGCTAATTCCATTTATGTAATGATCGGTGAGTTCAAGAATTAAATCCTCATTGAGCAGCCAGTTTTCCTTACGCAAATGGCGGTCGATGGCTGTAAGTTGATCAGGTGTAAGCATACTCAAAGACTCGGTTTTAGCTTCAATACTAAATTCAAATTCTCAAGAAAGGCCGATA
Source organism: uncultured Spirosoma sp. (assembly GCA_964244845.1). Classification (GTDB taxonomy): domain Bacteria; phylum Bacteroidota; class Bacteroidia; order Cytophagales; family Spirosomataceae; genus Spirosoma. The sequence continues at coordinate 34,382 of CAXTKE010000007.1, forward strand.
ACTCGGCGATGCGCCCGGCGGCTTCGGTGTGGCCGGTTTTGGTGAGCGAGTAGTACTTGCGGGCGCGGCCATCTACAATCTGCGTTTCGGTGGTGAGCAGGCCGTCGGCTTCGAGTTTGTGCAGGGCGGGGTAGAGGGCACCCTCCGTAATGGCCATCTCACCGGCGGTCAGGTCCTTTACTTTTTGCGTAATCTCGTAGCCGTACATCCGTTCGCGGTCTTCGAGCAGCCGCAAAATCATGACCGATAGGCTACCTTTCAGTAAAGAGGAATTTGTGGAAGCGTTCATATCGCAAACCTACAAAAGAAAGTTATATACCTACAAGTCTTAGGTATAATATCTGAACCCGGATTTGTATGATTTTTCTGACCGACTATGATTTTGCTTTCAGGGCAAGCTTGGTAATACAATCATGGTCAGTCAAAAAAATCACAAAAATCCCGGTTCGGACTACCTTTGCAGTCTCAATGAAAATATACCTTCGATTACTCTCGTTTGCCAAGCCGCTGGGCCGCTTCCTGACGCCGTTCGTGCTGACGTCGCTGCTGGCCAGTGTATTTGGTGTACTAAATTTTACGCTGCTCATTCCCCTGCTCGATATTCTGTTCAACAATGTGGATACCGAACGGATGCAGGCGTTTCTGAGTCAGCCCGCGCCCTCGCTTATGACCTCGCCGACGGACGCGTTTAGTTACTACTTTGCTCAAATTTTTCAGACATACGGAAAAGTTGGCGGATTACAGTTTGTCTGCATTATTATCGTCCTGTCTGTTCTGTTTAATAATCTATTCAAATATTTGTCGGTCAGGCAGTTGGAGTCGTTTAAGTCACGGATGGTCGCGAAACTCCGCGAAACGGTATTTGCCAGTACGCTTAATTTACACCTCGGTTTCTTCTCAAATGAGCGCAAAGGAAACCTCATTTCGCGCATCACCACCGACGTGCAGGAAGTCGAAAATTCCATTGCCAATACGCTCTCGGCAGCCTCGAAAGAAGTGTTTCTGCTGATTGGCTACATCATCGCGTTGCTGAGTATTTCGGTCAAACTAACGCTGTTTGCCATCATCGTTATTCCCATTTCGGGCGGCTTTATCGCCACGCTCGTTCGGCGAATGAAGCGCGACGCGCAGGAAGGACAGCAACGGTTGAGCGGCTTGGTAAGTTTGCTGGATGAAACCTTTGGCGGGATGCGTGTTGTGAAAGGCTTTGTGGCCGAAGGTTTTATCTTAGACAAGTTTCGGAAGGAAAACGACGGTTACCGCAACGCCATTCGTTCGCTGGCATACCGGCGCGAGCTGGCCTCGCCGTTCTCTGAAGTGATGGGCGTGGCGGTTGTGGCCGGCATTCTGTTCTATGGCGGTTCGCTGGTGCTGAGCGGGCAGTCGGACCTGACGGCGGCTCAGTTCATTGCCTATATCGCCATTTTCTCGCAGGTGACGCGACCGGCCAAAGACATTTCCAATGCCTTTAGCGGGTCGCAGCGGGGGCTTGCTTCGGGCGAGCGTGTTCTCGAACTGATTGATACACCGCCCGCCATTCAGGACAAACCCGGTGCCGTAACGCTACCTGATTTTCATGACCGGATTTCGGTGCAGCACGTATCATTTGCCTATAACGCCGACACACCCGTTCTGCGCGACATTAGTTTCGATTTGCAAAAAGGAAAAACCGTCGCCCTCGTTGGTTCGTCGGGTGGGGGGAAGTCGACCATTGCCGACCTGATTCCACGTTTTTATGACCCCACCGAGGGCAGTATTCTGATTGACGGCGTTGACCTGCGCGATTGTACGGTGGCGTCATTACGGACGCAAATGGGCATTGTCACGCAGGAGAGCATTTTGTTCAACGACACGATTTTCAACAACATCGCGTTTGGCAGTGCGGCTACGGAAGCGCAGGTGATGGAAGCCGCCCGCATTGCCAACGCCCATGATTTTATTGTTGCTCAACAGGATGGTTATCAAACCATCATTGGCGACCGGGGTGGCAAACTATCCGGTGGGCAACGGCAGCGCATCAGCATTGCCCGCGCTATTCTGAAAAATCCGCCCATTCTCATTCTGGATGAAGCCACTTCGGCCCTCGATACCGAATCCGAGAAGTTAGTGCAGGAAGCCCTCACCCGTCTGATGACCAACCGCACCACGCTGGTCATTGCTCACCGGCTAAGCACCATTCAACATGCCGACGAAATTTTGGTTGTCAATCAGGGGCGGATCGTGGAGCGCGGTCGGCACGACGAATTGCTCACGCTGGATGAAGGATTCTATCGGAAACTGAGCACAATGCAGAACGTTTAACTTCAAACCTATAAGGTCTTTGGAGACCTATAGGTTTATTCACTTGCTGACCACAATAGTCCAGTCTGCACCACTGAAGACCTTGTATTTTTCTGAGAAACTGCCCTGATTAACGGCAACCGAAAAATTCATCAGGCTATTGATGTACGCGGCATCGGTACCGATGGGAACTTCGCCAAAGGTGTTAACTAACCGTACGGCTTTATCATAAAGTACCACATCGCCGTGTGACATCTGAACGTGCAGCATGGCACCGGGTTTTACGCCTAACTGCCCCAGCATAGCTTTGGGAATATTACTCCAGACATTCCCATACTGAACATCGAGTACGGGAATATTCCCCTTTATGATGCCGTTCGCATAGGTCGCTTTTTGGTAGGGCAACCGAACGACTTCATTGGCAAGTTTTGGGCCTACCTGCTCAAATGTAATGGTGCGGGATGCCAGCCGGGCAGCCGTATACGCATACACATCGCGACCATGAAAGGTATAGGATTCGCCGGAGTTTTTCCGACGATTAATCGCTTCGTCGATTTGCCGGACTTCGCTAATGCCGAGGTGTTCAGCGATTAACGTCAGTGTACCATTGTCGGGCGTAACGATATAATGACCTGATTTTGTGCGTACTACCACCGAGTGCCGTTCTGTGCCAACGCCGGGATCGCAAACCGAAACGAAAACCGTTCCTTTCGGGTAATAAGGCACCGTTTGATGCAGTCGATACGAGGCTTCCCAAATATTATACGCCGGGATTTCGTGTGTGAGGTCAACCAGCGTAAGCGTTGGCGATACGCTCAGGGCTACGCCTTTCATGGCCGATACGGCTCCATCTTTCAACCCAAAATCGGACTGAAAAACCACAATATTATTCTGTGCCCCCGCCTGTGGTTTGGTTAGCAGAAGCAGGAGCAACGTGAAGATGTAGATAAGCCGCATAATGGCTGTTTATAAGGTGGTTATTGTATGCCTGATGAGTTGGAATTTTTGCCGCTAAGCTCGTAAAAAAGAAATACGACCCGTTAGTCGGTTATCTCTGATGACTGCATGGAGACAAAATAAGGCAATAAACCTATACCAATAAGGCTAATGACATCAGCAAGAGTATATAGAATGTGAATCCAATTAAAATCAATAGGGGTCAGTGTCAGGATATAACCGACTGGATACGTGAGCCAGAATGTGCCAACCGATTTAACGACCAACCGATAGATGCGTTGCTCGCCGGGTTGGATCGTGCTGTTTACCTGCTTCCATAATCGGTACAGAGTTAGCGAAATTACGGCATAGCCTGCCATTGACACCGCTCCCCAAATCAATTTTGGGCCAGTCTGAATTTCATTATCGAACGAGAGTTGTTCATGACCGATGTAGGCAGCCAAGATCATAAAAAAACTGACTGGCAGCAGCGTAAGCAGCGTTTTTTTGCGCGTAACCGCCGGGATTTTCAGTGGAGAGATTACCTGTAGAAGTAGCAGTGGGACTGTTACAGCCCAGGCCATGTAGCGATATTGGCCTATTGCATTATAAGCTTCGCGGATGAGGGTTTGCCGGTCACTGATGTCGGTTACCGTTGCCAATTCGGCCAGCATTGTGTGATAATGTCCTTGAATCAGGAAATACGAAAGACCGGCCACGGCAGCTACTCCGGCCGTAAGGAAAAAGGACAGATTCGTAAGTGGGGACTGAGCGGTGAGCGCGGTAGTTGGCCGCGTAACCAGCGCGAAAACAAAAAAGCTTAGAAAAGCGTACGTGGCCACGACCATGAAAAAGTACGTGACCATGGGCAGAAGGCCATCGACGCCCGCCGTTGGAATAAATGAATCGGCTATATTCATGCAGTCAGTAACGTTAATACCCTCAAAACTAACGCTACTGACTGCACAGTCCAATGATAGCCTGCTTTATTAAGGCTTAATGGTCATTGTTTTCATCATCTCCACCTGTTGCTTCGACTTATCGACCAACTGCTGGGCAAACGTCCGCAACGAGCTGTTCTTACCATATTGCAGGTAGTTTGTCGCCATGTCGATGGCGTCCTGACGCTGGTCGAGCATAAGAGCCATGTAGTTTTTATCGACACTATCGGACAGTTTATCACTCGCGCCTGTCTGTTGCAATTTCAGGCTCATCGCTTCAAGGTTGCGGCTTTGTTGCTGCACAAACGCCTGATTTGGGCGCGTTGGTTTAATCTCTTTCAAGGCACCATCGAGCAAATTGACGTCTGCGGCTGAAGCCGTTAATAACGTTTGCGCCATTTGTTTCAACGACGAATCTTTCCCGTTCTGAATTTCCTGCTTTAACAAGTCCTGTGCGCCCTGCGTATGAATCTTGGCCTGAAAAGCATAATCGAAGTCGGGATCGCCGGTAGACTGTAGCTTTTTCATCTTTGTAATCATCTGTTGCAGCGGCTGTAGCAGCATCGTTTTAGCCGGACTAACGGCTGGCGCACTGGCCGTAGCAGCACCCGTGGTGGCCTGAGCGCAGGCTGCCAGCGAACCACCGGACAGAAGAGCAGCTAATGCCCAGACAGATAAGTTGGATTGTAGCGTTTTCATTAGATATACAGATTTTACCGTTAAACTAAACGTATTCTCTACTAAAGACAAGAATCAGGCGGTAAGGTTTAGTTGATAGAGGGTTGTAATCAGGTAATTGATGGTTCAGGATAATGGCACGGTCAGTAAAAAAGGGCAGTTACCTGCCCCACGAAATCCAATTAAGCAAGACGTTTACTCAGCCAGGCTTTGGGAAAGGAGAGAAGATATGACTCGAGTAATTTCAGGCTTACTGAATGTATTACGAAGTAAGTCAATAAATTCCTGCTCACCTTCAGCATCTGCTTCTGCTTGCCATAATGGTTCATCACTCTCCCAGGATACTGTTACAGGGTAATAGGATATTATTTTGTGCTTAGCTGTGAAAATTTCATAACGATAATTATTCATAGCAGGAGCGACTACATAAAACTTATGTATCATATCACTACGAAAACTGCTCGTTTCTATATCAGCCGAAAGTACATTGTTAGTCTTCTCCATTAAGTAACCTGCCTGCTCTTTTAAAATAGCTTTAGGGCTTTTTGTCGTTTCGATGGCAAAGTCAGGCCATAAATTTTGAGTTTCCATAGTACTTAGAACTTCAGCGTAAAAAATAACGGCAAATGGTCAGAAAAGGTCTTCTTATCAGGCACATTTCTATTCGTCAGGAGTGAAGATACGCCATCTGTCTGAATAATTTCCAAGCTCCCTTTTACAAAATTATTCACCATGCTGGATCGGATCAACACCTGATCGAATACATTCCATTCATAGCAAACGTGTTCGGCGTGTTGGTAGTAATACGTACCGGAAACGTCTTTGTTCAGATCACCGAATAAACTCCAGGTAGGGTTGTAAAAGTACGGGTATTCACGATATTGTACTGTTCGGGACCCGCGTCCAGCTACTTCGCTTGACATCGTTCCGTGAAATCCGTTGGCTTTAATCATGCCCGTCTCGAACGGATTCATGTTGAAATCACCAAGCACGATATGGCGATTAAACCCAAATCTGCTTTCTGCTCTTACCAGTTGTTCGGCTACCAGCGAAGCCGCTTCATTCTGACTCTCTGCCGTAAAATTCCCTTTATCCACTAAGTGAAGAGCTGTGAGCAGAAAATCTTCGCCACTTGGTAAGTGAACATGCCGAATTGTAAGCCGATGGTCTTCCTCAATAGGCACGATTAAATCGTAATGAAACTTCGTGATTACTGTAATCTTCCTACACTGAGATAAAGGATTGTTCTGAAAATAGTAGGGGCCATTGGTATTTAGTGCCTGAATGAGTTGTACTGAACTAACTGAATTTTCAGCCAGTATTAGAATATCAACGGCTTTGCTACGTACAAGATTGACAATCTGTGGGGTTAGGTTTTTCTTTTGAACATTCCAAAACAAGACATTAAGCATAATTAAAACGAAAAAAGCCCGGCTTACAAGATGCAAACCAGGCTCAAAAATAAAGACTTATTCGTTACAACCGGATAATCTCCGCGCCGATGGCGTTCAGCCGCGTGTCGATGGCCTGGTAGCCCCGGTCAATCTGCTCGATGTTGTCGATAATGCTCGTGCCTTTGGCCGACATAGCCGCGATGAGCAACGCAACGCCCGCCCGTATATCGGGCGATGACATACGAATGCCTTTCAACGGAATCTGCCGGTTCAGGCCAACAACCGTAGCGCGGTGTGGATCACACAGGATGATCTGGGCACCCATGTCAATCAGCTTATCGACGAAAAACAGTCGGCTTTCAAACATTTTCTGGTGAATAAGCAGCGTTCCCTGGGCCTGTATGGCCGTAACCAGTACAATGCTCAGCAGGTCGGGTGTGAAGCCGGGCCAGGGTGAATCGGCAACGGTCATCATACCGCCATCCAGAAAGCTTTCGATCTGGTAATGTTCCTGCGCCGGAATGAAAATATCGTCGCCCCGAAACTCCATCTGTATGCCTAACCGCCGAAATTGGTCAGGAATGATGCCCAACTCAGGAATCCGGCAGTTTTTTATCGTAATTTCCGACTGCGTCATGGCGGCCAAGCCAATGAATGAGCCAATCTCGATCATGTCCGGCAGCATCGTGTGTTCGGTGCCGTGCAACTCCGAAACGCCTTCGATAGTGAGTAAATTGGACCCTACACCCGTAATTTTCGCCCCCATCGAATTGAGCATTTTGCTCAACTGCTGCAGGTACGGTTCGCAGGCAGCGTTGTAAATCTGGGTTGTGCCTTCGGCCATTACAGCCGCCATCAATACATTGGCCGTTCCCGTTACAGAGGCCTCATCGAGCAGCATATACGTACCGCGCAGATTACTGGCATCTACCTGATAATAACCACCGTCGTTGGCGTCGTAATTGAACCGGGCACCGAGTTTCTCGAAACCCAAAAAGTGTGTGTCCAGCCGACGACGGCCGATTTTGTCACCACCGGGCCGTGGAATTCGCCCTTTTTTGAAGCGGGCAAGCATCGGCCCAAGCAGCATTACCGACCCGCGCAGAGCGGCTGCTTTGCGCTTATACGTGTCGGTTTCGAGGTAATCAAGGTTAACGTCGCTGGCCTGAAACCGGTAGGAACTTTCGCCGGTTTTTGTTACCCAAACGCCCAGATCGCCGAGCAGGTCGATGAGTTGGTTTACATCCCGAATACCGGGAATATTATGAATGGTGATGGGTTCTTTGGTGAGTAAAACAGCGCAAAGAATTTGCAGGGCTTCGTTTTTCGCGCCCTGCGGATTCAGTTCGCCTTTTAGCTTGCGCCCGCCTGTAATTTGAAAGGATGCCATTTAGAGAATTAGGAATGATAAATGATGAATTATAGGTAGTGAATCATCGCACCGGCGACCCGGTCATAATTCATCATTAAAAAAACTACCGCCGTCTGCGGTCGTTGTTATTTCGGTTCTGGTCGTTGCGGTTTCGGGTGCCGAAGTTGCGCGGATTCTGGCTATTATCGGGCCGATTGTTTGTAGGCCGGCCCTGACCGCCATCGTTGCGGTTGCGGTTATTGACGTTGCGCTGGTTTGGCCCGCTGTCGCTGTTATTGCGGTCGTTCCGGTTGTTGGGGCGTCCTTGCGGTCCGTTGTTGTTGCGGTCGTTCCGGTAGTTGTTATTGCTGTTGCCAATGCGCTGGGGTTGGTCGCCGGTACGTTCGCGCGGAGTAGCCTCAACAAGACCCTCCTCCCGAATGAGTTTTATATCATCAAAAAGTTTCCCGTTCGAGAGTTCAATCAGGCTTTGGTAAATGGTTTCGTCCTCAACAGATTCTTTGTTCCAGGCCTGATAAAATGTTTTCATCAGGCGCGTCAGGTACGAAACAAAGGCACGTCGCTCGTCGGCATCTTCCAGCGAAACAGCTTTGGCAATCAGCAAATCCACATTCCGGCCAAAATGTTTGAATTTCAGATTGTGGGTATTATACGGGACCCGCTGGGGTTTTTTGCCCAATGCTTCTTCCGATGGCGGGGGATACGGGCTATCAACATCTAACGTGAAGTTAGACATGATATAAAGGTCATCCCACAATTTATTATAGTAGTCCTGCCCATCCTTCATGTTGGGATGGATTTGGCGCATCAACTCAATCAGGATATGGGCATACCGGGTCCGGGTTGAGCGGTCGTCAATGTTGACCATGTTGTCAACCAATTTCTGGATACTACTGCCGTATTCTTTCAAAGGCTTGCTGATAGGTGATAAAGAAAACAAAAGTACGAAAAACAGTCGATAGATAGTAGTCGTGCGTGAATGACGGGTCAGCGTAGAGATGTCATCTTTCCTGTTGTAGTAGTTCAAAAGATGACATCTCTACGCTGACCCGTCATTCATCCGTAAGCTGCCGTCAGAATGTGCTACTTTTGTGAACTGAAAATCATCACCTGATGACTGCCTTACGAACATACCGCGCCGAATTTACTGACACGCTTCGCTTAAGTACCCCCATTATTATTGCTCAGTTAGGCGTTGTGCTGATGGGCGTTACCGATAATCTTTTTGTTGGGCGGCTGCTGGGCGCGGTGCCCTTAGGCGCGGCTGGACTGGCCAACTCGCTGTCTTTTCTGATGTCGAGCATTGGCGTCGGTGGCCTGTCGGTGGTAGCGGCTCTGGTGTCAAAAGCGCATAGTCAGAACGACCCGGCGGCAGTAAATCGTCTGTTCAGAGCCGGATTGCGCGTGTCCGTGTTGCTCAGTTTCCTGCTCGGTGGCCTGTCTATATTGCTGGCGTACAACTTCAACTTGTTTGGGCAAACGCCCGAAGTGACGCGGCTATCCCGTGATTTTATGCTCATTTTAAGTACCTCACTGATTCCCTTGTTGGTGTTTGTGGCAACCCGGCAGCTTTGCGATGGCCTGCGCCATCCGCGTGTGGCGATGGTGATTACGCTGTCGGCTTTAGTTGTCAATGCGCTTTTCAATTATCTGTTTATCAAAGGGTTTGGCCCATTTCCGGCTCTGGGACTGATGGGGTCGGCCCTGGCTACACTCGTGTCAAGGCTGTTTATGGCGGTAGTCATGCTGATTTATGTATATCGGGCCACACATTTTCGGGCTTATTTGAAATCGGCCTTCAATGCCTTGCCTTCTACCAGCGAAGCCTGGATAATTTTAAAGCTGGGTATTCCCGGCGGACTAACGTTTTTCTTTGAAGTTGCCACGTTTTCGCTGGCCGTGGTCATTGTCGGCTGGCTCGGCGAAGCGCAGTTAGCGGCTCACCAGATTGCCATAAACATGGCGTCGGTCACGTACATGATGGCAACGGGAATTTCGTCGGCGGCTGCCATTCGGGTTAGTGCGGCTGTGGGTCGCGGCAGTCGGGAAGGCGTCTTGCGGGCGGGCGTAGCTGCGTTTCTGCTCTCGGTAGGGTTTATGAGTATAGCCGCGCTTCTGTTTCTAACGGCTAATGACTGGCTTGTAACGCTCTACATTCGCGACAATCCGGCGGTGATACGCATAGCGGCTTCGTTGATTATTATGGCCGGATTCTTCCAACTTTCCGATGGCGTACAGGTCGTTGCGTTAGGTGGATTGCGGGGTCTGTCGGATGTGAATGTCCCCACACTAATCACGCTGTTTTCATACTGGGTTGTGGCCCTGCCAATGAGTTATGTGCTGGCTTTTCCGTTCAATATGGATGCTGTTGGCGTCTGGATTGGTCTGTTGGTAGGCTTGTCTCTGGCGGCTGTTCTGCTAACCTGGCGTTTCTTTCGGCTGGTTCGGCGGGTGAATCTGCCCGTTGGAGCAAACAAAACCGAATCGCTGATAGCCTGATAGCAACCGGAGCGTTAAAAACTGGCCAGCATATCCCCCCGTGTTGGGCGATCAGCCATTAAATCATAGCCAATGCCTGACCGGTCGAGGTGATCGACAAAATCGGCGTAAATATTCTTTTCAACGCTAAACACATACCAGTTTTCATGTGGTTCATTGAATAATTCGACTTCGGTGAGCGAAGCCTGTTTTTGTAATGCCTGATACTCTACCCGGTCAACAAGGCTTTGTTTGATAAGAAAATACCACATTGGACAATGGTTATTTAGTGAACGCATAAAAAAACGCGCAACGGTTGGCTGCGCGTTTTTTACAGATAGAATGGCACTATTTATTGAAAGCTACCTTATTGACAGTCAGAATGTAGTCGGCTAACACCAGACCTGCTTCATTCAGATACAGGTCCTTTTTCTTCTTGGCCGCAACGGGTGTGTTGGGTGATAGCGTGCCCGTCTCGTCAATTGGAGCCGATGCCTGCGACACTTTATTCGCTGCTGCCCGCTTGCGCTCGGCTTCATCGCGCTCTTTCCGACGCTTCGATTCCTGCAACGACACGACCGTATTTTCTTTGGCTTTCTTGAAATCGGCTAAGTCCTGCGACAGTTGTTTCAGTTCGGGGTCCGATTTGAGCCGCTGATCGAAACGGTCGCGCAGACGTGCCAGAATTTTGTCATCAATACCCCGTGACAGATCGTAGTGGGTTGAGTTGATTTGATCCCACGGCAACGCACTTGGCTGCGAACTTTCGCCATACTCCTCTGCCGAAAAAGCGGATGGTAGCTGAACGTCTGGTGTTACGCCTTTGTGCTGGGTGCTGCTTCCATTGATGCGGTAAAACTTCTGGATGGTCATTTTTACCTCTCCAACCGGCTCTGGCTCTTTCGGTAGCCATTCCTTCAGCGGGATCATCGTTTGTACGGTTCCTTTACCAAACGTTTGGCCGCCAACGATAATACCGCGTTTATAATCCTGAATGGCAGCCGCAAAAATCTCCGAAGCCGACGCACTGAACCGGTTCACTAAAACGGCCAGTGGTCCGTCGTAAGCAACTGTTCCGCCGTCTTTGTCCGAATAGACTTCCGTCTCTCCGGTCGATTCTTTCACCTGAACCACCGGTCCTTTCGGAATAAATATACCCGTCAGGTCGATGGCTTCGGTTAGCGATCCACCGCCATTGTCGCGGAGGTCAATGACAATGCCATCTACTTTTTCGCCCTTCAGTTCTTCAATAAATTTCTTTACGTCGCTTGTCGTGCTGCTAAAGCCTTCTTCCCGCTTGCGGGCACCCTCAAAATCGCGGTAGAACATCGGGATGTTAATCACACCAAGCTTGAACAGCTTGCCGTTGTCCGTGACCTCAATCACTTCTTTTTTAGCGCGTTGTTCTTCCAGTTTAATCTTTTCCCGAACAATCCTGATTTCTTTCGGCGGGGCACCGGCCAGCGAGTTAGGGGATATAACCTGCAACCGTACCACCGTACCTTTCGGACCTTTAATCAGTTTGACAACTTCGTCGACCTGCCAGTTCATGGTGTTGACCATTACGCCATTGTCACCCTGGGCCACACCCGCAATTTTGTCTTCTTTATTTAGCAGTTTACTCCTGAAAGCCGGGCCGCCCGGAACCAGGTCCATAATCCGAATATACTCATTATCTTCCCGTAACACAGCCCCAATGCCTTCAAGCGACTGGCTCATGTCCTGATTAAACTTGTCGGCATCTCTCGGCGACAGATAATTGGTATGCGGGTCGAGGGCTTCGGCAAATGAGTTCATGTACATCTGGAACACATCCGCGCTTTTTACCCGATTGATAGCTTTGTCGAGGTTGGTATACCGCTGATTCATCAGAGCGACGACAGCACTGTCTTTCCGGTTACCCAGCCGCAGTTCCAACGCCTGATTCTTCAGGATTTTTGTCCATAGTTCGTTCTGCTCCTCTACCGTTTTCGGCCAGGATGTCTTCTCGCGGTCTGTGTTGAACGTCTCGTCGGCAGTGAACGTAAAGGGCTTCTTAATCTGCTCCTTAATGAACGCACTGCGTTCCTGATACCGTTTCCGGTATACATTGAACAGGTCGTAAGCCGCTGTCAAATCGCCGTTGATAAGCGCATCGTCGATCTGGTAGCGATACTTATCCAGAGCCGCCACATCCGAGGCCAGCAGGTACGCTTTGTTGCCGTCGATCTCTTTGAGGTAGTTATCCCACACCACAGACGACAGCGAGTCGTTGAGTCGTACCTTACGGTAGTGATACGTGGTCAACAGTTTAGCGACCAGCGTCTCTACTTTCTCCTGCGAGATAGACGGTTTCAAATCGTCAATTGTTGACGAAGTGGGCAATTGCTGCACAGGCAGCGCGTTGCCCGGCGCACCATTCGATGGCGAATCCGGCTGAAAGCTCAGCATCAGCACGGGCACAAGGGTCACCAGATACTTTTTCATCTATATTACCCGGATTAATATTGAATGAGTGAGTGATAGAATGATTGAATACCGTCCGGTGGATTTTATTCAATCATTCTATCACTCAGTCATTCAATTATTGTTTAACAATATCCAACAACTCAACGTCGAACACCAATGTTGAGCCGGGTTTAATATCGGCACCGGCACCCCGGTCGCCGTACGCTAAATCAGACGGAATGTACAGTTTCCACTTCGAGCCAATCGGCATTAGTTGGAGTGCTTCCGTCCAGCCTTTAATCACTTCACTCACACCAAACTCGGCGGGTTGACCGCGCTCGACCGAACTGTCAAATACCTTACCGTCGAGCAACTTGCCCGTGTAGTGTACTTTAACCCGATCCGTAGCCGATGGTTTCGCGCCCGTCCCTTCTTTTTCAACCGAATACTGCAAACCACTCGCGGTCGTCATAACGCCCGCTTTACCTTTATTCTCTGTTAGAAAGGCCGTTCCAATTTTTTTGTTCTCAGCCGATGCTTTCATTCCCTCTGCGTTGCGAACGGCCATCTGCTTCTGCATGAACGTGTTCATTACCAGCCCGCACTGGGCCTGAGTCAGTTGTGTTGGCTGGCCGCTCAGGGCATCCTGCAGACCACGCATCAGCAGGGCATTGTTAAGGTCAGATATACCCTGCTGCTTCAGGTTCTGCGCCATAAATACCCCGATGCTGTAGCTAACAGAGTCTTGAGTGGTAGCCAAAGTCGTTCCGCCTGTGGCGGCTTTAGCGGTTGTCGAGGCTTTAGCCGGAAGGGGCTTTTTTGCGGGGGTTTTTTTTACCTGTGCGGTCGCGGAACCAGCGACAAAAACGGCTGACACCATACCGGCCAGCATCCATTGGTTGAACTTCATGCGAAAACGAAACGGGGTATATGAAAACAAAACCTATTAGTTATCAAACGTGAACAAATAGGATAAAAGTTTACTAATGGGCTGATTTGTTGAAATATCTCCGGCCCGTGAGAACTGATTTTTGCTAAGGCTCAGTAAGCTAAAAGTAGCTGAAAAATTGGCCCGTATCAACTTTAGCCATGTAAAGTATGGCGAATTGGGATGAACGGTTTCGACTGGCTGATTAGTGGTTCAAGGCAAGGCACCGGTTTATCGGAAAAGTCTAACATTCAGCCGTTGATTCTACGTTTCATCGCATTTTTATTAAATTTTAATCGTACCTTTGCGCCCGAAAAATCAACATTAAATTCTCATTATACACATATGGAATCCGTAAGACCCGACGAGATATCAGCCATCCTGCGCCAGCAACTGGCCGGAACACAAACCGAGGCTGAACTCGAAGAAGTCGGTACGGTGCTGCAAATCGGCGACGGCGTAGCGCGTATCTACGGCCTCTCGAAAGTGCAGGCCGGCGAATTACTGTCGTTCGACAACGGGCTTCAGGCAATGGCTCTGAATCTCGAAGAAGATAACGTTGGAGCAGTACTGCTCGGCGATTATTCGGAAATCAAGGAAGGAGATACCGTAAAACGCACCGATCAGATTGCCTACGTTAATGTAGGTGATGGCATTCTGGGCCGCGTGGTAAATACCCTTGGTTTGCCAATCGACGGGTTAGGCCCCATTCAGGGCGAACTGTTTCAAATGCCGCTGGAGCGTAAAGCACCGGGCGTAATCTTCCGCCAGCCGGTAAACGAGCCGCTGCAAACGGGTATCAAGGCCATCGACGCCATGATTCCAATTGGCCGTGGACAGCGTGAATTGATTATTGGTGACCGCCAGACGGGTAAGACCGCTGTCGCTATCGACACAATCATCAACCAGAAAGAATTTTACGACAAAGGCGAGCCGGTTTTCTGTATCTACGTTGCCTGCGGTCAGAAAGCGTCGACCGTGAAGCAGGTGGAGCAAACCTTGCGGAAAGCGGGTGCTATGGCCTATACGGTTGTCGTAGCCGCCAATGCGTCGGACCCATCGCCAATGCAGTTCTTCGCCCCATTTACCGGAGCCGCCATCGGCGAATTCTTCCGCGATACCGGTCGGCCGGCATTGGTTGTTTATGACGATTTGTCGAAGCAGGCCGTTGCGTACCGCGAAGTGTCGCTGTTGCTGCGTCGCCCACCGGGCCGCGAAGCCTATCCGGGCGACGTTTTCTACCTGCACAGCCGTTTGTTAGAGCGGGCCGCTAAAATCAACCAGAACGACGACATCGCCAAAACGATGAACGACCTGCCACCAAGTCTGAAAGACAAGGTGAAAGGCGGTGGTTCGTTAACGGCGTTGCCAATCATTGAAACACAGGCCGGTGACGTATCGGCGTATATTCCAACCAACGTAATTTCGATTACGGACGGTCAGATTTTCCTCGAATCGAACCTATTCAACTCGGGTATCCGTCCGGCCATTAACGTGGGTATTTCGGTATCGCGGGTGGGTGGTAACGCCCAGATCAAGTCGATGAAGAAAGTTGCGGGTACGCTGAAACTCGACCAGGCGCAGTTCCGCGAACTGGAAGCCTTTGCCAAGTTCGGCTCTGACCTCGATGCATCAACTAAACTGACCATCGAACGGGGTCGGCGGAATCAGGAAATTCTGAAGCAGCCACAATACGCGCCGGTAGCGGTTGAACAGCAGGTCGCTATCATCTACGCTTCGGTGAACGGGCTGCTCGATAAAGTGCCGGTCAATAAGGTGAGAGCGTTTGAAAGCGAGTTCTCGTTGCTGCTTAGTGCACAACATCCGGGTGTACTGGCCGATCTTCGCGCCGGTAAACTGACCGACGAAGGCACGGCAACGCTGAAAAAAGTAGCGGCTGAACTGTCGGCGAATTATTAAAACAGTTTTCGGTTTGTAGTTTGTGGTTTACAGTTAGCTGACGCGAAAGCAACTATGCGTCAGCCAATTGTAAACCGTAAATCGTAAACTGTAAACTTTAAGCAAGCTATGGCATCACTTAAAGAAGTACGCGCTCGGATATCGTCGATTAAATCGACGCAGCAGATAACCAAAGCCATGAAAATGGTGGCCGCTGCCAAGTTACGCCGGGCGCAGGACAACATTACGCAGTTGCGGCCATATGCCCGAAAACTGAGTCAGATGCTCGGAACCGTTTCGGCGGGGGCAGAGACGGCGATGGAAAACCCGTACAAACAGGCACGTACTATCGAACGTGTTCTGTTAATTGTCGTTACCTCAGACCGGGGTTTGTGCGGTGCTTTTAATACAAACGTGGCAAAGGGCGCACTAACACTCATTGACGAGAAGTATGCCGCCCAGGCCCGTTCGGGCAATGTCGAAATTATGGCCATTGGCAAGAAAGGAGCAGAAGCGTTCCAGCGTCGTGGCTTTAAGGTCAACTCGACACACATCAATGCCTTTAGCTCGCTGAGTTTCACGACCGTTCGGGCGGCTGCCGAAGAAGCGATGGAGGGTTTTGCCAACGGTCGTTTTGATGTAGTCGAAGTCATTTACAATGAGTTCAAGAATGCCGCCATGCAGATTGTGCGGACGGAGCAGATGCTACCCATTGTATCGGCGGATACGCCGGTTGGGCAAACCGCTTCGACTAATTATATTTTTGAACCATCGGAAGACGAAATCATTACGGAACTGATTCCAAAAACGATTAAAATTCAGTTGTATAAAGCCGTACTGGATTCCAACGCATCGGAACACGGTGCCCGGATGACCGCTATGGACAAAGCCACCGAAAACGCGGGCGAACTCCTGAAAGAGCTGCGGTTAGTTTACAACCGTACGCGCCAGGCAGCCATCACCACCGAGATTCTCGAAATTGTGGGTGGTGCCGAAGCATTAGCCAATGCATAATACCTAATAATAAGTCTATTTAATTGCCACAAAGCCACTTCCCGACTGGAGAGTGGCTTTGTTTTTGAACCGGTTTTCAGGCACTGTAGCTGCCGTTTCAGCCCGGAAATTAATCCGGCATTAAAAATTGCTAACAACTTTATTATGTTTTGATTATCAAGGTGTTAGTGCTCTATGATGGGGTTGCGCACTGGAACCAACAAAACCCGTTTTCAGTTATTAAGGTGTGATATACGAACGGCTGTTTCTTTATCGTTTATTAGTCGGTTTGATACCATTTAATGACTCAAAACTCATGAAAATCAAAAGCATAATCACCAGTCTTTTTGTCGTTGGTACGCTGGCTTCCTGTGCCCCGGCTATCACGGTCAAATATGACTACGACCCTAAAGTGAATGTTCGGCAATTTTCGACCTATCGGATTGAAGCCGACCGGCAGCGTAATGCTGACCCCATTGTGGGCAGTAACCTGAACCAGCGCCGAATTGCCGACGCCCTCGATCAGTCGTTGAAAGCACGCGGTTACAAACCCGTTACGCAGGGTGAAGCTGACCTTGTTGTTCGGTTCTTTATGGACTCGAAAGACAAGCAGCAGATCCAGTCCAATAATATGTACTCGCCCTATTCTTGGTGGTACGGGGGCATGGGTAACAACGTTTACTCGCGCCAGTATGAAGAAAACCGGGTCGTCGTAAACGTGTCAGATGCCCGCACGAATGACATTGTCTGGCAGGGCTGGGCAACGGGCCAATTGAATACCCGTAATAAAGAGCGTGACCGCGATCAGGCGTTCCGCGAAACGGTTACGAGCATTATGAAAAACTTCCCCGAAAGTGCCGGGCAGGATTATGGTGCCGCTCGCTAATAATCCGGCATACATTTATGAAAGCCTGCTACCCAACGGTAGCAGGCTTTTTTATGGCTGGTGCTTTGCGTTAATTTGTCATTTTCCTCTTTATTATGCCGTCTGTAAGCCGGAGCACTTTGTATTCGCTAATCGCCATAGTCTGCGTGCTATTGGTAGGCATTACAGCGTTGCTTAGGGTGGCCAGCCATCGGCACCAGCGGCTTGAGGATATGACTATTGACCTACAGCGAACGCTTAGCCAGCAGGAAGGACAGATCAGAACGTTGCAGCAACGGCTCGAAAACTGTGACACCGTGAAAGCCGCCGTTCCTAATAACGCTATCCCGAACAAGGCTACAACGCTTGATTCGGCAAGTGTTATCACTCAACTTAGCCTAAAACGTTAACAACAGTTTGTTTGGCGGATTTTCTTATTTTAGATACTTCTCGATTGTCTGGCGAATAAGCTGGCGGCTTGTGGCTGAGTTGTATCCTGTTTTTTGAGTCGTTATTGCCAGTTCGTCTAATTCCCTGCCCAACACGTTCCCTTTCACCTGCCCTTTTATTGTTACCGCATCCCGGCTGGCCAGAATATCGTTCCAGATCGCCCGTACGTCGGCCCAGTACGTCCGGTTTTTTGCCCACCAGTCTTTGGCAGCCTGGCATTTTTTTTCATCGGTATGGGTGTAGGTATTTAATCCCTTCTCGGAAGCCAGCAGTTGATCACCAGCTTCAGAACGAATGATCTTGTCGTTGTCCTGCTCGTGTACATAGCCTGTTGCTGTTATTTCATGATGATTCGTCCGGCGCATGACGTTGTAATCCGTGCGTTTAGTGTACTCACGCCAGGGTAGGGGCGCATCGACGGTGCTTTCCCAGAAATGGCGACCATCGGCATGAATCCACGTTGCCGATCCTTCGTAGCGCGGGCTATCGTTCACTTCAAACACCTTCTGCGTCCACTGCCCTTTGGCCTGCGCTGGCGTCAGGTCAGCGCGTTTCCACGATGCGTTCTGATCGAATTTAAGCAGAGCCGTATTCTCATACAGCCAATCTTCGCGCCAGTGCTTGATGACCATTGTATCGTTCATAACCAGCAAGTGCTGAATGACCACTTTCGTCGGGGATGTCTCCTCAACAAAGACTAACTCGGTGCCTTTGGCCGTGTACCGATCTTTATAGACGTATGATTTTTCCGGTGCAAACGTCTCGGCATACAGGAAATTGACATCGTGGCAACCACACTGGCTTTTTATGGCCGCAATGTCTTCGGGCTTAGGCAGCGATTGTGCTATAACGCCGTTAACCGACAGCAGAAGCAGGAGTACTGATAAACGCAGTTGCATGCTGTATAGGCTTTTCTAAAAGTGTACTGATGAGGCAAAGGTATGTTTATTTAGAATCTTTACAAATAAATATCTAATTTGTTTGGAATGATTCTAAAGTAGATCTACGTTTGTACCCACCAGCCAGCATTCAGGCAGGTCATCTACCATTACGTTATTCGTAAGCACCCGCCATGATGTTTGAATCGCTTCTGTTCAGTCTATCTTTTTTGCAGTCCCAGCCACCCGATACACTGAAGGCAAAGTCGTTAGATGAAGTGGTCGTGACTGCTACGCGTAATGAACGGCCAATGGGTGCTTTGCCGCTGCCCGTAATGGTAATTGGAGCGAAGCAAATTCAGCAAATGGGTAGTTTGCGGCTCAACGATGTGCTGCGTGAACAAACGGGTCTGGCCATTGTGACCGATCATGGACAAGGCATACAAATTCAGGGTTTTGGACCCGACTATACGCTGATTCTGGTGGATGGAGAACCAATCGTGGGCCGCACTGCCGGAACGCTCGACCTGACCCGGCTGGCCGTCGGCAACATTAAACAGATCGAAATTGTCAAAGGGCCATCGTCAAGTTTATACGGTTCAGAAGCGTTGGCGGGTGTGGTAAACATCATTACCCAAACGCCGAATCAGATCGCACTGGCGGACTGGCGTGGAAGTTTATCAGCGCGGTACGGTTCCAATAAAACCAGCGATTTATCGGGCGATTTCAGTAAACAGTGGCCTGTTGGAAAAGTGGGAAAACTGGGCGTTTATCTGTTTGGCGACCGTTATCAGTCGGCGGGGTATTCGCTGTCGACTGGCTCGGTTCCGACCGAAACAGGTAGCCAGACGGTATCTCCGTTTACCAACTACACGGTCAATGGGCGATTGACGGTCGAATTTTCACCTAAACTGAAACTGTCTGTTTCAGGCCGGTATTTTTCTGAAAATCAGTCGAATGACTTCGCGGTTAATCCGGCAACGCGGGTATCCGGCCCCGGAGCGGTGCGCGACTACAATTTAAATCCAGTATTGACACAACAACTTTCGCCCGGCTGGAAAATTATTTATCGCTACTACCGAACCGGCTATTATACCACTACTGACCTGCGTTATACGGCCACGCAACAGGAATACGACGCCAGCTTTTTCCGGCAAACCTTCAACCGCCCGGAAGTAGTGGTCGAACGTATTATCAACCCCAAAAACATCCTGACCGTCGGGGCTGGTTTTATCGGCGAGAGCGTGGAAGCAACGCGCTATACGGAACAGAAACGGTTCGATACCAAATACGGATTTCTGCAATATGAGTGGACGCCAACGACGCGCTGGTCAGTCATTGCGGGCGGTCGTTATGACGCGCATAATCAGTACGCCAGTCAGTTCAGCCCGAAAGTATCAACGCGGTATGAACTCAGTTCGGTTTTGGCGTTACGGGGCAGCGCGGGTATGGGTTTCAAAGCACCCGATTTTCGGCAACTCTATCTGAATTTCGACAATGCCGTGGCCGGATACAGCGTCTTCGGTACGCAGGAAGCCGCAGCCGGTATTGCCCGGCTGACGCAGCAAGGCCAAATTGCGGAGATTGTTCTCGATCCGGCTCGACTGGCGACCATCCAGGCCGAACGCTCGGTTGCGTATAATCTGGGTGTGCAAGCCAAATCGCCCCAATCGCCACTTACGGCCAGCCTAAATCTGTTCCGCAACGATATTCAGGATTTGATTGAAACGCAGGTCATCGCCCGAAAAAACAATGGCCAGAATGTATTCAGCTATAATAATTTAAGTCGGGTTTTTACGCAGGGTGCGGAATTGGAAAGCAGCTACCGATGGATGGTCGGCAGCGGCTCGCTAACGTTGAGTGCTGGTTATCAGTATCTGATAGCAAAAGACAAGGCAATTATAGATGGTATCAACGCCGGAACCGTTTACCGCCGAAACCCAGAGACATTAGTCAGCGAGAAGGTGCAGCCTTCGCAATACGGCGGATTGTTCAATCGCTCGCGGCACATGGGCAATCTCAAACTGTTTTACGAACAACCGAAAACGGGCATGTCAGCCTCATTACGGGGTATTTACCGGGGTCGATACGGTTTCGGTGATCGGGATGGGAACCTGATTTTAGATGCAGATAATGAATACGTTCGCGGCTATATCACGTACAACATCTCGGCCGCAAAAGCCTGGAAATCAATTACGTTGCAAGCGGGCGTCGATAACCTGACGAGCTATACCGACCCGCAATACATTCCGAATCTGGCCGGTCGGCTATGGTACACCTCACTGCGCTGGTCACTGAAAAAACCGTCATAAACGAGCCGACTACTCAATCTATTTATCAACCTCAACGCTGAACACGATGAACTGCAATTGCCAGCTTTTAGCCGACTCGCTCTGCGGGCGTATTTTACTCTACAGACACACCGCCCCCGACGATACACACAACATTGCGTTGCAGTTCAATAACATCACGCAATGGCTGTGCTACGATGATTTTCTGGCTCTGGAATGGAATGTGCGCAGTATCGACACGACTGCTTATTTCGATGCGCATCCGTATGAAGAACGCATCCATTTGAGCACACCCTCCCGCTTTTTGAGCTTTAGTTTTCGACCCCACGAACTGGTCGAATTACGGAAGATGCTGAGTAAGGCGGTGGCGCGGCTTCACTGGTTCGAAGTGCTACGTAACACGCAGAATTAAACGGGATGTGCTATGAACGTTCTCGTTTTCAAAACGAATATCAACACGGATGAACGGGTCCATCGGGCGGCCTGCCGGTTGTGCAAACTGCGCGGTATTTGCCGCTGGAGCATCGACCTTGAAGACTGCGACTGTGTGTTACGTATCGAAGCCGAATCATTGACTGAAGCTGACGTAATCCGGCTATTAACAAAAGCGGGCTTACAGTGCGACGTACTGAATTAAATCAAATTACTAATCCAAATGAAAATGCGTACCTATCAATTTATCATTATTGCCTGTGTGGGCATCGCTTTTATTGCCTGCACCAAAGAAGAAAATCCGGTGGTTGTGCAGCCATTAACGGCCATGACCGTTAAAAATATAGCCGCCGACCCTACCACAGGCGTTAATCCAACAACGGGCCAGCCCATTGGCACCACCGGTAAATTTACCCTCTTTAGTTTTAAGGAGAACGCGCAGGTGGCTAACACCGATTCGGCTACTACCAAATGGGATGTAGGCTTTCGGGGAACGACCATTATTGTGAATGGCGGTGCAATTCGCAGCGGTCAGGGAGCGGCTTATTTGCATACCGGTACGTTCGAGGAATTAACCACCGTACCCGCATCGGCCACGTTTGCTCAGGACCAGAGTGCAACGCAGTTAGCCATTACGACCGGGTCGGGAAAGGGTTGGTATAATTACAACTCAGCTACGAATATTATTTCACCGATTCCGGGTAAACTGCTGGTTATCAAGACTGGAGACGGGAAATATGCAAAAATGGAAATATTGAGTTATTACCAGAATGCCCCGGCGGCCCCAGATCAGAACAGCGTACAACGGTATTATACGTTTCGGTATTTGTATCAGCCCGACGGCAGTCAGACGTTGAAATGAGGCATTGAACTGGTGCTATACTCTACGCAAAAAGCCACTCGTCAGAGTGGCTTTTTGCGTGGGATTCTCATAGATTAATTAGGTAACGGTATATCCTGCAAATCTTCGTCGGTGAGTTTAATCGTTACCGCCTGTACGTTCTCTTCCAAATGCTTCACCGACGATGTACCGGCAATGGGCAGCATAACCGGCGAAGCCGCCAAAAGCCATGCCAGCGCAATCTGATAATCAGTCGCTTCGTGCCGTTTGGCTACTTTTTTAATGGCTTCCTCGGCGGCTACGTTACCGGCATTGAGCGGATACCAGGGAATAAAGGCGATGTTATTCTGTTCACAGTATTTCAGCACGTCGTTCCATTTCTGCTGACCGAAATTGTACATATTCTGCACCGACACCACCTCGAAATAGGTTTTGGCTTCTTCGATCTGCTCGATACTCACTTCCGACAGGCCGATATGACGGATTTTGCCTTGCTGCTGCGCTTCCTGCAAAAAGCCCAGAAACTCTGCTGAGGGCACTTTATCATCAAAACGGTGGAGTTGATACAGGTCAATCCGGTCCAATTTCAGGCGTTTCAAACTCCCGTTCAGGGCTTCTTCGAGGTGTTTTCGGCTCGCATCGACCGGCCATTGGTTTGGTCCGGTGCGGAGCAGTGCGCCTTTGGTCGCAATTACCAGGCCATCGGGGTAAGGGTAGAGGGCTTCGGCGATGAGTTCTTCCGAAACGTTTGGGCCGTAGCTGTCGGCGGTGTCGATAAAGTTAATGCCCAGTTCGAGGGTGCGTTTCAATACGCGGATGGCCTCGTCGTGGTCTTTGGGTGGTCCCCAGATGCCATCGCCGGTCAGGCGCATGGCTCCATAAGCCATTCGGTTAACGGTTAAATCACCGATAGTAATTGTTCCGGCCTGAGTAGCCGGTTGTTGGTCAGTAGTCTGCATATGTGTTTCTGATTGTTGACTAATCGAACAGGCCAATACGTATTGGCCTTGTCTTCTGAGTGTAAACTAACAGAAACATATTTTGTATGCTCTATTGAACCAGGTTTTTTACTGTTTACCGTTTCTCGATGCCGTCCAATACCCGCCGAATGACGTTGGCGCGTTGCATAAAACCAAGTGAGTTTGTTACGTCCTGATCGTCGATAAGTTGCTTGAATTGCTGCAAAAACTCAATGTACGCAGCCAATGCAACGGAGACGTTGGTTCGATTCTGATCAAAAATAGGTGCCCACATCTGGGGCGAACTTTTGGCCAGCCGCACTGTCGAACTGAAGCCCGTGCTGGCCATATCGAAGATGGCTTGTTCGTCTTTTTCCTTTTCCAGAACCGTTAATCCGAGGGCAAACGCGCTGATATGGCTCAGGTGCGAGACATAGGCGAGGTGCAGGTCGTGCTCCTGCGGGGTCATATAAAACAACTTCATGCCCACGTCCCGAAACAGGCTTTCGGTCAGCATCAGGCTGTCGGGGTGACTTTTTTCGCGGTCGCAGATAATCAGGTTTTTGCCGGGTAGCAGTTCCCGAAAAGCCGCGCCAGGGCCGGAGTTTTCGGTGCCCGCCATGGGGTGAGCCGCCACAAACTGCGCCCGTTTGGCATGTGCATCGGCTACATCGCAGATAAGTCCTTTGGTGGAGCCTAAATCGACAACAGTTGCGCCCGCCGGCAGGTGATCGAGCACCGTTGGCAGCAGGTCGATAATGATGTTGACGGGCGTTGCCATCACGACCAACATGCTTTGGGCGACGGCTTCGGCGAGCGGCAACACGTCATCGACAATGCCTTTCGCCAACGCCAACTGGCCGTTCACGGGCGACGCATCGACGCCAATAAACCGCATTTTGGGGTATTTTTCGCGTACGGCAAGGGCAAACGAGCCACCGAGTAAGCCAATTCCTATAATTGTAACCGTCATGAACCGGGATTTTAGCAAGATTTAAAGGATTTTCAAGACATCTGTAAGAAGATTTTCAGGATTTCTCTGTAAAAATTTTCAAGCTTTCTGCAGAAAGCTTTTCAGGATCTCTATAGAAGGAAATCTAAGATGCAGGTTTGTATTTTTTGTTGAATAAACGTTTAAACTCAAGGCTGAGTGATCCGAAATTTATAAGCAATCCAGTTGGTAAATTATAGGCTTCCAGGTAGTTTTTGCCTTGCGCTAAGTTGGCGTTATCTAATGCAATTATGGCTTTCAATTCAACCGCGATAGAGTCTTCTATTAAAAAATCGACTCGTCTTGTGCCAACATGAACGCCTTTGAAAAACACGGGCATTTCAAATTCACGGGCGAAAATTATTTTATTTAATTCCAGTTCAATTGCCAATGCCCGTTGATAAATCACTTCCTGAAAGCCATTGCCGAGCGTTCGACGTACTTCCATAGCACAACCGATTATTCGATGTGTAAGATCATTAGTAGCTGATTCGGTCATATAATAGTATTCTTTGGTGGGACAAAATAACAATTTTTGTTCTCGGAAATCCTCTTATTGAATTTCTTGAAAATCTTTTAAATCTTGTTAAAATCTTGGTTCAGACGTCCTGTTGCCTCTTCGATACGCTCCTTTGGCAAGCACAACGACACGCGCACGTACCGGTTTCCCTTCGGCCCGAAAATAAATCCGGGGGCAATGAAAATGTGTTTCGTGAGCAGCAACTCATCTACCAACGCTTCTGCCGACTCGACCGAATCAGGCAGTTTAGCCCAGATAAACAGCCCTTCCTGATCGGTAGAATAGGTACAGCCCAGCGCATCCAGCAACGCATGAACGGCATCCAAACGGCCCTGATACACGGCGTTACGTTCGCGGTGCCAGTTGTCGGAGTTGGTGAGAGCTTCGGTGGCAGCGTCCATCAGTGGTTTGAACTGACCCGAATCGACATTGCTTTTGATGGTCAGTACGGCATCGACGTACGCTTTAGCACCAGCCATCCAGCCAATGCGCCAGCCCGCCATATTGTGCGACTTACTCAGTGAATTTAACTCCACCGCTACGTCTTTCGCGCCATCTACCGACAGTAGACTAATTGGCGGTTTTTTGTTCAGAATCAGGCTGTAGGGATTGTCGTGGCACAGGAGAATTTTATGGTCGTATGCAAACCGAACCGCCCGCTCGAACAGGGCGTGCGTAGCCGGTGCGCCCGTTGGCATGTGCGGATAGTTGAGCCAGATAATTTTGACAGGCGATGAGGGACCGGCTCTCGCAACCAAGTCCGTCATGGCGTCCCAATCGGGTTGCCAGCCGCCCTCTTCCAGCAACGGATATTCGCGGACACTGGCCCCAACCATCTGGCTCACAGCGCGGTAAGCCGGGTAACCCAGTTCAGGCACGAGCACACCATCGCCATCGTTCAGAAACGTGAGCGAGATATGCGTAATGCCTTCTTTAGAGCCAATAAGCGGTAAAATTTCGGTGTCCGCATCCAGCGTAACGCCGTAGGTATGGCTATAAAAACCGGCAATTGCCTGTCGCAGTCCGGGCGTACCTTTATAGGGTTGATAACCGTGCGAGGTTGGCTGTTGCGCCGATTTTATGAGTGCATCGAGCGTATTAGCCGAAGGCATCATATCGGGGTTACCGATGCCAATATTAATTACATCGTGACCAGCCGCCTGAAGGCGACGGACTTCGGCCAGTTTTACCGAAAAATAATATTCCTGCGTTTGGTTGGCGCGGTGGGCGAGGGGGATAATCACTTGTCTGAACCTGGATTTGTACCAGATTTAAAGGATTTACAAGATTTATTTAATGCGTTGTCAGCGACCCACAAAGATACATTGTTCAAAAATCTTGTTTAATCTTTCCAATCTTATTAAAATCCCGGTTCAGACAGTATTTCAGCAACGGAGCCAGATGCAGTGCCTGTATCATTTCGCCTTTGTTGATAATGTCTAACGCACGCTCCGGCGAAACAACATGCACCGTAATTTCTTCGGTGATTTCAAGATGCTGGTCGCGTTGCCGCTCTACGCCCGTTGCAAGAAACGAATAAGTCAGGTTGTTATGCGTACCGGGGTTGGCCGAAAGGGTCATCAGTGGTTCCCAGTGCCCGCCACCGAAACCGGTTTCTTCCAGCAGTTCGCGCTGGGCAGCCACGATTGGCTCCTCGCCCGGATCAATGACACCCGCACAGAGTTCGTAATGTACACCGGCAATGCCATGTCGATACTGCCGGATTAGTACTATGTTTCCGTCGGTCGTAACGGCCACAACGTTGACCCAGTCGGGGTATTCGAGCACGAAATAATCGGGGATGACGCCACCGCTCTCCATCCGAATGGATTCTTTACGAACGGTAAACCAAGGCAATTGATGAATATAACCGGAGTTTTCGACCTGCCAGGGCCGGGGATCATTGTCGAGTTTCATGCCGCAAAGGTAGGCACAGCTACCGGACTAATTCATCGGCAAAGCGCAGGTATTGTTCCCAATCGTACTCCGTTACATCGTGTTTACCGGTTCGGTCGTGGTAGCGAACGGTCTGTCCAACCGGCTGATTTACGGATGGAAAAGCGTTTGTTCCCAAGCCTGTTTTGCCAAAAAGCTGGTAAACGGATTCCGCATAAACAGCCCCCAGAAACTCGCCTTTTGGGTCCGACCATTGGTCGCCGTCGGCACTGGCAACGTAAAGCGGTCGGGGAGCGATCAACGCCAGCAACTCGTGCTGATCGACGGGAAGGTCAGAAACGCGCTTGTTGAATGTTTTGTAACGTCCACAAAACCAGTGCGGAAAACTGGTGTTAATACGTTCCACCGTTTCGCCATACCAGCGTCTGGATAGAGCCGCCCCGCCCTCGCCCGATTCGTTGGAGATAACAGCCGCAAACCGGTCGTCCTGCGCTCCGGCCCATAACGCAGCTTTGCCGATGCGCGAGTGACCGATGGCAATGACCCGTTTGGCGTCGATGGCCGGGTCGGTTTGCAGGTAATCCACAATCCGGCTCATGCCCCACGCCCAGGCACCAATCGCTCCCCAATTATTGGCTTGTGTGGTATCTCCTATAACTGACCGAATGCCTGATTTCCAGCCCGTTGGATGGTCGGGTTCAATGTCGCCATAATAGGCCGTTGCCAGCGCGTACCCCCGTTTCAGAATGGTTTCGATAGGCCAGCGGGTAGCTTGCATTCCCCGCGCTTTTTCGGTGGCTCGGTTATTCACACCAGCATCCCCGATTGCGTTAGTAATCATCCATCGGGTTGACAGCGGAATATCGGTTTCGGTAGTGACGCAGTGATTGCCGCAAAAATTCAGACCCAAAAATACCGGAGTAGCCTTTGCCTTTTTTGGAATATAAAGCAGTACGTCGATTGGTGGCAGGTTTGGGTAATCCACGAAGAAAATGGAAATCTGCTTCCGAACGGCTAATCCGTTGAGTGCATTGTTCTCGGTACTGGTGATCTGAAACCGAAGTTTGACAGCTTTTGTAGGGGTTTGTCCATACACGTTTTCGGCGAAGAGCTGACGGAGTTCGGCCCGTCGGCTCATCCAGTCGGCACGGGTTTTTACGGGCTTTCCGTTCGCGCTAAGTAACGCATTGGGCAAAGTGTACATACCGACTTTGGCATCGTCGTAATTGTACACGGGTTCGGTAGCCTGCGCATGGACGAGGTGATTTGCCAGCAGTATCGGGAGTATACAAAACAGGATGCGAGTCATAATAGATTCAGGAAATGGATGTAGGGTTGGCGATGAAGAGATGTCATCTTTCTTACTACACGAACGCCAAAAGATGACATCTCTTCATTGCCAACCCTACATCCAGGAAAACGGTCTATCCTGAAAAGCTAAACGGCCTGTTTTTCATACTCTTCTAATACCTGTT
The DNA here is from genome assembly GCA_964244845.1 of uncultured Spirosoma sp. GTDB lineage: Bacteria > Bacteroidota > Bacteroidia > Cytophagales > Spirosomataceae > Spirosoma. The sequence goes on from CAXTKE010000007.1 coordinate 62,306, forward strand.
CACCGGACTTTAGTCAGCTTTTTCGCCCCAATCATATTAACCACCGTGTCTGATTCGTTGTAGAGGGGACTTTTGTTTTCGCAGAATTCGTTTGTACAACTCGCAACCTGATGAGAAACGTTATTGCCCTTTTTGTTACTGTGTCCTGCCTTTTCTTTTCGTCCTGCCATCGCCCTATTGCCTATTTTCAACCCATGCCCCGACCGTCGGTGGCGAGGTTGCCGCTTGAGAAACCGGCAACGGCCGTCGATACAGTAGTCTCAGAATCAGGGCTAAGCAGCGATGTGTACGTTGCCGATAACCCAGCAGAAGCCAGTCCTGCCGTAGCGAGTCGGGGTGTTCAGCCCATGCAAACGAAGAGTCAAAAAATTGAACACCGAATGCACCGGATGCGGTCGCTGTTATCGGCCCCCGCGACCGAAACCACTGACCGGCAACCCGAACCAAAGCCGAAGAAAAAGCTAAAATTAGGCAATCAGATTCGTCAGGGTCTGGGTATGAAACTGCGCCCGGAACTGAACTGGTGGCAGCGTATTAGCTGGAAACTAAAGGCGTCGGTGCTGGTGATTCTGGTGGCGGTTTTATTCGCCATTTTAAACATCACGGTACTGGCGATCATCTTCGGAATTCTGGGTGCGTTCCTGCTCATCACAGGCCTGAAACGGTCGTTTAAAGTTAAGCGGCCCTGGTTTTGAGTTTTTTGGATAGGATCAATTCGACAGGATTGACAGGATGGATTTACGGACTGAAAAATCCGTAAATCCTGTCCAGAAAAATCACGGTAATGCACGAACAGCTTCGTAAATCAACTGAATATACTTCTCCCGGTCAACGTCATACACGACCTCGGCATTCGGCGTTTTCTTCAACACATCAAAGAAATCGACGACTGTCGTGCCCGTGGTTAGCTTGCCGTTTACTTCAACATCAACGTAGCACGGTTTCGAGCTGAACAGTGTCGGGTCGATCAGCCACGCAATGGCGCAGGGATCATGCAGTGCCGCGCCACCGCCTAATTCAATGCGTTCCCGACGGTAAAAGACCGAAAAGAAATCCATCAGTTCGGCAACGACCGTCCCCGATTTATTGCCGATTGACCGGAACAACTCAATATCTTCCTGAAAAACCAGTGCCTTATGCGTCACGTCTAAGCCACACATGGTAATGGGTACGCCTGCACTAAAAACAACCGCAGCCGCTTCGGGATCGACGTATATATTGAACTCGGCAGTTGGCGTCATATTTCCCCGAAAAATACCCCCGCCCATCAGCGAAATTCGCTCAATTTTTGCTTTGAGATGCGGATACGCCAACAAAAACACAGCGATGTTGGTGAGTGGCCCGGTGGGAACAAGCGTTATCTTCTCGGTGCTGTTGGTCAGAATGGTAGCTATCGCCTGTATGGCCGAACCGGGTTCAGGCTGACGCACCGGATCGGGCAGAATCGGGCCATCCATCCCCATCTCACCATGCACGTAATCGGCAATGATAAGCTCCCGAAAAAGCGGTTTTTCGCAGCCTTTATAAACCGGAATATCGACGTCCATAAGACCAACGAGTTTCAGCGCATTGTTCAGTGTTTTTGCCTGCGTCTGATTGCCCGCCGATGTCGTGATTGCCTTTATATCGAACCGCCCGCTGCCAACGGCCAGCATAAGCATAACGGCATCATCGTGGCCGGGGTCGCAGTCAATAATTACGGGTAGTTTGTTCATAAGTTTGTGAATGGAACAGGGATAACCCCAATTCGATTGGATAGGTTTAGTAACGCGAAAACCGGGCTACCTGACTGGTACTAAGTATATTTAACTATTTTTTAATAGGTATTTTACAACGTTTTAATCGCAATTTTGTGGCTTTAGACCGCAAAACGTGTTGATTTGCCAAGAGGTCCAGTTTGTCGAATGATTCTACGAAAAATAATAAGTTATCTGCTGTGCATTTGCGTCTTTACGGAAATGGCTTCGGCACAGACCATACTAACGCTGCGGCAGACACTCCAGCAGGTTCGGGAAAATAGCCCGGCCCTGCGCGTTGAGCGACTGAATATAAACGCGGCCCAGGCCGACCAGACGACGGCCAATCTGCGCCCAAATCCGGTTCTGAACAATCAAACCATGTTTCAACTGACACCCACGCCCGGAGCCGAAGGCGTGGGGCTGTTGAACCGGCAGCGTCGGCAGTTCTGGCTTCAGGCTACCAAAGAATTTGACATTCATAACAAACGTACCTACCGCAACCGGTTTGCCGAAGCCAGCACTAATCTGGCCGTTCGGAGCGTGGCCGAAACCGAACGCGGACTGCTCTTCGACGCAGCCAACCGCTACCTCGATGCCTGGTATGCCCGCATTCAACTGGCCTTGCTCCAACGGGCTAAAGCCAACGTTGATACGCTTGTCCAGTTGAATAAAGTCAGGCTCAAAGACCTGGTTATCACCACGACGGACCTCACCCGAACACAACTCATTTCGGATCAATATGACATTCAGACGCGCACCGCTCAGCAGGACCTGCGTAACCGCCTGAACGAACTGCGGTTGGTGCTGGGCGTAACCGACAGTATTAATGTGGCCCTGAATGACTCAATTGTCAATCCGGCGTTTACAACTCCTCTTCGGTTGTACCCAACGGTAAATACGAGCGCAGATAGCCTGTTTCGGCTGGCTTCGGCAACTCGGACGGATGTGCGCGTGGCCGAAGCCAATCTGGAAACGGCCCGCCGTAATGTGGATTTACAGCAGGTACTGGCCAAACCGCGCAACGAAGCGGGCCTGATCTGGAACCCACAGAATGCCATTCCGTACGCAGGTGTTTTTCTGACACTCGAACTGCCCGTATACAGTCGAAATCAGGGCGAAATTCAGAAGTCGCGGGTGTTGCAGGACCAGGCGGGTCAGGCGGCAGCGTTTGTGCAGGCCCGAATCCGGTCTGAAGTAGAAACGGCTTATCAGTCGTTCACGACCAGCCGCCAGAATATTGATCGCTATACCGACATCCGGCGCGATGCCGACCGGGTGCTGGCTTCCGTGCGATATGCGTACCTGCGCGGGGCCACTACGCTGATTGATTTACTCGAAGCGCAACGCTCCTGGTTCGATACACAAACGGCTTATTATCAAACACTTTACACCTACCGGCAAAACTACGTCCGGCTGCTCTACGTGACCGGCCAGATTAGCTCTTACTAAGTTTCTGCCGATAAAAAGACGGGCAGAAAACAGACCATAACTACATGAAACTGCATTTTTCCTTCGCTGTAATTGCCCTGCTCGCCGTTGCCTGCAAAGACAAACCGAAGCCGGTTGTTACGTCGATACCGCGCCCTACCATCAGTGCCGACGGTGGGCGTATTGTGTTTACAGATTCCGTTATGATGCGTGCGTTTAGCACGAGTCCTGCCCATGCGGCTGCCATTCAGACCGATTTTGCAGCTCCCGGCCATGTTGCGGCCATGGTACTGCGCTCGGTTGAGAATCCATCTGAGCGATTGGTTTTATTTGACGAGCCGGGTTTGTCAGACAATTATACCGCTATTCTTCAGCATCGGATTAACATTCAGACGCAGCGCGGCAACCTCGAGCGCGTGAAAGATTTGCAGGCCCACGGCGCGGCATCGGGAAAGGAAGTGATTGAAGCACAAACACAGTTAGCCAATGAAGAAGCGGCCATCATCTCGGACGAATCGACGCTCAAACTGGCGGGATTCGACCCCGAAGCCCTGCGTCGGGCGCGGCCCAATACAATTCTGGTTGTGTGTGAAATTCCTGAAAATCAATTTGGTAGTATTCGGAGAGGACTGGCCTGTACGCTTAATTTCACTGCCTTCCCCAACGAGCGATTCGTCGGTAGAATTGATGATATAAACGATTATGTGGATAACACCACGCGCCAGATTAAACTTCGTATTGCCGTTGCCAACCCCGACGGACGACTCAAAGCGGGCATGTTTGCAACGGTCGAATTTGGCGTGACCGAAGGCCGGTTCATGACTGTCTCGCGCGATGCCATCATCACCGTTCAGGGTCGCGATTATGTGTTTGTGCAAACGGGAAAACAGGCCATCGAACGGCGGGCTGTTCAACTCGGCCAGCAACGTGCCGACCGCGTTGTGGTGCAGGGTGGTTTGAAGGAAAATGATCTGGTCGTTACTGCTAATGTGCTGCAATTGAAAGGGTTAAGCTTTGGGTATTGATTGGGCTGTAACAGCCTCCGGCTATTACTATTAGGACTTCCCTATTTATTTTCTGTAACAGCCGGAGGCTGTTACGGCCAAAAATATGATTCAGAAACTAATAACATTCTCCCTTAAAAACCGCTGGGTCGTTGTTGGGTTGGCGGTAGCTGTGATGGGATTGGGGCTGTGGTGCTTCAAACTTCTGAAGATTGAGGCCTACCCCGATATTGCCGATACTAACGTTATCGTCATTGCTAAATACGACGGTCGGGCGGCCGAAGAGGTTGAACAACAGGTAACTATACCCCTCGAACGGGTGCTCAATAGTGTGCCCCACGTTACGGACCGACGGTCGAGAACCATCTTCGGGCTGTCGGTCGTGCAGTTGAATTTCGATGAAACGGTAACGGATTACTTTGCCCGTCAGCAGGTAATCGAGCGGCTTTCGGGTGCGCAGTTGCCCGATGGTGTTGCGCCTGAACTGGCTCCGCTTACCACCGCCGTTGGCGAAATTTATCGCTATGTTATTGAGGCACCGGCGAGCATGACACCCATGCAATTGCGTGATTTACAGGACTGGGTTATCATTCCGCAATTGCTGCAAGTGCCGGGCCTGGCCGATGTGACCACATTTGGCGGGCCAATCAAGCAGTTTCAGGTCATTCCCGACCCGGCTAAACTGCGGAAATTCAGCCTGACGTTGCAGGACGTAATCGATGCTGTTCAGAAAAATAATCAGAATACGGGTGGCAATGTCATTGCGCGGGGTGGGCAGGGCTTTGCCGTGCGGGGGCTGGGTGCGCTCAAAACCCCCGACGACGTCGAACATATCGTTCTGAAGTCTAACGAGGGCGTGCCGGTACTGGTGCGCGATGTGGCCAGTGTAGAAATCAATCCGCCTTCGCCGTCGGGGATTCTGGGCTACCGAATACCGGATGAACATTTAGATGTAATCGGCGCGACAGAAGGAATTGTGCTGCTTCGCCGGGGCGAAAACCCGAGCGAGGTGCTGGAATTACTTAAAGAAAAGATTGCCGACCTTGAAGCGCGGGAATTACCGAAAGGCGTTCACCTGCGGGTGTTGTATGACCGGGGCTTTTTGATTGACCATTCGCTCGAAACGGTTGCGCATACGCTCATCGAAGGCATTTCCATCGTTGCCATTCTGCTGGTGCTGTTTCTGGGCAGTTTGCGGGCCGCGCTGGTCGTTACGGTCACCATTCCGTTCTCGCTGTTGTTTGCGTTTATTCTGATGAAATTGGTAGGTATCCCGGCCAATCTGCTGTCGCTGGGTGCCATCGACTTCGGTATTATCGTGGACGGTGCCAGCGTAATGGCTGAACACCTGCTCAGACGGTACCGCTCGGCGGGGCCAGCCGAGCGCAATCAGGGTGTAGTGAAGGTTACGGCGCGGTCGGCGGGGGAGGTGGCGCGGGAAATATTCTTTTCCGTTACGATCATCATTCTGGCCTATATGCCCATTTTGCTGATGCAACGCGTTGAGGGAAAGTTGTTTAGCCCAATGGCACTCACGCTGTCGTTTGCCGTAATCGGTTCGTTGATTTGCGCCCTGACGGTTATTCCGGTCCTGATTTCGTTCGCCTTCCGTAAGGCACTTACCCCCGACGGAAAACCGTTGAAAGAACACAAAAACTTTCTGCTGTCGCCCTTAGAGCGAGGTTACAAGTGGCTGCTGAATTCGACTTTGCTCCGCGTACCGGGGCTGGTTATTGGCGTTGGGATGGCGGTTGTGCTGGTTTTGATTAGCTTCGGACTGAGACTCGGCACCGAATTTCTGCCCGAACTCGACGAAGGGTCCATTTTCATGCGGGCGTTCATGCCGTCGGGGATTACGATTCAGGAAAATGCGAAAATAGCCCCCAAAATCCGCGACATCATCAGTACGTATAAGCCGGTCAGCTTTGTTATTACGCAGACGGGCCGAAACGACGACGGTACGGACCCATTCCCGACCGACCGAACCGAAATTCTGATCGGCCTGAAAGATTACAGCACCTGGTCGGACACCATCGCAAAAAAAGAAATTGTACGGTCGATGCAGGGTAAGTTGCAGGAAGCCTTTCCGGGAGCTTTTTTCTCCTCCGGTCAGCCGATTATCGATCAGGTTATGGAAATCGTGACGGGCAGCGCGGCCGACCTCGCCATCTCCGTCGTGGGCAACGACCTAACACTCATGCGTACCAAAGCCGACAGCATTGCCGCGCTGGTGAAGGGCATGAACGGTGCCGTGTCGGTGAACATCGAGCAGGAAGGGCCTCAGGATCAATTAGCAATAAAAATCAACCGTCCGGCAGCCGCCCGGTACGGTATTAACGTGGCCGAAATCGAGAACATGATCGAAGCGGCCATTGGCGGTAAAGCCATCGGCTCCATTTACGACGAAGCCAAACGCTACGATATTGTGGTGCGGTTCACGCCCGAAAGCCGAGGCAGTATCGACGCCATCCGACTGTTGCAGGTGCCGTCGGCAACGGGTGCGCTGATTCCGATGAGCGAACTCGCCGACATCCGTTACGTGCAGGGGCAAACGAACATTTACCGCATCAACGGCAAGCGCATGGTTACGGTCAGAACGAACATTCGGGGCCGCGATCAGGGTGGTTTTGTGAAGGAAATCAGCGAGAAAGTTCGTCAGCACGTCAAAATTCCTGAAGGTTACAGTGTCATTTATGGCGGGCAATACGAAAACCTCGAACGGGCGGGCGGTCAGTTGGCCATCTCCATCCCGCTAACCATTGTCGTTGTCTTTCTATTTTTATTCATGCTCTACGGCAACGTCCGCGATACGCTGCTGACGCTCACCTGTCTGCTGTTTGCGCTGGCGGGCGGCATTGGTGCGTTGCTGCTGCGGGGCTATAATTTCAACGTCTCGGCGGGGGTGGGGTTTGTGTCCATCTTCGGTATTTCGGTGATGGCGGGCGTCCTACTGGTGTCGGCCCTGAACCGCAATCTGCTGAACAACCCGAAATCCTTGCTGGAAATCACCAGCGACACCGCACAGGAACAGTTTCGGGCCATAATGGCCATTATGGTGGTGGCGATTATCGGCCTCGTACCGGCGGCTATTTCGAGCGGCATCGGCTCCGACGTGCAACGCCCATTGGCAACGGTCATCATTGGCGGGCTAACGACAACGCTGTTTTTCGCGCCCCTTCTCATCCCGCCCTTATTCTACCTCGTTAATCGCAAACGTGCCCGGCCAACCCCGCTCGACTCGACCGGCCATCACATACCCGAACCGATTGAAGAAGGAACGGAGATTTAAGTAGTAAGGGATACGTTATCAGGCAGTAAGTCAAGGTAAGCTATTGACATGCAGATGATGACTATTTTATTGGTTTCGTTCACCGGATAGCAATCTTCTCCGCGAAGCGACTCTGATTGAAGGCTATGAAATTGTCTGGTAAACAAAATTCTGTTATGTTCAACTTACGTTTCGGTTTATCATATTAGGCCTTTCGCTCAGAGCCGTGCCACGGTTACTAATACTGTTCAATATAACCGTGGCACGGCTCTGAGCGAAAGGCCTAATATAGCAGATTATATAACTTATTTTCCTAATCATCAAACCTCATGAAACGAGTGATGGGTCTAGGCGGCATCTTCTTCAAAACGAAAGATCCACAAGCTATGCGTGACTGGTACAGTCAGCATTTAGGCTTCAACACGGATCAACATGGTGCTACCTTCGAATGGCAAGACAGTCAGAACCCTGCTCAAAAAGGCTCTACCACTTGGAGTCCTTTTCCTGAACAGACCACTTACTTTAATCCCTCCTCGAAAGAGTTTATGCTTAATTTCCGGGTAGCTAATCTGGAAGAACTATTAGTGCTTCTTCGGCAAGAAGGTGTGGAGGTGATTGGCGAAATGGAGGTGTACGAGTACGGCAAATTCGGTTGGATACTCGATCCAGAAGGCCACAAAATTGAACTATGGGAGCCGGTTAATACGGAGTCCGATAACCAAACATAGGGAAGACCACTTCTTAACGGACGCATGCCTGTTTAACATAAGGCCACTCATATAACACAGATTTAATGCAAAAAGCGGATAGATTAAGATACATTGGACTCTATCAAATTATCGGTGGCATTGTAGGCTGGTTAATGGTAGGGTGGGCCTTACTGTTTGAAGAAGGTCAATCTAAGAGTCTAACCGTTGTTGTAGTACTGGGGTTTTTATTATTTAGTTTTTCAATTGTATGCGGCTGGCTGCTTCTCAGCAATCATAAACAGGCAATACGCTATTCAGCAATCAATCAAGGATTGCAAGTGCTTATGTTTGGCTTAAGCTCTGTTCTGTTTAAGTACTGCTCCGGTATTTATTTATCTTTTGGAGTAGATATGGAAAATGGCATCGAGCTGAAGGCTGATGTAGGCTTGTCCATGTTCCATCTCTTTATCAATACGGGGGAACAATGGGAAATATCAGTTAACGTAGTAGCTGTTTGGTTATTAAGTTCATTAATCCGAGGACAAGAAAATAGGAAAGAATATAATATTTCAGTTACGTGATGAAGCTACTGCTTCCTTTGAATTTGTCTTTAGCTGAATAACATAATCTGAGTTAGACAACCTCTGAAAATAATTCTATCTGAATGATTAAGTGAACAACGGTCTCAGCTTGTATTTTTCTTTTATTTCAGTAAGGCTCCATAGCAAACTAAGAAAATCAACCGGATTGAGTCTGAAAGGCGTTTTGTGACCATAAATCAACTAAACTTTTCCAACTGCCTCACCAGCACGCCGAAGTCTTTTGGATAAGGAGCCACAAACGTTTGTTCCTCCCCGTTCAGCATAGCGAAGGTCAGCGAGTAGGCGTGGAGCGCAACGCGGTTGATGAGCGGCAACTCTTCAGTGCCTTCTTTCAGATTGAATTTGCGCTTCACATCCGACAAATAAACTGGCTTTCCGCCATACGTCCCATCGTTAACGATGGGTGCTTTCAGGCACATCAGGTGTACCCGAATCTGGTGCATACGGCCCGTGACGGGCATACATTCGACCAGCGTTGTTGTCCGGTAGGCCTGGAGCGTATTGAAGATTGTTTCGGCCACTTTCCCATTCTCGCGGTCAATCCTGACCGCTGTACCGTCTTTAACAGGCGAAATGGGCAAATAGACGGATATGCCCTCGAAGCTATGCACACCATTCGTCACGGCGTGGTAACGTTTGGTAACTTCCCGGTGCTCAAACTGCATGGCCAGATGCCGGTAGGCTTCGGGGTTTTTAGCGATAGCCAGAATGCCCGATGTTTCCTTATCCAAACGGTGTCCAAGCTGCGCGTCGGCATGATACGCTTTGGCGAGTCGAATAATGCTTTGTCCGCCCCGGTCGGTGGTGCGCTCGTCCAGCGAGGATACGCGGGGCGGCTTGTTGATGAGAATATAGTCCTCATTTTCAAAAACAATGAGGTCTTCAAAAGTTAATTTCACAGTTGGTTGATTAGTTAATCAGTCAATTAGTTGATTGGTTAATTAGTGACTAATCGACTGATTAACCAATCAACTAATTGACTATAAACATAACACAAAAAGCCTCCTCCTGACCGGAAGAGGCTCGATGGATTGTTTTGCAAAGCGTTAAACCGTTAGGGTTCCGCGTTCGTAAGCCTTCTGAAGAGTGGCTTCCAGACCGTTTTTGTTGATGGTTTTGATCGCCGATGTAGCGACTCTTAACGTAATCCATTCGCCGGTTGATTCGACGAAGAACCGCTTTTTCTGCAGGTTCGGGAAAAATTTACGCTTGGTTTTATTGTTAGCGTGAGAAACGTTGTTTCCCGTGCGTGTGCGCTTTCCTGTGATTTGACAAATTCTGGCCATTACCGTACTCGTTTTCCGTATGAGGGCGCAAAATTGGCCAAATTATTCGGAATCTGCAAGTTAATCCTCCTTTTTTTTGTATCCGTAGGGACAATGACGGCAACCACTGCGGCAGCAATACCCTCGTTTCTGGTGGTAGGCCGCCGTGAAAACGACGTAGCCTTCGGGTGTGTAGTAGAAGTCATCATCGGCCAGACCGGGAATTTTTTTCTTGCGCGGTTGCAGCGGCATCGGTTTTGGGCGTCTGTTAAAGAAGCCGTATTTTTGGAAACAAACGGACTGTTTTGCCAGATAGTTGCAGAATGGGCACGATCCCTCCAACAAACTCAGTTTAACCGCTTTTCACTATGATACTCGAATCAACAACGCCAGCCTCGGCCACCGACAAGGCCATGCAATTAGAATGGCGCTACGGTGCCCACAATTATCACCCCATTCCGGCGGTATTGACGCGGGGCGAAGGGATCTTTGTATGGGATGTCGATGATAAACGCTATTTCGATTTTTTATCTGCCTATAGTGCGGTCAGTCAGGGGCATTGCCACCCGCGCATCATCAACGCCATGATTGAACAGGCCCAGCGGCTTACGCTGACCTCACGGGCATTTTATAACGATAAAACCGGTCTGTGCGAGAAGTTTCTTTGTGAGTTTTTCGGCTTCGACAAAGCCCTGATTATGAACTCCGGGGCCGAAGGGGGCGAAACCGCACTGAAACTAACCCGCAAATGGGCCTATAAAGTTAAAGGCATTCCGCAGGATCAGGCCAGAGTGGTTTTTGCCGCAGGAAACTTCTGGGGTCGAACGCTGGCCGCTATTTCGTCGTCGACAGACCCCAGTAGCACCAACGATTTTGGACCGCTGCTGCCGGGTTATGTCATTATTCCCTACAACGACCTTGACGCGCTGGAGAGTACGCTCAAGAGTGACCCCAACATTGCCGGGTTTATGGTCGAACCAATTCAGGGCGAAGCGGGCGTGGTCGTGCCGCATGAAGGCTATCTGCGCGGTGTGCGTGACCTGTGTACCAAATACAACGTGCTGTTCATTGCCGACGAAGTGCAAACGGGCATCGGGCGGACGGGCAAGCGTGTTGCCTGCGACCACGAGGGCGTAAAACCCGATTTGCTGGTGCTTGGGAAAGCTCTGTCGGGTGGAACCATGCCCGTATCAGCGGTTATGACATCGGACGAGGTGATGCTGACCATCAAACCCGGCGAACACGGCAGCACGTATGGCGGCAATCCGTTGGCCTGCGTTGTCACGATGGAAGCCCTTCGCGTAGTTGAAGACGAAAAGCTCACCGAAAATGCGGCTGCGATGGGCGAAGTATTCCGCGCCCGGATGACGGCATTAAGTCAGAAAACGGAACTTGTTAAGTCAGTGCGGGGCAAGGGCTTACTGAACGCCATTGTCATTACCGAACGCCCGGACCTCGGCAGCGAAACGGCCTGGGAAATATGCCTGAAGCTGAAAGATAACGGCCTGTTAACCAAGCCCACCCACGGCGACAAAATCCGGTTTGCGCCCCCGCTCGTCATCAACGAAGACCAGATGCACGAAGCCTGTGATATTATCGAGAAGACGATACTGGAATTTTAGGGAAAACAGAAGTTACGCTAAAGCCCGAAGGGCTTAACTCTTGATAACCCCGGATAGCATCCGGGGTTTGCGGAGTCTGCTATGTGCGCTGCTCTGTATAAACCCCGGATGGCATCCGGGGTTATCAAGAGTTAAGCCCTTCGGGCTATACCATCGCATACGGTTACTCGATACTAAGGAGTGATAATGTGGCGCACTCGTCATTGAACAGGCTGTCCGTTTCTAAATGTAGCCACAACTTTATCGCCGTCGGCGAAATAGTAGGTTCCTTTGCCGTTTGGTACGTTATTCTGGAACCAGCCCATGTATTTATCGCCGTTTCGGTAGTAGTAAACACCGTAGTCGGAGCGGAGGTTGTCGCGGAAATTTCCCTTGTACTTTACCTTGCCATCGGCATAGTATTCAACGCCTTCGCCGTGTTTATCGCCCTCTTCAAAATCGCCGGCATACCGTTCGCGGGTTGGGTAAACAAATACGCCCGTTCCATCCTGACAATCGCCTGAAACACACCCGACTGTGGCGCGAACGGGTGCCTTTGGTATGATAACAGGCCGGGTTGACGCCGTGGGATTAGCGGCTGTCGGAATGGGTTTCGGTGCCATAGCTACCGGGGTTTTCACACCACTGCGGCTTTTGGGATACAGGGCTTCGGCTTCGAGCCAGCCTTTCCGAATGGCGTCGACGCGGGCAGGCTTGGCCGGGTGTGTCGATGTCGCGTATTCATCGCCAAGTGCTTTTACAGCCACCGTCGCCTGGTCGAGCGATGATCCCAACTGATGCAGTACGAATCCCGAAAACCGGTCGGCTTCGATTTCTTTTTGTGGTTGTTCACCCCGGCCGTCAATGGTGTGGCCCTGCAAATGATGCCCTATTTCGTGCGCCATGATGCTGATAGCCGACCAGTCGGTTTCGGTTTCTTCTTCGATCTGCTGCATGAAAGCCGCGTCGTAAACAATGAACCGCTGGCCTTTCAGCACCGTAGCAAAACAGTTGTCGGTGTTTGAGCACTCGATAACCTTGAAGTTCCGCATCAGGCCAATCGGTTTCAGAATTCGGTCGACCACGCGCTCGGCATGGCCGCTGGAGGCCGTTGTGGGTGAGCAGATAACCTGCGGGCTAACGTTGCCACCGGTATAACTGCAAATGAACGCACCAGAACCAAAAGGCCGCACGGGGGCGTTGGGCTGGGCAAATAGCGGGCTAAGGGCCGCGCTCAATAACAGGATGGGTAGGGATAAAGCCGCTCTCACACGCATAACCGGGTTGGTTAATCATTCAACACGGTTCAATAACGACGGGAGATAGGCCGCTATTTTAGTCGAACTCTGAAAACTACTTAAACCGTTGCACTGCTACTTTTCCTTTCGCACCAACTGCGTAACAAGTGCCTTTTATACAGGCCATTGCATGAAATCCTTCGGTATCGAGTCGTTGCCAGGTCTGGCCCTGATCGGCAGAAAGGCTCGTGCCCGACGGGCCAACGACCAGCAAACGGTCGCCGGGAAGTAGCGCAACGGCTTCTTTCAGGCCGGGCGGGTCGGTTGGCGTAAGCGGTTGCCAGGTTTGGCCCCCGTCGCGGGTGATGGCTGCATTAGAACCGGGCTTCTGTTCCTGTTTGTAGTTGCCACCCACTACTACGCCGATTTTATTCGAGAAAAAACGCATTCCGAACAGGCCTGTTGCGTCGCCACCCGGCAGCGGTGTTGCGCTAACGGCCCATGTCTGACCCCGGTCCGTAGATCGAAATACGCGCCCTGCCGACCCACCACCCGATGCAATCCAGACGTTTCGTTTTCCCTGTACAACAAGACTGGTTCCACTGGCGGCAAACGCGGCTTCGTTGGGTTCGAGTAGGGGTAGGGCGGCTGGCGGGATGGGTTGCCATGTTTTTCCGCCATCGCTGGTGGTCAGGATAAACCACTTATGGTCAATTGGATCGCTGACAACGATGCCATGGTCGTTATCCCAGAAGTCGATCCCATCGAAGAAAACGCCCGGCTGCTGGGTTTGATAAAGGAGTGTCCAGGTTTGGCCGCTGTCGGTCGTTTTATAAATTCGGGCCTGTCCCTTTTCGGCGGGTCCGGCACTCATCAGGTAAGCCGTTTGGGCGTCTATGGCCTGAACATCCCGAAAGTCGCAGGTTTGCGCGTCGGGAACGGTGCCCGTTTGCCACGTTTTGCCCCCGTCGGTAGAGCGCACGAAGGTGCCTTTTGTACCGCCAATCCAGACAACATCCGGGCTGGCAACGCTCACCGCCCGGAAACTGGCGTCTGTAACGACCGTTTGAGGCACCCATTGGGCAAAAGCAGGTGAACAAAAAACAAGGCAAGCCAGCGTAAACAGACGGTTTTTCATTGGCAGTCGATTGGCAGAAAACAAGTGGAATTTATGGGTGAGAGCCAATGAACGTAGTCCGGTTATTGCCCATCATCAACGCGGTACTGTTTGCTGAATTTCGGTTTTGAGCCGCATAATTTCCTGCTCCTGACTGGCCGATTTGAAGTAATAATACAGCCCGAGAATGAGAAACACCTTCGATAAAATGAAGATGGCAATGAAGGCTGTCCGCCAATTTTTATGCACCCGGATGTGGGTGTTGCTAACGGCTACGTCGAGATAATCCGGATTGGCCGAGCGGCTGGCTTTTGACTTGCGGGTGGAGCCGGGATCGACTTCCGGTTGCGCCCATTTCTTTATTTCTGTCGCGTTAATGCGCTGGAAAACAGTATCTCTAACGGCTGGTGGGGGCGGTACGGAATTTTGTACGAAGTAATCCTCAATGGTCAACTCAAGTTCGCGCAGGTGGGCTTGTACGTCCGGGTCAGTCTCCAGAAGCTGCTGCAATTCTTCCCGCTCTTTTTCTGTCGTTAAACTCAACAGATGAGCTTCCAGCATACCGCTTGTTAAGTAACTATGATTAGTAGATGACATTCAGTTAGAACGAACGAAGACGCTTGGCGTATGTAAATGAATTTTAAAACGGTTAAGTTAGAACGTTGATCGGTATGGGCGAAATGCTTTGGGGGTTGATCTCCGGCAGAAAGATACACCAAAAACCAGCATAGCCGTATTATGGTTCGTTTTGGTGTTATAGCACAGGGAGGGCCGGTGTGGGTGAAATAAGCGGGCGGCTCTTTTCATCTAACTGCCCTTATATAGTTACGGGCAGCAAGCGCTGGAACTGATGCGCGTGCTGCCCGTTATGGCAATGCAACTAAATGAACAGACTTGTAGTAAGGCGGTCGGGCCGCCGGGCGGTGGGAACCTGCGATTCATGCTAATAGATTGCGGGTGGAACCCGCGTTACAGCTAATCTACTGCATCAACAATCATTCAATACTTTTTGCAATACACGCGCGAACTCTTTATCATTTGGTGAAGAAAATAAACTAAAATGGTCGCCGGGTATTTCATGAATATTGACACCTTTTAGCGCAAACGGTTTCCAGCCAAGAAATTCAAAATCGTCCATATAATAGCTGCGTTTTTTAGCACGGAATACGTCAATATGCATTGATATAGGTACTAAACAGTATTTGCGGGCGGCTGTCTGATTTGTTTTTTGAACTTTATAATAATTGTCATTAAACACCCTGAGATCATTTTCGCTGTATCGTGTTTTTCGGTATAACCGATACAGTTTACGTTTCATTGATTTCGCTTTAAAGGATAAGGTTTCCAGGGGATTATCTTTGAGTAATGTTAACACATACAATCTGTCTTTTAGCAACGAAATAGTGGAATGCCATACTCTGACTGGCCATGAATGGTGATAATAGGATTGATCGGCATAGGTATCAAACATGGCCAGTAGTTTGACTTTTTTTCCTCTTTCCAGTAATTGTTTACTCACTTCGTACGCTATTAATCCGCCAAACGAATAACCGGCTAATGCGTAAGGTCCTTCGGGATTTTTTTTCAAAATAGCATCAATATAGTAAGCCGCCATTTCCTCGATGTTATCGTAAGGTTCGTCTGTGCTATTGATGCCTTTCGCCTGTAAACCATAAATAGGTTGGTCGGGGTCCATGTGGATAGCCAGCACGTTGAACAGTAATACGTGTAAGCCTGATCCATGTATTATATAGATCGGCATTTTGGTGCCCTGTGGCTTAATCGGAACGAGAGCATCCCAGGTAACAGACCAGCCATCCATATCTAAAACAAGTGCCAGCTTCTCTACGGTTGGACACTCGAATAAGGTAGCCAGCGGCATGTTTTTGCCTGTTTTTTTCTCTAATTGCGCCATTACCTGTACCGCAATCAGAGAGTGACCACCCAGTTCAAAGAAATTATCGAATACACTGACTTTCTCCAGCTTTAAGCAGTCTATCCATATATCGGCTACCAGCTTTTCTACATCGGTTCGGGGTCCTACGTAATCGGGTTTGCTTTCCGTTCCGGCCAATTGCGGTTCGGGCAGTGCTTTTCGGTCTAATTTACCATTGGGGGTCAACGGTAGTTTTGGCAGCGCAACAAAGTCGTCGGGAACCATGTAGGCCGGAAGTTTTTGGCGGATGTGCTGCTTCCATTCGTTCACCTGCTCCGCAGACAGGGCCATCTGCGAAACGACATAAGCAACCAGCCGTTGGTTGCCCGGACGATCCTCGCGGGTTATTACAACGGCTTCTGTGATGTTTGTGCCCGTACTGAGTACATACTCGATTTCGCCCGGTTCAATGCGATGACCTCTAATTTTAACCTGCTGGTCAACCCGGCCTAAGCACTGTATTTCGCCATCTTGCAGAAACTTGCCCAGATCACCCGTGCGGTACATCAGGCCTTTCTGTTGCCTGTCGAACGGGTTTTTTACGAACTTCTCTCTGGTTAACTCCGGCCTGTTCAAATAGCCCCGTGCCACACCATCGCCCGCAATGTAGAGTTCGCCAACAACGCCCTGGGGTACGGGCTTGAAAAATTCATCCAGAATATAAACCTGCGTATTGTGTATCGGCCTGCCAATGGTAATGTCATCGGGGTGGGTAATCTGCTTAACCGTCGACCAGATGGTTGTTTCTGTGGGGCCATATACATTCCACAACTCGCTGCATTTGCCCATAAGTTTGGTTGCCAGATCTTTCGGCAAAGCCTCCCCTCCGCAGAGTGCTTTTAGTGGTAAATGGCTATCCCAACCGGCATTAAGCATCATTTGCCAGGTAGAGGGCGTTGCCTGCATGATGCTTGCCTTCTCTGTCCTGATCAGGTCCAGCAATGCACGGCCATCCCGCGCGGTGGGTGTGTCGGCCAGTAAGATTGTAGCCCCTGCCAGCAACGGCAAGTATAATTCCAGACCAGAAATGTCGAATGAAATTGTCGTTACGGCCAGCAGTATATCGTCCCGGCCAATGCCCGGCACACTGCGCATACTCCACAGAAAATTGACTAAGTTATACTGCTCGATCAATACCCCTTTCGGCTTCCCCGTCGACCCCGATGTGTAGAGTACATACGCCAGATCGTTACCCGAAACAGAAACGTCGACCGCTGTTTTGGGGTAGTGTGCTGATGCTGCCAGCGCATCTTCGATTAAAACCTGATCCGTCTGGCTATTTATGGCTTCGCGCTGGTTGCGGGATGTGATAAGCAGGCGGGCCGACGAATCGGCCAGCATGAACGTGATGCGATCCTGCGGATAGTCCGGGTCGAGCGGCAGGTAGGCCGCTCCGGCTTTCAGTACAGCCAGCAGCGCAATCAGCATTTCGGGCGACCGATCCAGCGCAATACCCACAACATCACCTGCTCTGATTTCTTTCTGGATGAGGTAGTGGGCCAGTTGGTTAGCGGTTTCGTTTAATTGCTGATAACTCAGGTCCTGTTTATTAAACCGTAAGGCCGTTTTGGTTGGAGATGTAGCGGCTGTTTGCTCAATTAATTTATGAACGGGGGTATGGCGGGGGTACGCAGCGGTAGTATTGTTCCACTGGGTCAGTTTGTCACTCAGCCCATGCTCCGACTCAAATTTAATATCGCCAATTAAAATGGACGGGTCGGCAACGACGGTGTTAAGAATCGTTTTAAAATCGCTCATCAGCCGGTCGATGGTTTCCGATTTAAACAACTGCGGGTTATAGGCCCATTCTACCGTCAGCGTTTTTTCAGCTTCACTGATGTTGAAAAACCATTCAAAGTGTTCGTAGGCTTTTGGATGTGTAATGAGCTGGTGGGTGAGGTTATGAAAGTCAACACCGTCATCCATGCCCATGTCGATGTTAAAAATAACCGGAACAAGCGGTACTCTTGAGGGGTCTCGCGGGATGTTTATTTTTTTGAGCAGATTGCTGAATGTCAATCGCTGGTGGTCGTAGGCGTCAAATACAGATTGCCTGCAGACGGTTAAAAAATCGGCGAATTTAAGCTGTGGCCGAAGATGGCTTCGCAGCGGCAAGAGGTTTACGCAGTGGCCGACCAGCCGGTTATTATCCGTTACAGATTGCCCGGCTGTTGGTAAACCTACGACAATAGATTCTTGGCCCGACTGTCGGTGTAACAGTACCTCGAAAGCCGCCAGTAATGTCGTTACAAAACTGCAACCGGCCTTTATACCCATTTTTTTGACCTTTAAGATCAGGTCATCATCGAGCGTATAGTCCAGGCGTTTGCTGGTAAACGTACGGGTTGACGGGCGGGGGAAATCGGTTGGAAGATCAAACGGCGACCCGCTCCTGTTGTACTGGTCAATCCAGAATTTTTCCTGCTGCGCGTACTCGTCGCTTTCCGAAAACCGCCGTTGATCTTCGGCATAGCGAACAAACGAAGGAGCTTCGGCTAAAGCGGGAGAAATACCCTGTTCATAGGCCGAATACAGGATGCTTAAATCCTGTAGTACAATGCCCATCGACCACCCATCCATGATGCTATGATGAGCCATGAGCACTAAGCGATGATCCTGGTCTGCTACCCTGAATAGGGCGACTTTAAATAAAGGGCCGTTGAGGAGGTCAACTACGTGCAGGGCACTCTGTTTAAGGTAATCGGCAAGGCGTAATTCCTTCTCGGCATCCGTTTTTTCTGAAATGTCTTGGTAGGTTATATCAACGGTTACTTCTTTAAAAACACACAGGTATTCTCCATTGGCACTGAACACCGACCGCAAACTCTCATGCCGGTGTACCAATGCCTGTATTGACTGTTCCATTGCAGGCCTGTCCAGAGCACCTTTAAGCTGTAAGGAAACAAGTATATTATACGCCCGGTTTGCATCATCGCCACCTATCAAACAAGCCGTCCATACCTCCATTTGCGGCTCTGTAACGGGGGCTATATACGCAATTTCTGGCCCGGCGAACGGATCAAATTCGACAACTTCAGCGTGTGGCGTAGTAAAATTTCTAATCATGTCAGTTAACACACTTTACATGGTACGTATTTTCCTGAGGACTTTGGTTATAAGTGGTATTGATTGTACTGAATTGGTTTATCTATCTCTGCCGGTTTTGCATTGGTAGCTGGCCGTCTATTACAGACGTATAGATATCAGGTTGTATTTTTGGACGTATATCTTTTAGACTCATTTTTGAGGAAATCGGATTCATATTCTTTCCCCTATAGTCTTAAAAAATTACGTAATCGCCAACTCTATTTCGTCATCGGTATGTTTTCGGGTAAAAGTAAGACGACAGTCCAATGGTGAACGCATTACAGTCCAATGGTGAACGCATTTTTATCGCTTGAGGTAGACATAAATTCACAATAGGGTATTTGTTTTTTTTTGTCTGTGTTCTCTCCAAACAGATAAAGATATAAATGGATGATTCTACTATACATTAACATAGTTTAGAAGTGTCTAATTAACGTATCTTCACTTGTAACGTACTGATATTCATAGGGGGTTAAGTTAATTTCAATGGGCTCATTCTGTGACCGGCTCGTTCATTCATAGCTCCACAGCGGAGAAGCTATAAAATCAACAATAAGCCAGTTGTTAGTCACAATATGCATACGACCTGAATGCTCATTCATGCTTTATGAACAAGTGGTTTTAGGCATATAGATGCTGACAAGTAAATAAATGTTTTGATAAGTGATGTAACCCGTCCTATGACGTGGACAATGCTGAAACTTTATTGGTTATATGGAAATATACAGAAACGACCATAAGTAATTTTACGAAAAATTTTACCTGGATGACATCCCGTTTACTCGGTTTTTCTTTACAAATTTATGAAATATTCCTTCGTTTGAAATGCCTTCTACCCATTTTCAATATATTATTTACGTTTTTTGTATTTCGTTAACATTCGTATAGAGATTTTGTACTAACTTTACTTTTATAGACGCCACATAGTTCATATAAAATAGATCGAAGTCCAATATTTTTATTCCTGAGTCTCATATTATGTTGTTCGTGTGAATTATCATATAAACAACGTAGTTGAATTCGTTTCCCCCTCATTTAACAATATGCCTGCTTGTATTCCGGCGTAGTTCGTGTGGCCTCTTTACGCACTCAACGGACACCTATCAAGTATACATTAATACAGTTTACATCGCAATAGCCTTATATTACCAGACCTGGTAAAGAGGCACGTACTGTATTGTGATTTAACGTTGAAATAAATCGGTTTAGGTTCAGGAGTAGCCCAATAACGTCAATTGGTCAGCTTACTCTTGTGCGTTATACCGACAGGCCTTAATCTGCATGAAGGGGTGGTCCAGTGTGCGGGAGCAGAACGCAGTCAGGCCAGAGTCAATTTGAATACCAGCTTTACCAACTATATATAATCATGAAAAAGTACGTATCCCGTTTTTTACTTTCGCTGATCTTCAGTGCTCAAGTCCAGCAATCGGTGGCGGACGATCTTTGGCCTCACACCAACCGGTTTGTGCCCAACGTCAATACCAGCGTTGATCCGCCTTCAAATGGCAACCTATACGACGGTAGTATCGTACCAGTTCAGTCTCGAAAGAAAGCCCATCACGCACCACAAAGCCTTTTAATTAGTAGTACCGCTCCTTCTTCAGTTAACCAGAAATTACCCCGGCCAACTGGACTTGTCTCATCTACGCTTAGTCAGGCTTACATGCTGTCGACAGCTTCGCGCACCTCGGCAGGCGTTTATCAGGGCAGCACCCTCATACGAACGCTCTGGAATGGTGAGCAGCGGGCAGCCGGTACCTATTCCGTATCCGATGTCTGGGATGGTAAAGATGATGCGGGCAATCTGGTAGCCGATGGCAACTATCAGATAAAGGTCTTATCCAACAATGTTACCTATGAATGGGAAGGTGTAGTGGGTAACACCTCGTCGGCTAAATCGGGGTCAACGGTTCATCATTCCTCAGAAGGGATGGTATATGGCATGGTCATTACGGGCAGCTATGCTTATTATGCCAACGGATATCACGAACGCTCACCTACTTATTTTAAATTCGACATCTCGAATCCACAGGCCAGGCTCCTCATTGATCCGGAAACAACGGCAAAAGCAATGCACGCAGCCACCGATGGAACAAATGTGTACTGGGCAGCAGAAGGGGTAAACCTGGAGTGCTATATTTTTGCTACCAGGGTATCTAATGATAGCTACGTAACCTTCCCCAATGGTGTGTCGAGGCCTTCTTTTCTTGGCAGAACGTACAGCAGCGTAGTCGGTGTTACGCAGATGAACACCCGAACGGGGCTGGCCGGTCTGGCCGTGCAGAAAAATGGAAACTATCTTTTCCTGTCAGACAGTGATCACAACCAGCTCAAAGTTCTGCACAAAACTACGGGAGCACTGGTCCAAACGCTTCCGTACACGAATCCGGGTAAACTGGCGGTCGATGGCTCGGATAACCTGTGGATGATTACCGGCACATCCTGCAAACGATACACGGTTAACAGCAATGGGACCCTCTCGTCGCCCTCGCTTACCTTATCGGCTCTCGTTGCGCCCCTCGCCGTTGCGGTAGCACCGGGAGGAAACGTGGCTGTAGCCGACGGCGGAACGTCTCAGCAGGTTAAGATTTACAACAGTTCGGGAAGTCTTGTCAGCACGCTCGGGCAGGCGGGCGGTTATGCAAACGGGCCGGACGTAACAACTGATAAACTCTACTTTGCCAATACCAAGCGGCCGCCGGGTGGGCAATATAACCCCGACGAGATGGCACCGTTTACGTTTATTACTTACGCCCCGGATGGTTCTTTCTGGGTGGGCGATACGGGTAACAACCGAATGATGCATTATAACGCCGGCAATGCATTTATCGAAACTATAATGAACCTCGGGTATTTCTATAACGCATTTGCTGATGCTAACAACCCCACCCGTGTCTTTGCTAATTATTTAGAGTTCAAAGTGGATTATTCCAAACCGCTTTTACCGAATAACGGTAGCTGGACACTGGCAAAAAACTGGGCGTATGGTGTTCGGCCTTCAACAGATGATTTGTTTGCCCGATTTTCCTTTGTATCCACGCTGAGTAATAATCGAACCTATGCGTTTATGCGCAGGGCAGATGGGAAGTATGAACTTATCGAATTGACAACAACGGGTGTGCGTTATACAGGCGTTACCAGCGCAAATCTGTTGTGTGCTTTACAAAAGAACGGCGACATTTATTACCTCGAAAACCCGAACGTTGGCCAGCAGACAACCTGGAAAAAACAAGCCTTAACGGGTTTCGATGGGTCTGGTAATCCGCAATATAGTGCTGTAACTACGGTGTCAATAGTTCCGGCCATAACCGGTAAAGACCCCGTTAGCGAAAACATATACAATGGGTTAGTAACGAGTTCAGGGGCTATCATTTCGTTTTCAACAGACGATTATGACACGGGCGTGAGAGGCAATGGCTATCATGTAGGGTTAGTGAAAAACAACCAGTGGGTTGCTAAATTCGCTCCCGCAACAAAACGTTCGTATGAAGGATCGTTTCCCGATAACGGTGATTTTGATATAGGTAATACGACGCAGTACACAGCAACGCATGCCAGTTCAATTGACCATAATATTTTTTGGGGATACAACGGTGAATTCTGGAAACAGGCGCAAACAAATAAATGGAATCACTTTTATGATAACGGGTTATTTGTTGGACAGTTTGGTATAACAAGACCCGAAACGGCAGGCGATGCACCGGCTATGATGGCCGGAAATGCCAAAAACTTTTCTGTTGTTCAGGTTGGCTCCGATTATTATCTGTACCACTGCGATGAGAGTTTTCACGGGGGCATTCACCGCTGGAAGGTGAGTAACCTGGGGTCAATTCAGGAGCAAAGCATCGACATTACCAAATCGGGAACGCCCGCCGTACCGCCTGTTGATTATATCGACTTGATGACAAACATTCCGGCCACCAGTAACGGTTCTATTGCCAGCGGTACGGGCCGATGGACTTATAACCCCAGCACGTATAACAACGCTTACGCAGATCGCTGGGAGGTAAAAGCAGGCTTAACGACCTATAAACCAACGGATCGCAGCGTGCGCTTTGCGTCCTATCCCGCTGGCAGCAGACTCACCCGCACCGGGCAGTGCGATCTTGCGGTTACACCGGGCGTCGCCAACAACCTGAGCCGCTGGACAATTACGGGTAAGATCGGTTATCCTGAATCTGATGAGCGGGACTATAATTATTTAGATGTACTCGACAATGCAGGCCGGGTCATCGTGCGCATCAGCCGCCCCATGCTATCGTATCCCACAATGGCGGTAAGGGTTAATAATGCGTCACTGGTTCAGGGTGATTTCAATGTCCTGACGAACTCAGTAACCGGCAGATTACAATCCTTTTCGATTGCTGCCTCGGGCAGTAATATCACCGTTACGTATGCTGGTTATGCACCCATTACAACGACTATATTTGAAGCCGGAGCTGTACTGTCAAGCCCTAAAACCCTTAGGGTTCAGATGTATAGCAGTGACAATAAAAGTCACGCGACTGATCTGGCGAATTTGCGGCTTTATAACACGGCCTCTACTTCGTCTGGGGCCACGAGCAGTGGTGTCTATCTATCTGACTTAAACTGGACATCGGCAACCAATGGCTACGGAGTCGTAGAGAAGGACCGAAGCAACGGCGAATTAGGCAGTAGCGATGGGCGCACAATTACGCTCAACGGCACGACCTATACCAAAGGACTGGGTACCCATGCTCCTTCGGAGATCATCTACGATCTGGGAGGAAGGTACACCACGTTTTTATCTGACATTGGCCTGGACGATGAGATGAGTGACAATGGCTGCGGCTCGGCCATATTTCGGGTGTATGTAGACAACGCGCTGGTTTATGACAGTGGAGTAATGACGCCAGCCTCGGCTACCAAATCCATCAGCCTGGATGTAACGGGTAAGCGAACCCTGAAACTCGTGCTTGACCCCAATGGCGAGGGAAGCTTGTGCGGTGACCACGGCGACTGGGCTGGTGCGCGGGTAATACCAACCGCCAGTGGACGTGTAGCCTCCGATGAGACTGACTTCACTACAGCACTACAGGTGTATCCGGTACCTGCACGTGATATGCTATGGGTTCATTACTATGCGAAAGAAGCAGGAGAACTATCGCTGCAATTGGTCAATCTGACGGCTCAGCCCGTTGTTCGGTTAACCCAGGAGGTTAGTCAGGGAGAGAACATTGTGAAGATACCGGTGCGGGAGTTTACCCGTGGTTTATACCTGCTTAATCTGACGCAGGGCTATGAGCGTTTAACCCGACGAGTACTGCTCTCGGAGTAAATGACCCGGATTGATACGTAACGCAAAAAAGCCGCCTTGCTACAAGACGGCTTTTTTGCGTTAGCAACGCAGGCCTTACTTATCGCACTAATAATACATTCCCCTGTTTAACAAACCATTGATTCTCCCCGCTCTGCTGATCATGATACTCCAGTCTCCAGGTGTACATAGTTGGCGGGCAGGGCTGCTTTTGTATGGTGCCATCCCAGAATTCCTTTGGATTTTCCGATGCAAACACCACTTCGCCCCAGCGGTTATATATGACCATCCTGGCCTGAACAGTCTGATCACTTTTCCAATCGAACACGTCGTTCATCCCATCGCCGTTAGGCGTAAATGCATTGGGTATGGATATCAGTGCATTAGGCAGACAAACCCGAAACGTTACGATTGATGAATCGGTTACGGAACAGCCATCTGCCGTAATTGTCAATGCATACAGACCTGATGTTACTGGTTTTAGTTGACGCGTTGTATCGCCGGTTGACCAGCGAAATTGCAGGGCTTGCTTCGTCGGTGTCAGCGTTGGCGTGAGTTCCAGAACGTTGTTTTCGCACTCGTCCCGGTTTCCGCCCAACGTAAGCTCCGGCATCGTTTTCACGTTCACGAATACACTGTCGATTTTGGGTAACGAACAGCGGTCCATGTAGCGAACGGTATACAACTGACTGGTTGTGGCGGTAAGGCGGGGCGTACGGCTGCGGGCATTATCGAGACCAATAGCTGGCTGCCATTCGTACTGGTTAGTGAATGAGACAGCCGATACGAGTGTAAGGTCTTCCAGTCGGCACACGCGGAACGTGTCGCGGGCTACTATATCTTTTTGAAGGCATACGGTATGCCTGTTGCCTCTGGCACCTGTAGACGAGGTAAAGCCCCAATACACATCCTGAAGCCCATTGAAAACGGAATTTATCAAATTAATAGACTGACTAATACGGGGTACGCAATTTACACTGACCTCAAGCAACTGCGTCTTTACCGTCCATTTCACCCGGATCAGATAGTCCTTACCATCTTTAACATTCTCAGACGTGAGCGAGATGGGCACGGGTGGCGCAAAGTTTGTGCTAAGCTGGTGATCGGAGATGCCATCGCGAATGACGGCGATGTGGTCTTCTGCCGGATCGCCTAACTCAATATTCTGGTTCGTATCGAATTCAATACCCAATGAAGGTTGCAACCCTTTAAAACCAATTCCACCGGCAGCACTCCCCAGAATGTTGTCACCCTGCGTTTGGAACACCATCACTACACCATCGGCACCGAGCGGATTATCACCAAAATTAAGCGTAAACTCCATCTCAAATGATCGAGTTAGGTTCAGCGGTTTATTAGACCATACTGCTCCATTTTCGCTTCGGATAGCCTGTGTTAGCTGGTAGCAGTCGGATGTCAGACCAGTACGGGCCGAACCGACAAGGGTGTAGTCGCTCTGCGCTGTAGCCGTAGAGCAATAACCAATAAACCAGCCGAGTAGCAGGAAAATGCCTATTATGATTCGATGACGGTTTCTTCCCATTGTATGAACCGGTAGGGCGTACCGACGGTAATAATACACCGTAAGTTACTGAATTAGTAACTCACCCGGAACGACGGAAACGGGGCCGTTTACGCGCAGGAGTTCGTCGTTAAACGTTTGCAAAATCATTTCTTTACTCAGGCAGCATTTGGCATACTCCTGCGCATTCTGCCGATAAACGGTTAGGTCCGTTGCAAAGGCATGATTGATCCCGCCGATGAGAGCATCGGCCGATTCCGGTTCGATGATGATGCCCATCGTGTGGCTGTCAATAACGTTGTAAAGGGTTGTGCCGGGCAGGGCCGCTACCAGCGCACAGCCGCCCGCCGATAGAATGCCCGTCAGTTTGGAAGGCAGTACCAGATCCGATGCCGATTTTTTCTGAAGTACTAAGTGAATATCGGCCGTTGCGAGCAGGGCTGATAATTTCTCATACGGCTGCAGCGGGTGAAACTGCACGTTTGTCAGCGCGTAGGTCTGTACTAGTGCTTCCAGCCGCGCCTTGCCTCCACCTGACCCGCAAATCAGAAATTTCATGTCTGATTGTGCTGAAAAATGGTGTGCGGCCTCGATGATAAGTTCCAGGCCTTGTTTTTCGCCCAGACTGCCCGAATAGAGTACAACTTTATCCGCTTCGCAGAGACCAAATTCAGTTCGGAGCGACTCCTCGCGGGGTAATGGTTTTATGTATACGTCGTCAACCCAGTTCGGAAACAGTACGCAGGGGGATGTGATGATATTCTTTTCTGCCACCTTTCGGGACATGCCCTCGCTGATGGTTGAGACAACGGCAGATCGTTTGAGAATGAACTTCTCGACGCCAAACATCAGGTTTAAAAATCGTCTGTTCGTCAGCATACCCAACTCCCTGGCCATATCAATCTGCAAATCCTGCAAATGGAGCCACAGCGGAACGCCCCGCAAGGTTGAATAAAGTACGGGAAGCAGACCAATATGAAAGGGTGGAGCCACGCAGATAACCATATCATAGGGCTTATCAAAAAACACCCGGAACCAGTATACCAAACTGCTCAGTACGAACGAGAACTCATGCAGCATCCGTTTGAGGGAAGTAACCTTTTTGGGTACGTAGAATGGGCACCGATGAACCGTCACTCCGTCAATAACTTCGGTAAACCATAGCTTCCCCTGATACGCTTTGTGAACTTCCCATTCCGGGTAATAGGGCATGGCCGTAATGACAGAAACCGAATGGGCCTGTTCGGCCAGCCAGGTCCCCATTTCGCCGGTGTATTTGCCTACGCCTGTTAATTCGGGTGAGTAATTGATATCGTAAATCAGTATTCTCATGCGTTATTTCTATCGAGTATTAATGTCTTTCTTTCAGCCAGCTTAACCCCCAGGCGAGTAAGGCGGCCATGCCCATGCCAACCAGCGAACCCACTGCGCCCCAGGCCACGTCGCCCCAGTCGAAGTTCCGGGCGGGCAGGAATAGCTGACCTATTTCGGCAATGAGAACAACGCCCACCAGCCCTGACCAGACACCAAACCACCAGGGGAACGGTCTCTTTTTTAGGGCCAGCCAGCCGCCAGCCACAAACCCCAGAAAAACCAGGGGAACGGCCGTGCGTATATTGTCATTTACCTGGGCATCTGTCCAGCGAGCAAGCCAGTCGGGCAGAAATTTGTAGTTACCCAAACCGGGGTCGGGCAGCCAGCTAAGTAAAAATATAAGGCCTGTGCCAATGAGCAGGAGAAATGGAACGAGTCGGGAATAAAACTTTTTCAGCATAAATAGCTGTAAAGTAAGACTTTAGGAGTTTTAGTGGTCAGGCAATTGATTCGGCCTGTCTTCTTTTTTCGGTCAGGGCTTCCACTTTTTCGGCTTCCCGCATCTCCCGGATTTTGAGGTAGATCTGTGTGAAATAAGCCATTTTAAGAATAGCGAATGTGAATCCACGGCTGCCATCCCGAAACCCGCCCATCAGGAAGAAACTTCCCAGAAAGTAGATAGGTCCCAGCAACGGGGTTTGCATCAGCCCATATTTAATGCGTTGCATCCACGACCAGCGTTGGCTGCTCTGCGTCGATTTTGTGAGTTTCAGAAACCGGGCAGCCTCCCAGCTTGAATACTCGTTATGTTTGGTAACGTAGTACGAGACCCCGCGTAAGTCGTTGTGATCTATCTTGCTTCGGATAATACCCGTTTCTCCATTAAGCACCGGATGTTCATGGATTTCCATATCGAGATGGCTCCACTGATCCTCATCAATTCGTTCGTATTCACCGGCACCTACCTGAAACAGAGCCAGTTTATGCAGAAAATAGCCTCCCTTATTCTGTTTACCCAGAAAATAAATTGTGTAGCGCAGCCAGTATCCCACCTTTGGCTCTTTCTGTTGTAAGGTGGTCCGCAGTTCAGCCTTAAACTCGTCTGTCAGCAACTCGTCGGCATCGAGAAACATAACCCACTTTGTGTCAGGCGTGTAGTTTCGTAAGTACCAGTTCCGTTTTTTGGGAAATTTGCCATCCCAGTCAAACTGAATTACCCGTACCCCGTGCGCCCTGGCAATGTCGACCGTTCTATCGGTACTCCCCGAATCAATCACGACGATTTGCTGCGCCAGATCAGTACCAATAGCGGCTAAGCACTTTGGTAAATTCTGCTCCTCATTTCGGACAGGAATGACAATGGTTAAATCGAGGGGATACATAGTTTCTATAGTGGCAGTAGGAATCGTTAATCGATCAATGCGTTGTTCGCTGGTGTGCGGATGCCAATTTCGCGGCTGGGATTTCCGGCCACAATTTTCCAGGGGGCTACGTTCCGGGTAACCACACTACAGGACCCAACAATGGCTTGTTCGCCAATGGACACGCCGGGCATAATAAACGCCCGGGCACCGATAAACGCATGTGCGCCAATGCTAACTGGTGCCGTAATCAGATTCATAGCCGCCTGATCAAAGGCATGTGTGCCGGTGCAGATGTATGCTTCCTGGCTCACAACGGCAAATTCGTGTATTTCAATAAGTCCCTGCGAATACACATTGGCTCTGTCGCCGAGGCAGGCCCGGTCGTGCAATATCAGATTCCAGGGTATAAAGATACGCGCCCGCTGATGAACAAAAGGCTGACCGTATAGTTTTGCGCCGAACACGTTTAACCAGAATAACCGCCACGGGTTAGCTGGTTTTGGGGTCCAGGAGCATAACAAGGCCCATGTATATTCCCAAAGCATCATCCCGATGCGTTCTTTCGTGCTTCTGGGACTATCTGCGCGTGTTTTTTGGCTGTATACTTTAGCGATCACCTGTTCCTGTTGTTTTCCAGTAAATTTTCAAAATCCCGAACGTATTCAACGGCTATCTGTTCGCAGGAGAATTTCTCTTTGGCATAGGCATACGCATATTGGCCAAAATCCTCCAGCCGATCACCGGATGAAGCAAGATCGAGTAGTTTAGCTTTCCAGTCGGCCACATCACCGGCTTTTGCAAAATAGCCCGTTTTACCCTCTATATTCAGTGGTTTATTGGCTGGCAAATCGGAGATAAGCAGTGCTTTCCCCAAACGCATACACTCTAAAACGCTCATATTCAGTGTTTCGCCACCCGTAGAAGGCAGGACGATAACATCCGCAGCATTTATTGTTTCGTTAAGCTTTTCACGGTTGAAAACAGGCTCCGCAAACTCAACACGGTCTGCAAACCCTTTCGCGTTTACATAATCACGCATTTCCTGAGCAAAAACTTCATCGGCTCCCAGGGCGTTGGTTATCGGCCCAATTGTTTTAAATCGGATAGCTGGATTTTGTACAGCGGCCTCACAAAAAGCCTGAATAAACGATTCCAATCCTTTATCTCTCGTAAACCGACCGACATAAAGAAATCGAATGCTGCCATCTTTCGTGCGCGGAAACGGTTTTGAAAAGCCCGTAAAATCAACACAGTTGTAGATGGTTTTAATCTTTTTCGATAGAGAGGGAACGACCTGAACGGCATCGTTCGTAACAGCATCGCTTCCGGTATAGATTCGGTCTACCTTCGAGAATAGATAAAGAAATTTCTTTGGATCACGATGAACGGTATGCGTCACAATTTTTGCTTTATGACTGCCCGAAAAGAAAAAACCCTGCCATAAATGACAGCTAAGCACATCGCAATCTTCTAACAACTCTTTGATTTTAAGGGCGTAGGGTGCACCGGCCACAAAATTATATAGACGATTGACGCGCCGGTCTGCTCCGCGAACCCTAACGTGTTTCACTCCGTCAAGAATTTCCAGGTCCGGTTTATTGGCAACGGCTGGCGAGTAAGCCGTCACGCTATGGCCCGAAGCAGCAAGACTTTTACAGAGGCCGTATAACAACGAATTTACACCACCGCCTTTTTCGGGCGGGAAGGGAAGCTCATGGCCGAGTACAAATGATATATTCATAATTTTAGGAAAGCATTTTGTACTGTGCTTTCTAAGAACTTATTGCTTTTAGCGTACGGGCAGCCGCCGAGGCCGCTGCAAATTCTTTTTTAAAAACAGCTTCGGCCCGTATCCCCATTGTGTTTCGCTGATCGGGCTGTAACGCAAACCACTGCTTAACTAAACTTTGTGCGCCTTCCAGCGTATTGGGTGCAACAAGGCCACCACCGGCCGCTTCAATTTCCCGCCAGATATTAACCTGATTCGAGATTAAAACAGGTTTGCTGCAAGCCAGAGCCTCGACCACCGCAATGCCAAAATTTTCCTGATGGCTGGGTAATATAAACGCATCACAGCCATATAGAGCACCCCATTTGGCGTCTCCAGTGAGCATACCCGGAAATAAAACCATACCTTTAAGATGAGGAGTTTTAGCCACTAAATGCAGAATGGACTGTCCATAAGGGGTATCCAAGCCAGGGCCTGCAATGACGAGCTTAGGCATATCGAACCGCTGTTGTTCAGGCTTTGACTGGATAACCTTCGCATAGGCCTGAACCAACAGGTCGACGCCTTTTTTAGGATGGATCCGGCTTAAAAACAACAGGTAAGACTGGTTGCGTACTTCGGGACATTTCCCCCAAAAATTCTGCTGCATCAATTCAGAAAAAGAACGTGGTTCTTTAATGCCGTAACCAGCATTTATCTCTCTTTTGGGATGGTAAGGACTGAATGTTTTTCGGGCCAGAAGCAACTCCGTTTCGCAGGTAAAGAGCAGACCATCCGCATCGTTGATAACCCTGTTTTCGATCAGTTTCCAGTAAATCCAGTTTCGTAATGACTTCCATTTTCGACCGTCTACTTCCTGAAACCACGGGTCAAGCATGCCATGAGGCATTATAAATAATTTCGGCGCAGTATTCCGTGTCAGCTCGCTCTTTTTCAATAAGTTCATTGCTTTCCAAACCGCATAGCTGGGATAAAGCCAAAGGCCGTTCATAACCACGACATCAAAACGGGCAAGGTTTTCCTGAAGCCAGGGGAGCAGTTTCGCGCTATAACACCAGGGGCCTTTGCCTTCTTCAAGGGCATGAATTGACATTGAATCCTGTTTAAGAAACGTAGCCATAGGCTCATCAAGACTTACTACCTCGGCATGTATAGCTAACGTATTAAGGGCGGCTACTGAAGTCCGTACGGCCTCGCAGGTGCCACCAGTTAACGGGTTCATACTGGCAATAACGTAAAGTACTTTCACCGTTAGCGGAAATTTGTTACTATGTTTTTATAAATTATTTCCATCCTGTCTATATACGTATTCATGTTAAAGCGCTGCACATTAACGAACCCTGCTTCAATTACTTTTTTACGCTTTTCCGGCGAAAAAGTAAGAATTTCGTTAACAACGGTGGCTGCTTCGGCTGCCCATTTTTCAACCCGCGTTTTATTTTCTGGCTGACGTGCTATAAGAAAACCAGCATCGCCTGCTACTTCTGTCATGGGTGCTTCATTTGTTGTAACAACTGGACATCCACAAGCCATTGCTTCGGCAATTGGCCAGCCGAATCCTTCAGCAAGCGATGGGAAAAGAAATACAGAAGCACCCGAATAGGCTATCTGGACAGATGCATCGTTTATTTCACTAAACCAGTGAATATCTGCTTTATACGGCGATGCATTCTGTTTTTCTAAAAGTGCTGAATCGGGCTTTACACCGATTAGAATGAGCGGTAGTGAACACGTAGTATTTGTTCGTAGAGCATTGTAAATAGCAATTACACCCGATCTGTTTTTATACCACTGATTTCCGCCAACGTGCAATAGATAGCCGTTTCTCAAATCCAGTCCTGTCTCTTCACTAAATAATCCCCTTGCCTCAGAAACTGTATATAATTTGATAGATTGATTGAAGCCATTATGTACAACGGCT
Organism: uncultured Spirosoma sp.; assembly: GCA_964244845.1. Classification (GTDB taxonomy): domain Bacteria; phylum Bacteroidota; class Bacteroidia; order Cytophagales; family Spirosomataceae; genus Spirosoma. The sequence goes on from CAXTKE010000007.1 coordinate 94,408, forward strand.
GAATAAGCCGGTGAAGATGGCAAAAATTGGTGAAGGTCCTGCCTGGTTTTTTCAGAAACTGAAACAAAATTACTTCCCCTCGAATAGCCACGACGAATAAAAGACTGATATAGCTTACCTGACCACTTTGTTCGATATTCCGGTATGTTATCCAATGCAGAATTTTGAGCTAAAAAATCATGGCAATGAATTATATGAGGCCGATTGGCTACCAAAGGCACCCACGGCCCCAAAGCATTATCGGTAATAACAAATAGTGTTTCTTTTGTATAAGTAGTTAAACGCTGACGAACATCAATAGGAAACACAATAAACTGATCAATATAGCCAAGCCATTTTTTATAAAATGAAGTCATATTAAGTCGCGAAAATACGGATTTAGGTCGCCAAACCTCTACTATATGCCCTCGCTTTTCCATGCTATCAGAAAGCAGGCGTGTGAAACGGGGCATACTTTGCGACTCAAAAAAATCGGGATGCGTAAAGAATACTATATTCATGCTATTGCGCTGATGAAACAGGTATTGGTCAAGTCCTGTTTCTAACTGTCCTTACCTTTTGACACCCGTAACGATGCTAACATTAAGCCACCAAGTAACGTACTAAATCCTAACGAAGTGGGTTGAGACCAGCCGCCCTGGGATAAAATAGTACAGCCAAAACTTAATAACATCCAGGGCAATAAATTACCTTTTCTTAATTGCCAATAGCTGGCAGAAAAGATTTTCATTGTTAGCGTTATTCTTATCAAGACTACGATAAAACCTAATAAAGGTCCAAGTTCTCCAATAATACGACCCCATTCGTTTTCGGATACTAAAAAAGTACGGTTACCCGTAAGTAATTGAGCACCTACGTTTGTACCTATACCTAAACCGTATCCAAAAAATGGGATAGGTGTAGCGTTTGTCAGTGGTTCAAGAAAGCCGCTAAAAAAACGCTCGACAATACTCTTTTCAAAGCCTCCCCCTTGTTCATTGGCTGTATCAAAACGAGCAGTAAGAACTTCAATCGACGTTTGAAAAAAGCTCACCTGATTCAAAATAAGGATAGTTACGGCCAAACCGATAACGGCTATGATCAAATTACCCATATATTTAGGCTTCTGGAAAATAGCTATTACTGTAAAAAATAACGTTACGCCTACCTGCAAAAATAACGCACGGCTAATGGATATGGGAATGGCTATAAGGAGACTTGCCGTAGCTGCTATGAGTAACCAGCGATTTATGGTTAAGGGATTCAGCCAGAAGTAAAAAACGAAACAGGCAACAAAACTAAAAAACAGCGTTGTGCCATTTGTAAAAGAGAACGTAGCTGGTGGACGGAGGTAATCCAATGCTCCGCTGAATCCTGCTCCTGATGTGTCAGCTCCTAAACCCATATTGACCCAGGCTGACTGAGGGCTATAAAATTGAATGGTAATTAATACGGCCATTGGTATGGCCATCCATAAGGTTACTCTACCAAGTTTTACTACGTCTTCATGATTGAAAATATGACCAATAATAAAAATCATTGGAAAATGAAGGATTAGAATTCGGGAGCCGAACAAGGCAACAGCAAGATTTCCGTGCCCTAATATAACAGCCGTAAAAATGCCCAAGATTCCGATGAGCACTACGCCGAATAAGTGCGGGTTTAATGGAATTCTGTTTTTTGTCCATACGCTTACTATGAGCCATACGGTAATTGGATCGCGAACAATTAATAAAGGTGTTGAAAGACCGGGCAGAAACCATTTCCGTAATGCGCCTTCAAAAATTAAAAGAGCAAAGTACATCCATATACCCAACTTAAGTAACTGGATAGATTTCTGCTCTCTAATCATTTCCAGATTCTTTGATCGCGCCTGGTTATTGATTATAGTAATTTTTTTTAAATCTACCGTAGGTGTTAAAACTGTTATCATTATGAATAAATAGATTAACTTTTCTGACAGCGAAAAATGATCTGAGCTTACCTTTAGTTTTATACTACTGGTATGCTTAGCAAATTGTACGTTGTGTGATGTATTGTTTTATATTACTATTATCAACTTGTGATTAAGAGGGCTATCATTGATATACTATTAACTAATTTTGCGTTATATGTGTAAGGAAATTTACGAACCGCTCTGTCAATACTTTTTCGTCAAAACTTTTTTGAGCAATCTTGAACGTATTTAAACCGGCCTGTTGCAAATCAACCGTGTTTATATAGTCAGTAATCTTCTTTGCCAGATTTCCTTCAATAGATAAGTCAGTTAGTCCGGGATAGTCTTCACCAAAAGTAAATTTACCACCTGGATGCGGGTGGCATATAACAGGAAGTTTATGATTGGCCGCTTCGATTATAACAGCCGGTAAACCTTCGGATAAACTGGGTAGTACGAACATATCTGAGGCTGAGTAAGCCAGGGATAACTCTTTTTGGGTAAATGTATGCCATTGTGCATCTATACCTAATTGAAGGGCACTTTCTTTTAACAGATCAGAACCCTGTTCGTGTTGTCCACATAATAGTAAAATAAATTTATTAGGTTCTAATTGAGCCGCTTCCTGAAGTAAATAATCTATTCGTTTATGATGTTTATTCCAAGCCGCTACACAGATTATGACAAATTTCTTCGGATCAATATTCAATAATAAACGAGCCGTTTTTTTATCAATAACCTCAGTAGGCAAATTTGTTAAATGAGGTAATGTTAGACACTTTTTTGGGTCGATACCATCTTTAATAGCACTTTCCAATGCATATTGGTGTAGAAAAATAATATAATCGAACTTATTCGCGAACGCATGCCCTATGGGTGCACCATCACAAAATAGTAATTTGTAATTTAAACCAAATAATTTTCTGTACAGTATGAGCATATCCCCGAGTGTGCCTTCCTGAAGCCATATCACGTTAGGGCGGTAATGAAAAAGTTGAATTAAAAAACCTATACTAAATGTGATCTGCTCTAACCTGCAACCATCTTTAATAAACTTATATTTTTTTAATAAAGATGCTATATATCCATTTCTTGACCAGTTCCATATCTTAGTGGCGTTTTTATGAGAACCACCAGTAAATAACCTGGTTGTAAAATTTTTATTTTCTTTCATCGCATCGAACCAAACAGCCGTGGAAACTTCAAAACCTCTTGAAATATTTCCAAGACCAGCACTCACTAAAGCAACCTTAGGTTTCATATAATTTAGTCTATTCTTCTTAACGTTTGATTTATACTATGATCAGTTTCACACATAGGTATTAACTCATATTACTTCCGCAACTGCTTCGGCCAATTCTTGCCCATAAACAGCCCAGGGTCTTTGTTTGGCTGTTTCCTGTGCTTTCAAACCTACGCTGGCGATCAATTCAGGCTGGTATAATAATTTTTCAATAGCTTCGATCAAGGCTTGTGTCGAGCCCGCTTCAACAAGCCAGCCATTGGAATCATGTTCTATCAAATCAGGACCTGCTGTTCGATCAGTGGTAATAACTGGCGTACCCTGAGACATAGCCTCCGTTATTACAAGACCGAATCCTTCAAATAATGATGGAAAGACCAGCACATCATGTTCACGCATTATTTGAAGTACATCAGCATATGGCAGACTCGGGATCCAACGGTGTTTTGCTAACGCTTTGTTTAGCGGAAGGCAATCATCACTTGATTTTTGACCAACTATTGTTAACTCAACATGATGTCCAAATGAACTGACAGCACTAAAAAGATTAGCGATTCCTTTTCGTTGGGAAAGCCCACCTACGAATAATAATTTAAGAGGCTTTTTTTTGGTGGAGTATGTCCGCTCGGAATATACAAGCGGGAAACCATAAGGGATAACTTTCACCGGGGCTATTGTACCCGGGAAATCTTTTAATGTATTTGCCGTAAATTGACTGGCAACAAAGATGCGGTTTGCTAAATTTAACTCTTCATCCTTTCGCGCAAGCTTTCTGTCAGAATCTTTAAAACCCGTTAGTGTAGAAGACCATTCTGGCCAAATGTCATGTTGGTCCTGCAAGAGACGACGTGATGCACGCCAGTAACCAATGGGAAGATCATACAAACACTGAAGTTTTATTTTCTTTGCTTCCCGAAAGGAATAGATAGCTCCATCCTCATATGCATATACTGCCTTAACGCCGTTGTCACTATTTGCCGTCAAATTTTTCGCTACATATTTGTCTATATTACTATACAGGGAATCTACAGAGAAAATACCTGTTTCATGCGTGATAAACTGTTGTAAACCAACTTTCGAAGCTATTTGCCTGCTTACTTCTATCCATGGGGACATAATCGTATAGGCTTGTAAGCTACTATCAAAATTTCTTCTGGCAAGTGATTTTAAAGAGAGTAAATTGCTGATTATGCTTAAATAAGAATTGGGAAATAAGGCTACACTCGTGTAAAATTTATACAAAATACCTGCCATTCTCAAGCCATAAGTGGCAGCGCGCACATTCGCATTTCCTGTAGGGTGTGAAAAAACTACTTTCATTGAATTAAAAATTCAGGATTGCTTTTATAAAAAACGCTAACTTTATTTTATAATTGTCAATTATTCTTAAGTGTTTTCCATAACCATGCGTGTAAATCCAAATAAATACTTTTGTATAAGTATCAGATGATAGTTTTAACAGCCATGCCTTTAATTCATCTACTTCCTGTTTAGTATAAACATCCCATTCCAGGCAGTCGGCTTGATTAGCGGCAAAACGAGCTCTACTGTTTTTTAGTATATTAAAACTCCACTGCCTGTTCTTATAAGCAGGCTCAAGAATTTCAGTAAATACTCTGTATATCCCTGAAATTTCCAATAACTTCCTTTTCTGTCTAACTTTTTTTGAATCAATCCATATCCTATAGTAGGATAAAAAGGTGTTAGAGAACACATTGCCCCACCCATTCGCTGCTAAGTCGCAAAAGAGATGGTAATCTTCTACATAATCGGGTCGGTTATCAATATAATTTACGCTTTGTAAAGCTTCTTTCCTGAACATTATGATATTGGCTGCAACTTTATATCCTTTTGCTGCTTCCTTTAGGGCATCATCTCCTTTTTGAAACTTCTTCTTCCTGAATAAGACTCTGTCTTTTGTGATTTTATCAAATTGATTTACCTCTTTGACGTTGGCATGTGCTGACCCTGCTTCCGGAAACTCTGTCAATAAATTCAGTAGGTTTGCACAATATAACTCACCAAGGTAATCGTCAGAGTCTAAGCGTACTATAAAATCACCAGTGGCCTGTTTCAGGCAGGCATTTGTATTTCCTGCAATGCCTAAATTCTGTTTTTGGTTAATAATTTTTAAGTATGGAATATCCTTTTTTATAGCGTTAAGTATGTCTAAGGTCTTATCGGTACTTGCATCATTAGATACGATAATCTCAAAAGGCTTTACTGTCTGGTTAGCAGCACTATAAATTGCCTTGTCCAAATATTGGGCCTGATTGTAAGTAGGTATGCAAATTGAGACTTTCATATACTTTAATTAAAACACATTGCAATATTTTTTGCTGTTGAAGATACTATGTCAGTGATTGGTTTAGTTTCCGTTTTTATTAGATTTAAATCTATGTCTATTAAACGTACGTTTTTAAAAAGATCAGGTTTTTCAACCTCGAATGGAAGCTTCCATGAATTTGATACACTAATTACAGGTAAGCCATGTTCAATCATAGCAACAGTAGTTCCACTTTTTTCTAATAATATTACCGGATTAGAACTAATACCATAATCTGCTTCTGACAGCACTTTAGAGATGGAATCTACAGGCTGTTCATCTAATTGCTTATATTGTATATGTTTTTCAGCAAGAAGACTGGTCCACTTAGCCAGTTCAGGTCCGTTCCTGCCAATAAAAGTTACAAATACTTCTTTGCTCTGTTTTTCTGATAAATCGGCAAGTTTTTTAATAAACACCTCGATTGGTACATTGGGATGTATAGTGCCGAAAACCACAAAAACTAACTTATCTCCTTTTTTTTGTAAATTGTTTTTATTTAAAACAGGAATATTTCCAAATAAAGGTAGATATTTTACCTGGTAGCCCAAGCGTATTAAGTGTTCTCTATATAAGGAGCATTGTGTGTGAATAACTTTTGGCGAAAGGCTGTTTATTATATACTGAATAGTTTTTCTTTGAAAAAACCCCCACAGTTTCATCTTAAATGAGGAATTCATTTCCATACCTACCCATAATTCATGAAACATAATATGCCAATTTCGCCCATGTCCTATTTCTTTTAAACCCTTTGCCAGTCCGATTGGCAATCCCTTATCCTGAAAGCTAAAGGGTACATATTGAAGACTAATCCATTCGGGATTCTCTCTTTTTATAAATTCAGAAGCTAAAGTGATTCTTTCCTTCCATGTTAATCGATTAGACAATCGTAATGATTTAATTTTTTCTGTTTTATTGTCAGATTTTGTTTCTACTACCTTTTGGCGTAAAAGCTTATCATGCAAAGCGATAGCAGAAACCTGATGACCTTGCCTGCATAATTCACCAGCTAGTCTCAATGTATAATCTCCAACGCCATCATGACTAGGCTCTAATGAACCGCAAAGAAAGATAATCCTCATACTGCCTGAATGGAAAGTTAAATTATAATTGTAAATAGACGAATGCAGGTTTAACTATTGGGGAAGGTAACGATTATCATCAACTCACTACATGATCTTGTATTACGCACTAATTTATGGTATAAACTTCATGTATAGAAAATGATGTGATTAATAGCGTCTATAAAAGCGGCCTATTAATGCTGAAACTAAAAGTGACGCTTTTTTAATTTTTATGTATGATATTGAATGAGTTTTAATTAACCCCTGTATATATTGATGGTACTCTTTTTCAGCTAATGAGGGTGGTAATCCCTTTAATGCTGAACCAAGATAATGTTTTCTCCACGGTTTAGGCGAGCCTGTTGCATGCGACATAGTCCACCCGCCATATATAAAATCCATACCTTCAGGGCCCATTAAACTGATTGGTTCTTCGGAACACATAGCCACAATATTTATTGCATCCTGATCAATACTCCAAAATGGATGCATACGATTGAAAGATGAAAACTTTTTCGGATCTGCACTATAATTAGTGATCGCTATATTTATAATATCAGCCCATGTGTTTACAAAATGTATATTGCTCTTCGTAATTCCACAAAATCCAGCATTAATATATGATGTCAGATTTCGTGTCACTACTTTTTTGTTTTCAGTAACTACATTCTCCCACATTTTTCTAACTGGATGAGTGGGCGGCATATCATTATTAACAACTTCATGGACAAGGGCAACCCCGTACGACATCCATTTTTCATAGAAACTCCAGTCGCATTTAACTACAATATCCGGATCAAAATACACTACTGAACCAGCGTGTTTTGCAATGCCTTTCCATAACTGTAGGATAAACTCTGCTTTATAATTAGTAAGATGACGCTCTGTAATGACCGGTAAAAAGTGAATACTTAAATCAACTGATGGTTGATAAGTAGTGCTGTTTAACCATTCAGAACATTCAGTTTTTACAGAACTGCTTGCCCAAGGAGGTAGCGAACCTCGATACCCTACATAAACATCTCCTCTATATCCATGCTTATACAAAGAATTTACCAACGCTGCTACGCCGTAATGGTAATCTCCTTCAAATAATGTACAAATAACAGTTTGCAAAATCGTATATTTTTAACGTAATAAAAAGTTTAAATAATTTAATGTAACTAACTCAATTTGAGTTTAATGAGTCAGTATATTATTATATGGCGATTATACATACTCATAGACGGCGCTTCATTAATAAGCTGTAAAAGTCTGTATATCTATATATAGACGACAGTACCCGTTTTTTATAATATTTTATTAATTCAATTCCAGCTAATTCCTGAAAACTATTAATCATAAGTTTTTTCAGTCTGTCATTTTTCTCCTGGCTGGAAAATATTAGCTCCTCTATCGGTGCAGTTCCGTTTGGATTTCTACCCGAATAATGGAGATGACTAATTTTCTTTTGACTGTTTCCTATTTGTATTGCTTGTATAACATCGAGGGAATTTTTATAATCTCCAGCCCATGTTGTTAGCCAATTAGTAGGACTTTTACATAAGTTAAGCATTTTCCATCCGCCAATCAAACAGGCTATATGTAACAAAGCCTGATCATGTTTGTAAGCAATTCCAGGATGTTTTTTAAACCAGCTTATTGCTTTATTAATATCGTTGACTAATCTATCATTACGTACTGACAAAAAGTGGCCCGCCGTAAATGCACTTTCTAAGGCGTTTTCACCAAAGATTTTTTTTAAAGATTCAGGATTTTCATGATTAAATCGCCCTTTAGTGAGAAATTCTTCATCGGCATGGACTAAGTCATAGCCTGGCAAATAGCTAAACAATTCTTCCCAGTTCGTCAGTGCTACTATATCATTATCAGAATATATAAATTCATCCCATTCGCCAAACCATGCTAAAAACCTGTGTAGATAGCCGCGAGGGCAATCCGTTAACACCGTTTGTAAATTATCAATGAACTTTACAGCTTCGGAGGGGAAACTGGAGACCTCAATAAATTCTACCTGGCTTAAAATATAAGCTGAATCTACTTTGTCTCCTCCGAAATGAATAAGTTTAATCGGCAAGCTACAACCTGATTGGCGAATTGAATACACCAGATTTTCACACAAAACCTGGCTCTTTAAATTAGCAACCAGATAGACGCCTTTAGTCGTTGACATTGATTATAAAATATCGAGTTAACTTACAATGATAAATGCCATCTCCAATCTCGTTGCCATATTTTATGTCGGACTGGACTGGTATAATGCCGGACAGCTATGTTTTCACGCGAGTACAAATAAGAAAAATCAAACTGATCATCGCTATTTACAATGAAGCTTTTCGGGTCGAATGAAGTAAAGTTATTCGTTTTTGAAATGATATGCATAACGGTTTGCTCACTAAAATATTCATAGGTGAAATTTATTCTCTTCAAAAAGTTTAGTCCATCTGATAAGTTTGGTAATTCAGCATTCATAATTACGAATCCAGCATTTACCTGATCTAATTGCTGCGCTGTTTCACTTGTATACCGGCTATCTAAACAACCCCATACGGCATCTGGTAAATACCACCCTGCAACATTTTGATGTAATATAGGATGAAGTATACTGGCTTTTTCATAAAACAAGACATCAGAGTCTAAAAACAGGGTTGGGTTGTCAATTTTATGATTCAGATAGAAAAAAAGTTTTTTACCTAAAACATGATTCTCGGTAAAATGCATCAACTCTTGTTTAAATGGTTGTAAAGCTGGCTTTATGTTAACCAGGTCATTTATGTGATTTTTAATGATTGTTACAAATGGAAATACACTCTTTATTGTTTCAATTTCCTTGTCGGTATGCGATCCGTCCGAATATATTGTCCAGGACGTAGGCCGGCCTACATATCTGACAAAAGATAAAATTGACAGTATTTGTTCGGGATAGTCTCGTAATGAAGAGAATCCTACAACTTGTAAATCTATCGGTCTATCATTATTTATTAATAACGCTATTCTCTTAAGATCGCTAAGGCTATGTGTTATTTTAGTGAAGCTACGTTTATTTATTACAGCAATTTTTGATGTAATAAATTTCGTTAGTGTTCCCTGGCCTTTAATTTTTTTCATATTTAGTAACTTGGTCTTGGAATTTCCTAACTTATTAGCCGTTTAAAATTTCTTCAGGTTAGTTGAACTAATTTCCTATGCTCCCGCAATAGCCATTTCTGAGCCAGAAAATTTTATCAGATTTCGCACACCATAACTAATTGTGATTATGTACGAAAGTACTCCTAACAGAAGATTATAATTTAATATGCCTGTAATTTGCGATATGTTGAACACATAAGCAGAAAATAGTAAGCATACTATGTTTAGGCCTATAATAATTAAAGGGTTGATAAACCACCCTCGGCTTCCGAGTAAGTTGCCAGTTGTACTGGCTAATAAACCAACACAACTGGATAAGATTATTAATATTAATTCTTTTGAAAGGTTTTCATAGGATTTCCCCAAAATCCATAAAAATTGTTGCGGAAATGTATAAAATAGCATAACTATGCACACACACATTAGTATGATAGCTACTTGAATGAATATGAATGTTTTAACTATTTTATTTTTATTATTGACCGATATCCTGGCGAAGCGCGGCAACAAAAGCGTTGAAATCAGCATTGAAAAAAAATTTAATATCATTGACAATCTACTTAATGCACCCACTTGTGCTATTGCCGATGTATTACCCATTATTGATAATACCCAGATAACTATTTGGTTTGAAAAGCAGTAATAAATAGTAAGTGGCATAACTCTTTTTACCGTATTTATAATTTCTTTTTGTGTTTTTTTATCAGCAATAGCTCCTTTTGATGCGTATCTATACGTAATGCTCATTAATTTAATATTTCCATAAATCCGAGCAATTCCATTCGCAATTAATGCAATTACCGTTAGCGGTGATAATGATAAAAGTAATGCGCTCAATGATAAACGTCCTATACTTACGATAAGCTGGTTCTTTTGCAATGGCTTTATATCCTGATGAAGTTTTGGTATAATTTCTAACAGAAAATCGGTTAAATCAGCAAGAAAACTTGGAATCAACGCCAGAATAATTAAAACAGTTATTAAAACACTTGCTCCGTTATGTAACAACAGCGAGCTTAATAAAGGAATGCATATCAATAAGCTTATAATGGCAAACTTCTTTCTTAATGCCAGGCCACTTGCTAATACGACCCCTAATTTGTCTTTATCCTGCCACACTTTCCCTCCTTGTGCCATTACACCATTGCTTATACCTCCATCAGCCAATATAGTCATTGTACCCAGCATGGTGTTTGCTAATGTGTAAAAGGCGTATTCCTTAGTTGGCAACAGACGAATGATTAGTATTCCAGCTAACAGGCCACACCCCTGTATAGCTATTTGCGTTCCTCCGGTCATTGAGATGAGTTTCCCCCAATCCAATGCTTTGGCATAAGTTGGGTTATTATAGATTTTTTGTATAGCAACTTTCATTTATAAATTTTTTACGGCTTCGCCCTTTCAGTCCCATTATGAACTTACTTAAAGCTATTTTATGCGTACTATTAATAGAAAACGGGCAACAAATGCTCTATACTTTAACGATTGTTTTCGATAAATCAACAGTCAATACCAACTGTAACGCATCTAACATAACCGTCACTACTTTTCCCTGTTGCCGTATTACACTGCCGCTTGTATCGGTGAATGAGCCAGATGCAATTGTTAGCCGATCACCTGATTCAAATGCTTTTATTGTAATCTGGCTGTGATTCACTTCATTCAGCATCATCTTTATAGCCTCAATCTCTTTATCCCGTACAATGGCGGCTTTCTTTTGCCAAAATAAATAACGGACAATACCCGGTACGCCAAATACAGAAGATCGTTCGTGTTCGCTTAAATTCACAAAACAGTACGAACGAAATAGAGGCTCTTCAACGAATTTAAATCGATCCGACCATTTGCGTTTTGTCTTTACTAATGGGCAGTATACCTCAATATGCCTTTCGCGTAGCTTTTCTGCTACAACCTTTTCCATTCTGGATTTAGTATATAGAACAAACCAGGGCATATTGGTCGAATAATTAATTTAGTTGTGTCTTAAGCGGATTTATTATACTTCGGTTTCCAACGTTAATTTGTATGCAGCAGACTTATACACATTGCTTATTAAGTGGATAAGTCTGCTGCTTTACGTTGTTCAGTTATCATTGTACTTATACGCATACCGGTAGCCGTAACCATATTCAAACTCCTGGCTATTATTGTAATCGACACCGTTAAAAATGACGTGCAACGATTTGAATTTTTGGCTGGTACTTAAATTTGACAGCAACTGGATACAGTTTTTTGGGGTATACTCGTGCCGAATAATGTAAAAAGCTGTGTCGACGTAAGGCCCCAGTAGCGTAGTGTCGGCAACGAAGGCCATAGGAGGGGTGTCAAGTATGATGTAATCGTACCGCTGACGAAGCTCCTCCAATAGCTCGCCAATACGTCCATTCGACAGCAGTTCAGAGGGATTCTGTGGGATCGGTCCGCTCGAAATCAAGTCCATGTTCGGGTTTAGGCCCGTGGGTCTGATCAGTTCGTCGATGCCAATTTTACCCGCGAGGTAATCGGACATACCCGTAACTTTTCCGTTTGGCAGCCCTAAATAATTGGTAATTTTGGGCTTACGCAGATCTAATTCCAGAATGATTACCCGTTTGTCTATCTGAGCAATACTGGATGCCAGATTAATGCTTACAAAACTTTTCCCTTCTCCACTTATCGATGAAGTAATTAGGATAGTTTGGCCAATAACTGCGTCACTATTTTTACGCATTACGGGTAGGTTGGCCCTAATCATTTTGAACTGTTCGGCAATAACTTTACTGCTGCTGATATCAATAACATTCCCTTTCATTTTTTTGGGTTTCTTAATGATTTCCCCAAAAACGGCAAGGCCTGTTTCATTTTCAATTTCCTTCCTGGTCTGTATTTTGTTATTCAATAAACTCCCAATGCTAATTCCGCTTATTGGGATGAGCAAACCCGCTAAAAAAGCAACCAGATAAATATTTTTTGGATTAGGTTTTATGGGGTAAGGCACACTATAGGCATCGTCAACGATTCGACTGTCTGTTACGGTAGACGCATAGGAAATAGCGGTTTCTTCCTTCTTCTGGAGCAGTAACAGATATAAACTTTCTTTAATACCCTGTTGCCGTTTCAGGCTGACAAATTCGCGCTCTTTGTGGGGAATGGTGCGGATAGAAGCATCTAAGCGTTGGTTGAGCAGTTCGATGTTGTCACGGGTCAATAACAGATTCTGCCGCTGGTTGGCGATGTTTTCCCGTATAGCAATTTTGGTACTGGCAACCTGATTCGTTACCGTTTGTAGGAATGGGTTGTCGGCCTGGGTCGAGCGGGCATATTTCTCCTGTTGTGTGTAGAGTCCGTTTAATTTCATCAGGAGTTCCGTCAGGATCGGATCACTAACGGCAAGTGTGGCAGGAGCAACCCCGTTCAGGCTGCTTTTCAGATAGTTCTCTACCCCATCGAGCACATTCAGGTTGATATCAATCTCGTTCAGTTTGGCATCGTTCGTATTGACCGAGCCTAAATACATGGTTCCCTGCTCACTTAAATCCGTAATGCCTTCCGCGCTCTTATACGTTTCAACATCCCGCTCTACATTGTTCAGTTCCTGCGTGATCGGTCGTAAACGATCATCAATAAACCGCAGCGTTTTGGTTGCTTCAAGGTTTTTATCCGCGAGAACCGAGGAAGTATAGACTTCCAGTAACTTCTGCAAAACAGCCTTCCCTTTGGCCGGAACCGCATCCTCCAGGGTTAATTTGAGGACGGTGCTTTTCTGATTCAACAGGTCAATGCCTATGTCCGATTTGTAATGTTGAGCCACATTTTCCCGATTATCGAACGCGACTTTTATTAAGTCGATGCCCTCTTTCTGGTATTTGGAATCATGAAGTACCACGCGTAACGTGCCGTAGTCGCTGGTAACCATTTGATTAAAGGGAAACTTGCCTTTACGCTGCTTATCCTTATCCTGCAATTCGTACTCTTTCCGGTTAAGAACCTTTACATATAGGGGACCCTGATAGGCAGCGGGGGACAGGGTGCCGGGATAGACCTGAATGGGCGATGCCGTATACAGTTCTTCATCGCTACGTACTTCGCCCTGTTTGTAATAGGAGACTGTTAGGCCGAGGGCATCAACAACGCGCAGCATCAGCGTGCGCGATTTCAGCAGTTCGATTTCATTCTCAATAACCTTACTTCCCTGAGCACCTTCTGCTTCTTTCAAAATAGCGTCGCTGGTGCTTTTGGGGTTGTTCTTTATTAATAGAACCGCACTAACCTGGTAAATTGGCGTCATGTAACGAAGATGCCAGTAGGCGGCTCCAAGAGTGAGTCCAATGCATAGCACAAACCAGTACCAGTACCGGAGGTATTTAAGGAAAAACAAACGAAGGTTAAATGAACCGGCCTTGTCTTCCGTATAATTAGTAGTTGTATCAGTCATGTGTGTATTTGTCAGCTAATCAGTGCTTTTACTTCTGTCGGCAAACTGCCTTTAAACCGCTTTTGGCCTACTGCCTGAACAGGTTTACTGTGACCAGAATCAAGGATGTTATGCCAAAAAAAGTTGGCAGTAACTGTAGTGTTCGGTCCGATGATGTAATCTTGCCGGGCCGGGACTCAACGTAGAGTACATCATTTGCCCGAATGAAATAATAAGGTGAATTGAGTACCTGGCGCGACGTCAGATCGAGTTTAACAATCTCACGTTTATCGTTGACCGTGCGGATTAGCATCACATTATCACGTCGGCCAAATACCGTCAGATCGCCTGCCATACCAATCACTTCGGGTAACGTAGTATGGTTATCCAGCAGGTTGTAAACACCCGGCCGGCCCACCTCACCAATCACTGTAAATTTGTGATTCAGCGTCCGAACATTAACCGTGGGTTCCTTGATGTATCGGGCCAGTTTCTCTTTAATAAAACTCCCTGCTTCGACCAGTGTCATACCCGACAGTTTGATTTTTCCAACGAGTGGTAATATGATCGCTCCCGTCGAATCGACTAAATAGCCAAGCGGTTGACTTCCGGTCGATGTGCCGCCGGGGAAACTCGCCATGCTCACACCACTTGTATTCGATGCGTTCAGTATTCCATTCGACTCCTCGCTCAGACTGCTTACTATAACCGCTAAAATATCGTCTGGCTGAATTCGGAATGCGGTTGGCTTAATCGTTGCCAGAGTAGTATAGCGAAGCGTATCAACTGCCGACGAATCCTGAAAATAGGTTAGCGATTTTGTTGATGCACACGAACTAATCATCGCTATAAGGAATAATAAGCCCATCACTTTACTTAAATACAAAGTATAGGTCAGGTTTTTTGGAAGTTTTTTTATAAAGTACACCCGGCTATTTAGAATAAAAATTTAAAAAATAGGATTGAAAATGTGTTGCTTTGTTACAGACTTAGTCGTTAATCGTCATACTGAATTCATAGACTGGTACGACCCTATACGAGGTAACCCTAAACGTAATTAACTCCTTGTCACTGGGTTCATTACTAACTTCTACCAGGCATTAGCATCTCCCTTTAATGTTAAGTTTAGTGTTCGGAACAGAATTTTCATATCAAGCAAAAAAGCCTGACGCGTGATATACAAATGATCGTACCGAATCCGGTGTTCCATGCGTTGTGTTGTGCCGGTTGCTCCGCGCGATCCTCTAACCTGAGCCAACCCTGTGATGCCGGGGCGGACCCAATACCGCTCCCGATAAGCAGCTAATTCCCAGTGTAAAGCATCGTGCGGAACGGCATGGGGGCGGGGGCCAACAAGGCTCATCTCGCCAAGTAACACGTTGATAAACTGGGGCATTTCATCAATATTTGTCCGGCGCAGAAAACTTCCTAAAGCCGTTACCCGATTATCGCCGGGAGCCGTTTGACGGAACCCTTCCCTCGGTTCCGGAGCATGCATCATCGTACGAAATTTTAGACACAGAAACGGTTTGCCCCTGCGGCCGGAGCGGGTTTGAATAAACAGAACAGGACCTTTGGATTCAAGCAAAATCAGAATACCTATGACAGGAATCAACCATGCTAATATAAAAACAAGCACTAAGCTTGAAATAATTATATCGACAAGCCGCTTTCCAATTGTAATATAAAATGTATTCTGCGGCAGTGACACGACTTCCTGATCGGGCGTCCAGTGTAGAAGAATCTTTTTTATAGATTGATCATCTTTCCGCAGATTGATGTTCATGGGGGAATACCCTACTCCAAATTCATCTGAAATTAGTTCTGAATTGTTTTCCTTGAAGAGGGTAGAAATTATATTCATGGTTGTTGACAGACAAAAAAATTAAAAATTTTCGGTATGGATTGAACAAACTTCACTTTATTTTTTAATAGTAACATGCATTTATTGCGGCAAAATATTCAACAGATTTATCATCTTTTTTGTCAAATCAATAGTCACTTTCGCAGCAATTTTTTGTAAGATGATTGTTGCTACGCTGGCTTTTGCGACAGACCGAAATAGGGATGGCTCACCTCAACAGACCATTGCTTAAGAACCCGGTGTACCTCCCGAATACGTCGTTTAGCAATTGGCAACTCAGTTAGATCCTGCATGGCAATTATACCTGATTCGGGGCTTGTGTACGCCAGTCTTAGCACATACGCCGGATTAATCAGGTAGCTCTTATGGATACGAACGAAGTCGGGTAACGTTGGGCTGTAGTAGGAAAGCGTACGGGAAGTCAGCTTACGTCGACCATTAACCATGCAGAACCACGTGTAGTTGCCATTGCCCGCCAAGTAGAGTACATCTGTTACCGATACGGAATCGTTTAAACTAAGTGAATCAATCATGAATGTAAGGTCTATTTAGTGTGGATGAGTGTACTAATTATTAATGAACTGGGTGGTGAGTGTCTATAGGTTAAGACTTAAGTTTTTCTTCAGGGTCAAAAAATCAGCACATATTTATTGATCGGTATGTTGTGGAAAGTAACTGTTGTTAGTAGTAAACTTTTCGGTACGAACTGGTACTATCTTGTTTTCAATTACAAGATTATTTCCTGAAAAAATAAGGTTAATCTGGCCTGATAAAAAAGTATTGGAAAAGGCTATGAGCGGTTTGTGGCAATAACTTAAAGATGGCTCTGTGGCTTGTTTTAACGAATCAGAAAACTTTATGTGACCAGATCATTATGGCTTATGCTTACAAAACAATTAATTCAATGATGCAATGGATTGAGTAGTGGGCTGAGTCGTTCAAACAAGGCGCAAGCTTATCACAATGAAATCGGTAATGATTCGTCTCTGTACGCGCTGGATAAGGGCAAGTAGGTCGCCTGACAATATTGTTACTAATAATTGTAAAACTAAACTTTTATGCTTAATTTAGTGTGAATAGCTAACAAATATCTTTTTCCTCTTAATAATATTTGCGCTTCTGTTAACAAAAAGTGAGGAGATATGTTAGTCGGCACGTGTTGAAAGAAATTTATTTTTATACCTTTGTTTGCCGTTCAACGTGCTTTTACAGATTAGAATGAAAAGTAAGAATAAATCGTTTTTGCCTGGTCCCTGGACGCTTATACTTCTCATCGGTCTTTGTCTGTTCCTGATGGTTGCTAAGGTAGTTTGGAGTATGTTGATGGATTGAGTGCCAATTGAATGTGGTTACAGTTTCGCTTAAAGTTGCCTTTGAAGGCAGGTATTGCCAACGTAAATTCTCTGTTTTCAGTCACCACCTTTACCTGAAAGCGATCATGAATCTGCAAAAGCTCATCAACGTACGGGTACTCTCTATTTGCATTGCTCTGTTATTTGCTCATGCCTCCCTCTGGGCACATTGGCAGGGTAACGTAGTAGTCACCAGAATTCTGCTTGTGCTGTTTAGTCTGTTTATCCTGCTTGCGTTAATAAGTTTGTTTATTCGCCCGCGCAAGCCCTAAAAACAATTCCCTGCCGGATCTGTTATATCATTAATGTGTTAAATATCAGCTTATTATGCAAATAGTCTACTCAAATTAATACAACTTATGGCTATGGCTATTAATAAGAAAAAACTATTGATAATCGGCCCCTGGACGTTGATCCTGCTGATTGCGGCTGAGCTGTTTTTTTTGATGGCTCAGGGACTTTGGAAGCTATTTTTCTAAGGACAGATATACGTATAGCTTGGCAACAAGTCTCCCCCAAGCGGTAAAAAGTAAATCCATGCAGAGCTTGAGCCGGGGTTGCTCAGCCACACAAAACAGCTATTGATACCGTTGCTGAATACTCTGCGTCAGTACCTGATAAATCTCCAGTAGCCTTGGTTGACCACTTAAATAAGTCAGATGAGTTTCAATTGTTGCCAGGTCGCCCCGTCGGGCCGGACCCGTCTGCACATCAGCGGGATTCGCAGCGGCCAGCCCTTTCCGAAAGGTTTCAGCAATAAGGGGTCTGAGCAGGTCGAACTCCAGTCCGGACCGGGTAGTCAGATCGTGGGCCAGCGATAATAGATGGTTCGTGAAATTACAGGCGAAGACAGCCGCTACATGCAATGTCCGGCGCTCTTCAGAAGTGATAATGTAAACGATATCACTAATTCCCTGCCCCAGTTGCACCAGCACCTCTTCCGTATCGGCGTCGGTAGCCTCCAGACAAATCGGAATTTCGTCGAAGGTCATGAATGTCTGCCCTTTGGTGAAAGTCTGTAATGGATAAAAAACGCCCGTCCGAACCGGCACGTCACTATAAATCGCCATCCACTTTTCCAGCGATGCAAGCGGCTGTGCGCCCGATGTATGCAGCAGTATGGCCTCATCGGGCAGCACCAACCGGGAGCAGACGGCCTCGAGCGTGTCGTCGGGGAGGGCCAGAATAAATAACTTCGACGGGCTGTCGGCAAAATTCAGCTCCGAATGAGTGTGCGCATCGTAGAGATTGCTGACCAACTGGCGGGCGTGCTGAAGCTGGCGGCTATATACTTCATTGATGTGATGACCAGCGTTTTCGAGAGCCGGAGCAAGGTGCCAGGCAAGGTTACCAGCACCGATAAACGAAATTTCCATGCTCAAGTATAGGCATTTTGATCGAATCGGGCCTCTGTTCGGCTGTTTGCCTGTAGAAAACGCCTGAGATTTAGCCGCTCTGCTGGTTGCATTGCCTAATAAGAACGTTAGCCTGCCAACTATTTGCCTGTTTAGCCAGTTATTTGGTTACCTATCTTTCGGTATGGCGTTGGCTACCCAACACCTACTCCATACGGTACATCCAACGTTAGAAAAGCGTCACTCGTCGTTAATATGGAAATAGTAATTCTGATACTATATGCAATAGCCCTGATGCTATTGTTTATCTATAACTGTGGTCAATTAAGCCTGATAATCATCTATTTGCGCTCGGAAAAAAAACGCAGGGTATTGGTTCAATCGGTGGTTGTGCCAGCCCCGGACGCTCTTCCCCGAGTAACCGTACAATTGCCCGTTTACAATGAACTGTATGTGGTTGAGCGGTTGATCGACGCCGTAGTAAAAGTAAAATACCCAAAAGACAAACTCGATATTCAGCTTTTAGATGACTCGACCGATGAAACGGTGGCGATGATTGCCCGAAAAGTTGACGAATATAAAATGCAGGGTTTTGCCATTGAACACATCCGCCGACCCGAGCGGACGGGTTTTAAAGCAGGCGCGTTAGCCTACGGATTAACGCTGGCGAAAGGTGAATTTGTCGCTATTTTCGATGCCGATTTTGTGCCGGACCCCGACTTTCTGCTCAAAACCATACCCCATTTCGCCGACCCAAAAGTAGCCATCGTGCAAACCCGCTGGGAACACCTCAACGAAGACTTTTCGCTCATTACGCAGCTACAGGCATTTGGCCTGAATGCTCACTTCACCATTGAGCAGAGTGGGCGGTACGCTGCCGGATTTCTGGCGAATTTTAACGGAACCGGTGGCGTCTGGCGGAAAGCTGCGATTGTTGACGCGGGCGGCTGGCAAAGCGACACCCTGACCGAAGACCTCGACCTGAGCTACCGCGCCCAACTGCGGGGCTGGAAATTCGTTTATCGCGAAGACATTGGCTCACCCGCCGAGTTGCCCGTAGCAATGAACGCCCTGAAATCGCAGCAGTACCGGTGGATGAAAGGGGCCGCCGAGTGCGCCCGCAAATTATTCACGTCTGTACTTCGGACACCGGGCGTATCGTTTCCAATGAAACTTCATGCGTTTTTTCATCTGTTCAGCAGTGCAACGTTTATTCTGGTTCTGATTCTGGGCATTATGAGTGTACCACTCATATACATCCGCAACCAGCATCCCGAATGGGAATGGTTATTCGTGATTATCAACCTGTTTCAGTTCAATCTGTTGATTCTCATCACGTTCTATGGCATTCCCGTCTGGTTCCTGAAAGGAGCCAACAAGGCCAGGCTGGCGTGGTATTTCCCCATGTATTCATCGTTGATGATGGGTTTGTCATTACACAATACGATTGCCGTAATTGAAGGATATATAGGCCGTAAAACGCCCTTTGTGCGGACACCGAAGTTCAATGTTAAAACCGCTGCCGATAGCTGGGCGGCCAATAAATACATAAACCGCCGGGTTAGCTGGCTGACGGTGGCCGAGGGACTCTTGACCCTTTATTTTCTGGGGGGACTGGTGCTGGCGGTTTATATCCAGGATTTTCGCATGTTTTTCCTGCACATCATGCTTATGGTTGGCTTCGGCATGGTCACGCTCTATTCACTCGTTCAGGCTATAAACCGGTCTGTAACGGTACGTGCCTGAACACCTGTCGGGTCCTGCTTTCAGTAGACTTTTTATGGAATTTCCCCAGGGTCTGTGTCATCACAGACCCTTTTTGTTCTCAATCCAGGCAAACGCCAATAAGTCTGTCAGGAAAATGTCCAGACAATTCTCGACAACCGTCTGACAGCAGATTATGGCCCGGTAATTGTGAGATTGATGAATAGTTGCGGCCGGAAATTCAGAAACGCCGGACAACTTATTCGTATGCCATTCGCTTAATCCCTACTTTTGTCGTCAGTTTATATTGAAACGAAAAGAAACAGCCGCTAAAAAATCTCTTATCCTCTTAGACGATTGGCCCGATTTTGGCCGTTTGATAGAAGAACGCCCCGTACGCTACTAATTCTGAACCTGAAAGTACCCCCAATGGTGAACCCTTACTTCGTTCACAACCCCGTTGTAAACCATCTTATCCCTACTGCTGTCCGGCTCCTGTTTACTCAAAATGGGTGGCTGATGCTGGGATGCTGGCTGCTGTTGGGTTTGACTACCAGCATAGGGCAGGACCAACCCGCCACCACAACCCCCCCCGCCCGGCGTGGTGCTGCCGGACGACGGCAGCAAGCCGCTGTCGATTCGGCACGCGCCGACGCCCGCCGACGCGCCATTATCCGGGCCGACTCGACTAAACAGGCCCTTCAAAACCGTACCGATAGCATCCGGGCCTTACGCAGTGCCGGTCGGCGGCCAACCGTTAACTGGCCCGACCGACGCGCGACGCGGTTCTCCGAGCGGCCATCAAAATCACCGTTTATTTTGCGCGACCCCAAGGGTGTTTCGACCGATTTCCGGCTCGGTCCTGATGGGGGCATTGGTGTTTCGGAGCGGGTTCGTACGGGCGTATCGCTGTCGGGTGCGCCAGCAGCCAACAACGCACCCGGCCGAACAGACGTTACGTTGCCGGGCATTACCTTGCCGGGATCAAACACAACAACGCCGGGACAGGCCTCTTCCATCTTGCCGCCTTCGCAGTTTGGGTTGCCATACCGACCTGCCGAAACAATTCCGTTTTCGACCTTTAATCAGCTTCAAACCCAGCGCGTTGAGCAAAATCTCTGGCGCGAATACAGTGCCCGACGCGATGGACAGAGTGCGCTAAGCGGACGGGGATTGGTGCCTAAACTCGAACTACCGCCCATCATTGACCGGCTTTTTGGGGGCAGTCAGGTCGATTTTAAACCCAATGGCTTCGTTACGCTCGATTTCGGTTATCTCTACCAATTCATTGATAATCCGGTTTTGCCCGTACGGCAACGGCGGAACGGGAATTTCCTGTTTAACGAGCAGATTGCCATTAACTTCAATGGTAAGATTGGTGAGAAATTAGGCGTATTGGCCAATTTCGATACCAAGGCCAGTTTCAATTTTGAGAACGCCCTTAAACTAAATTACCGGCCCGGTGGTGGTCTGCCCGCGTTCGGATCGGGGCAGTTGCCGGGTGTGCCCGGTTTACCCAGCACGCCCAACCTGCCGGGCGTTCCGGGAGCGAATGGCTCACTGCCGGGTTTCACGCCCCAGAACGAGAATATCCTGCAAGGGCTTGAGGTCGGAAATATTAGCTGGGCGGTTAACAGTCAATTGATTCCGGGCGTACAAAATCTGTTTGGTATCAAGACCCAGTTGCGGTTCGGTAAACTGAACGCAACATTGGTGGCGTCGCAGCAGCGGTCGCGCAAAAACGAGATTGTGTTGCGGGGCGGAACCTCTAACCGGCCGTTTGAAATTCGCGCCGACCAGTACGACGAAAACCGCCACTTTTTCCTGTCCCAGTTTTTTCGGGCCAATTACGAAGCTTCGCTGAAAACACTGCCGCAGGTAACGTCGGGCGTTAACGTAACGCGTATTGAGGTGTACGTTACCAACCGGACCAACACGACCGAATCGCTGCGAAACATTGCCGGTTTTCAGGATTTGGGCGAGGGCAATCCCTACAGCCAGACGAATCCGAATCTGCCGCCCTTTTCACGCAACAACCGCACCCCAACGGCCAATGAATCCAACGGACTATACGGTAAGCTGACGGCAAACCCGGTCAACGCCTTTCGGCAGGTAAATCAGACAAATGATATTCTGACTGGTAGTTTTCAGTTAGCTAAGGGCACGGATTATGACCTGTTGCGTGGGGCCAAACGCCTGACCGACCGCGAGTACAAACTCCAGCCCGAATTGGGGTATATCTCGCTTGTTACACCCCTACGCAACGACGAAATTCTGGCCGTTGCCTACGAGTACACCTATCAGGGCCGACGTTATAAAGTAGGCGAACTAACGGAAGATTATCAGGCTCGCAAAGATGACGAGGTGCTGGTACTGAAACTGCTTAAATCGGCCACACTGCGCAATAATCTCCAATTGCCGATGTGGAACCTGATGATGAAAAACATATATTCGCTCAACACGGCACAAATTACGCGGCAGGGATTTCAATTGCGGGTCATCTATAAAGACGACCTGACGGGTATCGACAACCCCAATCTTCAGGAAGGCCCCATCCAAAATATACCCTTAGTACAGGTCTTCGGGATGGACCGGCTCAACCAGCAGTTAGACGGTCAGCCCGACGGCAATTTCGATTACGTCGAAAATATTACGATAGACAGCCGGTACGGGAAAATTATCTTTCCGGTGCTGGAGCCGTTTGGTGCGTATCTGGCAAACAAACTCGGCAATGACGCTTCCCTGCGATCCAAGTATGTGTTCGATCAGCTTTACCGCACCACGCAAACCGATGCCCAGCAGATTGCCGATAAGAATAAATTTTTCCTGAAAGGCGCATTTCAATCGGGCAACGGGGCCGAAGTGCAGTTGCCGTATGGCGTTAATGAACAGTCCGTTACGGTAACGGCGGGTGGTGTGCCGCTGTCTGCCGGACAAGATTACGTGCTCGAACCCCAGATTGGCCGACTGCGAATTATAAACGAAAGTGTAACGAATTCGGGCCGAGAAATCCGCATCAGTTACGAACAGCCCGATTTGTTCCAGAACCAGATTCGGACGCTGGTGGGTACACACTTAGATTATGCTGTCAACCGCGACGTAAGCATTGGTCTGACGGCCATGCACATGAAAGAGACGCCCGCCGGTTTCCTGACCCGCGTGGCCCTCGGCAATGAGCCGGTCAACAACACCATTCTGGGCCTGAACGCCAGTATTCGCAAAGATGCGCCCGGCCTGACCCGCCTGCTCGATGCGCTGCCGGGTGTGCAAACTAAAGAAATGTCGACCGTTCAGTTCAATGGCGAGGTCGCGCAGCTTTTTCCCGGCACGAACCCGAAAGCCCGAAACGAAAGCTATCTGGATGATTTCGAGGCTGCCCGCACTATTTTCGACCTGACCCGCCAACCCACGCGCTGGCGGCTTGGTGCCACACCCCAGCAGTTTCCGCAGGGTACGTTTTCAAACCCCCTGCCGTACGCCTATAACCGCGCCCGAATTTCGGTTTATACGGTCGACCCCAGTATTTTCGGCTCAACGGGTTCGCTGGGGGTGACCTCGAATATTGATCTGGAAGATGTAGCCGCCCACGTATACGAACGGGCTTTCCAGCCGCAGGATTTGTTCACGAATCGGTCAACGCGGGTGGTGCAGTTGCCCGAAAGCATTCTGGACGTGGCGTACTTCCCGAACGAACGGGGTATCTATAACTACAACACTAACTTGGATGCAAATGGAAATCTGCTCAATGCCAGGCAGAATTTCGGGTCCGTAACGCGGGCCATTGCGTCCGATATTGATTTCGATAATGCCAATATCGAGAACATTACATTCTGGCTCATGGACCCGTTTGTCGGGGGCGAAGCCGGGAAGGTTCGGGGAAGTAACGACCCCAATAAAAACAGCAACAATACGTCGGGCGGTAAGCTGATTTTTAACCTCGGCGACATTTCGGAGGATGTGGTTAAGGACGGGCGGTATGAATTTGAGAACGGATTTCCTATTGCCGGAGCGACCGACGTGCGTAATCCGGGTACCGATTCGACCTTCTGGGGACGCGCACCGACCCGGCAGTTTGTTACGAACGCATTCCAGAGCGGAGCACGCGACCAGCAGGATATTGGCCTCGACGGTTTACGCAATGATGCGGAAAAGACCCGGTTTCAGGCTTATCTGAACGCCATTCAAACCCGCGTGACCAACCCCGTTGCGCTGGCCGATATTCAGCAGGACCCATCTGGCGATGACTTTAAATTTTATCTCGGCGAAGAGGCCGACCAGCAGAAATACCTTGTAGCGCGGTACAAGCGGTTTATGGGTATGGAAAACAACTCGCCCGAAAATACCGACCCCAACCAGTATTTGACCCCAGCATCGTCGACACTGCCCGATATTGAAGACCTCAATATCGACAATACCATTAACGACAATGAAGCGTATTATGAGTATGAGATAGACCTGCGGCAGGGCAGGCTGGAAGTTGGTCAGAGCAAATACATTGTCGATAAGGTGTCTGTGCCATCACCGGGCGCACCGGGCGGGGTGGTCAACTGGTATCAGTTCCGGGTGCCCATCCGCGAACCATTACGGAAAGTGGGCAGCATCAATGGCTTCAAATCCATGCGCTTTATGCGGATGTATCTGACCGATTTTGCCGAGCCGGTTGTGCTGCGGTTTGCTCAGTTACAGATGGAAGCCAACCAGTACCGCAAATACACCGGCGACCTGACGCAGCGCGGTTTGCAGGAAGTGCCCGAACCTTACGACGCCAATTTTACCGTCTCGACAGTAAACATCGAGGAGAACGGGAGCACCCAAACGACCGCTCAAGGTGGCGATAAAAA
This sequence comes from uncultured Spirosoma sp., assembly GCA_964244845.1. GTDB lineage: Bacteria > Bacteroidota > Bacteroidia > Cytophagales > Spirosomataceae > Spirosoma. Next base: position 119,594 of record CAXTKE010000007.1, read on the forward strand.
CATTTATACCGTGCCGCCGGGCTACGTCCGTGACCGCGATTTCACTCAGCCGACGGTTGTGGAGCTGAACGAGCAGTCGATGCGCATGAGCGTAACGAACCTGCGCGACGGCGACTCGCGGGGCGCGTTCCGTAATACCAATTTCAACCTGCTGTTCCGGGAACGGATTAAAATGTTCGTTCACATGCACAACCCCGACAACGAGAGCGGGCAAGTGTCAACGTTTGTGCGGCTCGGAACTGATTATACGGATAACTACTACGAAATCGAGATACCAAACCTGACTGCTACGCCTGCCGGAAATATAGGCAACAAGGATGATGAAGCGGTCAAGCAATTGGTGTGGCCTGCCGCCAACGAACTGGATCTGGCCCTGGATGAACTCATCAACCTCAAAGCTAACCGCAATCGGCAGTTTACGCGCCGGACATCGCTGCCCTATTCGGAATTTTCGGCCAACGGACGTTACCGGCTGACGGTCGTGGGAAGCCCCGATTTGAGTTCGGTGCAGTCGGTCATGATTGGCGTACGTAATCCGAAAATTACCGGCGATGGCGAACGTCCGAAAACCTTTACCGTTTGGGTCGACGAACTGCGGGCCAACGGCTACGACCAGCACGCGGGCGTGGCGGCTGTCGGTTCGCTGAACATGAAATTAGCCGACATCGGTACACTGACCGCGTCGGGGCGAATAACGACCTTTGGCTTTGGGGGCGTTCAAACGCGCATTGGCGAACGGGCACTTGAAACGACCGCCGAGTTTGGCTTCTCATCGGCGTTGGCCGTCGAGAAGTTTCTGCCCGCCAGTTGGGGGCTTCGCATTCCGCTGTATGTCAACTACGACCACCGGAATGTGAGTCCGCATTTCGACCCGCTCGACCCTGATACCCCGCTGGAAACCTCACTTTCGACTAAAAACGAATCTGACCGGGATAGCTACCGCCGGTTGGTAGAGGACAACACGACGCGCCGGGGCTACAATTTCTCGAATGTCAGAAAGGTAAAAACCAACCCGAATGCGAAATCGCATTTCTGGGATATTGAGAATTTTGCGTTTACGTATGCCTTCAACGACTCCAAGCGAACCAACATTCTGACGCAGGAATACCTGCAACAGCAAACGCGCGGGGGCATTTCGTACACATATAGCAGTCAGCCGAAGGCGTTTGAACCGTTCCGCAATGTGGCGTCGTTTGAGGCTCCGTATCTGCGCTGGCTCAAAGATTTCAACCTGACGCTATTACCAACATTGGTTTCGATTCGGAGCGATATGGACCGGAGTTTTATCAAAACCCAGCTTCGCTCGTCGGATTTGACTACGAATGGCATTGTGCCGCAGTTCGAGAAATATTTCCTCTTCAACCGCTATTACGACCTGACCTGGAACCTCACGCGCAGTTTAGTGCTAACGTATCATTCGCAGGCAAACTCGGTTATTGACGAACCGGCGGGCGATATCAACACGAAGGCCAAACGCGATTCGATCATCAACAGCATCAAGCATCTGGGCCGACTGAAAAACTTTGTGCAGGACATCCGGGCTACGTACCGGTTGCCGTTAGACAAGATTCCGCTGCTCGACTGGATAGCTGCCGATGCCGTTTATGGGCTGGGTTATCAGTTTCAGGCCAACTCGTTCGGTATTGCCGATACGCTCGGTGTGCCGTTTGGGAATGTCATCCGCAACAACCGGGAACGGGGCATTACAGGGCGCGTCGATTTGATCAGGCTATACAACAAAATCCGGTATCTGCGCTTTGCGAACACACCCGCGCCTGTTCGGAAAAACTTCGCTCGTAACCCCGGTGATATTGAGGACATTGTGCGGGGCGAAAGTAAAATTCTGAAAAACTTTACACGGGCCTTACTGACCGTACGCGGCATCAATTTCTCCTACATCGTGCAGGAGTCCACCATACTGCCCGGCTTTCTGCCAACACCGAAGATTTTTGGCGTCGATGGAAATAATGCGCCGGGGCTTGGGTTTGTGCTGGGCAGTCAGGACCATAATATTGCGTATCGGGCTGCCGAAAAAGGGTGGCTGTCGCCCAGCACGGTGCTCAATACGGCTTTCCAGCAGAACATCACCAAAAAGTTTACGGCCAGTACGACCTTGGAACCTTTCCGCGATTTTCGGATGCAAATAAACTGGCGGCTCGACCGAACGGACGCGTACCAGGAATACTACCGGCCAGGGTCGCAGGGTGGACCGTTTGAAACGTTTTCGGCGGTACGAAACGGGCAGTTCAGCATGTCGTTCTGGTCCTTCCGCACAGCGTTTATTGGCTTGCGTGGCGATAATACCTCGCCCATTTTCGACCGTTTTGAAAAATATAGAGAGTACTTCATCGACAAGCTGACGAAGGCTAATGCGGATGGAAAGGGGCGGTATGATAAGACCTCGCAGGATGTGCTGATACCGGCATTTTTCGCGGCTTACAGCGGTCAGCCCATCGAGAAAGCGCAACTGTCGCCGTTCTATAATTTCCCGCTGCCGAACTGGCAAATCGCCTATAACGGCCTGTCGGGACTGGGCTTTATTAAAAAGCAGTTCAGCGCGTTCACCATCAACCACAGCTACTCGTCAACGTACAGCGTCGGCAACTTTATCTCGAATCTGGACTATGGCGCGGCTTACGTCAACTTAGCGGTGCAGGGCTACCCGATGGCAACATCCATCAACCAGTTGGGACAGTTTGTGCCCGTGTTTGCCATGAGTACCATCACCATGTCGGAGCGGTTTGCGCCCATGATTGGCGTTCAGTTTCAGACCAAGAGTCGGATTAGCGGGCGGCTGGAATACAACCAAAGCCGCGACATTGCTCTGAGTTTGTCGAACTCGCAGGTGGCTGAACTGAGCAATAAAGACCTGACCGCTTCGGTAGGGTTTACGCGGCAAAACTTTCGGATTCCATTCCGCATCAATGGCGTGTACAAAAAGCTGAAGAATGACCTGACGTTCTCCTGCAACCTGACCCTGCGCGACACGCGGGCTATTCAGCGGAAGTTAGACGCCGAGCAAACCATTACGGCGGGCAACGTAAACTTTCAGCTTCGTCCGCAAATCAGCTACATCGTGAACCGCCGGTTGAACTTCAATTTCTATTTCGACCGCACCTTTAACGATCCGCTTGTATCGAATTCCTTCAAACGCGCCACCACGTCGGGCGGTATACAGGTGAAGTTTAATCTGGCGGAATAAAAAAGCCAACAATCGCGGTTGTTTGCCGGTTGAACCAACGAACACGAACCAACATAGCATGAAATACAATCCTCTTGGCAATACGGGCGTACTGGTCTCTGAAATCTGTCTCGGCACCATGACCTTCGGCGGCAGCGGCTACTGGAAAGCAATGGGTGAACTCCAGCAAAACGCCGTGAATGACATTGTAAAAACGGCCATCGACCACGGCGTCAATTTTATCGACACGGCCAACGTCTATTCCTTCGGCGAGTCGGAGCGGCTGCTCGGTCAGGCCATTCATTCGCTGGGCCTGTCGCGCGATGAACTGGTGATTGCCACCAAAGTGCGGGGCCGGATGGCCGAAGGCAAAAATCAGGTTGGTTTGGGGCGGCTGCAAATTATGCAGCAGATCGAAGGCAGTCTGAAACGATTACAAACCGACCATATTGACCTCTACCAGATTCACGGATTTGATCCTATTACGCCGTTGGAAGAAACCATGCGCGGACTGGAAGATGTTATCCGTAGTGGCAAAGTGCGCTACATTGGCTGTTCAAATCTGGCGGCCTGGCAGGTGATGAAAGCGAACGGCATTGCCGACAAACAGGGCTGGACGAAGTTTGTGTCGACCCAGAATTATTATTCCATTGCCGGTCGCGACCTCGAAAACGAGATTGTGCCAATGGTGCAGGATCAGCAAATGGCTATTCTGCCCTGGAGTCCGCTGGCCGGTGGTTTTCTGTCGGGAAAATACACACGAAACAACAAACCCGAAGGAGACTCACGTCGGCTTGGTTTCGATTTTCCGCCGGTCAATCAGGAAAAAGCGTATGATATTATCGAAGCGATGGAACCCATCGCCGAAGCCCATGGGGTATCGGTAGCGCGAATTGCGCTGGCGTGGGTGCTGGCAAAGACGGGCGTTACGAGCGTGATTATCGGTGCGAAAAACACGGATCAGCTTGTCGATAACATTAAAGCCGTTGACCTGAGCCTGACGACCGAGCAACTGGAGCAACTCGACGAAATCAGTGCCACGCCGAAACCGTATCCGCAGTGGATGATTCAACGGCAAAGCAGCGACCGGCTCGGTGCGTATAATTTCACGCCCAATCAATCGGCGGTGACAGCGAAGTAAAAGTACCCCACCCCAACCCCTCCCCTTTTTTTAGGGGAGGGGTTGGGGTGGGGTAAGCGAAGTAATACGGTTTGCAAATCCGGCCACTGCTACCGTATTTTGCGCCTATAAAAAAACGCACGATGAATTTCCCCGCAGAACTGAACTATACAGAGGATCACGAGTGGATTCGGACAGAGGATGACGGTACGGCTGTAGTAGGCATTACCGAATTTGCTCAGAACGAATTAGGCGACATCATCTTTATCGATGTCAATACAGTTGGGCAGTCAATGGCGAAAGGGGACGTATTTGGGGCAGTCGAAGCGGTGAAGACTGTATCCGATCTGTTTCTGCCACTCGATGGCGAAGTGCTTGAACTGAACCCGGCCATTGAAAAATCGCCCGAATTGCTTAACAGCGATCCGTATGGCGAAGGCTGGATTATCCGACTGAAACCCGCCGACGCATCGACGCAGGAGGGCTTGTTAACCGCCGATGCCTACCGGGCGTTGGTTGGAGCCTGATTGCTTACCCATTGAACCACAAGGCTCCGCAAGGAGCCTTTTTTTTAGAACCATCCCGCCCCTCGCGCTAAAGAATGACGAGGGGAATGACTCATGCAACTCCTGATTCGCTCTGCCCGTATTGTTGATGCTGCTTCGCCATTTGATGGGCAGGTTTGTGATATTCTGGTTGATAATGGCCTGATTCGCACCATTGGCATAGACCTGACCGTTGACGCCGATGTTCGGGTAATCGAAGCCGGCAACCTGCATGTTTCGCCCGGTTGGGTCGACATGCGCGTGTCGGCACAGGATCCCGGCTATGAACACAAAGAAGACCTGACGAGCGTGTGTCGGGCGGCTGCCGCCGGGGGCTTCACAGACATTGCGTTGCTGCCTAATACACAGCCTGTTGTCGATGCGAAAGGTACGCTCGGCTACGTCCGTCACATGGCCATCGGGCATCCGGTACGGGTTCATGTGATTGCGGCCATCACAAAAAAAGCCGCCGGTGAAGATTTTACGGAGATGCTCGATTTGCACCATGCCGGAGCCGTTGCGTTTTCAGATGGGCATCATCCGCTTCAGAATCCTGACTTGTTGCTCAAGACATTACAGTATCTGCAACCCGTAAATGGATTGCTCATGAACCGCCCCGAAGAAACGCTGCTGACCCAATTTGGGCAAATGCATGAGGGCGTTCAAAGTACCTTACTGGGTCTGAAAGGAATGCCCGCGTTGGCCGAGGAGTTAATGGTCGAACGCGATCTGCGATTGCTGGATTATGTGTTGGGGGAAGGAAAGGAGGAAAGGGTAGAAGGAAACAGAATTGGGGGTTCTCTTCTCCATTTCTCTACTATCTCCACGGCCCGTTCGGTTGAATTAATTCGGCAGGCGAAGGCGCAGGGAATGCCGGTAAGTTGCGATGTGGCCGCCCATCAGCTTGTTTTCGACGACTCAGCACTGGCAGATTTTGACACCAATCTGAAAGTAAATCCGCCGTTTCGGTCGCCCGACGATGTGGCAGCTTTATGGGCAGGTCTGGCCGATGGCACCATTGACGCGCTCGTATCGGACCACACACCACAGGATTCGGAGTGTAAAAATCTGGAATTCGACCAGGCCGAATTTGGCATTACGGGTCTGGAAACGGTCTTCGCGGCTGTTATGACCCATAATCGCGATTTGCCGCTGGGTCAGCTTATCAACAAATTGACTGTCTGTCCCCGGCAGATTTTGCGGCTTCCGGCAATGAGTCTTGCCGAGGGGCAACCCGCCAGCCTGACGCTCTTTGACCCGGCGGGCATCTGGACGTATGACCGCACGTTCTCAAAATCGAAAAATTCGCCGTTTCTGGGTCAAACGCTCACGGGCCGCGTTATTGGCACGGTCTATCACGGCCAGTTTAGCACCACTTTATGAAAAGCATCCTTACTTATTTCGCGCATCCGCTACTGAAAATTCCGCTTCTTGCCGGTCTGACAACGGGTGTTTTGTGCTTCCTTTATTTTCTGGGTCTGTATGCCGTTGGCGTCCCGGCTCTGGGTAACATTCGCGTGCTCGACTATGGCATTCATATCATTATGATGATTGCAACGGTTTGGTATTACCGAAAATACGTTGGTCACGGACGGCTGCATTTGTGGGAAGGACTAACCATTGGCTACGTACTCAATACGGTTGCGGCTCTGGTAACGGGCTGGCTCGTTTATCTGTTTGTGACACAAATTGATACGGGGGTGTTTGCCGAATACGTTGTCAATTCGAAAAAATTACTGCTCGAAGGCAAAGCGCAGATTACCGACCAGTTTGGGCCGGAAACGTTCGCTCAGCAGTGGGCGAAAGTAAACGCGATGCAACCCGGCGTTTTGCTGCCCGATGAGCTGACGAAAAAAACAGCCCTTGCCGTGCTGCCCGTGCTTATTATTTCGCTTATTTTCCGAAAACAGGATTACAGTGTCCTGGAGTAAACCAACTACCTGATTATGGAAAACCAACCCTCTACTGCCCGTATTGCCCTGAAATGGGGCCTCATTCTGGGTGTTGCCCAGATTGTTTTTTCGACCCTTGTATTCCTGACAGACAACTTCGGTAATAATGCGCTGGGGTCGGTTGCGTATCTGCTGATAGCGATTGCTCTTGTTTTGGCTATGCGCGATTTTCGAACGCTGAATGGCGGCTACATGGCATACGGCGAAGGAATCAGTGTTGGCACATTGACAGCCGCTATTTCAGGATTGCTGTCGAGCCTGTTTTCGGTATTTTATATGACCGTGATCGATACAAACGTTATGCAGCGGGTTATAGACAAAGCGCGTGAACAGATGGAAGCGCAGGGGAACCTGTCGGATGAGCAAATCGATCAGGCTATTGAGATTACCCAGAAATTTCAAAGCCCCGGTATTTTATTTGCTGTGGGTGTGATTGGCTCGGCTCTTATCGGATTAATTTTCTCGCTGGTCATTGCAGCCATTATGAAGAAGGATAAAACTAATCCGTTTTGAATAAAGGGAGTGAGTGTAGTGAGTGAAGAAGAAGGTGCAGTAAGTATAGAAACCGAACGACTCGCCCCCCCTATTTCACACACTCCACTTCTTTACTTACTCCACAACTCCACCCACTTCACCAATTACCAAAAAGTGCTGGCTATTTTTCGTAAAGAAATTAATCAATTCTTCTCGTCGCCCATCGCCTATATCATCATGGGCGTGTTTCTGACGGCGGTAGGACTGCTGCTCTGGGTTTTTCCCGATACGAGTTTGCTCGAAAACGGGTATGCCGATATGGGCACGTTTTTCAATCTGACACCCTACGTCATGCTGTTTCTGGTGCCCGCCATTACCATGCGCTCCATTGCCGACGAAATCCGGTCGGGAACGCTTGAGTGGCTGCTCACCAAACCCGTTAGCCGATGGGGCGTCGTAGTGGGTAAATTTCTGGCGAGCTGGCTGTTGGTGGTGTTGATGCTGCTACCCACTTTATTGTACTATGTTACCCTCTACCAACTTGGTTCACCCATCGGCAACATCGATTCGGCGGGTGTGTTTGGGTCGTATATCGGGCTGGTGCTGCTGGCGGGCGTGTTCGTTGCCATCGGCTTATGGGCGTCGTCACTCAATGATAATCAGGTCGTTGCGTTTGTGCTGGGTGTGTTTTTTTGCTTCCTGCTCTATGTGGGTTTGGGTGCGCTGGCGGGTTTGTCAGTATTAGGCGGCTTGTCGTATTACCTGTCCTTATTTGCGCTCGATGAGCAATACCGCGCACTTGGCCGGGGCATTATCGACTCCCGGAACGTTGTTTATTTATTTACCCTCATTGTCTTTTTTCTGTTGCTAACCACCAACCGACTTCAACCGACGAAATGAAAATTACTCCAACTGTACTGCGCTGGCTGGCCATCGCCTGGACCATCACCATGCTGATTGGCTGTCTGACACCCCACGACCAGGTGCCCGATGAATTGATGACCTGGAACGATAAATTCCTGCATATAGCGATCTTCGCGTTGTTTGCGACGTTATGGTTGCTGGCCGGTTATCCAATTCGCACGGTAGTCGTTGCCGGATTAATTGTGGGCGCACTTATCGAAGTTCTTCAGTATCTTTTGCCCATCAACCGCAGTGCCGACTGGTTCGACCTGATGGCCGATGGCGTTGGAACGGGCATCGGTGTAGTTCTGGTACTGGTCTGGTACCGGCTGTTCCCGAATGGTAGTTTTTGATGGCTATCCACGCGAGTTGGTGTAGGTTAACAAAAGCACCTAATAGCTCACTTATTATTTTTTGTAGGCTACTCCCACAATAGTCACATTGTTAATAGGGGTCATGGCAAAATTGTCCGACTGAATCAGAACGTGGGTTGCTCCTTTGGCGATAGCCTGTTTCTTAATTTTTTCTATTGCATCTGCTCTGAGAACAGTCTGTCCGGCAAAGGGTCTCTTTGCCGAGGCTGATACCTCGCCAAGCCTTTGCAAATTCTTTACCTCTTCAAAAGCAGTGGTTACAATGATGTTTTGATTTGTTTCCGGCGTAACAGCTTTTTCAGCTTTTTTTGAGTTTACAGCGTCTTCGTGTGAACTTGCCGGTGTCGGTTTTTGGGTAGAAGGCAGTTCCGGTTTAGCTGATACAAAATTCTCCTGATTGGGATTAGTTAGCATTTCCTTTATAATAGGGTCCGGAACTTTTGCCGCTTTCAATTTAATCAGGCCCTCTGAAGATACATCAAATTTGTGAGCGGTCACTTTGATCTTCTCTTTCATGATATCTCTGGAAATAGCAGAAGTTGACATTTTAACAATGTCTTCGTTCGTAATGACTTCTTTTGGAGGTGAAGCCGCAAGCATCGCTTTTACAATTCTGTCCGACACACGGCCAGCCTTTAATTCGGCTAAACCATCTGCCGTTAAATTGAACTGACATTTGCTGGCAGATATTTTTGTTTGAATGATGTCCTGACTCATTTTAGACTCCTGTAATGCGACTATATCTTTATTCTGTAGGACATCTTGGGAGTAAGAAAATTGGGAGGAAAAAAGCAACAACGCTGTTGTTATACTGGTGATAATCTGATTTTTCATTGAAGAGTTTTTATTGTTGGGGAATATTAAATCTACTTTCTAAGACGTGCATTTTATCGAATAGTAACCCAGAAGCTGATTTTATATAGTTGGCTCTCTACTCAAGATAGGCCATCATGTAAATTCGTATAACTACGTATTCATGAAAATAAATTGGTATCGTTCGAACGGTAGCTCGTACCCAAATAATCAGGTGAATGTGCGTGACCACCGAAAAAGATTGACTGTTTAGTTTCCAGGGGGATAAGCTACTTTTGTTTCTAAACAAGAGGACACAGAACGGCATTTTGGGAAAAAATCGCCAATTTGACCGCTCAAATCATTGACTGTTATGCATATTGGATTCGTTGGTTTAGGAAAGATGGGGTTTAACCTCGTCAGCAACTTAGTAAAGCACGGTCATACCGTTGTTGGTTACGATATTAACGAAGTGCTGGTTGAAGCCGTAAAAGGCGAAGGCGCACAGGGTGCCCATACGTTACAGGAACTTTACGCGGCTCTGCCCGAAAAGCGCGTGTTGTGGCTGATGATTCCGGCCGGGCCATTAGTCGATAATGTTATCGAGCAACTGCTGGCTGTTCTGCAACCCGGCGACGTGGTGATCGACGGAGGCAACTCGCACTACAAAGACTCGCTCCGGCGTCATGACTATCTGAAGGAAAAAGGGATTGGTTTCCTTGACTGCGGTACAAGCGGAGGCATCAGCGGTGCCCTGAATGGAGCCTGTACGATGGTTGGTGGCGACGCCGACGTTATTGAGCCGTTGCACGGCGTATTCCGGGATATTTCAGTTGAAGACGGCTACCTCTACACCGGTCCGGCGGGAAGCGGGCACTTTACCAAAATGGTACATAACGGCATCGAGTATGGCATGATGCAATCCATTGCCGAAGGGTTCGAGGTGCTGGAAAAAAGCCAGTTTCCGTTCGATTTCGAGGCTGTTGCCAAAATGTGGGGCCACGGTTCGGTAATCCGGGGCTGGCTGATGGAACTGACCGAACATGCATTCAGCAAAGACCCTAAACTGGAGACCATCAAAGGCAAGATGTTCTCGTCGGGCGAGGGCCGCTGGACGCTCGAAACGGCTCTTGATCTGGGTGTGCCGACGCCCGTTATTGCCATGTCGCTGTTAACGCGCTACCGGTCGTTGCAGGAAGATACCTTCACGGGAAAAGTGGTGGCCGCTTTGCGTAATGAATTTGGCGGTCATGCCGTTGAGAAAAAATAAATTTTATCCTAACGAAAAAAGGTTCGATTCAATTCCGTATTTTTCGTTGATATTATAGAAAGGTTCGTACAGTTTCGATTGTCGCTCACTGCAAATCGAAGTTGTACGAATCTTTTGTTTAGGTTTTTTTCAACCATTGTACTTATACATGAAAGTACTGAGCACCCTTCTGGACCCTACTTTTACGGGCCGAGACTATAGCCGACTCGACCGTTTTTTTCTTCAGTATATCAAAGACGAGCGTGACCTGCCCTTTATTTACCTCACCATTCGCATTACGGTAACGCTCATTCCACTCAGCGTATTATTGTTTATGCCTTTCCTGACGGGCTGGGCGTGGTGGGCAGTAGCGGCTACTCATTTTTTTGTCAGCAACTTCCGGTTTAAAGGCCCGTTTGGGCTGATGCTGCACTGCACAAGCCACCGCCAGTTTTTCAAGCCTGAATACGGCTGGATGAACAATTACCTGCCCTGGATACTGGCTCCGTTTTTTGGGCATACCCCCGAAACGTATTACAGCCATCACATTGGGATGCACCACCCCGAAAACAACCTCGAAGACGATGACAGCAGTACCATGACGTTTCAGCGCGACAGTCTTCGGAGCTTTCTAACTTATTTTGGCCGCTTTTTCGTGGTGGGCGTACGCAATTTGCTCAATTACCTTCGTCAGAAAAACCGTCCGAAATTAGCGACCCGCGCCCTGACCGGTGAGATCGTTTTTGCCGTTATCTGCGTTCTGCTGTGCTTTGTAAGCTGGCCTGCTACCGTTATGGTGTTTCTGTTGCCGCTGGTTATTTACCGGCTGATCGCCATGCTGGGCAACTGGACGCAACACGCCTTTGTAGACGGCAATGACCCCGGCAACGCGTATAAAAACAGCATTACGTGCATCAATGTGAAGTACAACAAAAAATGCTGGAACGACGGTTACCACATCAGTCACCACATCCGGCCCGCCATGCACTGGACCGAACACCCCACTTTTTTCCTGAAAACGATTGATAAATACGCGCAGAACAAGGCGATTATTTTCGACGGACTTGATTTTTTGCAGGTTTTTGCCTTGCTGATGCGCGGGAAGTACGACGTGCTGGCCCGGCACATGGTAAATGTAAACGGTGCCTTCGCCGACGATAATGATGCCATTGCCCTGCTTCGCCAACGCACCCGCCGGATTCCTTTGCAAACTGTACATTCAAGTTTGTCAGAATCTGCTGTGGTTACTGCGTAAAAGGTGTCAGCAGTAGCCAGAAATGGCCAAGAATTAACTTTGCTTGACTATGTCTGACAGTTTTTTCAACTATTTCCTCCATCAATTCGCTGTTCGATCAGGCGTTGAACATCAGTCGGTACATTGGATAGAAAGTCATAACCGGTCATGCGTTCAATGTCGTCTATGCTGGTAATGTACGCTCGCCAGGGCTTATCGGCAGCAGACTGATTGTTGGGAATCGTTACGGCAATGATGCGCGTGTTGGTCGAAATCCGGTCGATATCGTTAGAGCCGGTTGGCAGTACCACGATAATTTTCCAGAGTGCTGCCGGAACAGTTAGCTTTCCATCTGCCAGCGTCGTTGCATAGCCATTCTGCCCCGTTCCACCCGAACCCCAGGTTCCGGCAATAATGTAGACCTCGTTGCCGTTCGTTGTTAGTTGCCGTTCATACTCTTCCAGGTATTTCCAGACTTCCCGATTATGGCGTGGAGCTTGTGGCACGATGTTGGTGAGAAGAAAAGTAGCTGCGTTATCCTCGGGCGAACTGTCGCGGTCGTCGGAGGGGCACAAATGGCCCCTGTCGAAACCCGTGTTGGTATAATCCGACGGTTTGGCCCTGAACCAACCCGCAGGCAGACTGGCGTCGGGCCGGAATTTATCGATGCGCTGGATGCCGCCTTTCCAGGCCGAACTCAGGTGCCAGCTCACCCAGTTGGCAATACCCCGGCTGCGATTGTAGGACAATACATATTCCGATTTCACCAGCAAATAATTGTTGGGGTCGCTGGTCGATGCTCCGCTTGGATTACCCAGCGCAAGGTTATCGTCGCGGGTGGGCTGGGTGGAACCGCTGCCGGTCGACTTAGGAATACTGGCGGGTAAACAGCCATTAAGCAGGAGGGCCAGCCCGGCACTAACAAGAATAGTTTTGAACGGATGAAGACGTTGAATTGATTTTGCTGACATTCTTACGGAACTTTACGATCCATAAATGTAGTGATTCCCGGCGTAGTCCATCGAGAACCTGCGTAGGAATTATAACACCTAAAATAGACGAGTACCTGCTGTTATGGCCAAAAAAAAGCAATCACAGGGCTATGAGAACCCTCGCTCATCAACCCCTAAATCGACCACGGCAAGCGGACCAGGCGGACCAACCCCGAACCGCCCCAACGCAGGTCGCCCGGTTGATGCAACGCAGCGGACAACCACACGCCCAACGGCTGTAAAACCCACGCCTTCGACCGTTCCGGCTGACCTACCCATCGACAAACGACCCGTTGAATGGTGGCCGGCTGTGGTGCTGGCGTTGGTGGGTTTCGCGCTGTATATCAACACGTTTGGACATCAATACGCCCTCGATGACATTGCCGCCGTTGGGCAGAATCTGTTCGTCAAGAAAGGCATTGCGGGTATTCCCGATTTGCTCCAAACCGAGTTCTGGCACTTCAGTAATATTTCGCTGGGCTATTATCGCCCGCTCTCACTCATTACGTTCGCGCTGGAGCAAGAATATTTTAAGGATAATCCGAACATCAGTCACGTGATTAACGCCGGATTATATGGCTTAACGGGCTTGGTTATTGGCATCTTGCTCCAGAAATGGCTGACCAATCAGACTATTACGGCGTTTTTGATCGGACTGGTTTTCATTACCCACCCGTTGCATACCGAGATTGTAGCGAACATTAAAGGGCGCGATGAAATTCTGAGTTTCCTGTTCATTTCACTAATGCTGCTGTCGTACTGGCGGTATTTAGAAACAAAGGCGTGGGGCTGGATTGCCGGAGCCTGCGTGTCGCTCTATCTGGCTTTTCTGTCCAAAGAATCGTCTATCGTTAGCCTGGCCCTAATTCCGGCCATGCAGTACTGGTTTGCCCGCCGGAGCGTCTGGCAGTCGCTCATCAGTTTATGGCCGTTTCTACTCGTTACCCTACTGTTTTTCTACCAGAAGCAGAAAATGATTGGCACCCTGAGCGGTACGCCCCCGGTCGACTGGGCGAACTATCCATATGCCATCGAGAAGACGCAGAAATCAACGATGTTCAAGTTTCTGGAATATTACATCCGGTTAATGATTCTGCCGCATCCATTAGTTTATGATTACTCCTACAACGTCATTCCGTCGGGCGGGAAGGGTGATTGGCTGACGTGGGCAGGCTTTTTCACGTTCGTGGGTTTACTGTGGCTCGCCTGGAAAGGGTTCATAAAACGTACGCTCTGGGGCTTTGGCATTTTCTGGTTTTTTGTGACAATGGCACCGGGTCTGGGCTTCATCTGGATACGGGGTGGCATTTTTGCCGAGCGGTTTTCGTATGCCGCCGTCATGGGTTTTGCTTTCGTGCTCATCTGGGCCTTGCAAAAACTGCTGGTTCGCAACTCGCCCGAATCCGTCGAACAAACGGCTGACTCTACATCCCGACCTGTGTTGGTTCGGTACGCGCCGTTGCTGGGGTTGATGGCCGTAGTGATTGGCTTGTATTCGTTCAAAACCGTTGACCGGAACCGCGATTGGGAAAATAATTTTGTGCTGTTCAACTCGGCGTTACCCTACGCGCCCAATAGCTGCCAGGTGCAACGGCACGTCGCGAACGAGTGGATCGAGAAAGGTTTGAAAGACCGTACCAGAGCCGATTCCATAGCCAATGCCACGAACGCCATCAAGCCAAAACCATCGCCGGAGCAGATCAAAAAGGCGCAGGCTCTGATTGATACAAATATTGCCTATGCCAACAAACATGGCCGCTGGGCACTCGACCATTTGCAGGAGTCGACCCGCATTTACCAAAATTTCGGTGAAGCGTACTTCTCAATGGCGTATGTATTCCAGAAAATTACGCCCAACGTCGATTCGGCGAAGTACTATTACAAGCAGACCATCCGGGCTGCCAATGCGTACGCGCCGGCGTATAACAACCTCGGCGTCATTTATCAGGGCGAAGGCTTCGCGCAGAACAACCGGCAGAAACTGGAGCTGGCATCATACTATTACAACCGGTCCATGGTCGTCAATCCGGCGTATGTCGATGGGCAGAACAACCGCGCTAACCTGATGAAAGCCACCAATTTAGATGTAAAATTCCTGCCTGATTCGGTGTTGAATAAGTATTAAGTTTACAAACCTAAAAGGTCTCAAAGACCTTTTAGGTTTAGCCAAAAGCAGCCCGTTTCTCGATCAGAAACGGGCTGCTTGTTTTGCCACTCTCACCAAATAGATAAATTGACGTTGAAAAGGCTTTCGCGGGTTTCCTCCTCAATCCTTCATCAATTCCTGTAAAATCTTCTGAGCCGCTACGGAAATGACCGTGCCCGGCCCGAAAATGCCTTTCACGCCCGCGTCGTACAGGTACTGGTAATCGCCCGCCGGGATGACGCCCCCGGCAATGACCATGATGTCTCCGCGACCAATTTTCTTTAACTCCTCAATCAGTTGCGGCACCAGCGTTTTATGTCCGGCAGCAAGGCTCGATACGCCCACAATATGCACGTCGTTCTCAGCCGCTTGCCGGGCTACCTCGTCCGGTGTTTGAAACAGTGGTCCCATATCGACGTCGAAACCCAGATCGGCGAAACTCGTAGCGATGACTTTAGCACCCCGGTCGTGACCGTCCTGCCCCATTTTTGCGACCAGAATCCGGGGGCGACGCCCATCGAGTTCGGCAAAGCGGTCGCTCATTTGGCGGGCCAGCCTGAAGTTCTCATCGTCGGACACTTCCGCCGAATAAATACCCGACACGGCCCGGATGGTGGCTTTGTGTCGGCCAAAAGCGTTTTCCATAGCGTCAGAAATTTCACCAAGTGTAGCGCGGCAGCGGGCCGCTTCAACAGCAAGCGCGAGAAGGTTTTGCTCCTTAACCCCACCCCCGGCCCCTCCCCTAAAAAAAGGGGAGGGGGGAAGGACTCTGGTTGCGCCCCCCTCCCCTTTTTTTAGGGGAGGGGCCGGGGGTGGGGTTAATGGGTTTTTAGCCGCTTCCGTAATAGCCATCAACGCTTTTTCCACCTTCTCCGTATCCCGCGTTGCTTTCACCGTACTTAACCGGTTCACCTGCGATTCCCGCACGGCCTGATTGTCAATATCGAGCAGGTCAATGGTGGTTTCTGACTGAGGTTTGTACTTATTGACACCAACGACAACGTCTTTTTTGGCGTCGATTCGGGCTTGTTTCCGGGCGGCCGCTTCTTCAATACGAAGTTTGGGCAAACCCGTTTCAATGGCTTTTGTCATACCACCCAACTGCTCCACTTCCTCAATCAATGCCCACGCTTTTTCAATCAATTCTTTGGTCAGGTACTCAACGTAATACGAGCCGCCCCAGGGGTCAACCGCGCGGGTTATGTCGGTTTCGTGTTGCAGATAAAGTTGCGTATTGCGGGCAATCCGGGCTGAAAAGTCGGTTGGCAGCGCAATGGCTTCGTCCAATGAATTGGTGTGTAGACTTTGCGTACCGCCCAGCACAGCCGCAAGGGCCTCAATGGTTGTGCGGGCCACGTTGTTGAACGGGTCCTGCTCGGTCAGGCTGTAGCCGGAGGTTTGGCAGTGGGTTCGCAAGGCCAGTGATTTCTGATTTTTCGGCGAAAACTGTTGCACAATTTTTGCCCACAACAACCGCCCGGCCCGAAGTTTGGCAATCTCCATAAAATGATTCATGCCAATACCCCAGAAAAACGACAGGCGCGGGGCGAAGTCATCAATGTTCATGCCCGACCGCAGGCCCGTTCGGATGTACTCAAGCCCGTCGGCCAGCGTGTAGGCCAGTTCGAGGTGGGCCGGTGCGCCCGCTTCGTGCATGTGATAGCCACTGATGCTGATGGAGTTGAACTTCGGCATGTGCCGGGCGGTGTACGAAAAAATATCACCCACAATCCGCATCGACGGTTCGGGCGGGTAGATGTAGGTATTCCTGACCATAAACTCCTTCAGAATATCGTTCTGAATCGTGCCGGATAGCTTCTCCAGCGGAACGCCCTGCTCCTCAGCCGCAACGATGAAAAACGCCATAATGGGCAGCACAGCCCCGTTCATGGTCATCGACACGGACATCTGGTCGAGGGGAATCTTGTCGAACAGGATTTTCATGTCCTCGACTGAATCAATCGCCACGCCCGCCTTTCCCACGTCGCCCACCACGCGCGGATGGTCGGAGTCGTAGCCCCGGTGCGTCGCCAAATCGAATGCCACGGACAGTCCTTTCTGTCCGGCGGCCAGGTTCCGCCGGTAAAACGCATTAGAGGCTTCGGCCGTTGAGAAGCCCGCATACTGCCGGATTGTCCACGGCTGCCGGACGTACATACTCGCATACGGCCCCCTCAGAAACGGCGCAATACCGGCCCCGTAGCGCAAATGGTCGGATGGGTTATGGTCATCGCCGGTCAGATCTGCCACCGTGAATCGGGGTTTTAATCGGATACCCTCGGCGGTGGTGTACGGCAGGGAGCGCGGAGTATTGGACAGGTTACTGGCTGGCTGATCGCTCTCAGTTAGCTGATTTGGCAGGTCGATGAAGGGAGGCCTCATGCAGTTGTATGACCGGGTTTAGAAACACAAATGTACTAAATAACGGACGCTGCGTTTGTTTACAGATACGTGGCAGAAACTGTTAGGGCATGGTCTTATTTGTAGGCTTTCGCTTCCCGAATCAGCCCCTTGTACTGCCCCACGGCAAGGGCTTTTTTATAGTACATCCGGGCACGGTTCCGGTCGTTGGCGCGGGCGGCAATGCGGGCCAGACCAGCATAGGCAAACGCCTGATACTCTTTCGTATACGGGTCGTTGATGGGTAAGCGCAGAGCCAGTTCGTAGGCTTCGCTCGCTTCGGTGTCGTTTTTGTCGGCCAGTTCGGCCAGCATCGCGGAAAATACACTGACCGATACGGGTACTAATTTATTGGGCATCTGCTTCAACCGCTGTACGTAGGGACGGGCTTCGGCGTAGCGACCTGCCAGCAAAAGTGCTTCGGCGTTGATCATACCGAAGAGCGGATTATTGGGGTATTTGTCGGCTAAGTATTTGGTATAGACAGCCGCCCGACCGGGGTTTATCTCGTGTTTAAGGTAGATATGAGCGAGGTAATAATTGGCCGCCGGGCGCATGAAAATCCCCTTTTTAGCCGCTATGTCCATCTGCTTCAGCCCCTTCGCCATATCGCCATCCTCGAAAAAAAGCATGAAAGGCCGAACAATGGAATGATCCATCGGGTAGCGTTCGATGTAGTAATTGTAAAGCCCGGTGGTGAAATAAAAATCGGGGCTTTTGTCGACCAGCGCGAAGCCATCCCGCAAGTAATTATACGCCTTTTTTGACTCACCAACGGCTTTCAGCGATTCATTTTTGTTGTTGTATAACGACGCTAAATAGCTGTGGGCCGTAAGCGCGAAAAATACGCCTTCGGGGTCTTTCTCATCTTTGTCAAGCAGCTTTTTCGCCAGCGCAAGCCCCTGATCGGCCGCCTGAACGAACTGCGCCGTTGCTGCTTTATTCTCGTGGATGGGCAGATACTGCAATTCGAGTTGGGTAGCCCGCAAAATGGGTCCAATGGGGTGTTGCGGATACCGGCTCTGAATCTGCCGAATCAACCCGTCGGCTTCCGTAAATTCGAGGTTGTACAGGTAATCGAGCGTTTTCAGAATGGTCTGCTGAATGGCCGGGTCGGTCAGTGTCTGCGCCGGAACCCGAAGCGGCAGGCATAAGCAGCCTAAAAGCAGAAAAAAAGTTCTCAGAATGGACAAAGCAGTTGTTCGTAGTACGTTGTTTGATTCTATACGACCAGAACCTTACTTTTGTTCAATGCGTAGTACCTGACAGGACCTGCACGCAACCGTTTTATCCATGATTCATTACGAACAGTTTGTTTTAGATAATGGCCTTCGGGTATTCGTTCACGAAGACGAATCGACGCCGATGGCCGCTGTAAATATTCTCTACAACGTTGGTTCGCGCGATGAGGACCCTGCCCGTACGGGTTTCGCCCATCTGTTCGAGCACCTGATGTTCGGCGGCTCGCAACACGTTCCGAGTTACGACGAACCGTTGCAGAAAGTTGGGGGCGAAAACAATGCGTTCACCAGCCCCGACATTACTAATTATTACATCACGCTCCCGGCGGCCAATCTGGAAACAGCGTTCTGGCTCGAATCGGACCGGATGCTGAGCCTTTCCTTCGATCCGCAGGTGCTGGATGTACAGCAGAAAGTCGTGATTGAAGAGTTCAAGCAACGGTATCTGAACCAGCCGTATGGCGATGTCTGGCTGAAACTTCGCCCATTGGCCTACCAACAGCACCCGTACCGGTGGGCAACCATCGGCAAGGACATCAGCCAGATCGAAAATGCCACGTTAGACGACGTAAAAGCGTTTTTCTTTAAATATTATCTGCCCAACAACGCCATTCTGGTTGTGGCGGGCAACGTAACGGTCGAGCAGGTTAAGCAGTTGTGTGCCAAGTGGTTTGCGCCCATTCCGGCGGGTGATCCCTACGTTCGGCAGCTTCCGGCAGAACCGAAGCAGACTGAAGCCCGCAGGCTGGAAACTTCGGCCAAAGTGCCGCTGAATGGCCTGTACAAAGCCTACCACATGCCGGGACGTTTCGATGCGGACTTCCACACCACCGATTTGCTGGGCGACATGCTGGGCCGCAGCAAATCGTCGCGTCTGTATCAAAAGTTGTTGCGCGATAACCCGCTGTTTAGCAGCGTCAATGCATACAGCACGGCCTCCATTGACCCCGGTTTGTTTATCGTGCAGGGCAATCTGAACAAAGGCATTTCGCTCGAAGAAGCTGATGCGGCTGTAGAAGCGGTGTTGCAGGAGTTTATTGACCAGGCTGTACCGGATGAAGAGTTGGCGAAAGTAAAAAATCAGGCCGAAGCCACGCTGGCCTTTTCGGAAGTCGAGTTGTTGAACCGCGCCATGAACCTCGCGTATGCCGCCAATGCGGGCAACCCGGAGTTAGTGAATCAGGAAGCCGACCAAATTCAGGCCATTACGCCGGAAGGTGTTCAGAAAATGGCCCGGCAGGTGTTGCGAAAAGAAAACTGTTCGACTTTGTATTATCGCCGGTCAGGCGACGCGGAAGCATAAAAATACCAGTCATCGTCTTATGGAAACGACCTATCAACCTAAAGCACTCACCCCGGACGAACTGCAATCGCTCTCAAAGGAGGTGAAACAGGCCCTTACCGAACTCTACGGCGACCGACTGGCTGAGGTTATTCTGTATGGCTCATACGCGCGGGGCGACTTCCATGCCGAGTCCGATGTCGATTATATGGTGGTGTTGACGGATGAGCAGGTAAAATCTGGTAAAGAAGTCAGGTGCATGGCTCCCTATATTGGTTCTTTATCCCTGAAATATGATGTGGAGGTATCTGTATTTCCGACAGACGTAGCAAAATACCAGTCGGGGTACACTCATTTTCATAAAGCCGTACAACAGGACGGTATTCGTACGTGAGCCAAATAAGCCGGGCGGTGGCCTATCTGCAAAAAGCAGAAGAAGATTTACGGGAAGCACAAACGTTGCTGGAGGCTAATTTCCCCGATGGAACCTGCAATCGAGCCTAAGCAGTTTATAAAGACAGGGTTATTTGCTGATTCGTTTAGTGTAACGATCTCGGAGTTGTTTAATTTGCGACAGGGTGGCGATTACGAAATCGACTTCGATATTTCACTGGAAGACGCGCAGGACGCTGTTGAGAAAGTCTCAGAATTTCTGCTTCAGGTCGAAGCCTATTTACAGGAAAACGGTTTTGCCGCATGAAAATCAGAGTAGGGCAGGGGTATGATGTGCACCGGCTGGAAGAGGGCCGACCCTTCTGGTTAGGGGGTATTCTGATTCCCAACAGTTTCGGGCCGGTTGGCCATTCCGACGCCGATGTGGTTTGTCATGTGCTGTGCGATGCCCTGCTGGGAGCCGCCAACATGCGAAATATTGGCTATCATTTTTCGGATAAAGACCCGCGCTGGAAAGGTGTCGACAGCAAACTGCTGCTGGCCGAAGTGCTTCGTATGGTTCGGGAAGCAGGCTATGAAGTGTCAAATGTGGATGTAACGGTGGTGTTACAGGAACCGAAACTTAACCCGCACATTCCGGCCATGAAAACGTGTCTGGCCGGTGTGATGGCCATTCCCGAAGACGATATTTCCATTAAAGCCACCACCTCCGAACACATCGGGTTTGTGGGGCGGGGCGAAGGCATTGCCGCGCATTGCGTAGCCTTGATTTTTAGATAGTCTGAACCAGGATTTAATAGATTTATATGATTAACGTGATTTCTACCTTGCGACCCTTGCGTTTTCTCTTCGCGCTCTTTGCGTTTAAACTAACTTTTTCAATTGCCCAGAAGCCACCCGAACCGCTTGGTTTTGAAGAATATGATCCCGTTTCGACGCTGAAAGTGCCGGAGCACAAACTGACCCGCTCGAAATACCCATTCATTGACGTACACAACCACCAGTATCAGATGGACAACGCCGATTTGCGCGGTCTCATCGGGCAAATGGACAGCCTGAACATGGGGCTGATGGTCAATTTGAGCGGGCGCGGATTTAGCAGCAATGCCGGGGAAAGCACGAAGTTTTTCGATAATGCACTGACAAATATTCAGAAGACTGCTCCCAAACGACTTACGCTGTTTACGAACCTTAACTTCGCCGAGGTCAACGACGGAGACTGGACCGCGAAAGCCGTAAAGATGCTCGAAGACGACGTGCGGAAGGGCGCGAAAGGATTGAAAATTTATAAAAATTTGGGGTTAAATGTCAAAGATGACAAAGGGAAACGCGTTCGGGTTGACGACCCGCGCCTTGATGCCATCTGGGCCAAATGTGGCGAATTGGGCGTGCCCGTGCTGATTCATACTGCCGACCCCAAATCGTTCTGGGACCCGATGGACCGCTACAACGAACGCTGGCTCGAACTCAAACTGCACGGCGGCCGCAAACGCTCGCCGAATGACCCCATCCCGTGGGAGCAACTCATTGCCGAACAGCACAACGTGTTTCGGAAGCACCCAAAAACAACGTTCATTGCTGCTCACATGGGCTGGTTCCCCAACGATTTGAAAAAACTCGATAGTTTGATGACCGTTTTCCCGAACATGAATGTCGAGATTGGGGCCGTCATTGCCGAGTTGGGACGTCAGCCACGAGCAAGCCGGGCGTTTTTCGAGAAGTATCAGGACCGGATTCTGTTCGGCAAAGACAGTTGGGTGCCGAGTGAGTACGCAACGTATTTCCGGGTTCTGGAAACCAACGATGAGTATTTTCCATACCACAAAAAATACCACGCCTTTTGGCGGATGTACGGCATGGGCCTGTCGGATGAGGTGCTGAAAAAAGTGTATTACAAAAATGCGCTGCGGATTATTCCGGGCTTAGACAAAACCCAGTTCCCGAACTGATTTTTTAAACACGGAGAACACAGCGGACTCACGGAGTAAACGGAGATGTCTCTGTGCTCTCCGTGTTTTTTCTCCGTTTACTCTGTGTTTAAGAAAATGAAAATCACAACCATCACCCTATATCGCTACGACATTCCGCTCAAGGCACCCATATCCATATCGCTCGGAACGATTGACCATGCCCGGAATATGCTGGTCGAAATTCAGACCGACGAAGGCATTACGGGCTGGGGTGAAGGTTCTCCGTTCTGGATGATCGTTGGCGAAACGCAGGCGTCGGGGCTGGCTGCTGCCGAGGATATGGCCCGGCTCCTGATTAGTCGTGACCCGCTCGACATCGAAGGTTGTCTTCAGGCACTAATACGTTACTTGCCCGGCCACCCCACCACGCGCTCGGCCTTCGACATGGCCCTGTATGACCTGGCCGCCAAACGCGCTCAAATGCCGCTTTACCAGTTTCTGGGCGGCAGCAAACGGACACTCATCACCGATGAAACGATTTACATCAACTCGCCCGAACGCATGGCCGACGATGCCTTACGGATTCAGGCGAAGGGCGCGGAAGCTATTAAAGTGAAACTCGGCACGAACCTGCGCGATGATATTGCCCGAGTCGAAGCCATCCGCAAAGCCATTGGCGATGAAACGCCCATCCGAACCGACGCCAATCAGGGGTGGGATGTGGTGACCGCATCGGCTGTTTTGCGAGCCATCGGCGGCTGGAACGTTCAGTATTGCGAACAGCCCATCAAACGCCACGACATTGCCGGGCTTCGGCAAATTCGTCAGCACTCGCCCGTGCCGATCATGGCCGACGAAAGCCTGTTCGACGCAACCGATGCCATCTGGCTTGTGCGCGAAGAGGCCGTCGACTATTTCAACATCAAACTCTCGAAAAGCGGGGGTATTTTCGAAGCCCTTAAGATCAACGCCATTGCCGAAGCCGCCGGTATTCCGTGTATGATTGGCTGCATGTCGGAGTCGCGGCTGGCCCTGACGGCTAATGCCCATTTTGCATCTGCCCGCCAGAACGTACGTTTCTGTGATTTAGACGCCTGTTTTGAACACGCCCACGACCCCGTTTTTGGCGGCATTACCTACAATGGCTACCAGCTTGAGTTGCCCGAAACGCCTGGCATCGGTGCTGAGGTAGACACAGCTTTTTTGGCCGGTTTGCAAAAGGTTGTTATCGGCAGATCGGCATGAGCACCATTCCGCCAACCCGCCTGTTCGTGCTGCTGTTTGCCCTGATTACAGTGCTGGAAATTGTGGGCGAGGTATGGCCCGTTCGGTGGCTGCATTACGGCTGTAAACCGCTCATTGTCGGTCTATTACTGGTTTGGTCGTGGCACCATAGGGCAGCGGGTGGCCGACCAATGACCATCCTGCGGGTCGGGCTTTTATTTGCTCTATTGGGCGATATTTTTCTGATGATTCGGGAAGTGGATTTGTTTGCGGTGGGGCTGGCTTCGTTTCTGCTGATGCAACTGTGTTATTGCGTTGTTTTCGGGCTTCGGGGCGCAACCCGGCCTGTTTCGCTGGCAACAATCGGGTTAACTACGCTACCGTTTGCGGTCTATGCGGCTGGGTTTCTGACGATTTTACACCCGGCATTTGCCCAAAAACCAGCCCTCGCCGGACTCTGGATTCCGGTAGTCGTTTACGTTATTTGCATCAGCACGATGGGTATTATGGCCACCCTGCGCCGGGGTGTACCCGGTTACGGACCTGTTCTGTCGGGCGCATTACTGTTCATGGTATCCGACTCAGCTATTGCGGCCAATGCGTTTCTAACGCCTTTCGCCGGGGCTACTTTGTTAGTTATGAGCACTTACGCGGCTGCTCAATACCTGATTGTCGTTTATATACACTCTACTCCATGATTACCATCACCACCGTTCAGTCAGATGCTGATGTGAAGGGCATTTTAACGCTTCAGGACGCTAATCTCCGGCAGAATGTATCGGCTGATGTGCAGACCAGTCAGGGTTTTGTAACGGTCCGGCACGACCCGGCTGTGCTGACCCGGATGAACCAGGCCGCGCCCAGTGTCATTGCGAAGGATGGTGATACCGTTGTCGGGTATGCGCTGACGATGCTGCCCGAATTCGGGGCCGACGTACCGGAACTGCTTCCGCTGTTTGAACTTGTAAACACGTTGGCTTACAACGAAAAACCTCTCCATACGTATGCCTGGTACGTAATGGGGCAGGTTTGCGTGGCCGATGGCTACCGGGGGCAACAGATTTTCGACCGACTGTACGAGCATCATCGCGAAGTCTACAGCGACCGCTACGACTTACTTGTCACCGACATTTCGACCAGAAACACCCGCTCGATGCGTGCTCATGCCCGCGTTGGTTTCGAGCCACTGCACGAGTTCCACGATACGACCATTGGCGAAACGTGGGTCGTTGTGGTATGGGACTGGAAAAAGTAGAATACGCGCTGTTTATAGTTTGTGGTTCGTGGTTACCGGATGAATGACAAACCACAAACTATAAACCGTAAAACCTCATGCGCGTACTTGCTCTCCTCTTACTCCTCACGTCTCCACTGTTGGCCCAGCCGAAGCCGCAGTTATTTACACCGGCTAAATCACCCGCCGAAGCCGGTTTTTCCGCTGATCGGCTTAAGCGATTGGATACCTGGCTACAGAACCTGATCGACAAGGACATTGCACCAAATGCCGTTACGTTCGTCGCGCATCACGGCAAAGTCGTGCAGTATAAAGCCTTCGGATACAGCAATCTGGCCAAAAAAACGCCGGTAAAGCGCGATGACTTATACCGCATTGCCTCCCAGTCGAAAGCCATTACGACCACCACGCTGATGACGCTGTTTGAGGAAGAGAAGTTTCTATTGGATGATCCCATCTCGAAATACATTCCGGCCTTCAAAAATCCGAAAGTGCTGGTCAGCTACGATAAAAAAGACCCGGTTGGTGGCAGCTATGACACGCGCCCGGCGAAGAGCGAAATCACCATCCGGCAGTTGCTGAGCCACAACGCGGGCATTCCGTATGAGCATCCGCTCGACCAGCGACCTGAATTTAAGGTGCCGTTTTTTAATTCGACAACGTCCGATAAACTCGACGATGTAATCAATAAACTGGCCAAACGCCCGCTCCTGCGCGATCCCGGAACTGATTCAACTGGCGCAGGATTCACCTACGGGTTAAATACCGATATTATCGGGCGGTTGGTCGAAATACTGTCGGGAAAATCGCTCGATGTAGCCATGCGGGAGCGGGTGCTGGAACCGCTCGGCATGACCGATACTTACTTTTACTTGCCCGATACCAAAGCCGGTCGGCTGGTTGAGTTATACGACAAATCGAGCATGGACAAACCCCTGACCCTGCACCCGAACGAAGCCTACCGCAACTTTGCCGTGTCGGGCGCGAAAACGTACTTTTCGGGTGGGGCCGGACTGGTGAGTTCGATTGAAGATTACGCTAAATTTTGCCAGATGCTGCTCAACGGCGGTGCGTTCAATAACCACCGGATTCTGGCCCGAAAAACCATTGAGCTGATGACCCGAAACCAGATTGGTGCGGCTGAAGTTTGGGATCGTAAAGATAAATTTGGTCTTGGTTTTCAGTTGATTACCGAAAATTCGCATTATGGCGATCAGGCCACGCCCGGTTCGTTTACGTGGGGTGGTATGTACTGTTCCGAGTTTACCATTGACCCCAAAGAAGACCTGATTTTGCTGATTTTCACCAACGTACAACCGTATGCGTACTACAGCGATTTCGTGAAAAAATTTCGGATTGGCGTCTATCAGGCATTGGAGTAGACAAGGGGAATTGACCACTTTTACAGGCAATCACTCATGAAAATAAACTGGCCATGAATCCGCAAAAAACTGCACTTGTCCTGATCGAATACCAGAACGATTTTACGTCACCGGGTGGCAGCCTGCACGACGCCGTCAAAGGGGTAATGGAATCATCCAATATGCTGCCGAACACGCTCAATCTGGTCGAAAAAGCCCGCGAGGCCGGGGCCGTCATTATCCATTCGCCGATTAGTTTTCAGGAGGGCTATTTCGAAATTACGAAGCATCCCTATGGCATTCTGAAGGGCGTTGTCGATAGCCAATCGTTCCGAAAAGGCTCGTGGGGCGTTGACATCATTGATTCGCTGACTCCCCAGCCCGGCGATATTGTGCTGGAAGGCAAGCGGGGTTTAGATGCGTTTGCGAGTACCAACCTTGACTTTATTCTGCGAAGCAAAGGCATCGAAACTATTGCTCTGGGCGGTTTCCTAACCAACTGCTGCGTAGAATCCACGATGCGTTCGGGCTACGAGAAAGGCTTTGAAGTTATTACATTGACCGACTGCACCGCCACACTCAGCGAGGAAGAACAGGCCTTTGCGTGCGCGAAAAACTTCCCCATGTTTTCCAAACCCATGACCCATAACCAGTTCATGGATGAACTCACAGGCGAAACGGTGCAGGAAGTAGAAACGCGCGGATACTCAGCCTGAATAGGGCGATGCATTTTCATTTGTATAAATCAGTTGAACGAACCGGCCTGTTCCAATGGGCTGGTTCGTTACTTTTGTGCCGAACTTTTGTTCGTGTATTTCCAACGGTTACCGGGCAAGTTGATGTAGAGATGTCATCTTTTTCATTGCCTATCCCTGAAAGATGACATCTCTACATCAACTTGCCTGGCAACAATTCCAACCCATGATTAAAAAAATTGCTCTTGTCATCGTAGGGGTTCTGGTCGGTTTGGCTGTCTGGCAGTGGGAACTTGTCAGTTACGGCTGGATGCAGGCGCGGGGACAGGTGCGGATTTTGTGGAATACCAAACCTGTTTCGGCGGTGCTGGCTGATCCGGCTTACCCCGATTCACTAAAACAAAAAATAGAACTAATCCATGAAATAAAGCGTTTTGCCATAGATTCGCTTGGTTTGGATGAGTCGGGTAGTTACGAGTCCTTTTACGATCAGGGTGGAAAGCCCATTTTGTGGGTTATCACAGCCGCTGAACCGTACCAACTCGTTGCTAAACAGTGGCATTTCCCGATAATTGGCACGTTTTCGTACAAGGGGTTTTTCGAGAAAAATCGCGCTGATTCGACCGTTTCGGAGTTGAAAAAAGAAGGGTTCGACACCCGTATCGGGGAAGTATCGGCCTGGTCGACATTAGGATTTTTGAATGACCCGATCCTGTCCAGTTTTTTGGATAGACCCGAAGGAAGCTTGGCCGAATTGATTATTCATGAACTGACGCACGGTACGCTGTTCGTGAAAAACAGTTTGGAATACAATGAAAATTTAGCTGATTTTGTTGGTGAATACGGGGCGTTGCGTTTTCTGGCCGGAAAGTACGGCACAACGTCCGTTCCTTACCGGGACTATTTAGCCACAAAAGCATTTTACGAACGCTACGATGACCATATTTTGCGCGGAACTCAACGGCTCGATTCAGTATATCGGTCGTTTAAACCTGTCACGGCAATCGTAGTCAAAGATTCGTTGAAGTGGGAAACCATCCGGCAAATCGTTGAAACGGCGGATACAATTACCGATGAACGGAGTAAATTACCGGCACGTTCAATAAAAAAGCGGCCAGCAGGCAAACTAAACCTACCTAATAATGCGTATTTTATGGGTTACCTTACGTACCGAAAACAGCAAAATCGTTTTCGGCAGGAGTTCGAAAAGCGATTTGGCGGTAATTTCAGCCGGTATCTGACTTACCTTAAACAAACCTATCCATCCTTGTAAACGAAGTCCGGCAGGCGGACGGCTGTTCGTATGAAGAAGTTACTGATTAGCCTTGGTGTTTTTCTTGTTCTGGGAACCGGTTTCACCGCGTTGAATGCGTATCGTCGGGTTGCCAACACCAGTTTCGGGCCGGGCGAACACCTCGAATACCGCGTTCATTACGGCTTTTTGAATGCCGCCGAAGCGGTTGTCGATGTTAGCCCCACGCTCTATAAAGTGAATGAGCGGCCCTGCTACCGCGTCAATGTCGATGCGCGAACGCTTGGCGCGTTTGACTTGGTTACGCGCATCCGGGATACGTGGCGGTCGTATATCGACACGTCGGCCATTCTGCCCCAGAAATTTTATACCAATCTTCAGGAAAACAGCTACCGAAAAGAGGAAAATATTACGTTCAACCACGAGACGAACACGGCCAAAGCCGAAGAACGTACGGAGAAAGATATATTCAAAGTGCCTGATAATGTGCATGATCTGATCAGCGGCTATTACTTTCTGCGGACGATTGACTTTAGTAAATTAAGTAGTGGACAGGTCATTGAGGTGCCCGCTTTTTACGACGATACGATTTATAACATGAAGGTTCGGTATCGGGGGAGAGACGTGGTGAAAACGAAACAGGGGAAGATTAACGTGATTAAGCTCAACCCGGTTCTGCCGCAAAACAAACTGATAAAAGAAGAAGAGTCGATTCGTATTTTTGTTTCCGACGATGCCAATAAAGTGCCGGTGAAAGTCGAAGTCGATTTCTTTGTCGGTTCGATGGTGATGGACCTCAAACACAACGCGGGCCTGAAACAACCACTCAAGTTTTATTAATTCAGCCGTTTCACAAAAAAGGTGTGCCATAACGCTAAATCATGGCACACCTTTTTTGTGAAACGTATGTCATATTACGATTTTTTTGTGCCATCCTTATTAAATTTCTTAGTCAGGGCGTATTCAACTATTACTATCGGAATTAGGGAAGTGATAGATGATAGAGTTATAGCAATAATGTAAAAAGATGTTATCTTTCCAAATAACGTAATTATACCTTCTTTCCCCAAAAAAGAAATAAATACAATTATCATCAATACTACGACCTGACTATATAATAATGAACTGGCTGCCAGTCGATTAGCGAATGCCCAAGTAGCATCATTTTTCATAGATATAGCAGTCCTATACCCATAAAAAGAGTTTATTTTTTTTGGTTGATTGTAATCGTAAATAGTACCTATTACTACGGCCGTAATAGGAAGCATTATAGCCGGAAAAAACCACATTATATTAAATTTGTTTTGAAAGGTATCTTATTGGAATAACCTGTGAAAGGTTTAAATAACTTCTGTCCTAAAGTTTGCCTATCCGATTACAAGAAACGTAAAAGATGGTAATTTACTCTAACCCGAAAGATTCCAGTACTTCTTGACAAAAAAAATTACACTAAAAATCAATTCCCAGAATAAGCGCATGAACGCTTGAAAAATTAGCAAGGGGTATAATACTAATTTATATTCTTTCGAAGAACTAACAACATGCGCTCAATTCGACTCAGCCGGTTCCAGTACACTTCCCAAAACGGTTCTTCACTCGTGCCGAAACTTTGATAAAACTGGCGAATGGATAGTTTTTTGGGGCTTTCAAAATCAAAAATCAGTGGCTCATCTGCATCGAAATATCCGGCATTCGCCTGAATCATCTGGTCAATCAGCAACGTCCGGGCGTTTCCCCGTCGGCCTGTTTCCGACGAAGCATTGAACAGATAAACAATCCGATTGCCTTCTCGTACAAACAGTGAACCCGCTTCAATGCGGTTATCCAGAACGGCGTACTGTAGCATTGCCAGGCCGCGTTTGCTTAACTCAGCCACCAGATTTCTAAGTATGTCGTAAGCCCAATCGGCTACGCCACCGTCAATGTCAGATGCATGATTTTCCTGAAACAACGCCAGTAACGGCTCTATATCAGCCGATTCGATGATGGTCCAGCCGGTAGCCTGTGCCCGGCGCAGGTTTCGTTTCCGGTCGGACGAATAGCGTTGATAAAGGGTAGCATAATCGACTGACAGGTTTAGAACATGGGTCGATGTGCGCCGAACAGCATCAAACAGAAGCGGATTTTCAGGCTGTTGCCGCACGCTGATGGTTGACCCATACCGGAAGGTTTGCTGCACGATTCCCCAGAAGTCAGCCGTTAGCTCAGCGGTATTTTCGCGGCTGAAAACGCCCAATAGCTGACAGAAAAACGGCTGGTGAACAACCCATTCAACAGCAATCCCCGCCAGGCCTTTTTGCCGGAGCGGAACCGGCATAACGGCCTGATACCCGCCTGTCTCGTCGGCCAGTACGATGCCCATCCATTTCCACATAGACGCGGGCAATACCGCATCTAAATACCAGGAATAACCATACAGCATTCGTTGAGGAGACGTGGCCACGCAGGCATCCCAGGCGTTGGAGTTGATTTGATGGCGCGATAAGATTTTCAGCATTTTTTGTCATGCTGAGGAACGAAGCATCTTGATGTACCCAAAACGATTTACCAGTAAAATTTAAGGTGCTTCGTTCCTCAGCATGACAAAAATGACCATAATAAATATCATTTAAACTGCGCTTTCAGTTTCTCAACATCGCTGCGGGTTTCGGCGTGTTTGGCGACCAAATCGCTCACCGTTTGCACGGCATGAATAACCGTGCTGTGGTCGCGGCCACCGAAGTGATACCCAATGGATTTAAGGGACAAATCCGTTTTTTCTTTCGCCAGATACATCGCCACCTGACGCGGATGGACCAGTTCGCGCTTCCGGCTTTTGGCTTTCAGATCGGCAATGGTGACGTTGAAATAACTCGCAACGGCTTCCTGCACCGAGTCGATAGTTACTTCGCGTTCCGAATCGACAATGATGTTACGCAGGGTTTTTTTGGCCAGGTCAAGGTCAATTTCCAGCCGGTTCAGCGACGCCTGCGCCATCAGCGAAACAATGACGCCTTCCAGTTCGCGCACGTTCGTATTGATGCTGTGGGCGAGGTATTCGATTACGTGATTGTCGATATAAACACCTTCGGCCTGAAGTTTTTTCTGGATAATAACGATGCGTGTTTCAAAGTCGGGCGTTTGCAAATCGGCCGATAGACCCCACTTAAATCGCGATAGTAATCGGTCTTCCAGCCCTTCCAAGGCCCGTGGAGCGCGGTCGGAGGTCATGATAATCTGCTTGCCCGACTGGTGGAGGTGGTTGAAAATATGGAAGAAAATTTCCTGCGTTTTTTCCTTCTTCTGCAAAAACTGTACATCGTCGATGACCAGCACATCGACCTGCATATAAAACGACGTAAAGTCGCGGATACCGTCTGAGCGAACTGCGTTAAGGAATTGATTCGTAAACTTTTCCGATGTTACGTACAGGACAAATTTGTTCTGGTTGTTATTCTTGATGAAGTTGCCGATGGCCTGCACCAAATGGGTTTTTCCTAAGCCAACGCCCCCGTAAATCATGAGCGGGTTGAACGACGTTACGCCCGGTCGCTCGGCAACGGCATACCCCGCCGACCGCGCCAGCCGGTTGCAGTCGCCTTCAACGTAATTATCAAAGGTGTAACTTGGGTTGAGGTAGGAGTCGAGCGTGAGCGAATCGAGGTCTTTGAGGTCGAAGGGGCTTTTGATATTCGGGCTGACATTGTCCGGTTTGGACGTATAAGTCGATTTGGTTGTGGGCACGTTGACGGTTAGCGGGCGATTTTGCGCGTCACCTTTGTCCACAATAATCGAGTATTCCAGTTGACCATCGCGGCCAATGGCTGTATCGAGGGCTTTTCGCAGCGCATGAACGAAGTTTTCTTCGAGCCATTCGTAAAAGAACTCACTCGGCACCTGAATCGTAAGCACATGCCCGTTGAGCTTCATCGGTACGATTGGCTCAAACCAGGTGTTAAAACTTTGTTCCGGTACGATATCCCGAATAACCGCCAGACAGCGTTTCCACACCGTCGTTACTTCACGCTGCATACCGGGCTGGGGAGTTACATTCACGGGGGTATAGGTCTGTTACGTCGGGCTGGGGTGGAAAAAAGGGAGACAAATGTAGCCAAATATCTGGCCGGTCCGAACAGGTAGACCAGATAGTTTTCCTCTTTATATTCTCACTCCAATGTTAACCTAAAATTACGCGATTCGGACAGAAGGTCAAGGGCCAGCGTAAATCCCTTTGAATAATGCAATCGCAGGACCATTCAGCGAGATGGAAACGCAGTTTTACTCCCGAAAAAAGAAAAAGAGTACTTTTACACGATACACCTCACGAACGTTTGCCATGGAGCCACTTTTTTCAACGTTATTTCCTGCCGCCGATAAAGGGGCGTGGCTGGCTCAGGTTCAGAAGGAACTGAAAAGCGAAACCGCCCCCCCCGCCGATCTGCGCTGGTCTACCGATGAGGGATTTACGCTCGAACCCTATTACACGGCCGATGACCTGAGTGCACTGCCGCTCAATACGATTCAGGCTGCACAGAAACAAGTTCCAGGCTGGCTCAACGCCCCCGAATATGCTGTTTCTGATGAGCGGGTGGCTAATCTGGCCCTGCGCGATGCCCTCACCCGTGGAGCCGATGCGCTGGTCGTTCGGTTGCCTGAGCAGGGTAGTTCGCGTGTCGAATCGCTGGCCCGGCTGCTCGACCATATTAAGCTGAGTGACACCCCCCTCTTTTTCCGCCCGTCATCCGGCCCGGTTACCAACTTTGTGCAGGTTTTAAAAACCGTTGCGCCCTATCAACTCAAAGGTGGTTTACTGTCGGCGGTCGACGAGTCAACGGCGGAGGTTACCCGCCTGACGGCCGACTCACCCCAGTTTTGCACGGTTTGCGTGGGTAGCCATGCCTTCCACAATGCGGGAGCCACTGCCACGCAGGAACTGGCCTTTACGCTGGCTTCGCTCGCCGATGCCTACGACCAACTCACCAACGAGGGCCTGACTATCGGGCAACTCGTTCCGAAAACGGTACTGTCGGTTTCCGTTGGCACCAGTTACTTTTTGGAGATCGCCAAACTCCGTGCGTTGCGTGTGCTGCTCGCCCGTTTTCTGTCTGCTTACGCCGTTTCTGCTGGTTCCTCCGTTTTTATTCACGCTCAAACCTCAACGTTTTATGACGCCACGGCCACCCCAAATACGAACCTGCTGCGAGCCACAACCGAAGCGATGGCGGCTGTCATGGGTGGGTGCGATGCGCTGACGGTGCATCCGTATGATGCGGTTCTGGGTCAGCCAAGCGAATTTTCCGACCGCATTGCCCGCAACGTATCGGTTTTGCTGAGAGAAGAAAGTTACTTAGATAAAGTAGCCGACCCATCGGCAGGGTCATATTACATCGAAAACCTGACCCATCAGTTGACCGAATCGGCCTGGATACTGTTTCTGGACGTTGAGAAAATGGGCGGGTATACCCGCGCGTTTGCCAGTGGCTTTGTGCAGGGTGAGCTTTCGCGGGTGTATCAGGCGAAAATTGACGCCGTACGGAATGGGAACGTATTGGTGGGCGTAACGAAATTCCGGCACGATGAGGAGAACCGTGCTGCCAGTAACTCCGCAACCCCTGAACAGAACTTGTTCGCTTCAGACACGCTGCCCGACCGTCGTCTGGCGGAGCCATTTGAGTAGACGCGTCTGTCTGTGAGAGTGACGTTGATTCGAATCTGTTTTAAGCGTTCTGTTTTACCCTGAAACAATAGGACTTGTTTGTCATTCCGACCGTAGAGAGGAATCTCAAGCTTAATCAATAGGAGATTGAGATTCCTCCCTACGGTCGGAATGACAAACACACTGGCATTTAATTACTTTTAAAAAGTTCGAACAGTCTTCAGGACTTTCGCTTAAAGCCGTGCCACGGTTCCTAAGTGCGTTCAAGGGAACCGTGGCACGGCTTTAAGCGAAAGGCCTTTCATCAATAATCGACTTCCAGGTTCAGCACCTTTCGCAACTCGTGCAAAGCCGGGTTTTTCTCGGCCAGGAAGTTAAATTTATCCTGCGAACTGTAAATCATCTTCTTCGTGTCCTGTACCGTCACTTTGTGCTCAATCTGAATCTGGCTGTTCTGACATTCAGCACGCAGGAAGCCCAGCAATTCAGGTTTCAACTCGGTTAGATAGCCTACCTGTAGTGTATTGTCGAGTGTTAGGTGGATGGTTGTCCCGTCAAGCGTCAGCACCCGGTTGAGAACCAGTTGCTCCGTAGCCGAATCGTTCTGCTGTAATCTGTTTTTGGCAAACAACGCCCATTTTTCCTGTAAGTCCTCAAACTCGAACGGTTTATCCGGTCGGGCAGGGCCGGTAATGACCACCTCTTCCGGCTTATCATCTGAGACCTGAACCGGCCCGGCCGTCAATGGGACCGTCGACCGCAGGCGACTGGTGGCCGGGCGGGCGGGCGGGCCCATTTGCGGCCTTACCGGCAGGTCTGGCTTTGCGAGGTCTGGTGTTCTGGGTGCAACCGGTTCGGTTATGGTTGCGCCCAGAACATTAGTAGACTCGGGATGCCCGTTTTGAATTGCCGTTCCGTTGGTAACCACACCGTTGGTGGCTGCGCCGTTTGCAGGCGCACTGGTCCGGTAGCCATTGACGGGTTCGCTGGTGATGGGATGGGTTGCTGTTAGCTGGCTGTCGTTGTCAGGCGAGGGTTGCTGATCGGGTGTCGGCTGGCCGTTTTTTTTTTCGGCGGATTCTGGTTCAGAAAGCCGCCCTGTGGTGCCATTTTCTCCGATGCGTGCGCCGTTCATGGGTAATTCCGGCAGCGCGTCCCAATTGAGCAGGTTCCGCAAATTGGCTAATTTCATCAGCCATAACTCCGTATGAAGCCGCTGATCTTTAGCCTGTTTGTAGTTCATGTCGCACTGCCCGCCAATGCTCAGAGCCGACAATAGAAACGACATGGGTGCCCGCACCGACTGGTCGAGGTATTGCCGACGAACGTTTTCCGTTACCTGAAGCAACGACACGGTAGCAGCATCTTTGCAAACGAGCAAATCGCGAAAGTGGCGGCACAAGCCAACTACAAACTGATGGCCGTCGAAGCCTTTCCTGAGAATTTCGTCCAGCGTCAGCAGGCTCTGGGGCAGATTTCCCGCCAGCAACAAATCGGTTAGTTTGAAATAATAATCGTAGTCGAGAATGTGCAGATTATCCAGCACTTCTTTATACCGAATAATCCGGTCAGCCGCGAAGGTTACGTTCAGGTCGAACATCGACAGCGCATCGCGTAAGCCGCCGTCGGCTTTCTGAGCAATCAGGTCGAGGGCTTCGGTTTCGGCGGTGATCCCTTCTTTCCCGGCAATATCGGCAAGGTGAGCCGCGATATGGCCGGGCTGAATTCGGTTGAAGTCGAAGATCTGGCAGCGCGACAGAATCGTTGGCAGAATTTTATGTTTTTCGGTCGTTGCCAGTATGAAAATGGCGTAGGAAGGCGGTTCTTCGAGCGTTTTCAAAAACGCATTGAACGCCTGTGTCGAGAGCATGTGCACCTCGTCAATGATGTATATTTTGTATTTCGCACCGGACTGAGGTGGCGTACGGACCTGATCGATCAAACTACGGATATCCTCGACCGAGTTATTGGAAGCCGCATCCAGTTCATGAATATTAAAGGAAGCATTGCGGTTGAAACTCACGCACGACTCGCATTGGTCGCAGGCTTCGCCCTCGGCGGTCAGGTTTTGGCAGTTGATTGTTTTGGCCAGAATCCGGGCGCAGGTGGTTTTGCCAACCCCGCGCGGCCCGCAAAACAGGAATGCCGACGCTAAGTGATTGGTTTTGATGGCATTCTTGAGTGTGGTAGTAATGTGCTCCTGCCCCACAACGGTGTCGAAGGTAGCGGGGCGGTACTTGCGGGCCGAGACCACGAAATTTTCCATACCCAAAGATAGCAGGGTAGGGGCGGAATTCAAATGGTGTAGTGGGTGGAGTGAGTTAAATGGGTGGAGTAGGTGAAGTGAGTAAAATGGTGTGTCAGGCAGTTTTTTTTCGCTCCTTCAGATAAGCGATGTAGCCGTTCAGGAGTTTCATTAAGTGCTGATAATGAGCACGTTGCTCTAATAATTGTTCGGGCGTAATATAGGCTTCATCACAGGCACAGATAAGATGATCGAGGCATTCGGTTAGGGACCCTCTGGCCTGACGGCAAAACTGAATATTCTCCTGAAAATGATAACGACCGTAGCCCTCAGCAATGTTAGCTGATATACTCCTGCTGGCTCGTATAAGTTGATCCGTCAGCCGGTAACGTTCATCATTGGGAAAGGATTTGACAGATAATTGAACGGATTGCCTGAACTTTCGGGCTTCCTGCCAAACAATTAATTCTTCAAAACCACTACTATTTTCACGCTCCATTGTAATTAGATAAAGGGTGGGTAAAATTCAAATGTAGCATAATCCCAAACACTTCACCGACTCCACTTACTGCACTCACTCCACTTATTTAACCCACTCCACCATTTTCCACAATCCTAAATCTCCTTCCCACAATGCGGGCAAACGTGCCGGACGGGTGCTTTGCGGCTGCGGATGTGTTCGTTGAAACCGGAGACCAGAATACCGGTTGGCAGCGCAAAAAGACCAATGCCGATAATAGCCGAAATGCCGCCCAGAAACTTGCCTAAGGGTGTAATTGGGTGAATGTCACCGTAGCCAACGGTGGTCATGGCGGTAACGCCCCACCACATGGTTGCCGGAATGCTCGAAAATTTATCAGGCTGGGCCGTATGCTCGACATAATACATGACGCTCGATACAATAATCAGCATGAAAATGACCAGGGCCGTGCTCAATACCAGCTCTTCTTTCTTATCGGAGACAACACTTTGAATCATACGGAACGCATGGGAGTATCGTGAGACCCGAAACAACCGGAAAATTCGGAACAGGCGCAGAATCCGTACAATGCCCAAATCGGTGGTGAACAGCGAGAAATAGAACGGGAAAATGGCCAAGAAATCAATGATCGCACTCGTTGAAAACATGTACCGAACCCGCCCCCAAACCGGGTGTTGGTATTTCTCATTCTCGACGCAAACCCACACGCGAAGCATGTACTCGACGGAGAAAAATACGACAGAAAATAGCTCGAAATCCTGGAACAACTGAGAAAACTGTCGGTTATATTGCGGCACCGTATGCAGCACAATGGCGATGGCATTCAGCGTAATAATGGTAACCAGCAGCAGGTTGAAAAACAAGCTGATTCCCCGGCGTTTGCCCGACGAGGTTTCGAGAATACGGTAGAGTGATTTACGGAGGTGTAGCATGGTCGATGCAGATCAGTAGAGGCTGCAAGCTACATTCCATCCAGTAAACTACGAACCAACCACAGGCAAATCTACCGTTTCTAAACTCCTACGACTCAGACCCTCTCTTTTCGATAGTGCCGTATTGTCATCAGCGCAATACTGAGTGCTACAACGGCCAGCCCACCTGCAAACAGGCCGATAGTGGGCGCGGCCAGGTACAAAAGCGCATACCCGGAGAAGTACGTACCCGCAATGTCGCACAGATTGACAAACGCCATGTATGTCGTGAACTGCGAACCTTCAACACCTTTGCGACAAATGCCCATCAACACGGGCATGGCGGCTGCACTAACGGCAGGATCCAGAAAATACAGGGCTACCAGACCCGTCCGGGCCACATCACGCTGAACCCAAAACGCAGACAGCAGATTAAAGCCAATCAGGTACAAAACAATAAGCCCCAGCATAATGACCAATAGCCGACGGGCACCTAAACGGTCCGCTAAGTACCCACCTGTTAAGGCAATGACCGTTGCCAGCACCATACCATACGTTCCCGTCAGCACCGATACGTCGGTGTCGAGCCAGCCGAGCCGCTCGATGAGGTGGTGGTTGTAGGCGCGTAAAAATAACGCGTTGCTGGTATAGGCCAGAATAATAGCACCGAAGAGAAACAGGCTTTGCCGGGCAAAAAGGCCCCGGAATAATTCGGTAAATAGCCAGCGGAAATCATGCTCAACATAGCCTTTTTCAGATGTTTTTGCGGGTATTGTGGTTACATCGGATTGATCAACATGAGAACTGCCAAATGGATTGGAAAGCCCCAAGTTCCTCAGTGAAGGCATAAGCCGGTCGGACGGTTTTTCACGAATGAATATCATCAGCAAAACCCCGGTCAGCAAAAAAGCAATCTGTAAGAGAGCCGCACCGTGAAAACCGTACTGACGCAGAACAGTAGCGAATACAGCCGCGCCAATGCCCGTTCCGACCAGAAAGCCCGCCCGCATAAAGGCGTTTACACGCCCCCGTTCGTCTTCCGGGATAACGGTAATTGCCATAGCATCTACACTCGCATCCTGAATAGCGGCAAACAGGCTCCGCAAGCAAAATAGCCAGGCCAGGGTGTTAATTTGAGTAACCGGATTTGCGATAAACAACAGAACGCACGACGCCAGAAGCGTCATTAGCTGCGAGCCAACGACCCACGGTTTGCGTCGGCCCATTGGTGATCCCTGAAAGCGGTCGATGAGCGGACCCCAGATAAATTGGAATGCCCACGGCAGGCCAATAATCGCTATGAATGAGCCAACTACATTTGGTCTGACGCCCTCGGCTGTAAAATAATTGGCCAGTGCCGTCAGGTAAAATCCCGACGGAATGCCCTGCATCACGTATAAATAAAAGAAGACACCGTAGCGGAGCGGTCTACTTTGGCTGAGCGTTAGCGGATAGGAAGGCGACGGTAAAGCAAACAGCATGCGTTGAATTTGGCTACTATACCTATAGGACACGTTGTTTGTATGATATGTTTTTACCGGTATCGAACTATCCATAAAAAAATCCGTTATGCTATTGCAAGACCCGGATAATCTATCTAACATTGTCCGCGTTTTCAGCGCACCAACCGATGGCAAAGCTCGTTTTCTTACCGACCTTCCTCCATACTACGCCATTTCGGTTTAGGTCCGAAAGGACTATATCTGTTTGTTTGCCTATGTGGTAAACTATTTTCGCCTTTTTCTTCGTTTTATCTTTCACAACAATCCAGCACGGATTACGCTGTCTCCGTATGGTGGCCTCAGAACCGCCCACTAAACGACAATGATCACACCCGAAATAGTTAACGACCAGTATATTGTTCAGGTCGCCAGTGAAAGTCACCTGCGGCTGGCCGAAACCATCTGCCACCAAATGGAAGAGAGCGCAAAGGCCCGGGGAACGGGTATTGCCAAACGCTCGCCCATTTATGTGATGGAAAAAATGCTCGAAGGCAAGGCTATTGTGGCCATGACGCTTTCGGGCGAGTGGGTTGGCTTTTGCTACATCGAAACCTGGGAGCATGGCAAGTTTGTGGCCAACTCCGGCCTGATCGTGCACCCCGATTACCGCAAGAGCGGTATTGCCACACGCATCAAGGGAAAAGCGTTTGAACTTTCGCGGGCGATGTTTCCCACCGCCAAAATTATCGGGATTACGACAAGTCTGCCGGTGATGAAAATTAATTCGGATCTGGGTTATCAGCCGGTCACACTCAGCGAGTTGCCGGGCGATGAGTCATTTTGGAAAGGGTGCCAGACCTGCGCTAACTTCGATATTCTGACGCGTACCAACCGCAAACATTGCCTGTGTACCGGTATGCTTTACGATCCCGAAGAGCATAAGAAGGAGCAGAAAGACGAGAAGTGGAATTTCCTGAAAGAATCCAAACTCTACGAACGCTGGATGCGTATCAAAAAACGCATTCTGATGCGCCTGACGCCAACCGACCGTTCGCGTTCGCGCCCGGCTAACCGGGAGTTAGAAACGGCCTGACCGAATTAACTGTCAGATAGTAGTCAGAAACAGGCAGGCGTTTAGAGTCTACTACAAAATGTAAAAGCCGAAAGGCCTGGAACCAGCTTCCGGGCCTTTCGGCTTTTATGGCTTGACGGAATCAATAAGTACAGTGGAGTCGGTGTTGAATTTATTGCAACTTATCAGAATAGGTAATAAACAGGCGGTTTTTGTCATTCCGAGGAACGAGGAATCTCAAAGTCTCCCATAAGTCAAGCTTGAGATTCCTCGTTCCTCGGAATGACAAAAAAAGCATTCATCTACGACCCAAAATAGATAGTTTAAAACAACTTCACTTTCTAAAATCAAATTCGCAAGGCATTATAGTACCTGATCTCGCACGCTATTACCCAGCGAAAGCACTCACTTTCCGTTTGTTATGAGCAATCATTAACGCAAAACTAAAAATTTAACATTTACTTAACATTAAGATAATATTGGCTATCCGAATATTGTTTGGATAAATGACAGATGATAGGTTGTAAGCAATTAAATAAGTACAAAAATAACTAATAAGCCAACTAATTACGGGCATCGTTCAAAAATACTTACTCATTGAGGTAATATTTGCTTAACATGGATAATCATTTAGTAATACTTAGATAATATTAACGTAATATTGACATAACATTAGTCGCTAACATTCCTTTGGGCGTTAGCGATGAAGGGGTCCTAATTTTCACAATTAATCAATTGAAGTCATGAAAAAGAATTTAGCTCTTATCATGCTGGTAGGCTTCCTGGCAACGCAAGCCTACGCTGCGCCCATTAAAACGTATAAACCGAAAGCTCCTAAGGCTACCCTTGAGCAACAATTAGCGAAATACGTTTCTTATCCCGACGCCCTTAAGCCAACACAACAGGCGGGCGTAGTGGTTATTCAATTTCGCGTAAATGCCGACAATCAACTTTGTCAGTTGGAAGTGTTTAGCCAGAACGAACAGCTTAACAATGCACTGCTTCGTCAGTTGACGGGCAAGAAAATAAATGGGTATGGTAGCGATTTAGCGGAACTGCACACAGTTCGGCTTCGCTTCCAACCCGAATAAACAGCGTTTTATAGAATCGGTCAGACGTTATCAGGTTGTACGAATACAACCTGATAACGTCTGACTTTTTTGTGCCCTAACTTTTTCGATTAACGATTGGTTAGGGTTTGTCAAAGGTGGTCAGGTATTGTCAGTAGTGGTCAAGGAAAGTCAGATAGGTCCGCAGTTGATAATACCTGACCACCCTTGACAATACCTGACCGTCTCCTGACCATCTTTGACTATTTTTGACCATTTCCTGACTACACTAATACTATGTCTGAACCGCTATCGCTGGTCTGGCTCCGGCGCGATTTGCGTCTGCATGATAACGCGGCCCTGTATGCCGCCCTCAAACGTGGCCGCCCTGTGTTGCCCGTCTTTATTTTCGACCGGGTTATTCTGGATGCGCTCGATGATCGGCGCGACCGTCGGGTGGAGTTTTTGGTTCAGGAGATTAATCGCCTGCGTGATGAACTGGCCAAAATGGGGTCGGCCATTATTGTTCGGTATGGTAAACCGATTGACGTTTGGAAAGACCTAATTGGGCAGTATACAATTAGCGATGTATATACCAACCACGACTACGAAGTCTATGCCAAAGAGCGCGACAAAGAAATTGACGGACTGCTGAATGAGCACGGCATTGGCTTCCATACACGAAAAGACCAAACTATTTTTGAGCGGGATGAAGTCCTGAGTGGTAGCGCATCGCCCTACACCGTCTTCACGCCCTACAGCCGTAACTGGCACGGTAAACTGAATGAATTTTATTTGAAAGCGTACCCAACGGAACACTATTTTTCGCACTTCTATAAAACTACTCCTGAACCCGTTCCGACACTGGAAGAAATGGATTTTCAGCCGGTGGGGGAGTCGTTCCCCGCCCGAATCGTACCGGATGAATTGCTCGATACCTACAACAAAACCCGCGATTTTCCGGCGTTGCCGCACGGCACCAGTCAGTTGAGCATTCATTTGCGCTTCGGTACGGTGAGTGTTCGCGACTTGGGGCGGCAGGCAAAAGAAGCCGACGATAGAACATTCTTGAATGAACTCTGCTGGCGGGATTTTTATTTTCAGGTGCTCGATCATTTTCCGCACGTTGAGAAAAACTCGTTTCGGCGGCAATATGACCAGATCGAATGGCGCAACAACGAAGCCGAATTTGAAAAATGGTGCCGGGGCGAAACGGGTTACCCCATTGTGGATGCCGGGATGCGCCAACTCAACACCATCGGCTGGATGCACAACCGTGTCCGAATGATTACAGCCAGCTTTCTGTGCAAGCACCTGCTTATCGACTGGCGGTGGGGCGAAGCGTATTTTGGCAAAAAACTCCGTGATTATGACCTGTCGGCTAACAATGGCGGCTGGCAGTGGGCGGCAGGGTCGGGCACGGACGCGGCTCCGTACTTTCGCGTATTCAACCCAACGCTCCAGTCACAAAAATTCGACCCGAAAGGCGAGTACATTCGTCATTGGGTGCCTGAGTTTAATAGCCTGAATTATCCGCAGCCAATAGTCGAGCATAGGATGGCCCGCCAACGTGCTATTGATACGTATAAACGGGGATTGGCGAAACAGTAGACTTGTTGTAACGCGGACGGTCCGCCGTTGCGCGGGGCCGCCCGTGCGGTAGAAACCCGCGATCTATATCGTACGGGATGGCATTACAAAAAAACCAATTCCCCGAGCCAATTTCTGAATCGGAAGGATGGTGGATAGCTTATAGTTTCCATTGTACAATCCAGCCGGGTTTGATCACTTTCGGACGTGGTAACCCAGCCATGCCGGTGGATGGATTCATCGCAAGCAGTGTGAGCGGGAAGGTCATAGTTGTTTCAGCCGAAGTAGCTTTAGTAGCCCGTAGAAACAGATTTCCGCGAGCGTCTATATCATCGACAACAGCATAGAGCATATCGCCCGTTTTGAGTTCATGCTCGTCAATCTGAACATCTTCCGTCAGGGCAAATGCCCAGCTTTGGCCTACTTTTGGTAAACCGGCCCGTACTAATCGGGCCGCTACATCGCCCACAAAAACGGGTGAAGCAGTCCGCTTATTTTTAAGTAACTCAGCCAATAAACTGTCCATAACAACGGCTTCGCTGCGATTAGGCGTATCCGAACCGTGTCCATTCAGCGATTCGATGGGTACGCCAACCAGTTCGGGTTCGCTGTCCTGAAGCCAGCCCATACGCCGGGCCTGTTCGCGTTCCTGTTCGTAAGCATTACCCGACGACGCCAGCATCAGCCCCACCGAGCCAATACCATACGACGGATTGGTGAACAACTCTTTCATGGCCAGAATCCGGTAGAGATAATAGCCGGTTTCGGGATTCATGCGCATGGCGTAATAATCGCGGTGGCCCGACTTTACAATTTTCCGTTGCACCATACCCACGCCCCCGTTGTAGGCAGCAGCCACGAGTGTCCAGGAACCTAATTGCCGGTACAGTAACTTCAGGTATTTACAGGCCGCTTCAGTCGATTTCAGCAGATTTGTCCGGTCGTCATTACCGGCCGCAATAGACAGGCCCATATCCTGAGCAGTTTCGTCCATGAACTGCCAGTAGCCAACCGCCCCCGCCGATGATACCGCGTTGGCGTGCCATGCACTTTCGATCAAAGGCAAATATTTAAAATCGTTAGGAATAGTATATTTCTGTAAGATTGGCTCGATTACGGCGAAGAAGGGCGACGAACGTGCTTTTAATGCATTTACGTGTCGTGCGTAACCTGAACTACTTGCCAGCGCGAAAGCCAGTTTAGCCGATACCTCGCCCTGCTCAGTCGGTACAATTTCGCCACAGAAATGCAACCGGGTTGGCCCGGACATGGGATGTGCCTGGGCCATTGCCAGCCTAACCGGTTTAGGTTTTAAAACCGGTTTTACCTGTTTCTGAGCTAAAACGGCTGTGCTAAGCAACAGCATACCGACAAGTAAAAGGGAAATTTTTTTAGTGGATATTATCAAAATAAACGGCTATTTGTTGGACCTATGCAGAACGAAGTCAGAGCGGTCTTTAGTTCAATGAAGTTAGTTTCTGGCGGAGTGGGTGAAATGAGTGGAGTAAGTCAATGTGAGTGCAGTGAGTCAATAAGGTGAAATAAGTATAGTGAGTCGGTTTACGCACTGCACTCACTCCACCAACTCCACTCACTGTACCTACTTCACCAACTCCACCTAATCACAATGCTTTCCAGGTCAGAATCCAGCCCGATTTCAGTTGAGGCATATCGGATAATTTGACGCCGATACGGCCCGTAGATGCATCTACCGCCGAGAGCGCAAGCTTATACGTGTGTTTTTCACTGGCCGAATACAGTTGCTCGGCCCGGAGGTAGAGTTTATCCGTTTTCGTATCTATATCCTCTACAAGAGCATATAAAACATCACCTTCTTCCACTTCCTGCCCACTCGTCATGCCATCGCGGGTGAGGTGAAATATCCATATCTGACCGCGCTCCAAACCCGACGATTCAATAAGCCGCGCTTTGATACCATTCCGAAACACATCGGCCGCATTAGGCAGCGGAATGTCGGTTAACTGACCCACTAATGCAGGTAGTTCTTCCTGAATTGGCATGTTGATCGCGGTCAGGATAGCCTCATTCATGACACTCTCGGGCAGGAGTATTTCGTTGGCATGGGCTTCGGATTCTGCCTGTTGCGTTTCGTTCAGACTGACCATCATACGCTCAGGAATGAGGTGCTGGTAGGAGCGGTAATTGGAAAAC
The DNA here is from genome assembly GCA_964244845.1 of uncultured Spirosoma sp. GTDB lineage: Bacteria > Bacteroidota > Bacteroidia > Cytophagales > Spirosomataceae > Spirosoma. The sequence continues at coordinate 164,145 of CAXTKE010000007.1, forward strand.
AGTTCTTTAAACGCCAGAATCCGGTAGAGGTATTTCCCGGTTTCGGCATTCAGGCGGAGGTAGTAATAGTCGCGTTGTTGCTGCCGATGAATAGTACTCAGCAATGCACCGATTCCGTTGTTGTAGGCCGCAGCCGCCAGCGTCCAGGAGCCTAATCTTTGGTGTAAATACTGCAAATACCGGCAGGCCACCGTTGTTGATTTAATCAGGTTTTGCCGCTCGTCGTGGCCCGGTTGTACGATCAATCCCAACTCGCGGGCAGTGGTGGGCATAAATTGCCAGTACCCAGCCGCCCCTCTCGGCGACATTGCCAGACCATGAAGCGCACTCTCGACTAAGGGTAAATATTTGAAATCCAGCGGAATATGGTGCCTCGCCAGAATTGGTTCGACGATAGGGAAGAACCGGGCAGCCCGGTGCCGGATGCGCAGTAAATCCTCATTTCGTGTGTTACGCAACAGGGCAACTACTAACCGACGGGCAACAATTTCTTCGTGTACCGGCACCGATTCCCCGCAGAAATAAACGGGCGGCAATTGCGTGGAACGATTCGGATTACTTAATAATGAAGGCGGTGTGATCGAAGCGGAAAGCGGTACAGGGGTGTGTGTCGGGTTAATCGGATGGAAAATACTTGCCGCCACCAACCCAGTCGCCAGTAAAAGTGAGGCTAACAAATTCATTAGAAAGTAAGTACAATCGTTACGGTTATGTGTGCTTAGACCCATTGATTGCTTTGTGGTAACGTTCACGTTCATTATAGAGCCATTCAATTTGCCTCTGTAGTCTGTAAACGAATGCTGACTATTTTAGCGACCTGCCGAACGCGGGTTAACCCAAACAAAAAGCCGCTCTCATCAAGCGGCTTTGGTATAAAAATAGTTGGCGGAGTTTAGATCCAGTCCCAGAAATGAAGTGGCCGAAGACCTTCTCCTTTTTTCCAGTTCAGGAAACGGGGCCGACGGAACCGAAGCACCATTAAGCCCATCATTAATTTCCTGATAGGCAGGTGATTACCCTGTTCTTCCAGGTCAGAAACTGGAATTTGGGTAGCTGCTTCGGCCTGAGCCGCACGGGCAATTAACTGTTCCGAATCGGAGGGCGTACGGGTCAGTGCCGTATTTGGGCGTGGTCCCCAGGTGGGTGAACTATCGTCGTCAATCAGTTCAATGGTTGGCGAGTCTTTAATTTTCTTTGGCAGTGCCAGTGGTTTATTCCAACTTGGCAGGGGCTTGGTCAGTTCGGCAATGGTCGAGCTGCGAAGCAGAAGCGCGTACTGACGCGGGTTACTGAGCAACTCTTTAAACGCCAAAATCCGAAACAGGTAGTGGCTTGTTTCGCGGTGCAGCCGGAGCCGGTAATAATTTGTCTGACCCTGCTGTTCCATCCGGTTCCGAACGTGGGTAATGCCTCCGTTGTAAGCAGCGGCTACGAGTGTCCACGAACCTAATTGCCGGTACAACTGGTGCAGATGGCGACAAACGGCAACGGTTGCTTTTTGCAGATTATAGCGTTCGTCAATATCGCCGTCTACTTTTAAACCCAGCTCGCGGGCGGTGCCCGGCATTAGCTGCCAGTAACCCGATGCGCCTTTATACGACACGCTGCTGTTATCGAGCGCACTTTCGGCTAATGGCATGAATCGGAAATCGCGGGGAATTTTATATTTCCGAAGAATCGGGTCAATGGTGTGAAAAAAAGTAGATGCCCGAACGCGCAGGTCGAGCAGAAATTCAGGTTGCGCTCCGTACGTGCGGAGCGTTTGCACCCACCGGCGCGACACACGCGCATCATCGACCGGAACTTCCTCTCCGCAGAAATAAATTGGAAACAGGTGTTTTGTCGAGTCAACGACTAAGAGTTCGGGACTGTTCAGGCCACTCGACGACGGAAATACCCGGCTCGTATCGACCCCAAAAAAGGGGAAAGCGGGGGCCGACGAAGCGACACCCGGCGAAGCGATGCCCAAGTGCGAAGCGGCTATAAGCAGTGAAAAACTTACTTTTTTAATCAAAATTACAATAGTTGTTGTGAAACATAGAGACAGTAAAACCCGTACCGAAGTAACGGGTTTGTCCAATAACAGAATACGAATGTAGCTGATAGCCGGGTATCTACCAAATAGTTTTCTAAGAATTATCCAATGACACCCATGAAAACAGGACTTTACATCTATAAAAGCCCCGCTACAAGCGTCAATTTACCGTAATCATACTGACCGCCTAAATAATCGAAAACGGGCTTTAAACGCCCTTCTTCCAGGCCAACAACGGCGATGGCTTTTTCGATTTCCCGCCGTTCAATCGGGTCGATGAGCGATACTAAATCAATGTCATAACCCGACTTGGACAGTTGAACCAAATGCCCCGCCACCGAGCCGGTCGTTAGCTGACGCTGGGTCGCAATTTCGCCAATTGTCAGACCACTGTTATACAAATCGAAGGTAATTAACTGAGTCGAACCTTTGGGTTTTTCGCCCGCCTGAACCCTGCCCCGAACATGCCCGACAATCTCATCCAGAAACCGTTTGCCAAACAGGTGTAGTTTGCGTTCGCCAACACCGCTCACATTGCGGAGCGCATCGGGCGTAACGGGCCGCTGACGGGCCATGTCTTCAAGGGTTGTATCCGTGAAAATAACGTAGGGGGGCACGTTCTGCTCGTCGGCGAGTTGCTTGCGGATAACGCGCAAACGCTCGAACAGTTCGTTGCCTTGCGTTTCGGTTTTTGTCCGGGTTTTCTCGACCACCGGTTTCGGCGCATCGTCGGGCCGAACGAGGTCAATCTTTCGGCCGCCTTTCAATACCTGTTCGGCCAGCATACCCCGGCGGAGGGCATAGTGCTGGTCGTAGGCAATTTCAATCACGCCAATATTAATAAGTTGATGGATGTAGTTCCGCCAGTCGTCGAAACGCATGTCGCGGCCCGCGCCGTAGGTTTTTACCTGGTCGTAGCCGCCCTGCAACACCTGCTGACTGCGGGAGCCGCGTAAAATATCAATCAGCAAATTCATGGGCACTCGCTCACCCGTGCGGACAATGGCCGAGAGGGCTTTTTGAGCCAGCACCGTACCATCGAAGGTAACGCGCGGGTCGCGGCACACGTCGCAGTTGCCGCAGGGTTCGGGCAGTTCTTCCGAAAAATAGGAGAGCAGAATCTGACGGCGGCAGGTGTGGGCATCGGCATATTGCTGCATCCGTTCGAGTTTGGCTAACTGCAACCCCAGGTTGGCCGGGCTGTTTTCGCCCAGCATCTCTTTATACGTAGCCACATCGGCAAAGCTATAAAACAGGACCGTTTGCGCAGCGGCCCCATCGCGGCCTGCCCGCCCGATTTCCTGATAAAAGCTTTCGATGTTTTTGGGCATATTATAATGAATCACCCACCGCACATTCGACTTATCGATGCCCATCCCGAAAGCAATGGTTGCGCACATAATCCTGACGTCGTCGCGCAAAAAAGCTTCCTGCGTTTTGGAGCGGTCGGCGGGGTCCATTTTGGCATGATAAAAAGCCGCGCTAAAGCCTTTTTCCTGCAATTTAGCCGCTAAGGATTCCGTCGATTTGCGGCTCAGGCAATAGATAATGCCCGATGTGTCCGGTTTTTGCTGCAACAGCCGGATAATCTGCTGAATGCGGTTCTGACCGGGAAGGACCTGTAAACTCAGATTTTTCCGGTTAAACGAATCCACGAATATGGCCGGGTCGTTCATGCCGAGCCGTGTGGCAATATCGTGGCGGGTGAGTTTGTCGGCAGTGGCGGTGAGGGCAATGGTTGGAACGTTTGGGAACTGTTGTTTCAGTACGTGGAGCTGGGTGTATTCCGGCCGGAAATCGTGGCCCCATGAGGAAATGCAGTGCGCTTCGTCGATGGCAAACAGCGAAATAGTGGTGTGTTTGAGAAAGTTAAAAAACGACTCGGTTAGCAGTTTTTCGGGCGATACGTACAGCAATTTGAGTTTGCCGCTGATGCAGTTGTCTTCGATGTCGCGCTGTTCGCGGCTGGTTTGGGTGCTGTTATAAAATGCAGCTTCGATGCCGTTCATGTGCAAAGCACCTACCTGGTCTTTCATGAGGGCAATCAGGGGCGAAACGACCACGGTCAGGCCGGGCAGCATCAGGGCCGGAATCTGGAAACAAACGGACTTTCCGCCCCCCGTCGGCATAAGCACGACCGTATCGCGACCACTCAGAATAGACTCAATAACAGACTCCTGCATGGGCCGGAACCGGTCATATCCGTAGTAACGTTTGAGGTAATCGGCGGGGTTTTGCGTATGGGGTGTTGAAACGGTCATTGACGTGTTGACGAGCGGCTGATAAACCGAATAATTTTCGTGTAGGTAAGACGAAGCAAGTGACTATTGGTCAGTCAGTAATACAACTTCTTTATCTCAAATTTAAGCAAAATTTAAGTCGTTTCCATTGACGGATTTGTGATTTTATCCCCATCTTTCCGTCCCAAGAGCGAACAGTATCGTTAGGCTCTCTTAAAACCCCAATCCGATCACTATGAAAAAGAACCTGTTAGTCCTGTGTCTATCGCTTAGCCTGCTCGTTGCCTTTAACGCCACCGCTCAGGACGAAAAACCAGCCAAAAACAAGGCTAAGAAAGAAATGAGTGCTGCCGATGCGTCGGCGAAAGCAGCCGCCAAAGCCGAGAAGAAAGCCGCCAAAGATGCGGCAAAAGCCGCCAAAACAGACGCTATGTCGGCCAGCGACGCGGCCGCGAAAGCACAGGCGAAGGCCGACAAAAAAGCAGCTAAAGATGCGGCCAAGGCCATGAAAGCCGATGCAAATACAACCGCCGACGCGGCCAAATCAACGGCCGTGAACGACCGGATGGCCGCTGCCAGAGCCGCAAAAGCCGCCAAAAAAGCAGCCGCAGAAGGGACTACAGACGTTGCCGCCACTACGGATAAAGCCGCGAAGAAAGCGGCTAAAAAGGCCGACAAAATGGCGGATAACTCGGGCCTTAAAGACGACAAGATGAGTAAGTCGTCGGCGAAAATGGACAAAGTAGCGAAGGTGTCAAAATCGACCGTGAAGGAAGAAAAAGCGACTCCTGCCGACTACAAAGCACCCGTTGACCGCTCCCAAAAAGGCCCCAATGGCGAAGCCGTTATGACCGGCCCGCGCGGTGGAAAATACTACATCAATAAAAACGGCAATAAAACGTATCTGAGCAGCCTACGGGATTAAAACAACCGTTAGGTCAGGTTTGAGAATCTGACCTCTAACGCGAAGTGGGGGCCGGTTTGAGAACCGGCCCCCACTTCGCGTTTATAACCTGGCCGTTTGCACTCACTTCGCCGACGACAATGTCGTGCCGGTTGGTAATGAGCCTTCAACAATACCGTCTTTAATCAGTTGATTCACAATTCGTTGTGGAGGCACTTCATTACTGCCGCTTGTCGTAACGACAGCTTTCCAGAAGGGCTTACCAGTTGCCAGATTCGTCATTTCCATCAGAAGTTCATTATTGGCGGAAATGTATTGGCCATAGCCAGTTGTGTAGTTGCGGCTAAAGTCGATGGTCAGCATGACTTCGCTCTGGCACTCCCGGCGTTGTTGCTGAATGGCCTGCTCCGGGCTGTCGAAAGAAATAGGGCTATTCGACAACGTACATACCTGATAGCCGCCCGGAAAGGCCGTCTGGAAACCGGGCAAATAGGTTGCGGTGGTTTTCGGAAGTCTTGATACCACCAAAATGCGATGAAAATCCGGCACATCATTCGCTTGTATGTTCGACTGAAAGCGAGCCGAAGTGCAGCCCATCAGGCCACCAGATAAACCGAAGAACAGGGCTATATACGCTATCGTTTTCATGAGTCTGTGCGTTTTGCTGAGTAATCAAAAATAACAACATAGCTGCGTTTTAATTGTTAAAGGACCGTTAAAGTTTCGGTCGGCATATTGTTGGTTATCTTACTGGCAAATTCCCCGCTCTATGCGTCAATCACTCCTCCTGCTTATTTTTCTGCTGCCGCTCGTCGGTCATTCGCAGTCAACTCAGACCATCCGAACGACCGGCCTGCAACAACCCGTCGAAATCATCCGCGACCGGTGGGGCGTCAATCACATCTACGCCAAAAATGAACACGATCTGTTCTTTGCACAGGGGTATTCGGCGGCACAGGACCGGCTGTTTCAGTTAGAAATCTGGCGTCGGCAGGCCACTGGCACTGTTGCCGAATTGCTTGGCTCGCAGGAACTTAAGCGCGATATTGGCACCCGGTTGTTTCGGTTTAGGGGCAATACGCAACAGGAGTTGCTGCATTATCATCCACGTGGCCCGCAGATTATCGGGGCCTTTGTCGACGGGATAAACGCTTACATCACCGAAATTCTGAAAACACCCGAAAAGCTTCCGTTTGAGTTTCGCGTGCTCGACACAAAGCCGGGATTGTGGACCACCGACGTGGTCATCAGCCGCCATCAGGGGCTGATTTATAATGTTCGGGAAGAGTTGAATTACGGGCGGTTGGTCAAATTGATTGGGGCCGATAAAGTGCGGGAACTGTACTGGTTTCATCCGGCTACAACGTCAACGGAACCTGACCTGACCCTCCATGTTAATGGCGACGAATTATTTCAACCCATCCTGGATTTATACGAAGCGTTTCGATTGCCGCTTAAATTTGAGGGCCAACCCACCAAAGCCGACGAAGATGAAGCGAACGTAAAGCAGGGATTTGAGGGTGATAAGCAATACGTTGGCTCGAACAACTGGATTATTTCGGGCAACAAATCGACCAGTGGTTACCCCATGCTCGCCAATGACCCACACCGGTCGCAGTCAACGCCGTCACTGCGTTATTGGGTTCACCTGAATGCACCCGACTGGAATGTAGTTGGAGCCGGGGAGCCGACGCTGCCGGGCATTTCCATTGGGCACAACGACTACGGCGCGTGGGGATTGACGATTTTTGAGACGGACAACGAAGATTTATACGTGTATGAAACGAACCCCGCCAACCCGAATCAGTACCGGTACAAAGGCAACGGTACGGCCAGTCGCTGGGTGCCGATGACACTCCTGACCGAAACCATTTCGGTGAAGGGCGGCACACCGCAAAAAGTGACGCTCAAATACACGCGCCACGGACCGGTAGTCTTTGAAGATACGCAGCATCACAAAGCCTACGCCATCCGGTCGGGTGGGCTTGAAATAGGCACTGCGCCCTATTTAGCCAGTTTACGGATGAATCAGGCCCGCAACTGGACGGAGTTTCGACAGGCGTGTCTGTTCAGCCGGATTCCGGGCGAAAACATGATTTGGGCTGATAAAACCGGCACCATTGGCTGGCAGGCGGTGGGTCTCGCGCCCATCCGCAGGAACTTTACGGGCTTAGTGCCCGTGCCGGGCGATGGTCGGTTTGAGTGGGGCGGCTTCCTGCCCATTAACCAGTTGCCCAACAAGCTTAATCCACCCGAAGGTTACGTCGTAACGGCGAACAACAACCTGACGCCGACCAATTTCCCCAACAGAAACGCCGTTGGCTGGACCTGGGCCGGTCCTTCGCGGGCGCACCGGATTGAGGAAGTGCTGAACGACGGCAAGCGAAAAAATTTAGTCGATTTCATGGCGTTGCAGGCCGATTATTTGTCCATTCCGGCCCGGACACTGGTGCCGCTGCTGCAAAACGTAGCCTCGCCCAACGACCGCACCGAACAGGCGTTGAGCTACCTCCGCCGGTGGGATTATACACTCACGACCACCTCCGTAGCGGCTTCCATTTATGTAGCGTGGGAGGGGCAGTTGAAGCAGGCGGTTTATGCCGAAAAAGTACCGGTCATTGCCCGCCTTTATCTGAAAAGTTTACCGACAAAGCGCGTGGTTGACGCCCTGCTGCTACCAACGACCGCCCGCGACAGTCTGTTGCTGACCTGTCTGGACAAGGCCGTTGCCGAACTCACCACCCGGCTCGGCTCCGACATGGACGACTGGTCGTATGGGCAGCGAAAAAACAAGCACATCACCCTCACGCATCCGCTCAGCAATCTGGTCGATAAAGCCATGCGCCAAAAAATAAACCTCGGTCCTGTCGCGCGGGGCGGCTATGGGGAGACGGTCAACGCTACATCGAATGAGTTGAATCAGACATCGGGTGCGTCGTTTCGTATCTTGGTCGATACCGAAGACTGGGACAAAACGCTGGGTATCAATAATCCCGGTCAGTCGGGCAATCCAGACAGTCCGCATTACGGAGATCTTTTTCCGATTTGGGCCGAAAACAATTATTTCCCGGTCTTTTTCTCGAAAGAAAAAATCAGAACCGTTGCCGAGGAAACCACGACGCTGCAACCAAAGTAACGCGGCTGGGTAGTAAAGAGATGTCATCTTTCCTGCTCCAAAGAGGAATAAAGATGACATCTCTTTACTACTCAGCTTGCGCTACATTTCGTACTTTTGTGGTTAATGGATATTCAGTCAACAGTAGAGGCCGACATTGTTCGGTCTATCAACGAACTTTATCCGGGTCAGGCCGGCGTTGTTCAACTTAGTCCAACGAAAAAAGAATTTGAAGGTCAATACACCTTCGTTACGTTTCCCTACACAAAAACGCTTCGTCAGGCACCCGCCCAAATTGGTCAGGCCATTGGCTCATGGTTAGTTGAAAATAGTGCCCTCGTTCGTGCGTTCAACGTCGTTCAGGGTTTCCTTAATATCAGCATTGCCGATACGGCCTGGATCGAGGTATTGAACGACATTACGGCTGATCCGGCATTCGGCACATTGCCAAAAAAGCGCCGGGACGCCGGACCGCAGTCCGTAATGGTCGAGTTCTCATCGCCGAACACCAATAAACCGCTGCACCTCGGTCACTTACGCAATAACTTCTTAGGCGATTCGGTGAGCCGGATTCTGGCGGCCTGTGGGTATGACGTTGTAAAAACCTGTATCGTGAATGACCGGGGCGTTCACATTTGTAAGTCGATGCTGGCGTATCAGATGTTCGGTAACGGAGAAACACCGGACTCATCGGGCATGAAGGGCGACCACCTGATCGGCAAATATTACGTGCTGTTCGACAAAGCCTATAAGGCGCAGGTTGAGGAGATGGTGACGCAGGGAACAGATAAAGAGGTTGCCGAAAAAACCGCTCCGCTCATGCAGGACGTTCAGCAGATGCTGCGTTTGTGGGAACAGGGCGACCCTGAAACGGTAGCACTTTGGCGGCAGCTAAACAACTGGGTGTATGCCGGTTTCGACGTTACGTACAAAAATATTGGCGTCAGTTTCGACAAGATTTATTACGAATCAAACACGTATCTACTTGGTAAAGAGGTCGTTGAGGAAGGTATTCAGAAAGGCGTTTTTTATCGAAAAGAAGATAACTCGGTCTGGATTGATTTGACCGAAGAAGGCTTAGATCAGAAATTGGTGATGCGTTCGGATGGCACGTCGGTGTACATGACCCAGGATTTGGGCACTACGGACATGAAGTTTCAGGACTTTCATAGCAACCGCCAGATTTGGGTTGTGGGCAATGAACAGGACTACCATTTCAACGTGCTGTTTGCCATTTTGCGCCGGTTGGGGCGGCCCTACGCCAATGAGTTGTATCACCTCTCCTACGGCATGGTCGACCTGCCAACGGGCAAGATGAAATCCCGCGAGGGCACCGTTGTCGATGCCGACGATTTGATTCAGGAAACGACCGATGCCGCGTCCACTGCCGCCGACGATGCCGCAAAAGGCAAGCTGGATGATTTCAGCGAAAGCGAGAAAACGGCCCTGTTTCAACAACTCGGTTTAGGGGCTTTGAAATACTATCTGTTGAAAGTTGACCCGCAGAAACGGATGCAGTTTAATCCGGCCGAATCGGTTGATTTACACGGCAATACGGGGCCATACATTCAATATGTTCATGCTCGTGTTCAATCCGTTTTGCGGAAGGCAGTAGAGTTGGGGATGAGCTTGGACGGGGCGATTGTGGCAACTGAACTGGATGATATTGAACAGCAATTGGTGTTCCTGTTGAGCCAATACCCGCAGCGTGTAGCCGATGCGGGTAATAACCTGGCTCCTTCCTATATCGCACAATACGCTTACGATCTGGCCCGGACATTTAACCAGTTTTACGATAAACTCTCAATCCTGAAAGAAACCGATTTAGTGAAACTTCATACCCGGCTTGTTTTATCGAAAGCGGTTGGTGAGACTATTCAGAAAGCAATGGGTTTACTGGGTATAGGCGTACCAGAAAAAATGTGATGGCAGAGACCGGCTCCGGCTGTTTCGTCACATTTACCGGCAGAAACAGCCGGAGCCTGTTTCTGCCTTTCATAGCCCTGCCCGGTTTATTAGCTACTGATGGAAACGTTCTGAGGCTTTTTGCCGAAGGCATGCATAGGTAACTAAACGTTCGTATATTCATTTCGTAAACCTTAATCTTTTTACGAAATGAAACGAGAAATTATCAAGTTGGATGTTACCTCCGTCGCCCTGGTATATGGCGCACTGCTGGCCGTTATCGGGCTGTTTTTTGCCCTGCTGTTTTTAGTGTTTGGCTCGCTGTTCGGCTCCCTCCTGGGTCGATCCGGGATGGGGGCTATGATGGGGGGCGGCATTGCAATGGCCATTTTTCTGCCCATTATATACGGGGTATTCGGCTTGATTTTTGGTGCTATTTTTGGGTCGATCTATAATTTGGTTGCTCCGCGTATTGGGGGTGTCAAGGTGTATATTCGCGATGCAGTCAACTGAAAAGCAGTCGGAAACGTGAACCAATAAACTATTTTATTCACCAACCCGTTAAGGCAGTATCCAGTCATCCTGTCTGGCTATTGCCTTAACTTTTTTATGAAAAAGATAACCTTACTCACGCTGACCGCCTTTGGGCTGGTCATTATTATGTCCGGTTTTATGTTTAAAAGCATTGTTAAAGGCATCTTCGCGAACAAAAGCGAAGCAGTCAGTGCCCCCGCAACGGGCGTAGCACCCACCAAAAGCCTGTACGATTTTACGGTTAAGTCGCTGGATGGCAAGCCCGTATCGTTAAGTGGTTTCAAAGGCAAGAAAGTTGTTATTCTGAATGTTGCCTCGAAATGCGGATTTACGCCACAGTATGCCGACTGGGAGAAATTCTACAAGCAACACGGCGACAAAATTGTGGTACTTGGTTTTCCGGCCAATAACTTTGGCAGTCAGGAGCCGGGCAGCAGCGAAGACATCGCTACGTTTTGCCAAAAGAATTACGGCGTAACCTTCCCGATGTTCGAGAAAGTTGACGTGCTGGGTGCCAATCAATCCCCACTTTATAAATGGTTGACGGACAAATCGTTGAACGGATGGAATGACAAAGTTCCTACCTGGAATTTCTGCAAATACGTCATCAACGAAAAAGGCGAACTGACGCACTTCTTTGCTTCTAAAGTGAAGCCCGAAGACGACGAGTTTAAGAAAGCAGTTGGTATTTAAAGGTGAAAGAGCGAAAGAGTGAAAGAGTGAAATGCTAACCAAAGCTATTTTCACTCTTTCACTCTTTCGCTCTTTTACTCTTTCGCAAATGATAAAATCCTGGATTGCCGCTGCCCGGCCACGTACGTTGCCATTGGCCTTAGCCAGTATAATTCTCGGAAGTTTTCTGGCCCTGGCGAACCGGCATTTTAGCTGGGAAATCGCTGTTTTGGCTGTACTGACCACCATTTTTCTGCAAATACTGTCCAATTTTGCCAACGATTATGGCGATGCTGTTTCGGGAAAAGATACCGAATTGCGGGTAGGTCCCCGCCGGGCCGTTGCTACCGGCGACATTACGAAAGAAGCCATGTTGCGCGGCATCATCATTATGGCCGTGCTGTCGCTCATTTGTGGTATCGGGTTGCTGGGTGTTGCTTTTTTCGACGAAGAACCGAAACTTTTCTGGGGATTTCTGGGGCTGGGTTTGCTCAGCATTGGAGCCGCCATCGGCTATACGAACGGCAAACGACCTTACGGCTATGCGGGCTTTGGCGACGTTGCCGTACTCATTTTCTTCGGCTGGGTTGGCGTTCTCGGTACGTATTATCTGTACACGCTTTCGTTCAATCCGCTTTTGTTATTGCCCGCCACAAGCGTCGGTTTGTTTGCTACGGGCGTGCTGAATGTCAATAACATACGCGACATCGAAACCGACACACTAACGGGCAAACGCTCAATTCCGGCCCGGCTCGGTCTGTTGCTTGCTATTCGCTATCATTGGGGTTTATTGCTTACGGGCATGGTCTGCGCCGTAGCCTACTCCTTCCTGACCGATGCCCCATTGGTAGGTTATCTTTACGTATTTTCTTTCCCCCTGTTTATCCTGAATGGGCGGGCCATTGCCACCCATAAACGCCCCGCCGAACTCAACGCCCGACTCGGCCAACTTGCCCTAACGACATTGCTCTTTGTGATTCTGTTTGGAATAGGGCAGGTGGTTTGAAATGGTTAGGTATAAGTGGTCTGGAATTGTCAAACTGGCCCGCGTTGAGCATAGTTTTCAACTTCGCCGAACTATCTCAGAAAATCAAACTAATCCTGAGAAGTAGTAAAAAACTGGCTGGCTATTCTTGACCACTTTTGACTATTTCCTGACTACACTTGCCCCATTTCATTGCCGCACTACTTTCCGGGTCAGCGTGTGTTCTCCGGCTTGAATCGTGAGTAGGTAAGTTCCGGTCGCATTGGGCATTGGTATGGATTCGGAGAGTGAAGAAATCTGTCCAAACTGCTTTTGGAAAACCGAACGACCCTGTCCGTCGCGCAGAACGAGACTGACCTGTTTTTTCTGTGGAGTAGTTAATTCAACGTGTACGACATCGTGCGCCGGGTTGGGATAAATTCTGAGGTGCCCATCTGCAAACGTCTCTTCGGCGGTGGGCAGCAGCACCGTAATCGACGCCTGACCTGAACCGCTCCCTTTGCCACAGCTATTTTCGACGCTCGTCACCGAGTAAATAACGGATTTTGCCGGTTGAAGCGTGAGAACGGTTGGGCTTATGCTTCCCGAAAACGTGGTACCGTCGGATAAACTTCCCCGCCACGGGCCATCGCCCGTAAAGGTGAGTGAGAGCGAAACGGGCTGTCCCTGCAACACCGTTGTTGAGCCGGTGAGCGTGGCTGTTGGTAAGGATTTGACCGCAAAACCGTCACTGGCAACAAGCTGTGCGTACGAAATGCCGCGCGGCCTTGCCCGCAGCCGGTAACCTGAACCGGGGGTTAAATTAGCCGGAATTGTGGCTTTTAAATCCGTCAATGGCCCTGAGCCAACAATCTGTTCGGACGTGAAATTACCCAACGCATCGGACAGCAATATGTCATACTGCCAGCCAGCCGCTTTGGTTGTGTTTTCGGGCGTAGCCGTTATCGCAACAATACTACTGACGCAAACAGCCGTAGATGCCGTTAATTTAGTTGTCAATTTTGGTTGCGGTCCTACCGTAAGCGTAAATACATCGGTCAAACATTGGCGAGAATCGGTAACGGCAATCGGAATCGTACCCGACTGGTTGGCCGCGTAACGAATCGTGCGGCCTGTTTGCTGACCCGGCCAGCGATAATCACCCACCCACGAAGCACCGAGTTGGAGCGTATCAGCATATTCGGCTGTTAATGAGGCTGTTTTGTTGACGTTTTTCATGATGGTAAACCGGTCAGGAATCGTGCCATCGCCCATCAGATACTGGGCATCTAACCGGTTATCCGTCACGTCGATGAGCAGTGAACCACTGTTCATAACGTTACCGAACACCGTGGCCGGATGGGGGAATGCGGGCGTTGGCCCATTTGGTGCTCCTCCCGCTCCATTCACTACATAAACAGTTCCCTGTCCTTTGGTCAGGATAGGGCAGGAATTGGACGAACCATCATAGCGGGCCGTCGTATTCTCGGCTATGTGAACCCCCCTGTCGAATGTGTTCGCTAAGCCGCGATGCCCTTTGAGCCGATAAAATCGTTCATAGCCATGACTGTGTCCGTTCATGACTATATCGACGCCATACCGCTCCAGAATGGGAGTGAGGTTTTCGCGCAGGAGCCGCATCTGGGTTTCCGTATCGGAGTCATGCGCTCCTTTTGAGTAGGGCGGGTGGTGAAAAATAACGATGGTCCAGGGCTGGCGATTGGCTGCCAGATCGCGTTTGAGCCACTGAACCTGCGTACCGGTCGTATCATAGAGCCGATACTGACCACCTTCCTGCCCCTGCGAATCCAACGAAATCAGGTGAACATTGCCGTAGTTAGCCGAGAAATAAGACTTCGACCCGGAGGGAACCCCACCGATTTCAGCCTGCTGCGGGAAATTAAACAGACTGTAGTAGGGGATATCAAAATTCGTGTTACTCTCGGCATAATCGTGGTTGCCGGGCGTGATGAATAAAGGCGTATTGCGGAGTGTTGGCCCATACACATCAAACACATACCGCTGAAACTGATCGTCGGTGCCGCAGCAATAAGCGTTGTCGCCAAGCCACACCCACAGGTCAGCCGGGTGGGTATTCGTTGCGCTGCGATAGGCCTGATACGCTGTTGTCTGCCAGTCGGTGGGGTAACCAAAATCACCCAGTACCCACATCCGAAATGGGCGCGTATCGCCGACAGGTAACGCTGTTTTTACGTAGTAATCTGCTCCGGAAGTTAACTGTGTGTCGTTATACCCAACGGTGTAGGCATAGCGCGTAGCTGGTTGCAGACCCGTTATGGTCAGGCTGTGTTCGAGACCCGAAGCCGTTTCGACCTGGCTGCCGGTCAGTGCATTTGCCTGTAACCCAAACCAGATTCGGCCCGTTGTTGGCTGGTCGGTACGCCACCGAACCAGTACCGATGTGGTAGTCAAAACCTGTAGGTACGGCCCCCGAACAAGTTTAGGAGCCTGGGCAATAGCGTCAATGCCAAAAAAAGAGAACAGGACAAAAAGAGCGTATAGACGGTAAGTCATTCGGTGCGTATTGAATTCACCGTGAAGTTAGGTCTGTTGCCGAGTATATCCTATTCGGGCTTATATTTATCTACTAATCAGATGGTTAGTTATTTTCCGTTTAACAGGGCCTGATGCATTCTAAGCAGATTACGAACCGGCCAGTCGCTTTGATTGTACGATTCTAACTGGGCTGTTTTAAGCAGAAGTTGACGTTCTGTCCGCCGTCGCTCTTCGGGCGGCAGGTTTCTAAGGTCCACGGGTAATTCGTGCAGAACCTTACTTAACTGGACACAGGCTGTTACCGGTAATGTAAAATAACCGGCCAGTCGCTCAACATCCGATAACTTCCAGAGGTCGGGTTTTGAGCGTCGGTTCCGAATCGCATTGCCGCTCAGCCCTACCGCGATACCTAATTGCTCATCGTTGAGCGTACACTCACGCAGCCGCCACATAACGGCCTGATAATTATTGACAAATGAATGCAGGGTTGTGCGTAGATAGTCGATCAAAGCCGTAAGAGTTTAGTGAAATGAATAATGTAGTATGCTGATGGTCAGTAGTATAATTGGCGCAGCTACGTGGTATGGCGGTTATCTACAAAATTCATGCCGTTGTATCGTTACGGTAGATGGCCGGGATAAATTACTACCTGGAAGCCACGTACAAGCCGTGCTAACAAAAAAGGAACCCCATTTAGAGGTTCCTTTTTTGTTAGAAAAAGTATGCCAAACTAATCAGGCACGATCAATTGTAATCCGCAACCGAAACTCGTCCATTTCAATTTCTGTTGCCGAACCCGATTGGCCGTTGCCGTTCAGATTATTTACCAGATCGAGCGAAATAGCCTGAACCTCCTGCTGAATGTAGGCGCGGTTGGTTTCGATGGCTTCGGCCAACAACGCATCCGTACGTTCCAGCACGATCATGATTTTATCGGTTACCGAAAAGTCGCGGTCTTTGCGCAGGTTCTGAACGCGGTTCACAAAGTCGCGGGCAATACCTTCCCGGCGCAGTTCGTCCGTTACATGTACGTCCAGTGCAACCGTAAGTCCGCCTTCACTCGCAACGAGCCATCCGGGAATGTCTTCGGTCAAGACCTCAATATCAGTTAGTTGCAGATTGTAGACGCCAAGCTGCAAACTACCGGCCAGTTCCAGTTCTTTCAATTCCTCAGCGGTCATGGCCGTAATGGCGGCCGCAACGTCTTTCATCTGCTTGCCGAATTTCGGGCCGAGGGCTTTGAAATTGGGCTTCACTTTTTTGGTCAAAATGCCACTTGCATCGTCCACAAACTCAACCGATTTCACATTTACTTCCGACATGATAATCGGGGCAATGTGCTCGATTTGCCGACGCGTATCGGCACTCAATACCGGAATCAGCACCCGGCTCAGCGGTTGCCGAACTTTCAGTTTGTGGCCTTTTCGCAACGAGTGAACGAGTGACGAGACTTGCTGTGCCAGTTCCATCGACCGCTCCAGTTCCAAATCAATCCATTCCTCTTCAACCGGATGCCAGTCCGTCAGATGCACAGAATCATGTTTGAATGGGGTGTCCCGCGCAACGGATTCTTCCCGCACACCATCGGTCAGGCTGTGGTAAAGCCAGTCGGCGAAGAACGGCGCAATGGGCGACATCAGTTGCGAAACCGCTGCCAGACAATGCTGTAGCGTTTCGTAAGCGGCTCGTTTATCCGTTGTTAACTCGCCGTCGGACGCGACCGAAAGGTCGGCCCCGCCCATCCAGAACCGCCGACGCGACAGTCGTACGTACCAGTTCGACAGTTGGTCACTGACAAAATCCTGAATCAGTCGTCCGGCTTTTGTTGGGTTATACGTTTCAAACTGTTCCGTTACGTCGCGAACCAGCGTGTTCAGTTTCGACAGAATCCAGCGGTCAAGTTCGGGCAGTTGCTCGCGCGGAATTCGGCCAAACTGATTGATCTGGTAATTGTCCAGATTGGCGTACAGCGCGAAAAAATTATACGTGTTGAACAGCGTTCCGAAGAACCGCCGTTGCACTTCGCCAATGCCCTCCGTGTTAAATTTGAGGTTGTCCCACGGCTCGGCGTTGGTAACCATGTACCAGCGCGTCGCATCGGGGCCATATTTCGCCAGCGTGGCAATTGGGTCAACGGCGTTGCCTTTGCTCTTCGACATTTTCTCGCCGTTTTTATCGAGCACTAAGCCCGTCGAAACCACGTTTTTGAACGCCACCGAATCGAACAGCATAACCGAAATGGCGTGGAGCGTAAAGAACCAGCCGCGCGTTTGGTCAACGCCTTCGGAGATGAAATCTGCCGGAAATGCTTTTTTGAAAACGTCCTGATTTTCAAACGGGTAATGCCACTGGGCATACGGCATCGCCCCCGAATCGAACCAAACATCAATCAGGTCGGGTTCGCGCTGCATGACGTTGCCGCCTTCCGAAATGAAATAGATTTCATCCGAATAAGGCCGGTGCAAATCGTACTCATCCTTCGCGTGGGCTTCCAGAAACGTCTTATTCTTGTCGATATAGGGCTGGTAGTCAAGTTTGCCTTCCCGAACCCATCCACTCATTCGCTCATTCGCCAACGCGCAATTTTTCACCAATTCGGCCACCGACCCAACGCAAACCTCCTCCCCGGACTCGCTGCGCCAGATGGGCAACGGCGTTCCCCAGAAACGGCTGCGCGACAGGTTCCAGTCCACGAGGTTTTCGAGCCAGTTGCCAAATCGACCGGTGCCGGTGCTTTCGGGTTGCCAGTTGATGGTTTTGTTCAGTTCAACAAGCCGATCTTTTTTGGCTGTCGTTTTAATGAACCAGCTATCGAGCGGATAGTACAAAATTGGCTTATCCGTCCGCCAGCAGTGCGGATACGGGTGTTCGTATTTCTCGACCCGAAAGGCTCTGTTTTCTTCTTTCAGCTTGATGGCAATCAGCACATCGGTCGGCTTGAACTCCGGGTCGGCGCGTTCTTCGTCCGAATAATATTCTTCTTTGACATACCGGCCGCCAAACTCACCAATTTCCTTCACAAACTGGCCGTGCTTATCCACAATCGGCACCTCTTTCCCAAACGTCGGCCCGGCCGTCTCATCCGTCACCATGATGGGCGGAATGCCAGCCGCCTGCGCTACCCGAAAGTCATCGGCTCCAAACGTCGGCGACGTATGCACGATGCCCGTACCGTCTTCCGTCGTGACAAAATCGCCCAGAATGACCCGAAAGGCGGGCGTTTTGGGGGTAACATACGGCATGAGTTGTTCGTACTCAACGCCTTCCAGATCGGCTCCTTTGCAGTCCGCCAGTATCGTCCACGGAATGACTTTGTCGCCGGGGGTATAGGCAGAAAAATCGCCGTCTTTCCCTTTTTCATCGAACCACCGGCTTACCAATGCCTTCGCCAGCACGACGTTGATCGGCTGAAAGGTATAGGCGTTGAACGTTTTAACGAGCACATAATCAATGCTGGCACCGACGGTCAGGGCTGAGTTGGCGGGCAGTGTCCAGGGCGTGGTTGTCCAGGCCAGAATAAACACCTCGCCGGTGTTAGCGGCATCGAACAGATACGCCGATTTGCCCGTACGTTTCACCTTAAACTGTGCTACAACGGTTGTGTCGCGCACGTCTTTATACGTACCGGGCATGTTCAACTCGTGCGAACTCAGGCCCGTTCCGGCTTTCGGCGAATACGGCTGGATGGTGTAGCCTTTATAGAGTAAATTTTTATCGTACAGTTGCTTAAGCAGATACCATACCGACTCGATGTACTCGTTTTTATAGGTGATGTACGGATTGTCGAGGTCAACCCAATAGCCCATTTTCCGGGTCAGGTCATTCCATTGGTCGGTAAACCGCATGACCGTTTCGCGGCATTTGCGGTTGTACTCCTCCACGCTGATACCCCCTTCCGATTCGGGTTTGCCGATGTCATCTTTGGTGATGCCGAGTTCTTTTTCGACCTGCAACTCAATGGGCAGGCCGTGCGTATCCCAGCCGCCCTTCCGCTCGACCTGAAAGCCGCGCAGGGTTTTATACCGGCAAAAAATATCCTTGATGGTCCGGGCCATTACGTGGTGAATACCCGGCGTTCCATTCGCCGACGGCGGACCCTCGTAGAACGTAAAGCTTGGCTTCCCCTCGCGGATGGAAACCGACTGCTCAAATACCTGATTCTGATTCCAGTAAGTCAATACCTCGGCCGCAATCTGCGCGTAATCGAGGGACTCATATTGTTGATACTTCACGTCTGACAGGATCGAACGCCCAAACCGGTCCGGCTGTAGTGCCCGACCGCCAGTGCGGTTAAAAAATAATTGGCAAAGATAGGGAAATTTAGCCCACAGGGCGGGTGGCCCATGCGTCCACATTCCGGCTACCCGCGTGTACAAGCTAAACAATGGGCACAGATTATAACGTTCACCGTACGCGCTGCTGAATTCACATTACTGTACTGATTGGTTCCGAAATTGGTTAATACGGTGGCGATGGAAACTTCGGGGAAAGTATATTAATCGACTCCGCTTCCAGAATCGCGTGTGCCAAGCCGACGGACAACAATCAGTTTCCGATAATCGTTTTGCGGTGCGCCAACCCCCAGTAATGCAATTCTTCCATCACTTTTTCAAGCGATTTTCCATGATCCGTAATGGAGTATTCCACCGTTGGCGGGAACGTATCGTAAACCTGTCGCTTGACCAGTTTATTGGCTTCTAAGCTCTTCAGTTCTTTCGACAGCGTTTTGTCGGTAATGCCATTGACCTCTTTCGATAGTTGCTTGAAGCGTTTGGGAGACGGAGATAAAGCAAACAAAATCAGCAGTTTCCATCGTCCTTCCAGTGCTTCCAGCGCATCTCTGATCGATAGCATCGTTTTAGGACATCCTTCACCTGTTAGCATATTGGTCTTGTTGGCTGGTTGTGTTTGCGTATTACTACCTTATTGATGGTAGCTATCTAACAGGGTAGTGCTTTCTGATGGATAGCAAATATAGCTACGTTTGCTCCCGTTACTAAAAACGGATTATAGAATGGTCAACCAGCGCACTCCATCGAAAACGCTCCATATCGCCTTATGGATAGCCCAGATTATGCTGTCAGTCAGCCTTGTTTGGGCCGGAATAATGAAGTTGGCTCAACCAGTAGAGACCTTAGCTGTCATGTGGCCCTGGGCTGGTCAGGTTCCTGCTTCATTGGTCAAATTCACTGGCATCGTCGATATTGTGGGTGCGGCTGGATTGATACTGCCCTCACTGTTGCGTATTCAGCCCAAACTTACCCCAATGGCAGCAATGGGCGTTATTGTCCTTATGATTTTTGCCAGTGTGTTCCATGTTGCAAGGGGAGAGGCATCGGTGATCGGCGTGAACATTGTTTTTGCTGCTATTGCCGCTTTTGTTGCCTGGGGTAGGTTGGCGAAAGCACCGATTCCGCCAAAATGACTATTGGCTTACCGGTTCGTTGCGAACCGTTTGGGCGTGCTACCCTGATGCTTTTCGAACAGGCGGCTGAAATGGCTTAGATTGCTGAACCCCAGTCGGTAACCTACCTCAGATACGGAAAAGCCGCCCTGCCTTAGTAAATAACCCGCTTCGTCCATTCTTGCTTTCTGAAAATAGTCGTAGATGCTATCGCCAAAGACCTGCTTGTAGAGGTCCGTCAGCTTGGAGATGCTCATACCCGCCAGAATGGCCAGTTCAGGCAGTTGCGGAGGGGTGCTCAAATCCGCCACGACCGCTGTCCTGACCCGTTCTAACTGCTCGGCATCCACCCGATGAATGGACCGGTGTTTTCCGATTTCCCGCGCCAGCAAACGGTCGAACAACCAGCACAGTAGTTCCTGCACCAGAATCCAGATGCGGAGTGGCCCTAATTCCTGTTGGGTATCCACGGCAACGAGTGCCTTAAGTGTTTTCTGCGCGTCGGTGCTCATTGTTTCATAGAAAAGAAACCCTTGTTTACCGACCAGGATTTGTTCAACGACACCGTTCATGGTATTGATCCTGAGTAGATTATGCAGAGCAGGGCGGGCCATGCTGAGCACGGTAAAAAAAATAGCGCGGTTAGGCGGGAAGCGAAGTTCAGAATTGATGTCAGGCGAGGTAATGCGGATGGTGTACCCGTCTCGCCGGTCGGTGGGCGAAGCGTCGTCAGGGGCAGATTGATGGTCAGGCCCGGCGTGGAGTTGGAACAGCACATTCACCCGATCCGCTGAATTGTCGGCCGCCGTTCGCCTGAGGATCAATTCTTCAACCAGGACATACTGGTGAATCAGTAGCGAGAAATCGGGTGCCAGCCGGACGCGCCTGATCGACCCTATTCCTAATGAGGGAGGTAAGGTGAGCGTGTTGTCTTGAAGGGTGGCATCAACCCGCTGAGCGAAAGCGGTTAAAAAGTTAAATTTTTCACCGGGAGCGAAGTCGAAAACCATAAACATCACGGATATACAAACTGTAAAAGGAATAATCACCCGTGGCTCTACTTTGGCTGATCGGACTATTTTTTGCTCTGTTCTGCCTATTTTAATCGTATTTATGGAAAAATTTTTGTTGGCTTCAACCAAGGCAATTCATATACCGGCCGACAAGAACCGCTACGTTTCACAGGTCTACTTTCAGGGGAAAGTCGCAAAATAGCCAATGCGCTATTTTAGAGTGGTCTGTCTTACGGGAGAGGGTCGGAAGTGAACATTCAGCCCAAACAGGCAGTTGCAGTTAACTAACGCTTGCGGCTGCATTCCTATGAGCAATACCTACAACGATGAGATGTATGGCCGCCCAGCACTGGTTTCCAGTGCAATGCAAGCCTGGCCGGGACTACAGGTGGAACGCTACCAACTGGAAGCAATGGAGTTGCCAGCGCATTTCCACCAGCAACACCTGCTCATCCTCCACCAGGGAGAGAAACCCGTTCACTCGCGACGCCAGAGTGGGAGCCGGGGAGAAGTCGCCCTGTTCGGCTCCGGCGACGCTGGCCTGTACCCCGCTGGCGAGTATGGACCATCGAACTGGGACGGGCCGACGGACACCATCCACCTCCACATAGACGCCCAGTTGCTGGAGACGCAGGCTCGCCAAAACTTAGACCTGACACACTTCGCACTGCACGACCGATTTCGGTTCGAGGACGGGCTGCTAACACAACTGGGGCGGCAGCTACTCGCAGCCGCCGGTAGTCAGCACACGCTGGGGAAATTATATGTAGAGTCGCTGACCAATACCCTCAGTTATCACCTGATTGAGCACCATGCCTCGTTTGAACAGCGTATTACCGGTACCAGCACCCGGTTGCCCACTCCGGTGCTGGTCCGCATTGATACTTACTTAGAAGCTTATGCCCAACAGACCATCACGCTGGACGCCCTGGCGGAACTGGCCAACCTGAGTGTGTTTCACTTTGCCCGCCGATTTAAGCGAACCACCGGCCTGTCGCCGTATCAGTACGTGCTGAGTTGGAAAATCCGGCGTGCCCGACAGTTGTTGCGGGTGGGCGACTTACCCCTGGCTGCTATCGGTGATTTACTCGGCTTTGCCTCACCTGCCCATTTCTCGGCTGTGTTCAAACGGGCCGTCGGCCAAAGTCCGCGTGCGTTTCAGCGCGGCTAACTATGTAGATAAAACAGCACGAATTTGATAGAATAGCGCAGGAATCGGGCGGGTTGCCGAGTCGGAATGGGGGACCTTTGAGTCAATCAAAAAAGCAGTCTTTCCGCTGCTACTACTTAACTAAGTCGTCTCTATGAATACCCCCGTGTCAACAATCGACCGCACCGGCACCCTGGAACAGCAGGGCGGTGCAGCTCCGCAAAACCAACCGGCCCAGACCGCCCTGCCGAGTGCCTGCTCGGACGAGGAATTAGTCAAAAAACTCCCCGGCTTTAGCAATTACTACGCCACCGTCAACGGCGTGCGGCTTCACTACGTCGAAGGGGGCAGCGGCCCAGCCCTGGTCTGCCTGCCCGGCTGGCCGCAGACGTGGTATTCTTACCATCCCATTGCCGCTGAACTGGCCCGGCATTACCGGGTCATTATTGTAGACATTCGCGGCATGGGCAGTTCGGATAAACCCACGACGGGCTATGATAAAAAAAACATGGCTCAGGATATTTACGAACTGGTCCAGCAATTGGGCCTAAACAAAGTGTCGCTTTTGGGGCACGATATTGGTGGTATGGTGGCCAGCAGCTTTGCCTTCAACCACCCGGAAGCGACGGAAAAACTCATCCTGGCTGACGGGGCGCATCCCAGCGAGGGCATGATGCAGATGCCTATGCTACCGGCTACCGGCTCATTTGCCGGGAAAATGGACGGGCAGCATCCCTACACCTGGTGGATGGCCTTCAACCAGGTAAAGGAGCTACCGGAGCAGTTGCTGGCGGGACGGTTTGAGTATCTGCTGGATTATCTGTTTCACTACGTGATGCTGGATGAAAGCCTGATGTCGGCCTTCGACCGGACGGTATACGCGGCCATCTATAACCAGCCTGAGAACATCCGGGCCTCAAATGCCTGGTATCAGGCGTTCGAACAGGACATTGCTGATGCCAATACATACGCCCGACTCACTATGCCAGTCCTGGGTATCGGCAGTCATGTGTCCTACAACTATTTGCAAATGAGTTTGCCTTACGTGGCCGAGAATGTTCAGGTGATCGGCATTTTAAACAGTGGCCACTATATGTTTGAGGAAAAACCGGAGCGGGTGCTGGAAGCAGTAGTAGGCTTTCTGGCCGAGTAGCGTACCTAATCCCGTGAGCATTGCACTGACCAGTGTCCAGTCAGGTGGCCGGTGCCATCCTAAAATAATAAGGTCATACTTGTTCTGGTTGTGACATACCGAACGGTCTACTTTGGCTGATCGGACTATTTTCTGCCCGATTCAGACTATTTTAATCGTATCTATAGAAGGACCTTTGTTCTGGTCAATCGGCGTAGCGAAAGCCGCTGCGCCGATTGACCATTTCATATAACGTGATTCAGCGTAAACATAAAACAACATGAAAAATGCAATTGCAGTGGTCGGTGCAACCGGCAATCTGGGCGGACGAATCGTTACAGCCCTGTTAAGCAAAAGTGCTGAGGTTCGTGCTATCGTTCGGCCCGGCAGCGACCCGGCCAAAATTGATGAATTGACCAAAAAAGGTGTAACGGTAATCCGGTCGGAGATGACGGATGCCCAGGAATTGGCACCTGCATTTGAGGGAGTAGCCGTGGTTATTTCGACGGTGGCTGGCCTGCGCGATGTAATTGTGGACACGCAGTCGGTTGTGCTGGATGCGGCTGTGGCGGCTGGCGTACCCCGCTTTATTCCGTCCGACTTTTCGACAGACTATACCAAACTCCCGGCGGGTGAAAACCGCAATTTCGACCTGCGCCGGGAGTTCAAAGCGTACCTCGACAAAGCACCCATTCAGGCCACTTCGATCCTGAACGGAGCGTTCGGCGAAATCCTCATGTACAACATTCCGTTGCTTGATTTCAAGAAACAGCAGGTAGGCTACTGGGAAGATGCTGACTGGCGCATTGATTTCACGACGATGGACGACACAGCCGCCTTTACCGCAGCCGCAGCCCTTGACCCAACCGCGCCCCGCTTCCTGCGCATCGCCAGCTTTCAGATCAGCCCAAATGAGTTAGTTCCTGTGGCAGAAGCCGCCGGAAAAGGCCATTTCGCTCTCGTGCGCCTTGGCTCCCGCGCCGACCTGACTACCCAAATCCAGCACGTCCGTGCGGCCAACCCCGCTGGCGAGCAGGACCTCTATGCGAATTGGCAGCAGATGCAGTATATGCTGAGCATGTTCAGCACGCAGAACGACCCATTAGACAACGCGCGTTATCCGGGTTTGACCTGGACTTCTGCTCATGACGTGCTGACATCCGGGCGGTAAAACGGTCATTATAAAACGGGTTTAATCCGAATTATACCATGCTAAACAAACCATTTGAACTCAATTACCAGCAAGGTAAGCCCTACTGGATGGTCGACATCCTCTGGGTGGTACTGGCCGAACAGGCAACCACGAACGGAGCGTTTTCGATGATGTGGCAGTTGTGTCCCAAAGGTTCTGGCCCCGGTCCTCATTACCACGATCAGGACGAAGGCTTCTTTGTCAACGAAGGGCAGATTACTTATGTGGCAGGTGATGAAAAACTGGTGGCTAAACAGGGGTCATTCGTCTGGATTCCAAGAGGTACGGTTCACAGCTTCCGGGTTGACAGTGAGACGGCTACGCTGCTGAACCTGTACACACCAGCCGGTTTCGAGCAGGTCATCATGGCTGGGGGTATGCCTGCCGAAGCGTTCACCTTACCCCCAAAAGGATTGGGTATGCATATAAACCAGCCGCAGATGATGGCCCTTTTTGAGAAAATCGGCATGCATAACGTCTCCGCACCGGATGTGCTTAGAGCCGTTTGAGCGTTAACAACGGTGGCAATCGCTCTACCAATGGGCAAGGCAAGGTGCTTCGCTGGTGGAGTGATTGCCACCGTTGTGCTTTGCCAAAAACCAATAATAATTCTTGTTTTGACTACAACAACGATAGATTTGGCTACGTCTGCTTGCTGGTTGAGTCGGTGCTTTGCAATACCAAAAAAACAGCGATATGAACATTGTAATAACCGGTTCCTTAGGCAACATCAGCAAACCCCTGACCGAAGAGTTAGTTGGGAAAAACCATGAAGTTACGTTGATCAGCAGCAAGCCCGAAAAACAATCGGGCATTGAAGAACTGGGGGCTGTCGCTGCCATCGGCTCATTAGAAGACGTTGATTTTCTGACGGCCACGTTTACCGGTGCCGATGCCGTATATGTGATGATACCGCCAAACTTTGCCGAACCCGATCAACTCGCCTACTACCGAAGACTTGGCCAAAACTATGCGAAGGCCATTGAGCAGTCGGGCATAAAACGGGTAGTTCATCTCAGCAGTTACGGGGCGCATCTGGATAAAGGCACCGGGTTTATCGTCGGTTCGCATGATGTGGAGGAAATGCTCAATGGGCTGTCTGGCGTATCAGTCACGCACTTGCGCCCCAGTTATTTCTACTACAATCTGTTAAACTTCGCCGGGATGATAAAAGGGCAGGGTTTTATTGGTGCCAACTACGGTGGCGATGATACAATCGTGCTGGTTCACCCCATTGATATCGCTACTGCCGCTGCGGAGGAGCTGACAAAGTCTACTGGCGAGAATGTGCGCTACGTAGCCAGCGACGACCTCACCGCCAGCGAGATTGCCCGCATCCTGGGTGTTGCTATTGGAAAACCGGAACTAACCTGGATAACGTTCACCAATGAGCAAATGCAGAGTGGTATGGAACAGCGCGGTATGCCGCCCCATCTTGTCGCCAACTTTGTTGACCTTGGAGCCAGCACACACAGCGGAGCCTTGCGGGAGGATTATGACCAGCACCGGCCCGTTATGGGTAAGGTGAAAATGACGGATTTTGCCAAAGAATTCGCGGCTGTGTTTCAAAATGTATAATGGACGCTATATAAAGAATCCATCTTAACAGGTAAATCGAGCGTATTCAGGCTTAATTAAAACGAACAATCATGATTCTTATAACCGGCGCAACGGGTCACCTCGGCTCGGCCACGATTAATTTCCTGCTAAAAAAGATGCCCGCTTCTCAACTTGTTACCCTTGTCCGCGACGAAAACAAAGCCGCTGACTTAAAAGCAAAAGGAGTGGATATCCGTGTCGGTACGTACGATGATACGGCCTCGCTCGATAAGGCAATGCAGGGGATTGACAAGGTTCTGCTGATTGCCGGAACGGATGAGGACAACCGCGTTCAGCAACACAAAAATGTGGTGGATGCTGCCAAAAAAGCAGGCGTTCAACGAATTGCCTACACCAGCCGAACGCTGAAAGACAGAGACACAATGGAAAACCAGTTAATGGAAGGTCATTTTCAGACGGAAGATTACATTAAAGCGAGTGGATTGGCTTATACGCTGTTTCGCAACGTCCTGTATATGGACGTCCTGCCGCAGTTCGTGGGGCCGAACGTTTTTGAGACGGGAATTAATTTGCCGACTGGTCAGGGAAAAGTGCCCTTTGCGCTCAGAAACGAAATGGGCGAAGCGATGGCCAATGCATTGGCAGCCGACGAGGGAAATGAGAATAAGGTTTATCAACTCACTGGAAATGAGTCGTATTCATTGGGCGATGTTGCGGTTGCGTTAACCGACTTATCGGGTAAGCCGGTACACTATACACCGGCGCAGAAATCAGCCTTCGAGGCTCAACTGAAAGGGCGTGGTGTGCCCGACGTGATCGCTCGGCGAATCGTTGGATTTTTAACCGATATAAAAAACGGGCAGGAAGATGCGGTGAGTCACGACCTGGAAAATTTGCTTGGGCGGAAGCCAGCCTCACTGAAGGAAGGGTTGAAGACGCTTTTCAGCCTGTCGTAAATCGGATAGGGCACAGGCACAATTAACCATTCATATAATTCGCCTTGCCCAACCAGCCCAAAAAACAGTACTTTGGCAATTCGTTACTCATTCACGTAAGGCCAAAGTCATGAGAAAATCTACGTTGTTAGTCGCCACGCTCTGCCTGTGCTCGGTATCGGCAATGGCGCAGCTCACGTTCCCGCCCGATGGCGGCAATAAAAAAGCATCCGTTTCGGAACGCATCGGCATTACCGATGTCACGGTTAATTACAATCGACCGGCTGTGAAAGGACGCGAAGGAAAAATATGGGGGCAACTGGTTCATTTCGGCTATAAAGATCTGGGCTTCGGCACCAGCAAAGAAGCACCCTGGCGAGCCGGTGCCAACGAGAATACAACCATCTCGTTCAGCACCGACGTAACGGTAGAAGGCAAGCCATTAGCGGCTGGAACCTACGGCCTGATGATGGGTGTACAGGAAAATGAAGTGACCGTTATTTTCTCGAAAAACACCAGTTCGTGGGGTAGTTATTTCTATGATTCGAAGGAAGATGCCCTGCGTGTGATGGTGAAACCCCGCAAAGATCAGCCGACGGTGGAGCGGCTCAAATTCGAGTTTATGAACGAAACCGATAGCTCGGCAGTGGTGGCTCTGGAATGGGAGAAATGGGCGATTCCGTTCACGGTTGGGATTAATCTGGCACAAACCCAACTGGCTTCGCTACGGAACGAACTGCGCAGTGAAAAGGGATTCCGAGCCGAAGCCTATCAACAGGCCGCTGCCTACACCGCCGATCATAACACCAATCTCGACGAAGGCCTGCGCTGGGCCGACTATGCCATCAACGGCCAGTTTGTGGGTGAAAAAACGTTCAATACGCTGCGAACCAAAGCCCGTTTATTGACGATGCTGAACCGAAATGCCGAGGCCAACGCGCTCATAACCGAGGCTCTGCCATTGGCTACTTTGTCCGATTCATATCAGTATGGTCGGCAGCTTATTGGTCAGAAAAAAGCGAAAGAAGCCCTTGCGTTGTTTCAGGGACTGGCAAAAAAATACCCGAACGTGTTTATGTCGAACATGGGTCTGATGCGCGGGTATTCGGCCGTTGGCGACTACAAAGCTGCTACCGAATGGGGTAAGAAAGCCCTCGCCGTGGCTCCCGATGCAAACAACAAAGCCAATGTCGAGCGGTTGCTGGGGCAGTTGGCGCAAGGAAAAGATGTGAATTTGTAGTGGTTTCAGCCCACGACTAAAGTCGTGGGTTATGAGCATAGTGACAACCCCTATAATCATGTCCTTAACCGTTTCAACGGTTTCAAATTAGCAAAACCGTTGAAACGGTTAACAGAATACATGGGTTCGTCTATCGTCAGCCCCACGACTAAAGTCATGGGCTGATAAAAGACTATCTCCGATCCCTTAAATCGCCAGAATGACGAACTCGACCCGACGGTTTACTTTGCGTTCTTCGTCGGTGCCTTTGGTCAGAATGGGGCGCGTGTCGCCGTAGCCCGTAGCCTGAACCCGTTCTAAATCAATGCCTTTCTGAGCCAGATACCGCTGGCAGGCAATAACCCGGTCGCGGGAAAGTTGCAGGTTTTTGTCATGATCGCCGATGATGTCGGTATGGCCTTCGAGCCGGATGGTCATGTTGGGATTGTCCTGCATCATGGATACCAGTTTGTCTAATTCGGCAAACGACGCCGACAGCAAATCCGACTTCGACATCTCGAAATAAATATTTTTCAGCGTGATTTTGTCGCCTACCGCTAAGGGCGTCAGGGTGATGTTGCGGGTAAGCTTTTGCCCACCCGCCACTTTGCTCAAATCCAGCACCCCGTTTGCCGACTGATAGCCCCGCGCCGAAGCGATGTAGGTATACACCTGCCCTTTCTGCAAACTCATTTGATACGCACCCGTCGACGCGAAACTCTGTACCGAGTCAATGGCCTGTTTGCTGGCCGAAAGCTGATAATCAATGGTTGCTGTAACGGGGCGTTTGTTTTTTGCATCGCTCACCACGCCCGATACCGTTACGATGGTAAGCACGGGGGCTGGTGCTGGTGTTGGTTTAGGCTTAGGAACTTCCATCTCGCCCCCCGATTCACCGGATGGTTGGGGAAGGTTAGCCGGTTTTTTAGGTAATTTCGGTACGGGTGTCGGCGTGGTTGGGGGTACATAAACGACCTGATCCGCCGGATTATCAACGTGCAGATTGTAGATATTCCAGCAGGTAAATTGGTCACTAACACACTCGAAGAGGTCAAAATTCTCTAAGCCTTTGTCCAATCGCTGAAAATACAGGCTGAAACTGATGACATCGCCGGGAAACGTATTTCGGCCAACAAGCACCGTTTTTCCCGTGTTTCGGTCTTTTTGTTCCCGCCTAACCGGGATGCCCTCAACCTTTACAAACGCAAATGTCCGCGCTCCGTTGGCCGCTACTAAATAGCCTGCCGGGTCAAAACCGATGGTGCCAGTCGATACCAACTGCCTGTTCTGATCATACCGTGGTTTATTAGTATCGGTATAGGTCAGATTCAGAATGGTGTAATCCTGCGTCAGCCGAATACTATTTACTGTTACGCCGGGGTCGGCAGCCCGACCGCTACCGGGTTGGTTGCCCTGGTTTCCCTGATTACCCGAACTTGGATAAGAGTTTCCCGAATTTGGGTACGAGTCGTCGGGCGATTGCTGACCACCCGATGGATACTGCTGTCCCCCGCCCGACGGATAACCCATTGGCGACGAACCGAACATACAGGATGACGTCAGGCCAGCCAGAACAAGAAAAACAAGGTAGCGTTGCCGCATGGTTACAATGAATAAAGTGTTGATCATTATCAATAGGACTTTCGCTCAGAGCCGTGCCACGGTTCCTGATTAAGCTAAAAGAACCGTGGCACGGCTCTGAGCGAAAGTTTTCATCAGTAAAGAACGGCATATCTGACGAGTGTATCCACTAATAGGTCACTTCGTCACGATTCGCCTTCCCCGCCAATAGACAGTTTTCGGGGGCGAAGGTTTATAAATTATTTTTCGGTAGCAACGGTAGCCAGCCCAACGATAGTAAAAATTGAAGAAACCGGGCTTCTTTACACACGACCAGTATCTACAAGATTCCAAATCGCTCAACTCATGGCTCCATTGAAAAAATCAGTTGTCTCCCGGCGGAAATTTCTTGACTTGGCCGCGAAAGGAACCCTTGTTTCTACGGCTGTTATGAACGGTTTCCCGACCATCGTACCGGCTTCGGTATTTGGCAAAAACGCGCCCAGCAACCGAATCAACGTAGCCGCCATCGGTACAGGACGCATCTCGCGTACGCATGACATACCGGGTGTGTGGCAATATGACAATGCCCTGATTATGGCCGTTTGCGATCTGGATACGAAGCGGGCCGACGAAGCGAAACAGTTGGTCAATGGGTATTACGCCAAGAAATCGGGCAAAGACTACGACGGTGTTCGGGTGTACCATGACTACCGGGAGTTGCTGCTGAACAAAGACATCGACGCCGTACTTGTCAGCACACCCGACCACTGGCACGCGCCCATTGTGGTCGATGCCGTGCGGGCTAAAAAAGATGTGTACATGCAGAAACCGGCCTCGCTCACCATTGCCGAAGGGCGCATGATGGCCGATGCCGTGAAACAGTCGGGACGTATTGTGCAGGTCGGTAGTCAGCAGCGGTCGTCGGAGCAGTTTCGCTATGCCGCCGAACTGGTGCGCAATGGCCGAATCGGGCAGTTGAAAACCGTGTATGTCGGCCTCCCCGGCGACCCGTCGGGCGATGAAGAAGCAAAGATGCCCATTCCGAAGAATTTAGATTACGATATGTGGCTGGGCACTACGCCGGAGGTTTATTACACCGAAAAACGGGTGCATCCGCAGGTGGGTTACGACCGCCCCGGCTGGCTGCGTTGCGAACAGTTTGGCGCGGGCATGATTACCGGCTGGGGGTCGCACCACATCGACTGCTCGCACTGGGCCATGAACACCGAACATACCGGCCCGGTCGAGATTTGGGGTAAAGCTGATTTTCCGAAAAGTGGCTTGTGGGATGTACACGGCATCTTCCAAACCGAAGCCCTCTACGAAAACGGTGTTCGCATGATTGTGAGCAACGAGATTCCCAACGGCATTAAGTTTGAAGGAACCGAAGGCTGGATTTTCGTGTCGCGGGGCGATGCGGCTGTTACAGCCAGCGATCCGGTTGCCAAACAAAATGCCGCCAAAAAGCTCGATGCCAGCGACCCGAAAATTATTACGTCGGTGATTGGCCCGACTGAAACCCATCTAACCGTCAGCAAGGAACATCATGGCAATTGGTTGGAGAGCGTCGTCAGCCGGAAAGAGCCGATTGCTCCCGCCGAAGTAGGACACCGCTCGTGTTCGGCCTGTTTGCTACACCACGCGGCCATGAAACTGAACCGAAAACTCTATTGGGACCCCAAAAAAGAACAGTTCAAAAACGACCCCGAAGCCAACAAACTACTGTCGCGTCCGCAACGGGCAACGTATGCCGTGAAAGCGATGGCTTCTAAATAAAACACAGAGGTAACAGAGTAAAGCACGGAGAACGTTTTGCAATCATATTTTGAAAATGTTGAAACTTTGCAAAATGAGTGATAAGCCGTTTTTGTCATTCCGACGCAGGAGGAATCTCAACGTTGCGTATTAGTCAAGCTTGAGATTCCTCCTGCGTCGGAATGACAAAAAACAGTTTATATGAAATTCTAAATAGGCTTCCTGTTTCTGTGCTCTCCGTGCTTTGCTCTGTTACCTCTGTGTTGAAAAAAACATGTCAATGAAAGTCCCCTCCACCGTAGTTTATCTGTTTATGGCCGCGCTGATTACCGCCTGCCAATCGTCGGAAAAGAATGAAAAAGCCAATGGCGAGATTCGCCTGATTACATTAGACCCCGGCCATTTTCATGCCGCGTTGGTGCAAAAAACAATGTATGAGGGCGTTGATTCCGTTGTGCATGTATATGCGTCCGATGGGGCTGACCTGCAACTGCATCTCGACAAAATTCAGAGCTACAATACCCGTGTCGATAACCCGACGCATTGGAAAGAAGAGATATATCGGGGTGCCGATTTCCTGGATAAAATGATCGCCGATAAAAATGGGAACGTAGTTGTGATGGCGGGGAACAATCGCCTGAAAACGGACTACATCCTGAAAACCGTTGGGGCCGGATTCAACGTGTTGGCCGATAAGCCCATGGTAATCAGCGCGTCAAACTTCGATAAACTCAAAGAATCGTTTGCCACCGCCGAGAAAAACAAGGTGATCCTCTACGACATCATGACGGAGCGGTACGAAATCACGACCATGCTGCAACGCGCCTTTTCGCAGCAAGCCGAGGTGTTTGGTACGCTGGAAAAAGGTACGCCCGACAATCCGGCTATCACAAAAGAAAGCGTTCACCATTTTTACAAAAACGTGTCGGGGAGTGTGCTTACGCGCCCGTCGTGGTTTATGGACGTGGCGCAGCAGGGCGAAGGCATCGTAGACGTAACGACGCACTTAGTCGATCTGGTGCAATGGGCGAGTTTTCCTGAGCAAGTGATTGATTATCAAAAAGATATTCGGCTGACGTCGGCCCGGCGGTGGACTACGGACATGAGCCTGAGTCAGTTCAACGCCATCACCAAACAAACCGCTTTCCCAGATTATCTAAAAAAAGACGTGGTGAATGACAGCATTTTGCGCGTCTACAGCAACGGCGAAATCAACTACCAGCTCAAAGGCGTTCACGCCAAAGTAGCCGTTACGTGGGCCTACAAAGCACCCGAAGGAGCGGGCGATACGCACTACTCGATTATGCGCGGAACCAAAGCCAACCTGATTATCCGGCAGGGCGCAGAGCAGCAATACAAACCCACGCTGTACATTGAAACTCTTGCCGGAAACAAGAATCTGGAGACTTCGTTAAAAAATGTTCTGCCAAAAATCCAGCAGACCTATCCGGGCGTCGACATTAAGAAAATCGGGTCGGGGTGGGAGATAATCATTCCAGAGAAATACAAGGAAGGCCACGAAGCGCATTTTGGCCGGGTAGCGCAAAAGTATCTGGAGTACCTGAAAGCCGGTCAATTGCCTGCCTGGGAAGTACCCAACATGATCGCCAAATATTACACCACCACGCAGGCACTGGAGCTTGCCAAATCTAAATGATTGAGTGGTTGAATGATTGAGTAGCTGGCGCATAACCTATTCAATCATTCAATCATTCAATCACTCAATCACTCAATCATGAACAACCGTCGAACATTTATCAAAGGAACCATTGCCACTGCGGCTGGCTTAGTCGTGCTGCCCGCGCTGTCCGATGGCGCACCCGCCATTTTGCGCTCCGGCTCGCTGGGGAGCGCGGGGGTGGCACTATCCGGTGCCACCCGGATTCGGTTTTCGGTTATTGGCATCAACCACGGGCACATCTACTCGCAGGTTGAAGCCATATTGCGGGGTGGGGGCGAACTGGTTTCGCTGTATGCCAAAGAGGCCGATTTGGTGGCTGCTTTTGTCAAACGATACCCGCAGGTGAAACAAGCCAAAACCGAACAGGAAGTGCTTGACGATCAATCGGTTCAACTTGTTCTCAGCGCGGCCATCCCCGACGAACGGGCACCCATCGGCATTCGGGTGATGAAATCCGGTAAAGATTATATGGCCGATAAACCCGGTATTACTACTCTCGCCCAACTCGCCGACGTGCGTCGCGTGCAGAAAGAAACCAAACGCATTTACTCGATCATGTACAGCGAGCGGTTCGAGAATAAGGCGACCGTGAAAGCGGGTGAACTGGTCAAAGCCGGGGCCATTGGCAACGTCATTCAAACCATCGGGCTGGGGCCGCACCGCATGACACCCAAATCAAGACCCGACTGGTTCTTCGACCGAAAACGCTTCGGCGGCATCATCTGCGACATCGGTTCGCACCAGTTCGACCAGTACTTGTTCTTTACAAATACGAAACAGGCCGATGTCGTCGCGTCGCAGGTAGGCAATGTTCATTACCCCCAATACCCGAATTTTGAGGATTTCGGCGACGTCATGCTACGCGGAGACGGCGGCATGGGCTATATTCGCGTCGACTGGTTCACGCCCGACGGACTGAAAAGCTGGGGCGACGGTCGCCTGACGATTCTGGGCACGGAGGGGTTCATCGAAATTCGCAAAAACATCGATCCGGGCGGACGAGAAGGCGGCAATCATTTGTTCATTACGGATAAGAAAGAAACGCGCTACCTCGATTGCAGCAAAGAGCCGCTGCCCTATGGCGAACAACTCGTGAACGACATTTTGAACCGCACCGAAACGGCCATGACGCAGGAGCACTGTTTTCTGGCAACCGAGCTGGCTCTCAAAGCGCAGAAACAGGCGCAAACGATTCATTTAACCAAATAACGCTTGGCTGCTACCATTCTGCTTATTGACGACGAGCCGCGTTTGCGTCAGCTTCTGGCCCGCATTCTGCAACTCGAAGGATACACCGTGCTGGAGGCCGAAAACGCCCGCGTCGGTCTGAAAACCCTTGAGCGCGAAGAGGTTCATTTGGTGATCAGCGATGTGAAACTGCCCGACAAAAATGGCATCGACCTCTCGGCGCAGATTAAGCAGCTTTACCCTGCCACCGAAGTCATTGTTTTGACCGCCTACGGAACCATTGCCGACGGCGTTACGGCCATTAAAAACGGGGCGTTCGACTACATCACCAAAGGCGACGACAACGACCGGATAATTCCCCTTGTTGGCCGGGCCGTCGAAAAGGCAACGCTGCAATTCAGAATCAGGCAACTGGAGCAGCAGGTTAGTTTGCGCTACGGCTTCGACCGGATTATTGGGCATTCAAAACCCGTTCAGCAAGCCATCGACCTCGCCCGGAAAGTGGCCGTAACCGATACCACCGTACTGCTCACGGGCGAAACCGGCACCGGCAAGGAAGTGTTCGCGCAGGCCATTCATCAGGCCAGTCTGCGTCGTACTGGCCCATTTGTAGCGATAAATTGTGGCGCACTCGGAAAAGATATTCTGGAAAGCGAACTGTTCGGTCACCGGAGTGGGGCCTTCACCGGAGCCACCCGTGACCAGAAAGGGCTGTTTGCCGAAGCCAATAAAGGAACGATCTTTCTGGACGAGATTGGCGAGATGCCGCTTGACTTACAGGCCAAATTACTACGTGTGCTTGAAACCCACGAGTTCCTGCGCGTGGGTGACACCAAACCCACCAAAACCGATGTGCGGGTCATTGCGGCTACTAATCGGGGATTGGAGCAGGAAGCATCTACGGGCCATTTTCGGCTGGATTTGTACTACCGACTGTCGGTGTTCAGCATCGAGTTGCCGCCCCTGCGCGACCGGCGCGAGGACATTCCGGCCATGGCCGAACGGTTTGCTCAGCAGGAAGCCATCAAAGTAGGGAAACGCGCCATTCGGCTCAGTCCGGCGTTTGTGCAAAAACTACAGCGGCATACCTGGAAAGGGAATATTCGTGAGTTGAAAAACGTCATCGAGCGAGCGGTGATCCTGGCCGACACCCGCGACGACGGAACGACCGAACTAACCCCCGATTTGCTGCCTTACGACATGCAGGAAGGGACCCTGCTTACCAATCCTGCCGCACTCGATTTAGCCAGTGTTGAACAGCAACATATCCGCCGGGTGCTCCACCAGACAAACGGCAACAAAACCGAAACCGCCCGGCTGCTGGGCATTGGCCTGACAACCCTCTACCGAAAACTTCAGGAAGCGGGTCTGGAAGGATGAGTTTTGCGTGCAGTCGATGTTCCGGTCTGACTCAATTAGCTCCGGTCGGAGACCGGATAACACTGGAGCGTAGTCTCCGACTACGCTCAACAGCGGACCGGCTCAACAGCGACCGAAGCGTCGTTCCGGTGTTATCCGCCGGAATATAACCTCACGCAATGTAAATTACTGAGTACAGATAGCGACCATTTTAGCAAACACAAGAGCCACGTCGGCATCGGTGGTGCGCCAGTTGGAAAAGGCCGCCCGGATGCCCGCCCGACCCCGATAAACCGTTGGCGTCATAAAGACTAATCCGCTGCTGTTCAACTGCGTCAGGAAGGCGTTGACCCGAGCCGGGTCCGTTTTAGAGCCGGTTAATGAAAAACAAACGGTATTAAGCCGGACCGGGGCCAGTAGGTCGAACGGCCCACTATCGGCCAGCATTGTCCCGAATGATTGCGCCAGCCGGATGTTGGTTTCCACAATAGCCTGATACCCCGCTTTGCCGTAGGCCATCAGGCTAAACCAGGCCGGCAATGCCCGTAATCGCCTGGAGCTTTCGGGTACGAGCGTCTGGTAATTCAGGTTTGTCAGCAGGTCGCCAAGATACGGACTGTTGAGCGGTTGCAGGGCTTCGATATGCGTTTGCCGGTGCTTCTGCTGCGTGAAGAAAATGGCACTATCGTAGGGAACATTCAGCCATTTGTGGCAGTCGATGGTGATGGTGTCGGCATTTTCCCAACCGGCCAGCAGGTGTTTATGAGCCGGAGAGCAGGCGGCAAAACCGCCAAATGCCCCATCGACATGCCACCAGAAATTATAGGTTTCTTTGAGTTTGCTGATAGCGGCCATGTCGTCAAAATCAACGGTGTTGACCGTGCCCGCACTTGAAATCAGAATAGCAGGTTTACCGTTTAAGCGTTGCAAATTTTTCTCTAAATCGCTGACATCCAGTGCTTCGCGATTGCCATCAAGGTATTTAATCCGAACAATGTTATTGCGGCCAAAGCCCAGCATGGCCAGCGATTTAACAGCCGATGCGTGTGGCTCTGCCGATAGAACGGTAATACCCGGAACCATGCCCTCGTTGGCAATATCGACGCCAAGCTGTTTGCCCGCCCATTGCCGGGCAACGGACAGACAGGTAAAGTTCGACATGGTAGCCCCGGATACGAAACCGCCCGTGAAGGTATCGGGCAGGTCGAACAGTTGCCGCAGCAGGTGAATCGTTTCTACCTCGATGTTAGCTGAAATATCGCCCTGCCCCGCTGTGGCAAACGTACACTGGTCAAAAACGGTGGCTAACCAGTCGCCCACAATGGAGGCCGGTGTGGTGCCGCCAATGACATACCCCCAATAGCGCGGTCCTGCCGATGCAACGATCATCTGCCGCAGCCGCCCGTTAAATTCATCGACTGCTCTGAGCGTACCCATACCCTGAACGGGCAAGTCATTTCCGTCTGCTTTTGGCGTGTAGTCTGCCCGTGTCGGTAAGGTGTCGAGGGCGTTCAGGTGGGCTAAACTCTCCGTTTTGGCCCGTTCAAGAAGGGCGGAAAGGGACGCTAAATCCTGTTCTAAGGGCGAGGTCATGTATGGTCAGGCGTGTTTGTTCTGGTAAAATAAGAGTAAAGTAAGCCAACACAACATAGGGTTACGTAGTTTTGATGAGTAATTCTATTCTGGTTAATGTATGTCTTCTCTCTCACTAAACAAAGTATCGCCCCAGGGACTATTAATCGCTGTTGGTATTGTATTCGGTGATATCGGTACATCCCCCCTGTACACCATATCGGCTGTGGTACGTGGGCATGTGTTGTCTGAGGTACTGGTGCTCGGTACGCTATCGTGTATCATCTGGACGCTAACTCTTCAGACGACCATCAAGTATGTTATCATCACACTCCGGGCCGATAACAAAGGGGAAGGTGGTATTTTTTCGCTCTACGCCCTCGTACACCGATTTTCTGGTCGTTGGCTGATCGTGCCGGCCATTGTTGGTGGTTCCTTTCTGCTCGCCGATGGTCTGATTACCCCGCCCATCTCTGTGTCGTCGGCTATTGAAGGGTTGCTAATCTTTTATCCCAATCTTGATACTGTACCCATTGTTATCGGCATCCTGGTTTTGCTGTTCGTTGGGCAGCAGTTCGGCACCCAGCTATTAGGAAAACTCTTCGGGCCGGTCATGCTGGTTTGGTTTACGTTTATCGGTCTGATCGGGTTGCATGCTCTCCTAAAGGAGCCGACGGTGCTAAAGGCCATCAACCCATACTATGGATATCGGTTTTTAGTCGACTATCCAGGTGGATTCTGGTTACTGGGTGGTATTTTTCTTTGCACGACGGGAGCTGAAGCTCTTTATTCCGATATGGGCCATTGCGGACGAGGCAACATACGTGCCAGTTGGGTGTTCGTTAAAACCACGCTCGTTTTGTCGTATGCCGGGCAGACAGCTTACTATATGGGCCACCTCGGTGGGAAGGCAAGCGATACAAGTGCCTTTTATAGCATCGTGCCGCCTTCCCTAACGGTCTTTAGTATCATCATTGCCACACTGGCGACCATTATTGCGTCGCAGGCACTTATTAGTGGAGCCTTTACACTCGTTGGCGAAGCCATGCGGCTGAACTTCTGGCCCCGTCAGCGCGTGGCTTATCCGTCTGATGAGCGGGGACAGTTATACGTACCGTTCATTAACTGGGGGCTGATGGTCGGCTGCATTCTGATTGTGCTGCATTTCCGCGAGTCTAAAAATATGGAAGCGGCTTTTGGTCTGGCTGTAACACTGACCATGCTTATGTCCACCGTGCTAATCAACGCCTACCTGCGGATGAATAAGGTCAATCCGATTCTGACCATTCTAATTACAGGTGTGTTCTTAACGGTTGAAACAACGTTTTTAATTGCCAACCTGGTTAAGTTTTCGGAAGGTGGTTACATCTCTATTACGCTTGGCCTGATTTTAATGGCTATGATGGTGTTCTGGTATCGGGGTGAAGCAATCACCCAAGACCTGATTCGTTATGACACACTACCCGGTAACCTGCCGGTGTTGAAAGCCCTCAGTAATGACAAAAGTGTGCCTAAGTTTGCCACTCACTTAGTCTATCTGACATCAGCCGACGACTACCACCATATTGAAAATGAGACGTTATTTTCCATTTTAAATCGCTCGCCTAAACGGGCCGATATTTACTGGTTTATTCATGTCTGCGTAGAGGATGAACCGTATGGTATGCGCTATAAAATTGATACGCTGGCACCCGAAGATGCGTACTTTATTACGTTTTATCTGGGCTTTCGTATTGAGCCTCGGCTAAATTATCTGTTCCGGCAGGTGGTTCAGGAGATGGAGGCTAATAAAGAGGTGACCATAGAAACGCAATACCGATCATTGAACATCCACCGGAATGCCGGCGATTTTCGATTTGTTCTTTTTAAGCGTTTTCTGTCTTATGACAACGACCTGACAACCTACCAGCGGCTCATTATGACCGGCTATATGCAACTCAAACGAATTGCGCTGTCCACCAAGGAAACCTATGGTCTTGACACCAGCAACGTTGTAACGGAAGCCGTACCACTTGTGCTGAAAGTGCCCAAGCGGTTGCCACTTGAGCGGACGCCATCCAAACTAAAACATCCATTGATCGAGAATTAAGGAACCGGTTGACCGTACCGAATTGAAAAGCCGACCCTACCGAAATGGTAAGGTCGGCTTTTTTTTACTACGTCTATAAATTAGATTTTAAAACATAGTACGTTCTATGTCAAGCCGTTAGCTTTCCTGAACATAGTATTCATTTTTCTGGACCATTTCTTGGCATACCGCATCCGAATCTATTTCACAATAGCTAAAATAATTATGGGAACGGTCCTTCTTCTTGTCGCATCGGCTCTGCTGTGCTTCGCTCTTTTTTACAAAGCCATCGAATGGTTTGAACACATCTAAATTAATTGTGAATGAGTGAATGAACAGTCCGCCGTCGCGGTGAATAGACAACGCGGCATTTTTTATTCACTCATTCACTCATTCGCTCATTAACCTATG
Organism: uncultured Spirosoma sp.; assembly: GCA_964244845.1. GTDB lineage: Bacteria > Bacteroidota > Bacteroidia > Cytophagales > Spirosomataceae > Spirosoma. The sequence continues at coordinate 204,233 of CAXTKE010000007.1, forward strand.
CTCACAAGCCTGTTTATCGTCGCACTGCTGGTTTTTGCATACATGCTGTATGTGCTGATTAAACCAGAAAAATTTTGATTCAGAAGGGAAGAACTTCTGCAATCCGTTGAGCCGGTTGTGCTCATTCACACTTTCACTCGTTAAAAAATGTCAACTGAATTACTGGGCGTTGTGGTCATGTACGGACTAACCGTCCTGCTGGCTATTCCGCTGGGCAAGTACATTGCCAACGTATTTAAACCAGAGTCAGCCAATGGACCGTTCGAGCGGTTCATTTATCGCATTGGTGGCATTGATCCCACCCGCGAGATGAGCTGGAAAGAAAACCTCGTGGCCCTGCTGACGATCAACGCGGTATGGTTCGTACTGGCGTTCACGCTGTTGCTGTTACAGGGAATATTGCCGCTCAATCCCGATGGTAATCCGTCCATGACGCCCGATCTGGCGTTCAACACGGCCATCAGCTTTATGGTCAACTGCGACCTTCAGCACTATTCGGGCGAATCGGGCCTGACCTACCTGACACAGTTGGTTGTCATTAACTTTCTGATGTTCGTTTCAGCCGCCACAGGCGTTGCCTCGCTGTTGCTGATTGTCCGGTCGTTTCTGCCTAAAGTTGTCGAAACGGTGGGTAACTTCTACGTATTTTTCGTGAAGTCGATCACCCGGATTTTGCTGCCTATTTCGTTCGTAATTGCCTTACTGTTAGCGTTTAACGGAACACCCACCAGTTTCGATGGTAAAGACACCATCGTAACGATGCAGGGCGATACGGTTGGCGTTTCGCGCGGTCCGGCGGCTGGTATGATCGCTATCAAGCACGTAGGCACCAACGGCGGTGGCTGGTTTGGTGTCAACTCGGCCCACCCCCTCGAAAACCCGAATTATTTTACCAACATGGTTCAGATGGTGGCGCAGGTGCTGCTGCCGATTGCCATGCTGTTCGCGCTGGGTTTTCTGATAAATCGCCGGCGGTTTACGTGGGTCGTTTATGGCGTAATGACCATTGGTATGCTCTGCCTGCTCATCCCGACGCTCATTACCGAAGTTCACGGAAACCCCGCCATTGCTCAATTGGGCGTGAGTCAGCCAACGGGTGCGATGGAAGGCAAAGAAGTGCGGTTTGGGCCGCTGGCTTCGGCTTACTGGAGCATCGTTACCACCATTATTTCGACGGGTTCGGTCAACTCCATGCACGATTCCTCGATGGCCTTGTCGGGTACAATGGAACTGCTGGGCATGATGACCAACGCGTTTTATGGCGGCTGTGGCGTCGGTTTTCTGAACTACTATTACTACCTCATCATCGCCGTGTTTATTTCGGGACTGATGGTAGGTCGTACACCGGAGTTTTTCGGTCGGAAAGTCGAAGCGCGGGAAATCAAAATTGCGTCTATCGTGGCCCTGCTTAGTACGTTACTCGTGAAAGGCGGAACGGCTCTGGCGGTCTGGTTTTTTGTGAAACACCCCGATGCCGCTGACTGGGCTGTAAAACCCTCGGCCTGGCTCAATAACCCCGGAAATCACGGGTTTACGGAGATTCTGTATGAGTTCACATCGGCCAATGCCAACAACGGTTCCGGTTTTGAAGGATTGGGTGATAATAACTTTTTCTGGAACTACGCAACGGGCATCGTGCTGATTATGGGGCGGTTCATCCCAATCATTGGCCCGGTGGCGATTGCGGGTTTATTATCTCAGAAAAAATACGTACCGGAATCATCGGGTACGTTGCCAACCGACACCGCTACGTTCGGACTGATGACTTTCGCGGTAATCATCATCATCACGGCTCTGTCGTTCTTCCCGGCTCTGGCGTTGGGACCGCTGGCGGAATATTTCAGCTTGAAGTGAGCCGGTCGGCGATAAAAACAAGCACTTTCTCCAGTGTCATTGGTTCCGAAGGGTGTACATTTTCCTCAGAGCCAATGTGCTGGTGGTGGGGAGGAACATTGACTGAATGACGTTCGTGGGCATTGTCCCATCGATGAATAAACCTATTGTCGGCAGCCAGCCATTGATACGAATATTCATACCAGCCAAGGATCGGCAGATGATTTTCGCGAACGTGCAGGATGCTGCCGTCAGAAAAGGTTATCCTCAGTTTAAAGTGAAAGAAATCCGGACGTTGCTTTACCTGAATGGTTGTGTAATCTCGAACGATATCACGAAAGGCACTAAAATCAGGAGTTTGCATTGACCATAAGTTTGCCTAACCGTTTTTCCAGTAAACGTAATTGAGCCATTTCGGCTGACCAGTCCATACTGTCATCCTCACGCTCAAATAAACCAAACTGGGTTAGCCCCGAAAAACGCTCCCTAAACTGAATGAAATCCATGTCATATTTTTCTTCAAACACAGCTATCGCATCCAGGCTGATTTTGATTTCGCGAAGAATCTCCTCCTGCGCCTTTCTAATAGCATAGTCGGTACTGGACGCATAGCCCATTTCCTGAAATGTGCTTTCTAAAGTTGCCTGTTGAACCGTCATAACGAATTACATTTTATCAAAGATACCAAAAATGACAAAGCAAGGCATCAAGTCAGGTTAAGAGCCGGTCGGCGATGAAAACAAGTACTTTCTCCAGTGTTATCGGTTCCGAAGGCTGTACATTTTCTTCGGAGCCAATGTGCTGGTGGTGGGGTGAGGTTGAAAGATCAACCGGGTGTGCATTGTCCCAGCGATGAATGAATTGATGCGTGGCGATTTGCCAATGATAGGAATAGTCGATCCAGCCAGTAGTAACAATGTAATTTTCACGCACATGTAGAACTGAGTGGTCGGCAAGGGTAAGATGGCCCCGCACCTGCGTAATCTCTGGACGATGGATTGGTTCAAATGATGTTGATGCAACAATTATATGGCGAAACGAATGGAGATCATGAATCATTTTATTAGCCAGGTCAACCGTTTCTCAACGCCCCGCAATACGGTAAGTTCGGCCCGCCAGTCCATGCTATCGTCTTCACGTTCAAACAGCCCAAATTGAGTCAATTCATTGAACCGTTTGTAAAATTCGTCATAACCCATGCCATATTTTTTTTCAAACATTTCAATCCGTTCCAGGCATACTTTAAGTTCATGCAGAAGCTCTTCCCGTACCTTTTTGATGGCATAGTCAGTGCTTGATGCATAGCCCATCTCGTGGAAGATGTTCTCAACGAAAGTTTGTTGAACCGTCATAACGAATTACATTTTTATCAAAGATACCGAAAATGGCAAAATCCATCATGGAATCAGGCTAAAAGCCGGTTGGCAATGAAGGCAAGGACATCAGCCAGCGAAACCGATGAAAATGGTTCGGCAACTTCATCAGGACCTGCGTGCCGGTGGTACGGAAACGTATCGAAATCAGGAAAGTGGGGCGTGTTATCCCAGCGGTAAATAGTTTGATTCATGGCTGTCATCCATTGATAGCCGTACTTGAACTTGCTCCCTTTTCTGGATTCGTAGGTTGCTAATCGCGACGCGTCCTTAAAGACAAATACGCATCGTTCAATAGTCTTTAAACCCGGACCAGTTTCTAACGCAATGGTGTACGTGTCAATTAAGGCAGCAAACTCGATGAGGAGTTCATTCATGGGCGAATCTGGTGCAGATACGTCGTGTAGTCCGCTAAAAAGTCGATGGCATCATCCCAGTCATTATCGTCATTTTCTTTCTCGATAACGCCAAAAGCCGATAAGGCAGGATCTGATTTATCAACGACGCGCTGCCGAAACGCATCAAAATTCATCCCGTATTTCCGCTGAAAAAAGTCAATACGGCTCTGATAATACGCGATTTTCTGCTCCAGTACATTGCGGAGTTGAATATGCAGAAAGTCATCCGTACTACGATACCCTAAGTTCTGGATAACGCGCTCAAGCGGTGATTTGGAAACAGGAGCAACCATAACGAATTACATTTTTATCAAAGATACCAAAAATGGCAAAGCAAAATTCATCCCCATCACTGTTCCAGCGCGACCTCGTTGGCACGGCGATTCGGGCATCATTCATAAAACTTAACCCGGCAATTCTGATTAAGAATCCGGTCATGTTTACCGTCGAAATCGGCACCGTTGTGATGGTGCTGGTAACGGCCTACATCGCCATCACGGGCGATACCACCCAGGGTTCGCTGGGCTATAACATTGCCGTTACGTTCATTCTGCTGCTAACGATTCTGTTCGCCAACTTCGCCGAGGCCATTGCCGAAGCGCGGGGGAAAGCGCAGGCCGAATCGCTCCGAAAAACGCGGCAGGAAACGCCCGCCAAAGTCATTCGGCCGGTAGGAAAAATGTACACCAACGAAGTAGAGACGATTTCGTCGGCACAACTCGTCAAAGGCGATGTCTTTCTCTGCGAACCGGGCGATATTATTCCGTCCGACGGTGAAATTATTGAAGGACTGGCAACCATCGACGAGTCGGCCATAACGGGCGAATCGGCCCCGGTGATTCGCGAAGCCGGTGGCGATAAATCGTCCGTTACGGGGGGTACGAAAGTGCTGTCAGACAAAATAAAAGTGATGGTGACGACTCAGCCGGGCGAATCGTTTTTAGATAAAATGATTGCGCTGGTTGAAGGAGCCACGCGGCAGAAAACACCCAACGAAATCGCTCTGACGATTCTGCTGGCAGGTTTTACACTGATTTTTATCATTGTCTGTGTAGCTCTGAAACCCTTCGCCGACTATGCCAATACGCCCATTACCATTGCCGCCCTCATTTCGCTGTTCGTGTGTCTTATTCCGACCACCATTGGCGGGCTGCTGTCGGCCATCGGGATTGCGGGTATGGATCGTGCCCTTCGTGCCAACGTGATTGCCAAGTCGGGCCGGGCCGTTGAAACAGCGGGCGATATTGATACGCTGCTGCTCGACAAAACCGGAACGATTACCATTGGCAATCGGAAAGCGACCCACTTTTATCCGGCACCGGGCGTTTCGGAGGTCGATATGATTCGGGCATCGGCACTTAGCTCGCTGGCCGACGAAACACCGGAAGGCAAATCCATTGTCGAACTGGCCGGTACGCAGGTAACAAACCGCCTGTCGACCGAGGGGTCGACGCTGATTAAGTTTACGGCCGAAACACGCTCATCGGGCATCGACATGCCGGCAGGGAGAAACGGTGCGCAACTGCGGATTCGGAAAGGGGCTACCGATTCGATTCGGAACATTGTTACGAAGGCCGGGAACCTGTTTCCGAAAGAGACGGATGAGCAGTCTGATAAAATTGCTGCCAATGGCGGTACGCCGTTAGTAGTCATTGAAAATGAGCAGGTTAGGGGTGTTGTGGAGTTGCAGGATATTATCAAACCCGGCATCTCGGAACGCTTTGAACGACTGCGGAAAATGGGCGTAAAAACGGTGATGGTGACGGGCGATAACCCGCTGACAGCCAAGTTTATTGCCGAAAAAGCCGGTGTTGATGACTTCATTGCGCAGGCTACGCCGGAAGACAAAATGAACTACATCCGGCACGAACAAACCGGTGGCAAACTCGTGGCGATGATGGGCGATGGCACCAACGACGCTCCCGCTCTGGCGCAGGCCGACGTGGGTGTAGCCATGAATTCGGGTACGCAGGCCGCCAAAGAAGCCGGTAACATGGTCGATCTGGATAACGACCCGACCAAACTGATCGAGGTGGTAGAAATTGGCAAGCAGTTACTCATCACACGTGGTACGCTCACGACCTTCTCGATTGCCAATGACGTAGCGAAATATTTCGCCATTGTTCCGGCCCTGTTCGTCGTGTCGATTCCGGCTTTGCAGGCAATCAATATCATGCAGTTGCACAGTTCCGAATCGGCTATTTTGTCGGCGGTAATTTTCAACGCGATCATCATCCCGATGTTGATTCCGCTGGCCCTGCGCGGGGTTGAATACAAGCCCATTGGCGCGTCGGCACTGCTCCGCCGGAACCTGTTTATTTACGGTGTTGGGGGCGTTGTTGCGCCGTTCATAGGCATTAAACTGATTGATCTTGTCGTCGGGCTGTTTGTGTAATACCGGGCCTCTGGCCCGGGCGTAATTAGTATTCTTCGTTTAAATCCACAGCCGGGCCAGAGGCCCGGTATTACAATCATGAAAAATCACATCTCCCCAGCCATTCGGCTTACGCTCATAATGCTGGTTATTCTGTCAATTATTTATCCGCTTGTGATGGCTGGCATTGGCCGATTGGCACCCGGCGAGGGCAAAGGCGAAACCGTTTCAGTCAATGGTAAAGTTGTCGGCTACGCATTGGTCGGCCAAAAATTTACCGAAGATCGCTATTTCAACTCGCGTCCATCGGCGGTCGAGTACAACGCAGCCGGTTCTGCCGGGTCGAATAAAGGGCCATCGAATCCCGATTATCTGAAGGTGGTTCAGGCGCGTATCGACACGTTTCTGGTGCATAATCCGAGTGTTCAGAAAGCCGACATTCCAACAGAATTGGTCACGGCTTCCGGTTCGGGATTAGACCCTGACCTGTCGCCGGTGGCGGCCAAAATCCAGATTGCCCGCATCGCGAACGTGCGTGGCATCAGGGCCGATCAGTTGACTAAACTCGTCGACGAACACACCAAAGGACCCTTGATTGGTCTGTTTGGCCCTTCGACGGTGAATGTGTTGAAACTGAACGTTGCGCTGGACCAACTCAAATAACCACCGGGCATCGAGTCCGGTTCGTATCCGGGCGCGATGCCTGAACAACAACCGGATCGACGTTATGAGTAGTCAATTAATAGGTATTGCCCTGATCTTTGGCGTAGCCATTGCGCTGGCAATTCCAATTGGGCGGTATCTAAGCCGGGTTTACAAAGGTGATCCTTCTCTGCTCGATTTTCTGGCCCCGCTGGAACGGCTGATATACCGAATTTGCCGCATCGACCCCGCCGAGCCAATGAACTGGCGGACGTATCTGGGAACGATGCTCGCCATCAACGGCGTTTGGCTGATTTGGGGATTTGTGATGCTGTTGATTCAGGCAGATGTGCCACTCTGGAACCAGCAAAATATTCCGTCGATGGAATGGACACTGGCTTTCAATACAGCTATCAGTTTCCTGACCAGCACGAATTTACAGCACTATTCGGGCGAAACCGGCGCGACCTATTTTAGTCAGATGGCGGTGCTCACGTTTCTGCAATTTGTTTCGGCAGGAACCAGTCTGGCAACGGGCGTGGCATTGGTGCGGGGGCTACAGGCACATTCCGGTACGAACCTCGGTAACTTCTACAACGACCTGCTTAAATCCTGTACACGCGTATTGTTGCCGCTGTCGATAGTTGTGGGTATTGTGCTGATTGCCAGCGACGTACCCATGACGTTTAAGCCGTACGAATCCATCGTGACGCTGCAGGGCGATTCCGTAACAGTGGCGCGGGGACCCGTGGCGGCTCTGCTACCAATCAAGCATTTGGGATCGAATGGGGGCGGTTTTTTCGGACCGAACACGGCACACCCGATGGAAAACCCCGGCTTTTTTACGTTTGTCGTCAATTTGCTGGGTGTGCTGTTGTTACCGATGGCGTTTGTGTGTTTTATCGGGTATTTTCTGAATCGGCGCAAATTTGCAATCATTCTGTTTGCCGTAATGACCGGTTGTTTTCTGGCTCTGGCAATCCCGATCATGGTGCAGGAAATGGGCGGCAATGTAGCCATCCATGCTATAGGCATCGACCAGACGGCGGGGAGTATGGAGGGGAAAGAGGTACGGTTTGGGGCGTTGAATTCGGCCTTTTATTGCGGGGTAAACATCGTTATCCCCGCCGGAACATTGGTTTCGCTCCACGATAGTTACACACCCCTGTCGGGCTTGTTCATGTTAGTCGGGATGCAGTTGGATGCCTTTTACGGCGGTTTGGGAACGGGCTTTATGTATATGTTCATCTACATTGTCATTGCCATTTTCATCGGTAGCCTGATGATCGGTCGAACACCGGAACTACTGGGTAAGAAAGTGAGCATTCGGGAAATGCAGATTGCATCGGGCGTTATTGTGGCTCAACCGTTGCTGTATCTGGGCACTACGGCGGTGGCGGCTGCTATTTACACCCAAACGCCCGATGCCGCCAATACGCTCAAATGGCTCAGCAACACGGGCTATCACGGATTCACGACTATGCTCTACGAATATGTCTCGTCGGCGGCTGGCAATGGTTCGGGGTTTGAGGCACTGGCCGACAACACGCCCTTCTGGAACCTCTCAACGGCGGTGGTGATGCTTTTCGGGCGGTTTATTCCAATTGTCGGACCGGTCGTTATCGGTGGATTACTGTTCGAGAAACCGTTCATTCCGCAATCGTCCGGTACGCTGCCAACGGAGTCCTACACGTTTGGGGTTTTTCTGATTGCGGTCATTTTCGTCATTGGTGCGCTTGGCTTTTTTCCAGCCTTAGCCATTGGCCCAATTGCCGATTACCTGACCCAATAACTCAACTCACATGAAAATCATAGTTCGTTCTTTTCTGCTGAGTGCCGTGCTGCTGGGCCTGTGTGGATTTGGCTATCCACTGCTGCTGCGGGCCGTCGCACTGATCGTTCCCGACAAAGCCGACGGTTCGCCGGTGCGGCTCGATGGGCGCATTGTGGGGTTCAAACACATCGGCCAGAATTTTACGGCAGACCGTTATTTCAATGGTCGTCCATCGGCGGTGAATTACAATGCCGGGGCCGCCGGAGCCTCCAACGCGGGCGCATCGAATCCCGATTACCTGAAAGTAGTTCAGGCCCGTATCGACACGTTTCTGGTCCATAATCCAACCGTTCAGAAAGCCGATATTCCGGCTGAACTGGTGACCGCATCGGGTAGCGGACTCGACCCCGACCTCTCGCCCGAAAGTGCGCTGGTGCAGGTCACACGAATTGCCCGCGTCCGGCAGTTGACCGAACCGCAACTGCGCCAATTGATTACCCAACATACCGAAACGCCCGCACTGGGTATATTCGGAATGCCAACGGTCAACGTGCTGGCCTTGAACATGGCACTTGATCAGCTTAAGTGATTGAATTTGATTTTAGTACGTACAACAAAACATCGCGTCGGGTGAAATCTGCCGACGGATATAACCATGAAAAAGTTAATTACATCCATTGCCGTTTCGGTTGCTTTTATGCCTGTCTCACTGGCCCAAACAACCAACACAGCCGCAACGTCTGATTCTATGGCAGTCACGTCACAAACCGTTGCGGTAACTGCCGATACGACCATCGAATTGGCCGTTGCGCAAGCATTGCCAAACGCCGGGCTGACCGTAACTGGCTACATCGAAGCGTATTATACGCATGATTTTACGGCCCCGAAAACCAGTCAGGAACGACCCGGATTTCTGTACAATCACAAACGGAACCGCGAAGTGAATGTGAACCTGGCGTTTATTAAAGGCGCGTACAGCAGCGAGCGGGTTCGGGCCAATCTGGCAATTCAGGTCGGTACGTATGCGCAGTACAACTACGCGGCAGAACAGGATTTGGTGAAGAACATTTACGAAGCGAATGCAGGCGTCAGGCTTAGCAAAACAAAGGATTTATGGCTCGATGCGGGTATTTTTGCCTCGCACATCGGTTTTGAAAGTGCGATCTCGAAAGACTGCTGGACGCTGACACGCAGCATTCTGGCCGAAAATTCGCCCTACTATCTGTCGGGGGCGAAACTGACCTACAACACCGCGAACGGCAAATGGACGCTGCTCGGCATGGTGACGAATGGCTGGCAGCGGGTTACTAAACTGCCCGGTTACAGTGGTCCGTCGGTTAGTACGCAGGTGCAATACCGGCCCTCGGCTAAGCTAACGCTGAACTGGAGTAGCTTCATGGGTAGCGACCGCCCTGATTCGCTGAAGCAAACCCGGTTTTTCAATAACTTCTACGCGATCGTGAACCCAGCAGGCAAAGTGAGCGCGATTCTGGGCTTCGACATTGGCTCCGACCGCAAGCCGGTCGTTTCCGGCGACCGGCGCGTGGGTAGCGGCAGCTACGTGTGGTATTCGCCGGTTGCTATTGTGCGGTATTCGGTGAGCGATGCCGTCAAACTCGCGGGCCGGGTGGAGTATTACGACGATAAAAACGGGGTAATCATCGCGACGGGTACGCCAAATGGGTTCAAAACCTGGGGCTATTCGGTCAATTTCGATTATCTTATCCTGCCCAATGCTGTGTTTCGGATTGAAGGGAAACTATATAACAGCCAGGACGCTATTTTTGAAAAAGTATCCGGTCTGGCAAAGACAAATGCTTCACTGACAACGAGTTTAGCGATTTCTTTTTAAAATTATGTCACAGAGTCGCACGGAGATTAAAAGAGATACGCTGAGTTCTCTATATTTCTCTGTGTGCCTCTGTATTCCTCCGTGTATCTCTGTGTCCCAACTTTTTAAATGACTAACGACCAGAACGCCGACCGTTTTCTGAACCTCATCCGCGAATCGCGCCGGGGGAAGTTCAAAATTTACATCGGCATGAGTGCCGGGGTTGGAAAGTCATACCGTATGTTGCAGGAAGCACACAGCCTGTTTAGGAGCGGAATTGATGTGAAAATTGGATTTATCGAAACGCACAACCGGGCCGAAACCCACGCGTTGATTGATGGCTTGCCCATGATTCCCCGACGCACGTTGTTCTACAAAGGCCGTCAGTTGGAGGAGATGGACGTGCAGGCCGTACTGAATCAGCATCCCGAACTGGTCATTGTCGATGAACTCGCCCACACGAACATTCCCGGTTCTAAAAATGAAAAACGCTGGCAGGATGTGGTCGAAATTATCGACGCTGGTATCAACGTAATCAGCGCGGTAAACATCCAGCACATCGAGAGTTTGTACGACGAGGTACGCGCCATCACCGGCATCGACGTAACCGAGCGGGTGCCCGACCGAGTCATTCACATGGCCGATGAAGTGGTCAACATCGACCTCACCGCCGACGAACTGATTACCCGGCTGAAGGACGGCAAGATTTATGATCCCGCCAAAGTAGAAACGGCGCTGCGTAATTTCTTCCAGCCCGAAACGATTTTGCAACTGCGGGAACTGGCCCTGCGCGAAGTAGCAACCGCCGTTGAGCGAAAAATTGAAACGTCATTACCGCCGAACACAAAGGCTAAATCGGAGCGGTTTCTGGCCGCCATCAGTTCCAATCAGGACATTGCCCGGCGCGTCATCCGCAAAACCGCGCGGCTGGCAGCGTATTACAACTCGCGCTGGTTTGTGCTTTATGTGCAAACGCCCGCCGAAAGCCCGGACCGCATTAAACTCGATGTGCAACGGTATCTGATTAATAACCTGAAATTAGCCACCGAATTAGGTGCGGAGGTGATTCAGGTAAAGAGCAGCGATATTGTGAACAGCATTATGGCCGAAGTGGAAAAACGAAACGTAACGACGGTTTGCATCGGAAAACCGCACATGAATCTGATTCAGATCATCCTGAGAACCAACGCGTTCAATCAGCTACTCACCAAACTGTCGGGGTCGGATACGGACCTGATTATACTCTCATAGTCATGTCGATCAAAAGCAAAATAGCAGCCGCTCTGGCTTTCATGTTCGTCATTATTCTGGCGTTGGGTGGCTTAGGCGTGTATTATCTGAATGAACTGTCCAACGATTCGCAGGCCATTCTGAAAGACAACTACATTTCGCTGGAGTATGATAGCAACATGCAGAAAGCACTGGCCATGCTCACCGAATCGACTACGCGCAATTCCGTCGGCACAACGCCGGCGTTGCCGGACCGCGATGCACTGGCTGATTTTGAGGCTAATCTGAAAAAACAGGAAGCGAACATAACCGAAATTGGCGAACAGAACGCAACGACAGGCTTGCGCCGGGAGTTTAACCGGCTCCGAACGGGAGTCACTGATCCATTGGTTGTTACACGCATCCGTCAGTACCTGTTTGCCCTCGACGACATCAACCGGCAGGCCATTATTCGCAAGAACGAAGCGGCCAAACAAACCGCAAAAGATGCGCTGCTTTGGTTGGCTTCGGTGGGTACGCTGTGCTTCCTGATTCTGTTTTCGTTTATCATCAACTTTCCCGGCTACATCGCCAACCCCGTTAGCGAACTGACGCGGGGTATCAAACAGGTCACCAAACGCAATTTTGAGGAACGGCTCCACATTGACACCAACGACGAATTTGGCGAACTGGCGCAGTCGTTCAACTCAATGGCCGAGAAATTAGATGAATATGAACACTCCAATCTGGCGCAGGTGCTGTTCGAGAAACGGCGTATCGACACGCTCATTCGGATTATGAGCGAGGGCATTGTGGGCATGGACGAGAACAAGCGCATCCTGTTTGCCAACCCGGTTGCCTGTCGGCTACTGGGCCTCGATGAAGCCCAGTTGCTGGGTCGGTACGCCCCCGATGTGGCGGCCTCAAACGACCTGATGCGGACACTGATTCAGGACATCATGACCGACAATCCGAATCAAACGGAGCAAACTGGGTTTCTGAAAATTTTCGACCCATCCACCGCACCGGCGGATATGCGGCTTTCCGACCGGCCGGGCAAAGAGAGTTATTTTAACAAACGAACCCATATCGTCAATGTAACGCCCACCGGCGAAGCGCAGCCCCAACTGGCAGGATATGTGATGGTACTTGAAAATATTACGCCTTATAAAGAACTCGATCTGGCAAAAACCAACTTCATCGCCACCATTTCGCACGAGTTGAAAACGCCTTTGTCAAGCATTAAAATGAGCCTTAAGTTGCTGGAAGACAATCGTATTGGTCAACTAAACGACGAGCAGCAACAACTCGTTGGCAACGTCAGTGCCGAAACCGACCGACTGCTCAATCTGACCGGCGAACTCCTGAACATGGCTCAGGTTGAGTCGGGGCAGATTCAACTCAACATACAGGCCGTTTCACCGGCCGACATTGTTAGCTATGCAACCAACGCGCTCCGGGTGCAGGCCGAAAATAAGCATATTGACCTGACTGTCAGTATTTCCGCTCAACTGTCTGCTGTGCTGGCCGACCCGGACAAGGCCTCTTGGGTACTGGTCAACTTTCTCTCGAACGCCATTCGCCACAGTCCCGACGATGGCGTGATTGAGGTGTCGGCGCGGGAAGTCGACAAATACGTCGAGTTTCGGGTGCGGGATTATGGCGCGGGCATCCGCCCCGAACATCAGGACCGCGTGTTCGACCGCTACTTCAAAGCACCTGCCGTTGGCCGCCACCCGAACGGGCGAACGAACGATATACCGGCGGGTGGAACCGGGCTTGGGTTAGCCATTTCGAGCGAATTTATCCAGAGCATGAACGGTCAGATCGGGCTGGACCGGACCGTTATCGACGGAGCCGCTTTTTTCTTTCGCCTGCCAATTGGCTAACGGGTTCGCGTAGATACCCGGCGTTTGCTGCTTTGGAGTAGTAAATGGTTGAGTATTTATGAATCGACTTCCTGCCTTTTTGGCTATTTGCTTCGCCGTATTTTTGCTGACTACCCGTATGGCATGGAGTCAGACAGTTAACTGGCAGAAAGTCAAGGTGTTGGTCTATACCAAAAATGGAAAAGGCTACGTACACGATAACATTCCGAATGCTGTTTTGTGCATCCAAAAACTCGGTCAGCAGCATGGTTTTTCGGTCGATGCGTCCGACCAGCCAACCGTTTTTACCGAAGAAAACCTGAAGCAATACACGCTCCTTATTTTTCCGAGTACCAACAATGACGTATTCGATACCGACGGGCAGCGGCTGTCGTTTCGGCGATACATCGAAGCGGGCGGAGGCTTTGTGGGCATCCATTCCGTGATGGGTACGGAGCGCAACTGGGCCTGGTTCAAACGCATGATTGGCGGCACATTTGCGTGGCACCCGAAGTTCCAGAAATTCAGCATTGAGGTTATCGACGCCAAAAATCCATCGATGGAAGGGCTGCCAAAGGTGTGGGAAAAAGAAGATGAATTCTACTTCACAAAGGCCATGTCGCCCGGCCCAACGGTGGTGATGGCGAGTGACTTAACCTCGCTGAAGGAGGATGATTTGGAAAAAATAAAAACCTTTGGCGGGTCATACACGCAACTGTATCCATCGGCCTGGTACTACAATTTCGATGGCGGCTATACGTGGTGTACGACCCTCGGCCATGCCAAAACGGATTATGAAACGGACGCAATGTTTATCCGGCATATTTTTCAGGGTATCCGCTACGTGGCCGGTCAGGTCAAGAAAATTGATTTCAGCAAAGCCTATGCCGAGTCGAGCGATGCGCCAATTCGGTAATTTCTTCGGAAAAATTCGTTTACCCTTGATAACAACACATGAAAAACAGAACGAAAACAGGCTGCACGCTGGCTGTTCTTTTTGCCACATCGTGGCCTTTATTCAGCCAGTCGACTATGGCCCCCCAGATAACCCCATCGCCGGTCGTTGCGCCCAACGCTGCGCTTCAGCGCGTTTCCGACCAGTTTAAATTTACCGAAGGCCCCGCCGTCGACAAGACCGGCGCGGTCTACTTTACCGACCAGCCCAACGACAAAATCTGGAAGTATGACACCGACGGAAAACTATCCCTGTTTATGGACAAAACGGGCCGCTCCAACGGCATGTACTTCGACCGGCAAGGCAACCTGATTACCTGCGCCGACGAAAAAGATGAACTCTGGTCGATTAGTCCGAACCGGAAAATAACCGTTTTGCTCACTGATTTTCAGGGACATCGGTTCAATGGTCCGAACGATTTATGGATCGACCCGAAAGGTGGAATTTACTTCACGGACCCGTATTACCAGCGCGATTACTGGGATCGTAAAAAGCCGGACATCGAGGGGCAAAAGGTGTATTATCTGCCCAAAGGAAAAAAAGAAGCCCTGGTGGTCGATGCCGATCTAAAACAGCCGAATGGCATTGTTGGTACGGCCGATGGCAAACATCTGTATGTTGCTGATATTCGGGATAATAAAACCTATAAATACCAGATTCAGCCCGATGGTACGTTGACTAACCGACAGCTTTACGTTAGCCAGGGATCGGATGGTATGACGCTGGACAATAAAGGCAATCTGTACCTGACAGGCAAAGGCGTTACGGTCTATAATCCGGCGGGTGAGAAAATTGAGTTCATCCCCGTTCCGTCTGGCTGGGTGGGCAACATCTGTTTCGGCGGAAAAGACCGCACTATGTTGTTCATCACCGCTTCCGAAGCAGTTTACACATTGCCGATGCAGGTAAGAGGGGCTGAGTAAGCCAAAGCCGTCAAATTGTAGTAGAAAACCTTTGGTCAGGATGTTCCACTTAACCCTGTTTCAACGATTCCTGTTCGTGGCATCGGCTCTGCTGGTATCGGTCGGCCTGATGGTCAGAAACCCGCTTCCCGATACTGATTGGACGGAGTACAACGGCGATGGCGCACGCAGTCATTACTCGACCCTGAACCAGATTACACCCGACAACGTACAGCAGTTACAGGTGGCCTGGACCTATGCGTCGGGTGGGGCCGATACGGTGGGCAACCGAAGCCAGATGCAATGCAACCCGATTGTGGTTGGCGGTATTCTGTACGGCGTATCAGCCAATACTCAGGCGTTTGCAGTCGATGCGGCTACGGGTAAAGAACACTGGAAAACACAGTTGCCCGATACCGATGGCACCACCAGCCGGGGCGTTACGTACTGGACCGATGGGATAGAACGTCGCATCTTCTTTGGCGCGGGCAACGGCGTATACGCACTCAACCCCACATCAGGTGAACTAATCCGGGCGTTTGGCCAGAATGGGCGAATCAACCTGCTGGAGGGTATTACCCGGCCCGGTGCCGATGAGTACGTGCGGTCCAACACCCCCAACACCATCTACAAAAACCTGCTCATTGTTGGAGCGCGGGTGTCGGAAGGAGAAACGGCCCTGCTGGGCGACATTCGGGCCTACGACGTACAAACGGGCCGGAAAGCCTGGACGTTTCACACCATTCCCCAGCCCGGCGAACCCGGCTACGCGACCTGGGCACCGGCCAATCCGCGCGAACGGCTGGGTGGTGCCAATGCCTGGGCCGGTATGGCCATCGACCGGCAGCGCGGCATTGTTTATATACCCACCGGTTCGGCGGCTTTTGATTTTTACGGCGGTAACCGCAAAGGCGACAACCTGTATGCCAACTGCCTGCTGGCACTGGATGCGGCTACGGGTAAACGACTCTGGCATTTTCAATTCGTTCACCACGACATCTGGGACCGCGACCCACCCGCTCCGCCCAACCTGCTGACTGTTACGCATGCTGGTAAAAAAGTCGATGCGGTCGCTCAGATCACTAAGCAGGGCCACGTTTTTATCTTTGACCGGGTAACGGGTAAGCCCCTGTTTCCGGTAATCGAAAAAGCGTTTCCAACGGATGGTGTAGCGGGTGAATACCCCAGCCAAACGCAACCCATTCCACTGAAACCCGCCCCGTTTACCCGGCAGACCTTTACCGAAAAAGACATCAATCCGTGGGCCAGCAACCGGGCGGAAATTGCGGCCACGCTAAACAAAGCCCGCACGGGCAGCCCGTATATGCCACTGAACTCGGCCATGACGATCTTCTTTCCCGGCACCGACGGCGGAGCGCAGTGGGGCGGAGCGGCTACCGACCCCGACGGACTAATTTATATACCGGCCAAACAAAATCCCTGCTATTCGACCCTGATACCCAGCGAACAGCCAATGGCAAATACGGGTAAGGTATCCGTTACGGGTGCGAACTTATACGCCCTGAATTGCAAAGCCTGCCACGGGGCCAACCGGCAGGGTAATCACGACGGCTCTTATCCCTCGCTGCTGGGCGTGGATACCCGCCTGTCGACCGGGGCTATCCATCAGGTGTTGGCGAAGGGGCGGGGGATGATGCCGTCGTTCTCGCATCTGCCCGAAGCCGAACGCAACGCCATCGTCGATTTTCTCCAGAACAAAACCACGTCGGCACAGTCCGGCAATGTGAAAAAAAGCGGGTTGCCGTACCAGCATACGGGTTATAATCGCTGGTACGACAGCAAGGGCTACCCGGTTAGTGCGCCACCCTGGGGAACGCTGACGGCCATCGACCTCAATGCCGGCGAACACCGCTGGCAGGTGCCGCTGGGCGAATACCCCGAACTGACGGCCAAAGGCATTGCCCCCACCGGCACCGACAACTACGGTGGCCCGCTCGTGACGGGCAGCGGCTTGCTGTTTATTGCCGCCAGCCGCGACAGCCAACTACGAGCCATTGACAAAAAAACGGGCAAAACTCTCTGGCAGGCTCCCCTTCCGACCGCCGGTTTTGCCAGCCCGACGACGTATTCGGTGGGTGGGAAACAGTACATCGTCATCGCCTGTGGGGGCGGTAAACTGGGCCGTAAATCGGGGGATCGCTACGTCGCGTTTGCGCTGGTTCAGCACTGACTTACGGCTTACTATTTAAACGGCGTAGCGATTTTTTAACAGGTTCATCATGAACACGTTAATTTCCCATTGATTGCCAATGGGCAACTGGGTGTACGGCATAACGGGCATGTACTTTGCCGGACCAAACTCCGTCGTAACGGTCAGTTGCGTACCGGTTGCCCGGTGTGTTTGAACAATTTGATCCCACCAGGCCAAATGCGTGTTCAGCGTTAGTTCCCATTCCGGGGCGCGGGGGTCGTTGACCTGTGGTCCTTCGGGGTGGCCTACCCGGCTGTGAATATGGTCGGTATGAGAAATAGCGAGATTCACCGCATCGGTCTGATCGCTGAGTAATGACTCATGGACGTTGCACCAGTGCGAAATGTCGAGCGTAATACGCAGGTCGGGTAGTTTAAGCAGGTACTCCTGCGCGATATGGGCCGCAAAGAGTGCCTTACCCCGGTGTGTTTCGTGAATTATTTTGACACCTGTTTCCTCAGAAATCCGGGCCGCTAAATCGAACAAGCATTTGTTCTGGTCAACTGTAAAGAAGTCCTTGCCCGTCTGACAGTTAATAAAAATGGGTTCGGCAGCCGCCAGATTTCGGAGGTATTTCTCGTAATTCCGGCTGTGTTCGTCCAGATCACGCTCAAACGATTGCCAGTATTGCCCAATTAATTCAAGGTCGTTGTCTTTAAGCGTAGCTATTATTTCCTGCCGTTTATCCGATTCGAGTGGCAGGGCCATTTCGACGCCGGTGTAGCCAGCGGACTTCACGTTTTGGCAAAACTGAGCAAAGGGTAGCGTATTGCCCCATTCGGGCGCATAATAGTTTATTGGCATGGTAGCTACTTCGCTCTTCTGAATGAATTGGCAGATTTATTGATTCTGATTGTCAAGATAAGCACTACGTATATACAAAAAGCACTCACCAGAAATGGTAAGTGCTTTTTGTATGCAGGTGACCCCGGACAGGTTCGAACCGCTACGGCGGACCGTTGTCGACCCATTGATTAAGACGGGGCCGCCCGAGCGGTCAATTGCTCTACCAACTGAGCTACGGAGTCAATTTGGTAATAGCATAACTTCTCGAACTGGGTAAAAAGTTTAGAGACAGGCCAAAAAAAGACGCCTATTGCTCCTCGCGTTTCTTTAACGTTTGTACGACTTTGCCATTCTCGACAAGTCTGGTTTTCAGCACGGCCTGTTTCGGAATTGCCACCAGCAGCATAGGCTGAGTCATGACCGACTGCGGGTTGTTTGTGGTGCGGTCCGCCGTTGCGGTCGTATCGGCCATGCGGATGTACCGGATGGTCAGGGTTGAATCCTGCACGAAAACTTTGCTGACAGATAGTTTGGGTGGTTTGTTCGTAGGCGGAAGCGCGATGCAAAGGGCCATTTCCTTATCGAAATTAATGGCATCGGGCCGTTTGCTCATAGTCGTGGCCGGTTTAAGCACCTGCCCGAACGTATCGGCCTGTTCAAACACAAAGAGGGTCGGCTTTCCTTTGTTGACGGGCGCATCGTTGCTCAGAAAATACCCGTTGAGCGAGCGGTAGGTAAGGGTAACCTGAGCAAGGGCAAACAGACTACATGACAGGCAAACAACAACAAAAAAGAATACGCGGAAGGAACGTTTAATCGAATCAAAAAGAGGCATAATCAGACAAAAACTACATGATAACTATAGTTGTCTAACGTCTGATTTGAGGATTCGGTGTATAAATGAACAGAAAAAGAAGGCTTATTTGGGCTGTTGCGACGTGGTTTCTGCCGAATTTCGGAGGTTCATACCCGCCACATTAAAACAGGAATTCTGACTATCGCTCTTGCACTCAAACAAATCGAACGTTTCAACGCCCTTGTCCAATCGCTCGAAATAGAGCACAAATGGCACTTTTTCGTCATTCTTGATGTCGCGCGTTTCGGGCGAAGTGGGTATGCCTTCTGTTTTCAAAAGCTTGTACGTCCGCTTGCCGTCTGAACTGGCCAAAACGGCTTTCGGGTTAAACGAAATACTGCTGGTGCCATAGTAATTGTTATTCCGGTCGCCGGGGTCTTTGCCAAACGTCAGGTATAGGACCGTGTAACTGGCCGTCAGGCGGATGTCCGTTACGCGAATATCGGGGTCCTGCGAGTGACCTAATCCGCCCTGTGGGTCAGGATAAAGGCGCGGCTGCATAACCGATACGGGCTGGTTCGGCTGGTAATATTCAGCACCGTCTGCCGGCGCGTTTACCGCCGGTGGCCGATTCGACGTACAGGCCGAAGCGAGCAGAATAAGAACGACGAGGGCTTTCATAGCTTCTTCTTTGACAGGATTATAGCTGGGCCGACACTCGGATTAACGGGATTGTATTTCCAGTAAAATCCCGTTAATCCTGTCAAAACACACGATTAAATTACGTCCTTTCGTCAAAATAACCAAGAAATCAACGCGGCTGTTTTTCGATTATTTCAGCCGATAGCGTTTCCCATATCTTATCGTAAACGGCTGTAGCTGTTAAGGTTACACCAACGTCCTGACTGCTTACAAAGACGGGATGGTATTCACGTGGAGTGTTCACCCGCCCGTGCGATCCTTTGATGAGTGTGGCATCCAGCGAAATGACATTCATCAAATACCGGAAACCAAGCAGTTTACGCCCTAATTTATAACCCGCCTTGAGTTTGATAAGCGGATTGGTTTGGTCCATAAACATCTCGACGGGGTCAAAGCCGGGTTTCTGGTGAATAGCCACCAACCGGGCATAATCCGGTGCGCGGGCATCGTCGAGCCAGTAGTAGTACGTAAACCAACTCTCGGCGTCGGCCACAACGACCAGATCGCCGGAGCGTTCGTGGTCGATGTGGTATTTTTTCTGCTGCTCCTTGTCGAGTACTAACTCAATACCCGGCGTGTTTTCCAGCAGCGACCGGACTTTCTGCGTAACTGTCGGGTCATTGATATAAACATGCGCAATCTGATGGTCGGGGGTAGCAAAAGCAGGCGAAGCCCCGGCGTCGAATACCTCCAGACCGCGCTCTTCGCGGTAGCAAATCATATCGGCTTCGCGCAGAATTCGGTTGATGTGAATCGGGCGGCTTACGTTCGTGATGCCGTATTCCGACAGGACAATTACTTCGGCGTTTTGTTGTTCATAATACTGAATCAAATCGCGGCAAACATCGTCGATTTCGCGCAGGTCAGTGGCAATTTTTGAGAAATCATTCCCAAACTTTTGCAGACAGTAATCCAGATGCGGCAGGTAAATGAGCGTCAGGGTCGGGTTATGCCATTTATCCACCAGCATCGACGCATCGGCAATCCAGCGCGTACTTTTGATGGTGGTTGCCGGTCCCCAGAACTGAAAAAGCGGAAACGTGCCGAGTTCTTTCTGGAGCCGGTCGCGGAGGTCGGCGGGGTAAGTGTAGCAGTCTGGAATTTTCATTCCATCCGACGGGTACTGTGGCCGGGGTGTGGCCGAAAAATCGGCGGTGGAGTACATGTTATACCACCAGAACATCTTGGAAACGGTAAACGTCGGGTCAATTTTTTTTGCCCGTTCCCAGATTTTTTCACCGGCTACAAGCTTGTTCGACTGCTTCCAGAATTTCACTTCGGCGTCGGTGCGGTCGTACCAGCCGTTGCCAACAATGCCGGTTTCGCTGGGCCATTTTCCCGTTACGTAAGTCGACTGCACGGACGTTGTTACGGCCGGGAGCATAGGGTCGATGGTGGCCTGGTGCTTGCTGGCAAACCACTGTTTCAAAAAGGGCGTATGCTCACCAATCAGCGAATACGACAGGCCCACAACGTCGAGTACTACAGTCTTTTTCATCAGATAAGAAAGAGTAAACACAGAGAAACGGAGATAAACACAGAGAGCACAGAAAAGTATTCGCTCCGTGGCCTCTGTGTTTATCTCCGTTTCTCTGTGTTTAATTAGTTAAAACCCAGTTCATTTCACGTTCAATCGAGTCGATAATGTCTTTTTTTAATTCCTCCGGCAACACGCCCCACGTATAGGTTTCGACCTCAAGCTGGTTGGTAAAATGCCGCTCGGCCTGTAGGCGTAATACCTCCCGAATGTCGTCCTGCGTGGATTTTAGCACCCCATAATCAGCCACAAACAGCGGTACATGAAAGTGCGAACGCCACTCAACCTGATCGTCAGTAAGGGCAGCCAAGGCTTCGGGTAAATCCGGGAAACGCCGTAATTCGCCCGATTTTGTTCGGGCCACAACCTGATGTAAATACGTTGGTTCATTGAACTCCGAAAATGCCTGCCGAATGCGGTCGCGCCCGTCCGGCGTTTCGGGGAACTCTGCTTTTAAAGCCGCGCTGATCTGGATTTTACCGACCCGCAGGCCATAATTTTTAAGCTTGTTCAACACCTCCACCGGGCGTTCGTAGCCAACGGCAAAGTGGCAAACGTCATAACATAACCGGACATGTTCGCAGATGGCGGCTTCCGCTTCGTCGTCGGTCATGGCGAAGTGCGTGGTCAGTTGCTCGATGCCCATTGGAATCAGGTAGTCCATAAACCAGGCAATAAACTCGTCGGCAGTTTCGATGACACCGTCGGGTTCGGGTTCCAGATCGAGGTGCATGAGCCGGTCGGTTTGCCGCTGTAAACGAACCAGTTCGGTCACCACTTCGAGTACGTTCTGGGTCGTTTGCGAAAAAATATAGTCGCGTGCCGCCGGTTGTCCCCACTCAAACCAGTGGCGGTAGGAGAGGGGTGAAGTCGAAACGCCCCCCTGAATGGCATTGCCCAATTCATCGACCGGCAGTAGCACCGACAGAATCCGAAACAGCCGCTTCGTGTATTCGACCCGTGCTTCGGTGGTCCAATCGGGTGCGTGGACCTGATCTTTGACAACTACGTCGTGAAATCCGCCAAACGGAAAGCCGTTCATCGTGAATACGTAGCAATCGTTTTCGGCTAACCAGTGCTGAAAAGCCACGAGGTTTTCGGGCTTTTCCAGTTCTTCGCTGGCCATGTCCGACAGGCGAAGGCCAATGCCAAACGGAGCATCGGGCGATAGACGCTTCTTTAGTTCGGGAACGGCCTGCTGCATAGCCGCGAAGTGGTCGGGCCAGGATTCGCCCGCGTGGATATTGGTGCAGTACCCGAGGTGTCCGAGGGGAGTTTTCATGTGGTTTTTAACCGCATCGGCGGACCGACAGAGACACGGAGAATACAGAGATTATGCGCCGTTAATCAGCTCTTTGTGATCTCTGTGTAACCTCCGTTCCTCTGTGTTTAAGAAAGCATTATTGGTTGACTAACTCCTGTTCCCGCAATGTAGCAATGGCCAGCCGGACGCGGTCAGCGTCGATTTCGTGGACCTCAATACCCTGTCCAATGCCCTGCAACAGCATGATCGTTAGCTGTCCGCCTAAATGTTCGCGAAATTCGGCCAGACCTTTCAATACGCCCGCGCTATCGTCGGCATCGAGCATGGGTTGATAAAGGGAAAAGCCGAGGGTTCGCAGCGTTTTCAGAACGCGCGTGGTAGCGGTCTCGGTAAGCCAGCCGAGGTGCTGCGAATAAAGCGTGTCGATAGCAATGCCGATGGCTACGGCTTCGCCATGACGAAGCTCAAAATTGGTAAGCTGCTCTAATTTGTGGGCACTCCAATGGCCGAAATCTAAGGGTCGCGATGAACCCATTTCAAACGGGTCGCCCCCCGCAATATGGTCCAGATGCATCTGGGCGCACCGATAAACAAGGGTTTGCATGGCAGTCATGTCGCGGGCGGCAAGGGCGGCAGCGTTCGTTTCGATCCACTCGAAAAACGGCGCGTCTTTGATAAGAGCCACTTTAACCGCTTCCGCAATGCCCGCCCGCCAGTCGCGGTCGTCGAGCGTAGCCAGAAAATCGCTGTCGTTGAACACCGCAACGGGGGGAGCAAATGTGCCGAGGAAGTTTTTTTTGCCCCGGTAATTCACGCCATTTTTGACACCAACACCCGAATCGTTCTGCGACAGAACCGTTGTCGGAATGCGAACATGACGGATGCCCCGATGCGAAATAGCGGCTGCAAAGCCAACCATATCCAGCACGGAACCACCTCCGATAGCGATCACATACGAATGCCGGTCGATACCGTAGCGATCCACCGCGTCGACAAGCCGGGTGACTACCGCCGGGTCATTTTTAGCGATTTCGCCCCCCTGAACGATGAACAGTTCGGAGATAAGTTCAACGGAGTCAGTGTGTTGGGTAAAATACGTGTTGATGTCTGTCTGCAAATCGGGGTGCGTATCAACCACACCGGAGTCGATTACAAACAGCACTTTTTTAGTTGTCCCGCCCGCCTGTTGAGTCAGGAAATCGGCAAGAAGGGTATTCGTTGGGTTGAAAAGCTTTTCGGTAAAGAAAACGTTGTACGTGAATCGAACCGCGAAAGACTGTTGCAAATGGCTCATCTCATCAATGGGTAAAAACTCAAAATTACCCAATAAACAACAGGATTGCTACAAAAAGTCCATTATACAAAAGAATGGTAATTAGTCTTTTTCTTTGACAGGATTACAGGATTGTTGGACTCATCATAACCCTGTAAATCCTGTCGATAAAAAGTCTTGTCTACGTCTATCTACCAGTACAGCACCTTATATTTCATGGCACCATACAGCCGCCAGTAAACGGATAAAAACGGCGTAGCCACCGCCGTCAGTATGGCGTGTTTAAGCGCAATTGGGGTCAACGGGCTGCCGGGAAGATGCCGCACGACCAGATCAGCCGATAAGCCACCCCAGACACTAAGGCCCAACGTAGCGATAATACCCTGCCCGGTTAGCAGACCAATCAGGCCGATGGCAATGCTGACGACGGACGCATAATACTGCAACACCTGCCGTCTGTAGGATGGAATACGTTCCCGAAACAGGTCGGGGTGGCGTTTGTAGAGCAGCGCGTCATAGCTATTCTTCCGCTCGTCCTGTAGCGAACCATACCACGGATACGGCCGAATGGGGTAAACGACGATGGCTTCCGTGCATTTTCCGATGGGGATACCCGCCTGAATGAACTTGAATTGCAGGTCGCTGTCTTCACGCCAGGCCGTGTCAAAGGCTTCTTCAAACCCACCCACGCGCACTAATGTCGATTGCCGGCAAAAACAGTTTGCCGACAGGAAATCCGCTTTTTTCAGGAGGGTAGCTTTTTGATCGGGGGGCGTTGGCTGGTTGGGTAACAGCACGCGCAACTGGCCGCTCATCACCTGCGCACCGCGTTGAAAACACGTCAGTGCCGACGATAGCCATAGCGGTTCGGGCAGGCAATCGTCGTTCGTAAACGCAATAATGTGTCCACGGGCGGCCCGCCAGCCCCGGTTCCGGGCTGCAGCCAGTCCGCGCCGTTCGGGTTGAGCGAGGTAGCGCACTTCGAGAGGGCCACCGTCGCGGGCGATTTGCCGGGCAAACAGCAATACTGCCGTTTCTGTTTCGGGCGAATTGCCTTCATCGACCACGATAATCTCAAATTGGTCACGCGGTAATCGCTGACGCCCCAGCGCGTCGAGGCATTTGAGCAGTAGGGCCGGTTGGCGGCAGGTTGGGATAACGACCGAAAATTGAGGGAGCATAAAAAGTAAAAAGAATGAGTATGTTGCCGGATAAATAGTGGGTGGTTTGGGCAGATAATCGTTCCTCAGAAAGCAGCAGACAAACGTATTATCAGCCCCGATTACGCCTGTTTTGTGTATTGCAAAAACCTAACCAAAATTCACAGGCCCCCGGCGGATTTATCTGGCGGTTGGATAAGTAGCTGTAAAGCAATAAATTGTGCATCCCGGATGGTAGAAAGGAGGGAGCTTGCCTAACACAATTGCGTGCTGCGAATCATAAACAGTGAACAACCGGTTTATCTTTACAAAATCATTTATTTCGGGTGCGTTTGAGATTGTCGGACAGATGTAGAGATGTCATCTTTACGTTTCGATACCCAAAAAAGATGACATCTCTACATCTGTCCGACAATCTCAAACGCACTCTTTATCTTCGCCTGTTCTATGTCTCGCATTGCTCTTATTACCGGTGCTACTTCCGGCATTGGCCGCGCCACCGCCGAAGCCTTTGCCGACCTCGATTACCGCCTGATTCTGTGCGGACGACGGCAGGACCGGCTGGATGAATTACAGGAAAAGCTAAGTGGGCAGACCGCCGTAACAACGCTCACCTTCGACGTGCGGGACTGGACCGAAGTCAGCGACGCCATCAGTACGCTGCCCGACGAGTGGAAAGCCATTGAGATTCTGATCAATAACGCCGGAAACGCCCACGGTATGTCGCCCATTCAGGACGGTGACCCCGCCGATTGGGACCAGATGATCGACGGCAATGTGCAGGGATTGCTGTATGTGTCGAAGGCCGTTATTCCGGGTATGGTGGAGCGGAAGCGCGGGCATATTGTCAATTTAAGTTCTATTGCGGGCAAACAGACCTATGCCAACGGAGCCGTTTACTGCGCCAGCAAAGCCGCTGTCGAAGCCCTCAGTACGGGAATGCGGCTCGACCTCACCCAGCACGGTATTAAAGTGACGAATATTGCGCCCGGTGCTGTCGAAACCGAGTTTTCGGTGGTGCGATTCAAAGGCGATGCCGACCGGGCCGCGAAGGTCTACGAAGGGTTTACACCCCTCACTGCCGACGATATTGCCGACACGATTGTCTATGCTGTAACAGCCCCCGCCCACGTTACCATTGCCGATCTGACCATTCTGGCGAGTGCCCAGGCCGCAGCAACAACGATTCACCGGAAGTAAATTTCATTGAGGTAATAAGACAATTTTTTAGACAGGATTACAGGATTAAAACTCAACACAAATCCTGTAATCCTGTCCAAGAAAAAAACTTGTCTTACACCTGTCAAACTTTTGATTATCAGATAAGCTATGAACAAGACAATTTTTATTACCGGAGCCTCGTCGGGTATCGGGAAAGCAACGGCGATTTTGTTCGCCAAACAAGGCTGGAACGTTGCCGCCACCATGCGTAATCCGCAAAACGAAACGGACCTGCAACAGTATCCCACCATCAAAGTATACGCACTTGACGTTACCCAGCCCGACAGCGTTCAACAAGCGGTTGAACAGGCTTTGGCCGATTGGCAACGCATTGATGTGCTACTCAATAATGCGGGCTACGGGCTGGCCGGACCCCTGGAAACGGCTTCTGAAGAGAAGATTATGGATCAGTTCAGCACGAACGTATTTGGCGTCATGCGGACGATTAAGGCCCTTTTACCCAATTTTCGGGAATCTGGGGGCGGCACGATTATTAACGTAACGTCAATTGGCGGTTTGGTTGGCTTGCCGTTCAACTCCATTTACCATGCGACTAAATTTGGCGTTGATGGCTTGTCGGAGTCGCTGAATTACGAACTGCGTCCGTTCAATATCCGGGTTAAGATTGTGGCACCGGGCGGGGTCATCACCGATTTTGCGACTCGTTCGTTGCAGCGGACTGTAGACGGAGCCAGCGCGTATGACGAGAGCCTACAGAACGTATTTGACGCCTTCGGGAAAAACGCATCGAACTACTCCACCGCCGAACAGATTGCTGAGGTGATTTATCAGGCCGCAACCGATGATACGGACCAAATCCGCTACGTTGCCGGGCAAGATGCACAGGCTCTATACACGGCCTGGAAAAGCATGAGCAACGAAGATTTTTTCTCTATGATTAACCAGCGGTTTGGCTTGGGAGGGCAGACATCATAAAGCCAGGTCTATCACTATCAATAAGTTCAAAAAATCGTTTTCAACACCTCCGATTCCACCCGATGCCCACCGTCAAAAGCCGTAATTTTCAGGCTGGGAATATCGGCTTGCAGGCGGTTTAAATACCCTTCGACATCGTCCATCTGCTCAATATACTGGTCCTGCCGACCATATATGTAATGCATTTCGGTCGCGGTCAGGGTGGCCGGGTCAATCAGGTCCGACAAGCCGTTGGGAAAATAACCTGCCCACAAAATCAGCCGGTCGGCCCGGATGTGGTTCGGTCCGTCGCTACGGGCGTTGAGCCATCGGCAGGCCGTAGCCGCGCCCTGCGAGAAACCCAATAACGTGATGTGAAATTGGGTAGCGTCACGACCGTCCAGAATTAAATCGTACAGCGAATT
The DNA here is from genome assembly GCA_964244845.1 of uncultured Spirosoma sp. Taxonomy (GTDB): domain Bacteria; phylum Bacteroidota; class Bacteroidia; order Cytophagales; family Spirosomataceae; genus Spirosoma. Next base: position 231,683 of record CAXTKE010000007.1, read on the forward strand.
CAGGTAAGCCAGAAAGTCGCTGATTTCGTGCTCCCGGTCTTCGCGGGTGAGCCACGACGCGCCAATTCGTTGGTAATCAGCGTCCAGATATAGGCGTGATAAACCTTCGGGCACCACAATTAATGTTTCATCGTCGGCAAATTCTGTGAATTTTTTACCGAAATACTTTGCCAATTGCCCAAAGCCGTGCAGGCAAAACCAGATGTTTTTGGTTTGGTCAGTTAATTCTCCGATGGTGTAATAACGGGCGGTCCGCTGAACGGTGAGGTGATGTTCCTGTGTCATACTGGTTTAGCGTTGAAAGCGGGATCGTTGCCGGTCGCCTTTTTTCTGTTCGTAGAATTGCTTGTCGGCCACGTAACACAGCCGCTCGATTTCGGCATGAACAACGCCCTCTTTATCAAGCCATTGGAGTGTAAAGGTTCGTTCGGTTTGTCCGTTGGCCGCTACATCCTGCCGGATGCTGTCGAGTTGTTCATCGGTTAGTTCGTAGCGAGCGTAGAGCGTTTGCCGGCCTGGTTTGCGGAACCGGATGCTGGCCGACTTATCCCAAACAACGTACTGTTTGCCCAGAATCCGCAGCAGCATGAGCATATAAAACGGGTCGGCGGCTGAGAATAGACTGCCACCGAAAATGGTACCGACGTAATTGTAGGTCCACACATTCCGACGCAGCCGCAGATGAACTTCGCGCGAATCGCCCGACCAGAACAGGATTTTTCCACCCGTTCCGAAGTACATCGGATACCAGTTCATGAACGTTCGGAACCGCCACGTTTTGCCCGATTCCTGCCGATTTGTTTCTAAAAAAGCTGGTTTCATTTTCTTGATTTAAACATACAACACCGGGTTGAAACGGCAGCGGCCGTCCGTCCGGTGCAAGTGATTCATTGCACCGGACGGACGGCCGCTGCCGTTTCAACCCGGTGTTGTATCCATTAAAAAATCCTGCCCTTTTTTGATGGCCTGTGCTATTTGCCCGGCATGGTAGGAGTTGTGGTGCATTAGAAAGGTCAGTACCTGCATACGCGGCACATCGCCAAACGAGGTCGGTATAATTTCGGCCCATTGTGCATCGCTCGTTTGCCTAATCTGTTCGGCAATCATGGCAAAACTGTCACGAACCGTCTGCTGAATTGATGTCAGATCGAGCGGTTTACCCTCGTCCGAAACGCCACCAACCGTCTGTAGCTGAATACTGATTTCGCGGCCAAACATCATGTTGGCGAAACGGTGCATGGTCTCGGCGGTATGCAGCGCAATAAATCCCGCCGATGCCGTTTCGGGCGTGAGTCGATGCCGGTAATTGTCGGGCGTGAGTTTGTGAATGGGGCCGGATGCGGCTGCCTGATTCGTTTGCCAGAGTTGGGCAAGGAGTTCTGTTGTCATAGTCGGTGGTTATTGGCTTTTCGTTGGTGGTGCTGATGTGCTGGTAGAGATGTCATCTTTACGTTTCGATGATTCCCAAAAGATGACATCTCTACCAGCACATCAGCACCACCAACGAAAACGTACCCTTTTGTACTTACTTTTTACGTATTAGTTTTTCGGAAAAAGTCGTCAGGCCGTCAACGGCATCCGCACCGAGTTCATCGCGCATTTCCTGGTTCAGTACTTTCCAGATTTTATGGCATCGTTTGGCCAATAAACGGCCTTCTTCCGTCAGAAACAGACCATTACGCCGGTTATCGGTTAGCCAGCCGTTGCGTTGCAGAAGCTGCACATCCCGGCTCATGGCCGATTTCTCAATCTGCAACAGCTTCGATAACTGCGCCTGCCGAATACCGGGCTGCGCGAAAATCCGCATGAGCAACCCCGCCTGCGCAAACGTAACGCCCTCCGATGTGAAGGCATCGTTGTAACGGCCCGTCACGACCCGCGCCAGCATTCGGAGCCGTCCGGCAATGCAATAGTTGTCGTTTGGCGTTTGTTCGGGAGTCATATCGTAAAGATTAATTAAAAAAGTTGTATATGCAACATTGTAGTTTAAAAATAAATAAGCATTGGCTGAACAGAGAAATAAACCGCTTACTGACAATGTATTATGGTCATATTTGCGTTAGCTGTTGCTTATGAAAGTGTTTCTTGATTGCTGGCTGATTTCACGTTATTGTTATACTGGCACTGATAAAAATTGTAATCTTAGTATAAATCTTGCAAAAACTAAAGTCTACATTTGTCCGGTAATATATAGTATAGCTTTAACAGTGACTCCAAACATGAACAAATTACTACAAATTTGTACGGTTCTCACGCTCCTTTTCTGCCCGTTATTGACCACGGCTCAGCAAATTGAGGTAAGTGGCAATGTATCCACCGATGGCGATGGCACCGCCCTGCCCGGCGTAAACGTATCCGTAAAAGGCACCACTACCGGTACGCTCACCAACGAAAACGGCCGGTATAGTCTTCGGGTCAATCCGGGCAACTCGGTACTGGTATTCAGCTACATTGGTTATGAAACTCAGGAAATCGCTGTAGGCAGTCGCACGAGCATTAACATATCGCTGAAAGCCGATAACAAAATGCTCAACGAAGTGGTGGTTACCGCTTTGGGTATCAGCCGCGAAAAAAAGGCGTTGGGTTATGCTACGCAAAGCGTTAAGGCAGAGGAGCTTGTGCAGAATCGCCAGCCGAACTTAGTCAATGCGTTGCAGGGCAAAGTGGCGGGCGTTACCATTTCCAGCACGGGCGGTGCGCCGGGTCAGGGGGCGCGAATTCTGATTCGGGGGATTAACTCCATCGACGCCACCCGCGACAACCAGCCGCTCTTCGTGGTCGATGGTGTCTTGTTTGACAACAGTACGTCTACGGGTACAACCAATTCGGGGGCCGAACTTCGGGGCGTATCGAATCGGGCCGCCGATATTAATCCCGACGATGTGGAAACGATCAATATTCTGAAAGGCGGGGCCGCTACCGCCCTGTACGGCTTGCGAGGTGCCAATGGTGTGGTCGTAATCACCACAAAGTCGGGCAAAACGGGTGCGTTTCGGGCTAATTACAGTGGTACGTATGGCTTTGAAAACGTGAATAAGTATCCCGAAGTGCAGGACAAATACACGATTGGCTACGCGGGCGTGTACAATCCGCAGGACTTTTTTCCGTCGTGGGGGCCAACCGTTACCGAGGCCATAAAAATTGACCCGACGCATCCGCAACAGCTATACAACAACTACAAAAATGCGTTCTACACGGGCAAACAACTCCAGAATAACCTGTCGTTTTCGGGCGGAAACGATAAAATCACCTTTCTGTCGTCCATCGGGCATCTGACACAGGATGGCGTCATTCCCTTCACGAATTTTGAAAAGTTGTCGGTTCGGGTCAACACCAACGTAAAGTTCAGCGAGAAATTCAGCACCAACGTTAACCTGAATTACATCAACTCCGGCGGTGATCGCTACAATGCCGACCGCTATAACGAAAGCCTGAGTTACTGGTCGCCCCGGTACGACATCCGGGATTATCTGAACGCAGATGGCTCTTATAAAACGTATGGAAACGGTAACCCAATTTATGGGGCCATGACCAACAAACTGCGGGATAACGTAAACCGGCTCGTGGGTGGCGTGAACTTCGTTTACCGTCCGCTCAACTGGCTGACACTCAACTACCGGGCCGGGTTAGATACCTACTCCGAAGACCGCAAACGTACCGCACCGGGACCATCGGGCATTGCCAATGAACGGGTTTTTGAAGACAACGGCCTTGGATTTGTGTATCAGTACAATACCAATTTCAGAGCCATTACGTCCACATTTGCCGCCAGCGCGAACACCAAATTCGGGCAGGACATTAACGCTACCCTGCGCGTCGGCCACGACCTGTACGACCGTCGTATTCGGGGTTTTGGCGCAGAAGGCACGGAGTTAAGCGTCTACAATTATTTCGACCTGCGAAATGCGAAAACGATTGTGCCCACCCAGAGCGCGGAGGATTATCGGTTGATGGGTGTTTTCGGCGAGTTGACAATAGATTACAAAGATTTCCTGTTCCTGACCGTAACGGGCCGGAACGATATTACATCCTCGCTGCAATCGCCCAATAACTCGTTTTTCTACCCATCAGTAAGCGTTGGTTATCTGTTCTCGCAACAGTTCAAACTGCCTCAGTTTATCAGCATGGGCAAATTGCGGGCGTCTTACGCCAAAATCGGTAAAGATGCGGCCCCGTACTCGACCGTTACGGGCTACTCACCATACACGCAACTGCCTTCTGGAACGACGGGTTTCACACGCGGGTCATTGCTGGGCGATCCCAACCTGCGTCCCGAGTTCACCGATACGTATGAAGGCGGTTTGGAGATGAATTTTCTGAACAACCGCTTCGGCCTGGATTTCACGTATTATAACTCGATCAGCAAAGACCAGATTATTCGGGTAGATGTGACATCCACAACGGGTTTTGTGAATGCGGCTATCAACTCCGGCTCGATGCGCAACCGGGGCATTGAACTTATTCTGCGGGCCACACCCGTGAAGACCGGCAAGTTTAACTGGGACGTAAACCTGAATTTTTCGGCCAACCGCAACAAAATCCTGAGCATTCGGGAAGGGCTGACCGAGATAAATTATGCCTCGCAGTTTGGCTATTCAAGTTCGACCGTAACGATGCGGCTTGTGCCCGGTTATGCCTACGGAAACCTGTATGGCCGGAGCTACAAACGCTATTATGCCAACCCCGGCGAAGAAAATCCTACCGAACTCGACCGGAGCCGCCCAATCGTTATTGGCGCAAACGGATTTCCGGTTATCAATACGGCCCAGAAAATTCTGGGCAATTCGCAACCCAAGTGGATTGGCGGCATCACCAATACATTGACCTACGGCAATTTCTCCATTACGGCACTGGTCGATGCCCGCGTGGGTCAGGACCGCTACAACCAGTTAGGCAATTATTTCTCGGCGTTCGGTATCGCCAAATACACCGAAGACCGGAACGATACAAAGGTATTTGAGGGCGTGCTGGCCGACGGAACGCCCAATACAAAAGCGGTTTGGCTGGGGCAGGGTAAAGGCCCGGACGGCGTAGATTACGGCAATGGTTTCTACCGGAACGTACACCGGGGCGTGTCGGAAAATTTTATCGAAGATGCTTCATGGGTGCGGCTTCGCTCGGTAGGATTGTCGTATAATCTACCAACGGCACTACTCAAAAAGTCATTCGTGAAAAACGCGCGGCTAACCGTAACGGGCAACAATCTGGCTCTATGGACGAAATTCACCGGCTACGACCCCGAAACGAGTTCGACAAACAGCGGTAGTAACGTCGATGGATTTACCGGCTTCACGTATCCGGCCGTTCGGAGTTTCCTGTTTTCGCTCAATGTTGGTTTTTAACATCACTCTTTCATTTTCTTCGATTGCCATGAACATCTGGAAACTATATATGCGTCCGATTCTGATCCTGCTGCTATTGGGCATGGGTGGATGTAAGGACTATTTTGAACTGAATCAGAACCCAAACCTGATTGATAACCCGCCGTTGAGTTCGCTGCTGTCGACAACGACCCAGAAAACGGCCCTGAATTCGCAGCGTATTGCCAATATCACCTCCTACTTTGTGCAGTACTTAGCCAGTCCGGGTGCGGGCGGCTCCACCGATACGTACCAGATTACGGATTATACGTCAGTTTGGGATCCTATTTATTTTGGCATGGCGGATTTGTATGACATGAAGAAAAAGGCTCAGGAGCAGGGTGCTTCGGAGTACGTTGGCGTTGCCGATGTGATGCTGTCATACCACATTACCCTGATTTCCGATACGTTTGGCAATGCGCCGTTCTCGGATGCGTTCACCGGAGCAACGCTGACTCCCAAATACGACACCGCCGAAAATCTGTATGCTACCGCGCTTACACTACTCAATGAAGCCATAACTGAACTGGCCAAAACGGACTCGAAAGTGAAGTTGAGTGCGGCTAATGATTTGATTCATAAGGGTAATACGAAAGCCTGGATCAAAACGGCCTACGCGCTCAAAGCCCGGATGCTCAACAAGGTCTCCAAGAAAAGCACGTACAAACCCGCCGATGTGCTGGACGCGGTGTCAAATTCGTACACCGCCAACACCGACGATGCGCAGATGGCATCTTTTCTGCAACGAAACCCCTGGGCAACCGTAGCTCGCAACAATGCACTTCTGGTACTCGATGGCTGGCTTTCAACACAACTTGTCAATCAGTTGAACGGGACGACCTACGGTGTTTTCGATCCGCGCATCGAGAAAATCACGGATAAAACCATCAATAACGATTACAAAGGAACGGTAAACGGACAGGGCAATGTGGGTGGAAACAACACGGTAAAAGATGAATCCTATATCTCGCTGAACTCGCCCCTCACCGGCGATGCGTCGCCCTTGCTGATCGTGACGTTTGCAGAGATGAAGTTCATTGAGGCTGAGGCCGCTTTTTATACCGGCGACAAGGCTCGCGCTTATACAGCTTATCTGGCCGGTATTCGGGCTAATATGGACAAATATGGTGTGGCTGCTGCTGCCCGCGATGCGTATCTCGCGAATCCAGTTGTTGGCGTTGGAGTTGCCGCGCTGACAATTGATCTGATTTTCAAGGAGAAATACGTAGCAACATACCTCAATCCCGAAGCCTGGAACGATGCCCGCCGGTATGATTACCAGTACAAAGGGTTCAAACTGCCGCTAAATGCGGCACTGCCTGCCTTCATCCGCCGGGCCGCGTACCCGAACGGCGAAACAACCAAAAATGGAATTAATGTACCGGCAGAAGTGGTTTTGTCGGAGCCGCTCTGGTGGGATAAGAAGTAACTGCTTACCACCCCCAACCCCCTCCTAAAACAGGAGGGGGCTACTCCAGAGCGAACTGGTATCCCGTTGCAAAGCCCCCTCCTGTTTTAGGAGGGGGTTGGGGGTGGTAAACTTCTCAAACGTCCTGCGAGGATACCGGCCGTGCCGACGTTTCGCTCAATGCCAGTTCCTTTGGCGGATGCTGGCTCCAGAACGTTGCCAGCAACGAGCCGGTAGTGTTCATAATCGGACCAAAAAGAGCGGGAGCAAGACCAACCGTAGCGACTTTGCCCATCTGTACGGCAATGCCCGAGGCCAGTCCGCCGTTTTGCAGACCGACTTCGATAGCCACCGTGCGGCAGCTTTGTTCGTCCATGCCGAACAGCCGCGCCGACCAGTAGCCAAGCGTGAATCCGGTCAGGTTATGAATCAGTACACACAGGGCCAGCGTCCAGCCAACGGCCAGCAGACTATCGCGCCCGGCGGCTGTAATGATGGCAACAATGAGTACAATACCACCCATCGAAATCAAGGGCATTATCCGGTTCAGCACAACGGCTGATTTATGGAAAATCCGGTTTAGAACCAGCCCAACGACAACCGGCAGGATAACAATCTGAATAATTTCGACCATCATTTTCCAGAACGAAATCTCGATAAACTGACCCGCCAGCAGTTTCATCAACGCAGGCATCAGAAACGGAGCCAGCAGCGTCGACAGTGTTGTAACGGTGATGGAAAGCGGCACGTTGGCTTTGGCAATAAAGCACATAACGTTGGAGGCAAGCCCACTCGGCGAACAGCCAATGAGCACAACGCCAGCCGCAATTTCGGGTGGGAAATTAAAGCTGTTTGCCAGCGTATAGCCCAGCAGCGGCATAATCAGAAAGTGACACGTTACCCCGACAAAGACCGCTCGCGGCTGCTGAATAACACCCTCGAAATCTTTGATCGACATGGTCGTTCCCATACCCAGCATGATGATTTGCAGGAGGGGAACAATGAGCTTCTTCAACGGGAAATCGCCGATTTGAAGAAATAGTCCCGGAAAGATCAGGGCTACCACCACCGATGTAATAATCAGGGCAGTGTAAATTAAATTGCTGTAGGGCGAACGGGCGTTTGTTTCGGCTTTCATCAAGAGGAATGAATAATGTAAAACGAACTGGGGTATTGGTTTTAGAAAGCTTATCTCTCCTAAAACTTACCTGTTAGAGTAGCCCTCATTATTTAGTGTGCATTCATAATTGAACGCTGATTTTTATGATCCCTATGATTTACGCAGATTATGATTATAGGGCTTTGGCAAAAACCCGTGCCACGGTTCTCTGCGAAAGCCCTGAATTAAACAAATTACACGCAATCGTAAACTAATTGAACGAACGGATTCCGGTAATACCTAAAATCATACCTACTCTTACTCATCATAAAAATCAGCGTTCCGTTGCATTCAGCGAGGCCAAAACGCCTTCTTTCAATGAATACGTCGATGTTGTAATCTCCGAAATGCCATACGTTTTCAGGATGTAGTCGATTAGGCAAACGGCCACCACAATCATGTCCACACGCAGTTCGATCATGCCTGCAATCTGCATTCGTTCGGTGTGATTTTTAGAGATTAACAACTCATAAGCGCGATAAAACTCATCGACAGGCAACGCAAATGTCGTCTGTTCAGGATCGGGCAGGTGGCCCTGCTCGTGCATGAACCACATATCGACCAGCGTATCGAACGACCCCGACGAACCAACCAGCCGCAACGACGGACCGACCGTTGGCTGGTACTGATGCATGGCGTTGGTTAAGGGAAGCAGTTGTTCCTGAAAATAATCGTGCATCCGGCTAATGCTGCCGGAACTGATGGGATCGCCCGACATAAACCGTTCGAGGAGTCGCTGCCCTCCAATTTCAAAGCTCTGCTTCCAGAAAATCCGCGACTGATTGCCCAGAATGAACTCGACGCTTCCCCCGCCAATGTCCATAACTAAGGCTGTTGCATCGTCCAGCGCACCGGCTACCCGAACACCTTTGTAAATGTATTCGGCCTCCTGCTCCCCCGAGATCACCCGAATTGGGATGCCGGTTTCCTGTCGAACCCGGTCGATAAATTCCTGCTGATTGCGCGCCACCCGGATGGCACTGGTGCCCGTAGCGATGACCTGCTCGGGCGCAACGGCATACTGGTCGAGCACCTGCCGGAAGTAGGTTAACACGCCTAATGCCCGCCCAATGCCTTCTTCGGTGATGATTCCCTGATTGATACCGGCCTGCCCGATTTTGGCCGGTCGGCTTTCGCGGAACAGCGTTCGGTACGCCGTACCGTGTTTTTCGGCGATGAGCAGATGAAATGTATTGGTTCCTAAGTCAATAATGGCTTGCTTCATAGTCGCAAATCTATTACCTTTGCCGTCCGGTTTTTAGCTAAAACACAATATTTTACAACATGCTTATCATTAACGTAAAAGACAACGAGTCGATTGACAAGGCCCTGAAACGCTTCAAAAAGAAGTTTGAAAAGACGGGTGTGTTGCGGCAGTTGCGGTCGCGGACGGCTTTCCAGAAACCGTCAGTAAAGCGTCGCACGGAGGTTATCAAGGCCACATACAAAGAACGTATGTACGGCAATCACACCGAGCAATAGCCATTGCCGGTGGTGTGCAGTTGGCAATAAGTCGTTGAATGCGCAGTCAGCGATCTCGAACCGCCAACCAAGACACAGGAGCAGCAAGCAGAAATGTTTGCTGCTTTTTTTGTTTCTGTCATTCCGAAGAATGAGGAATCTTAAACTTGACTAATACGGCAGTTTAAGATTCCTCATTCTTCGGAATGACAAAAAACAGATTAGATTTGGCCTGACAAAACCCTGAAAATCGTTTAAATCTTGTTAAAATCCCGGTTCAGATGGTTTCCGACTTCCTCCAGCATATCCGTTACGAAAAACGGTTGAGTCACCATACCCTAACGGCCTATGCGGGCGATTTGGAACAGTTCACCGTATTTCTGGCGAAGGAGTGCAACATTGACCAGCCCGAACGCGCCGATTTTCGACACATCCGGTCGTGGATTGTGAGTCTGGTGGAAGCTGGCCTGGATAAATCGTCGGTGAACCGGAAAATTGCTACTCTGCGGAGTTTTTACGGCTTTCTGCTGCGCCGAAAAGTAATTTCGCTCGATCCGATGGTGAAGATTCAGGCCCTGAAAACCAGCAAGAAATTGCCGCAGTACGTTGAAGAGAAACCCATGGAAATGCTCCTGAGCGATGTTGAGTTTCCCGACACGTTCGATGGTATTCGCGACAAGTTGGTACTCGAGCTGCTCTATGGCACCGGCATTCGGCTTAGCGAACTGACCGGGCTGAAAACCGCTGACGTTAACCTGTACGACAAAACGATCATGGTGTTGGGCAAGCGGAACAAGCACCGGATTATCCCCCTCACACAACCGCTGTTTGAGCTTGTTCAGCAGTATAATCAACTGAAAGAGAGCGAGTTCAAGGGGCAGGCTGACCCCATTATACTCATCGTCAGTGACAAAGGCGTTCCGGTGTATCCGGTTATGATTCAGCGGATTGTAAAGCGAAACCTAACCCTCGTTACGACGCTCGGAAAGAAAAGTCCGCACGTACTGCGCCACTCTTTTGCCACGCATCTGTTAAATCGGGGTGCTGACCTCAACGCCATTAAAGATTTGCTCGGGCACAGTAGTTTGGCAGCTACTCAGATTTATACACATACCAGCTTAGAGCAACTGAAAAAGACCTACGATCAGGCGCATCCAAAAGCGAAAAACTAACAACGTACCTATTAACGTACCTACGGGCTTTAGCCCGTATCGTGGGAAAATACGGGCTAAAGCCCATAGGTACGTTCATTAACTATATGAATATTCTCCAGATGAGCCAAACGCTGTTCTATCTGATTGAGCAGCAACCTGATTCCGAAAAAGCGGTCGCTTATCTTCGGGAACAGGCCGACGGATTTCAGACCAATCCGCAAACCAGCACCTTCTATCGGGTCTTTACGGCCCTGCCGCGTTTTGTTGGCAAACAGCTTGTTTCCGTCCCTGCCGACATGGATTTTTCGCTAAAGCGAATACGTCCCGGCTTCACGGTTTCCGGCTGGACACTCGACCGACTGGCGCGGGTTTGGTGGCTGCTTCAACTCCCCGCCGACGATGAAACGGCTTATGTAAAAACAATTACGCAACTTTTCAAAGCCGGTGAACTGAACGAATTAGTGGCACTGTATTCAGCTCTGCCGGTGCTGGGCCATCCCCAAGCATGGCGATTTCAGGCAACGGAAGGCATTCGGAATAATATTGCCGATGTGCAGTCGGCCATTATGCTGCATAACCCATATCCCGCCGATTATTTTGACGAAGCCGCCTGGAATCAGATGGTGCTGAAAGCATTCTTCACCGATAAAGACGTTACCCGGATTACGGGCTTGGCCGAACGCAAAAACGCCCGACTTGCCCAAACGCTGGCCGATTACGCTGCCGAACGCCGGGCTGCCGGACGCAGTTTGCCGCCGAATATTGAGATGCTGATGTGACACAGAAACGCCGGGTTTTAACCCGGCGTTTCTGTGTCAATAAAACCGATAAGCAATTCCTGCCGATAGCATCAACGAGGGAGCTGACTTCTGGAGTTGGTCATACGTAAAGAAAACATTCTGGTATTGGGCTTGAATTTCGGCACCCAAACCCTGCTCGCGTTTGCCGTAGTATTTTAGCCCGATAGCGGGGGCAATAGCGCCTTTAAAACCGGTTTTCTGGTCAGCGAGTGTGCCGAAATAATTGGTATAATCAACATAGGCACCGCCCCCGGCAATTTGTATGTAGGGTCGCAGGGCGTCTGCATTTCCGGTGAAATAATAGGAAAGGGAAGCCATTGCCGGAATGATGGTCAGGGTCCGGGTTTGAACCGCCGAAATAGACTGATTATCATACTGATAAACTTGCCGCCCAAATCGTTGCTGGGTGTATTGATAGCCTGTTTTCAGGCCTAGGGAAAACCGTTGCGGAAACAGCCATTCGCCTTCCAACGCGAAATTTTTCGGCGAAATTCTGTCGATATAGTCTTTTTGGCCGCCCATCGGCAATGATACCCCATACCGGGCCGAGATGTTGAAGGTGACGTATCGGTCATAGGTTGACGATTCACCTGAATAGTCATTTTTATATTGTGCTTGTGCGGCAGTTGTCAACGCCAGCAGCGCAAATAAAGTTAGTCTGCGTTTCATGGTTCTTTACTGAATTGGGTGAATTTCAGCGGCTAATACAGATGTCATCTTTGCTACTCTATGACCTGAAAAAGATGACATCTGTATTAGCCGCTGAAATTCACCTATTGAGCCGCCTTTAAATAAGGCGATTGGTTGAAAATAGCGGTGATGGCGGCATCTACATCAGCCTGGCTGGTAATATCAGACCCTCGGATTGTGGCGTCGTAAATGACGTTTAACTGCGGTTTCTCGGTGCCGGTTGCGGGCTGGTTTTTCAGGTCAACGATTTGAATTTCCCAGTAGTCGTCCGTTACCTGATAGGTATAGTACGATTGATAAGAGGGGGAGTAGCCACCATATCCTCCCAGGCCACCGCCCCAATAATTTCCATAGTACGAGTAAGGATTTACACCCACACCCGTATAGAGGTTTGTTACCCGGATGACGGCCACGCCCAAATCTGCCGCCTGCCCACGGCCAACCCGCTGAAAACCACGATTTGTTAATCCGTTCGCTACATTCGTTGTGAACTGGCTTTCGAGCGGCCCCAATGTTGGGCGATAGCCATCGTTCGATTCGATGATGACGGAATCGGGCAAACTGAATGTTTTATATTGACTGAAATCGACCGACTGGTCGTAGTTGGTGATATAGACCTGGCTATCAGACGGGCTTAAATCATTGATTGCGTTCTCTCGGCAGGCGGTCAATCCTCCGCCGAAGGTTAGCAGTAGTATCGCCCACAGAAAGCCTTTTCCTGAGGTGCGTCGTTGCTGTTTATTCATGGTTACCTGTGTTGATTACTATCTATAAAACGAATAGACTAATCGGAAGTTTATAGGAAACGGGTTAAAATCCGACTAAAAATTGATGTGGGAAGACGCCGGATTTTGCAGAACTTTGCCCGCCAGTCAACGTACGTATTTCGCGTTTATATGACGCTCGCTTAACGAATAAGAACACATGGATTTTATGGATTCAATTCGGGGTATGTCCTTTTTCGACATGCACATTCACATGACCTCCCGCACAACGGACGATTACCAGGCTATGGCCGATGCGGGTGTGGTGGCTCTAATCGAACCGGCTTTCTGGTTGGGTCAGCCCCGCACCGGTGTCGACTCCTTCCGCGATTATTTTGCCAGTTTGGTGGGTTGGGAACGGTTTCGGGCATCGCAGTTCGGTATCCGGCATTATTGCACCATCGGGCTGAATTCCAAAGAAGCAAATCAGGAAGAGCTGGCTGAGCAGGTGATGGAAATTCTGCCGCTGTTCATCTACAAAGAAGGCGTAGTGGGCATCGGCGAAATTGGCTTCGATGATCAGACGGCTGCCGAAGATAAATACTACCGCGCCCAATTGGACCTCGCCAAAGAAGCCAGCTTACCCGTACAGATTCACACGCCCCACCGCGACAAAAAACAAGGGACCAGCCGCAGCATGGATATTGCGCTGGAGCACGGTCTGGAGCCGGGCATGGTCATTGTCGATCATAATAATGAGGAAACGGTTCGTGAAGTGCTCGATCGGGGTTTCTGGGCGGGATTCACCATTTATCCGTTTACCAAAATGGGCAACGAACGGATGGTAGACATTGTAAAACAGTACGGACCGGAGCGAATTATGATTAACTCTGCCGCCGACTGGGGCATCAGCGATCCACTGGCCGTACCAAAAACAGCCGCCCTGATGAAGCAGCGCGGTATTTCGGACGAAGCCATCCGGCTCGTAACGTTCACCAATGCCGTGACGGCTTTTGCACAGAGCGGTCAGCTTAGCCTCGATGACCTGACGCAGCCCATTGGCATCGACCAGAGCCAACGCTACAACGGCAGTTCGGTTTTGCGCGGTGGTCAGGCACCGAGAGTGGATAAAGATTCAACGATTATTAACTAATTGAGGGATTAAGTGATTGAATGATTGAGTGAAACAGTCTCGGTTTATTCAATCACTCAATCATTCAATCACTCAATGAAAGTAAAGGCACTTCTTTCCCTGACCCGACCCGCTAACCTCGTTACGGCCATTGCCGATGTGTTGGCGGGAATGGCGATTGCCGGGTATTTTGGCGTATTCGACCCGGCTCCCGCACCGGTTGGCTGGTTGGCTCTCGCAACCGTCGGGTTGTATGGCGGGGGCGTTGTGTTCAACGATGTGTTCGACGCTGAATTGGATGCCATCGAGCGGCCCGAAAGACCCATTCCGAGCGGTGTTGTCCGTAAAAGCACGGCTGCTTTATTGGGCATTCTGCTGCTGGTGGTTGGCATCGGCGCGTCATTTCTGGTCAATCAAACGGCGGGATTTCTGGCGGCTGGTATCGCTATTGCGTCGCTTGTATATGACCGTTTCGGCAAACATCACAACTGGTTAGGACCAATTAACATGGGGCTTTGCCGGGGACTGAATCTGCTATTGGGTGTTAGTATTTTGCCCGAACAGGTTTGGCCGTGGGCCTGGATTGGCATCGTGCCGATTGCCTACATTGCAGCTATCACGATGATTAGCCGGGGCGAAGTGCATGGCGGAAGTACGACAACATTGCGGGCGGCTGGTCTGCTCTATGCGCTGGTCATTGGCTGCGTGGCGGCACTGGCACAGCGGCAGCAACAATTAGGGACAGCCCTGCCGTTTCTGCTATTGTTCGGTTATTATATTTTTCCGCCACTCTGGCGAGCCGTGAAGGACCCAATTGGCCGAAACATCGGTTTGGCGGTTCGGGCTGGCGTCTTATCGCTTATTGTTATGAACGCAGCCTGGGTGGCGGCATTCGCGTCGTTTCCGCTGGCGATGCTGGTGTTTTGTTTGTTACCCCTGTCAAGATTACTGGCAAAGGTTTTTGCGGTAACGTGAGATTGGTTGATTAGTTGATTGGTTAATCAGTTAATTGGTTGCCATTGCATCATTATTGCTTCCGCAATGGCAACCAATTAACTGATTAACCAGTCAACTGATTTTACGCGTTTGCGGGCGTACAGAATTCTTCCAGTGCCATTTCGAGGTGCTGGGCAATCATCTGCGCCGAACGGCCTTCAATATGGTGCCGCTCAATGAAATGCACTAAATCACCATCTTTGAAAATGCCGATAGCAGGCGATGAGGGTGGGTAAGGCAGCAGGTACTCACGCATTTTAGCAACTGCTTCCAGGTCGCCACCGGCAAATACCGTTACCAGTTTGTCGGGTTTTACGGGGCTGGCAGCCAGGGCCGCTTTCACGCCCGGACGAGCCGCACCGGCTGCACAGCCGCAAACCGAATTGACAATTACAAGCATGGTGCCTTCGGCATGTTCCATGGTGTTCACTACGTCTTCGGCAGTGGTCAATTCTTCAAACCCAACGCTGGTCAGGTCTTCCCGCATCGGGGTAAGCAAATGAGGAGGATACATATCAGTTATCAGTTATCAGTTAATTAGTTAGTAGTTAATCAGTTTGGGTCAGGCAACCGGATAACTCGAACCGATTAACTGACTGTTCAATTGACCAACTAAATTTCACATAAAGCCCAATTCTAATTTAGCTACTTCCGACATCAGTTCGGTGGAGTAGGGTGGATCGAAGGTGAGTTCGACGCTTACGTCATTGACGCCTTCAACGGCCCGCACTTTTTCTTCGATTTCTGCCGGAATCGCGCCCGCCGATGGGCACGAGGGTGAGGTCAGCGTCATCAGAATATAGACGTTGTTGACCGGAAATATCTTAATGTCGTAAATAAGCCCAAGTTCATACACGTCCACCGGAATTTCGGGGTCATATACGCCTTTGAGGGCCAGCACAACTTGTTCTTTCAGTTCTTCGTCTGTCATTTTTTTAGATCATGTTGTGGTCAGTGACAGTCAACACTTGACCAGTCCTGGCTATCTCTCTCTGACTATTTTATCTATTGCCTGACGGTGGAATACGCCCGGCCAAAGGCTTTCATTCGTTCGATCATCGACGCCAGCCCACCGGCCCGCAATGAGGTAATCAGGTTCCCCATGCCTACGCGCGGAATAAAATATAGGTCGGCGTTGGCAATGTCTTCCGGTTTTTCGCCCGATAAAACGCGGATTAGCAAGCTAATCAGCCCTTTGGAAATCTGAGCCGTTGGTTCGCTGTCACCGTAAAAATACAGTCCGTCGTCTTTTAATTCAGCATCTACCCACACCTTCGACTGGCAGCCCATAATCCGGTTCCCGTCCGTTTTGGCCGATTCGGGCATGGGCGGCAGTTTTTTACCCAGGTCAATGATGTATTGCGTCTTGTCGAGCTGGTCATCGAACAAGTCGAACTCTTCAATAATTTCTTCCTGCTTTTCGTTGATGGTCATAATCAAAGTTTGCCAAGTGGACGACCCATTGGGCGTACAGCTAAAATGACCGGCGTTTCCTCTTGTGTACTATAAACTAATCTGTAACTACCCACAAAGACCTCCCGAATAAACGAAATATAATAGTCAGGCACCATACGACCCATTCCCGGAAACTGCTCAATCAAACTCAATTTCTTTTCCAACTGATCTATCCATTCATCGGCGGCAACCATCGACAAATTAAGCAAATAAGTATAAGCGTCCCGAACTTCTTCACGTGCAGAGTCCTTCCAATCAATCATAGACTCTTTTTAGACTCGGCTAACTTCTGCTCCCTCAACTCGTTAAGCTCCTGCATGACTTGTGCGTGAGGAACCTGAGTCGTTTCGCGTAACCTACTTTCAATCAGCTTGATAAATAAAATACGTTCAATCAGTTCGTCCGAAGATACTCTGTCGGGTAACTCACGCAGGCTGGCAAGCACTTGATTTTTATCTAATAAAATTTCGTCTGGGTACATGATCGTCAGGTTTAGTCATTTCACTACAACATCATCTTCTGCACCCGACGCAGACCCGTTACAAACCGGTCAACCTCGTCTCTGGTGTTATAAACCGCAAACGACGCCCGCGTAGTTCCGGCAATGCCGAAGCGGTGCATCAGCGGCTGGCAACAATGGTGCCCCGTTCTGACGGCTATGCCCTGCTGGTCCAGAATCACACCTGTATCCTGATGGTGAATGCCATCCATCACGAACGAGATAACGCCAATTTTGTGTTTTGCCTGCCCAATAATGCGCAGCCCGTCGAGTTCATTCAACTGCTCGGTAGCGTATTGGAGCAGATCATGTTCATGAGCCGCAATGTTTTCTTTACCCAGATTGGCCATGTAGTCGAGGGCGGTTTTCACGGCCACTATGTCGGCAATGTTGGGCGTACCCGCTTCAAATTTATAGGGCAGATCGTTGTAGGTCGTCTTTTCAAACGTGACTTCCTTAATCATTTCGCCACCGCCCCGGTAAGGTGGCATAGCGTCTAAAATTTCTTTTTTGCCATACAAAACACCCATGCCCGTGGGGCCGTAGAGTTTGTGGGCCGAAAAAACGTAGAAATCCACGTCGAGTGCCTGCACATCAAGGTCAATGTGCGAACTGGCCTGTGCGCCGTCAATCAGCACAACGGCTCCCACCTCGTGCGCTTTGTCGATGATCGTTTTAACGGGGTTGATGGTGCCGAGTGAGTTGGAAACATGGACGACAGACACTAATTTGGTCTTCTCCGAGAGTAATTTTTCGTACTCTTCCAGAATCAACTCGCCGTTATCGTCAACCGGAATGACGCGCAACACGCAACCCCGTTCTTCGCAGAGCATCTGCCACGGAACAATGTTGGAGTGGTGCTCCATCGTCGAGATGATAATCTCGTCACCTTCGGTCAGAAACCGACGTCCGTAGCTTTGCGCCACTAAGTTAATGCCGTCGGTAGTGCCGTAGGTAAAGATGATTTCCTGCCAGTGTTTGGCGTTCAAAAATTCCTGAACCGCCCGGCGCGACGCTTCAAAAGCCGCCGTTGCCTGCTCGGCCAAATGGTGAATACCCCGGTGAATATTCGCATTGTAGCCTTCATAATACCAGGTCAGGGCATTAATAACGGGCAGGGGTTTCTGATTGGTAGCCGCGTTATCGAAATACACCAATGCCCGACCATTCACCTGCTGGTTGAGAATCGGGAAGTCCTGACGGATTTGCTGAATATCGAGGGTGTTATCTATAGCCGATTGCATACGGAAGCAGGAAGGAAACGAATAAATTCGAACGAATCTATACTGAAAACGTAAAGCAGCCCGAATTAGGTTCGGGTTTTGGCACAGGTTCAATGAAATTCTGCCCTCGTTTTAGGTGAACAAGTAAGGTATAAAATTCGTGAAGTTAAAGTACTCTATACACTATAGCTGATTAACTGTATCCTGATAATGTGAATTGTCTATTTTTAAAGAGGTTATACTCTGTCAAAAATACACTAATTTAGTTTATTTAAGTTGTCAAAAATTAAATACTGGAGAATTATCATATATAAAATGTTTTGCATGATTTCATTCCAGAAAGTGGTCATTTCACGCAGAAGTATCCTAAGTCGCTTGTTATTAACGTTATTTTCAGGCTACTTGGCACCCTGTTTCGGGAGCTATTCTATTGACTAATTCAGTACCTGACTGTTTTTTAATTATTGTCTCTGTGTATAGTATCTATCCTGTTGCTTTCTATTTACGAAGTCATATGCAACCGAAAGTCGATTTTCAAAGCCCGCAAAGTGATGCTCCCAATTGTGCAATCTTTGAACTCACTCCCCGCGAATGGGAAGTATTACTCTATGTTGGCGACGACCTGACCAATGCTGAGATTGCTGACCTCCTTTGCCTGACTGCCAAAAGCGTAGTGAACTACCGAAACCGCATTGGCTGTAAGCTTGACTTGAAAGGTGCACGCAAACTGGCTCGCTTTGTCCGAACCCATCAGCAGGAATTGCGTCAATGGCATGAGTTGTTGGTTAGTAAATTACCCCCCCAATATTTAGTTACATAATGGTCTTAAATCTGTCAGTATAGATTAGTAAGGAGGAGCAAGGCGTCAATTCATTAAGATAATAGGGAGCAAACTCCTCAAAAATTGAGGAGTTTGCTCCCTATCGGAGAATAGATAGAGACAATACCTTTGATACCAAGAAAACAGCTTTGCGGATGTCGACTAAGCAGAAGCAGTTTTTGAGTCCTAAAAATTAAATTTATACTTTTTTCAAAATGAAAAATTTATTCAAAAGTGGAATCACGGCAGCCCTACTGTTCACCGCGTCGTTGTCGTTTGCTGGAACTTCAGTTGCTTATTCTGGTAAGCTAATTACCCAACTTCATTCTTATAAAATGGCTCAGGGCTGCACAGTAACAATGACAGTTAAAATGGATGATGGTACAACTAGAAAAGTATCAACCTATTATAAGGTTTGTCCCTACTCATGATGTTGCGCTAAAACCATTATCTGGTTCTGTGTAAGGTCAGTTAGTCCCTCAAATTGAGGGACTAACTGGTTGGTGTACTAAATAAACTATATATATAGTTTATTGGTCTATCTGCTCTGGTTTTCCAATGAAGAGATCCAGCTACTATCAAACGAAATCACTCCAATGAATTATTTGTTTACGATTCTAATGCTCTTCACCGCTTTGGTGAGCTACAGCCAAAATAAATCAGCAGGAAAATTTATATATCAGAGACAGAGTAAGGAAGAAGGGCAGATAGTACTAACCCAACCCGAAGACCTGTTCTACAATGGATTGGAAAGTATATATGTCATTTATGGCAAGAGCGGTCAGCAGACTTCTGATACGCTTCGCACGAATAGTGCTATTGGAGTAAGTATCACAATTGCAAAGCATGAGGAAGAAAACTTAGTTTACTACAAAAACTACAAAACTCATGAGCTGTTATCAACAGAGATATTAGCTAACGAGAAACGTTGCTATGTACGCGACATAATTCCAGTACTACAATGGATTTTAGTGCCTGAGAAGAAACAAATAGGTCCTTATCTATGCCAAAAAGCTACAACCACTTTTCGCTGTGCAAACTACGAAGCCTGGTTCACTACGGCTATCCCTTTAAGTATTGGCCCTTGGAAAATAGGGGGCTTACCAGGGTTGATTGTGGAATTGACAAACGAGCGTGTGAATATCACCTACAAACTTTTAGCGGCTCAATACCCGCTTGAGAGCGTAAACTATCCAATAGTTGCCCCTGTTCCCAGGAAAGGGCCGATTTACTCGTTCAAATCCTATGCAGTCTTACAACTAAAAGAACAGGAAAAATTTAGAATATTTTTCAAAAGCTCAGCTCCTGAGGGTAGTGATGCCAATGTTGAATTCAGCAGTCCTGAATGCTATGATGAGAAATAGAGAGGTATATGGGCTTGCGCTGGATAAACTTAATTGTATCGGTATTTTTATTCATAATTCCGGCGGTGGCCCAGACAAGGCTCAACGGCCATATTCTTACTTTAGGCAACCATCAGGCTATTGAATCAGCATACGTTACAGTATACCGGCAGCAAGATAGTTTAGCGGTGGCGTTTACTAATACAGATGTGTTGGGGGGCTTTACACTAACCTTTATGCCCGAAACCGGACGAACTTATTTCCTGAGAGTGTCTCATATTAACTACCGGGCGTTGCTGTTGACCCTGCCCACCGACATACGCCAGCCTATAACGGTTGCAATGCAGCCTGGTAGTCTTATTCTGAACGAAGTGCAGGTATCGGTACGCGTTCCGGTTCGGGAACAGGGCGATTCGACCCGTTACAAAGTGGATGCATTTCGGAACGGTTCCGAACAAAATCTGGAAGAGGTATTGAAGAAAATGCCTAATGTTCGGGTTGATGACAACGGAGATATTTACTTCAAAAATAAACGCGTTGATAAAGTATTTATCGATGGCGATGATCTGGCCGGTAATGCCTATCAGTTAGCTACCCGCAGCATCAATCCGGCGTTGCTGAACGAGGTGCAGGCCATTGAAAACTTTTCGGAAAACAAACTCCTTCGCAAAATTGAACAGGGCAATCAAACGGTGTTGAACCTGTCAGTCAAAAATGACCGAAAGTCGCTGCTGTTTGGCATGATCGACGTTGCGGCCGGGCCACAACGATATAACGGTGTCGGGAATCTGTTTTCCTACAGCAAGTGGGTAAAGGCGTTTGCGGTGCTGTCCGGCAACAACACGGGCGTTCGGCGGCTCGACCTGACCGATGCCAGCGCCACCGTGCTGACCGATGAACGACCGGCAGCCGATGGGCTAATCAGACCGTTTACCCAAACCGCCCAGCCGTTTCCCCGCAATCTGAACTCGCCTTTAGAAAACCTGAACAATGAGCAGATCGGAACTATCAATGTGGCTGCTAATCCAAATAAAGCCTTAAAGATTATAGCTAACCTATCGTTGCTCCGCGACGATGTACAGGCCGGCCGGTCGCAGAGTTATCAACTAATTGGAGATGTGCCCATTGCGTACCAACAGGCCGATACATTGCGCCAGCAACCGATGCTGGCGCATCTAAAATTACAAATTAACTACGATTTGTCGAACCGGACGAGCTTGCTTTACCGGGGTGTGGTGGGTAAAAAAACAGTTGATTTGCAACAAACAACGATGTTTTCGACACAAGGACAGTCGGAACGTTTTCCGCAACAGTTTACCAATCGGCTTACAGATTACTGGCAGTTTCTTGAACTAACGCGGAAAATAAACGACCGGCAGGCATTGGTAGTGTCGGGGCAGTTTACCCGTACGCACCTCAGCGAGCAGTACGCGAGCCGGCTTAATCCGTTGCTGTGGTCAGCAGTTTTCAGGGATTCACTCACCGACGGGCGGGCGTTTATGCAGCATATTGGGCAAACCAATCAGTTAGCGGCTGTGCAGGCCCGATGGTTATATGGTACCAAAACCCGTAAGTTTGAACAACAGATTGGGTTTCAACAAAATACGTTCGAGGGGTTAGTCGAGCAACAAGATACAGCCATCCACGTAACTACTCAACCGTTGCGCCTTGACCGGCAGACGCTGTATAGCCGTACATCGGGCAAACTCATCTGGCCAGATGTCGAATTAAGCGGATATATTCAGTTTGGTCGAGTTTGGGCCTTGCTGAATAGTCAACCGGAAAACAGAAGTACGCTACAAGCCAACCTGACTGCTTCGTATAAGGTAGGTCGTTTGAGTCGGCTGGTGCTGGGATACGACCATCAGGCTACACCTGTAGTTAATACGTACTTAATCAGTACGCCAATTGCCACCGATTTTCGGTCGGCACAGCAGGGTGTGCAGGGGTTGCTTTTCGATGTTAGAAATCAGCTAAGCCTGAGCTATCTGTTCACCGACATCGCTTACCGGAAGATGACCCTGCTAACATCCCTGTTTGCTATGCGTTCAACCAGTTTGTGGAATCTGGCCGACCTGAATTTTACGCCCGACTACACCCTATCCCGGCTCATTAATACGCCCAACGTTTATACTTTGGGCGGTATAATTACACTTGAAAAATTGATTTATCCGCTCTCCGGTAATATTCGGTTGCTGGTCAATGTACTATCTAATCAGGGGATACAGCAGGTCAATGGGACATCGAGGATGATTAATACATTCATGCCAACCGTCACGGTAAAATATATATCTGCTTTCAATTCTCCTTTCAATGTCGATATGGGCCTGACCTATAGTCATACCGCGTTATCAGTGACCCAGGACAATCAACTTTTTCGGCAACAATTCACAACCTGGAATGGGTATGCTCAGATGCAGTTCCGTAAAAAGGCGTACCAGATTAATGCTACAGTCGAAGGGAATCGAATACAGCAGAATAATTATCTACTTCTTAAGGCTAACGCTATTTGTGTGCTTACATCGAGACTATCGCTAAAACTGGATGGAATGAACCTTCTGAACCAAACTGTTTATCAGCAAATTGCTATCACTCCTACTACTTATTCGGTCGGTCGGTTCCCGTTGTTGCCCCGTATAGTTTTAGCCGGAGTTCGATATAGTTTTTAAAACAAATAAGTGCAGTCAATCAAGGGATTGATCAATATTAACTGCTCTGCATTGAAACTAATTTTTCATGATAACTTCAAATAAAGTATTTATTTCATTTCTGACCATTATTAGTTGGCATACTTTTATTTGCCCAAATTATGGACAATCTGTAAAGGGTTCTGTCTTAGATAAGTCTACCGGGAAGCAAATTCCATTTGTCAGTATTTATTCGCCGTCTGGCACAGGCACGTTGAGTAATGAGAATGGAGATTTTGAAATTCGTGTGCAATCATCTCCTTTGCAGTTAATTGTTTCACATCTAAGTTATCAGTCTGATACAATAACATTTACTGCTCCGACGAACAATTACATCATTCACCTTAAACCCACTGCTCATGAACTGGCCCCGATAACAGTAAGCAATGCTGGTTATAAATTAATCCAACAAGCTTTTGACTGGGTAAACGCCAACGAAAAAAGTATAATTTACGGAAAAGCTTTTTACCGTCAGTTGACTAAGAATGGTGAACAGCCCACGGAAATTCAAGAGGTTATGTATAATGTCAAGCTGTCGAGTAATAAAATAGAAGGCGTAAGGATTGATAATGCCCGATATGCCAAATTACCTAATGATACTAAGAAGATGTACTTTACTTTCGGCAATTTTTCTTATTTAGTGTTAGCCCAAAAAGCACTTAGTCAGTTAAAGCCAACAGGAAAATCACTCCTGTTTCCGGTACGGCCAGACGTAGATGATTATTATACTGTCCGAGTTACTGATGTACTGGAACAGACAAATGGTGAAAAAATAGCTGAATTGGACTGCCGTATTCGGGAAGAGTATATTAATCCCGCATTCTCAGGCAAAGTTTATATCAATATGACTAACTATAAATTAGTAAAGGTGCAGGGGACAATTCCAAACAGTATGGGAGCTGAAATAAACGATGCAAAAACATTAACTGAGAATCACGTTTATACAGTTGATGTGGATTATACATCCCAAACAAACACTACAGTTTTCAGGAGCATTCGGGTGGCTGTAGAATTTGATCAACTTATTCGGGCGACTGGTGAAAAGCGAAGAGATAAAGTAAGTGCGTTTTTGTTGATCAATGAATTGAATAACGCACCAGTTAAAGGCAAATATAAGGCAATAGACATTCATCGTGAGGATTTAAAAATCATTCAACGTGCTAAATATGACCCTGAGTTTTGGCAAACTAATCCGGTAGTGCGCCGAACGCCATTGGAAGAAGCAACCATCAAAGCTTTCGAACAACAGGGTGTAATGGGCAATATGAAGTTCGATTCTAACTGAGAATCGTTCAAAACGGGTTACTGGCTATGAGGATTCATTTTCAAGCAGGCTCGTGGTTTTTGCAAAACAAAAAGCGTCAGGTTTTCCGACCCGACGCTTTTTGTTTATTAGCGAACTTTCCCACTCTTTACTTTCCCAATTTCTCTGTCACGACCCGTTCCAGATACTCGCGGATGGGCTGAATTTTGATTTGGCTCAGTACGTCCTGCGAGAAGGCGTAGAGCAGCAGCGTCCGGGCTTCGTCTTTCGGAATCCCGCGCGACCGCATGTAAAACAGAGCTTCGTCGTTCAGTTTCCCCGTCGTTGTGCCGTGCGAACACTTCACGTCGTCGGCGTAAATTTCCAACTGGGGTTTGGTGTTCATCGACGCTCCCGCTGACAGGACTACGTTTTTACACGATTGATACGCGTTGGTTTTTTGCGCGTCGGGCCGAACGAAAATCTTCCCGTTGAACACGCCCGTACTGTTGTCGTCCAGAATGCCTTTATAGAGTTCGTTGCTATACGAATTGGGCATGGCGTGGTCAACGAGCGTGTGGTTGTCCACGTGCTGCCGGCCGTTAGGCATGTATAGGCCGTACATGAAGGCTTCGGCATGTTGGCCGTTCAGCACAATGTTCAGGTTATTGCGAACGAAACTGCCGTTGAGCGTCACCGTAGCCGAATAGAAATGGCTACTATCGGACTGATGCACCTGCGTCGTACCGATGTGATAGGCTTTGTCGGTTTCGTCCTGCACCTTGTAATACTGCATCCGGGCATCGCGGTCGAGCACGATTTCGGTCACTACGTTCACGAAACTGGCGTTTTCGCCCAGCGTCCGGTATGATTCGGCTACCATGACCTCCGCGTTTTTACCGATGCTAATCAGGTTGCGTGGCTGCGAGGCAATGTTTTTGACACGCGAATCGGTGATAAAGCGCAGAATAACCGGTTGCTCAACCGTTGTATTGGCCGGAACCCGAATCACGACGCCATCGGGTGCCAGGGCGGTATTCAGGGCCGTAAACGCGTTGTTCTGGTAGTCGGCGTAGCGGGCAAAATGGGTGCCGATAAAGTCGGGTTCAGCCTTCAGCGAATCGGCAAAACTTGTAATTTGCAACTCATTGGCAGGACTAACGATACGCGAAAGTTCGGGGTGATACCGGCCATTTACAAAGTACAGAAGGTTGCCTTCAAGGTTCGGAATTTCGAGCGGTGCCAGGTCATCAATCGTCAGCGAGGACGTGGTGTCGAGGTCAAACTCTTCTTTGATCAGGCTGCTGACATTGGAATATTTCCATTCCTCATGCCGTATGGTTGGAAAACCAAGTTGCTCAAACTGTTTCAGAGCCGCCCGCCGAAGTTGATGAATGGGCGCCTTGCGTTCGCCATTCATCAACTCTTCGTTCGTCCGAAAAGCCGTGAGCAACTGGTCTTTAAAATCGTTATAGGATGCGTATGAGGGAGTCATTTCTTTAATTATGAATGATGAATTATGAGTTATGAATGATGAGGAGAACAGCTTTAATTCATCATTCATAATTCATCATTGATTTATACCGCTTCGGCCTTAATCCAGTCGTACCCTTTTTCTTCGAGTTCGAGGGCCAGTTCTTTGGGACCGGACTTCACAATACGACCTTTATACAGGACGTGCACAAAGTCGGGAACAATATAATCCAGTAGCCGCTGATAGTGCGTTACCACGATGGTAGCCCGCTCCGGCGACCGGAGTTTGTTAACCCCATCGGCCACAATCCGCAAGGCATCAATGTCCAGACCTGAATCGGTTTCGTCCAGAATGGCTAATTGGGGTTCGAGCATAGCCATCTGGAAAATTTCATTTCGTTTTTTCTCTCCGCCCGAAAAACCCTCGTTTAATGACCGGCTAAGGAGCGACTGGTCAATGTTGACGAGTTTCATTTTCTCTTTCATCAGCTTCAGAAACTGCACAGCATCGAGGGGGTCCTGACCACGATACTTGCGAATTTCGTTCATTGCCGTTTTCAGGAAATTCGTCGTGCTAACGCCCGGAATCTCGATGGGGTACTGAAATGCCAGAAAGATGCCTTCGGCGGCCCGGTCTTCGGGAGCCATATCCAGCAAATCCTTCCCATCGAACAACACACTTCCGCCCGTTACGGTGTAGTCCTCACGACCCGCCAGAACGGACGCCAACGTGCTTTTGCCTGCGCCATTTGGTCCCATAATGGCGTGAACCTCACCCGCGTTGACTTGCAGATTGAGACCTCTTAATATTTCTTTTTCGCCAATTGAGGCATGTAAATTACTGATGGATAACATAATAAGTTATATCGTGACAGCACTAAATAAAGCCGTAAAGTTAACGGATGAAATGGGATCTGCCTTGTAGGGTAACAAAATCAGGCATTTAAAAGTTGAGGCCGGACCTGCTTATTCATTTATTCGTAAAAATCATTCTGACTTTGAACCACAAATGCCCTTTACATCATCAAGTAAAGGGCATTTGTGACCTATAATTTCACTAAAACGGCTGA
Organism: uncultured Spirosoma sp.; assembly: GCA_964244845.1. Taxonomy (GTDB): domain Bacteria; phylum Bacteroidota; class Bacteroidia; order Cytophagales; family Spirosomataceae; genus Spirosoma. Next base: position 258,360 of record CAXTKE010000007.1, read on the forward strand.
CTCATCGGGCGTCGCCGATGCGTTTAGCCCGCTTGCTCTGCTCAATGACAAACGGTACACACACCTCTGCTGTACAATCACAAACTACAGGCTTGAGGACCAGCGTTACATCCGTATAGCAGTCTCCTTTACCATAAACCCGCACCGTGTAGGGCTGGTTTGCCGCCGGATTGGCTAATGTATTCACAATCATCCCGTCTGCGGGAATCACCTTTGCCGGACCGGACGCTGCGGGATCGAAACTGGCCCCTGCCGAATACTGATACGTATAATCTGGGTTAAAACCACTCAAGACGATTTGACCATTAGCCTGTATCATATTGTCCTGGCAGGTTGCGGGGATCGCCTTCGCTACGGCACTGACGGAGCACACCGGCGTTGCGGGCACGGCCACCGAACAACTTAGTGGCGCGGTGTAGGTCTGGCTGATGGTCTGGCTGGCATAGCTGACGCTCAGGGTATGACTACCCGTCCCGCTGCTTAAGCCACTCAGCGAATAGGGTACGGAACTGGCTCCCGCGCTGACTGAGATGGTGTTGGTATTAGTGCCATCGGTGAGGGTGGCGGTTCCGGCCGTCGCGTTGGTCAGACTTAATGTGCCGCTCACACTGTACCCGTTGGTGGCACTCTGACAGTCGCCGGGTGTCACGCTCAGGGCCAGCGTTGGGGCGGGCGTCACCGAGCAGGAAGCGGGCGCGGTGTAGGTGGTACTAAGGGTCTGAGTGGCATAGCTGACACTGACTGTATGGGTGTTCGTGCCGCTGGGGAGTCCACTCAGCGAATAGGGTATAGAACTAACCCCCGCATTGACTGAAACGGTGGTGGTCGCGTTGCCATCGGTCAGGGTGGCCGTGCCGACGATAGCGTTGGTGAGCGAGAGCGTACCGCTGATGGTGTAGCCATTGGTGGCACTTTGACAGTCGCCCGGTGTGAGGCTCAGGGAGAGAAGGGGAGCGGGAGTAACGGAGCAGCTTAGCGGAGCGGTATAGGTCTGACTGACAGTCTGGGTAGCATAACTGACCGTAACTGTGTGAGAGCCTGTTCCACTGCTTAACCCACTCAGTGAATAGGGCAAGGCTGTATCACCGGCATTGACTCTTATAGTGGCTGTGGCGGTCCCGTCCGTAATTGTAGCCGTGCCCGCAAGGGCATTCGTCAGGGATAACGTACCGGTCACGGTATAGCCGTTGGTAGCACTCTGGCAGTCGCCGGGTGTCACACGTATCACCAAAGTAGGGATGGGCGTGACCGAACACGAGGCCGGAGCGGTGTAAGTCGTACTGGCGGTCTGGCCCAGATAACTCACGGTAACTGTATGCAACCCTGTACCGCTGGCCAAACCTGACAGGGAGTAGGGTATCGAGGTCGCTCCCGCACCAATGGCAATAAGCGTGGTAGAACTGCCATCGGTCAAGGTAGCCGTGCCTGTTGTAGCATTGGTTAAACTAATGATACCGGTTGTCGTGTAGGTGTTCGTCGCAGGGTCGCAAATGCCTGGGTCCGCAACGGATAGGCTGGTGCGAGTAGCAGCACTGCAACTGACAGGGGCTGTATACGCGACCGTCATCGATGTACAATCCGGCAGGGAAATGGCAACGGTATGATCACTTCCATCCGAAATGATATTGTCGAAGATGGCCGTTACGCTGGTAGTCGCTGCCGTGACTCCTAAAAGTTGAGTCTGCCCCGTATTGGTTACCGTGAGGGTAGCCGTAGTTGGATTGGCTATCGTTACAACGACCGTCGAAGAGAAGGTATTCGTCGCCGACTGGCATAAGCCTGCCGTGACCGTTGCCGACAAGGAACATACCGGAGCCGTAGTACAGGAGAGTGGAGCGGTATAGGTCAGACTCTGAGTCTGACTGGCATAACTCACGGTAACTGTGTGTAAACCTGTGCCACTGATTAAGCCGGATAAGGAATAGGGCACTGAACTAACGCCTGCACTCACTGAAACGCTGGTAGCCGTTGTGCCATCGGTGAGGGTGGCCGTGCCTGCACTGGCGTTAGTCAGACTCAGCGTGCCTGATACCGTATACCCATCGGTGGCACTCTGGCAGTCGCCGGGCGTCACACTCAGGGCCAGCGTTGGGGCGGGCGTCACCGAGCAGGAAGCAGGGGCTGTAAATATGGCGGTCGTGGTGGCGCAACCGGGCAGGCTAACCGTTGCCGTGTGGCTGGCTCCATCGGAAAGCAGACCGTCAAAGATGGCTGTCAAGAAACGGGTATCACTCTTAACCGCCTGACTAAAAGGAGGCAAACCCGGCAGGCTGACGGTAATCGTACCTTCCCCAATATTGGTCAGGCTAACGACTACCGAAGTGGAGAATGTGTTAGTTACCGGAGCGCAGGCACTTACCAATACCGTTGCTGACAGCGAACATACAGGAGTAACGGAGCAGGAGAGTGGAGCCGTATAGGTCTGGCTGCTGGTCTGGCCCAGATATGTGACGGTAATCGTATGTGAGCCGCTGCCGCTGACCAGGCCCGACAGTGAATAGGGCAGTGAATAGGGCAGGGCTGTATCACCGGCCTTGACCGGTATAGTGGCTGTGACGGTCCCGTCCGTAATTGTAGCCGTGCCCGCAAGGGCATTGGTGAGCGAGAGCGTACCGCTGATGGCATACCCGTTGGTGGCGGGTTGGCACAGCCCCGGAGAGACGCTCAACGATAGAAGCTGAGTAGCCACCACTGAACAACTCAGTGGCGCGGTATAGGTCGTACTCATAGTCTGACCTGCATAATTCACCGTGACCGTATGCGAGCCGGTGCCGCTGGTAAGTCCACTCAGCGAATAGGGTATAGAACTAACCCCCGCACTGACTGAAACGCTGGTTGTGCTGCTTCCATCGGTGAGGGTGGCGGTGCCCGCACTGGCGTTAGTTAAACTCAATGTGCCGCTGATGGTATAGCCGTTGGTGGCACTCTGACAGAGGCCCGGTGTCACACCAAGCACCACGCTGGGGGCGGGTGTGACCGAACACGAAGCCGGAGCCGTATAGGTCGTACTTAGGGTTTGAGTAGCATAGCTGACGCTCAGCGTATGGGTGTTCGTGCCGCTTATCAGCCCACTCAGTGAATAGGGTACCGAACTGGCCCCTACACTAACCGAGACTGTGGCGGTACTGCTTCCATCGGTGAGGGTGGCGGTTCCGGCCGTCGCGTTGGTCAGACTTAATGTGCCGCTCACACTGTACCCGTTAGTGGCACTCTGACAGTCGCCGGGCAGTGCGCTCAGGGCCAGCGTTGGGGCGGGCGTCACCGAGCAGGAAGCCGGGGCAGTATAGGTTGTGGTTACTGTCGAGCAACCGGGCAAGGAAGCTGTGACCGTGTGGCTGAGGCCATCGGAAGTCAGATTGGCGAAGACAGCGGTGAAACTGGCGGTGGCAGTAGAGGTGGTGGCAAAGGTGGTACTCTGTGGTCCGTTGCTCACGGTGAGTACACCGGTAGTCGGGTTGGTCAGGGTGACGACTGTCGTAGCCGAATACATGTTGGTGGCCGATTGGCAGGCTCCGGCGGTGACGAGGGCACTCAGGCTACACACAGGCGTTGCGGGCACGGCCACTGAACAGGAAGCCGGGGCTGTAAATGTGGCGGTCGTGGTGGCGCAACCGGGCAGGCTGACCGTTGCCGTATGGCTGAGTGCATCCGAAAGCAGGCTGTCAAATATGGCCGTAACCGAATGGGTAGCCGCTGTAATAGTCTGACTAAAAGGAGGTGAGCCGGGCAGGCTAACGGTGAGTGTACCTGCCTGGGTGTTAGTCAGGTTGACGACTACCGAAGCCGAGAAGGTGTTGGTAGCTGAAGCGCAGATGCCTGCCGTGACCGTTGCCGACAAGGAACATACCGGGCTAACCGAGCAACTTAGTGGTGCGGTATAGGTCTGGCTCAGGGTTTGGCTGGCGTAACTCACCGTGACGGTATGCAAACCCGTTCCGCTCATCAGTCCGCTCAGCGAATAAGGTACTGAATTGGCTCCCGCAATGACCGGAACACTGGTGATAGAACTGCCATCGGTAATGGTCGCTGTGCCCGCGATAGCATTCGTCAGGGATAACGTACCCGTTAAGCTGTACGTATTAGTCGTGGTTTGGCAGTCCCCCGTTATGACACGTAGAGCCAGAGTTGGGGCGGGCGTGACCGAACACGAGGCCGGAGCGGTATAGGCTGCGGTTACTGTCGAGCAACCGGGCAGGGAAGCCGTGACCATATGAATAAGACTGTCTGACACCAGATGCTCAAATACAGCCGTAAAATGCACGCTGTTTGCACCGGTGGCAAAGGTGGTGCTCTGTGGCCCGTTGCTCACGGTGAGTACACCGGTAGTCGGGTTGGTCAGGGTGACCACCGTTGTAGCCGAATACATGTTGGTGGCCGATTGGCAGGCTCCGGCGGTGACGAGGGCGCTCAGAGAGCATACCGGAGCCACTGAGCAGGAAGCGGGAGCGGTATAGGTCTGGCTACTGGTCAGCCCTGCATACGCGACCGTTAGGGTATGGGAGCCGGTGCCGCTGGGGAGTCCACTCAGCGAATAAGGTACACTGGTAACTCCTGCATTGACTGAAATGCTCGTCGTACTGCTTCCATCGGTGAGGGTGGCGGTGCCCGCACTGGCATTGGTCATGCTCAGCGTCCCCGTTAAGATGTACCCGTTAGTGGCACTCTGACAGTCGCCGGGCAGTGCGCTCAGGGCCAGCGTTGGGGCGGGCGTCACCGAGCAGGAAGCCGGGGCAGTATAGGTTGTGGTTACTGTCGAGCAACCGGGCAAGGAAGCTGTGACCGTGTGGCTGAGGCCATCGGAAGTCAGATTGGCGAAGACAGCGGTGAAACTGGCGGTGGCAGTAGAGGTGGTGGCAAAGGTGGTACTCTGTGGTCCGTTGCTCACGGTGAGTACACCGGTAGTCGGGTTGGTCAGGGTGACGACTGTCGTAGCCGAATACGTATTGGTGGCAGGTTGACAGACACCCGCCGTTGCTACGGCACTGAGGGCACAACAGCCAGTTGGCTGCATCGTAACCGTTACATCTGTGTAACAGCCTGATGCGTTGAAAACCCGAATGGTATAAGGTTGAGCCGATCCCGGATTGGCTAAGTTAGTTACGATGACGCCATCTGCCGGAATTGTCTTCGCCGAGCCTGACAGCGATGTGGTCGCATTGAAATCAGCACCCGCCGAATATTGATACGTGTAGGCCGGGTTATAATTGGTGAGCGTAATTCGGCCATTGGTCTGAGCCGTACCGGTCACACAGGTGACCGGGAGTATTGTCGCCCGAAAAGTAGGCAGCGTGTCTTCTTCCACCACAAACGGGCAGCAGGAAAAGTCGGGGCAACGGCCCGAAACGTTGTCTATTGCCAGACTATACGTGCCCGTAGCCGTTACATCCAGGACGTTGGTCGTCTGGGTCGTAAGTTCGATACCGTTCTTGAACCATTTGTAGCTGGAACGTCCGGGGGCGGCTGTCAGCCGGAAGAGGTAAGTATCCCCCGTACAGACTTTCACCGGAACGGACGTGCATACGGTAGCTGTATCGCCGGGAATTGTGGCTTTGGTATACAGAATGCCCGAACTGTCGGCAACCGCCTGGAACGTTAGTGAAAAACTTTGTCCGGCACCAATGGAGGGTACTGTCCAGGTGCTGATGGGTGCGCCCGAACTAAACGTACTCCCCGCCGGTACGGATGCCGAACCCAATACATACCGAAGGCCGGTCGTATTCGAATCACGGGCGACTACATTGGTGGCTGTTGTTGAACCAACATTGGAAATCACCAGCGTATAGGATAGCACATCGCCGATTCGGGCGGTCGTTTTATCGACGAGTTTGTTGATGGAAAGCTGGGTTCCGGCGGGTTGGGTAGTAGAGCCGGGAGCCGTGTTGGTTACCGGAGCAGTACGCGCTAAGGAGCTATGACCAGCCATCAGCAGGAGTAGTGTCAGCATGCCGATTACGGACCCCATCCAGAACGATTGACCATGCCGGTTGGCGTAGAAAGTTATTAGCCGGTTTGGAACTGATAATAGCTTAACCACCGGCTGTACCGGCAATCGTGTTGATTGAGGTGAAAGTTGAGTAGAAAAGGTCATACAGTGCAAGACGGTTATGCAGGTACTCGTGAGGTTCATAAAAAGCGTGTAGTTAACAGTAATCTGAGCACCAAACCATCGAATTAGACATCACAGTGCTCCCGACTGCAAAGACTGTACCAATCGTTCGTTTTTAGCGTCAGGAATCGTATATGGGCCTTTTTGTGTAAAAAAGCGCATATTTATCTACTTGTGTAAATACTAAAAATTCATAATTGATTAATTGTAAATAGTTTCTCCTGCCGAAAGTAAATCTGAGCAGCGTAGGCGCCTGAGACGGTTTAGTACGGTACTACGGCCCGTTTTGGGGGTTGCTACCGGTGAATCTGCCTTGTATAAGTGTCCTCCATTTCATTTCCTCAGGCAAACCCGTACCTTGCAAAACCAGCCTCTTCTCAATTACACCGTTGGATTTTTTGTATGAAAGATGAAAAAAACGCTGCTGTCTCCGAATTGACCACAGCTACTACTACTCAGGCAGCCTCACCCCGAATAAACGTTTCTTCCGAAATTGGGACACTTCGCCGACTGCTTATCCATAGCCCCGACCGGGGCTTGGGCAAGGTTATCCCCTCAAAAGCCCAGGATTGGCTCTTTGAAGACATCGTCCATCTGGATATGATGCGCCGGGATGAGTATGATTATTACGTTAAGATTCTGTTGTATTTCCTGGACCCCGATAAGGTTCGGGGCAAAATAGCCGACATTGGACCCGACTCCGACCGGTCGTTTTTTAAACCCGACCATGCCGATTATTTCAAGTCCGATAAGGTCATTGATATTCAGAATCTGCTGTCCGATATTCTGGCCGATGAGGTAATCCGTACGCGGCTGATTGCGGCCATCTGCGGGATTGAGCGCACCGCTTTTCGAACCCAGAAGCAATTGGGTCAATATGAACCGGCTGAACTGGCGAAGATTATGATTTCGGGGTCGTTGCCCGACCTCACCATGCTCTTCGCGCCCCTGCCGAATTTTATTTTTACGCGCGACATTGGCATTGTCATCAACGACCACATCCTGCTGAACAAGCCCGCCAAGCTGGCCCGCACCCGTGAGGCTCTGCTGGCTCAGTATATATTCTTTAACCACCCGATTTTTGCCGATTATCAGGATAAAATTCTTGAGATTCCCGACAATGAACACGCGTTTCTGCTGCCCGATGCCGATGCCAGCCGCGACGTTACCCGCTCAACCCTCGAAGGGGGCGATGTGATGATGATTGGTAAACGCCATTTGATGGTTGGCGTTAGCGAACGGACAACGTTATATGCGGCCCAGCAGGTAATGCGGCTGGTGTTCAGCAAAAATCTGGTCGATACGGTTACGATCCTCAAGATCCCGAAAAAGCGCGATTATATGCACATCGACACGATTTTTACGCAGGTGAAACGTAACGTGTGGGTGCTGCTCGGCTCGCTGGCCCGTACCGGCGATGAAAGCCGGAAACGGGATGTAATTCATTTTTTCGCGCCCAAAGATGTGTCGGAAGACCTGAAAATCATGCAGTTTATCAAAGGGCTGGAACACAAGCCCATTGAAATCGAAAACCTCGAAGACCTGCTGTCCGACATCAGCAAAAATGATTTGGGGGCTACAGAGCCGGTGCAGTTTATTTATTCGGGGAATAATGAATTTCCGTTTGGTGCCCGCGAGCAATGGACGGACTCCTGCAACCTGCTGGCCCTGAAAGATGGTGTTGTGGTGGGTTATGACCGCAACGAAAAAACCGCCGATGCGTTCCGCGTTGCCGGATTTGAGGTCATTGGTGCGGCCAAATTGCTGGACCGTTTCGAGCGGGGAGAGTCGTCGCCGGAAACCATCGAAAACACCTTTATTATGCTCCCCTCCGCCGAACTGAGCCGGGCGCGGGGCGGTTCGCACTGCATGAGTTTGCCGCTGTTGCGGGAGGATGTTTGAGGAAGTAATAAGGTGTAAGTAATAAGTTAATAAGTTGTAAGCTGATTCCGTAATTTGTTACGCCTGTAAAGCGCTTCGAGGATTTGTTAGTTTGGCAAAAAGGCCAGGATTTAGCCGTTTTAGTTTATGAAACGTACCGCGATTCGCGCGATTGGGGTTTTAAAGATCAGATTTGCCGGGCTTCTGTCTCTATTTCTAATAATATTGCCGAAGGCTTTGATCGGGGAAGTAAACCCGATTTTATGCGCTTTTTAAATTATTCCCGTACATCTTGCAATGAAGTTAAGTCGATGAGTTATTTAGCTTATCGATTGGAATACATTGGGTTGGAAAAGCGCGATGAGTTTATCAGCGCAACCGAAGAATTATCCAAAATGATTTTCGGGCTGATGCGTTCATTGAACAATTAACGCTTTGGTACTAATTTGCTCCCGCATTGGTGTATTAGCAAGACATACATCTTGCTACTTACTCCTTACTACTTATCGCCTTACCCCTTTACAACAACTTCCATGCAATCACAGGCTACCTCGCGCATATTGATGATTCGTCCGGTCAATTTCGGCTTCAATACCGAAACCGCTGAATCGAACGCGTTTCAGGATAGTAAACTGGCCGCCCAAACAAAGGACATAGCCCAGAAAGACGCCCGGCGCGAGTTCGATGAAATGACACGCCAGCTTCAGGCAATGGGCGTAGATGTCATGCTGTATGACGATACGGAATCCCCATATACGCCCGACTCTATTTTTCCGAACAACTGGGTTTCGTTTCACGCCAGCGGTACCGTGGTGTTGTACCCGATGCAGGCCGAAAACCGCCGTCCCGAACGGCGAAAGGATATTATCGACGATCTGGCAACCCGGTTTCATGTAGCCAAAATCGTTGATCTGACCCATTTTGAACAGGAAGGCAAATACCTCGAAGGCACGGGAAGTATGGTTCTCGACCGGATGCACCGCGTCGCCTTTGCCTGTCTGTCGCCCCGAACCCACCCCGATGTGCTGGCCGAATTCAGCCGCCAGACCGGCTACCGGACGGTGTCGTTTCACGCTGCCGATGCAGGGGGTAAAGCCATTTACCATACCAATGTGCTGATGTGCATTGCCGACACGTTCGCCGTTGTCTGTCTGTCGGCTATCAGCGATCCTGATGAGCGGCTGATGGTGCGCCAGGAACTGGAAGGACTGGGCAAGCGAATCATTGATATTTCGCCCGAACAGATGGCCAGTTTCGCCGGGAATATGCTCATGGTTCTAACCCGGAAAGGGCAGAAATTACTCGTCATGTCAACCCGGGCGTATAAATCGCTGACGGCTAAACAGATTGACTTACTGGACGATTACGCTACCCTGCTTCACTTCGACCTGTCGACCATTGAAGGCAACGGGGGCGGTTCGGCCCGCTGTATGATGGCCGAAGTGCATCTACCGAGGAAATAGGTGGAGCGGGTAGAATAGTGGAGTGGTTAAGTGAGTGAAGTAGTTAGCCGCTCTACTCATTCCACTACTTCACTCACTTAACCACTCCACTATTCTACCCGCTCCACAAAAAAATAAAAATATTGCTTGCACATACAAGTATAACGTTTACCTTTGTTGCCACAGTAGGGAATACATAGAATGAACGAAAAAAAAACAATTGCCATCGCCGAAGAAGGAACGCCTGATACGCGGTATAGTGCCTGTCTGTTGTTCTCCGCTAATGCGCTGTCGCGAGCTATCACAGCCATTGGCGATGAGGAATTTGGTCGTTTTGGTATGTGCTACTCGCACGCCTATTTATTGTGCGAAGTGGTAGGGCAACCGGGAATTACACCATCGGAACTAAGTGAAACGTTATACCTGACGCCATCGACGATTACGCGGCTGGTTGAAAAACTGGAACAGAAACACCTTGTCCGGCGTGAGTCGGAGGGAAAGAAAACCCTGATCTATCCAACCGATGAAGGGGCGGCTATCCAACCCGAAATTGCTCAGGCCTGGGTTCGTGTTGGTTCGCGTTATTCGCATCTGTTGGGTGAGACGAACGTTTGCCAGCTAACGCAACAGGTATTTAAGGCTGCCAAATCCTTAGGCAAAGCCGATTAACAGGTAAGAAAAAATTGTTTGCACATACAATACCATCAACAGCCATGAAAACGAACGAAGAAACCATCGGATTAGTCGCCGGAAACGCCAACGACACCACGAAAGATATTTGCCGCTCTCTGGCTAAAAAAGGCATTTCCGCTATTGTTGTGCAAAAAGAAAGTACGCAGCCAGAAGCAGACCAGGGTCAGCATCACTGGTCTGGCCAGCCGGGTAAAGACCTGTTTTTCAACGGCTGGAAACTGCTGTTTTGATCGGTATATAAGTGAAGTGAGTGTAATGGGTGTAGTTAGTCAATCAACTATTTACATGCTACTGACTTCACTTACTGGACTTACTCTACTCATTAACTAATTCCACTTACTTCACCCTAATTCAATCCTAACTTACCATGCATTACGTCATTACCGGCTCTATCGGCCACACCGGAAAACCCATTACCGAAGGTCTCGTAAAAGCGGGCCATACCGTCACCGTTATTACCAGCAAGCCCGATAACGTGGCAGCTATCGAAGCCCTGGGCGCGAAGGCGGCTGTGGGCAGTGTGGAGGATGCCGATTTTCTGAAACAATCCTTTGCGGGGGCCGATGCAGTGTATTTGCTCATTCCGGCCAAGTGGGATGTTACGGGCTGGCGGGCGTTTCAAAACCGGATCATTGATAACTACATTGCGGCTATTGAGGCCAATAACATCCGGTTCTCGGTGCTGTTGAGCAGCATTGGCGCCCATCTGAGCGAGGGCGTTGGTCCGGTCGACGGACTGTATGATGCCGAGCAGAAACTGGCGAAAGTGGCCGGGTTAAACAACAAATTTTTGCGTCCGTCCTACTTCATGTACAACCTTTTCGGCATGATTGGCATGGTGAAAGGCATGGGTATCATGGGCAGCAACTTCGGCGACGATACCTTAGTACTGACCCATACCAGCGACATTGCCGACGTAGCCTTAGAGGAACTGTTGACTCTGGATTTTACCGGTCATCAAGTTCGCTACATTGCCGGCGACGAGCGGACCGGTGCCGAAATTGCTGCTGTTCTGGGCGAAGCCATTGGCAAACCAGAAACACCCTGGATAGTTTTTTCTGATGAACAGACCATGCAGGGTATGATTCAGTCCGGCCTAAATGAAGAAATAGCAACGGGTTACACAACAATGGGGAAATCAATTCGGGAGGGGAAAATGCAGGCCGATTTCTTCGCAAATAAGCCTGCCACCTACGGTAAGGTAAAACTCGAAGAATTCGCCAAAAATGAATTTGCACCCGCCTTTGGGGCATAGGTAAGCCGATACCATCGAAACCTTTTCCTGTAAAACAGGTTGAGTCAACAGAACGCGGATTTTTTACCAGAGTGTAAAAAATCCGCGTTCTGTTTGTTATAGTGCTGAAGACGGGTGATACGCGTTTCCACGAAGCTGTTTAAACTTTCTATTTTCGGTCACAAATGAGTGCTTTTTTGTCATTCCGACCGGTCCGCTGGTGCGGCAGGAGGAATCTCAAGCTTGACGAATAGGCGACGTTGAGATTCCTCATTCTTCGGAATGACAAAAAACGTCGGTTTATCCGCTATTTTGAAGAGTTTTAACAGTCCATAATTCTATCTTAAGAATCATAGAAATCTGCGTTCCAATTATACAATGAAAACAGCATTGATTACCGGCGCAAACGCTGGCATTGGACTGGCAACGGCAAAGGCATTGGCCCGGCGCGGATTTAACCTGATTCTGCTCTGCCGCAGCGAGCAAAAAGGCCGCGAAGCCGTGACAGCTATACAACGCATCAACCCGGCCATAACGGTCGAACTGGTGCTGGCCGACCTGAGCGATGCCGATTCAGTACGTCGGGCGGCAGCGCAGGTGAAAGAGACGCACAAGACACTGGATGTGCTGATCAATAATGCCGGTTACTCACCCGGTTATATTGAGTTTGTTGACAACATCGAGAAGTCGTTTTACGCCAATCACATTGGTCCTTTCGTGCTGACCTGGCACCTGCTCGATCTGCTCAAAGCATCTGGCGAAGCCCGCGTCATTAACCTGTCGTCGGCAGCATACGGGCTTGGCAAAGCCGAACGGTTCTTCCAGCGAAACAATGCTCTATCGACACTGGCTGCGTATGGCGATGGTAAACTGGCTAATGTGCTGTTTACCAAAGAACTGGCGAAGCGATACGTTGACGCCGGTATAACGGCCTACGCTGTGCATCCGGGGGTAGTCAAATCAAATTTCGGCAGCGATTTCACCGGTGCGTTTCAGGTTTTATTGTCGATTGCGCGGCCCTTCATGCGTACGACCGAACGCGGAGCCGAAACATCAGTTTATCTGGCAACGGCTCCTTTATCGGCAGTTGCAACGCCAATCGGACAGGCGGGCGGGTCAGGTGGCTTTTTTGCCGATTCGGCCCCCAAAGCAACTAAGCACAGGGATATTACCGATAAGCAGGCCGCTGATTTGTGGGAAAAGAGTTTAACGTTTGTCTGATTTCAGTGTAAACTTTTGCTACCTTTCGTTTAACAGGCAACGTTTTGGTTGGCAACTGCATCCTTATACCATCATGCAACAATAACCCCTTTTTAACCATGAAAATCCTGAAAACCGCTCTATTTCTTGCCCTGACAACGGTGTTGAGTCAGGCTGTTTATGCCCAGAATTCGATTACTGGTAATGGTGAGATTGTGAAACAGCAGCGCACCATTGGCAATTTTAATAAGTTGACCGTTCGGGTTGGGATGCGCGTTCGCATTGAGACCGGCAATGCGGGCACCGCCGATCTGGAAGGCGAAAGCAATATCCTCGAACACGTAGTGACGGAGGTCAAAAACGGTGAACTGACCGTAATGCTGGCCCAGAATAAAAGCTATAACAATACAAAAGGGGTGACGGTAACGATTCACGTGGCGGCATTGGAAAGCATTCTGGTTAGCACAGGGTGCTCGGTGGAGTCGAGTCTACCCATTCAGGCTGCGAATCTGACCGCTTCCGTTGAGACGGGGAGCCGCCTGACCGCTCCCGTTTCGGTAAAGAAACTAAAGTTAACTGTGAGAGATGGTTCGCAGGCCAACCTTCAGGGAACGGCTACCGAAGCCGACATTCACCTGTCGGGGGCGGGTAAACTCACCGCCGAAAAGCTAACTATTGCCCGCGCCGACGTTGAACTCGACGGGGCCAGCCGCGCTGATATTCACGTAACAGAAACGCTGTCGGCTTCGGCAGATGGTGTCAGTACGGTTAACTATACGGGCAACCCAACGGTGAAATCAATGGAGACCAACGGGCTGTCGAAGATTCGGAAGCAGGGTTAAACGAAAATGGCGACGCCCAACCGGTCGTCGCCATTCTAAAACCCACTCTATGAGAAATATTGTTGGCTACCGGCCCCCTAATGGAAATACGTACCCCACGGATGCCTGGCCAAGAATGGTTTTTGAATCGGTACTGAAACCGTCTTCCGTATTGCCCAATGGGTATGTTCCCCGAACTTCAATCGTAACATGGCCCGGTCCGGCTTTCAGTGCGGCTCCAACACCCGCTGCTGCACCAAAACCAAAACGCCCTTTTACCCCATCAAGTGATTCCTTCTTGCCGTCGGTACTGACGCTGGCTAAATAGAGCGCTGACGGACCGACATTCACAAAAAAGCGGTTCCCGGCATAAGTGCCTGACGAAATTTTCAGGAATAAGGGTACTTCAAAGTAATCGACAGCCACTTTTTGGGTGAAGCCAAGTAAAGTCGCTTTCGTGCTGAAGCGGGCATAGTTGATTTCCGGCTGAAACGAGAGCGTACCCCCGCCCAGATTAAACGTTACCCCGCCTACAAACCCAATGGTTGGGTCAATACCCGGCTGGCTTTCTGTGAAAATAAACCGGGTAATACCTCCCCGAAAACCAATACGCGTACCCGACATATTGCTGCTTCCCGACTCTATCCGCTCTGGCCGGCTAACGGTTCTATCCCTCTGGTTAACAGTTGGTTCAGTAGGCTGCCGGGTTGTAGTTTCCGTGCGAACAGGGGCCGGTGTGGCAGCGGGTGCTGACGTAGCGGGCTTTTTAGTGATACCATGATACTGATCGTACAGTTCCTGCTGGCGGTTCGTGCTTGTCGATGTTGTGCTGGCAGGCCTTGTGCCCGATGAACTACCGGTTGTTGGCTGACTTTGAGCGAATGACACACCCACCGACAAACTAATCAGCACTAAAAATGAATAAAGCGATTTCATTGGTGACGCAGTTGGTAAATAAATTATGTAAGATTAGTCGCTAATCTACTAAATTCTATAACAGTACTTAGGAAACGGTTAGCCCGATTGAGCATACGGTTAGTTTTTGCAAACATTTTGGGGTGCTGGGTATTTAGTGTAATAGGGAAATGGTTTAGTCGGTGGAATGGTGGAGTAAGTAGAATGGTGTAATCAGTGGAATAGGTGGAGTCGCTATAACCACTTTCACCTACTCCACCATTCCACTGATTACACCATTTCACTTCTCCACTAAAAAGAACAACATGAAAACGGAACACCAGCGTACGGCCCTCATCACGGGAGCCAATAAAGGAATCGGAAAGGAAATTGCCTTACAGTTGGCCCAGCGCGGTTTTGCCGTCTTTATCGGTGCCCGCGACATGGCCAAAGGGCGGGAAGCATCGGAAGAACTGTGTCAGGCCGGGTACGAATCGACGTTCATTCACCTCGACGTAACAGACCCGGTCAGCATCCGAAATGCCTGTGGCACGTTTTCTCAAAAAGCAGATCACTTAGACGTGCTCGTCAATAATGCCGGTATTCTCGAAGATCACGGCGAAGACATTCTTACCCTGAATACCGAAATGCTCGACCGGACACTGAAAGCCAACGTGACGGGACCAATTTTAGTCATTCAGGACTTTCTACAATACCTGCGAAAAAGTACAGCCGGTGGGCGAATCATCAACGTATCGAGCGGAGCGGGGGCACTCAACAAAATGAATACCTATGCCCCGGCCTACAGCATTTCAAAAACAGCACTCAACGCCGTAACGAAGCAGTTTGCCGGTGCGCTCAAAAGCCAAAATATTGCGGTCAACTGTGTCGATCCAGGCTGGGTGCGGACAGACATGGGTGGCTCCGGTGCCAGCCGCCCCGTCGAAAAAGGGGCTGAAACCATCGTCTGGCTCGCTGCCGAAGCTCCCCAGTCCGAAACGGGCAAGTTCTGGCACGACAGGCAGGAAGTGGAGTGGTAGGGTATTTAATTGGTGGAGTGAGTGAAATGGTAGATTAGTGAAGTAGGCGGAGTGAGAGAAGTAAGTACCAGTCAGTGAAACTATTCCACCGATTGACTATTCCACTTATTTCTTATTTCACCGACTTCACTCACTACACTAAATTCCCAACGCCATCTTCACCGCTTCGTACGCGTTCAGCAGCCCGCCCGAACGACTTAGGTTTTTAAACGGTGTTTTCTGACCGGAGCGACCCGGTTTCCGTACCGTCACGTCGGGTTTATATGTACTTTTTATCAGAATATTTTTGACCTGTATTGCGGTCAGATTCGGAAAATAGGACCGAAGCAGTGCCGCTACACCCGCCGTCATGGGTGCTGCCATGCTGGTTCCTGAAAAACTGGCGTAGCTGTTGCCGGGTAACGTCGATAGGATTTCGGAGCCGGGTGCAAACAGATCGACCGTCTGCATACCATAGTTTGACGACCGGCTGGGCAAACCCTCATTTACGCGCCAGGTGCTGTTGCCAACGACCAGAACGTTCTGTGCGATTTGCCCATTTTCGTACCGCGCCGACGGGTAGGCCGGGAGCGAATCGTAGTTTTCGCTGTTGTTTCCAGCCGCGTGAACAATCAGTACGTCGCGCTCTTCGGCAAAGCGAATGGCCGCGTCGACCTGCTCTTTAAACGGCGACAGTCGCTTGCCGAAACTCATGTTTATCACCTTTGCGCCGTTCTCAACCGCGTACCTAATCCCGTTGGCAACGTCTTTGTCGCGCTCGTCGCCATTGGCCGGTACGACCGAAACGGGCATGATCCGCACGTTATCGGCTACGCCATCTATACCCCGGCCGTTGCCCCGTTTTGCGCCAATAATGCCCGCTACGTGACTCCCGTGAACGGCCAGTTGCTGCGACTCGCCAAGTTGCATTCGGGGGCTTCCGTAGTAGCGTTCGGTTGGGTTGGCGGGGTCATCGCCAACGGCTTTGCGGGCGTTATAGTCGGGGTTGTAGGCAATATCGGCCCCACCGCCTACTATCTGCTGAAAACGTACCCAGTTTTTACGAACCAGCCCGGCGTAATCACGAAACGAACCGTATTGAGGCAAATAGGTATCCGCCAGCATCGTTCGCACGGCAATCTCTACCGTATCCGTACCCAAATCGACCTGCCGAATTTGTTGTTGCGTAACCGTTGTGTCGGGCAGTTTTTGGCTGATTTCGTTGGCAATGCGCCAGAACCGGGCAGTGTCGGACAGGGCCAGCCGTTTGCTCAGGTCGGTCTTGTACCGTTGCAGGTATTGCTTTTTGGCGGTCTGATACGTGTTGTATTGTCGCTTCTGGCCCGGGCGGAGTTTAGCGGGATCAACGCTGTCGTACTTATTTTTCAGCAGGAGGTAGGTCTGCGTAATTTCCGGCTGGTCGTACTCGTAAGTAGTTCCATCTTTGGCACCCATAAAATTCCAGCCGTTGCGGTTGTCGGCATACCCATTTTTATCATCGTCGGTCTGGTTATCAGGAATCTCTTTCGGGTTCACCCAAATAATGTCGCGCAAATCTTCGTGGGTAATGTCAACGCCTGAATCCAGAACCCCCACAAGTACCGGCACCGATGGGCGATTTTTGAGCAATTCATACGCTTTGTAAAGACTAATGCCTGCCACAGAATCCGTTGTTGGGTCAAGATAAGGCCAGTTGCGCGGGGGCTGGTTTGGATTTGAACGGATGCGGGTAAACGATGTTTTCGACTCAAATAAATTTTGCCGCTCTATGCAGTCGTCCGTGATGGGTTGCAGCGTGAACCCTTCGCCATTGTTGCCATACCCCAGCCGATAGAGGCCCGTTATGCCTGTGCCGCAGGGCGTTTGACCCGCCAGTTTCTGAAGCCGCAGCGTGTCGCCGGTTTGGTCGTAATGCATCGTTTCCAGCGGTGCTGTGTCGTTTTCGGGCGTAATAAGCAACGTATCACTACGAAACGTGAGCACCACCCGCACATCATTCGGCGACAGCACAACCCCTTTCCAGCGCGTATCCCGTAGCGGTAACTGCGCCTGAGCAACGGCAGAAATGAATACGAAACACAGGGTAAAGAGTTGGCGCATTTTGGCTGAATTCATCATTGATTCCGGTAACTTTCGTCCAGATTACAGATAACTAACAAGCAACCGTATGACTACTATATCGGTTGCGCACCACAGTATATAAACGCTCATCTACCTATGGATTATTCAATTCTATTTCTGGTTTGTTTGTTTGCCGTTGGGTTTGTGTATGCGTCAGTCGGGCATGGCGGGGCCAGTGGTTACTTAGCAACAATGGCCCTGTTCGGCATTTCGCCCGCCTTAACAAAACCGTCGGCTCTTATTCTGAATCTGTTTGTATCCACCATTTCATTTATTCAGTTCTACCGGGCGGGCTATTTTCGATGGAACACCTTCTGGCCATTTGCCATAGCCAGTATTCCAATGGCGTTTCTGGGTGCTAAAATTCCACTTAGCGACACGCTTTACCGGCAATTACTGGCTGTGTGTCTGCTATTGGTGGTGGTGCGGTTAGTCTGGACAGTACGCGGTCAGGACGAAGAGTCCCGGCCTATCCCGCTGGGCGCGGGCCTGCTAACGGGGGGCGTTATTGGCTTGCTATCCGGTATGATTGGCATTGGTGGCGGCATTATTTTAAGTCCCCTGATGCTGCTGTTCCGATGGGCGCGATTGAAAGAAGTGGCGTCTACATCGGCTCTGTTCATCTTTGTAAACTCCCTGTCGGGGCTGTTTGGCCTGATTAGCAAAGGTTACTCGCCCGACCCCGCGCTCTATAGCTGGATTGGTGCAGCCTTCGCCGGGGGGCTGTTGGGCGGCTATTTCGGCAGCCACCGGTTCAACGTACCCACGCTCCGGTATCTGCTGGCGTTTGGCGTGAGTGTAGCCTGCCTGAAGCTGATTTTTACGTGAGTAGGAGCTATAGCGCATAAAAAACGCTTCCTGATGTTCAGGAAGCGTTTTTTATGAATGAACAGAACAACGTTAGTAGCCCGGATTCTGCTGTTTTGCCAGCGTTGGGTTATTCACTATTTCTTCAGCCGGAATAGGCCACAGGAATCGGTAATCGCTGTACGGAACAGCCGCCTGCAACTTGAATGAGGTGGTTGCATCATTGGTGTACAGGGGCGCAAAGTTCGTAATGTTATTGTCCGCTTTAGCCGGAATTCCCGATGCCTGTTTGTAAACAGCATCGGTCGAGAGCCGGTGAACATCTAACCAACGTACGCCTTCGGCCAGAAACTCAGGCCGACGCTCGTTGATAATGGCTTTCACCAGATCCTGCGTTGCTGCGAAACTGGCGGCTGTGTACTGATTGGCCGGTGTTGTTACCGACCGGTTCCGTACCGCGCTCAGAAGGGTCACCGCACGCGCATCCACACCACTGCCCGAGCGGGCCAGTGCTTCCGCTACGTTTAACAGCACTTCGGCATACCGAACAATTGGCGCATTGTCGGTTTTGGTTACGTAGTCGGGATACTTCCGGCTAAAATAACCACCCCGACCCGGCGACGAAGCCCCGTCCTGGGCTACGGCCGTTGCCGATTTCCGCAGGTCAGTAGCCGGGAAAAACGGCTGATTCCATAAAATAGGGCTGATCGCTACAATACCGCGTCCACCCAGTGAAGACGCTGTGTACATTGACCCTACCGCACCGTTCACCCCTGCATTGTCGATGTCATTGTTTTCGACCGAGAAAATGGATTCCGAGTTATTTTTGTTGCCGGCCCCAAACGCACCTAATGGCGAGGCTGTCAGAGCATAAGCACCAATCGGGCTGGTAAACGGAGCCGCTGTCGGTACGAGCTTATTGCCTTCCTTAATCACTTCGGCCCAATTGTTCTGGTGAAGACGAACACGGGTTTTGAACGCAATCGCGGCTGCTTTGGTAGCCCGCGTGAGTTTATTGGTTGCGCGGGTATCCGGCAGTTTGTCTTCCGCAAAATTGAGGTCTTCAATAATTTTGTCATAACACTCGGCCACCGTATTCCGGGGTTGCTGAATGGCATCGTTTACCGTTGACCCACCCGTTACGGCTGTTGTACGGTAGGGAACACCGCTGCCGGGCGTTGTGGGGTTATCGCCGAAAGGCCGGGCAAAATTCACCAGCAGATAATGGTGGGCCATAGCCCGCAGAAACCGGCACTCACCTTCGTAGGCATCAATTTGGGCCTGTGTGAAGGTTGCCGTTGGCTTGGCCGTCTTCAGACCGGCAATAACGATATTGGCCCGGTTGATGAGCGCGTATGCGTTTTGCCAGAAGTTGACATTATTGGCCGAGGTCGCATCGTAGGTTTGCTGGTAGGTGATGGCGTAGAACGCCTGCACGCTCACCATGTCTTCGCCCCGCATGTCGCCCTGCTCAATGTGCGCTGACCCAAAGGCATAACCCCGGTTATTCACGTAAGAGCCATTGTAAAAGCCTGACTGGGCACCATCATAAACGCCAGCTACGGCCAGTTCAATCCGCTCCGGGGTCTGGAAAGCCGTTGTTTCCGACAGTGCCGTTTGCGGTTGTAAATCATTCACCTGACAGGATGCCATTAGCAGCCCCCCGCTCAGGATCAGGTATTGATATGTTTTTGTGAATTTCATGAAAATCTGTCGATTAAAAACCGATGTTTAGACCAAACGTCGTGACGCGCAACTGCGGGCTTGTGTTAAAGTCAATACCAAATTGACTGTTCGTGTCGCCGTTTGCATTCAACTCAGGATCAAGGCCTTTGTACTTTGTAAACGTAAAGGCGTTTTGCACCTGAGCGAAGAGCCGAACGCTGCTGATAGGAAATTTACCACCGCTCAGCAATGTTTTTGGCAGCGTATACCCCAGCGAGATGTTCTGAATCCGGATAAAATCACCGTTTTCAACGAACCGGCTTACCGCCAGACCCGTATAATTGATGATGTTCCCTTTGTTCAGGTACATTTTTGGTACGTCGGTGTTGTCACCTTCTTTTTGCCAGCGGTTCAGAATTTCGGTGCTGTTGTTATTGAAATCCTGATTGAGCAGCGTTTCCTGGCGCGTTACGTTCATGATTTTGTTGCCGCCCGAATACCGAACGAATACATCAAGGTCAAACCCTTTGTAACTGAATGTATTCGACATGCCGCCGAAGAACGTTGGGTTTGTGTTACCCAGAATCTGCCGGTCGGTTGCCGCGCTCATCGTTGCTCCCGATACCGCACTGAAACTGCCCGGAGAGGCCGGGTCATAGAATGAGTAGTTGCCTGTGTTGCCATCGCGCTGCACTAAGCGACCATCGGCTTTATACGTCAGCACATTGCCATTGCTCGGGTTGACCCCCGCCGACTTATACCCATAAATAGAACTAACCGGATAGCCAACGCGGTCAATCGTATACGTAAACAGGATGTCCTGATCGGCACCGTCGGCTCCCTTGTTCAGCGAGGTTACTTTATTGGTCAGGGTCGTGTAATTCAGATTGACATTCCAGCGGAAACCACCTTTGTTGATAGCCTCGAAATTAAGGGCCACTTCCAGTCCCTGATTGACCATCGACCCTACGTTCCGGTTAATCGAGTTGCTTGGAACGCCTACCGAACTTGGTGTTGGTGCGGCCAGAATCAAGCCATCAACCGTATTGCGGAAATAATCGATGTTCGCCGTGATACGGTTGTTGAGTAAACCGAAATCTATGCCGTAGTCTTCTTTCTTGGACGTTTCCCATTTCAAATCCAGGTTACCCGCCTGCCTGAAGGCAATTCCGTTTTGTGATGCATACTGACCGGCTCCGAAGGTGCCAACGTAGGGGAACGCACCAATGTCTACATTACCAACCTGTGCGTAGCTGGCCCGTAGTTTAAGGTCATTCATGAAACGGCCAACGCTCGAATTCTTGTAAAAATCCTCCTGCGAAATACGATACCCAACCGATCCACCATAGAATGTGCCGCGCCGATTGGCTGTTGGAAGCGACGAAATACCGTCATTCCGGGCACTGAAACTGGCTAAGTATTTGTCGCGGTAGCTATATTGAAGGCGACCGAAGTAAGAATCGAAGCCGGTTGGAACAAACGAACCGCTGGATAACTGGGTAGAGTAGGTGTTCGAAATCAGACCGTTTTGCTGGAAGAACCGATCCGAAAAATTCTGACCCTCGCCACTGAAATCAGAGGCCGTCGTTTTCTGGTATTCATTCCCCAGCGTCAGGTTAATGTTGTGTGCATTGGCAAAGGTATGATCGTAGTTCAGCACGTTCTGCCAGTTCCACCGGACTACCTCCCGCGAGGCCTGAAACACGTAGCCATTTGACCCCCGACCATCGCCATGACGCGGATCAAGTGATTGGAAATCGCGAACCGTCGTGTAATCGCTGCCAATCTGCGACCGGATGCTCAAGCCCTCAAACGGCGTGACCGACACATAGCCATTGGCCAGAATCCGGTTCGTCGTTGCCCGGAAAATGTTGTTATCGAGCGTAAAGCGGGCGTTCGTGTAGTTATTGTCGATGTTGCGCTTGTTGGCTCCATTGCCCAGCACGGCACCATCGGGCGAGATGTTGTAGCCTGTTGGATTGGTTGGGTCAAACACCGGAACGTTCGGGAAAAGCCGGGCCGCCGAAGCCACGTTGCCCGACAAGGCGTTTGTGCCGGAGTTCAGGCCATTGTTCTGCGTGCGTGACGCCTGTAGTTTAACCCCAACCGTGATGTACTTATTGATGGTATGATCGAGGTTGGTCAGGAAGGAGAAACGCGTTTGATCGTTCGGGCGAATAGCACCGACCTGCTTGTTATAGCCTGCCGAATAATAGTAATTCGTTTTTTCGCTGCCACCCGCTATGCTTAGGTTGTAGTTCTGCGATGTGCCCTGGCGGAAAATCTGATCCTGCCAGTTGGTGTTTGTGCCGTTCGGGTCAGCAAAGGCCTGCGGCTGTCCACCTGTGTTGGTGATTTTCTCGTTGGCAATCGTAACAAACTGGTTGGCATCCAGCAAATCAAACCGCGAAATGGCATTGGAAACACCACCCTGCACGTCTAAATTTACTTTTACACCGCCGTTTTTCCGGCCTTTCTTGGTCGTTACCAGAATAACACCATTGGCAGCCCGTGACCCATAAATGGCCGTCGCGGCTCCATCTTTCAGCACTTCATACGATTCAATATCCTGTGGATTGATGTCGCCCAGCGGATTTGTCTGAACCGATGTTGTGCCCTGATTACTCTGGTTGCCCGTAATAATGGGTACACCATCGACCACAATCAGAGGAGAAGCACCCGACGAAATGGAGTTTGTGCCCCGAATCCGGATGCGGGGGGCCGTGCCCAGAATACCCGACGGTACGGTTACCTGTACCCCGGCGGCCCGGCCACCCAACTGCTGGTCAAAGCTGGGCGTAGCCAGATTGGCAATCGCATTACCATTGACGGTCGAAATTGCCGAGGTAACGCGTTGCCGTTGTTGCGTACCATAGCCAATGACAACAACTTCATTCAGTTGTTTGGCATCGCCCAGCAACGCAACATCGACGGTTGTCCGATTGCCAACCGCAACGTCCTGCGAGACATAACCGATAAAACTAAAAATCAAACGGCTATTGGCCGGCGCGTTCAGTCGGTAATTGCCTTGTGCATCGGTGGTCGTTCCGCGACCAGTACCCTTTACCTGTACGGTTACGCCCGGCAAGGCAGAGGCATCATCTGATGAAGTGACGTGGCCGTTTACGGCTACATCCTGCGCCAGAACAGGCAAACAGAACAGCAGCGAAAGCAGCCAGCTTCCCAATAAAATTTTCTGCATTTTTGAATAACGATTAAATTAGTAATGAAAAATAGAAAATGGGAGAC
The DNA here is from genome assembly GCA_964244845.1 of uncultured Spirosoma sp. Taxonomy (GTDB): domain Bacteria; phylum Bacteroidota; class Bacteroidia; order Cytophagales; family Spirosomataceae; genus Spirosoma. Next base: position 281,492 of record CAXTKE010000007.1, read on the forward strand.
AAAGATAATAGTTAAGTCAATATCAGACAGATGATTTAGGAATGTTTTTTTGCAGAATGCCAAACGGTTCGTATAAAACAGTCACTGGAGCTTTATAACGCGCAAAAGCAGCCTGATTCTCCAGACTGCTTTTGCGCGTAAACGTCACTAACGAATGGACTACTGACGGAAAGAGAACCCAAGCCGCTTGTAATTCTGGCTTGGCTTGAAATCCGTACTGGTGCTGTCAATAACAAAAACAACATTGCCCATAGGTGCAGTCGTGCTGGTTGCTTTGCCCACTGCCAGCGTCAGCGAACCAAAACTTTCCCCTTTGGGAATCGTTACATTGCCGCCGTTGGTAATCGTATAACTGCTCGCTGGAGCTGTCGTATTGACGGGGTCAACCAGCATCCGAACGGTTAGGTCTGACGTACGCTGGCTACCCACCAGATTAAGCTGGGCAGTTCTTGTTGCGCCAGCCGTCACGCTATTTGCCAAACTGATTATTGGAAACGTTCTTCCGGTAGCGTTTGTATTCAGAATAGCTTCGTTGATTTCGACAAGCGTCTGATTATCAAACACTTTATCTAAATCATTATTACAGGCAACCAATCCCAGCAGGGGCAGCAGGCCCAGTAACAGGTATTTTATCTTTTTCATCAATGTGTCATGATTTAATGCAAAACGCCCGGTATCCGGCGCAGGCATGAATGATTAATAACCGAAGTTCTGCTTGATGTTTTTGTTAGTCGACACCTCGTTCAGCGGGATGTTCGCCAGAATGCGGTAGTCGTTGTAAGGAATGTTGTTGGCCGTTGTGCTCAAGGGTATGTTCTTGATTATGTCCTGCCCCCGCCGTTTCAGATCAAACCAGCGGTGTCCTTCAAAGGCATACTCAAACCGCCGTTGCCGCAGAATTTCGGTAAGGATTGCATCGCCGGTTAAACTCGTGCGGGCAGCCAAACCCCGGTTCGTACGAATAAGGTTCAGATCCGTCAGCGCATCGGCCGTGTTGCCCAGCATAAAGTTGGCTTCGGCCCGGTTCAGGTAGGCTTCAGGAATCCGAATAACCGGTACATTGTCGAGATTGATGGTTCCATTTTTGCCCAGAAACTTCGTACATTCCGTAAAGGCTGTGCCGCGCCCGGCTGTACCCAGTTCGTACAGTTGCGACCGTATGTCGGCGGGTTGCCCGCTGGTTGCCGTTTCTGACCGCAAATCAGTCAGAAAGGCAGTTGTTGGCACCAGATCCCCGAAGCCGCCAGTGGTATTCCGATCACCGGGCCGCACGAGGGTGGTGTACGACGTTTGCAGTGAGGTGTTTACGCCAATATTTTCCGAGATCGCCGTGAATTGCAGTTCAAAGACAGACTCCGGATTACGCGGGGCACGCCATCCGCCAATGTAGCCGGATGCGTCGAGCAGTTTCACCGGACCACTAATCGCATCCGTTGCGTACTTAACGGCATTCGCGTAGTCTTTGCTGTACAGGGCTGCCCGCGATAGCAGCAGTTGGGCTGCGGTCCGGTTGCCATAAACCGGGACATTACCGGCATTGGCCGACGACCGGCTAAATACCGAAATGGCCGCTTGCAGATCACTATAAATCTGCTTGTACACATCGGCAATGGGCGCACGCGCCGGAAACGTAATCTGGCTTTGGTCGCTCACTCCTTTGGTCACTAATGGCACACCGCCCTGGTTTTGCTGAGCGATTTCAACGCCGGGGTCGTAAGCATAAATGCGCATCAGGTCGTGATACAACAGAGCGCGCAAAAAGTAACCCTGACCCAGAATAGAATTCCGGCGGTTGGTATCCGTCAGTGCCGTCACTCTGGGGACCGCTTCCAGCAACAGGTTGGCCTGATTGATGGCGTAATAAGCGGATTGCCAGGTGCCCGGTGCCACAGAGGTTCCGAAGGTGTTCTGGGCAACGTTGCGGTTTTCGCTGTTTAGTCGACCCGATTTGTTGGTTGCCTGTGCATTGTCGGCCAGGGCTTCAGCTACGGCCAGCATGTCCCGACCATAGAGGGCCACATTCTGCATCCGGTCATAAATGCCGTTCAGGGTAGCATCAAGGCCCTCCGGTGTGTTGATGGCGGTGGCTAAATCGCCGTTGTTACGAGGCTTGACATCAAGCAGTTTTTGGCTGCTGCACGCGGCTACGGCCAGCGCAAAGCCGACCAGCAAGCCATAACTCAGTGTGTTTATTGAAATTCGCATTGGTGAATGAGTTGTTGATGGATCAGAACGTCAGATTGATACCGGCTGTGTAGGACCGCGAGTTCGGAACGACTCCGCTGCTCCCGGCTCCCAAGTCGATAAACTCAGGATCGTAGCTGGTCCAGTTGGTCCAGGTAATCAGGTTTTGCGCCTGTACGTAAATATTCGCTTTGGAAGCCCCAATTTTTTTGCCAATCAGAGCCGGAATGGAATAGTTGAGCCGAAGCTGCTTCAGGCGCAGATACGACGCATCCTCCAGCGTCCGTGAACCATTTAAACTGCTAACACCCCGCGTTTCAGCATTACCGTTAATTGTGCGGGGCACATCCGTGATGTCGCCTGGCTTTTGCCATCTGGCATCGTACACAGAACGCAGCGCGTTGAAATCACGCCCGGCCAACTCGGCAAGGAACGAAGTCTGACTGTTAAGCGACCGCCGACCGTAGTCATACTGGAAGAACACATCGAGCGATACCCCTTTGTAGGTGATCGTGTTCAGGAAGCCGCCATAAAATTTGGGTAACTGGGTTCCTAAGTAACGCTGGTCACGCGGGGTAATGGGTGTGTAGGTGATGTTCCCGGCGTAGTCATAGAACATCGGACGGCCCGTTGCGGGGTTCACACCGGCGTATTCTGTTGTGTACTGGGGCAACAATGGCCGGCCCTGGATGGCCGTACGCGTTACGCCGTAGTAATCGACGTAGCTAAGCGTGATGGCACTGTCGGGGTTCGCCAAAGGAGGAATACCATCAACCAGTTTCGTTACTTTATTTTGAACGGTCGTGAAGTTGAACGACGATTTCCATTTAAAATCGCCCGACTGTATGTTAACGGTATTCAGTTCTAACTCAAGCCCCCGGTTCTGAACCGAACCCGCATTGCGCGAGATACTGCCGAAACCATTGGTGTAGGGCAGATTTACCGCCAGCAGCAGGTCGCGGCTGGTGCGGTCAAACACATCTACCGAACCCGTCAGGCGGTTGCCAAAGAAACCAAAATCGAGGCCGAGGTTGGTGGTTACGTTGGTTTCCCACTTCAGGTCAGGATTACCCAACTGAGTAGGAGCAAACCCGGCCGAACCGTTGTAATCGTAACCGGCACTTACCAAGCCCAGCGATGGAAAGTTGCTCAGGCCGAAGAGTGTTCCGATCTGATCATTTCCGGTGGTACCGTACGAGGCCCTGATTTTCAGTTCGTTCAGAATCCGGTTGCCTTTCAGGAAAGCCTCTTCAGAAACTAACCAGGCTGCCGATGCCGACGGGAAGAACCCGAACCGGTTATTGGCCCCAAATCGGCTGGAACCGTCCAGACGGGCAATCAGACTCACATCATACTTCTTATTAAAATTGTATTTGATGTTTCCGAACACAGATGCCTTGTGGTAGCCCGTCCAGCCACCGCCAACCGCCACCGGCAGCGCGGCTGCACTGCCATATCGAAAATCGGGCGTTGGTACGTTGGTAATTTGCGAACTGGTCGACTCATTGATGTCGGAGCGGTATTCAACACCCAGCAACAAGCCTATATCGTGCTTATCCGCAAACGTTCTGTTATAATTGGCCGTCAGGTTGGTCAGGAAGTTGATGTTCTGGTTGAACTGATCCTGTAACCGCCCCCGAACCACGTAAGCATCGGCCGTGCGCGGATCGGTAAAATAGCGACCCTTGATCGCCCGGTAATCAATACTGACAAACGGCCGGATCGTTAGCCCGTCAATGGGTTTGTAGTTCAGTGCCAGACCCCCGTTAAACTGGTTGATTACGGACACAATATCGTTCAGGGATGATACCTGAATGATATTCTGGTTCAAAATTCCCGGTGTTCCGCCCTGATCGGGGGTGCCGTAGAAGGAGCCATCCGGGTTGTAGATCGGTACACTCGGAATCATCAGCGATGACGAGAACGCCGACGAACCTAAGAACGAACCCCCGTTTGGCGACCCCTGCTGTCCACGCTGGGTGATGGTGCTGAGTTTCAGCGTCTGATCCAGCGTCAGTTTGTTGTTGATCGTGTGCGTCAGGGTGCTGTTGAGCGTGCCCCGTTTGAAGCCTACATTAATGACGTTGGCATTCTGGGTATAATACGATCCCGACACGAAAAACCGGGTTTTTTCATTGCCGCCATTCATATTCAACTCGTAATTGTTGGTGTTGCCATTGCGATAGGCTGCTTTCTGCCAGTCGTAGGTTGGCAGGGCGGCAATTTCAGCGTCGGTAATCGATGCTGGCAAATTGAACGGGTTTGGTTGATTTGGAACGCTGATCGCACGTATCGTCTGTAAAACAGCCGTCCGGGCCGCGTCGGCAGCCTGACCGCCGTTAATGCGGGCCTGCGTCCGAAGGGCAACCCACTCCTGGGTATTCAGTACGTCGAGCCGTTTAATTGGCTCGTCGATACCCGCATAGTAGTTAAACGAAATCTGCGTTTTTCCCGCCTTCCCGCGCTTGGTTGTTACCAGCACCACACCATTGGCCGCCTGCGAACCATAGATGGAGGCCGCAGCCGCATCTTTCAGAATCTCAATGCTTTCGATATCGTTGGGATTCAGGAATGCAAGAGGGTTGTTACTGGTGAATGTAGAATTGTTGGTGGCATTGAGCTGGATACCATCCACGACATAAAGCGGATCGCTACCCGCCGAAATCGAACCGACGCCCCGAATACGAATCTGAATGGCACCACCCGGCACACCGTTGGCCGAGGTGACCTGTACACCCGCTGCCCGGCCTGCCAGGGCTTTGTCGAAACTACCTACGGGCAAATTCGCGAGCGTTGAGCCAGCTACTTTAGAACTGGCTCCCGTAAACTCCCGCCTGTTCACCGTGCCGCCATAACCCGTCACAACGACCTCACTTAGGTCATTTGCATTGTTTTCCAGGCGTACATTGACGGATGAACGATTGCCAACGGCTACTTCCTGCGTGGAGAAGCCAATAAAGCTAAACACTAAACGTGTATTAGCAGGAGCACTAATCCGGTAATTCCCGCTGGCGTCGGTGGTCGTACCGCGCGTTGTCCCTTTTACCTGTACGCTCACACCCGGCAGGGTGGAGCCATCGTCTGATGAAGTGATACGGCCACTCACGGTTATATCCTGCGCCAACGCGGGTAAACAGGACGATGCAACAAGTAACCAAACTCCCAATAGAAGTTTTCTCATTTAGTTTGTTAGATGTTAAAGTGAATCAATAGTTGTCCAAATAGATATTATGGACAACAAAAATAATTAAAAACTGATTAAACACCCTACTTTATATAGCTTGGTAGTAAATTGGGCAATAATTATTTTGATGAACGAAATTGAATAATTTCATGAAAAAACTTTTTTCGCCAATTACTGAGCTAATCTTCTTTGGGTTAATTACCCAAACGGCATTCGGGCAACTCTCGACGCTGAATGCCCGGATGGATAAAACCGCTGAAAGTCTTGAAAAAAAGGTAGTTGCCTGGCGTCGGGATTTTCATCAGCACCCCGAATTGGGCAACCGCGAGTTTCAAACGGCAGCCAAAATTGCGGCTCATCTGCAATCGCTCGGCATGGACGTGAAAACGGGTGTGGGTAAAACAGGCGTCGTCGGGTTGCTAAAAGGCGGCAAACCCGGACCTGTTGTGGCCCTGCGTGCCGATATGGACGGGTTGCCCGTAACCGAACGCGTCGATCTGCCGTTTAAATCCGAAGCCCGAACGGAGTATAATGGGCAGCAAACGGGTATCATGCACGCCTGCGGTCACGATACGCACGTGGCAATGCTAATGGGCGCGGCCGAAGTGCTGGCTTCCGTAAAAAATGACCTGCGGGGTACGGTTAAATTCATATTCCAACCCGCCGAAGAAGGCGCACCCGTCGGCGAAGAAGGGGGGGCGTATTTGATGGTGAAAGAAGGCGTACTCGAAAACCCCAAAGTCGATGCCATTTTCGGCCTGCATATCAACTCACTAACCGAAGTTGGTACCATTAAATACCGTCCCGGTGCCACCATGGCGGCTGTCGATAAATACGCCATCAAAATTAAGGGTAAACAAACGCACGGAGCCGCACCCTGGTCGGGAGTGGACCCAATTGTGACATCGGCACAGGTTGTCATGGGTCTGCAAACCATCATCAGTCGCAACGTTACCCTGACTGACAACGCGGCTGTGGTTACGGTGGGTGCGCTGCACAGTGGGATTCGGGAAAATATTATTCCTGAAGAAGCCAACATGATTGGTACAATTCGGACGTTCAGCCCTGAAGCCCAGCAGTTGATTCACCGTCGCATTAACGAGATTGCAACCAATATTGCCGAGAGTGCAGGTGCCAAAGCTGAGGTGAAAATCGACATTCAATACCCGGTTACCTACAACGATCCCAAACTGACTGACCAAATGGTATCAACGCTCGAAGCCGTGGCCGGTAAGAACAATGTCAGGCTAACGCCCGCGCAAACGGGTGCCGAAGATTTTTCGTTTTACCAGCAGAAAGTGCCCGGCTTTTTCTACTTTCTCGGCGGTATGACCAAAGGAAAGAAACTGGAAGAGGCCGCTCCGCACCACACCCCCGATTTCCAGATTGACGAGAGTTGCTTTGTGCTGGGCATGAAATCACTCTGCCATTTAACAACCGATTACATGGAACAGGCGGGCAAACCTGCTGCCGTGAGCGGGAAGTAGGTTTTTTAAACACAGAGGTAACAGAGGATTACACGGAGAGCACAGAGTTTTTACATTTCTTCTCTGTATTCTCCGTGTAATCTTCTGTTACCTCTGTGTTTAACCCTAAACTCCTTTCCGGTTGCGCACAAAACGGGACAGCAACCCCGGCAGAAAGCGTTTAAGGTAAATGCCGTAGACCTCACTGCCGCCAATATTGACTTCTTCTTTTTCCTGAGAAACCGCCCGCAGCAACCGTTTGGCGAAGTCGGTGGGGGCCATGCCTTTCTCCTGATTTTCGTCCATCACACCGTGCTGATGGCCATCGGCACGCAGGGCGTTTACCGAGATCGCCGTTCTAATGTAACCGGGGCAAACTAATGTTACGCGCAAACCAGCCTCATAGGTTTCGGCGCGAAGGGAATCGAAAAAACCATGCAGCGCGTGTTTGCTGGCGCAGTAGCCGGACCGCTGCTTTGTGGCTAACTTTCCGGCAACACTGCTTGTCACCACGAAATGACCGTTACCCTGAGCCAGCATCATCGGTAAAACCGCTTTGGTAAGTGCCACAACGCCAAAGAAATTTACATCCATAATCCGTTTATAAACACACAAGTCAGTGTCCACAACGGTGCTTCGCTGGGTGATGCCCGCGTTCTGAAACAGATAGTCGATACGGCCAAATTGCTTACGTACCGTTTCGGCATGGGCTGGCAAACGGTCCAGATCGCTCATGTCCATCGGCAGTACCAGCACATCGGAATTGGGCAAACCTGTTAGTGCCGCTACCCGCTGTAATTCATTGGCACGCCGGGCCGACAGCACTAATTTTACGTTTCCGGCTTTGCTCAGTTCAAGGGCTATAGCCTCGCCAATCCCTGATGAGGCACCGGTAATCCAGATAACGGAGTTCGCAAAAGGCATAGGAAGAAATAATTGTGGTTGAGTGTTAATCAGTGACACCGGGTTTCAACCCGGTGTCACTAAAAGGTCTAAAAATTGATTCGTGCGGCTTTCTTTTGTACAACCAGTTCAACCGTTTTGCCGATGGGCAGGGTCAGGTTAAAGGCAACGTGCCCAGCCGGGAAGTCGACCAGAACGGGATAGGCATAAGCCGAAACGGCATTCGCAATAATGCCAAACGAGTCCTGACCAAACGGCAGTGAGAGATTGTCGCGCATGTCGGTAAACTGCCCGACAACCAAACCCGCCAGCTTTTCCAGACGCCCCGCCCGGCGAAGTTGAGTCATCATCCGGTCGAGCGAGAAAAGGGTTTCGCCAACGTCTTCGATGAACAGAATTTTTCCGGTAAAGTCAATATCAGAAGGTGTATCCAGTGAGTTAATGAGCAGCGTCAGGTTGCCCCCAACGAGCGGTCCGGTTGCCCGCCCTGTTCGGTTGAAAGGGTGGACGGGTACGGCGTAATGGTCGGGAAATTCACCGAACAGCCATTGCCGCAGCGACTCCAGCGATACAGCCCGGTCGGGTTCGCCAAACTGCCGGGGCATGAGTCCGTGCAGACTGACAATGTCGTGTTTGTGGAGCAGGTTCAGGAGTACCGTTACATCGCTGAAGCCCACAAGCCATTTTGGATTGGCCTGCAAACCCGATAAATCAAGGCCGTCGGCAATGCGGTAGCAGCCATAACCCCCGCGAGCCGCAAAAATGGCCCGTACTGTCGGGTCATCGAACAGACGCTGGAGATCAGCCCGGCGCAGATCATCGGAACCGGCAAATGGTCCATCGATAGCGTGCAGGCTATCACCTTCAATAACAGTTAATTGCCAGTCATCGCGTAGAATTCGAAGCCCATCGGCCAGTTCAGAATAGGGAAACCAACTGGCCGGAGCCACGACCCCAACGGTATCGCCGGGGCGTAGAAAAGGGGGTAAAATCACGGTAGGGGTTTATGGTTTACGGTTTGTAGTTTACGGTTTACGGTTGGCTGACCGCAACGGCGGACCGTGCGTAAACACTGGCGCGTCAGCCAACCGTAAACCGTAAACTACAAACCGAATACAGGTTTCAATTCAACGCTACTTCTTCGGTTTCATCAAGTTTATCTAAGTCCAGTGTCACTACCGCCTGCTGGCTTCCATCAAACATAGGCCGGAATTTATGCCCCCAGCGTATCTCGTTAAAGCGGTAGGAAAACCGGGTATGGACCATCTGCACAAAGGTATCATCCAGGGCCTGTAACGAAACCAGAAACTCGGTGTCTGATTTTTCGAGGTCTTCGGGTGTGCAACCATACAGTGGGCTTTCGTCCGTAATGGGGTGAACCAGCGTCCAGTTTGTTGGAAAGAACGCCACCTTATTGCGCTCCAGCGGAAGACCATAATATTTCCGAAAAGGGGTGCCGTCCGGTTTCGGTTCCACGCGCGACATGGTTACGGTTATTTCTAAATTAATAAGCTGGTTCGCGCGGTTATTAATGATCCGAAACATCCAGGCGTTCACGTCTAAATAAGGTGCAAAGACCGATGATTTTGAAAAGCGAATGTGGGCCACCGGGCGCGAAAACCGGCCGTAGAGCAGCCCTGTTGCCAGGGCGAAAGCCAGCAAACCCATCATGGATTCAAAGGCCGCAATCGAACTTGTCAGGAAACTGTTCGGCGAGATATGGCCATAACCGACCGTTGTGAGGGTTTGCGAACTGAAAAAGAAGCATTTCCAGAAAGGTCCATTCAGCAGTACATCGTCAATACCTACCAACGAACTGGGTCCGGCGAGCATATATATACAGGCGAACAGCGTATTGGCCGATAAATAAAAAACCAGCAGCCAGCTCAAAAACTGCACCCAGCCCATTGTAATGAGTCGGTTGTAGATGTTCAGCCGGTCCCATAACGTACCGTTGATGCGGTTGATGTTAAAGGTGCCATCCTGATTGACAAGCCGCGACTGCGAATCGGTTAATTTGGTACCAAAACCGATGTCATTGCGCCCAACTTCCTGCTCAACTAACTTACTTTCTTTTGCCGTTTTGTTGAAAAGACGGCGATTCGTGGTGTTCATAGTGGATAAGTTTGTGGATAAGTGGGGAAGTAAGCAGTCGGCTACTGAAGTTATTGCTAATTTGTCCCTACTTCTTTCTTAACCCAAATCAACCCTCTTTCTGTTCATTCCATGCATCCAATTGAAATTGTAACGGGTCTGCTTGGCGTAACAACGCTGCTGGCCGTTATTGCGCGTCGGCTGCGGGTGTCCTACCCAATTCTGCTGGTTATCGTTGGCTTGCTCATTGGCTGGATACCTGGCCTGCCACCGATAATTCTGTCGCCCGATGCGGTGTTTCTGGTTTTTCTGCCTCCGTTATTGTATGCTTCAGCCTGGCAAATCGACAACGTCGAACTGAAATTGTACAGCCGGTCGGTATCGTTGCTGGCCGTTGGGCTGGTGCTGTTCACGTCAACAGTTGTGGCCCTGATAGCTTATCTGTTTATTCCCGGCTTTACGCTGGCACAGGGTTACTTGCTGGGGGCTATCGTTGCTCCGCCCGATGCTGTTGCGGCCTCGTCGGTCATGCAGGGACTAAACGTTCCGAAGCGTATTACAACCGTTCTGGAAGGCGAAAGTTTAGTGAACGACGCAACCAGTCTGATCATTTACCGCTACGGATTGATAGCAATTCTAACGAATCAGTTTGTGTTGTGGGAGGCTGGCCTTCAGTTTGTTGGCATCGCGCTGGCGAGTGTGGCGGTGGGTTTAGTGCTCGGCTGGATTCTGATTCGGGTACACAAAGCCGTTGCTAAGGATACGGTCACCAACACCGCCTTAACCCTGCTGACGCCCTACGGCTCCTACCTGATTGCCGAGGAATTGCATCTGTCGGGCGTGCTGGCGGTGGTAACGGCTGGCTTGCTGCTATCGGCCCGCAGCGCAGAGATGTTCACCTACCAGAGTCGGCTGCAAACAAATTCGGTTTGGGAGATCGTTATCTTTCTGCTCAACGGGCTGGTCTTTATTCTGATTGGTCTGCAACTGCCCATGATCGTTGCCAATCTGAATGGCTACACGCTGCCCGAGGCTGTTACGTATGCCCTGCTTATTAGTGGCGTAGCCATTGTTTGCCGGATTGTGTGGGTTTTTCCCGGGGCCTATGTTCCCCGCTGGCTGAGTCGGCGCATTCGGAAACGGGAAGCCAAACCCACCTGGCAGCAGGTCACCGTCGTGAGTTGGGCGGGTATGCGGGGCGTCGTATCGCTGGCTGGTGCGCTGGCCCTGCCCCTTACGCTCACCAATGGGCAGCCGTTTCCGGGCCGCGACCTTATTTTGTTTATTACGTTCGGTGTGATTTTGTGTACACTGGTTTTGCAGGGGTTGACGCTGCCGGTGCTGATTGATGAACTGAACGTGCGGGAATCCATTGACGAAAAACGGGAAGAACGCCAGTTGCGCCAGAAAATGGCCCAACAAGTTATCACTCATCTCGAAGCCAATCATTCCGCAGGGTCGGTACACAACGATGTGCTGAATTACGTCAAAAATATGTACGAGTTGCGGATCAATGAACTGAACGGAATGCTTCGGGCCACCAACAAGTCGGACCATCCTGATGAGCTTTATCAGCAGGTTGTCCGGCTTCAGTTAGAATTAATTTCGGTTGAGCGAACCGTATTGACCGAGCAACGCCAGAGTAGTTTGCTCGACGGCGAAATACTCCGAAAAATGGAACAGGAACTTGACCTCGAAGCTGCCCGCCTTACTTTAGTGCAACCTGAATGGTGATAATGTATCGTTCTTGTTACAGTAATACAATTATTGGTATATAAACTTTATGAGTAGAGATGTGTACTTATAGCGTTTTACTTATGTTTTTTATTTTTCGTACGGTAAATATTAGGTAAATATACTTAATTTAGCCCCTGTTTTTAGGTGAACTGTCCGTAACAGTCCTTAACAAAGAATTAAAAGCATGAAATTTCATTCAGGTATGATAAGTTTAGTTGTACCGGCTTTCAACGAAGAAGAAAATCTATCCGTACTGGTTCACCGGCTCATTGCCGTAATGGATTCGTACGATTCCTACGAGATTCTAATCGTTGACGACGGTAGCACTGACCAGACCCGCCACGTACTGAGGCAGTTAAGTCAGGAGTACCCGGTTGTTCGCTTCCTCTCATTCTCCCGAAATTTCGGTCACCAGATGGCCCTGCGGGCCGGTTATGACAACGCCCGTGGCGAAGCGGTAATTTGTCTCGATGCCGATCTTCAGCACCCACCCGAACTGATTCCGGCACTGATTGATAAATGGCGCGAAGGCTACGAAGTCGTATATACCGTCCGGCAGGCCGATCCGAAATTGTCATGGTTTAAACGCACTACGTCCAAATACTTTTATAGTCTACTTCGTAGTGTCTCTAACCTTAAGATTGAGGATGGCGCAGCCGATTTTCGACTGCTCGACCGGAAGGTTGTAAATACCCTCAAGCAGTTTAAAGAGAATGACCTGTTTTTGCGCGGGGCTATTTCGTGGGTAGGTTTCCGCCAGTGCCGGATTCTATATGAACCAGCCGCCCGCTATGCTGGCCGGTCGAAATATTCGGTCCGAAAAATGCTTCACCTGGCCGCTATGGGCATTACGTCCTTCTCAACCCGGCCCCTATATCTGTCGGTTCTGTTTGGTTTTGGTATGTTTCTATTTGCCAGCCTGTTCGGTGCCGAAACGCTGTATGAGCACTATTTTACCAATGCAACCGTATCGGGCTGGACCACGCTGGTGCTGCTGATGGTGCTGATTGGGGGCGTTCAGTTCATCATGATCGGTATTATCGGCGTATATTTGGGCAAAACGTTCGTGGAAGTAAAAGGACGACCTGCCTATATTATCGGCGACACGAGCGAGATTGAGGAGAGCGAAACCATATGGCAAATCCCCGGCGAGACGGAAATCAGCGCATTTTATTTACCGTCGATGTAGAAGAATTTGATACAGCCGTTGAGTTTGGTCATGCCATCCCGCTTAGCGAACAAATCGCGGTTTCAACGAAGGGATTGACCCTACTGGCCGAACGCTTCGACACGGTGGGTGCCCGCACGACGCTTTTTACTACGGCCAATTATGCCCTCCACGAACCCGATCTTATTCGGACACTGGCCCGAAAGCACGAAATTGCCTCACACGGGTATTTCCATACCACCTTCGAACCCGCCGACCTGCTCAAATCCCGGCTGGCACTCGAAGAACTGCTCGAAAAACCCGTAACGGGGTTCCGGCGAGCGCGGATGGGGTATGTCAATCCAACCGATGTGCAGCAGGCTGGTTATCAGTATAATTCCTCATTGCACCCAACCTGGTTACCCGGTCGGTATAACCACTGGGGCGAACCCCGGCATCCGTTTCGGGAGTTGGGCGTCTGGCAGATTCCGGCCTCGGTTACGCCTACGCTCCGGCTGCCTCTTTTCTGGTTAAGTCTGAAAAATTTCCCATTCAGTTTCTATAAACAACTGTGCCGCCAAACGCTGAAAGCGGATGGCTTTCTGAATCTGTATGTGCATCCCTGGGAGTTTACCGACCTGTCGGCCTACGAAAAAATACCCGCTTACGTGCGCCGGCATTCACGCGAAGCCTTACTCGACCGCGTCGAAAATCTGCTGCGCTACCTGAAACCGCTCGGCGACTTTAGCACAATGGGCGAATTTGCTGGAGAGTTGAGCCAGCGAAGTCTGGCAACCCGTATAAAGGCTTAGATAAAGATAACGTCTTCGATGACGTCAGCACCCATGTCTTTATTAACCAACTGAATGAGTTTTTGCTTGGCGTTGACGAGTTCGTTGCGAAGCGGGGCCGACCCGATTTCAATGTACAGTTTGCGCTCACGAACGTACAGCCGGTTGGTGCGCGAGGCAATAGTAGGCCCCATCATGCGCCCCCAAAAGGCTTCCAGATAGGTTTCATTGAAGCGAGTCTGAAGTTTGTAGGCTTTCAGCAGTTGTCCGATAGCATCTTTGAGCGATGTGGTTCCGGCCACGCGGGTGGCATTCTCTCGGTTATATCGGTACGTCTGATTCATTGGGTGGGGCGTCTTATTGCAAAAGTAAACAATCCATTGACTTAACAAACGGAGATTTGCCCGACAGGGTCAAAAAATAGTTTGTGGTATAGAAAAAATACGGGGTGCTTGGATTCGCGCCGTTTGGCTATTATACTTGCGCCATCAAGTCAATTACCACGCGTTTTATTTCACGTTTACAACGCGAATTGATTTATAAAGAAGCGGGGAGAGATCAGGCTCTGTGAACCGCTGGCAACCTACCACACGGCAAGGTGCTAACTCCTGCCCCCAGCAGGGTGCTGGTGGGAACTATAAACGATTGACTGCTATGCTCCCCCGTCAGTTTTATTGTTGCATGCCCAGTTTGGGCAGCTAAGTGCAGGGTCTATTCGGCTACGAAGACCGGGCGGTTTTCCGTACAATAAAAAACCGTTCTATTAGCGTCAATTTAACGTTTACTATTGCCAAAAAGATCAGTCATCGCAAGCCTGCGGTGACTGTTAAACTACAAACCACTAACTACTTTACTAATCATGTCTGAACTTCATTTCGATACCCTCCAGCTACACGCCGGTCAGGAGCCGGATTCGGCTACCAACGCCAGGGCTGTCCCAATCTATCAAACTACGTCGTTTGTATTCAACGACTCGGCACACGGGGCCGATTTATTTGCGCTCAAAGCGTTTGGCAACATTTACACCCGAATCATGAACCCTACCTCCGACGTATTCGAGAAGCGCATGGCTGCTCTCGAAGGCGGGGTAGCGGCTCTGGCGGTGGCTTCGGGGCAGGCTGCACAGTTTATTGCGCTCAGCAACATTCTCGGCGCGGGCGATAATTTCGTTACGACTTCGTTTCTCTACGGAGGCACCTACAATCAGTTTAAGGTTACCTTCAAGCGGTTGGGTATCGAAGCCCGCTTTGCCGACGGCGACAATCCCGAATCATTTGCCAAACTGATTGACGGCAAAACCAAAGCGATTTATCTCGAAACGATTGGCAATCCGGGGTTCAATATTCCTGATTTTGATGCCTTTGCGGCCCTCGCTAAAGAGCATGATTTACCCCTTATTGTCGATAATACGTTTGGTGCCGGGGGCTACCTGTTCCGGCCTATCGAACACGGCGCGGCAGTGGTTGTTGAGTCGGCAACGAAGTGGATTGGCGGGCATGGCACCAGCATTGGGGGTGTAATTATTGACAGTGGTAACTACAACTGGGGCAACGGCAAGTTCCCGCAGTTCAGCGAACCATCGGAAGGCTACCACGGAATGGTTTTCAGCGATGTGTTCGGCATAGGCGGGCCATTCGGCAATATTCAGTTCATCATTCGCGCCCGCGTTGAGGGACTGCGCGATTTCGGACCCGCCATTAGTCCCTTCAATTCATTTTTGCTGTTACAGGGCTTGGAAACGCTGTCACTTCGGCTGGACCGAACGGTGCAGAATGCGCTTGCTCTGGCGCAATGGCTGGAACAGCATGAGCAGGTCGAGTTTGTAAATTACCCTGGTCTGGAAAGCAGTTCATACAATGACCTGGCGAAAAAATACCTCAAACGGGGTTTTGGGGGCGTATTCTCGTTTAAAATCAAAGGCAGTAGCGAAACCGCCAATGAGTTTGTGAACAGCCTGAAATTAGTGAGCCACTTAGCCAACGTCGGCGACTCGAAAACGCTGATTATTCACCCGGCTGCCACAACGCACCAGCAATTGAGCGAGCAGGAGCAGGCCAGTGCGGGCGTTGAAGTAGGCGTATTGCGTATTTCGGCGGGTATCGAATACATTGACGACATTAAAGCAGACTTCGAGCAGGCTTTCGCTAAAATTGCCGAGCCGGTGCTGGGGTAAACGGTTTGTGGTTTGTTGTTTGTGGTTGGCTGACGCATCAGTGTTTACGCACGCTCCGCTAACGACAAACAACAAACCACAAACCATAAAATGAACACTTGATTGAACCCACAGTATTTCGATTATAAATATTCGTTTCCGCTCGAATCGGGGGAGAGTTTGCCGGGATTTCGGCTGGCCTACACCACACGCGGCACCCTCAACAGCGACCAATCCAATGTCGTTTGGGTATGTCATGCCCTGACCGGCGATGCCGACGCGGGCGAGTGGTGGGGTGGTATGGTTGGGGCGGGTAAGTACTTTGACCCGGCCCGCGATTTCATTGTTTGTGCCAACGTGCTTGGTTCCTGCTACGGCTCAACCGGCCCCCTGTCGGTAAATCCGGCAACGGGGAAGCCCTTCTATCATGCCTTCCCGACCCTTACAATCCGGGATATGGTGAACGCGCTGGACCTGCTCCGGCAGGAGTTGGGCATTGAAAAAATTCATACCTGCATCGGCGGCTCCGTTGGGGGCGAGCAGGCACTGGAGTGGGCCGTTTTGCAACCCAATCTGATTCGTAACCTGGTGCTTATTGCAGCCAGTGCTATAGCCTCGCCCTGGTGCATCGCCTTTAATGAAGCACAAAGGATGGCCATTGAAGCCGACCCAACCTGGACCGAACAGCGAGACGACGCAGGTAGGGCAGGCATGAAAGCGGCCCGCGCAATGGCCATGATTTCTTACCGAAATTATGACACCTATGGCTTCACCCAGGCCCTCGACAACAACGAGCAACTGGATGGGTACAAAGCCGCTGGGTATCAGCGGTATCAGGGTGAAAAACTGGCCGACCGGTTCAACGCGTTTACATACTGGACACTCTCAAAGGTGATGGACTCCCATAATGTGGGCCGGAATCGGGGCAGCATCCTGAACGCACTGGGTCAAATAAAATCCCGTACCTTAGTGATTGGCATTCGGTCTGATTTGCTGTTTCCACCCCTGGAACAGCAGTTTCTGGCCCGCCATATTCCCGACGCGGCCTATGAAGAACTTGATTCTCTGTATGGGCACGACGGCTTTTTAATCGAGTTTCGACCGCTAACGACCCTTATCCGTAAATGGATGGCCGCTGCTTTGCCGGACGTATCCACGCCGGTTATAGCAAAAGCACTGGGAAAGGTAGAGGGTTAATTAATGCATTATGGTTTGGTATGAAGCTGAAGTCCGGCAAGTGGAAGCGAATTTGTATGCTTCACAAGTAGCCACAGACAATGTTGTTTTTTACGGGAGTTCATCCATTCGGCTCTGGACTACGCTGGCGCAGGATTTTCCTGATCTCAATACGCTTAACTCGGGCTTTGGCGGCTCAACGCTGGCGGCTTGTGCCTGGTTTTTTGAGCGGTTGGTTGTGCCGCTGGCTCCCCGGTCGGTGGTTTTCTACGCGGGCGACAACGACCTCGGCGATGGGCGGCATCCCGAAGAAGTGTACCTGTTTTTCTGCGCCTTCGCCGAAAAAATGCAGCGGCTTCTTCCCGGCGTACCGCTCTATTATTTATCCGTTAAAATCAGCCCGGCCCGCTGGGGGCTTTCCAATCAGATTCGGTCGGCGAACAGATTAATTGCCAACGAAATTGCCCGCTACCCCGACTGGCAGTATGTTGACATGACAACGCCCTTGCTGGGGACCGATGGGCGACCGCGTCAGGAGTTTTTTGAAGGCGACGGGTTGCACCTGAGTCCTGCCGGTTATCGGATGTGGACACAGGCATTTCAACAGCAAGCCCGAATGGTTAATGATTTGTTTACGTGATTGGTAGGCATTATCTGCGTCGAAGTATGCAATTTCACTGATTCTTATACACGTCAGGTTATTCGTATGAATCGGGAGTATCATAGGTGGTTTAGTCCAAATCTAAGCCGCGACATGGAGTTGCTCGTTTTCGGGCACGCAGGGGCACGAGTGCTGGTTTTCCCCACCCGGCGCGGACGGTTTCACGAATACGAAGACCTGGGGCTTGTCGATGCTCTGTCTGACCGGATTGAAAACGGCTGGCTTCAGTTATTTTGTGTGGATAGCGTTGACCGCGAAAGCATCTACAATCGGTATGCATCGCCCCAGGATCGTATCCGGCGGCATGGGCAATACGAACAGTACATTCTGCACGAGGTACTCACGTTCTCGCGCCTGAAAAACCCGCAGCCATTTATGATTTCGCACGGCTGTAGCCTCGGTGCTTACCATGCCGTGAATATTGCCTTTCGGCATCCGCAGTATTTTGGCAAAGTCGTTGCATTTAGTGGTCGATACAGCCTGTCGGAGCCGGTTGCCGAGTTTCGCGGTCTATTTGACGACTATTATAACGACGAAATTTACTACCACAGCCCGAATCACTTTCTGCCAAATCTGGCCGATCATGCGTTGCTCGACCACCTGCGCCGATTGAATATCATAATGACCATCGGAGTCGAAGATCCATTTATGTCAAGTAATCTGGCCTTGAGTGAATCGCTTTGGGCAAAGCAAATTACCCACGAACTATACGTCTGGGATGGGCGGGCGCATCAGGCCGATGACTGGCAAAAGATGGCGCAATTGTATTTGTAAAATAATTTGTAGACCGGGCTGATTGAGTTGAAGCAATTAATCGCCGAATAAATTTTTATTAGCCCCCGACGGTCGGCCGCTGCCGTTTTAACCGGGAGAAGCCGCCGACCAACACCGGCCTGGATAACCGTTGAAACGGTTGATTGAACGGGTGGGTTTGCCGAATAACCCACCGCTAAAGCGATGGGCTGATAGGGATCAGTTCGGCACTTATTTAGTTCAACTCAATCAGCCCGGTGCACCACAAAAATCACTTCCTGACAAACCGCATCACGGCGATGTCGCCCATGATGAATGTCAGCGTATTGTCGTCGGTAATGGCGTAGCGGTTTACCGTTTTTAGTACGCTCAGAAACGCCTGTTCACCTTCGCCCTGACACATCATGCGGGTCATTGCCATCGGCTCGCTGAAGCTAATCGTTTGTCCGTCAGCTACTAAGTTTCCGTTGAACATATTACAACTGGTCGAGCCATTTACCCGCTGCTTATCCGTATCGAAAGTTATAAACGGCTTCTTTTCGGGATATAACCCCTCGAACACGATTTTGCGCCCCGAAATGTAGTTCAGTTCCCAGGTGCCGGTTAATTTTGGGTTGGCAGACGTTGCTGTCATTTGGTTGGGCGATGCAGGAAGCTGCTCCGCTAAATACAAATAAGGCGGGTGGAAATGATGCGTGAAAATCTTCTCTTTGCTGTCCGGGTATTTTAAAAAGTACGCACTGTCGGCCAGCAAAACGATAGTATTGCCGGCTCTGACGTAGTCGCTGCTGTTGTAGTATTCGGGGGGCACGTAGCCATTCAGGTTTTTGCTAACCGTTTTAGACGCCAGCTTGCCCAGAAATTTCTGGTAATTTTTTTGCGCTTTCAACGATGGTTTACTCAAACTGTTGTAGGCATATTTAAGCGCGATCCGATTGAGCAACTTCTGTTTTTTTATCGTGGCCGGTGCGCCACTGAATGGATTGGTCGGGTTGAAATCGTTCACTGTTTGCACCGTCAGCGGCACTTCGGGTACCCAGTCGGCGGAGTTGACTACGTTATAGGCCCAGCCGTTTTGTGTGGCGGCTTCGTAGGCATAGGCAAAGTACAGATTACCCGGTTTAGGCCCTGCGCTACAGTACGTCTTGAATTGAATATCGGCAGGAACACGGCCCTGCTTTTGCAGATTTTTCAGGTAAGCCGTTAGCAGAAATGTGATAGCCCCTCCCTGACTGTGACCCATAATGAGCATGTCTTTAATGCCTGCCCGGTAACACGAATCAATTTTTGGCAGAATATCGTTCGCTAAAATGCCCATCGTAACCAGCCAGCCCACATGAACAGCCGCTCTGGGGTTGGCCGCCAGTTCGTACCTGAACGTCTTGGTATCGCTGAGTTGTATTTCTCCTTTTGCAGGAACCATTGCTGCGTAGAAATTGCCAAGCCAACTTACGCTGTTTTGCGTGGTTCCACGAACACTAATCACGGCAACCGCTTGATTATCAATCCATAAATCCCAGCGATTTTCCAGCCCGACCGTGGGTGAGCGATAGGCAAATTTAAACCGCTGGGGCAAAGGAAGTGCTTTAATATAAGCGGAATCGCCTACTTGCGCCGATACTTTAAGCAGTTCGATGTATTCGGCTTTGTCGAAACCCGGCTTGAGTTTCTGACCGAATAGCATTACTGGCAATGCCAGAAAAGCAACAATCTTAAGGATGTGTTTCATGTGTAGGGATGGTTATGGAAAGATGTAACTGCCTGTTAAAGAGTCTTGTTTTGCCGGTCGCTAAAAGGAAAATGGGAGTCAGTACATACGTTGAAAGCGAGTCTGTAGAACGTCGCTAAAAGTAGTAACCACTAAGAAAAACCTGTTGAACAGCGTCCTACCCGATTGTAAGAGCGGTTTCTAACAGTCTTGCCTGCGTTTGTAGCAGCGCATTGGCATAGGGTTCAACTAGTATGCGGCCGGGCGGGTCAACGGTTAAATCGGCGTCCCAAAGGCCGGAATGGTGCCACTGTTCAGGGTGATCCCAGTCCGGGCGGTCTACAATCGGATAAATGCAGGCACCCACTAAGGGCACTCCAGCCTGCAAAACGGCTCCGCATTCCCGACCAATCATCTCGATCCAGAATGGACGGTCAATGCCGGGGTGGCTGGTTTCGGTGAGCGCGATGGGCCGGTTGTAACGCCGGTAGGCTTTAATGAGTAATTGCCGGAGCGGTACCCAGCGTGGGTCGGGTAGGTCGTCATTCCAGCCCAGAAATGTGCCGGTTCCTTCAATCCATTGGTTGTTGTAATAATAATTGAATCCCAGAATATCTAAATAATCCGGCGAACCACCCAACTCAGGGGCTAAAATACCCGCCAGTATATCAACCGATTGAAACTGATTCTCATCGGCAATCGCTGCGTTTATTATCTGTTCCTGGGTCGCGTTCATGGGCGGCACCATCTGCACCAGCGGCTCAGTCGTCAGAATACGGATCGTGGGGTCTATTTCGCGCATAGCCGCTACACCCTCGATATAGGCCCGCATCAGCCCGATTTTCACTTCCCAGCCCTGCTTTGTGCAATAAGGCGAGGTGCCACGAACATCGCCACCTAACCAGGACATGAAACTGACTTCGTTGATGGGTGTAACAATCAGCGTATCGTCGGGATAGCGGTCGCGGTAGAATCGGACAAACGCCCGGCAGAGAGCCGTAAATCGACGAGCAAACATCGGGTGAAGGGGCGTCAGGTCGTCGGGATACCCAAAATGGCAGAGATCCCACACCTGCTGAATTCCCTGCTGATGCCCGACGGTCAGTATGGTTTCTACTGTGCTCCAGTTGTATTGATAGGGTCTTTTCTCGACCTGACTCCATTGAATACCTTCCCGAACGGTACGTATATCGAATGGAGTAAGTTGGTTGTAATCGTCCCGAATCAGTTGCAGATGTCCCGATTGCCGGAGTAGATCGACGCGGTTGCCGAAGCAGTTTAACTGGTCGGAACACTCATAACCGGCCCACCAAAAGGACCGAAATGGATTCAGGGATGATGGAGTTTTTGAGTCGAGTAGCAAGGAAAAGACTATTGTTGTACTCAAATATGCAAAAAAAGTTGATAGTCACCAATGAATAGTAACTTTTTTGATGGAATGGATAGATCATCTATCACAACGCTTTCATAAGAGCGATGACTACTTTCGCTGAATTACGGGCGGCAGTAGGGTAGAATTTGTCATAGGCAATGTGAGCCTCTGCATCGGCGCGGTCGCTTAGGCTGCGTATAATCAGGTGAGGAACCTGAATCTGATAGCAAACCTGCGCTACGGCCGCTCCTTCCATTTCGGTAGCGTCGGCTCCAAAATCAGCCCGCAGACTTTTTCCCTTATCGGGTGAGGCTACAAAAACATCGCCCGTCACAACGGTGCCCGTAATCACCTTTACTGCCCGGTCCGAAACCCCACCCGACTCCAGCGGAATGCCTTCTAAGGGAACGCTTTTCACAACGCTTTCGGCTACTTGTAATAACGCAGAATCAGCCGGGAAATAGACTGGATTAAATTCTTTGGTGATGGCATTACGGGTTTGTCTGGTTGGCGTGTTTTTGTCCGTAATCGAGCCATAATCATGATGGGCCGTACGTCTGGCAATCACAATATCGCCCGGTTGAAGGTCGGGGTTTGTGCCGCCCGCAATGCCCGTGAACAGCACCCGCCGGGGCCGGAAATGGTCGAGCATGAGGGCCGTTGTCATGGCCGCGTTGACTTTGCCAATTCCGGTTTCGGCAACCACAACGCGCTGATTACCAATGCGTCCTGTTGTGAACAAAATGCCATCGACCATAATGGTTTTTGGTTTCGTGAGGGATGCTTTCACTAAGGCTACCTCGGCCCCAAAAGCACCTAATAAACCCGTTATAGGTCGGGATTTATAGCGTTGGGCATGGGTTAAGTGGGAGAGCAGAAGGAGCAGCATAAATAATCGCTTCATTGGATTTTGGGTTGGCGTTTGTATGAAGCCGGATATTACGCCGGGATTTATCCCGGCGCAAGTGATTTGTGCCGTGAATAATAATTTGCGCCGGATTTATCCCGGCGTAACGAAATGGCTTCCTGTCCGGTAATCGTTCCGACACTGGACGAGAAAATCATTTTTTAAAACTTTCCCCTTAAATAGTTGTAATATTATAATCTGATTACAAAATGAGGATGCACAATTATGTCTGACTTACCAGATAAGAATACTTTATCGGACGACACATTGTGGTATACACTTCGGTCAGGTGATAAAAAAGCGTTGGGTCTATTGGCGGAGCGGCATTACCGTGCCCTGTTTCATTACGGCACCAGGCTTACCAATAATCATGCATTAATTCAGGATTGTATTCAGGATTTGTTTCTGGTTGTTTGGGAAAAACGGCAGACAAACCCGGCCTTACAGTCGGTAAAAGCGTATTTGTTCGTTGCCCTGCGGAACAATATTCTGCGGCAGGTCAAACACGACAATCAGGCTGAGGCCGTTGACTTATCGGGTTTGGAAACCGATTGGCTCACGAATCCTGAGTCGATTTATGTACAGGCCGAACATGAGCAGAGCACACAGGACTGTTTGCAACAAGCACTCAACCGGTTGCCCAAACGGCAGCGGGAAGCCATCTACCTGAAATATTACGAAAACCTTAGTTATGAGGAAATTGCCATGGCCATGGGACTATCCCGGCAGGTTGTTGCCAACTATCTTCAACATGCGTTGCATAACCTTCGGGACCACTGGCAGGACTTATCGCACTTCCTGATTTTCATTACGTTCCTGTTTTAATTTTCTTTTTTAAAAGAATTTTCATAATCGGCGGTTACTTTTTCTGTCGTTCTGACTCCTCGTCATACAAGAGGCAACAAAGCCACTTGGTCAGAACCGACGACGCGCCTTGACCCCGCCCGAATTTGTTGAAAATGAATCGTTTAGACGCTGGGTATTTTTCAATACTCCCGGCGAGACGGCTTATTGGGTAAATTATCTGGCCCAGCATCCAGAACTCCGGGAAAATGCTGAACTGGCCCGTACATTCCTGCTAACCGCAAAAGGCGAACTCCCCAACGTAACCGACCAGCAGATTAGCGAAGCCGTTCAGCGAATTCTGTCTACTGCACCTAACCAGCATCGTGGATTTATTCGCTCATTACCAGCATACTGGCAACCGCTTCGGGTGGCGGCTTCGGTCGCTTTGCTCCTTATTACGGGCTGGCTTGGCTGGCAATTCTGGACGAAGACGCAAACCAAGTCACCCGTTGCGCGGGTGCAATCGACTATTCCAACTCCCGTTACGTTGCTTAAGGTTGTCAATAAAGAAGCCGCTCCCCGGCTGGTTCGCTTATCCGATGGTAGTCTTGTCGTGCTGCAAAAAAATGCTCAAATCCGATTTCCGAAACAGTTTTCAGAAGCCAAACGAGACGTATTCCTGACGGGAAAAGCCTTTTTTGAGGTTGTTAGAAATCCGGCTAAACCCTTCCGCGTGTTTGCCCGCGAACTGACTACTGAAGTGTTGGGAACAAGTTTTCTGATCAGCGCACCCGCAACAGGCGGCAATGTGAACGTGGTGGTGAAAACAGGGAAAGTGGCTGTATCGACTAATCCGGCGTTTACCGGTAACCGGAATGCCAGCCGCTCCAAAACCGGCTTGACGCAACCGGCAGCCGTTATTCTCCTGCCAAATCAACAGGTGACCTTCTCGAAAGACGATGCCCGCTTAGTGAAAAGTGAGGTTAGCCGAAGCGAAACGGCGGTGTTACCCGCCACGACGCAGGCATTCTCATTCCGGCGAACGCCTTTGCCCGTTGTGCTGGACGCGCTCGAAAAAGCGTATGGAATTGATATTCAATTTAACCGCGAGGAATTATCGGGCTGTACGCTAACTGCCCGGCTCGATGATCCGTCTCTTTTTGTTCGGTTAGATGTTATTGCGGCCAGCACCGGCTCAACCTACGAATTACAGAACGGACAACTGGTTATTCACTCTTCGGGCTGTCGTTAACTCATTCTACAACCCAACTCCCAACTCAACGAATCATGCAAAAAACGCTACTCCGTCACGTCTACTTTCGCTGGATTATGCGCCTTACGCTTAGTTCATTTCTGGTGCTCATCGGGGTGATGGGCACCCTGTTGGCCCGGCCCGCACACGGGCAGAATCCCTTGAAACGCACGGTTAGCCTGTCGCTTACAAATCAGTCAGTTGAAACGATTCTGGAACGGCTGGAAAAGGTAGCCGATGTTCAGTTTGCCTACAGTTACGAACTGATTAAAGCCGACCGAAAAGCCAGCCTGAACGCCAAACACGAACGGCTGGAAAAGGTTCTGAACGACCTATTGGCTCCTCTCCAGATCGACTATTCGGTAACGGGCACCCGGCTGATTATTCTCAAACCAAAATCCGGCGAGGCTATGCTGCCCGCACCCGCTGAGTTTCGGGCTTCGCTAACGCCCCAAACGCCCGCCGTAGTGGATAAGACGGTTACCGGCACGGTTGTCGATGGGAAAAGCCAGCCAATTCCCGGCGTCAATCTGGTCGTAAAAGGAACCCGAACCGGAACCAGCACCGACGCACAGGGGAATTTTAAAATCGATGTGCCTGATGACCAGGCTGTTATTCAATTTTCATCGGTTGGGTATCTGGGGCAGGAAGTTGCCGTAGGGAATCGCACAACGCTGACCGTGACCTTGCAGGAAGATACAAAATCGCTTTCGGAAGTGGTGGTTGTCGGCTATGGAACGCAGAAAAAATCGGACCTGACGGGTGCGGTCTCAACCATTACGTCGAAAGACATCAGCCGTTTGCCGGTAGCGGGCATTGACCAGGCCTTGCAGGGAAAATCATCGGGAGTGCGGGTAACGCAGTCAACGGGTGCGCCGGGCGAAGGCGTTGCGGTACGTATTCGCGGGGTCGGTTCCATCAACGATAACAGCCCGTTGTTCGTGATCGACGGGGTGCCAACCAAAGATGCGTTCAGCGTACTGAACCCCGCTGATATTGAAAGTATGTCCATTCTGAAAGATGCGTCTTCGGCCGCTATTTACGGCGCACGGGCTGCCAACGGGGTTATTGTGGTGACCACGAAACGGGGCAAAAGCGGAGCACCGCGCGTTACGTTCAATACATACACCGGCATTCAGCAGCACGGGCGGCTGATTCCAATGGCGAATGCGCAGGAGTACATCAGCATCTATAACGAAGCCGCCACCAACGATAACGCGTTCGTTAGCAACCCAAGTTTGCAACGGCCGCTTATCCCGTCCACACTGCAAGTGCCCGACACGGATTGGCAGAACGCCATTTTTCGGACCGCACCGATTCAGAATTACCAGCTTTCGATAAGCGGAGGCACCGACCGTTCGCACTATTTGCTGTCGGGAAACTACTTCGATCAGCAGGGTATTATCCTAAATTCGGGCTACAAACGCTACGCTCTCCGCGCCAGCATCGACACCGAAATTGCCGGCAAAGTGAAAATCGGTACAAACCTGAACATCACCTATGCGCAACGCAGCATTGTGGGTAGCTCGGGCGATGGCTATGGCGGCAATGGCGGCAGCATTGTCCGGTACGCGCTCTTTCATACACCCGCCACATCCATCTACGATAAAAACGGCGATTATGCCGACCTGCCTCAGTTTCCGGCTTTCTTCGGCGATGGTTATAATCCGGTTGGGCTGGCTCAGAAACAGGACAATAAAGAACAGCAGTACCGCGTCTTCGGCGATATTTTCGGGGAGTGGCAAATTATCAAAAACCTGCGTTTCCGAACGGCTGCCGGGCTTGATCTCAACATCGTTAACCGCAAAACCTTCAACGAAAACTGGGGCACAAACAACCGCATCAACAGCCCGTCAACATTAGTCAACCGCTTTAGTCCCGCCAGCACACTGACCTGGAACAATACCCTGAATTATGACATGACGGTGGGCGAAAATCACCAGATTACGGCATTGGTCGGAACCGAAGCGATCCACAGCGTAAGCCGCGACATTGGTGGCTCCGACCGGAATTTCATCGACCAGGTTAGCAACCTGCGCTACCTCGGTCAGGGAGCCGATATAACCGGGCGGCAGTCGTTTGAGGGCGATTCGCGCTGGGCGTTGTTTTCACTGTTTGGCCGGGTAAACTATGCGTACAAAGATAAATATTTAGCCTCGGTCAATGTTCGGCGGGATGGCTCGTCGCGGTTTTCGCCTACCAACCGGTACGCGAATTTCTTCTCCGGCTCGGCAGGCTGGAACATTGACCGGGAGACCTTTTTTCAGCCGTTCGCCCGAACCATTTCCCAATTGAAATTACGGGCCAGCATCGGTCAGTTGGGAAATCAGGACATCGGTAATTATCCGTACGCATCACTCGTTGGCAGCGGCTACAACTACGTGTTGGGTGCCAGTCCGCAAACCGTAGCCGGGTACGCGGTGGTAAGTCGGGGCAACAGCAACGTCAAATGGGAATCGTCGACCCAAAGCGATATTGGTCTGGAAATAGGATTCTTACGTAACAAAATTCAACTCACCGCCGACTATTTCATCAAGCAAACGTCTGATATTCTGGTACCAATTCCGGTTCCTAAATCGGGCGGTAGCGCGGCTGCACCGTATGTCAATGCCGGTCGGGTCGAGAATCGGGGCGTTGAACTGGACCTGATTTATCGGGACAAAAAAGGCGATTTCTCGTACGATATTACGGCCAATGCGTCGTTCATTCGCAATAAAGTGCTGTCTCTCAGCGACGGACGACCCATTCCCGGCGGGCGGATTGACAACGGTGTTTTCGCTACGCTGACTGAGCCGGGGCATCCCATCGGCTCGTTTTACCTGCTCCAGCAGGACGGTATTTTTCAGAACGAAGGTCAGATTTTTACCAGCGCGTTTCAGGGAAATAACATCAAGCCGGGCGATGTTCGCTTCAAAGACATCAACGGTGACGGCCTCATCAATCAGTTAGACCGGTCGCACGTGGGCAGCCCGATTCCAACGCTCACGTATGGGCTGACGGCCAATCTGCAATGGAAAAATTTCGATCTGTCGGGCTTTTTTCAGGGCGTATCGGGCAACAAAATTTATTATCAGGTCGCTACGGACATCGAGGGATTTTACCGGGCGTTCAATGTCACAAAGCGCGTTGTCGATAACCATTGGCGGGGCGAGAATACCAGCGACACCCAGCCGCGCGTATCGTGGAGCGGGTCGGCCAACAATAAGCAACCATCCACCCGCTTTCTGGAGAACGGAGCGTATACCCGTCTGAAAAATCTTCAGCTTGGCTACACGTTGCCGGGTGCGCTAACCAAAAAAATCGGCTCGA
The DNA here is from genome assembly GCA_964244845.1 of uncultured Spirosoma sp. Taxonomy (GTDB): domain Bacteria; phylum Bacteroidota; class Bacteroidia; order Cytophagales; family Spirosomataceae; genus Spirosoma. Next base: position 309,074 of record CAXTKE010000007.1, read on the forward strand.
CCAGCGTGCGGGTTTATGTGAGTGGACAGAATCTGTTCACGATTACAAAATACCCCGGCCTCGATCCCGAACAGCAAAGCAGCGACAACGTCAACAACGAGCAGTTCCGGGGCGATGTGGCGGTGGGCATCGACTGGGGTACGTACCCCAGTGCTAAAACCTACACCATCGGCTTAAACGCAAGTTTTTAGGGCAATCCGTTATGAAAAAGATAAGCATAGTTTTATTTTCTGCACTACACCGGGTTGAAACCCGGTGCAAATCATTAAGCCCGGTGAATGATGACTTGCACCGGGTTTCAACCCGGTGTACCATAATCTTACTACTGATTTCTGCCAGTAGCTGTTCCAACTTCCTGAACGAAGAGGTGCGGGCGGCTTATTCAGAAGAGACGTTTTACAAGACGCAGGCACAGGCCTTGCAGGCTCTGAATGCGGCTTACCAGACGCTCACGTTTTCATCGGACAATAATCGTTTGTGGGTATTCGGCGACGTAGCGTCGGACGATGCCGCGAAAGGGGGTGACCCCGGCGATCAGGCCGATATTGGCCTGATTGACGACTTTACGGTCTATCCCAACAATGGCCCGGTTGAGTCGGAGTGGGGTGTGTTGTATGAGGGGATCAGCCGCTGCAACCGGGTCATTCAGCAGGTGCCGACGATTACGATGGCCGACGACCTGAAAGCGCGGATTCTGGGTGAAGCGCGGTTTTTGCGGGCGTTGAATTACTTTTATTTAGTCAATATCTACGGCCCGGTGCCGGTATTGCTGGAGCCGAAAAATGCCGATCAGCTTCAGATCGAGCAGTCGCCGGTGGCCGATGTGTACACGACGGTTATCGAAGCGGATTTGCAGGAATCCATCAAAAGTTTACCTGCTTCGTACAGCGGTGGCGACGTAGGCCGGGCTACGAAAGGAGCCGCTCAGGCCTTGCTGGCAAAAGCATATTTATACGAAGGCAAGTGGCAGCAAGCCGCCGATGCTGCCGGGCAGGTCATCAGCAGCGGCCTGTATTCGTTGTTGCCGGTCTATGCACAGAACTTTAGTCAGGCGGCCAAAAATAGCACGGAAACGATTTTTGCCGTGCAGCACCTGACCGGGCAGGTTCCGTTTACGGGTAACCGGCTGAACCAGTGGTTCGCGCCCCGGAACACGGAAAACGGGTATTTCTTTAACGTACCGACGCAGAATTTTGTCGATGCGTTCGAGAAGACGAGTGCGGGCGTGGTTGATCCGCGTCTGGATTATACGGTGGCGCGGGCGGGCAAACCCTGGATCGACGGAACGCCTTATGATCCGATCTGGTCGCCAACGGGCTATCTCAGCAAAAAACACGTTCAGCCCGTAACGGAAGTTCCTAAAAGCACAAAAGGCGATGGCAACCTGAATTACGTGACGATCCGGTATGCCGATGTATTGCTGATTCAGGCCGAGGCACTCAACGAAGCGGGTCGGTCGGCGGACGCATTAGTGCCGCTGAACCGGGTGCGAAAACGGGCGCGTGAAAGTTATCTCTACGATACAAGTTTGAGCACAGCCACACCAACTGTTCCGGCGGGTCTGCTGCCCGACGTAACGAACGCTACGCAATCGACCCTGCGCGAGATTATCCGGCGCGAACGCCGGGTTGAACTGGGCTTCGAGTTTCACCGCTATTTCGACATCATGCGCTACGGTAAAGAATATGCTCAGACCGCCCTGCGCGATAAGCCTTCGTTCAACTACGAGACCAATCGCTACTTCCCGATCCCGCAAAGCGAACGGGATACCAACAAAAAACTACGTCTTTAACCCTGTTTATGTTCACCAATTAATTCGTTAAAAATCAGTACACTTATGAAAAACTTACCTATTTCAACCAATGCGATGCTACGCGGGTTGCTGGCTTTTTGCCTGATGCTCGCCGTATTTCAGGCCTGTAAAAAAGCCGACGATCCAGTGGTCGTCCCTATTAACAAAACGGCACTCAAAGCCCGGCTCGATAGTGCCAATGTGCTGTACAATGCGGCTGTTGAAGGTACGGCCATTGGCCGCTATGAAGTTGGCTCGAAAGCTGTTTTTAAAACCGCCATCGATGCCGCTACAACCGTAAACAGCGACAATAATGCGACGCAAACCTCGGTAACGAACGCTACGGTGAACCTCGGTCAGGCCATGACAACCTTTAAAGGCAAACAGGTTGCCGAAATTGCACCCGACAAACTTATTCTGCACATGCTCTTCAACGGCGATGCTACTGACGTATCGGGCAAAGGCTTCAACGGAACGCTGAAAGCCGGTGGTGCGCAATGGGGCGCGGGATTGCCTGTTTTAGCCCCTGACCGATTTGGCGTGGCTAATAAAGCGTATTATTTTGACAAAGGCGGCAACATTGAAATTCCGTACAATCCGGTGTTAAATCCATCTAAAGAACTGACGATCAGTATGTGGATCAAGCGGGATAGCAGCCGGGCTGATAATTACCTGCTGGCTCTGAATCGCTGGAATGGGTATAAGCTTCAGTTGCAAAGTGCTAACAAAGTGTTCTTCACCGTAAAAACAACGACCGGTGCAAAGGACAAAGACAATGAATCGGTGACGCTGGCCCGTAACAAGTGGTACCATATTGCCACGACGTACAAATCGGGTGAGATGAATTTCTATATTGACGGAACATTAGTGAAAAGCTGGACGGATGTAACAGGCGATCTGGCTCCTGTGAAAAGCAATATCAACCTCACAATCGGACAGGATTTGCCGACCAGCCTCTACGTGAATGATGAGAAAGACAACGCCGACGGGAACAACTTTAACGGCCCCTGGGGTGGTTATTACAACGGGACGATGGACGACGTTCGCATGTACAATGCGGTGCTGACCAGCACCCAGATTACGTCGCTCTACAACGCGGAGAAAAGTCAATAGTATCTGATTTTGGAACCGCACCGGCGGACCGGCTGATTTTTATGATTGATATGATTGATTGGCCAATTGGATCATATCAATCATACAGATCAGCCGGTCCGCCGGTGCGGTTCTATTTTTAATATGTAGTTTGCCGCTACCATGCAAAAAATCTTACTGGTTATCAGTGTTTTGTGGTTGATGGTAGGCGGCTGTCGGCAGAAGCAGACCGAACGGCCTTTGCTGTTCTGGTGCTCAAATAATGCCGGAGAAATCACGTTTGCCCGCGAGTTTACGGACCGCTGGAAACGCGAACACCCCGACAAACCACTGCGCTACCAGCCCATTCCCGAAGGCCAGTCGAGCGAGGAGATCATTCTTGCGTCGGTAGTGGGCAAAACCACGCCCGATATTTACGCCAATATGTGGCAGGGCAGCGTTGAGATGTACGCCAAAGCCGGTGTGCTTATACCGCTCGATACTATTCCCGGCTTCATGGATTTTTTGCGCGAACGCTGTGATAGTGCAGTCATTCAGGAAGTTACCTCAACGGATGGGCATATCTATCAGGTTCCCTGGAAAGTGAATCCGATTATGACCATGTGCAATATACGGCAGGTGAAAGAAGCCGGAATGAAAGGGCCACCGTATGATTATTCAAGTTATCTGACCGCTGGCAAACAGCTTAAAAAAGATGTAAACGGCGATGGTTACATGGATAAATGGGTGGGTTATACTGAAGTGAAAGTGATCTGGTATCAGCGATTTTTCAATTTTTATCCACTCTATTTAGCCGCTTCCAATGGCGGTTCATTGGTAAAAAATAACCGCGCAGCCTTCAATAATAAATACGCCATCGAAGTATTTCGATTCCTGCAAACGATTTACCGCGAGGGCTATTATCCGAAAGAGCGGCTCACATCGGCCCGCGACCCGTTTCTGGATCAGCGCATCGCCACGTCGTTTACCGGGCCGTGGCAAGTTGGTTTTCTGGAACGATACAAAAATCCGAACCTTAGCTACGATACCTGGCCAATGCCCGTTCCCGACAACCACACCGGACCGGCCTATACCTACGGCGACCCCAAAAACATTGTTATTTTCAATACCTGCCCCGATCCGAAAGCGGCCTGGGCGTTTATAAAAACATTGGTCGACAAACCCGGCGACTTACGGCTCATGGAGCTAACGGGGCAGTTTCCGCACCGGCGCGACGTGGACACAGACCCGTATTTCGGGCCATTTCTGAAAAAGAATCCAAAATTAGTACCCTTCGCCCGTCAGTCGCGCTACATTAAAGGTGTGGACAACAGCGAGTTGATTGTGGAGGTGTTCGATATCATTTCGCAGGAGTACGAAGCCTGTGTGGTCTATGACCGGAAAACACCCGAAGCTGCCATCCATGATGCCGCCGAGGCTGTTGACGTGTTGCTGGGAAACTAATTATGAATGATTGAATGATTGAGTGATTGAATAGCTGGCGCATACTCCTATTCAATCACTCAATCATTCAACTACTCAATCATTCAATCATTGACTATGAGAAAACTCACTCCTTACTGGCTGGTTTCGCCGTATATTCTGTATTTCTGCGTGTTCGTGGCGTTTCCGGTGGTGTTCTCGGTCGTCCTCACGTTTCATAGCTGGAACATTATCTCGCCAATGAAATTTGTCGGGCTGGAGAACTACAACCGATTGATTCGGGACCGGCTGTTCTGGCAGGCGATTTATAATACGCTGCGGTTTCTGGTCGTGCATATCCCGCTGCAAATAGTGGTCGCTCTGACGCTGGCTGAGTTTCTGAACCAGAAAATTCGGGGGAAATCGTTCTTCCGGGCCGCGTTTTTTCTGCCGGTCATCGTGTCGGGCGTGGTCGTTACAATTCTGTGGCAGCAGCTTTTGGGGTTCAACGCCGGTATTTTGAACCGGGTTTTAACCGCTATGTCCGTGCCCAAAGTGGCCTGGCTCGAAGACCCCGACATTGCCATGTACGCCATCGCGCTGATGGCTACCTGGAAAAACGTCGGCCTTTACGTAATTCTGTTTCTGGTCGGGCTTCAGACCGTGCCGGTTCAGTACTACGAAGCCGCCGATATGGAGGGCGCGACCCACTGGCAGAAGTTCCGGTATATCACCCTGCCCATGATTAACCCAACCATTTTTATGGTGGTCGTTCTGTCGACAATCGGCGGGTTTTCACTCTTCATCGAACCGTATATCATGACCGAAGGCGGGCCGCTGAACAGCACCCTGTCGGCGGTGATGTACATTTACAAACAGGCATTTCAATATTATCACATGGGTTACTCGGCCACATTGGGGTTCTTTTTCGCCCTGCTGATTCTGGCTGTCGTCGCCATTCAAAAACGATACGTCGAGCAGGAAAACTAATGGTTAATTGGTTGATTAGTTAACTGGTTGAATAGGTTATGCGCCACTTCAATTGCTCAACTGATCAACCAGTTAACTAATCAACCAATTAACCAACCAATGAAACTACTCCGATATACTTTGCTCATTCTGGCGGCTCTGTCGTTCATTTATCCGTTTCTTTGGATGATCAGCGCATCGCTGTCGTCGGAGCAGGGCATCGGATCGCTGACGTTGCTGCCCATTGACCTGACCATCCGAAATTACACCACTGTTTTTGAGCGGATTCCCCTCGGCAGGGCCTTTGTCAACAGTGTGCTGGTGGCACTCGTGACAACGAGTTTGGTATTGATTCTGGGTGCGATGGTCGGTTACGCACTGGCGAAAATGCGGTTTCGGGGTCGAAACCTGATTTTCTACCTCATCATTTTCACCATGACGCTGCCGTTTCAGATCACGCTGATTCCCAATTATATCACAATGGTGCGGCTGGGCTGGGTCGATACGTATTTCGCGCTCGTTGTGCCGTTCGTCATGAATTCGCTGGCGGTATTGCTGTTCCGGCAGGCCTTTGCGGGGTTGCCACAAGCCCTGATTGATGCCGCCCGCATGGACGGTTGTAGCGAATTGCGGATCATTTTTCAGATTCTTATTCCCAATATTATCCCGACTGTCTTGACCATTACCATCCTGACATTCATGGGTTTATGGAATGAAGCACTTTGGCCGCTAATCGTTATCCGCGACGAATCGACCATGACCATGCCCCAAATGGTGACGCTGTTTTCGGTGGGTGGCCGGGCCGATGCGCAACTGGGCGTTAAAATTGCCGCAGCCGTTATGCTGGCCATGCCGATTCTGATTGCCTATCTGTTTTTCCAAAAACATTTTATCCGCAGCATGGCCTCGTCGGGCCTGAAAGATTAAGGCTGTCGGTTGAATTAGCGGTAGAGATGTCATCTTTCCTTTTTGCCGTACTTAAAAGATGACATCTCTACCGCTAATTCAACCGACACCACAAAATACAACCTACTCAACGAATTACTAACCAATCCATCGACATGAAAACCTACCATCGTTTACTCTGGCTCTTTCTGTTGCAGTTTCCGCTGCTGTCGGTATCCTGTAAAAAAAACCAATCCACTCAGCCCGCACCAGACACGGGTCGGATTGTCAATACCATCCACCTTGACCAGTTATACCAGCCCGTTAAACTGAACGGTGCCGATGTTGGATTGATAAATATTTATAGTGAATATCCTGATTACAAATGGGTTGCGGACGATGATGAAGGAGCCGCCTGCGTGGATGACATTGCCCGGACGGTGCTGTTTCTACTCCACGAACCCGATTTGTCGACCAACACCGGCAAGCAGGATAAACTGCGCAAACTGACCGAGTTCGTTCTGCAAATGCAGTCGGATAACCGGGACGCCGGAGCGGGCTATTTCTACAATTTTATCTTTGGCAATCTGTCCATCAACAAGGCGGGCAGCACCAGCATCAACCAGCCCAACTGGTGGTCGTGGCGGGCGTTGTGGTGCCTGACCGAAGCGTATCCCTATTACAAAACAACCGACCCGGCCCTCGCTGCGCGTTTGCAAACCGCTAATCAAAAACTTGTGGCGAATATGATTCGCGACTTCGGGTCTAAACCACAGGCCTATAATTTCGTTCAGGGTCTGAAAATACCGACCTGGTTGCCCTACGGTTCCGGCTCCGACCAGGCTGCCATTATGATTCTCGGTCTGTTGAATTATCATCAGCAAACCCCTGATAGTCAGGTTCTATCATTAATAAATAAGCTGGGTGATGGCATTGTACAGATGCAGTTCGGCGGTGCGAATCAGGTGCCTTATGGTGCTATTCTGAGTTTTGACAATGGTTGGCACGCCTACGGCAGCGATCAGTCGTACGCCCTGCTGCGGGTAGGAAAAGCCTTGAATCGGCCGGATTGGATTGCCGTTGCCAAACGCGAAATCGACAATTTTTACCCGTATCTGCTCCGCGAAGGTTTTCTGGAATCATTTACCGTCAGTCAGCAGGGAACAGATGTAGCCTTCATTAAAAAGTCGCGGTTTTCGCAGATTGCCTATGGCGTCCGGCCAATGGTTTGGGCCGCGCTCGAACTGTACGACCAAACGAAAGATGCCCAATATACGACGCTGGCCGGGCAACTGGCAGGCTGGTTTCTGGGCAATAATCCCGCCAAAGCCATTATGTACGACAAGACAACGGGGCTGGGTTTTGACGGAATTTCGTCGGATACAAAAATCAATAAAAATTCGGGAGCCGAGTCCACCATCGAGGCTCTGCTTGCATTTCAACGACTTGAGAATTACCCGGTTGCGGTCACTCAGGCAAATAAATACCCTTGATTATGGCCGAAGTTAAATTAGTGCATATTGCCAAAGCGTATGAGAACGGGCCGCGCTCGGTTGGACCGCGCGTGATTCGGGACGTCAATATTACGGTAAACGACCACGAGTTTCTGGTGCTGGTTGGACCATCGGGCTGCGGAAAATCGACACTGCTGCGCATGATTGCGGGTTTGGAAGACATTACCGAAGGTGATTTGCTGGTCGATGGAAAGCGCATCAACGACGTGCCGCCCAAAGACCGCGACATTGCCATGGTTTTTCAGAATTATGCCCTATATCCGCACATGACCGTATTTGACAATATGGCATTTGGATTAAAACTGGCGGGTCTGCCGAAAGACGAAATCAGGCAGCGCGTGAACCGGGCCGCTACCATGCTCGAAATTGAATCATTGCTCGACCGAAAACCCAAAGATATGTCGGGTGGGCAGCGGCAGCGCGTGGCTATCGGGCGGGCCATTGTTCGGAATCCAAAGGTGTTTCTGTTCGATGAACCGCTGAGTAATTTAGATGCGAAACTGCGGGTACAAACCCGCATTGAACTACAGAAACTGCACCGCGAACTGAACGCAACCATTATCTACGTGACCCACGATCAGGTCGAAGCCATGACGCTCGGCGACCGCATTGTGGTGCTGCGCGACGGTGACATTGTGCAGCAGGACACGCCCATTAACCTGTATAATCATCCGGCAAGTCAGTTTGTAGCCGGGTTTATTGGTACGCCCCCCATGAACTTTGTGCCGGGTAAAATCGCCGAAGATGCCCCATTGCGTTTTGTGAGTACGGGCGGGCAGGTGCAGATTGATTTGTCGAATACCTTATCTGCCAATCGTTTGCAATCGTATGTGGGTCAGCCGATTACACTTGGTATTCGGGCCGAACACCTGAGTGAGAAGCCGCCGGTCGCGCAATCGGTCCATCAACAACACGTCACGGTTGAGTCGGTCGAAAATATGGGTAACGAAACGCTGGTTTATTGCCCGGTCGATGCGGGTCGGTTAATTGCGCGTCTGTCGGCGGGGTATCGCGCTACGTTCGGCCAGCCCGTCGATCTATTCTGGGATCTCGACAAATGCCATTTTTTTGATGCGACAACGGGACTGGTGATTTAAGAGAGTGGTTAATGCGGACGTACGCCAGAGAAATGTGTTATTAAAATCAATAGCCCACTGCTTTAGCTGTGGGATCACGGCAAGAATGAATATCGTTGAATTGAACCGTTTCAACGGTTTAGTCCAGCTAAAAACTGTTGAAACGGTTCGGGGTAAATTATGATCACTGAAAATTATAAACCCACAGCTAAAGCGGTGGGCTGAAACTGGTTAATCACGACAATGTTCTGACCTCTGTTCAATGCCCACCGGCCAACGCCAGCACACAAAACACATCGACAATCCACAGGCCTACAGGCACTTCCCGGCTTTTACCGATGGCTACTTTTATGACTGTCCAGGAGAGAAAGCCCCAAATCAGGCCCTGTGTGATGGAATAACTGAACGGGATGAGGACGAGGGCCAGAAACGCGGGCAGGGCGTCATCTAACTTTCCCCAGTCGATGCGGGTGATGGGTTTCATCATAAACGCCCCGACCAGCACCAACGCCGGAGCCGTTGCAATGGCCGGAATGACCGCCAGCAGGGGCGAAAGAAACAGAAACGGCAAAAAACAGCACCCCGCCACAATGGCCGTTAACCCCGTGCGCCCGCCCTGTGCAATGCCCACCGCCGACTCGATGTAGGCTGTGCCGGGACTGGTGCCAAACACTCCCGCCAATGTTGTCGCTACGGCATCCGTCAGCAGAGAACGGTTCAGATTGCGCGGCTGACCATCAACATCTTGTAAATCGCCCGCTTCGGCAACGCCCACAAATGTTGACAGGCTATCGAAAAGGTCGGTGAAGGCAAACGCAAAAATGACCGGCCATAATGACCACGACAGCGACCCCACCAAGTCTAATTTGCCAATCAGAGAAAAATCAGGTGCGGCCCAGATACCCTGAAAATTGACTAACGTTTTTTGCCCGAAATTCACCGCCGATGCATCGCCCCAATACCGACCGACGGGCCAGGCTACCAGCGTTGTTACGATGATTCCGATGATAATAGCCCCCGGTACGTCGCGCACAACAAGCACACTCGTCAGCAATAAACCGAACACAAACGTCAGGATAATGGGGTCGTTCAGGCGGGCGATGCTCACCAGCGTAGCGGAATTGGCAATGATAAATTTGGCGTTCTCGAAGCCAATCAGCGTGATAAACAGGCCAATACCTGCCGAAACCGCATAACGTAACGGCTGCGGAATCGCTCGCACTATGGCCGAACGAACGTTCAAAACCGATAGCAGAAGAAACAGTACACCCGCCCAAAACACGGCACCGAGGGCTATTTCGGGTCGGATGCCCATGCCTTTCACAGCCGTAAAGGTGAAAAACGCGTTCATGCCCATACCCGGTGCCACCACAATCGGGTTGCGGGCATAGAGGCCCATCATCAGGCTGCAAAAGAACGACAGCAAAATCGTTGCCGTCAGTACGCCACTGAACGGCAAACCCGCCTGACTCAGAATGGCCGGATTAACAACAATGATGTACATCGTTGCCAAAAAAGTTGAAATGCCCGCGAGAACTTCGGTTCGGCGGGAGGGGTGAGGAGTGAGCAAAGGAATTTCTGAGTTTAGCATGATGTACCCACGGGCTTTAGCCCGTGTATGGAATTGAACAAATACACGGGCTAAAGCCCGTGGGTACATATTATAATAAACTTCCTGCTGCTTCATCTAACCAAATCTGTGCGGTAGACTTTGTTTGCAGAATACTGGCCGGAATTTGTTCGGTAATCGGGCCGGTCAGAGCTTCGTGAAGCATGGGGGCTTTTTTTGCACCACTTACCAACAGAATCACCTCATGCGCTTCCGTCAGATGCCTAAGCCCAAGCGTAATACCCTGATTTAGTGTGGTTTCTTTCTCGAAATATTTCTGACCAACGGTTTTTGTGCTTTCGGCCAGTTCAACAATGTGGCAACCTAAATCAAAGGGTGTTCCCGGCTCGTTAAGGGCGATATGGCCGTTCATGCCCATACCCACGAGCAGTAAATCCAGCCCTCCCTGCGAGTCGATCAGGGCATCCATTCGCGAACACTCGGCTGCGAGGTCAGTTGCTTTTGCATCGAATACATGAACCTGCTCCGGGCGAAGATTCAGCGGAGTGAACAAATCCCGAAAGACGTAATACGAGCAGCTACCGGGATCTTCCGGCCCAAAACCGACCCATTCGTCTAACCCTACAAACGTGCATTGGCTGACATCTACCCGTTCGTCCTGCGCCAATGCCACAAATTGGCGGTAGGTTTCAATCGGTGTATCGCCGGATGCTAAGCACAGCAGCGCGTCCGGCTTCTGGTTAATGATAGCCGCAATGTGCTCAGCCGCGTATTGCGAGAGGGTATTGTAGTCGGGAAACTGATGTAGGGTCATGGGGTTGATTAGTTGATTGGTTGACTGGTTCATTAGTTGACTGGTTCATTAGTTGGCTGGTTCATTGGTTGGCTGACGCGTCAGCTACAGGTGCGTCAGCCAACCAATGAACCAGTCAACCAATCAACTATTTAACCAATATCACATTCGCTGCCGCAGGTTCAGTTTCCGTCGGCGAAGCAAAACGTCCGTGGGTCGGTCGGCTACGGCTGCCGGAACGGGGTTTGAAACAGGGTCGGGGAGGGCAGGCTCACCTTCTGGCCCTCGATTAACGGTTCGTATTCGCGCTTTTGGCCGGGTTCCACCTGAGCGGTGAGCCGGTGGGCTGTAAAAGACGCTTGCCGGTTAACCGGTCGTTCCACCGTCGACTGTCCGAATAAAAGGGGCGGACTGGCAAGGGCGAGAAGTAAGAGAAACTGAATTTTGTACATGGGGGAAAGATGGCGTAATTTTGCGGTTCGTTTCATGAAGTTATGCAACTAAATAACCAAACTTACCAGATTCAGGGCGTCGATGTACTGGATATTGCCGACGCGTTCGGTTTACCTTTATACGTGTACGATGCCAACAAAATTATCGAAAAAATCGGCTTGCTCCGGTCCGCATTTAGTGGGGTAGACCTAAAGATAAAATATGCCGCCAAAGCCCTGACCAATGTGTCGATTCTGAAGCTGATGCGGCAGCAGGGTATCGACATCGAAGTGGTATCGGTAAACGAAGCCCGGCTGGCGTTGATTGCCGGTTTTGAGCCGAACCAGATCATGTTTACGCCCAGCGGCAATGCCTTCACCGAAATTCAGGAAGCCATCGGCATGGGTCTGCGAATAAACGTAGATAGCCTGCCGCTCTTGCAGCAAATTGGCGAAACTTACGGCGATCAGATTGCCGTTGGGCTGCGCATCAATCCGCACATTACCGAAGGCGGCAACGTTAAAATCCAGACAGGTCACAAAGATTCCAAATTCGGGATTTCGATTCTGCAACGGGCTGATATTCTGTCGGTAGTCAATAAATTCGGTATTTCTGTTATTGGTCTGCATATCCATACCGGCTCTGATTTCAAAAACGCCAATGCGTTTTTAGACGGTGCAAAGGTGCTGTTTGACCTGGCATCTGATTTTCCTGATTTGCACTTCTTAGACTTTGGCAGCGGTTTTAAAGTTGCGTATAAAGACGGCGATTATTTTACGGACATCGCTGAACTGGGCCAGAAGATGTCAGCCGCGTTTCAGGATTTTTGTAGCCGATATGGCCGTCAACTGGAGCTATGTTTCGAGCCGGGAAAGTTATTGGTGAGTGAGTCGGGGCATCTGTTGGTGAGTGTCAACATCGTTAAAGAAAACCCTAACCGAACGTTTGTGCAGGTCGATTCGGGCCTGAATCACCTCATCCGCCCGATGATGTACGATGCGTGGCACGACATCAAAAACATCTCGAATCCACCCGTTTCCGGCGAAGAGCCGAGCCAAAAAATCTATAACGTCGTTGGTTATATTTGTGAAACGGACACCTTTGCTACCGACCGCTCGCTGCCCACCGTCCGACCGGGTGATGTGCTGTCGTTCGAGAATGCCGGTGCGTACGGTTTTTCTATGGCCTCGAATTATAACTCCCGCCCACGGCCCGCCGAAGTGCTGGTTTATGAAGGCAAACCGTACCTGATTCGTCAGCGGGAAACTTTCGAGGACTTGCTACGTGGACAGGAAATTATTGATTTTGACGAAGAGTTCGTGAAAGGATAAAATAGGTAAACACGGAGATAGCGGAGATGTACACGGAGAACACAGAAAGACTCCGTTTACTCCGTGGAAATCTCTGTGTCCTCTGTGTTTTAATAAATCTGTTACAATGGGACGCGCATTTGAATACCGGAAAGCCCGGAAAATGAAACGGTGGGGCCAGATGGCCAAGACCTTCACCCGTATTGGTAAAGATATTGTTATGGCCGTTAAGGGCGGTGGCCCCGACCCCGATACGAATGGTCGGCTTCGGGCCATCATTCAAAATGCCAAAGCGGCCAATATGCCGAAAGAAAACGTAGATCGGGCCATCAAAAAAGCCTCTACGAAAGAGCAGGAAGATTATAAGGAAATCGTTTACGAAGCCTACGCCCCGCATGGCATCGCGCTCGTTATCGAGACCGCCACCGACAACCACAACCGCACAGTTGCCAATGTGCGTAGTTACCTCAACAAATTAGGGGGTAGTCTGGGTACGCAGGGTATGCTTGATTTCATGTTCGACCGGAAGTCCGTATTCAGAATTCCCACCGAAGGCGTCGACAAGGAAGAACTCGAACTCGAACTGATCGACGTTGGGGGCGATGATGTAGAGCTTGACGAAGAAGCGAATCAGTACATCATTTATGGCGAGTTTACGGCCTTTGGCAGTATTCAGAAATTTCTGGAAGAGAAAGGCTACGAAATCAAACAGGCTGAATTCGAACGTATTCCGAATGATTTTAAAGAACTAACCGACGACGAAGTCGCCGACGTTGAGAAACTTATCGAGCGCATTGAAGAGGACGACGATGTGCAGATGGTGTACCATAATATGAAGTAGTTAAGTTTAGGAAAAAGGAGTAAAAAGTGGAGTGGGTGTAATGAGTGCAGTAAGTCTTGACGTGAACCTACTGTACTCATT
>CAXTKE010000007.1:322929-382452 GCA_964244845.1 uncultured Spirosoma sp.
TTGGACCAGGGGGTGGTGGCCTGCCAGGTGAGACTAATCCGGCGGTTGGCCGGAGTTGCCGACAGCCGTACCGAAGAAGCCGCATCGGTAACGTCTAAGCGGGTAAACTGGCCTGATGCATTCGTATAATAGAACTCCAGCCGGTAGGTGTAAGCGTTAGCCGTGGTGTTGAGGGCCGAGACCGAACTGCCTTTATCGACAAAGACCGTATCGGCAACGGTGGGCTGCAGGGTGGTGTTGAGGGTGACGATGGGGGCAAAGGCGGTGCCGTTGAGGCCGGTAGCCCGTTGCAGGCGGTACTGGTAAGGGCCACCCAGATCGCCGGAGTTCAGCCCGATGGGCCGCGTCCAGCGAACCGTAATTTGGCCGGTAACATCCCGGGTCGAATCAACCGTGACTTGCGTAATGACTGGGGCCAGTAGGGGTAATTCTAAACAAGCCTGATCCGACGCGATGCTAACGCCCCCGTTGAAGCCCCCGTTCACATCGGGATACACCGCTACTAACCGGTAGGCATAGCTGACCCCCCTTCGCAGGGCACTCGTGTCGGTATAGGTAGTGGCCGTCGCGGGCAACTCCGCGATTTTGGTATAACCCGGAGGGATGCCCGTAACACACCGGTCAATGGGTATCGGTACGCAGCCTTCTTTTCGATAAATGGTCAATTTCGTTCCGGCGGCTCCGCAGGCATAAGGGTCCCAGGTGAGCAGAATGGCCCGCCCGTTGGCGGTGGCGGTGGGTCGGGCGGTGAGGTTTTTGATGGCGGGACCCACCAGCCGGATGCGGAAGGTCTGGAAGGAGACCAGAGCGGGGGTGGGTTTTTGGGGCACATCGGTGACCTTGAAGGTCACATCGTAGGGGGCCACCCGAAGCTGGTTGCAGTTAGTCTGCCAGCTAAAGGTCGCCTGAGCGGGCTGCGCCTGAACGACTCCTCCGTTCAGCAATCGGGCGTAAGCGGGCTGAATTAATTCTCCTGCTGAGAGGGGCATACCATCCTGGCCCACATTGAAGACGCCCCCGAAACCGGCGATGATAACCCGGTTGCCATCGGGGTCGGTGGCCGTCACGGGCTGGTTGATGAGCGTACCGGCCTCGACACACAAATCGGGGATGGGCTGGATCAGAGGCCGTTTGTTGGGGCTGTCCACCACGATAATTTGCATATCGCGGGTGATTTCGCCAATGAGCACCCCGTTACGCCACTCCTCGATGATGAAGGCAAAGTTGAACTGGCCGATCTCGCCGGGGGCATCCCAGCACAACTCGCCGGTGGTGGGATTTATCGAGAAGGTGGGTGCGCCCCCGCCCTCGCTGGCGGTGCTGAAGCGGGTCGGGTCCTGATAACCCGGAATGGGTCTTCCCAGACAACTGGTTTCGGTTGGCGCAGTTTTGGGTACGCTTAGTCGAAAAGCCAGACTGTCGCCGTCGGCATCGAAAGCGGCCGGGTTATGGCAGAATTTCTGACCCACGCGGCCCGAATCCAGCGGAGGGTTGAGCATGATGGGCGTCGAGTTGGTCAACAGGGCCGCGTTGATGTAAATCGTCGTCGAAACAAAGAAGGGTATCTGTTCCGAGGGGGAGGGCAGGTTCTTCGTGTTGGCGTTTCGGTTGAGAACGGTGACGCCAATAGTGTAAGTGCCCGGTCCCGGATACGTATGGACGGTGGTGTAACTATCAACCGAAGACGTATTCCCGTTGATAAACACACGGGTGTCGCGCTTTACGATGGCTGTTGTGCCATCGCCAAAGCACATCGTGTATTCATTCGCCAGACTGGATGCATTTCGCCCCCCGGTCGGTCCGGTCGTTTCATCAAAATAAGCGGTGAAGGTAATCTTATAAGTCAGCGAAGTTTGGGAGATACGTTTGGTGGTAATCTCGCCCGCCCGCACGTGGGTTGCCTGACTAACCGTTGGCAGCAGCAGTGCGCTCAAAAAAAGGCTGTACAGCCCGACTATGTAAAGTAACCGCATGGAAACATCTGTATTTCCAATAAAACGGTTTTAGTGCTGAAAAGCGTATGAAGAAAATGAGTAATAAGGGGTAAGGGATAGGTGGAAAGTAGTAAGGGGTAAGTGGCTGACGCACGAGTGTTGCTTTCGCACGGTCAGCCACCTACCCCTTACTACTTTCCACTTATCCCCTCAATACAGCACCCACGTATCTTTTCCGCCCCCGCCCTGTGAGGAATTGACCACAAGCGATCCTTTGCGCAGGGCTACGCGGGTCAGGCCACCGGGAATTACGTTGATTCCGTCGCCGTAGAGAATGTACGGGCGCAGGTCCACATGCCGCCCCTCGGCATGGTCGCCAACGATGCAGGGTACCCGCGAGAGCGAAATGGTTGGCTGGGCAATGTAGTTACGTGGATTTTCCTTGATTTTCTGACGAAACAGGTCGTGTTCTTCGGGCGTGGCCTTCGGACCAATCAGCATCCCGTACCCACCCGCTTCGTTGGCTTCTTTCACAACCAATTTCTCGATATTTTCCATCACATACGCACAATCGGCCTCCTCGCGGCAGATGAACGTCTTTACATTTGGAATGATGGCTTCTTCGCCCAGATAGTACTTGATGATGCGGGGCACATAAGCATAAATCACTTTGTCGTCGGCCACGCCGGTGCCGGGGGCATTGGCTAACGCGACCCGGCCTTTTTTGTAAACTTCAAAGATGCCCGGAATGCCAATCATCGAATCGGGGTTGAACGCCTGAGGGTCAAGAAAGGTATCGTCGATGCGCCGGTAAATCACATCCACAATCTGAAATCCCTTCGTCGTACGCATTTTTACGTACCCGCCTGACACCACTAAATCGCGGGCTTCGACCAGTTCGACGCCCATTTGCTGCGCCAGATACGAATGCTCGAAGTAGGCCGAGTTATAAATGCCCGGCGTCAGAACAACGACCGTTGGATTGGGCCGGTCGGCAATGAACTGAAGCATCTGGAGTAGCCGCGTCGGGTAATCGGACACGGGCCGGACGCCGGTTTGGGCCAGCACTTCGGGAAAAGTCTGCTTGTTGAGTTCGCGGTTTTCGAGCATATACGACACGCCCGACGGGCAGCGCAGATTGTCTTCGAGCACCATCATCGTACCATCGTCGCCCCGGATAAGGTCGGTGCCGGTAATGTGACACCAGATACCTTTAGGCGGTTTGACACCCAGACAGCCGGGCAAAAATGATTTGCTGGACTCAATCAGGTCGCGCGGCACAACGCCATCGTTCAGAATCCGCTGCTCGTTATACACGTCATCCAGAAACATATTGATGGCTTTGATGCGCTGAATCAGCCCGGCTTCGAGCCGGTCCCACTCCGCCGATTCAATCACGCGCGGGATGATGTCGATGGGCATAATCCGCTCGGTGCCTTCGCCTTCCGAATAGACATTGAAGGTGATGCCCATGCTCATCAACGCGCGTTCGGCTGCATGCTGCCGTCCAATGAGGTCTTCGCGGGTGAGTTGCTCAACACGCTGCTGGAAAGGCACATACCCCGCCCGCACCTGCATCTCGCTGGCGAACATCTCATCGAAAAAATTCTCAGTCTGGTAATCGCTGAATGAAAAATTAGCACTATCCTGACCCTGCGACTGGGTCATTCCCTTACTTGACTGCGACTGTGACTGACGGGCATTTTGTTTTTTCATAAAACAATATATGGTAAAATAGCTGGATTGCCAAATAGAATAGTGGTTGCCTATAATTCGTGCAAATAAAGCACTGTAATGGCTCAAATCGGCAGGCAAGATAACGAATTGCTACATGCCCGGCCCAATTGTTAGGTATGATTAACGCACGCAGGTAAACGCCGGGAACATAAAACCGACAGGAGAACCGACGTTTTTGGCTTGATTTTGCTTATTTAATCTGTTTTTTCTTCGTGCTGCAACGGTGCCCCACTCTATGGCGTATTGAGAGCAATACCCGAAAGTAAGCCTGTAAACAGCTTTTTCCTTTTCATTTTAACAAAACCAACTGGTTCCCCATGAAAACACTGCTTTTGTTGAGTTGCTTAGCTGCCTTCGTGGTTAGTCTCAACGCTTGTTCCTCGACTGCCGTCGATCCGGCAGATACCGATGCGACTGCCCGGACGGCGGGTGTTTTGAGCACATCACTCACCGGCCCGCACAAACTGACGGTTGTGGCCGCAGCCAGTCTGCCAGCCGCTATCACCACCTACATTACGACCACCTACGCGGGCGCAACCGTTAAAGAGGCTCTGAAAGATGCGCAGGGAAATTATATCGTGGCCATTACGGTGAACGGTTCGGGCAAACTGCTGCTGTTTAATGCGGACGGTACGTTCGTGAAAGAAGCTGATGGAATGCCCCACCATGTCCCCGGCGATTCGGCCAGAAATCATGTGCCAAGTGATTCGGCGAAACACCACATGCCCGGCGACTCATCCCACCATCCCAAGCCAGCTATGGGTGATTCGACGCACCATCCCCGACCCGGACAAGGCCCCAATGTAAGTGTAGTCGCTGTATCGAGTCTGCCAGCCGCTATTACGACTTACATCGCTACGAACTATACCGGAGCAACAATCAAAGAAGCCATTCAGGAGAAAACCTCGGGGGATTACATCATTGCCCTTACAACAACGGACGGCAAGCGGGTATTGCTGGTGTTCGGCTCCGATGGTACTTTCAAAAAAGCGAAAATAGGCAAGTAGTTAACATTTTGACTTTCAGGCTTTTAATGCAAAAGACCCGGCCAAAGCCGGGTCTTTTGCATTAAAAGCCTGGCCCTGTTTACAACCAAATAAGCTGTTGCTTAGTCTTGTTGTGTAATATCAAAACGATTCAGCATTTTATGAAAGCAACATTCTTTACACTCGCTTTACTCCTGATTGGCCTCTCGTCGGCAATAGCCCAAACGGAGCGCGGTAGTCGGCTGGCTGGCGTTCAGGTTGGCAATATTGTGATTCCAACATCGGGCGGTTCCGGCACCATCATCAGCCTTCAGCCAACCTACGGCTGGTTTGTTAGCGACGGGCTGGCCATTGGGGCCGGCGTACCGTTTTTTTATGCTGGTTCGGGTAATTCGCATGTTACCCAGATTGGCGTATCTCCCTTCCTGCGTTATTACATCGGGCCATCGCCGGTGAAACCCTTTCTGGGGGCGTCGATAGGCGTTGTCAATACGTCGTTCTCAAATACGGGGGCTTCGTCTACATCAAGCACCAATGGGCTTTACAGCGGCACTGCGGGACTGGCTTTTTTCATCAATCAATCGGTTAGTTTCGATCTGGCACTGACCTACACCGGGGGCGACACGGGTGCCGTAAATACGCTCTTTGCGGGCGGTACCAATGCTCTGACGCCCAACGTACCGAGAGCTTTGAATATCAGCCTCGGTTTTCAGGTATATTTCGGAAAGAAATAATTAAGGGTTTTGGACAGGATTTTTTGGACAAGATATTTTAGACAGGATTACAGGATTAAACAGGATTTCATTAAATCCTGGCGAATATCCTGTCTAAAATTTACCACAGATAATGAACCGGGTTTTTGATGCGCTTCTCGTAGATTGATTTCACGGCGGCCATCTGTTCGGCGCTGGGAGCGGGTCGGTCAGTAGCGGCCAGATTTGAGGTCAGATGCTCGGGTTTCGACGCGCCGGGAATGATGCAGCTAACGGCATCGAAGGTCAAAATCCAGCGCAGTGCATCGGGAGCTAAGTTGGTATCAGTCGGGAAAACGGCCCGCAGCTCGTCAACAGCGGCTAAGCCCGTCTCGTAATCCACCCCCGAAAACGTTTCCCCTTTGTCGAAAGCTGCGCCTTCCCGGTTGAAATTCCGATGATCGTCTGCCGAAAAAGCGGTATCGGAATGAAATTTTCCCGTCAGCATCCCACTCGCCAGCGGCACCCGAACAATAACGCCAACCTCGCGCCGAAGGGCTTCGGCAAAAAACAACTCGGCCGGACGCTGCCGAAACATATTGAAGATGATTTGTACCGTTGTCACATTCGGAAACTCGATAGCTTTCAGCCCTTCTTCCACTTTCTCGACGCTAACGCCCAGATTCTGAATTTTGCCCTCGTCTTTTATTCGGTCGAACACTTCGAAAATCTCCGGTCGGTAATAGACCTCGGTCGGCGGGCAGTGGAGTTGAATCAGGTCAAGAGTTTCAAGATTCATATTCCGCAAACTGTCGTCAACAAATTTGCGAAGTGCGTTCGGTTGATAGGCTTCGTTAGTGTGTGGCTGCAACCGACGACCGCATTTAGTCGCTACGTAAATCTGTTCGGAACGTGAGCGCACAAGCCGCCCAACCGCTTTCTCGCTTTCGCCATCGCCATACACATCGGCGGTGTCGATAAAGTTGATACCGGCATCAATGGCTTCGTTAAGAATCCGGTCGGCATTGTTGTGGCTGAAGGGTTCTCCCCATTTGCCACCTACCTGCCAGGTGCCTAAACTGATTTCGGAAATGCTAAAGCCTGTTTTGCCAAGTTTTCGATAATTCATAAAGTTGATTTTGAGTAGTTAAGAGAAAGGATGAAAGGATGGCACGCGGATGACGCAGATCAAGCGGATTTTCGCTGATAAAAATCTATTTTTAATCGGCCTAATCCGCGTCATCCGCGTGCCAATGTTATGCCAAAGCGTTCGCCGAGTTCTTCCAAACTTTTTACGACGGGTTCCACAACGGGAATTCCATTGGCAAGTCGTTCCGCTTCCATGTCGCGTTCGGGGTCGCCGGGAATCAGCACCCGATGGCCGTCAATGGCTTTTGCCTGACGAAACCGCTGAATCCAGGTATCCATGTGGGCCTTAAACTCGTCGGCGGGGCGGAACGCATCTATTCGCATGGCCCCGAAGAAATGCCCCGTTCCCGCGCCAACGCCCTCATTGGCCTGCATGAACCCCGCTGTCGCAAAGGGCGGCACCCAGGGACCATAGTTGGCCCCGGACAGCACACCCGAAAAAATATCGACAATAGCGCCCAGTCCGTAGCCTTTGTGAGAGCCGTGTTCGCGGTCGGTGCCGAGGGGCAGCAAAGCACCCCCGTTTCGGATGGCGTTGGCGTCGGTGGTGGGCTTGCCCTCGGCGTCCTGTGCCCAGCCTTCCGGTATGTCCTGACCCTTTCGCTGTAGAATTTCGAGCTTGCCGTATGCCACCGCCGTCGAAGCAAAATCGGCCAGAAATGTCGGTTCCGTTGCGGCCGGAATAGCTACCGCTATTGGGTTGGTTCCCAATAGTTTATCCAATGAAAAGGTAGGGGCCACGAGTGGTGCCGCGTGGGTCATGGCCTGCCCGATCATGTCGTGTTCAGCCGCCAGCAGCGCGTGGTAACCCGCAATGCCAAAATGGTTGGAGTTTCGCACCGCTACCCAGCCCGTTCCGGCCATGTGGGCCTTCTCGATAGCGACCTGCATGGCCCACGGACCCACCACCAACCCCAGTCCCCGGTCGCCGTCAACGACGGCTGTCGAAGGGGTTTCGTACACCACCCGGATGTCGGGTTTGGGGTTAATTCGACCGTTGTCATACAGCCGGATGTAGCCCGGCAAACGCGCTACCCCGTGCGAATCGACACCCCGCAGGTCGGCACTGACGAGGACATCGGCGGCTAAACGGGCATCGGTTTCGGAACAGCCAATGGCAATAAAAATCTGTTCGGTAAATGTTCGGAGTTGGTTGGCGGTAATCATGCCCGCAAATTAGCCAACACTTGGGGAACGGGTTAAATTTTTCTAAAAAATGAGTCAGCTACCTGTTTTTTCCTGTAATTGACCGCAGTTTTAATCGCTCACCCCATGAAGTCATTCGCTCAACAGTTCGTTATCCTGATTTTTATCTGTATCAGTTCCTTTGCCATAGCCCAGCCGCAGGACACGCTCACCACCGAGCAACTGCTACAGCGCAGGGGTACATCGTACCAGGCTTTGCTTCGCCCGTCGCGTTACCTCGCGCTCGATGTGAATCATACGTTGGGCGGCTTCCGGCGATACCGCTTTTTTGTGGGCGATGAACTGCATTTCAAAGCCGGGGGTGAAAAATACCGCGAACAATTATATGACGTGACGGACAGCACATTCAGCGTATTGATGGCCAATCCGATCATGAACCGCGACGAACCCGTAACGTTTCGTTTTAACGATGTGCAGCTTGTCTATCTGAACCGCCGTATTCCGTTTATTACGGCTGCCGGAACGCTTTTCCCTATTGCCGGGGGCGTTTATCTATTGGCCGATGTGGTAAATAACCGGGGATTTTATAGTAATACGCTGCCCGTTGTGGGTACATTGGTGCTCAGTGGAATACTGTTTCACATCATCAGTAACCCCCACATTCATATCAATAAAAACCACCGGCTGAAGGTATTGCGAACGTATTGACGCTATAGGTAAACCTGTGAAATCAGGCGTATTTCGCCTTGCCGGATGCCGGGAAAGGTCGTAGTGAGGGTGGTGACTGACGTATAGTCTACTTCGGTACAGTATGACCCCTGTCTGAATCATACAAACGGAAGGCTATTGGTTTTGTCGAAACCGTTATACATTTGCCCTATGCCAACTTCCATCGCTACACTGCAAGCCGACTGGTATCAGCATTACGCTGCTTATACGGATGAATACCAGTCCGGCCATTTGTCGTTCATACCCAATCTGCTGCCCCAAACGGCAGTGCAATTTACGGTATACCAGACGCTGGAAATTCTGCACAAACGGCTTGGCAACGAAACATTGCGCCGGGCATTGGACCTGTCCGAAACCATCGAAAGTCCGGCCCGGATTTATACCGATGGCACCTGGCTAAAGCGCAGTAACATGGTGGGCATCAATGTCAGAACCATTGGTTCGTTCTGGAAGATAATCAGTTATGTGCTCACCCTGCCCGCCAGTCATGACAGCATTCATCTGTTGCCCATTTGGGAGCCGGGCGTAGTTGGGAGTTTGTATGGCATGGTAAGCTGGCAGATAAACCCGGAGTTTTTCGATGTTGAACTGGCTCGTTATGTACCCGCCCTCGACTCGGTCGAAAAACAGCTTAAAGTCGTTACCAACCTGCTTCATGCAATGGGCCGCACGGTGGGTATGGACGTCATTCCCCATACCGACCGTTTTTCGGAGATGGTGCTCACTTATCCGTCTTTGTTTGAATGGGTTCAGCGCGATGAGAAGGGGGGGCACCCCGATAAACTGCTCGATCACTCCAGCATAGTCTATCGCTATGCAGAAGAGGCTATCTGGCAGTTTCTCAAGTTTCGCGGGTCCGTTGACCGGTCACCCCTGGCGTTTACGAAGGACGAATTTTTTGCCACTGATTCAACAAATGCCCGAGGTACTAACCTCACCGACGACCAGCGTCAGCGTGTATTATTCGGCAATCCATACGATTATGGTGGTCGGTTAAATCGGCGGCTGGCTCTCATCCGGCATCTTACCGCACAAGGTTTGGAAACGCTGCCCATGACGATGGCACCGCCCTACCGCGCCCTCCATATCAACCCTAATGATTACACGTTGGATGATTATGGGCAGGTTTGGTATCAATATGCGTTCGACAAACCGCAGGCCATGTCGCGCGTGTTTGGGCCACTGGCGCGGTATCGGTTCTACGATTCGAAGGATAATAACCAAAATTGGGAGCTTGATTTTGACCGGCCCAACCGACCTGCCTGGGATTATATCTGCCGGAATGTGAGCGAGTGTCAGCGGAAATACAACTTCGATTTTATGCGGGGCGATATGGCCCATGTGCAGTTGAGGCCGGCCGGCGTTCCTGCCGCGCCGGGCGACTTTTACGACCCATTGCGGGCCATAAAAAAATACGTTCAGGCGAATGGTGTACCTCATTATGCATTTTTTGCCGAAACGTTTCTGGCCCCGCCCGACACAATGGGCTACGGCAACGAACCCGACCATCTGGAAGCCATCGAAGCGGATTCGACCCTGGGCGATTTACAGTCTTTGGTGGTTGGCTCGGCGGAGTTCAGGAAGCAGTTTGCAGATTATGACGATTACCTGAAAACGCGCCGGTTTGCCCCGAACTTCACGGTGATGACAGCCGATAAAGACGACCCGCGTTTCGATGATTTTTACCGGACGGGCAACCTGTTTCGGTACTTTACGGCACTGTTTCTGACCGATATGCCCAGCTACATAGGGTTAGGGTTTGAAGTGCGGAACCTACACGGGCAGCGCGGAGCGAACGAAGAATATACAAAACTCTACGTGTTCCAGATTGAAGACGACCGCGAGCCTGACAAGGTAACACATGGCCCGTTTGTGTGGGGGCAAAACGCCGATCAGTTTGCCGCCATCAGCCGGATGCGGACCTTCGCCGAACGTATCTGGCCCGCTATTGCCGGAAAAGAAACCCGCTGGCTCACCGGCCCCGCCGATAGCAAAACGTATATCGTCTGGACACATGTTGAACCAACCGGCTACGTTTTTGCGGCCAGCATGAGCGGAACCCTGCCTAAAACGGTCGCGGGTGTGACGGGTGGAGAAGTCGTTTTTGAGGAAGAAAGCTGCCGGGTTTGGCGGGTCGAACAAGCCTAAGGAAACAAACACCATTGCTTATTTTATCAATAAACACGTTGGTCATACATCGGTATAGCCGTCATAACCGACGTATCTTTGCCGCATGAATCGCAACGTACTCGACGGGCTTAATTTTGCGTCCAAACTGACGCCCAAACGCGTTGGCAACGCGCTGAAGGTGCTTTATAGCTATTATGCGTCCCGGCGTGGATTCGCCCGGCAGAGCGGTCGTCCGGCGCAGCGGGGATTGCCTATGTCGGTATCGTTTGAGCCGACAACGTCCTGCAATCTGCGCTGTCCCGAATGCCCCAGCGGGCTGCGTTCGTTTACGCGCCCAACCGGTATGCTTGGCGAAGACCTGTATAAACGCACCATCGACGAACTCCACGAAACACTGTTATACCTGATTTTTTACTTCCAGGGGGAGCCGTATCTGCACCCGCAGTTTCTGGATTTGGTACGCTACGCTACCGACCGCAACATTTACACCGCTACCAGCACCAACGCGCACTACCTGACCGATGCCAACGCCCGCAAAACCGTCGAATCGGGACTGGACCGGCTGATTATTTCGATTGATGGCACCACCCAGGAAGTATATGAACAGTATCGGGTAGGGGGGAAGCTCGAAAAAGTGCTCGAAGGCACGAAAAATATCCTGCGATGGAAAAAAGAACTCAGATCGCGGACACCCCACGTCGTCTTTCAATTCTTAGTCGTGAAACCCAATGAACACCAGATTGCCGAAGTCAAAAAACTGGCCCGTGAATTAGGCGTGGATGAGGTGGGGCTTAAAACCGCTCAGATTTATGACTACGAACACGGTTCCAGCCTGATGCCGACAATTGATAAGTATAGCCGCTACGCGCCCCAGACCGACGGTACATATCAAATAAAAAACGGCTTTGGCGATCATTGCTGGAAGATGTGGCACTCCTGCGTGATTACGTGGGATGGACTCGTGGTGCCCTGCTGTTTCGATAAAGACGCCCATCATCGGCTCGGCGACTTACAAACCCAATCATTTACCGAACTCTGGCACGGCCCTGCCTATAACGACTTCCGCCAGACCCTGCTCCGTTCCCGCTCCGAAATAGAAATGTGCCGCAACTGCACAGAAGGGACAACCGTTTGGGCCTAAGTCAATTAGTGAAAGAGTGAATGAGCGAATGAGTGAATAGCTGGCGTAAACCCTATTCAATCATTCAGTAAGTCAATCATTCTATCATTAAGCTTTGTGGAACATTCCGTGAAACAGTTCTTGCTTTCGTGGAAACTAACCAGCATCTTTGAGCCTGCAACGCACAAGACCCATGGGTAAAGTCATTGCTATCGCCAACCAAAAGGGGGGCGTCGGTAAAACTACGACAACAATCAATTTGGCCGCCAGTTTGGCCGCCCTCGAATTTCAGACGCTCATTGTTGATGCTGACCCACAGGCGAATTCCACGTCGGGGCTGGGTTACAATCCGAAAGAAATCGAGAATAGCATTTACGAATGTATGGTTGAGGGCGTTCGCCCTCAGGACGCTATAATCCAGACGGATTTTCCGAATCTGGACTTGCTGCCATCGCATATCGACCTCGTTGGGGCTGAAATTGAGATGATTAACCTCCAGAATCGGGAGGATAAAATGAAAACGACGCTCGATAGCATTCGCGATCAGTACGATTTCATCATCATCGACTGCTCGCCCTCACTTGGTTTGATAACGATTAATAGCCTGACAGCCGCTGATTCGGTAATCATTCCGGTTCAGTGTGAATATTTCGCGCTCGAAGGCTTAGGTAAGTTGCTGAACACCATCAAGATTATTCAGTCGCGGCTCAACACGAATCTCGCTATCGAAGGTATACTGCTGACGATGTACGATTTACGGGTCCGGCTGTCGAATCAGGTTGTGGGTGAGGTAACGAGCCATTTCCAGCAAATGGTGTTCAGTACCATTATTCCGCGAAATATCCGGCTGAGCGAATCGCCCAGTTTCGGTGTTCCGGCTCTGGCGCAGGATGCCGATAGCAAAGGCGCGGTTAGTTACCTGAACCTGGCCCGCGAAATTTTGATTAAGAATGGCTTAATGCCGCAGGAAGTGTAATGCGGGTGGGAACCCGTAACTTCTGCCAAAAAGCGGGTTTCCACCCGCATTACAGGTATGGACAACGCAAACACCAAAGCACCGAGTAAGAAGATGATAGGGTTGGGCCGTGGTCTGGGTGCCTTGCTGCATGATAGCGAGTCAGTCAACCGGCAGTCGAAACCGTCGCCGTTCGAGTCCATCAGCACGATGACCGAAATCAGCGTGACGTTGATTGAGACAAACCCATTCCAGCCCCGGACCCGCTTCGACGAAGAGGCCCTTCAGGAACTGGCCGATTCGATTCGGACTCAGGGCATTATTCAGCCAATTACCGTTCGGCAGTTGGGCAAAGAGCGGTATCAGCTTATTGCCGGTGAACGTCGTTTGCAGGCGTCCAAGATTGTTGGCCTGACGCACGTTCCGGCCTATGTTCGCACAGCCAACGACCAGCAGATGCTGGAAATGGCCCTGATCGAGAACATTCAGCGCGAAAACCTCAATGCCATAGAAATTGCCCTCAGCTACCAGCGGCTCATCACCGAATGCAGTCTGAAACAGGAAGAACTTGGTGAGCGCGTGGGCAAAAACCGCACAACGGTCAATAACTATATCCGACTACTAAAACTGCCGCCCGTTATTCAGGCTTCGCTGCGCGATAATAAGATTTCGATGGGTCATGCCCGTGCCATTATCAACATCGAAAACCCCGATACGCAGATCAAGTTGTTTGCGAAAGCCGTTGACGAAGAATGGTCGGTTCGGAAAGTCGAAGAAGCCGTTCGGAACCTGTCCGACGATGCCCACGAACTCGCACCAACCCGCCGGATTACCTTACCCAAGCAGGAAATGCGGAGCCTTCAGTTCAAATTATCGTCGCTGTTCGGTACCCGTGTATCCATCAAAGCCGACGAGAAGCACAAAGGCGAAATCAAGATTCCGTTTACGTCGCAGGAGGAACTGACGAAAATACTGGAGGTATTGAATTCGCAGAGCTAAACCCGTAGCCGTAACTGTGTTAAATTACCTTAAAAAGGTGAGCCAACAGCCGGGAAAGGCAGGGTTTGGGCGTTGTTTTTCTATGAAACCGTTGTCAACTCTGTTCATCGCGACGCTTGTATCTGCCTTACTCTGTAGGCCGCTTTTTGCTCAGAAACCAGCCATTTCTCCCGCTCCAACGCCAGCCGCTATCGACTCGACCCGACAACTGCGCTCGGCAACCGATTCCATCCCCGAAACTGTGCAACGCAATGGAATTCGGGTTGGCAACTCCGTATTGACCAATACGGATTCGACCTCGTTAGATAGCCCCGATACGCTGCGTGTGACGGCTAAGCAGGAAGCAGCCATTCATAAAATCATTCCCAGGAAAGCAACCATTCGCTCCCTGATGCTGCCCGGATTAGGGCAGGCTTACAACCGGCAATATTATAAAATCCCGTTTATTTACGCTGGTTTTGGCGTAATGGGCTATTTGTTCGTTCGCTACCGTGCGCTGGCGAAAGAAGCCGAGGTGGGGTATCGGCGGTTGCTCTACGGCGATAAAGTAGGTAGTGATTATGAAACAGGGCTTGATCTTGGTTTATATCCACCGAATATAGTTGGAGATATACTGTTGGTTAAGGTTCCAAATCAGAAAGTAGAGGAAGTGGAAATTGGTGTAAGCCCTTTTTCTGATAACAAAGTCGTTTTTCGGACAACGGCTAATGCCAAAAATGCCTACGATACGTTTCGTCGCTACCGGGATTTGAATTTGCTCCTGTCCGGCGTTTTATGGGCGATTAATATTGTTGAAGCCAACGTAGCGGCTCATTTGAAAACCTTTGATTTAACAGACGACATTTCAATGCGTGTCGATCCGAATGTATTGTTCATGCCCGGTACGGGTTTTGTACCTGCCGTTCGGGTTGCGTTTACGTTTAAATAAGTGTTACGCTTTGTGGTTTGTGGTTTACGGTTGGCTGACGCATCAATATTCGTGCGTCAGCCAACCGTAAACCGTAAACCGCAAACCGAATACCACAAACCACAAACTAAAGTGAATATTCTCCTTCTCGGCTACGGCAAAATGGGCAAGACAATCGAGCAGATCGCGCTCGAACGGGGCCATCATGTTGCGGGTCGTATTGATGCCGACAACCATACAGACTTAACGAATCTGGCACCCGATGCTGTTGATGTCGCTATTGAATTCAGCTCGCCCGAATCGGCGGCTGAAAACATTACGTATTGCTTAGAACATGGCTGGCCGGTGGTTTGCGGTACAACGGGCTGGCTGGGCAAACGGGCGGCTATCGAGGTACTTTGTCGGGAAAAAAAAGGCGCGTTTTTCTACGCATCCAACTACAGCATTGGGGTGAATCTGTTCTTTCGGCTGAACAAAGTACTGGCGAAGTTCATGCGAAACTACCCGTCATACCACGTTTCGATGACCGAAATTCACCACACCCAAAAGAAAGATGCACCCAGTGGCACGGCCATTACGCTGGCCGAGGGTGTACTGGAACACCTGCCCAATAAACACCGTTGGGTAACCAATGAAGCCGGTCATAAACCAGAGTCGGTGGGAGAAGATGCCGTAGAAATCAAGTCGTTGCGCGAGGGAACAGTGCCTGGTACACATACCGTTCGGTACGATTCTGACGTTGACCAGATTGAGATTACGCATGTAGCCCACAGTCGGCAGGGATTCGCGCTGGGTGCGGTGGTTGCTGCCGAGTGGCTCGTCGGTCAAGAGGGTATATTCGGGATGGACGATCTGCTTGGAAATGCTGAATGATAAGCGGTGAACCAAAAACCAGTATCTCTTCGTAATTTCGTTATTAATTCATCCTCTCCACGGCGACTCATTCATAATTCATAATTCATAATTCATCATTTTTGAACGTGTCAATAACGCAAACGAAGGTCGAAAGAAGACCCGCCCCCGCTAAGAAATCGCCCATTCGCGAGTGGTTCGATTCCGTTCTCTTTGCCGTTGTGGCGGCTACACTCATTCGCTGGCTCTTTATGGAAGCGTTCACCATTCCTACGCCTTCGATGGAAAACAGCCTGATGGTGGGCGATTTTTTGTTTGTGAGTAAGCTGCATTATGGCACCCGCACCCCCCGGACGCCCCTGCAAGTGCCGCTCACGCACCAGAAAATCTGGGGAACGGACATTCCGTCGTACAGCAAAGCCATTCAACTGCCATCGTATCGGTTGCCGGGTTTTACGCACGTTAAAAATGGCGATGTGGTAGTGTTTAATGTGCCGCCCAAATACCTCAATGAAAATATCGACTACCCCGTCGACCTGAAAACCAATTATATCAAACGCTGCATTGGTATTCCGGGTGATGTGCTGGAAGTGCGTCAGCGTCAAGTATTTATAAATGGAAAGGCGTTTCCGACTCCACCCCGGTCGGAGCAGAAGTATTTCGTGAAAACGACGGAAGTGCTCGATGCGGCTTTCTTTCGTAAGTACGAAATCGTGAACGATTACCGCGACCCAAACCAGCCGACCGAAAACTGGAAACCGCTTGAGCAGTATAACGACTCGACGAAAACCACGACTATGGTAGGCTACAGCGTCAATACGACCGAGGATGTGATTGCCAAATTTAAAAGCTTCGATTTTGTGAAGGGTATCGAACCGATGATCGACAAGCCGGGTGAGATGTCGCCAATGGTTTACGGAACGCCAACGTTTAAATGGAATCACGATAATTTCGGGCCAATTACGATTCCGAAAAAAGGCGTAACCATTCAACTTAACGCCCAAACTATTGCGCTCTACGGACCCGCCATCGAGTTGTATGAAGGAAATGAAAAGGTAGACGTAACGCCGACGGCTATTAAAATTGGCGGACAACCGATTGCATCCTACACCTTCAAACAGGATTACTATTTTATGATGGGCGACAATCGGGATAACTCACTCGACTCACGGTTTTGGGGTTTCGTTCCCGAAGATCACATCGTGGGCAAGGCCGTGTTCGTCTGGATGTCGCTGGACCCCAATCCGGTCAATGCCTGGAACAAAATCCGCTGGAACCGCCTGTTCAGAACGATTGATTAGAAAGGAGTTATACAGTTGTAGGGTTATTAAGTTGTAAAGTTGCTGGCGCGTCCCCAAACTTTATAACCCTACAACCGCATCGGCGGACCGCTCTATAACTCAAAACTTACCACTCCACCGGGGGCAGTCCGTTGCTTTCCAGATACGCATTTGCCTGACTGAAATGCTTGTTGCCAAACCAGCCGCCATAATTGGCGGCCATTGGTGAGGGGTGTTTGGCTTTCAGAATCAGGTGTTTCTTGCCGTCGATCACCGCGCCTTTCTTCTGGGCATAGGCCCCCCAAAGCATGAAAACGACGTGCTGTTTCTCGTCTGAAATCAGCTTGATAACCGAATCGGTAAAGGTTTCCCACCCTTTGCCCTGATGCGAACCGGCCTGTCCCGCTCGTACGGTGAGCGTAGCATTGAGCAACATTACCCCCTGATTAGCCCAGCGTTCGAGATTGCCCGACTTAGGAATGGGCTTGCCGAGGTCGTCCTGAATTTCCTTGAAAATATTGATTAACGACGGTGGTTTGGCAATGCCATCGGCTACCGAAAATGCCAGTCCGTTGGCCTGTCCTTCGCCATGATACGGGTCTTGTCCTAAAATGACGACACGGGTGGCATCGAAATTGCACGTGTTAAAGGCATTGAAGATCAGACGACCGGGTGGGTAAACACGCTGGGTACTGTACTCCTGCTTCAGAAACTGAGCTAACTCGCCAAAATAAGGTTTATTGAATTCAGATTGCAGGCGGGTTTGCCACGATTCGCCAATGGATACGTTCATGTATACGGAACTGATAAGAGTGATTTGGGATTATACGCCTACAAACGCCGGAAGCCACTCCCCAAAAATATTTTGAGAGCGGTTCTTGCGTAACAAAACTAATCAACTTAATTTTCGTTCTAAGGTTGCAAAAAGACAGAAATTTTATGGTTTCGTCCGTCACAGAGGGTGTCAAAGTTAGTGTGAAGACCGAGTATCAGGCCGATTACTCCAGTCCGCTTCAGGCGCACTACGTATTCACCTACCGCATTACCATCGAAAATGCCAGCGACTATACCATTCAACTGCTCCGGCGCCATTGGTTGATTTTTGACTCGAACGGTACCGTCCGCGAAGTAGAAGGCGAAGGCGTTGTTGGGTTGCAGCCCGTGCTGGAACCAGGCGAAGTCCACGAATATGTGTCGGGCTGTAACCTCCGGTCGAGTATCGGAAAAATGGCCGGAACCTACCTCATCGAACGGATCATTGACGGAAAGCAATTCCGGGTGAGCATTCCCGAATTTACGATGGTGGTCCCTTATAAATTGAATTGATATATATGTATAATGAAGAATGTAAAATGAGTAATGGTTGTGTTCTCAAACATTCATTATATAGTATTCATTAATCATTTTACATTTTGATTGCTGCCTACCTTCGTTATTTGAGTCGCGCCCGCGACGAACACGCGCTTCACTCTCCCTTTCTTTTCTCGTTATATACGCAGGTCATTCGGGCCAAAATCGGCTCTAAACCACAGTTTGCCCCTATTCAGTCCCTGCGAAAGGAACTTCGCAGAAATCGCCAATTGATTACCATTGCCGACTTTGGGGCCGGGCCACGAAAGGCGGGCTCTAAAGTAAATGCATCGCGGCAGCGTAGTATTAGTGACATTGCCCGCAACTCCCAGAAACCGGCCCGTTTTGGGCGTTTATTGTTCCGGCTCAACCGACGATTTGCGTCAAAAACCATCGTTGACTTAGGGACGTCTCTTGGCATGACTACCGCTTACGTAGCCGAAGCCGCCAAACCCGATGGGCACGTACTCACGTTTGAAGGGTGTCCCGAAACAGCCGCCGTTGCCCGGCAGAATTTCGAGCGATTAGGGCTGCAAAATGTGACTATTGTTGTCGGCAATCTGGATGAAACGCTGGCTCCGCACATTGCATCCCTCGCGCCAATCGACTTCGTCTTTTTCGATGCCAATCACCGCTATGAGCCGACCGTTCGGTATTTTGAAACCTGTTTGACCAACATCCACAATGACACTGTGTTTGTGTTCGACGACATTCACTGGTCGGACGAGATGGAACAGGCCTGGGCGTATATCAAAAATCATTCGTCGGTTACGTTAACCGTCGATTTGTTTTGGGTGGGACTGGTTTTCTTCCGGCAGGAGCAGCCGAAGCAGGATTTTGTTCTGCGATTCTGACGAAAGTAACCCTAAATTACGTTACCTTTCCATAGGCTTTTTGGCCTGCATACTACCCATGAACTTCCTGACTTATACCCGATTAGGCCTGACCGTTGGTGTGTCGGCTCTGTTGCTGAATACGATGTCCTGTAGTAAAACTACCACAGACGCGCCTGCCCCTACAGAAGTGTCCTCATTCGACCTGATTCAGCAAAAGATACTGACGCCTTCCTGCGCTACGTCGGGTTGTCATTCGTCCGATAAAGACGCTACCTATTTTCAGCATGGGCTGGTATTGGCCGCAGGCGTCGCCTATGAGAACATGGTGGGCGTTGACCCGAAAAACAGTTCGGCCAAAGCAGATGGGTTGAAACGTGTTAAGGCATTTGCCTCATTAGAGAGTTTGCTGTACCATAAACTCAACATTTCGGCCAGTCACCATACAGGCAAGCAATACGGCAATCCGATGCCCTTAGGTGGCGTCCTGCTGCCCGACGGTCAGGTTGAATTTGTCCGGCGGTGGATTGAAGCTGGTGCGCCCAAAACGGGTAATGTCGTTTCGGAAACAGCCCTATTAGACGATAAAACGGTTGCCCCTTCTACCTACGAACCATTGCCCATTCCAGCGGCTGGAACCGGTTTTCAGATGGCAGTTCCTGCCTTCGATATACAGCCAAATTTTGAACGCGAGCTGTTTACGCGCCGGGTGGTGGGTAATACGCAGGATGTCTACGTAAATCGGTACGAGACCAAGATGCGAAGCGGGAGCCACCATTTCGTTGCGTACGATTTCCGAAACCAAACTACGCTGCCCAATCTGAATGACATTCGGGATTTACGCAATCCTGACAATTCATTGAATATTCTGACCGCCATCAGCATGTCGAATCACGTCTATCTGGCGGGTTCGCAGGCGCAGTATCAGGATTATGTTTTTCCGGCAGGCGCGGCTTTGCTGATTCCGGCCGGGGCTTCGCTCGATCTGAATTCCCATTTCGTCAACAAAACCACGTCGGTGATGAAAGGGGAAGCGCAGATAAATCTTTACACCGTCGATAAGTCGACCGTGAAACAGGTTGTGCAGACGCTCGATCTGAGCAATACGAACCTCCAGATTCCGGCAAACGGACGCGTTACGCTGACAAAGTCGTTCACCTTTAACAAGCCTCGTAAGGTGCTCACACTCACCTCGCACATGCACAAACTGGGCGAAAAATTCGTGATTAAAATTCTGGGGGGCAGCCGGAATGGCGAAGTCGTTTATACCTCTACCGACTGGGAGCATCCCGACATTATTACCTATAAAAGCCCCATCGACCTGCAAAAAGGAGAAGGGCTGATTTCCGAAATCACGTACAACAATACCACCGGTAAAGCGGTCAGTTTCGGCCTGACGAGCGAAGATGAAATGGGCATTATTTTCGGTTATTATTACGAAGAGTAATAAATAGTGTATTGGGTGTAATAAGTAAGTGGCTGACGTGAGTGTTTCATTCTCGCATCAGCCACTTACTTATTACACCCAATACACTATTTACTAAACGCTTATCGGGCTACTTCAATGTTTACCCGGCGACCTTTGATGGTATTGCCTTCCATAGCGTCGACAACGCGGTTGGCTACATCTTTCGGTACGTCAACGTAGGTGAACTTGTCGAAAATGTCGATGCTGCCGATGCTGGTGCCGGGAATATTGGCTTCACCTGCAATAGCTCCCACAATATCGCCCGGACGAACGAAGTCCTTACGGCCAATGCTCACCATCAGGCGGGTCATGTTGGCTTCACGCTCACGCGGTGCCCGTTGGTCGTCGCGCTCGAAAGCCGGTTTGCGGTCGCCCCGATCCGATCCTTCAGCCCGGTTACGGTCGCCGAAACGCGGACGATCAGTTCCGGCACTGCTCCGGTCCCGATCACCAAAACGCGAACCACCCCGGTCCGAGCTATCCCGATTGCCGAAGCGCGAAGGTCCCCGGTCGCTGTCACTACGGCTACGCTCAAAGCGGCCACCCCGGTCCGAACTATCGCCCCGGCCACGGTCGGCAAAACGGTCGTTACCACGACCTTTATCGTCGCGACGACGGTCATCTTCAAGGTTCAAGTTCTGATCGGCAAACTCATTTTTCTCCAAGCCCATGCTGCGTTTCACTAAAGCCGCTACGATCTGTTCGGTCGAGAAGCCGGTGTGGTGCAGTTGGGTCAGTAAGTCGTCGTACAGGTTCAGGTCTTTGCTTTCCTGAATGGTCTGCTGCAATTGCTCGATGAAACGTGCTTTGCGAACACCAACGATGTCTTCAAAGGATGGAATCACGCCTTTCTCAACGCGTACTTTCGTATACGTCTGGATTTCGCGGAAACGGTATTTTTCATCGCGGCCAACGAACGAGAACGCCCGGCCTGATTTGCCGGCGCGGCCCGTCCGGCCAATGCGGTGTACATAATATTCTTCGTCGAGCGGAATGTCGAAGTTGATAACAGCGTCGACATCATCCACGTCAATACCACGGGCGGCCACGTCAGTAGCGACCAGAATGCTGGTCGTGCCCGAGCGAAATTTGCCCATTACATTATTCCGTTGCGCTTGGCGCAGATCGCCGTGCAAGCCTTCGGCCTGATAACCCCGGATTTGCAGGTCTTCAACGATTTCGTCAACCTTGCGTTTCGTGTTACAGAATACCAACAGCAATTTCAGGTCATACATGTCGATCAAACGGCACATTACCTCAACTTTCGCTTTCGGTTTTACTTCAAAATAAACCTGTTCGATGTTGACGTTGGTCAGTTCTTTCTTAACGACTTTCACCAGCACAGGATCATTCTGGAACTTCTGGGTGATCTGCATAATCGGCTTCGACATCGTTGCCGAGAACAGAATCGTCTGCCGCTCTTCGGGCATATCTTCCAGAATGCTCTCGATATCTTCACGGAAGCCCATGTCCAGCATCTCATCGGCTTCGTCAAGAATCATCATCTTCACGTTATCGAGTTTGAGCGTATTGCGCTGCATGTGGTCCATTACGCGACCGGGCGTACCGATTACAATATGCACACCACTCTTGAGCGACCGGATTTGCCGCTCAATGGAGTCACCCCCATAAATGGCTTCGATACGGATGCCCCGCTTGTATTTTGCGATTTTGCGGATTTCTTCGGCTACCTGTAACGCCAGTTCACGCGTTGGGCAAAGAACCAGCGTTTGTACCGAACGGTCCTGAATATCAATCAGTTCGAGAGCTGGAATGCCAAATGCGGCTGTTTTGCCGGTGCCGGTTTGTGCCTGTCCAATCACGTCGCGACCGGCCAGAATTGGCGGAATCGCTTCGGCCTGAATGGGCGACGGGCTTACAAAACCCATTTCGGTAACGGCCTGTAATATTTCAGCAGAAATGTCTAAGCTGGAGAATAAAAGCTGATTGGGGTCAACTTTAGGTGTCACGTCGGCTGCGGGAGTCGTTTCGGCTGTGGCTTCGGTTACGTGTGGCGCATCGGCTACGATAACGACTTTGTCGGCAATGCCTTCGATAACCGTTTCAACGGCAGTGTCAACATCAGCAATGTCGGTAGTTGGTTCGGCTGCGGTTTTGGCAACTTTCTTTTTGGGAATCTTAGCCGTTTTGACTTCCGGTTCGTCGGATTCGGTTGTAGCTGGAGAAGCGGCACTGGCGGCCATTTCCATAGCAATTTTTTCAATGTCCTGTAGATCAAGCTGATCTGCGGATTTAGTTGTTTTCGTTTTCATTAACTTAGAATGATTAAATAAATAAATCATCCAAGCGAAGACGAGTGTGTGCCGGTGAACGGCGCGATAAAATGAGAATTGCCCAACGAACGAAGCTGCCCCAACGACCCAACAGGACCAAAATTCCCCTAACCTCTTCAGAGGGGAAAGACAACGAACCGGAACATGCCGGTACGACCGATTGACGATTAGCCCACGCGCAATTGCCCCGCTCGCAGCGGGACGTCCACACAGAAAACCCATCCTGTACATCCGTACATATGCTCTGTCAGACCTAACTCAACGCGTAAAAAAGGAGAGAAACAGAGACGCGACGGATGTCGCTTGTAAAATCTGGTGCAAAACTAAGAATAACTTTTGACAATAGCAAGTAGTGGCTTATCTAAATTGTATTTATTTGAGAAGGCTGCGTCTAATGTTCAGGGCCTTCATTTTTTCGGGTGGTCGCATTCACGGGTTTATTCTCATCATTATACGTGAGTTTGTTCAGATAAAACACTTCGCGCTGAATAGTCCCGTTTCTCGACGGCGCGATTTTCTGAAAGCCACACGCCAGAAAATGCCTGTCGTACCAGGCCATGAGGTTATCCTGCGCCGAAAAGGTCACTTTTTCGTTTTCGGCGTTCGTTTGAAGCTTGAACTTCTCCGTCGCTTTCACAATTTTACTCTCCCGAATAACTTCCGTGGTTATTTCGCCATCGTTCGGGTAGGCCAGCACCGTCCGGTCATCCTGCTGCGACACCTGTACCATCTCGGTAAGGTCTTTGCTGAGGAGTTCTTTAATAGGGAAACAGTTGTCCCACAGTAGTTTACCTTCCCTGTCGAACCCGCAGATGAACGCGTGGGTGTATCGAAAACCGTCGTAACGGTCGGCCCCGCGCAGATACCCGCCATAGGCCAGTGTGCTGCCCCGATACTGCGGATAATACACCTCGGCTACCAGCGTAAGTCCAGTGGGTGTGGGTTTCAGGTCATGCACCAGCAGCCGGTAATGAAATTTGTAATCTTTGCCTTCTTCTTTCTTTTTCATCGCCCGCGCCAGTACTTTTTGCTGACGATGCGGTTTCAGGTAATTGAAAAAATTCTGAAGTTGCGAAAATTCAATGTACTGAATGGCCGTAACGGGGTCGTCGGCAGGGGAATTTCCCGCGTCCTCATGGCGGATGTGTGTCACGTAAATTCCCTGCGAATACGGAGTGCAGTCAGTCGAGTAATTACCCACCAAAAGCGATTCGTGTTCGTTGAGTGGCACTAACTTTCCTGAAATCAGGCTGTTCTTCGCGCCATCGAAATCTACGGTGCGGAGCAGCTTGCCATCATAGGTATAGGTGCGGATCGAAAATTTACAGTGGCGTCGGAGCGAGTGTACCAGCACGTTTACCTCCTTTCGGGCTTCGTTTACTTCCAGACTGCTGATTTCCAAGCGATTGACATATAAGCCGGGCAGTACTTTGGACGAATTATCGAAGAAGGAGAACGACATAACAACGGGCCGACCGTGATGATAGCCGCCCACGTAGGCCTGACTTCCCATCACTTTAAACTGATGTACTTCGAACTGGTCGATTAGATTTCCATCGAACAGCTCGATCTGTCCGTCATCCAGATGAAGTCTTAAAAATTGAAAATGGCTGGTATCGTACTCCCGAAAGAGGTGATACACATACTGATCTGTTTCGTAGGTCTGAACGGGCTTGAACTTAATATCCTGCTTGAAGGTCGTTTTCCAGAGCAATTTGAGGTTAATGTCGTATTTATGGAAATTGAGTTTGATGGGCGTATTATCCACGAAGCTACCGGTCCGAATGGTCATCAACACGCCCCGTTCAGCTAAGGGCGTTACGTCGAATGCTTCGGCTTCGTTTGGGTCGGAGGGAATTTCGATGCGTAACGAGTGCGCCAACTGCGCCCTTACCGGATGGACCCCAACGCTCAAAAACAGCAGAAAGAGCAGAGAACGAAGCATATAGTTGGATTTACGGCTGTGCGGAGATTCCCGTATAATGTACGCTCTACGAAGTTACGGAGAAAAGGCCACAAAAATCATACCCTGTCGATGGTATAGGCGTGATTTGCGTAGAGATGTCATCTTTAAAAATATAGCACGGAAAGATGACATCTCTACGCAAATCACGCTTATACCTGCCACCGTTTTTTCAGGTACTCTTTCATGAACACATTGATATCCCATTGGCTGGCAACGGGTTGATTCGTGTACGGCAGCGTGGGTAGATAACCGGGAGCCGGGCCAAACTCGCAGGTAACGGTCAGGGTAGGGGCGTTGGCTTTCTGCAGCCGGGCACGGATGGCATCCCACCACTTGGCATGGCTTTCGAGAGCATCTTTCCACTCCGGGGCGCGTGGGTCCGACACCTGCGGGGCTTCGGGCTGACCAACGCGGCAGTGAATATGATCGCTTACGGCAATGGCGCGGTTCACGTTGTCGGCCTGGTCAGCTAAGTATGACTCGGCAACGTTGACCCAGTGCGAATAATCGGCGGTCAGACGCATGTCAGGGAGCTTGAGCAGGTAATATTGAATGGCGGGGGCACTGTAGGAAAAACGGCCCCGGTGCGTTTCATGCAGAATGCGGACGCTCGTTTGTTTCTGCACATCCATTGCCGTTTGAATCAATTCGGTGTTTTGCTCGAAGGTGAAATAATCGTGGCCGGTGTGGGCGTTGATAAACAGCGGTTTATGCGACGCAATGTCCAGCAAATCGTCGTGGTATTTCTTCTTATGTTCAGCAAAGTTGCTTCCTCCGCCAAACGCCATCAAAATCAGTTCGAGGCCATTGTCGCGCGTGACCTGCACGGCTTCTTTGCGTTTGTCGGGACCGGCGGCAATTTCCATACCGTCGTATCCGGCGGTTTTTACACGTTTGGCAGCTTCTGTATAAGAGAGGTTTTCCATGCCCCAAAGCGGGCAGAAGAAGAGGGTTTTCATGAATTGAGGGTTAGCGGATGATTGCAAAGTAGCGGGAAAAAACCGTACTTGACAAATCGTTTCGATGGCTTAATTTACCCATTGTGTATAATAAATGAATGAACTGAATACGGAACATGAAGCGGTATAAGTAGCAATATTCCCCTAATATCCCCAACTTTACCGTAGAAATCAGATAGGTTAGCCGGTCGCTTTTTCGGCAAACTATTTCTTGAACGAATCCAAAAAAGATCCCTAATTATGAGCGAAGTAGCCACCCGTTTTGCCTCCGGTGTTGTAACCGGTGAAGGCGTTACCGAACTTTTCCGTCACGCCAACGAAAATGATTACGCCCTGCCTGCCGTTAATGTTGTCGGTACGGATTCGGTAAATGCTGTTCTGGAAACTGCCAAAGTTGTTAACTCACCGGTGATCATCCAGTTCTCCAATGGCGGAGGTATTTTTTATGCCGGTAAAGCCTTGCCGAATGACAAGCAGCAGGCCGCTATTGCCGGGTCTATTTCGGGCGCACTCCACGTTCATCACGTTGCTGAACTCTATGGTGTGCCAGTGATTCTGCATACCGACCACTGCGCCAAAAAACTCCTGCCCTGGATTGATGGTCTGCTGGCCGCTGGCGAAAAACATTTCGATCAAACCGGCAAGCCCCTGTACTCATCACACATGCTCGATTTATCGGAAGAGCCGATTGAAGAGAACATCGAAATTTGCGCGAAGTATTTTGAGCGGATGGCTAAAATTGGCATGACACTCGAAATTGAACTGGGTGTTACGGGTGGCGAAGAAGATGGCGTGGACAACTCCGATGTGGATGATTCCAAACTCTACACACAGCCTTCGGAGGTCGCTTACGCGTATGAAGAACTGAGTAAAATATCGCCAAACTTCACCATTGCGGCTGCGTTTGGCAATGTTCACGGCGTGTATAAGCCGGGTAATGTGAAACTGTCGCCTATCATCTTAGACAATTCGCAGAAGTATATTCAGGAAAAATACGCAACGGGGCCGCTGCCGGTGAACTTCGTTTTCCACGGTGGTTCGGGGTCGAGCCGCGAGGAAATCCGCGAAGCCATCCGCTACGGAGCCGTGAAAATGAACCTCGATACCGACATGCAATGGGCTATGTGGGAAGGGATTCTGAAGTACTACAAATCGAAAGAAGGCTATCTGCAAACGCAGTTGGGCAACCCCGAAGGTGCCGATTCGCCGAACAAAAAATACTACGATCCGCGCGTGTGGCTTCGCAAAGGCGAAGAAAGCATGGTGCAGCGACTGAAAATTGCGTTTGAAGACCTGAATTGCATCAATCGCCTGGCTTGATTTTTAGCGTAAACAAATACGCCCGTACTGACGTCAGTACGGGCGTATTTGTTTACAAGTCGACTAAATGGACTGACTCACTGACCTTTACCTTTCAGTATTAATTGAACACTTTTAGGTTCCGGCTCTTTAGATAAGTCAATGGTGCCACCATTCTGTTTATCGAGTGAAGCCAGCAAAAACAGAGTAGACACACCTACAGACTGTTCTTCGGCTGTATAAATCTTACTGTCGGTGAGGTCTTTTCCTTTGGTAATATTCACATTTAGGCTACCCAACTCAAGGTCTGAACTGGTAAGCTTATTTATCGTCCAGGTAGATGCCGTGTTGTCAGCGTCAGTCAACACCAGCGTCTTGTTCGTTAGCGTCCATTTACCGGTCACCAATTTGCCGTTGTCTAAATAAGTGTACGTCCCGCCTTTATTGATAGTTAAAACGTTGTCGTCACTGATTAGACCGCCTTTACTTGCTTGAACAGTATACGACTTCGCATCCGTCTTAATGTCAATTTGCGGAAAGGCCCATTTCTGGGTTAATAAAGCAGTGTCATCGGTTGGCGTTACGGTATTATCAGATTTTGAACATCCTGCCAGCGTTAGGACAGACAGAATTGCCAGGAACAGGTAATGATTAATTTTCATTGTGAATGATAAAATGAATTGAGAAAAAAATGATTGCTACTTTGTCTTAAACTGTAGCAAAGGTATAACTCATGGATTGTATAAACATAGGTATTTATTTTATGGCATTGGTTCACAGGGATGTCGGGCTGAAGAACCCGGTATTTTTTTTACGGGCATTATTCTGCGGACGATAAAAGAGGAAATGCGTACCTTTTAAGACTCAATATGTATGATGGTAAGAAGTTTGGAAAAAATTGTACTTAACGCAATTTAATCGCTCTTATAAAGTAAAAGCAGTCTTAAAAACTGTTTAAACGATAAACGCTCCGTTATGAATTTAATCCGTGCCGCGTTACGAAAGCCGATAACGATTCTGGTTTTAGTCGCCAGTTTGTTTTTCTTCGGTATCAACGCCGTTCGTACCATCAAGATTGACATATTCCCGAACCTGAACTTACCGGTCATCTATATCTCCCAGCCGTTTGGGGGCTATACGCCTAACCAGATGGAGTCCTTTTTTGGGAAACAGTATGTCAATCTGCTGCTGTATGTGTCGGGTGTGAAAAGCATCGAAACCAAGAACATTCAGGGCTTAACGCTATTGAAATTATCGTTTTACGAAGGCACCAACATGGCGCAGGCGGCTGCCGAAGTGTCAGCTTATTCGAACCGCGCCCAGGCCATTTTTCCACCCGGCTCACAGCCGCCCTTTATTCTCCGGTTCGATGCTTCGACGTTGCCCGTCGGTCAGTTGGTGTTGAGCAGCCCGAAGCGGACAAATAATGAGTTGCAGGATTTGGCCAATGTGTATGTTCGTTCGGGGTTTAGCTCGATTCCCGGTTTGGTCGCACCGGCCCCATTCGGCGGCAACTCCCGCACCATCGTTATCAAAGCCAATCCGGATTTACTGCGGTCGCACAACCTTTCTCCCGATCAGTTGGTGGCCGCGCTCCGCATCAACAACCAGGCCAGTCCCGCCGGAAACGTCCGTGTTGGTGATCTGAATTATTTCACACCCGCCAACACAACCCTCCGAACCATCACAGATTTTGAGACGATTCCGATTTACACCGGATCGGTCCAGAATCTGTACCTGAAAGACGTAGCAACGGTCGAAGATGGGGCCGATATTACGTCGGGTTATGTGCTGGTAAATGGAAAACGCTCTGTCTATCTGCCGATCACAAAATCAGCCGATGCGTCGACGTGGGAAGTCGTTCAGAATTTGAAGGCTGCCATTCCGCGCTTTCAGGCCCTGTTGCCCGAAGATGTAAAGCTGACCTATACCTTCGATCAGTCAGTTTATGTGATTAACGCCGTAGAAAGCCTGATGACAGAAG
The DNA here is from genome assembly GCA_964244845.1 of uncultured Spirosoma sp. Classification (GTDB taxonomy): domain Bacteria; phylum Bacteroidota; class Bacteroidia; order Cytophagales; family Spirosomataceae; genus Spirosoma. The sequence goes on from CAXTKE010000007.1 coordinate 351,699, forward strand.
GGGCCATTGGCGCCATTCTGACGGGGCTAATGGTGCTGCTTTTTCTGGGCGATGCACGGGGTGCGCTCATCGTGATTATCACCATTCCGACCTGTATTATTTCCGGCGTTCTGTTCCTGTCGCTGCTCGGTCAGACAATCAACATCATGACCCTGAGCGGCTTGTCGCTGGCTATCGGCATTCTGGTCGATGAGTCGACCGTAACGATTGAGAACATCCACCAGCATCTGGATATGGGCAAGCCCAAAGCGTTAGCCATCTGGGATGCCTGTAAAGAGATTGCCTTCTCGAAGCTCCTGATTCTGTTCTGTATTCTGGCCGTTTTTGCGCCTGCTTTCACGATGAAAGGGATTCCGGGCGCGTTGTTTTTGCCGCTCGCGCTGGCTATTTCGTTTTCGATGATTACGTCGTACGTGATGGCGCAAACGCTGGTGCCGGTGCTGGCAAACTGGATGATGAAAGGCCACGACCATGTTAGCAACGGGAAAGCAAAGAAACACACGAAACTGCCCAAGAAACAGCTCTATACCAATGGGAAAGCCGCCCAAAATGGGCACAGTGACCATGATGAGTTGCTTCGGCAAAAGGAAATCCTGGCCAATCGGGACGACCTCGACAACGACGGAAAAATCAGCTTTTTCGAGCGGTTGCGGGCGCGATTCAATCGGTTCATTGCCCGGATGATGCCGTACCGGAAGTCAATTGTTCTGGGCTACGTCGTTGGTGCAATGGCATTGGCGATTGTTCTGATTCTGGCCATTGGCCGCGACGTATTACCTCGGGTAAATGGCGAACAGTTTCAGGTTCGTTTGCGCTCGGCCGATGGTACACGGCTCGAAAAGACCGAAACCACGATGCTGAAAGCCATCGACGTGCTGTATCAATTAGTAGGCAAAGAAAATGTAGACATTACCTCCGCGATGGTTGGTATGCACGGTTCGCAGTTCTCGACAAGCCCTATTTATCTGTTCATGGCCGGGCCGCAGGAAGGCGTTTTGCAGGTTAGCCTGAACGAGGAGTACGATGCAGATTTAGATGAATTGAAGGACCAGTATCGGGAGCGCATGAGAAAAGCACTGCCCGACGTGAAAATGTCATTTGAACCCATCGAACTGACCGATAAGATTCTCAGCCAGGGATCGCCAACGCCCATTGAAGTACGGCTGTCGGGTAAGGATAAGCGACAAAACGAAGACTACGCCAATAAGGTAATCGCCAAACTGAACCGGATTTCTTACCTGCGCGATGTACAGATCGGTCAGTCGACAAAATACCCAACCATCGACGTAACGATTGACCGGATTCGGGCTGCGCAATTAGGAACCGATATATCATCCATTTCACGGTCGCTGATTGCCTCTACATCTTCATCCCGACTAACGGAAAAAAGCGTCTGGATCGACCCGAAATCCGGGCAAACGTATAGCGTTCAGGTGCAAATTCCTGAAAGTCAGATGGCAAGTGTCAACGATTTGGGTGAGATACCTATCACGCCAAACGCAAACCGGCCCGTTCTGAGCGACGTAGCGACGCTTCAAAAGGGCACGACCTATGGCGAAAATGACAACCTCGGGGCTATTCCGGTCCTGTCCGTAACGGCTAACCTGAACGATATGGATTTAGGCACAGCGGCTACCGACGTACAAAAAGCCATCGACTCGCTGGGCGAACTGCCGCGTGGGCTGACCGTAAAAATGCAGGGATTAAGCCAGGTATTGATCGACACGCTCGATAGTCTGCAAAATGGTCTATTAGTTGCTATTGTGGTCATTTTTCTGATGCTGGCTGCTAATTTTCAGTCGTTTAAAGTGTCGCTGGTGGTGTTATGCACGGTTCCGGCGGTACTGGTTGGTTCGCTGGCTCTGCTCATGCTGACCGGCTCGACGCTCAATTTGCAATCGTATATGGGCATGATTATGTCGGTGGGCGTATCCATTTCCAACGCCGTACTGTTGGTGACCAACGCCGAGGAACTGCGAATGCGAAACGGCGACGCGCTTCTGTCGGCGAAGGAAGCCGCGTCAGTGCGGATACGGCCTATTTTAATGACCAGTGTAGCGATGGTTGTGGGCATGGTTCCGATGGCGTCGGGACTGGGCGAAGGTGGTTCGCAGGCGGCACCGCTCGGACGCGCCGTTATTGGCGGGCTGATTGCGTCGACGTTTGCCGCGTTGTTTATTCTGCCCTTAGTATTCGCCTGGGTGCAGGGCAAAACCTCCACCGAATCGGTATCGCTGGACCCTGAAGACAAAGCCAGTAAATTTTATATTCCCTCCCCGTATGAGTCGGCTAACTAAGTATTGGTCAGGTATTTATCAAAAATTGTCAGGTAAAACCTTGCTTGTCAGTTTGCTTTTATCCGTTTCGTTAACCGGCTGCAATTCCTCGGAAGGGAAAAAAGAGACGTCAAAAACGGAAGAAACCGTGGAAGCACCAGCCCTGGTTGACGTGTTTGCGCTCAAAAAAGGAAAACTATCGTCGTCGCTTCAGGTGCCGGGCGAATTAGTGGCGTTTCGGGATGTGGATATTTACGCTAAAGTGAGCGGCTACATTAAATCGCTGAACGTTGACGTTGGTTCAGAGGTATCGCAAGGACAACTGCTTGCCTTAGCCGAAGCCCCCGAATTGAGTGCCCAGTTAGCCTCGGCCCAGTCACGACTGAAAGCACAGGAGGCCGTTTCGATTGGCAGCAAAGCCAATTACGAGCGGGTTCTGGAAGCAGGAAAAATGAGCGGTGCCGTGTCGAAAAACGATGTAGACATGGCCCTCGCCAAACGCAATGCCGATAATGCCCAATTAGAAGCGGCTAAATCGGCCTATCAGGAGGTGGCCGACCAAAAAAAATACCTCGAAATCCGGGCACCGTTCAATGGAATCATTAGTGCGCGGAACGCCAGCACGGGAGCCTATATCGGGCCGTCGGGCAAAGGTTCTGAGTTCCCGCTTTTCGTACTGACCGAGCAGAAGCGACTGCGACTGGTCATTTCCGTTCCCGAAGCGTATACCGGCTACGTTGACCTGAATGACCCCGTAAGTTTCAGCGTCAAGGCATTCCCGGATAAGAAGTTCACCGGGCAGGTAAAACGCCAGTCCGGTACGTTAGATAAACGGCTGCGGTCAGAACGAGTGGAGGTCGATGTGCTGAATACTGACAAAAAATTACTCCCCGGCATGATTGCCGAAGTGATTCTGCCATTACCGACAAAAAACAGTACGTTCATTGTGCCCAAGTCCGCCGTTGTTAATTCATCCACAGGTGTTTACGTAATTCGGGTCGTCAACAAAAAAGCCGAATGGGTTCCGGTAAAAAAAGGCCTTGAAGCCGATGAAAAAGTCGAATTATTCGGCGAGCTAAACGAAGGCGATTCACTTGTAACAACCGCCACCGAAGAGATTCGAGACGGTGCGCCGGTCAATGTAAAGTAACGTATGGAGACTGGTTTCTACACTACTTCACATACCCCAACTTTCTGGGAATGGTGTAAATCTCCGTTTGCCGACCATCGATGTAGCGGAAGGTTTTTCCGTCGAAAAAACCGTCTTCTTCGAGCATAATACGAACGATCTTCTTCCATTCTGGAATCTCGACGGCTGCGTTAAGCTCGATGGAATAAGCCGTGTTGGCGAGCAGCGGGTAATCGCCGGGGCCGGGAACGCCGGTTTGCTGATCCCATAAGCCAATGGTCGGTCCGGCGGCATGGCCGTGAACGCCGATTGGATGCGAGTAAATTGTGCCGTTGATGCCTTCTTTTTTCGATTGCTCCAGCGCGGCCAGTAGCATTTGATTGCCCGTTTTTCCGGCACTAAACTGTTCTGTCAATATTTCCTGCAACCGATTGCCCTGTTTGAACGCGGTTTTTATGGCGTCGGGTACGTCGGTTTCGCCGGGACGCAGTACGTAGGCGTGTTGCTGCTGGTCGGTGTTCAGGCGCAGGTACGTAATGCCGAAGTCAACGTGGAGCAAATCGCCGGGCATGATTACTTGCTTATCGGGACGTTTTGCAAAGGTGCGAAGGTGGTTAAAATCTTGATTATCTGCCCGTTGGACATCGACTGTTGGATGAAACCACGTATCCAAACCCAGATTGGTGATGCGCTGCCGAAACCACCAAACCACATCGTCTGTGGTGGTAACGCCCGGCTGAATAACCTGCTCCGAAAACCCTTCCTGAATAATCTGGTGCGACAATCGACAGATGAGCGGATAAATCGCCATTTCTTTTTCCGTCCGGGTTTCGAGCCAGCCGACCGCTACTTTTTCTGCCGAAACAAGGCGTTTTTGGTATTCAGCGGGTAGTTTTTTAAGAAATTCCTCGTGTTCCGTGAAGGATAAACCATCGGCGTGGCCGTAGTTTGTTGAGGTGTTCAGTCCGATTTTCTTTGGCTTCCGGTCTTCGATAATCTTCACCAACGCTTCCCACTGATTGGGCCGCACGTCGATGTCCCACGCGCCTTTGAGCAGGTTCCCCACGTCGTAGCGGGCGATGGCTAACTTCTCGACCTCCCTGCCATTATCAAAAAAGACCATGATTGTACGTCGCCGGGCCGACAGCCAGGTGCTGGGCAACATGGTTCGCAAAACGGGGTCTTCGTTGTATTCACGGGAAATAATGATCCACATATCCAGCCCTTCCCGGCGCATCAGTTGGGGCAAAAGATTCGTAAATCGGTCTTCCAGAATCTCGTCAACAATTCGCGCCCGGTCACGTTCGGGCAGTACGGTCGAGGGCGCGGATGGCTGGCCCACGGCAATTGAGAAGATGAATGAGAGGGTAAATAAACTAACGAGGAAGTATAACGGTCTTGACATATAAAACAGGTTGGGTGAGTTGCTGAGCAAGATACACAAAGCATTATAGAATTTTAACACTGTGGGCAGACAACGTTTTATGTACTTTACGCATCTTGCTTTCAGGAACGAATACGTTTCTCCGGCAGCAGAAATTATCCATTCATAGAAAAAATAAAGGCTATCCTGCGTTTTACAAGTACATTCGCAGGATTCAGAACCTCCTCTACCGCATGAAATTTATACTGCCTGTTCCACTTGCTTTTATTTTTGTAACAACGACTCTCGCGCAAAGCGGCCTGCGTGGAACGGTTAAAAACGCACAGGGAGACGTTCTGCCCTTCGCCGGTGTGATCGTGAAAGGCACTGCAAAAGGCACGATTACCAATGCTGAGGGCCGGTATGAAATTGCGCTGGCACCGGGCAAATACGACATTGCTTTTCAATACCTGGGGTTCCAGACAATTCAGAAACCCGTTGAAATAAGCACGGAGTTCGTAACGCTGGACGCGACGCTGGAAGAGCAGGCACTGCGCCTGGCTGAAGTGCAGACCAAAGCCGGTAATGAAGATCCGGCTTACACTATTATGCGCCGGGCCATTGCCAAAAGCCGGTTCCATCAGTTGCAGGTGCAGCGGTTCAAAGCGCGGGTTTATACCAAATCATCGTTTACGGTAACTGACCTGCCAAATCTGGCCGAGATGGCGTTTCGCAAGCAGTTGAAAGAAGCAGAGCGCGACGCCAATTTCAAAGTAGGCGTGCCGATGCTTAACGAAACGGTGGCCGAAGTGTCGTTCAGTCAGCCCAACACGTACCGGCAGCGCATCATTGCCAACCGCAATTCGCAGGGCGATTTTCTAAGTCCCAATCAGTTTTATAACGCCAGTTTCTATAATCCGACCATTGCCGGAACGGTGTCGCCCCTGTCGCCTAAAGCGTTTGCGTATTATAAATTTGAATATAAAGGGACATTTCGGGAGCCGGGGCCGGATGGTCGGGCGGTGGAGGTGAGCAAGATTCAGGTCACTCCCCGTCAGTATGGCGAGGGCGTTTTTCGGGGTACGATTTATATTCTCGAAAACACCTGGGCCATTCATAGTCTGCAATTGGAAACGGTCAATAATATCGGCATCTCCGTCACGATAAGGCACGTGTGCAGCCCTGTACAGGGTGTCTGGATGCCAACCAATCAACGGTACAGCGGCAGCGGCTCCTACCTCGGCGTGAAAGCAACCGGCTATTATATCCGCAATCTGACATTCAGCGAATTTGTCGTTAACCCCGCGTTTGTGGAAGATATTGAGGTGGCCGACGAAAAGAAAGCACCACCCGCGCAAACGCTGTCGAAGGGCGATATTAAAGGCCAGCAGTTGGATGAACTGGTAAAGAAGCAGAAGGAATTTTCGACCAAAAATCTGCGTCAGATGGTCAAAGAATACGAAAAGCAGGAAAAGTTGGCCCGTAAAAACCGCAAAGAAGACGTAACGGTGGTGCGGGATGATTCGCTCGTGGTAGACACGCTGGCCCGCAAACGCTCGAATGTGTTCTGGGATTCGCTGCGGTCGGTGCCGCTCACCACCGCCGAAATCAAAAGTTACCGCAAAGCTGATAGCCTCGGCTTAACGCGCGAAATAAAAGTGCCCGGCACTACTGATACTACAAAACGAGACAGTACCACAGCGGACCAAAAGAAAAAAAAATCGTCAAACAAGTTTTCGTTCGGGCAGTTGGTTGGCGGTCACACATGGCGATTAACCAAACAAACGTCGTTGATTTATACCAGTCCATTGGCGCGAATCGAATACAACACCGTTGAGGGTTACACGGCGGAAGCGGCCCTTAACCTGCGCTATCGGGCAAAAGTAGATTCAGTGAATCGGTTTACGCAGATCCAATTGGGCGAGTGGAACGTTGGCGGAACCGGGCGGTATCAGTTTGGCCGTCAGGGATTTGTGGGTTATGGGCAAGCCAGTTATCAATACAAAACGACAAAAATTGGCGTGTCGGGCGGGCGGTATCTGTACCAGTTCAATCCTGACAATCCGATCAGCCCGTTCCTGAACTCCCTGACAACGCTGCTGTTCGAGCAGAATTTCGCGAAGCTCTATCAGAAAGATTTCCTGAATCTCACCGTCAGCGCATCACCGTTTCAGAATCGGCTGAATTTATCGGGTAGCTTAGAGTACGCCCGCCGTACTGAACTGGCGAATTATAAAGAAGACTTGAAACCCTGGATTAACTGGCGTGACCGGACGTATACGCCGAACCGCCCGGCCAATGATGAAGTAGGCGATCCCGTATCCACGGCAACAAGTTTCCCAACGCACAACGCGCTGGTCCTGAACCTGACCGCATCGGCGCGATTGGGGTCTACACAATATACGATTCGCAACGGTCGGCGAATTGCCCGACGAGACAACGACGCGCCATTGCTGACCGTGAATTACCGCAAAGGCATGGCTGACGTTGATTACGATTTTCTGCAAGCCAGCATCAGCCACTCATTCGAGACGGGTATCCGCAGCCGACTCAATTACCAGCTTAGCGCGGGGACATTTCTGAACGACAAACAAGTGTATTTTCCTGACTTCAAACACTTTGCCGGTAATCAGTTTTTCTTTCAGCAGGGCGATGTTGTGTCGAGTTTCCGGCTGTTACCGTATTACCAGTACAGCACGGCAAAGCGGTTTGCGGAAGTGCACGTTCTGGCCGAGTTTCGCAAGTTTTTTATTACGCAGCTAACCCTTGTCCGGCTCATCGGCCTGAAAGAAAATCTGTTTGTGCATTACCTCTACACCCCGTCCTCCAAAAATTACACCGAAGTTGGTTACGGATTGGATGGCCTTATTCCGCAGGTATTGCCCTTTTTCCGGGTCGAGGTAATTTCACAGTGGCAGGACGCCAAATACCAGGGTTTAGGGTTCCGAATTGGCACGACGCTGAAATTTGGCCGGTAGTCTGAACCGGGATTTATATGATTTTTATGATTGGTCTGATTTTGCTTTCAACGAAAGCCGAATAATAAAATCATAGTCAGTCATAAAAATCCTGTAAAAATCCCGGTTCAGATACGTTGATACTTTGTTAACAAATTCCAATAAAAGGAACAAATAACTAACAGAAATATAAAGCGCACGTAATCAGCACGTAACACACGGAGCCGTACTTTGCCAAAACCAAAGTAAGCATGAACCGTCGGGACGTAGTTAGACGAGTGGGTGCGGGCCTTGCGGCTCTTTCAATCAGTAAACTGGCTTCTGCTCAGGCCATTGCAACGCCCAAACAACGGGTCTTGCGAATCGCTCACCTCACCGATATTCACATGCAGCCGATAATCGGTGCGGCCAAAGGTTTCGAGAAGTGCCTTCACCATGCACAGGGTTTAGCCGATAAACCCGACCTGATTATCAACGGGGGCGATGCCGTAATGGAAGCCCACGGTCGGGGAAAAGACAGCGTGAGTCGGCAGTGGCGGTTGTATCAGGATGTGCTTCGCAGCGAGAATAAGTTGCCCATCCTAAGTTGCGTCGGTAATCATGACATCTGGTGTCGGAAGGAGACGAAAACCTGCTTTGACGAAGGCCGACAATGGGCGATGGATGAGTTTCGGATGACGAACCGCTATTACAGCATTGACCAGAACGGCTGGCACATTGTGGTGTTGGACAGTGTGCAGCCCAAAAACGACGGAAGCTGGTATACCGCCCATTTGGATGACGAGCAATACCACTGGCTCGAAGCCGATTTGGAAAAGACCCCGCCCGAAACGCCCGTTTTAATTGTCTCCCACATACCGATTCTGGCCGCCTGCGTGTTCTTCGACGGGCCGCGTTTCACCGACGAAAACTGGACCGTTCCCGCCCGATGGATGCACAGCGATACGGTTCGTTTGACTAACTTATTTCATCGTCACCCCAACGTAAAGGCCGCTCTCAGCGGCCATATTCATTTAGTAGACCGGGTAGATTATAATGGCATTTCGTATTTCTGCAACGGAGCCGTCAGCGGGGCGTGGTGGTTCGGCAACTACCGCCATACCGCAGCCGGTTACGCCGTCGTTGATTTATTCGATGATGGGTCGGTGGAGAATCAGTATGTGAACTATGTCTGAGCCGGGATTTGTTTGATTTTCATGACTAACTATGAATGCAAAATCATAAAAATCATAGTCGGTCAATAAAATCATAAAAATCCGGGTGCAGAATATAAAAGACTTATTTGACGTATTTCCTCGTCCCGGCCGGGTGGAATGGCTGGGCATACGACCTGAACGGTGCGAGCCGGTTGAGGTTGTCGAGGCAATTGAGGTTTCCGGGAAAAAAGGCATTCTCGGTGACCATTACAGCGGGCAAAGTGGCAATCGGCACGTTACGCTCATTCAGGCCGAACACCTGCCCGTTGTGGCCGCGCTCACGGGTCGCGACGTGCTTGATCCGGCTTTGCTACGCCGAAATATGGTGGTTTCGGGCCTGAACTTGCTGGCTTTGAAAGATCATCAAATTCAAATTGGGGATGCCATTCTGGAAATTACCGGTCAATGTCATCCCTGCTCCAAAATGGAAACTGCCCTCGGTCCGGGTGGCTACAACGCCATGCGCGGACACGGCGGCATGACCGCTAAAGTGGTTCAGAATGGATTGATTCGGGTAGGAGATGTGATCAGCGTACTAAAAACTACGGTTGCTTCGCGGGCTGATTAGCTGGGTCGGGTGAAATTCGGCTGGGGCGGTTGAAGCCGTCGCGATACCGGTTTCGTAGTTGCTGAAGGGTGTTAATCAGGTCGTAATCTTCGGCTTTGAGCAGGTAATCATCGTCCAGATCACAGAAGTCATAAAACCGGTCAACTTCGTCGGCTTTTAGTGTTGTCGATTGTTCGACCAGCAAGCGAAACCGCTCCAGGGCCAGCGCGTGTCGCCGATCCTGCTGCATGATGTAATATGCTTTCCGGTCCGATTTGGGGCGTTTGCCAAACAGTTCGTACAATAACGTTACGCCTGCACCATCGGCGAGCCGGTCGAAAGCTTGTTCGCCGGTCACTTTTCGGGAAGCGGTTGGCTCATCGAGTATCTGCTGAATTTCGCGCTTTACTTCTTCATACCGCTTGCCCGTTACCGTCACTTCGTCAAGGTCGATCACGCGATAGGGCATGGGCGGTAGTGCGTGGGCAATGAGAGTCGGGTTATCGGAGCCGTCGTATCGAATGCCCGTCCGGTTGTAAAGCTGGCTGGTCAGAATAAGTGAATCACCCGGCTGAAGCGTCATGAAAAATCGCCCGGACGTATTGGTACGAGCACGCTGTCGGGTGCGCTGATTTACAATCGTTACTTTGTCAACGCCCTGTTTAGTCGTCTGGTCAATGACCGTTCCAACCACGTACTTACCCTGCGCCCACGCGCTGCCAGACCCAAGTAGAGCGCAGGTAAAGCAAAGAAAGAGAAGACGTTTGACGGGCATGTGGAGTAGCCTGGACGACCACGTCCGGGAGTAAATAAACGTAATTATTACCCGGACGTGGCCGTCCAGGCTACTTCTTTTACACAAAAATACGGTTTCAAACCATTTATTCCCGTTAAAAAACCTTAACCAGTTGTTGTAAACGGTCAAGAGTTACTTCCGTGAAATCATAGGCCACATCGTCAACAAAGGGCCATAGCTCATCAGGCGATTCTGTCGTAGCCATGCCTACAACGGTGGCTCCTGCTGCTTTGGCAGCTTGAATGCCGGTCATCGAATCTTCAAAAATGACTGTATCGGCGGGGTCAACGCCAAGCATGGCCATCGCTTTCTGATAAATTTCGGGGTCGGGTTTCGGATGGTTTACCATGCTCTCGTTCAAAAGCGCGTCGAAGTAGGACCGTATGCCGAGCGCATCCATCACAAAATCGAGGTTTTCGACGGGAGCCGATGTTGCAACCGCTGTTCGGATATTGGCCGCTTTAAGTGTCTGCAAAAACGGTACTAATCCGGCAACCGGCGTAATGACCGGGCTATATAATTCCCGAAACAGGGCTTCTTTTTCGTAGGCTAATCGCTTTGCTTCGTCGGTACTAAGAATCTGTCCGTCAAATAGATGGCCCAGAATTGCATTGTTGTGTTTTCCCGACACATGTTCGACAAAATCGGCATCGCTCAGTGTTTTTCCGTTGCGTTGGTAGTACTCGCGCCAGGCGGTTTTGTGGTGCGGGTTGGTATCCACAATAACCCCGTCCATGTCAAAAATTACAGCTTTCATATATTTTGGTTTAAACACAGAGGTACTGAGGATTCACAGAGATCACAGAGTAAACAGAACTTTGTGTTCTCTGTGAATCCTCAGTACCTCTGTGTTTAAAAATTTATTTCATCTTCACAATCGTTACGCCCGCCCCACCCCGGTCGGCGTGTTCATCTTCCATTTTGCCAACCTGTTTGTAGCCGCGCAGGTGATTCCGCACGAGCGTCCGCAAAATGCCGTCGCCCTTGCCATGCACAATGCGGAGTTCGGGAAAGCCAAGCATCAGCGCGTCGTCGAAAAAGCGGTCAACTTCGCCAATGGCTTCTTCGCCACGCTTGCCCCGAATATCGAGGTTAAAACTGAAGTTCTGCATCTTTTCGTTCAGGTCCACACCCTGGCTTCGGGGGCGGTCGTCGCGCACTTCGGTGGCGGCTGTAAACGTTTTTTTACTAACCTTTTCGAGCCGGTTCAGCTTCACGTTTGACTTCAAATCGCCAATACGTATCTCCGCATCTTTTCCCCGCAGGGCCAGCACTTCGCCGATGGTCGTTTGCCCCATTACCCGAACATAACTGCCAACCGTAATGGCTCCGTTGTCCTTCTCAAACTCTTCTTCGGTTGGTTTCGGCGTTTCGATAATGACCGGTTCCGGTTTCAGCTCGGTGCGCTCAAACCGTTCCAGTTCCTGTCGAATCTGCTTCGTCGGTTCGCGCTCGGCTTTGTTTTCCTTGATCTCCCGGATGGTGCTTTCGATGCGTTGATTGGCTTCCTGCACTAAGGCTTTGGCCTTTTGTTTTGCATCGTTAACGATTTTCTTCTGTTCGTTATCCAAGCGGGTTTTCAGGGCCGTGTACTCGGCGAGTTGCTGGGCCAGTTTGCGCTGATTAATCCCAATTTCAATGTTCTTTTCTGAAAAAACCCGCTTTTCAATGTCTAACTCTTTAAGCAATTTCTCGAAGTTAACCTGCTGATTGCCAAGTTTTTCCTTCGCTCGATCAATCACGCCTTTTGGCAGGCCAATTTTCTGAGCGATCTCAAACGCAAATGACGATCCCGGTCGGCCAACCTCCAGTTGATAAAGCGGTTCAAGGTGTTCGCCATCAAACCGCATGGCCCCATTGATGAGTCCCGACATTTTATCGGCCATCACTTTCAGGTTGGTATAGTGGGTATTTACCACGCCATACGCCCCCGATGTGTTCAGGTCTTCCAGAATCGACTCGGCAATGGCTCCGCCCAGCCCCGGCTCTGTGCCTGTCCCGAATTCATCAATCAGAAACAGTGATCGTTTGTTGGCCCCAATTAAAAACTGCTTCATGGCCGTAAGGTGCGAGGAGTACGTACTGAGGTCGTTCTCCAGCGATTGCTCGTCGCCAATGTCGATAAACAGGTTCTGGAAAATGCCCATCTCGGCAAAGTCGGCCATCGGCACCAGCAGCCCGCATTGGAGCATGTACTGAATCAGGCCAATGGTTTTCAGTGCCACCGATTTACCGCCCGCATTTGGGCCGGAAATAATCAGAATACGTGCTTTCTCGTCTAAACGAACACTGAGCGGCACGACCTCTTTGCCCTGTTTTTTGAAAGAGAGATACAGCAACGGGTGGCGGGCGTTGGTCCAGTTGACAAACGGACGTTCATGCAGTTTGGGCATAATGGCGTCTAACTGAACAGCTAATTTTGCCTTTGCCCGGATAAAATCAATCTGTGCCAGAAAGTTAACTGCCTTTTTCAATTCCTCCTGATGCGGACGAATCTGGTCGGTGAGGGCGAGCAAAATACGGTAAATTTCGCGTCGTTCGGCATACTCCAGCTCCCGGATTTCGTTGTTGGCGTCGAACACTTCCGCTGGTTCCATAAACACAGTCTGCCCCGTTTGCGATTCGTCATGCACAAAGCCTTTGATCTTGCGTTTGTGTTCGGCAGCAATGGGAATCACAAGCCGTCCGCCACGCACCGTCAGCGACAGATCGTCGGGAATCCAGCCGTTTTGCCGGGCCTGCCGTAAAATACTGTCGAGCCGTTTGCGGAGGTTAGCCTGCTCGCTGATAATTCGCCGACGAATGGCGGATAATTCGGGGGAGGCCGAATCCCGGACGTTGCCCCGGTCATCAATCACGCGCTCCAGCGAATCAGTCAGCTTTTTGTCAACACCCACCGGTCCCGCCAACTCGCGCAGAAACGGAAAATTATTATCTTCTTCGCGTTTGGACAGGAACCGCAGGCAATCCTGAATGGTCCGAAGAGCCAGCTTGAGGTCGAAAAATTCGGCTTCAGTGAGAGCCAGCCCTTCCACCCGAATGCGGTTCAGGTGGGGCCGAACGTCAATATAATTGCTATTCGGAAAATCAGTTTCGTACTGAACAATCTGCTTAAATTCAGTCGTTTGCCGGAGTAACTTGTCAATCAGTTGGCCGTTATCGGTAAAACGGATCTTATCGACATAATCCTGACCGAGCGGACTAACACAAGCCTCTTTCAGCCGTTCGCGGATGGTATCGAATCCTAATTTAGTTTCTAAGGTGTTGGGGTAAAGCATTCAGTCTGGTAGCACCGGAACGCCGGAGCGGTTCAATAAGGAAGTCATGTTGACTCTATACCTATAACATCAGGGAAAAGGAGCGGGTTCGCCAAACAGCCGTTGTAAAAACGGTTACTCCTGAAGGCGTAAATCGTCTATACTTGTTTCACCTTGTTATGCCTAAGATTTTTGAATACCTGGGAATTGTTATTCGCTTTTATGCCAATGAACACGAACCCATTCATGTACATGCTCAATACGCCGATGCTGAATTAAACGTTGAGTTTGAGATAGTGAATAAAGAAATTGTTGACATAGTATATAAACGCGTAGCGGGGAAAGATGACTTTCCGCCTGCTCAGCGGAAAGAGCTGGAGAAGTTGGTCAGTAAATATAAATACCTGATGTTGGATGAATGGATAAATTATTTTGTTTTACATACGAAACCAACCTTACGAAAAATAACCAAGCGAATTTAATGAAAATTGTTGCTTATGCTGTGATAGGGGCAAACCAACTTGAAGTCCGATTTTCGGATGGAAAAATTGTCGTAGCCGATTTTACAGAATTTCTACAAAAGAGTCATCATCCGCTGATTCGTAAATTTTTGGATCCAGTTTTATTTAGCGAAGTCCAGCTTGATGAGTATGGCGTACTAACATGGGGTGACAACGAGCTGGATATCAATCCTGTCAGTATTTATAATGGAGTATTCGATCGTCGGTTAACGGAAACGTTCTGAATCGATACATACTGCTACCGTAGATGCTCCATCCGTTCGAGCATCTCCAGACAGGCGCGGCTGTTGTGATACGGGCATTTCCACATGCTTATTTTTTCGTTGCCCAGTACTTTATGTTCAGCAGTTACGCCCATGTACCATTCGCCGTTTTTGAGGTCGAGCAGGTATTTTTTAATGAACTCCCAGCTTTTTACCGATTTGTCTAAAAATGCTTTTTCGTGCGTAAGCTGATAGGCGTTCATAAATCCGACCATTGCTTCGGCCAGCACCCACCACGAGCGTTCCTGATTAAGATGACCATCGGGATCGAGTTCGTAGTTCATGCCTCCATCAGCCGGGTCGAAACCGGTGGCAGCGGCCCGCGCCATTTTCACGCCAACATCCCGAACGGTTTTCTGTAAGGCTTTATCCGCCGGGTTTTTAGCTGCTAATACGTCGGCAGCTTCGGGCAATAACCACGACGCTTCAATGTCGTGACCGTAGGAAATTGCTGTCCGCCTGATTTTCCAGTCGTTATCCATAAACAGGTTCATGCGGTAAGTTTTCGGGTCAACAATATGATCCAGAAACATCCGCAGCATTCCGCGCATCTGGTCGGCAACGGACTTGTCGGGCCAAACGCGGTACAGACAGGTGAAAGCCTCCAGAATATGGAGGTGCGTATTCATCGTCTTAATTTCCTGATTGTCATACTTGCTGATGATGTAATCCGTTGCGGGCGACCAATCCTGAGCCAGAGCCTCAACGAACCCACCACGTTTGCTGTCGTAAGCATGTTGCACCATCGTTTGAAACTGTTTTTTTGCTAAGGCGAGAGCAGGGGCAGAGCCAGTTGCGTGAACGTATTCGCTTAACCCATAAAGCGCGAAAGCCTGCCCGTAAAGATGTTTCAGCGGATATTTTGGCTGTCCGACAGCATCCACCGACCAATAGACTCCGCCATAGTTTGGGTCCGTAAAGTACGTAGAGATATAGGTAAACGCCCGGTCGGCGGTGGCCCGATAGTCCTCATGCTGTGTATGCCGAAGAGCAGCCGAGAACGTCCATAAAATGCGGGCATTCAGCACAATGCCCTTATCGGCTTTGGTATCGGGCTGGTTTTGGTAGTTTACCCGGCCGTAGAAACCGCCATGCTCCTTGTCGGGCGCATAGCGTTGCCAGTAAGCCAGAATATCCTTGTGTTCCTGCCGAAGTTCGGCGCGGAGTTGGTTCAGGTCCACCGTTTTAATTATGAATTATGAGTGATAACCGGGTCGCCGGTGCGATTATGAATAGACAAAAGCGAGTAATTCATCACTCATAATTCATAATTCATCATTTTCTACCGTTTATGCATTTGATTCGCTGCCACTCCGGTTACCGCTGTGACCCGAATGACCATGACCGCCTTTGTCAGTCTTCTCAACGGAGCCGGTAGCATCATGCACATCCTCCGTGCTCTGTTTGCTTTTGTGCTTTCCGCGCGACGTTTTCCCCTGTGCTTCATCAGGCAGGTTATTATCTAATTCGTACTTTTTTGTTTCATCAGCCGTATCGCGGACGGTTGGTTGAGATGCTCCTTTGCTCATAACGCTTATCTATTTGTTTTGTAGACTATTAACTGCGGGGTTTCTCTATTGTTTCATACACAGGCCTTTCGCTTCGAGCCGTGCCACGGTTATCCTAAACGCACTTGGGAACCGTGGCACGGCTCGAAGCGAAAGTCTTTTCACAAAAAAACCGCTCTGTGTATGCAGAGCGGTTTTTGCAAAGAGATACTATGAAATCAATAGTTAGGATTTTGCTTTAAAACATCCTTGCCCTGATAGTCGATCTGCGTTTGCGGAATCGGCAGATACTCATCTCTGCCAGTGGTAAATTTAGCTCCCGTGTACCCAACAGATAGTTTCGCGCCTTCGTAAGCCAGGAATGCATTCAGCACAGTTGACGCCGTTCCCCAACGAACCAAGTCATAGAAGCGGTGGCCTTCGCCCGACAGTTCCAATTTACGCTCGAACTGAACAGCCGTCCGGGCAGCCGCCTTATCAGCAAACGCCGTGTAGTTGCTGATCACGTAGTTGGCAGCAGGCGCACCACCGGTTGCTTTCACAAACCCGGCTGGATTAGCAGCCCGTGCCCGAATCTGGTTGACGTATCCAAGGGCCGTAGCTAAACTACCTACTTCGATTTCACATTCGGCAGCCATCAACAACACATCGGCGAAGCGAATGATGTTGTAGTTAATAGCCGAATAGCCATCTGTCCAGGAGCTACCATCGGTCAGCGTTTTGTCCTGCGACTTATAGAAAACGAACTTGATCGGCGAATAAGGACCGGCAAAGCCCTGGTCACGAATCCAGTCAAGACCTGGATGAGGCTGCCAATCCAGGTATTGAATACCCCGGCGGCCTAACGACCAGTCCAGACGTGGGTCAACCGGGCCAGCATCGGGTGTAAAGGCTGCGCTCGATGGGATACCCTGGTCGTTTTTCAACTGATTGGCACCTGAGTTATACGAACCATCTAATAAAGGCAACCCTTTGGCATCGACGCGGAACGAGTTCGCTAACTCGAAACTGGGCGCAAAGAAACCGCAGCAGCCAGCAGGACCGTTAGAGCCCGTGTTGTAAGGAAAGTTCAGGACAAGATCAGGGTTTGCATTATCGGAGTTCCCAGTATTGGCAGCGGCCTGAATGGCGAAAACAGACTCTGTCCCGTTGTCTTTAGCGGCATTGAAGTTGTCCGAGTAATTAGCCAACAGCGCGTATTTCTTACCATCCGATGTAGTACCGGCACTAATTACCTGATCGAATAAGGCTTTTGCTTCAGCATATTTCTTCTGATACAAGTAGGTTTTCGCTAAGTAAGTCGCAGCCGCCCATTTGTTAGCCCGGCCAACCGCGCTCTGAGTAGCAGGCAGGTTGTCCTGCGCAAATTTGAAGTCAGCTTCAATTTTCGACCAGATATCAACATCGTTTTTAACCTTTTCAATACCCGAGCCATAGTCCACAGATTCATCAACATAGGGAACCATGTTGAATGCCCGCTTTAACTCGAAATAATAATGGCCGCGCAAAAAACGGGCCTCAGCCGTAAGCCGGGTTTTATCAGCCGCCGTTACATCAGCACTTGCTGTAGCAAGGGTACGCAAAACGGAATTGGCCCGGCTGATGCCTTCATACATAGCGTTCCACTTAGCGTTAACCTCACCGCTGCTGGGCAGTATTTGATACGTTTGGAAAGGCGTAAGCGCGTTAAAGTCACCAGAGTTGGAGCCTTTGTTTGCCTCACCACCCGAGATGCTGCCTCGTACCCAGTTATACGAACTGGCCGACTGAGAAAAGCCGCGTGCGTTTAACTGCGAATAAGCCCCGATAAGTAGTCCGTCGAGACCAGCTCTCGACGTTAATTGCGCACCAGCCAACTGACCGGTTGCCGGTACGTCAAGGAATTTGTCTTTGCAAGCGAACGTAACCAGCATTAGCATAGCTGTGGCTACCGTCCCCTTTGTAATAGGATTTTTCATAGTGCTATTTGACTAAGAAATTAAATGAATGAGAGTGTTTGTAGACAAGTTACCGAGTGTGGTAAGCTCGATAACCTGTCGTTTTTCTGAATTGTTTTAGAAGCCAAAACTCAAGCCAACGTTGTAGCCGCGTGTAACGGGATAGTTACCAACGTCGATACCAAAGTTCTGGTCAGCCGAGCCACCAACAGCCGGATCTAAGCCGGTGTATTTGGTGATAGTGAACAGGTTGGTAGCCGAAGCCGAAATCCGCAGGCGGCTCAGGTTAACCCGACTCAGCATCGCAGCCGGGAAGGTATAGCCCAGGTTCAGGTACTGCATCCGGCCATACGAACCGTTTTCTACGTAATACGAGTTCGACTGCGTTTGGGTACTGAAGTTCGACGCGCTTTCGTAGATGGGAACGGTTGTGTCGGTATGTGTTGGCAACCAGGAATCTTTTACCCGGGTACTAACAGCACCACCTGTGAAGGATGCGTAGAAATCGGTGAACCAACGCTGGTTGTTAAAGATTTTGTTACCCAGTGAGGCATACAGGTTCGTGTTGAGGTCGAAGCCTTTATACTTCAGGGTCAGCGTGATGCTACCGGTAACCTTCGGAATTGGACTGCCCAGATACTGACGGTCGTCATCGTTGATTACTTTATCACCGTTCGTGTCGGCATACCGGAAACGGCCCGGACCTGCTCCACTTTGCGTTGGGGCAGCAGCAACTTCCTCTTTGCTATTAAACAAACCGATCACTTTGTACCCATAGAACGAAGACAGGTCATGGCCAGGCTCATTCCGAACAACGTTTGTGCTTAAGCGTGTACCACCGGCATAGAAGTAAGGAACCGATGGCGCAATAGCCGTGATTTTGTTATCGAGGAAACTGGCAATACCCGTCACTTCATAACCCAGATCACCCACTACATTACCACGCGTTGTTATCAACAGGTCAATTCCCTGATTACGCATACTGGCAATGTTTACGTAAGGGGCGTTAGACCGTACACCCACTACACCCGGAAGCGACAGGGGATAAAGCAGGTCTTTGGTATCCTTCCGCCAGAAATCAAGCACAACTTCTAATTTGTTATTGAAGAATGACCCGTCAATACCAATGTTTGAGGTGATACTGCTTTCCCATTTGGCAGCCGGGTTACCGATCTGACTACGGAAGAAACCGGAAGCGATAGAGTTATTTGTACCACTAATATCATACCCCACGCCAGCACCACCTCCATACAAGTTGTATTGGTTGGTGGCACTCAGATAGTTGGAGTTACCCATGATACCATAACCACCCCGGATTTTCAGGTCCGATACCCATGGAAGATTTTTCATGAACTCTTCCGACGAAAGACGCCAGGCGGCCGATACAGCCGGGAATACGCCATAACGGTTGGTTGCAGCAAACTGCGACGAACCATCCCGACGAACAACGCCTGTCAGAATGTAACGGTCATTGAACGTGTAACGAGCCTGTGCAAACAGGGAGTAAAACTTATTTCCTAAGCCATAGAAACTACCGACACCCCGGGTAGCTCCAGGAGTAGTTGTACTAATCGTTACGTAGTTTGGATCTTGCGAGAACGGATTCTGACCGGAGCCATTAACCCCCCGACCAAGACCTGTATTCAGGGCTTCGATACCACCTAAAGCAAAGACATCATGCAGACCAAACTTCTGCTTGAAGGTAGCCGTGTTGGTAAACGTCCAGGCTAAGCCATATCCCGATCCTTCACCGTACGTGTAAGTTGTGTTATTCTCCGAGTTTTCGTACTGTACCCGTCCGTAACTGTTGAAGTAGTTACTGAAATAGTTACCACCAAGACTGCTCCGCAGTGTCAAGTTGGGAATAACATCATATTCCAGATAGATATTACCAAAACCGTAGATATTGGAGTTACTGTTGTTGGCATTTGCCTGACGATCGGCAACCGGGTTCCGTGGGTTGTTAAAGCCGGGAGCAGCCGTACCAGCGTATCCGCCGAAGGCGTTGTAAACGGGAATGATTGGCGGCATACGGAAAGCCGATAATACCTCGTTCTCATCTGCAGATGACGACGAGTTGTTGTTCGTGCTGTTTCCAAGCTGATTGCCTACACCACCTAAAATTCCTTTTGTCGTTATGTAAGACACCTGGAAATTCTCGCCAAAACGCAGTTTCTTCGTAATATCAAACTCCGTATTTGCCCGGAGGTTATAGCGCGAAAAATCATTGTTGATAACGATACCCGCCTGCTTTAACATACTCAGACTCACATAAAACCGGCTGGTTTCCGAGCCGCCCGAGAAGCCTAAGCTATGACGCATCAGGGGAGCTACCCGCGTAATTTCCTTATACCAGTTCGTCCCGGCTTTATTTGCCGGAATGACGTTATAAATAGCACCATTGGCAGGGTTGATGTTGTATTTTGCCTGTTCAGCCGCTAAATCGACTGTTGAGGCAGCTACACCGGCTCTGTTGCCCACCAACAGGTAATCGGGCAGAACCGGTGTTTGCCCCTGTCCGTACTGACCACCGGCAATATTAGTGAAACTGTCAGGACCAAGTGGTTCGCCCGCCTGATACTTATCGTTCTTACGCGCCTGCCATGCCCAGTCGGCCTGCTCCTGTGGATTTAGAATAGGCAGACTCTTTCCCGGATCATTTGCACCAAACAAGCCATCGTAACTAACGCTCAGTTTCTGCGCCCGGCGCTGTCCTTTTTTAGTCGTTAAAACAATAACACCTGAAGCAGCACGCGCTCCATAAATAGAGGCCGATGCGGCATCTTTCAGGACCGTAGTTGTTTCAATGTCATCCGGCGAAATGTACTGGATGTTTTGCGTTGGCACCCCATCTACAACATATAAAGGCTGGTTACCACCAAACGAGCCGAAACCCCGTACCCGAACCTGGCTACTGGTACCAGGCTGGCCGTTTGTGATAACGGTTACCCCGGCTACCCGACCCTGTAACTGCTGCTCAACGTTTGCCGATGGCACAACCTTTAGCTGCGCTGGTTTCACAGTTGAGACCGCTCCCGTTACATCACGACGATTTTCCGTAGAATACCCCGTTACAACCACTTCGCTCAGCGCAGTGGCGTCGTCTTCGAGTATAATGTTAACCTCACTACGGTTTCCGACATTAAATTCCTGAGTTTTAAACCCAATGGCCGACACAACTAACACCGGATTGGCTCCCCGAATGTTTAGAGAGTAGCCACCGTTGGCATCGGTGGAAGTCCCTGTCTGTGTACCTTTAAGTACGACGTTGGCACCCGGAACGGGGCCATCAACGCCAGTGATTTTGCCCGTCAGGCGACGGTCCTGGGCAGAAGCATTTAAGCTCCACAGTAATAGTACTGTACCCAGAAAGGCGGTCTGCAGAAATCTGTAGAACGATGCTTTCATGAAGATTAGGTTGGTTAAAATATTGGTTTAAACGCATCAATATTATGTCGATTAAATTATATTTCAAAGCAAAATCGTAATAAATATATCACAATGCGGTAGTTAAAATGTTATTAATTCATGAAATAGTTAAATTTAAAAAATGTTAATAAATTGACTATCAGTATGTTGAGTGAAAAAAATCTCCATTGTTACTCAGATTACTTATATTTTATATATGTAGTATTTAAGTTAATCTTACGGATTATTAAAAACCAATACCTTTACTACTAAGTGCAATTACAAGTGGTTATGCATACTAATTACTATTTTTTGAGACAACTCGCACCGGCTCTTGAACGCTACCTGCTACCCAATCATGAACCATCTATTGAGCCATTTACACCCGTATCGAGCCTTCGTTTTATGGCCTGTTTTAGTCAGGACCGGGATGAGATAGTACTCGTTTTTGCGCAGGCAAAGGGGAAAATTAACTATTATAAACCGTTTTACATTAAAGCGACACTTCGTCCTGATTTCTCTGGTTTGCTGTTTCCTGAAACGGTGCAGCGTGCCCGAACCAATAGCGTTGATCTGTTCGAATCGGTTATTGGAGAGCCTGGTCATGAGCGGGCGGTGGTTCGTGTTCAATCGTTTCTTAACGAACGTTGTTTGGCCATCCGTTTAGAAGACGGTTTCTCGTTATTGTTCAAATTCTTTGGTAATCGTCCAAACCTGTTGGCGTTTCAGGGAAACCAGGTTATTGATCTGTTTAATAAGCAGTTAATAACCGATGAAAATCTGCTTTTTGATAGCTTCGACCGACCCATCGACCAGTCATTTGACGCGTTTGAACGAGCTGGGTTCAACTATCGAACGCTATTTCCCACGTTCGGTAAAGTAGTTAATAACTGGCTCAATAAGCAGGAAATAAATCACGCTAACACAAGGCCGGATGAGCAGTGGAAAATTATTCAGGATGTGCTTCGCCAACTGGAAACCCCACGTTTCTACCTAACGCGGCTTAATCATAAACCGGCACTTAGCCTGCTTCCTGCGGGCGAAATACAGCAGGAGTTTACCGATCCTATTGACGCAGCAAACCGCTTTTTTATCGCCTATAACGGCCTGTCAACGTTTGAACACGAAAAGGCAACGTTATTGCGGCTCCTTGAAAAACGTCAGAAACGGGCTGAGAGTCAGATAGATGTATTTATGCAGCGGCTTGTACAACGGGAAGAGGGAGCAAGTCATGAAGAAATTGGTCATATCCTCATGGCCAATCTACACGACATACAGGCTGATTCCAGAACTAAATTGCCCGAACGGTTAACACTATACGATTTCTATCGCGACCAACCAATTTCTATCAAACTTAAGCCCGATCTAAGCCCTCAGAAGAACGCGGAGAGTTATTATCGTAAAGCAAAAAACGAAAAAATTGAGGAGCAGCACTTATCCGATCAGGTAGCTGCCCGCGAGGCCGAATTGATACGGACACAACAGCAGAAAGCTGATTTGGAAGCCATACAGAGTTTGAAAGAATTGCGCCGGTATAGTAAGCAGCATAGTTTACTCAACGAAGCAACGGTAGCCAGTAGTGGTGAATCGGCTTCACTGTTTAAAGAAGTAATGCACGAATCGTTCCGCATCCTGATCGGGCGAAATGCGAAGAATAATGACTTGCTCACGCAAAAATATGCTTATAAAGATGACCTGTGGCTACACGCCCGCGATGTGTCCGGCTCGCATGTCGTTGTAAAATACCGGACCGGTAAACCATTTCCGAAAAGTGTTATTGAACGAGCTGCGGAGTTGGCGGCCTGGTACTCTAAACGGCGAACCGATAGCTTATGCCCTGTAACGGTAACGCCTAAAAAATATGTACGTAAGCCCAAAGGCCTTGCTCCAGGCCAGGTGTTGATCGAGAAAGAAGATGTGGTGCTGGTTGTGCCACGCGGGGAATAGCACACAAATGGTTAAGTGACTGACACCAAAACAACACGCGTGTCAGTCACTTAGCTACTGCTATTGATCAACAACTACTTTCATCTGGGCTGTCATTAGCCGGTTCATCTCGTTCCAGGTATGATCCCAGGAGTTTTCATTCAGGAAGGCATCAATCGCTGACCAGTCAGCCGATTTATTAACAAGAGCTTGTTCAATAGCTGTTTCAAATGCTTTTGCCGAATCAGCAATCTGCGCAAATCCGCTTGTTCCATACGTCCGCACGACATCGCGTATGGGCGTTGATACAACGGGTAAACCGGCAGCTAAATACTCGGGTGTCTTTGTCGGACTGATAAACCGTGTTGACTCGTTGAGCGCAAACGGCAGAATGGCCACATCCCAATTGCCGAAATAGGTAGGCAACTCTTTATAGGCTTTCATACCCAGATAATGCACGTTTGGGTTGCTGGGTAACAAGGCACGGTCAATCTTAACAATTGGCCCAAGCATAATAAACTGCCACTCGGGCCGATTTGAAGCCAGTTCACCTAACAGTTTATAGTCGAACCGTTCGTCGATGACGCCACTGAAGCCAATGCGCGGATTGGGTAACGTCCGCTGATCACTTGGGTCGGGTTGCGGTCTGCGAGCCATCGAAAAGTGGCTGAAGTCAATGCTGCTCGGGAATGCAAATACATGCGGGTGACGGTTTTTCTTCGCTTCATACAGACTGTATCCGCCGGTAAAGAGAATATTTGCCCGTTGAATGAGTTGCTTTTCTTTCTCCAGCAGTTGAGGTGGCGCACCCCAAAACGCCGATAACTCATCCATGCAATCATAAATGGTCAGGCTTGGCTTCAGGTGGTCACTGAAAAGCAAAGCCATGGGGGTATAATACCAGGCAACAAACGAGTTGATCGTTTCGCGGCTTATGAATTCATCGAGAAGCTGACGTTGAAGACGTATGGCTTCGTCGGGGTTGGTACCATGAGGAAGATGGGGAACAAGCACCGTTAGCCGATCCGTAGGCTGATAGCTACTCATGTGCAGATTGTCACCCCAGACAGGCTCTTCGATAAACCAAACCCGGTAATTTTTCGTAGCCCGATTAAGGAGATGCTGAGGACGCTGATAAACGAAATTCCAGCGGAGATGTGAGAAACAAATCAGATCATGAACGTCACCCGCTCCAAATTCGTGAACGGGCCGACGTGGGTTTGTCGGTTTACTTAACTGAGTAGTTAGGGCACTATTATCACTTAAAACGGACGTTGAGTCGGATACTTTCATAAACGTTAGCGCGAGGTTCTATAGAATAGATCCGGCCATTAGTCGACCGGATTATTCAGTGGTATACAGAATAAACTAAGCCACTTAAGAATTGTTAAGCGTCGCTCTAATATTTTAGGAAGTGGCCCGTACGCTTATATCAGGTAAATAAAATGAAGAAAATAGTAGCAGAATTATTCCCGTAAATAGTAGTAACAGGAGCAGTTAATAGACCAGTAATACGCAGTTTTGTACGCCATCCGTCGTTTCAACGGTAACGGTATATCGACCAACTGATAAGCCACGCAAACTGAGCGTTCGACTATACGTACCCGGCCTGAGCATTGGTTCGTGATTTGACTGCACACGCTGCCCCAGTATATTCGTTACTGAAATGTTTATTGGTCCGGGAATGAACAAACTGAAATCGACAGTTGCCGTTTCGGCTGTTGGATTTGGATACACGCGCAGATCACCCGAAACAGGTTCATCAACGGCTGTCACGATAGCAGACGACGAGGCCGTAACGCTTTCGACGGTTTTCAAAATCCAGTTGTTCGGGTCTACGACAATACCGGTAACGGCTCCGCGTGAGGGCAGCGTAAAAGTCTGGTCTGACCGATCATTCAGAACGGTTACAATGGTGTCGCCCGCTGCCGATTTTACCTGTATCTGAACCGGCATGGTAAACGAAGCCGGGTTAGTAGCCGTAGCATTGCGTTGTTCCAGTCGTACAGTTGCCGAATTCGCTATGCTCCCGCCCGAAAACGTCGCTTTGTAGGTCGGATAGCCCTCACCATAAATCCATTGTTTGAAAAAATAAGCTAAATCCTTACCGGATACCTGCTGAGCAACGCCCTGAAAATCCTCGGTCACCGCCGTTTGATAGGCCAGTGTGGGGGTGGCAGCGTAGGTTCGTAAGGTGCGGAAGAACGTACTGTCGCCTACAACGCCACGCAACATGTGCAGCACCGTCGCTCCTTTTGAATAGCTGCGGCTACTGCTAAAAATACTGGCGATGGTGCTGATGTCCTGCACGTAAACAGAGCCACGGGCCGTACGGGCACTGTTCATGAAGTTGTTCATGTAGGATTGATACCCCGTCGGCCCGCTAACCGACTCAACGTAAACGGCTTCGGCATAGGAGGCAAACCCTTCATTGAGCCAGATATTTTGCCAGTCGCGGCAGGTGATTTTGTCGCCAAACCACTGATGAGCCAGTTCGTGGGCAATAACATTCGGTGTCAGCGCACCCGCTTCCATCGAGGAGATCGTCTGGTGTTCCATACCCCCATTCCCCCGACCAAACTGCGCATGACCGTACTTCTCCCGTAAGAACGGGTAAGGCCCGAATCGGTTTGTAAACAACTGAATCATGGTGGGGGTAAGGGCCAGATTCGCCTTTACTGAAGGAAGAATTTCGGGGTAAATGTAATGCGTTACCGGCAGGCTCTGCCCATTCGCTATGGCCGGAACGGGCGTATCGTACCGCTCGTAATTCGACATCGCTATCGAAATCAGGTATTGGGCAATGGGGTAGCTGTTTCGCCAGCGATACGTTCGGGTACCATCCGTATTATCGGTCGTACTGACCAGAACGCCGTTGGAAACCGATACAAAACGGGCGGCAGCCGTAATGCTAACGGCCGATGAGTCGGCTTTGTCGGCGGGGGTATCGCGGCACGGAAACCAGTCGGGTGAGCCGTAGGGTTCGCTCAGTGTCCAGATCGACGGGTCAGTCGTGTTCTCATGCCTGCCAAAGACGAAACTGCCTTGTCCGCTGTTTGGAATACCCTGATAAAAGACCGTGAGCGTTAGCACCTGACCACTGGCTAATGGCTGAGTAGGGGTGATGGTTAGTTTGTTTTGCGCATGAGTGAATTGGAGCTTCTGGCTACCCACCTTTACCGAATCCACACGCAATCCTTCCCCTGTTGTGGAGGTCGTTGAATTTAGATCCAGAAAAAAAGTAGTCAGATTAGCCGCTGTACTTTTCAACGTGACTGTAGCGGCTCCACGCAGGTAGTTGGGCGTATGGGTCAGCCGAAGATCGAGGCCGTAATATGTAACGTCGATGGTTGGGTCGCCGGGGTAAGCCAGCCGGGCTTTGGGGTTGGCCGCCAGCCGCCCGAAGTAACGCACCTTGCCCGCCTGGCAAAACTGCCCGCCATCGTCGGTCTGAGCCTTGGCCGAAAAAGCAAGTAATAACGTGAACAGGAGAAGTAATTTCATAAACGTTGTGCGCCATCATTGGCTCTATAATTCGTCCGTAATCGACGCCCGTTCAACGCCTATAGCTGTCGGTTGTCCGGTTCGACACGATGAATCGAAAAAGAATAAACGACAACGATCATGTACTTGTTTTACGTTTCATGCGTCTCCCGAACGCAACAGCTTCGTGGCTTGATCGTTCGCTTTTTCTTCGGCTTGTGCTTTGAGGGCTTCCAACTGCCGCTGTTCGGCTTCGGGGAGTTGAAGTTGCCAACCCATTGAACTCGCCAGTTGGTACATCATGTACTGAATCTGGTTGTTGGCAATTTTCGGCAAATCGCTTTGCAATGCACGGTCGTTCATAGCCTGCTTGGCTTCATCCAGAATCTGGGTGTAATCTTCCCCGCTGAAGTGATTGAGAAAACCGGCCTGAATGTCGTAGAATTTATAGTCGGTATCAATCGACAGCACTTCCGGTTGCGGAAACGATTCAATAATCAGCTTTTTCTCGCCGTTGTCCGGTGCCCGAAACCTGACTTTCGCAAAGTCGAACCCAACCAGCACTTTCGATTTGGCAATGACCATCGCTTTTTTCGGGTCGTTCAACACGTACAGGATTTTCTTCTGATCCTGGTAGTTGTAAATCTCGGAGAAGTAGCCTTCGGCCATGACTACCTTAAATACTTTCTCGATGCGCTCCAGCAGTAGCACCGAATCGTGCCGGACATTGGTAACACCCGCCCGTTTGCGAAGGGAACTGGCCAGTGCGACGCCCCCACCTGCGCCAACGAGCAGTAGTAAAACAGTTGTTAAGAAATCCATATGGGGTTAAATGTATGATGAAAAATGTATAATCAAAAACGAAAAATGTACAATGAGTAAGGGCGTAAGCGGCCCATTATCCATTGTACATTTCAAGTCGTCCGTGCGGTAAATTCACACCCTATTTCGCATACGCTACGGCCCGCATCTCCCGAATAACCGTCACTTTTATCTGGCCGGGATATTGCATCTCTTTCTCGATTTTCTGCGAAATCTCGTACGACAGAATGCCAGCGCGTTCGTCGGAAACGTGGTCGGCGTCGACCATAATCCGCAGCTCACGACCGGCCTGAATGGCGTAACATTTCTGAACACCAGGGAAACTACTGGCTAATTCTTCGAGTTCTTTCAGCCGCCGGATATACGATTCCATCATTTCCCGACGCGCACCGGGCCGCGAACCCGATACGGCATCGCATACCTGAACGATGGGCGAAATCATGCTCGTCATTTCGATTTCGTCGTGGTGAGCACCAATGGCGTTGATAACTTCAGGATTTTCTTTATATTTTTTGGCCAGTTCCATGCCCAGAATGGCGTGGGGCAGTTCGGCTTCTTCGGGCCATACTTTACCAATGTCGTGGAGCAGTCCGGCGCGTTTGGCAATCTTGGCGTTCAGACCCAGTTCGGCAGCCATTGTGGCGCAGAGTTTAGCCACCTCACGTGAGTGCTGAAGCAGATTCTGCCCGTAACTCGACCGGAAACGCATCCGGCCAACCATCTTAATCAGTTCGGGGTGCAGGCCATGAATACCGAGGTCGATGACCGTCCGCTCACCAATCTCCACAATTTCATCTTCGATATTCTTGCGGGTTTTGGCAACGATCTCTTCAATTCGGGCGGGGTGAATGCGGCCATCCTGCACGAGCCGGTGCAGCGACAGACGGGCAATTTCGCGCCGAACGGGGTCGAAGCCCGAAATAATAATGGCTTCGGGCGTATCGTCCACAATGATTTCGACGCCCGTAGCGGCTTCGAGAGCGCGGATATTGCGGCCTTCCCGACCGATGATCTTACCCTTTACATCGTCGGATTCGATGTTGAAAACAGACACGCAGTTTTCAATAGCGTGTTCCGTAGCCGTCCGCTGAATCGTTTCGATTACGACCTTTTTCGCTTCTTTGGTAGCGGTCAGTTTCGCTTCTTCAACAATGTTTTTGATGTAGGAAGAGGCTCGCGTTTCGGCTTCTGCCTTCAGCGTTTCGATGAGTTGCTCGCGTGCCTGATCGGCGGAGAGACCGGCAATTTTTTCAAGTTGCGCGACCTGATCGGCCAGCATCAAATCCGCTTCCTGCTGCCTCCGGTCAACGTCTTCCCGGCGTTTGTTGAGGGCATCAAGCTGCTGAGTCAAGCTATTTTTCTGCTGCCCAAGTTCGTTGCGCTGCTGATTTAACTCGTTTTCGCGGTTTCGCTGCTGGTCGGCCTGTTGGGTCAGTTGTTGTTCGCGCTGTTTTAATTTCGTTTCGTTTTGGAGAAGTAAATTTCGTTTCTGATTCGTGGTCTCTTCAAATTCGGTTTTCAGTTTCAAATACTTCTCTTTTGCCTCCAGCATCCGGTCTTTTTTGATGTTTTCGGCCTGTAACTCAGCGTTTTTTAAAATAGCTGCCGCTTTTTCTTCGGCTTCTTTTTCGTGCTTTGCGCGAACGCCCGCCATGCTCTGACGGCCAATTAATATGCCAATACCACCCCCAACAAGGGCGGCAAGAATCGTTAACCAAACTGGAATGTCCATCGGACTATATCGTTAGGGTTGAACAAATAAACCATCAACCAATCTGCGATACGCGTGCTCTGAACGTCAACTCGGGGTTTTGTTGAATAAGTGGTCCGCCGTTTTTATGTTGTAATGACCGGCGTGACAACCTGGTCTAATTGAGTTATTTTGTCAAACACCATTTGTTGTAATCGTTGCATTTGTCGTTCTCCTCTGAGCTTGTTGACCAAGCAGTCGAAGGCTATCATCGCCAGGGCTTCCTGTGTATCTGTAAGGCCCTTCTCCCGGTATTGCTTCAATTCGTCCTGAATGAGCTTAGCGGCTTCGCGTATAATAGCTTCCGAGTCCGCTTCTACCATTAACTTGTAGCTGCGGTCGGCAATTTTTACGCGAATAGGCAATTCTTCCATCGCTGCAGTCGGCTCAATTGGGGCATCGCCCCGGAACCAATTTGGGTTTATGACAAACTACTCAAGTGAGCAATGCACCGTTCCAATTCCCGGATATACTCGTCGAGTTGTTGTTTTAATTCAGCATTCGTATCGGTATCAGACTGATTGTCTTTTACAATTATACCAACATCTTTTGACTTTGGTGTATTTTTTTCCGAAATAACAGGTTTTTTCCGTAGTTGCCTGACCAACTCCTGTTGCTCTCTCAGGCTTTCCTGTAGAACGAAATTCTCCCTTTCCAGGTGATCTACCTGCTTTTTAGCGTCAGTACATACGCCCGTGAGCAACTTGAGTTTGTGCTCAAATCGCTCAACCAGCGCAATAATTTGATGTTCGCTAACCACAGTATTTACTGAATTGTTGACGGGGTCGCCCGCGCGGTGATAGATTGGTTGAATGATTGAATAGCTATCGCGAACCTTATTCAATCATTCAATCAATCTATCATTCATTTTCTAATTACAGCCCCCAATTCCTGCTCAAAAGCGGTCATCAGTCGCTGCATGGTTTTGTCAATGGTTACGTCAGTGAGCGTCTGAGCGGTATCCTGAAGCGTGAAACTGACGGAGTAGGCTTTCTTTCCCTGCCCCAGATTCTCCCCTTCATACACGTCAAACACATTAATGGCCCGCAATAGTTTGCGTTCCGTCTGACGGGCTAACCGGCTGATTTGCTCGAACGTAACTCCTGTGTCAAGCACTAATGAGAGGTCGCGCCGAACATCGGGAAACCGGGATACCTCTTCATAACGGGTCTTCGTTGTCGCTGATTTCAGCAGTGCCTGCCAATCGAAATCAGCGTAAAAGACGGGCTGCTTCAGGTCGACCAGCTTTGTGAGTTTCGGATGAACCAGGCCCAAACTGACCAGCGGTTTTTTGTTGACAAGATAGGTTAGACCATACTGAAAAAGCACGGGGTCGGCGGGTTGCGTATCGAAAGACTTAATTCGGAACAGATTCAGTACCCGCTGCACAGCCGTTGCCAGATCATGAAACGCTACCGGCTGGCCCTTTTGCAGCCAACTTTCGGAATGCTGATTACCAAGCATCGCCAGGCTCA
The DNA here is from genome assembly GCA_964244845.1 of uncultured Spirosoma sp. Taxonomy (GTDB): domain Bacteria; phylum Bacteroidota; class Bacteroidia; order Cytophagales; family Spirosomataceae; genus Spirosoma. The sequence continues at coordinate 382,313 of CAXTKE010000007.1, forward strand.
TCCGCATCCGCTCAACGTACTTCGTGGTCCCCCCGCCGGGGCGGGCCTGTCCAGCCGGAGGCAGGGGCAGGCTGTCTTCGCCTTGTACTTTATGATATACTTTGCCAAACTCAAACGTTTTCAGGTCTTTCTGCCGCCGG